>JACQFD010000009.1 GCA_016200225.1 Planctomycetota bacterium
CTAATATAAGCGCGGCTGCTCGGCCGTCGCGGCGCGCGCGTGCCCGCGCAAGCGCGGCCACACCGCGCGTCGCGCGACCGCCTCGCCGTCAGTGATCCCGGCCACATGACACAAGCAACAGATCCCAAATCCCCAAACCCCCAAATCCCCAACGATCGTCGGCCGTGGTTCCGCGCGAGTTCCGCAGCCGAGGGATGGCGGCGCGCAGCGCCGCCATCGTCGGCGAGGACCTGTTCGAGCGCCGGAACCACTGCCGACGATCGGAGAAATATATTAAATATTATAAAAAAATAATAAATAATAATTATTGACGAAAGTGAATGCGCCCCGCGGCGCCAGAGCGAAAAGCGCCATGCGGCGCCAGAGCACTCTATCTCCGCTCAAATCTTAATTCTTTTGATGTATCAATTCGCACTCCGAATGCGGCGCGGGCGGCTTCGCCGCCGATGACTTCGTGTGTTTCGCCGTCGGCGGTGACACGGCCGGAGTTTAGCAATATCGCGCGGGGGAAATGTTCCCATGCGAGCCGGAGATCGTGGATGGCGGCGAGGATGGTTTTGCCTTCGGATCTTAACTTTTGGATAATATCCATCAATTCGATCTGGTGGCCGATGTCGAGAGCGCTCGTCGGTTCGTCGAAAATTAATATTGGCGATCCCTGCGCGAGCGAGCGCGCGAGGAAAACGCGCTGGCGCTCGCCGGCCGATAATGTGGGAATCGAACGGCGCGCGAGTCCCGCGACGCCGGTTTGTTCCATGGCCGCGTGGACGGCGTCGCGGTCGGCCGCGGTCATCGAACGCCACGCGCCGAGGTGGGGGAATCGGCCCATTGCAACGGCGTCGGCAACGTTAATATCAAAATCCGACCACGTGTTCTGCGGCATGTAAGCGATCCTGCATGCGATTTCGGGACGCGAATATTGTTGTATGTTCTTTCCCTCGAGTTCGACGCGTCCCGACGACGGGCGGCGCACGCCCGTGAGCATGCGGAGCAGCGTCGTTTTGCCGCTGCCGTTCGGCCCGATAATCGCGGTGCACGCGCCGGCTGTAAATTGTAATGATACGCGGTCGACGATCGCGCGGACGCCCGCGACGTTGAATGTTGCATCGAACGCCGCGAGTTGCGGTGCCGCGACTTTTTGTATCATATGGCGACCCGCTTCGAACGGTAAATGAGTGCTAATAAAAACGGAACGCCGAGAAACGCGGTGAGAATTCCGAGATGGATCTCCTGTGTTGTCGAGCAAACGCGCCCTATTAAATCGCATAATACCAAAAACGCGCCGCCGCCGAGAAACGACGTCGGAAGGAGCAGTCGGGAACGCGATCCGACGAGGAATCGTATGGAATGAGGGACGATCAATCCTACAAATGCGATCGATCCGGCGACCGAAACGGCGGCGCCCGCGACGAGCGCGCACGCTACTAATAAAAGCAGCCGCGCGGGCCCGACAGGGACGCCGACCGAGAGCGCGTGGTCTTCGCCGAGCGCGAGGATGTCGACGACGCGGTGGCATGCTAATAATATAATCGCGCCCACGACGATGAACGGCGCGCACAGTTCCACGTGCTGCCACGTGCGCCCCTCGGCGCCGCCGACGAGCCAGAAGATCACTTGTTTTACGCGGTAGTCGGTCGTTCCTACAAGTAATAATGACATTCCGGCCGCCGCGAGCGTGCCGATCGCGATTCCGGTTAATAATAATGAAGCCGTCGACGGGCGCCCGCCGAGGTGCGCGAGCACAAACACTAACATTGCTCCGGTGAGCGCGCCGGCGAACGCGAACGTCGGCAGCGAAAGCGGGACGGTCTCGGCCCAGCCGAGATAAATAGTAAGAACGGCGCCGAACGCGCCGCCGCCGGTGACGCCGAGAACGCCGGGGTCGGCCATCGGATTCTGAAAAATCGCCTGCAGCGTCGCGCCCGCGATCGCGAGCGCGCCGCCGACCAGAACCAACAAACAAACGCGCGGAAACCGCACGAATAGTAATATTATTTTTTCCGATTCTGAAACGTCGGACACGTCGCCGATGCCGAGCGCGCCGAGGAAAACGCGCGCGACCCGCGACGGCGGAATGTCCACGGTGCCGAATGCGGCGGCGAGCGTGATCGCGACGAACAGTAATAATAAGGAAACGCGCAGCGTTTTCGAAACGATCATTTCCGGGCGGGTTCTCCAACGGCGTTGGCGCCGGACGAATCGCCCGCTTCGCCGGCGCCGGCGCGCGCGGCGCCGAATCGCTCGGGGTGAAGCTCCTTTGCTAATATTTCGACGCCGCTCACGATATGTTGCGATAGCGCGGTGAGCGCGCGGCCGGGGACGCGGACGACGCGTCCCTGCGCGCAGGCCCGCATTTTTAACAATTGCGGCGGCAAGGCGCGACCGGGAAGGTCGGCGAGCGAGTCGCGCGCGTCCAATAATAATATATCGGGATCGAGCGCGAGCATCCGTTCGACGGCGATTTCATACGAACCGAAGCGGCCGTTTTCGGCGCCGGCGTTGATGCCGCCCGCGCGGCGGATGATTTCGTCGATGGAAGTGTTGGAACCCATCGTCCACGATGCGGCCCAATAAACGACGCGCGGTTTTTTCTTTAGATTTAATAATTTTTCGTCGACGCGCGCGAGCCGCGTCTCCATCGTTTGTATCATTTCCTCCGCTTTCCGCGGTTCGCCGACGCGGTGGCCGAGCGCGCGAATGCAATTTTCAATTCCTTCGATCGACGTGAGCTCGTCGTGGCGAAAGTACGGCCGTCCCGATTTTTGTAATACATCCAAAAAATCGGCCGCATTGTAAGGATTGACGCAGACGAGATCGGGCTCGAGGGAGAGAATCTTTTCGAGTTCCGCGCGCACGCGCGGAATGTGGTCGGGATACAAATTGGCGACGTTCGAAAGACCCGCGTCGTCGACATAAACATTCACGGCGACGACGCGTTCGACGCCGACAAGTTCATACAATATTTCGTCGGCGCCGAGATTCACGCTGCAAATTCGCCTCGGCGCGGCCGCGAAACGCGGGGCGGCCGCGTTGTCGCCGTCGCAGGCGATCGTTATGAACGCGAACGCGGCGCAAATACAAAGAATCGCCGCGCGCGCGGCGCGATTGGATATAAACATTCCTGGAATTTTACTCAATTCCGATGTACTCCTCGTCCCATCGCTTCAGCGTGAGGTCCATCTGCACCTCGACGACGTCCTTGGCGTGTTTCATACGGAAGTCGCGGAATTGTTTGGGATGGACGCACGCGGCGAGGATTTCGAGCGATTCGACGATGCGCGGCCCCGGCCGGTTGAAATATTGATTGCCGTCGGAAATGTAAATTCGTCCCTGCATGACGACGTCCCAATCGTCCCACGGCAGGTTTTTCTTTAATAATTGCAATTCGGTCAGCGTGCGCGCGATGTCGAATCCGCATGGCTTGATCAGGACGCCCTCGGGGTTGACGGCTTCCAATTGTTGCAACGTCACGGCGGGCGATTTTTCGCCCGGTTTTGTTATTAAAGGAACGGCGAAGCACATATCGATCATTTCGGGCATCCACGTACCGCCGATCATCACGGGATCGAGCCACTCGATCGTTAATATTTCGGGCCGCACCGAATTGCGCGACGCGCGCTCCTTGATCGAGGCGGCGCGGGACTTCAATTCGGCGACGAGCGACGTGGCGCGCTCGACGCGCCCGATGGCCTCGCCGACGCGCACGATGTCGTCGAAGATATCAAAAAACCGCTCGGGCTTTAAACTTACGATTTCGACCTTCTTGCCCGTGATCTCTTTCGCGGCGTCGCGAACGTCATTATACGAAACGGCGCAGACATCGCATAAATCCTGCGTCACGATGACGTCGGGGGAGATCGCTTTCAACTTTTCGCGGTCCAATTGATAAATTGCGAGCGCCTGTGCCGCGGCGCCGCGCACGTTTTTATCAATTTGTAAACTCGACGTTTTTGTATCGACGCGCGGCGCCGTCAAAACCGGCAGACCGATCACGTCCGACGGAAAATCGCATTCGTGCGAAACGCCCGCGAGGTCCGGCCTCGCGCCGAGCGCGCACACGATTTCCGTCGCGGAAGGCAATAAAGAAACGATTCGCATGTAGTATTAAATGATTTATAAAAAAATGAGTTATTTTCTATCGCCGGCTGTCCCAGACGGGATCGTTTATGTTTCGCGTTTTGTTCTCGTAACGCGCCATCACGAACAGCGCGTCGCTCAATCGGTTTAGATAAATAACAGTAAACGCTCCGACGGGCTCCGAATGCGAGAGCGTCACGACGTTGCGTTCGGCGCGGCGACAAACGCAACGCGCGACGTGCAACTGTGCCGCGCCCGGCGTTCCGCCCGGCAATATGAAATTCGCGAGAGGCTCGAGTTCCTCGGTGAATTTGTCCATGAGCGTTTCGAGCGCCGCGACGTGTCGTTCCTGAATGGTAGGAACGGGCATTTTTTGTTTATCTTCTTCCAAAATACACAAATCCGAACCTAAATGAAACAATTCGTTTTGTATATTTCGTAGCGCATCCGCGATCGCGGTGTTCGGCGTCATGGCGATCGCGACGCCGATCGTCGAATTTAACTCATCGACCGTCCCGTACGCTTCGATCCGCGCGGAATCTTTGGATACGCGCTGTCCGCCGCCGAGGTTCGTGCGGCCGTCGTCGCCCGTTCGGGTGTAAACCCGCGTGATTCGGGGCATTTGTGTAGGTCCTTGTTCCGGAGTTCCGCGCCGGTTGGTCGAATGGAAACTCGCCGGAAGTTATCGGCATGGACGCCATGCCGGACTCCAAGCAAGGCTTCAAGGCGGTCTTCTGGCTCGTGATGCGACGCGCGAGCGTCGAGGTCATCGCCTTCCCGGTTGTGACACCAGTGGCTTTTGTAGTGGGTTCATTCGAGCGTTCGAGGCCATGGCTGACCTCTACTCAAACGGAATCCACTACCGGAAAATTCTTATGGCCGTCATCACTTACAGCGGCGGGTCCGCGCCGGATTCGCACCGGCTTCCCGGACCTTGAAGCAGTTGTGTGAGAATTATGGTGGATGCTCAGGGGAAACGCCAGCATCGACTGGCCGTCCGCATGGATTTACGCGCCGTCCAGTAAATTGATTCGCTCCTTGACCACAGATCCGACGCAACCGCGCACACCGGCGTTCCTCGAACGCGCATGGATCGTGCTCGCGGTGTGCCTCGCGGTTTCGTTCATAACTTATGCAAGCGCTCTCGGAAATAAGTTCTTTAACGACGATTCGACGTTCTTGAACGACGCGCGGCAGCACCTGCACGAGCCGCTCAAGGTTTTTACCATTTCGCCGCTCGGCTGGTACCGGCCGCTCTGGTCATTTTACATCTGGGTGTTATATCGTGTTTTCGAACTGAATCCGCTGCCGTATTTTATTATTGGAATCGCGATCCACGGACTCACGGGATTTTTAGTATGGCGGCTCGCGCGCGCGATCCGGCTTTCGGCCGGCGCCTGTTGGGTGGCGGCGCTCGCATTTATAACATTTTTTTCGCATTGCGAATCGACGCTCTGGATGGCGGCGCACAATTCGAGCATGGTCGCGACGATGGCGATCCTTGCGATGCTCGCGAACCTCTCGGCCGCCGAGTCCGGCGGCGCGAGGATCCTGATCGCGCCGCTGCTCGTGCTCGCGGCGCTTTTTACTAAAGAAACGGGCGTCACCGCCGTCGCGTGGGTGCCGCTCGCGGAATTATTATGTATCAACTGGCGAAAACTCTCAAATCGAAAGGCGCTCGTGCGATATGCGCTGATCGCGCTCGTGCGATATGCGCTCATCGCTCTCGCCGTTTGGTTTTTCTTCCATGAAAACCCGCGCATGAGCGAAGCCGCAAGCGGGGCCAACGGCGCGGGCGACAATGCCCGCGCGAATATTAAGAATATTACACTTCCGCGGATCCTCGGCGCGTTCGTTTTTCTGTTCTCGCCCGTGGGCTGTGTCGGCGAAGGCGCGGGGACGAAGGGCGACATGAGCGTTTGGGCCGGCGCGGCGGCGGTCGCGGGTTTGTTTATCATATTAATTATCTTTCGGCGGGATTTAATCCTGCACGGGCTGTTCGCGGCCGCGCTGGCGTTCGTCGCGCTCGCGCCAACGTCGACCACGATGTTACAGATGGGAACGCCCTATCGTTTATATTATTTCGCGACGGTCGGCGCGGCGCTCTGCCTCGCATTATTGTACGAATGTTCGGGGCCGCGTCCGGCGCGCGCCGCCGCCTCAATGATTTTATTATTTTACTTTTGCTGGAACGCGTGGTCGCTGCGGACGATGAATCTTAAATATTATCAACCGTTTTCCGTGGCGCAGACGTCGTTTACGATCAAACTGGCGGAACATCTGCCGCCAAACCGTCCGGCGCGGCTGATTCTGACCGAACCGCCGATCACGAATCTTTTTCATTTGCAAAGATTCCTCGAATTGTATTATGGCATTCCCGAGTCGCAGATCGAACGGCACCTTGAGGCGGCCGACACGGCGCCGGTCTGGCTCCAGCGCGAAATCAAGGCGGGTTCGACCGCGCTTCGGTATGAAAACGGCGAGTTCGCCGAAACGAGTGTGTTTCCGCCGCATTTTGATATATCCTTCACCGACGCGCAGGGCCGCGAACACGGTCCCGAGCCCGTATATCAGATGACCGCGTATAAGTTAAGATGGATCCCGTACCGATGAGAATACGATGAGACTAACAATAACGAGAACGGCATGCCGCCCATAGCGCGAAGCGAAGCCATGCGCCGGCTGACCCACGCGTCCGTGGGCGCCCTCTCATTGCTTTTGTTATGGATTCCGTGGCCCGCCGTGCTGATTTGTTGCGTCGGCGGCATTTTGATGAACATGTTTTTGTTACCTCGAATCGCGCCGAGGATTTTCCGGCCCGATGAAGGGAAATTCGCGGGCGTGCGCGCGTATCCGATGGCCGTGTTATTGTTAGTTATCCTTTTCCCGCTGAGGACGGCGGCGGGTGCGTGGGCAATATTAGCGATCGGCGACTCGATGGCCGCGTTGATCGGCCGATCCATGGGACGTAACAAATTGCCGTGGAACCCCGACAAGAGCTGGCAGGGATTCGCCGCTTTTGTATGTTTTGGAACCTGTGCGGGAGCGATCGCTTATAGTATTGTCGAAGCGGCGGAGCCGAGAACGTTCGGTATTTTCGGCGAGGAGTATCTTCATATTCTCGGCCAGAGGCCGTGGCTAGCCACGTTGAACGCGCACCTGGCAATTTGGGGCACGGAAAGCGATTATACAATTCGCGCGTCGTCCGGCGGCCTCGGCGCGCCGGCGGTCTGGCTGGCGGCGGGGGCGGCGGCCTCCGCGGCTGCGCTCGCGGAGACGATTCGCGTGAAGCTGGACGATAATTTTCGAACCGCGCTGGCGGCCGGCGCAGTATTGTTGTATTGCGATCCGTTGACGAAGGCGATTCAGTCTATTATTTAATTAACGAAAACATGGATCCAAACGATATCCGATTGATTCTCGTCGTCAACGTCGCGTTCGGCGCGCTCGCGTTCTTCGCGCGCACCGTCGGCCGCTCCGGATTGCTCGCGGGCGTCATGCTCGGATCGATCTTGTGGTGGATCGCCGGCTGGCAGGGCTGGTGCGTATTGTTTTTATTCTTTATCATCGGTTCGGGGTTGACGAAGTTTAAGGCTGGCGTTAAAGAATCGCGCGGCATCGCGGAGGCGTCCGGCGGGCGTCGCGGCGCGCGCAACGCGCTCGCGAAGGTCATGCCCGGATTGCTCGCGGCGTGGTGCGCCGCGTTGTTTACAGATCCGGCGAGCGCGTGGAACGGCATCTGGCACGTCGCATTTGTAGCAACCTTCGCGACGGCGGCGGCGGACACGGCGGGAACGGAAGTGGGCAAGGCGATCGGCCGCACGCCTATATTATTAACAAGTTTCCGGCGCGTGGCTCCTGGCACGATCGGCGCCGTTTCGGTCGAGGGAACGGCGGCGGGCATCGTCGCCGCGGTCGCGCTCGCGGTTTTCGGAGCGCTCGCGAAGAATTATTATCAACCGTTCGATCCATGGAAAGGCGCATCGGTCGTCGTCGCGGCCGCGTTTCTCGGAAACGTTTTCGAATCGTGGATGAACGCCTTCATGGTCGGCCGCAAGAAACTCGATCATGAATTATCGAATTTTCTACTCTGCGTCGCCGGGGGCGCGGCCGCCCTCGGGATGTGTGCGCTGTTTCGTTTATAAACATTTCAGAATCGCTTTAATCTAATAAATAACTAATAAATCCGCTTCAACGCCGTGACTTCCAGCGCCGACTCCAAACCGAAGGATTCGAAATTTATCATATATTGGCGCTTCGCGCGCCCGTTCACGCTGCTGCCGCCGCTGCTCGGCATGCTCTCGGGCGCGTTCTCGGCCGTCGGCGCCGTGGCGTCGCACCGCCACATGACGCGGATGGATTTGTTAAATGAAGTCTGGCCATTTTTACTGATCGGATCGCTCATGGCGGCGGCGCTGAACGCGGCCTCGAACGTTTTAAATCAATGGACCGACCTCGAAAACGATTCTATCAACAAACCGACGCGGCCGCTCCCGGCCGGCCAGGTGACCGTCGCCGAGACGATCGTTTATTTTACTATATTATATTTAATATCGGTCGGCGCCGCGTACTTCGTGACGCCGCTCCGCGGCCAGCCGGGCATCGCGGGATTTTTCGCCGAACATGAATGTTTCACGATCGCGACGCTCGGCGCGATATTTACATTAATTTACTCCTGCCCGCCCGTCCGCACAAAACGCTGGGCGTGGCCCGCGCAGATCACCATCGCGATTCCGCGCGGATGTTTACTAAAAGTCTGCGGCTGGAGCTGCGTCGGCACCGTCCTCGCCGACGTCGAACCCTGGTTCATCGGCGCCGTTTTCATGAGTTTCCTCCTCGGCGCGTCCGCGACGAAGGATTTTTCGGACATGAAGGGCGACCTCGCCGCGAAATGTTATACTCTGCCCGTCCGCTACGGCGTGCGTAGCGCAGCCTGGCAAATCGCGCCGTTCTTTATCTTTCCGTGGCTCCTCATTCCGCTCGGAATGTTATTAAAACGCGATTTCCACGGCGCCGACGGAATTGTACAATCGCTCCCGTTCCTGACGGGAAACGTTTATGTTCTCTCCGGCCTCACCGCCGCGCTCGTCGGTTACGGCGCCTACACCGTCTGGTTGATTTTGCGCGACCCCGAAGCGCTCGCGACCTCCGAAAATCATCCTTCGTGGACGCACATGTACAGAATGATGATGGTCGCGCAATTCGGTTTCGCGGCGGCGTATTTGATATAATTTGGAGAGCGCGCAAACGCGCCGACGTTGCGCGCCGTCGAGGGCCCGCGAGAGTCCCCGTGTAACACTTTTCCCCCGGCGCTGCAGGAGTTCTTATTGACTTTCTACAAAGCACTCCTCACGTCACGCGGTCGCATGTACACACGTTCCAACACTCTTGCGGTTTCCTCATTTTTAACGATCGGCCTCTTCGCGCACGCAGCGGCGGCGCAGGGTGTGCTTCAAATAATTACGCCGCCGCCGCATCCGACGGGAAAGTCGGGGATCGGCGCGCGCCTCGCGCCCGCGGGCGACATCGACGGAGACGGATTTGATGATATTATCATTGGGTCGTTTCTCGCGGACTCGAACGGCAAAACGCACAACGGCGCCGCGCGCGTCGTCTCCGGCAAGACAGGATCGTTAATATATTATATGACCGGCGCGATATCCGACGAGGAGTGCGGACGCGACGTCGCGGGCGGATTTGATATCAATGGCGACGGCCATCCGGATTTCGCGGTCGCCTATCCGGGCGCGGGAGGCAACGGCACGTCGGGAGCCGGCCCCGGAAACGTTCGTGTATATTCGGGAACGACCGGCGTTCAAATATTATTAATACAATCGCCGGCACCTGTGTACAACGGCGCATTCGGCACATCGTTCGACGTCGCCGACGTCAATCTCGACGGAACAATCGATTTTATTGTTGGCGAACCGAATTCGAACGCCGCGGGAACATACACGGGCGCGGTCGGCGCATTTAATGGTAAGAACGGCGTCGCCATCTGGAATTGGTCGATCCCGGTTATAAACGAAGGGCTCGGATACCGGGTGCGCTCGCTCGGCGACGTCCTCGGCGACGGCATTCCCGATTTCGCGGCCTCGGCGCCGTATTTCGATGGGAACAAAGGTATTATTTATGAACTCTCGGGCGCCGACGGATCGTATATTAATACATTTCTCGGAACGGTCGACGGCGAGTGGTTCGGAGGCGCCTTCGCCGCCGCGGGCGACGTCGACAAGGACGCGACGATGGATTTAATTATAGGAAAACCGATCGACTCCACGAAGGGCGCCTACGCGGGATCGGCCACTGTTTATAATGGATGGCACGGCGGCGTGATCAAGACGGTGTATGGAGGTACTAATTTTGAAATGGGGGACAGCGTTGGCGCGGCGCACGACGTCAACGGCGACGGATATGACGATTTCGTCGTCGGCGCGCCGGGCGCAGGCAACATATTTCCCAATGTACCGTTGTCCGGCAGTTGCTGGCTTTACTCGGGAAAGACCGGAAATGTTATTATATCCGAATTCGGTCCCGCGGCGAATGCGTACTCCGGCTTTTCCGTCGGGTACGTGGGCGACGTGAATCACGACGGCAAACCGGATTTCGCGATGGGATCCGCGGACTTTAATAATGGCGAAGGCTGCGTGCAGGTTTTCTCGGGTTCCAACTTTTCGCAATTATATCTAATCCGCGACGATTCCATCAATGCACAATTGGGCGCGAGCGTCGCGATCGTCGGCGACGTCGACGGCGACGGCGTGGCGGACGTGCTCGCGGGTTCGCCCGGCGAAATTATAAATAATCGCTTGAACGTCGGCGCCGCGCGGCTCTACTCGGGCGCGACGGGCGCGCTTCTGCGCACGGCCACGGGAAGCAATGTAAACGATCGGTTCGGCGCGGCGGTCGCCGCGATCGGCGACGTCAACGGCGACGGCGTTCCGGATTATGCTATTTCGGAGCCGGGTTACGACTCGGGGGCGTTTAGTTTCAATACGGGCGCATTATTTGTATATTCCGGCCAGTCGGGCCTCGTGATTCGCCTCATCGTCGGCAATCCCAACGAATTTCTAGGCTACGCGGCCGCCGGCGCGGGCGATGTTAACAAAGACGGCGTTCCCGATTTGATAACAGGCAGTCCGCTCGCGAACGCGAACGGCGGTCTGTCCGGCCGCGTGAATGTTTGGTCGGGCGCGAACGGCGCTTCATTATATAACTGGAGCGGCAATTCCGCGGGCGCGCAGTTCGGGACCTCGGTCGCGGGCGCGGGCGATCTCAATCAGGACGGCTACGCGGACGTCATCGCGGGGGCTCCCCACGAAACGTTTATAAGCGTCGACAACGGCGTCGCGCGGACGTACTCGGGCAAGACCGGTTTCGTGCTCGGAATGTTTATCGAAGTTCCGGGCGGCGCGCTCTGCGGAACGTCGGTCGCCGGCGGCGGCGACGTCGACGGAGACGGGACGCCCGACGTCATCGTCGGCGCGCCGAATCTTAATGCTAACAATCTCGGCGCATGCGGCGTCGTCCGCGTCTATTCGGGCGCGACGAACGTTTTGATCTATTCGATGTACGGAACCGCGGCGGGGGCGCACCTCGGCGCATCCGTCGCGTTCGCGGGCGATGTAAACAATGACGGCCGCGCGGATTTCGCGGCGGGCGCGCCCGATTATAATAATTCGCCGGGCGGCGCCACGGGCTGCGTCAACGTTTACAGCGGCGTCGACGCGTCGAAAATGTATACATTCCTCGGCAACGCGCAGAATCAACGATTCGGCGCGGCGATCGCCGGCGGCGGCGATCTCAATCATAATAATTTCGGCGATCTCGTCGCGGGCGCGCCGTTTGCAAATAATTCGGGACCCGTGTCCGGAATGGTACAATTTCTGTCGCTGTTTCCGATCGGCGTGCAAATATACGGAAACGGAACGCCCGGCTGCTCGGGCGCGCAACTTTCGTTCACCGGCTCCGTGCCGGCGACGGGCAACGCCGACTTTTCGTTTACATGCAATCACGTTCCTAACAATACACTTTCGCTCGGCCTCGTGACCGACGCGCCCGACGCAAACGGGTCCGATCCGCTCGGCGTGGGCTGCGTATTCCTCGTCGGCCTCTCGAACGCCACCGAAATCATCGCGCTCGACATGGTCAGCGACAACACGGGCCACGGTTATGTTAAAGTCGCCGTTCCTAACAATGCGTCGCTGATCGGTAAAAATTACTATTACCAGACGATCAGTTACTGGGCGGGCGCGTGCCCGCTCGGATCGATGAGTTTGAGTTCGTCGAGCGGACTTAAACTAACGATACAGTAGCGACGGGTTCGCTCGCGTTTCTCGCCAGCGCCGCGCCCGCGGCGGTGCCCGCGAGGGATTCGAACACGCGCTTCGGCGAGCCCCAGTCGGACCAGCCCGAGCCTTCGACTTTGATCACGACGAGGTTGCGCGCCGGTTCGAAGACCGATTTACTACAATTGGCCGCGGTCGTGATCTGATACAACTGTTCGAGCGCGGCGGGCTCGTCGTGCGTGCCGATCGACGGCGCGAATCGTTCGAACGCGCGCGCGTGCTCCGGCAGCGTTTTCTCGAATAATTTCCAGAGCGTCGACGCGCGGGCCGCGAAGACGAACGTGTTCCAGAGACAACCGCTCTGTTTTAACAATACCGCGGACGCCGGATCGGGCTTTTCTATAAATTCAACGATCGGCCGCGGCGAATCGTTATCATTTGCGGACGCGCCGGGGCGAATCCAACCGTATTCGGTCTCGGGACGCTCCGCTTCGACGCCGAGCATCGCCACCGTCTCGGGCCGGATCGAAACCGCGCGCAGCGCTTCGCGCAGCGATTTTACAAATACCTCCGGACGCGCCACGTGGTGGTCGCTCGGAAGATAAACAATCCGCGCCATCGGATCTCGCTTGCGAATGTGCGTCAAAGGCAACAATACGCCGGGCGCCGTGTCGAGATTGCGCGGCTGAGTCAGAATTTCGACGCCGGGAAACGCCGCCAATTGCTTTTTCGCAAGCGCCAGATGACCTTCGCTAACAATCACCAACGTGCGTTCGAATGGTACAAATCCGGCGATGCGGTCGAGCGTATGTTGCAAAAGGGAACGCCTGCCGTCGAGCACCGCGAACTGTTTTGGCAGCGGATAACCGTAAATGGCAGTCGTCAGTCCCGCGAGCCGCTTGCCTTCGCCGGCCGCAAGAACGACGGCCCAGACGTGTCCTTCGCGCGCGCCCTTATTCTTTATCAAGCGCGATTCGCCGTCGCGCACGGACTTCATCGGAGGAGGCGGGAGGAGCTGAGCGGACACGATTGGGATCATGAAAGGCAAATGACGAGCCGTGCGGACGCTCCACACCGGCGCAGGTGTTTCTCGAACTTTTTTCCACCCCT
Organism: Planctomycetota bacterium; assembly: GCA_016200225.1. GTDB lineage: Bacteria > Planctomycetota > UBA1135 > UBA1135 > JACQFD01 > JACQFD01. The sequence continues at coordinate 13,476 of JACQFD010000009.1, forward strand.
CCTTGAGCGTTTTTTTCGAAAAACGCGAAATGTTATGTTTTTAACGCGTCCCCGGCGCCGGACAGCTCACGTGTCCGCGCGTTGGATCCACCGGCGTCCGCCGGGAGGCTGGAATTCGCGCATTCTTTGTAACAATTCGTCGATGGAACCGGCGACGAGCAGCATCGCGCGGTGTTCGGGACGGATGAATTCCGCCGCGGCGGCGTGGTCGAGCATCGCGAGGAGCGGCCCGTAAAAATCGTTAATATTTAAGATTCCGACGGGTTTTTTGTGATAACCGAGCTGGAGCCACGTCAGCGTTTCGAACAATTCGTCGAGCGTGCCGAGTCCGCCGGGCAATGCAATAAAACCGTCGGACAAATCGTGCATGAGCATTTTGCGTTCGTGCATCGACCCGGTGACGCGCATGTCGGCGACTCCCGGATGACACAATTCGCGGTCGCGAAGCGCGCGCGGAATGATACCGATAATTTCGCCGCGCTCCGCGAGCGCGCCGTCGGCCACCGCGCCCATCAATCCTACTTTTCCGCCGCCGAACACGACGCCGATGCCGGCGCGCGCGAGCGCCGCGCCGCACGCGGCCGCAATCTTAACATATTCCGGGCGGTTGCCGGACGCGGATCCGCAAAATATACAAATACGTTTCATGGCGCCGCCGCCCGCGTTCAACCGAGTCCGCGAAGATCGCTTAAATCGGGACCAAACGTCCGCCCCTGCGCGCGCGCCTCGTCGAGCGCCGCCCGCGCCTCGGACGCATGATCCGGGTGCGCGGAAACGGTATATCCGGAATGTTGATACAATTCCTGCGCGTCCTTGTCGCCGTCGGGGCGGGGGCGATAGACGCGGTCCTCGATCAGCACGTCGTCGATGCCGCGGGCGATCAACCACGAACGGACGAGTTTCGCCTCGACGGGATGCGTGGCGTGGTAGACAACAATTCGCGAAGCGGGGGTGCGGGGCGGTTCGGGCATGGCGCGGCGAATTGTTAGGAATGGAGGGGGAAATTCACAGTTTCTTCAAAGTCGCGGGCGACGTTATCGGTATGAAAACAGAAAACGAAACGCAAAACCAGACCGGCGACAACGGACGCCACCGCGGCGGAATGCACGGAATCTTCGACTCCGAATTCGCGCCGGACGCGGGTCCGGCCTTTACCGTGGTTCGGGACGACGTCGGCGTCGCGGATTTGTATGATACGCACAGTTGTTATGTCGAGGAAGCGGGCTATGCCGACGATTTTTGCGCGATCGACGACGACGCGCCATTATGGACAAAAAGCGTGCAGGTGGCCGTCGCCGGCGACGATGAATAACGAATTTCCGTAGAGAACCGGCGAAAGCGCGACCGGTGCGCCGAGGCGAAACCACCAAACGGTGACGCCCGTGCGCAGATCGACGGCGTACACGCGCCCGTCGTTTGCGCCGAAATAACAATAATTTCCCGAGACGACCGGCGTGCCGCCGATCTGGCGTCCGAGCGGTTGACCGGGAACGGACGCGTCGAGCGCGGCCGCGGCGCCCTCCCACTTCCAGCGCCACGCGCCCGTCTTCATATCAAATGCTTGAATTGTTGAATCCGCGCCCGTGGCGGCGACGAGGCCGTCATTTGTACGAAAAACACCGCCACCCGCGTCGCCGAGTTTTTGTACAGATTGCCAGATTTGGGTTCCGGTTGTCGGAGAAATACAAGTAAGTTTGGAGTCGATTATACAATAAATTCGGTAATCGTGGGAATCATCGTGACCCATGTCTTGCAACAGAAAATTACAACTTTTCAAATTCGGGATCGACCATAACTCGATCCGCTCGTCGGGCTTCGAGGAGTTGTCACTCTTCACGCTGGAGACGAGCGTTTGGTCTCGAATTGTGAATGTTGCGTAACCAATATTTGAGAGGCCGAGGTCTTTCGCGAGGACCCGTTGTTCCAGTCGATTCCTGTATAGTGGAAAAAAAAGGGATCGCGTGTCTTTTTTATTAATATCACGAGATGCTCCATTCTTGGGATCGACCAGTCGTTCGAATTGGACTCCCGTCCCGTCACATCCTTCAAAGTGGATATATTCATGCGAGTCACGGAAACTTTCGAGGTCTCCGCGAGCATTCCAATCATAATCAATAAAAGGCGTATAACAAATCGGCAAATCTAAGTTCAACGACCAGTCGAGTCGTAACGGAGGCGCGACGTCGGTGACGATTCCGAACTCGCCGTTGAACTTCGGCTTCGGCGCTTTTGTTGTAATTTCAAATAAATTGCGTACTTCCCATTCGAAACCCTTGTCGTCCTTAAATGTAGCAACGCTTTCGGCGCGCCCCTCGGCAAGTTGGGATGCGCCGACGCGCGCGCGCCAGAGCGTTCCGCCGTCGAATTTCAATGCCTTCGAAATGCTATTTCCCGCCGAATCTTGAATTGTATATTTCCCCTCGACGGCGTTTTGATAACTATCATACGCGTTCACGCGGACGTCGATCTCGGCAGGCGGCACGGAAGAGCCGGCCTGCGGCCATACAAACGATACCCGGCGGTGCGCGAGCAGGTGCCTCGCTTGGGTTTCAACCGTTGATGGCGTCGTTTCGTCGGTCGAAATTAAATTTACAATTCGATACGAACGCGGCGATCCGTCCGCGCCCGCGACGAGGAGAGGCCCGATCGACGCGGCGAGGCCGTGCGGTTTGGAACCGGCGCTCTTCGATTCCGGCACGGCATCGACCGGATTGGCTCCGCGAAGACTACAATAGGGCGCCTCGAAAAGTAGAATTCCACGCTGCGTCAGCGTGTTGAGTTCGCCGCAAAAATTCCAACCGCTCTCGTCGTCGAAGACGATCACGGCGCCCTTATAAACCGGCAGGTTTGCAAAGGCATTTTTGATAAAGTTATCGTTCGGACCGTCTTTATTAACAAACACAATCCTAAACAATCCGCGATCGATCACAAATCGATCCGGCGCGCCGCCGCCGCTCTCGAGCGCGTCGATTTCGATCGGCGAGTTTTTCTTAAATTTAGCGAATTCCGCGCCGGCGGCGCCGGTCGAGATCGCGCAGACGGGGCGCGACGCGAGATTCGACAATTCGCCGGCGATTTCCAGCGCGTTTTTTATATCGTTTGGCGTTTCGAGTTTCATCCCCGAAATGTGAACGAGTTTGCGCGGATCGCCGGTCGGCGCGTCGGAGGCGAGACCAAAAGCGATCGTTCCGCCGCCCGCGTTCTTAATATTGCAAAACCACGGCCCGGTCGACGAACGATCGGCGGGACGGACGACGGAAATATAGTCATCTCTTCCCGGCTCGATTCCAAACGTTCCGTCGGCGGCGGTCTTTACAAAATCTTTTCCGTTAGTAACTTCAATGTTCGCGATCCCCGGTTCGCCCTCGTCGCGCACGCCGTCGCGATTTTTATCGTTGAATACAATTCCGCGAACGGGCGGACGGCTCGCGGACCCTTGTTCGGGCGGCGCGCCGGCGAGCCCGGCCGCGCATGCTACAATGCAAAGAAACGCGGCCGTCGACGCTGGATTCATCTGATATATCAACTAGGGCCCGGACTTGCCCGGTTTCGGGTTGCGGTCGCGAAACGCGTCGCGCAGCCGCGCCCAACGCGCCGTGTTCGCCTGCGATCGCCGACGTTCGTACGCGCCCACGAGGTTTGCGCACATGCGCGAGAAAATCTCGCGCGGCGCCACGGGTTCAAAATGTTCGCGCGCCACCGGAAATCCGCGCACTGTTAACATTCGAATGCACGCTTCGAGGCGCAGCGCCGAGCCGGTCGCCGGATCCATATAAACGTCCCAGTCGGGCGGGCCATATCTTAATAAAAAATGCCCCGGCGTTCCGATGCCCGCGAGCCGAAGCCCGGCGCGCTGCGCGACGCAAAGATAAATCGTCGCGAGCGAAATCGGAATTCCCCTGCGCCGGTCGAGCACTCGATGAATAAAACTATTATCCGGTTCGTCGAAATGTTCCTGATTTAATTGTAATCTGCATTCTTTAGCTAATATTTTGCCGAATTCGCCCGCCGCGTCGATCGGCGTCGTGAATGCGGAGACGCGCGCCGCGGATTGATCGCCGAGCGAATCCAAAATCGCGACGTAGGGCGCGCGCTGCAGGTCGGGAAATTCGATCTGCGCGATTCGAAACGCGCCCTCCTCCAATTGTAATAATTCGGCGGGCAGCGCCGCGTATTGTAACAACGATTCGACGGCCGCCGCCTGCCGTATATCAAATAACGCCGCGCGCGCGCGGACGCGGAGGCGCGCGTCGTCGCCTGCCGCGGCTTTCCGCAGCGCGACCACGGCGGGTTCGCCGAGCGATACTAATTTTTCACGCGCGGCGGCGACGACCGACGGCGAGTGGTCGCGGAGCAGATCGAGCAGCGCGGACAGCGTTTCTGGGTTTACCGAGTGCACGAATCCATGGTGGGTGAATGGAACGCTTCAGCTTTCGGGGGTATTCCTTGTAATGGAGAACGTCCGTTCTGGCAACGGATCTGTTACGATACCGCAAACCACGAATTCGTCGAACACTGTGAAAGATCCCAACGCCGTTGTCATCACGCACGCCGTTCGCACGCCGATCGGCCGGTTTCTCGGAGGATTTTCGAAGCTTTCGGGGCCCGACCTCGGCGTGGCCGCCGTGAAAGGGCTCTTCGCGCGGGCGGGCGTCGCCGCGACCGAGGCGGATTATTTAATATTTGGCATGGGACGTCAGGCCGGTAGCGGACCGAATATCGCGCGTCAGGTTTCGGTACGGTCGGGGATGCGCGAGGCGGCCCCCGCATTTACTGTAAACATGGCGTGCGCGTCGGGTTTGAAGGCGATTTTGCTCGCCGCCGACGCGATCTCGGCCGGGCGCGTGCGCGTGGCGGTCGCCGGCGGATGCGAATCGATGACGAACCTGCCGTTTTTATTACCAAAAATGCGCACCGGCTACCGCATCGGCCACGACCGCGTCGTCGACGGAATGTACCAGGACGGTTTTTTGTGTCCTTTGTCAAAGTTAGTGATGGGAGAGACCGCGGAGAAACTCGCGAAGCAAATGAACATTTCGCGCGGCGAACAGGATCAATGCGCGCTCGAATCGCAACAAAAATGCGAGGCCGCGCGCAAAGCGAATCGTTATGAAGCTGAAATTGTAAACGTTGAGGCGCCCGGCGAGCGCGGCGCGTCGACAATCATAACAAAAGACGAACACCCGCGCGACGGCGCGACGCTCGAATCGCTCGCGAAACTGCCCCCCGTTTTTGATGCAAAGACTGGCACGGTGACAGCGGGAAACGCGTCGGGCATCACCGACGGCGCGGCGGCTGTATTATTAATGTCTGAGGCGGAAGCGCGCCGCCGCGAATTGCCGATCTTGGCGAAAGTCGGCGCGGCATCCGAAGTCGGCGTCGACCCGTCGATCATGGGCATCGGCCCCGTGCCCGCGGTGCGCGAATTATTAGAACGAACGCATCGTAAAATTGACAATTACGATCTGATCGAACTAAACGAAGCGTTCGCGGCGCAAGTCGTGGCGTGCGATCGCGAATTGAAGTTTCCAAAAGATCGATTGAACGTAAACGGCGGCGCCATCGCCCTTGGACATCCCATCGGAGCGACGGGCGCGAGAATTGTGGTGACGATGCTGCATGAGATGCAGAGAAGAAATAGTAAGATTGGATTGGCGACGCTTTGCGTGAGCGGGGGGATGGGCGTGGCGGTGGAGTTTGAGGGGTGAGTTGTTTGTTTTTTATAATAATATAAATATTTTATACGATCGCCGGCGTGGTTCCGGCGCTCAAACAAGTCCTCGCCGGCAATTGCAAACGCTGCGCATTTGCAACAGAGCCGGCTGCGGAACTCGCGCGGAACCACTGCCGGCGATCGTTGGGGATTTGGGTGGAATGGGGGAAGAAACGGGGGCTGGTCCACTTTCCGAATCTCAAAGTTTCACGCGGAGACGCGGAGAAAACCAGAACTTACAATTGTATCTTTGGTTTTCTCCGCGTTCTCTCCGTCCTCCGCGTCTCCGCGTGAAACTCCGAGGGAAGTTCCGAGAAAAAGGGGGCCGGTCCGAGTTTTATAGTTAATTACTATTTATAATGGATCAAGATCCTCCAACACCCTCGTTATCGCCACCGCACGAATGTTATCATTCATCGAATAGCTGTGTTTGCCGGCATGAACCACCGTGAGTTTATTTAATTGAAGACTTTCAATCGCGGAGCGCATCGAGGGCGTGACTTCGGGGGATTCCGATCGTTTAACTTCAAATCCGAAGCGGCGGGAGCCGCGGATGACGAGGAGGTCGAGCGCGGCGCCGCTGTGGAGTCCCCATGAGTAACATTCGTCGCGGCGGGCGCCGATTGCGCGGATGATTTGTTGCATCGCGAATCCTTCGAAGGATGCGCCGACTTTGGGATGGCGCGAGAGCGCGTCCGCGTCGGGGAGGTCGAGGATCGAATGCAGAAGTCCGCAATCGTTAATATAAACTTTTGGCGCCTTGATCTGCCGTTTTGATAGATTTTCGAACCAGGGCTGTAATTTCCAAACGAGAAATGTCGAAACCAGAATATCGAGATAACTTCGCACCGTTTTTTCGGCGACGCCGAGGGCGCGGGCGAATTCCGCGGCGTTCCACGTCTGGCCGTGGTAGTGCGCGAGCATATTTAAAAAAATTCTTATCGTTTCGGGCGGCCGGATGATTCCAAATTGCGCGAGGTCGCGTTCGCGGAATGTTTGTAAGAATTCGCGGCGCCACACCGCGCTCTCGTCGTCGTTTTTCGCGAGGTACGATTTCGGATATCCGCCGCGGATCCAGAGTTTATTGCAATTCCCGACGCCCACTTCGTCGAGGCCGAATCCGTCGAGATGATAATATGCAATTCTTCCGGCGAGCGACTCCGAGCTTTGTTTTAACAGTTCGGGCGACGTGCTGCCGAGAATTAAGAATTGCGCGCGGTTCGACGGCCGATCGGCGAGTACGCGGAGGATCGGGAAAAGATCGGGTTTTCGTTGAACTTCGTCGACGATGACGAGGCCCTGAAGCGGCGCGAGCGTCTCCATGGAATTCTGAAGCGCGGCGAGGTCATTCGGATCCTCGAGATCGAATTTTGTAACTTTCGTTTTTGTTCGTTCGAACGTGTCCGCGATCATCCGCGCAAGCGTCGTCTTCCCGATTTGCCGCGATCCAACGATGCCGACAATGGGAAACTGGTCCAGGAGCTTCCGAATGGCTTGGACACCGTCAACTCGGTCAATGGGACGCAGGATCACACCTTGAATATCGGGAATCAGGCTCCCGATTTTCAAGGTAAATCTTCAGAGTTCATTTAGCGACGCCTTGCAGCGTTTCGGGAGTTGGTGGGATTGAACGGAGGATCCATCGGAGAGCTGACCTTGAAAATCGGGAATTTGATTCCCGATTTTCAAGGTGAACGGCCACCTCGGAGCACGCCGATTCTTGCCCCGACGTCGCGATTCTGCTGACATCTCGACATGCCTTCGAAACTCCAACCTGGCTCCAACGCGCCGAAATTCGATCTCCCGTCCACGTCGGGCGAAAATATTAGTCTTTCCGATCTTAAAGGAAAAAAAGTAGTTTTATACTTTTATCCGCGCGACATGACGCCGGGATGCACGCGGGAGGCGTGCGCGTTTCGCGACGATCATTTAAAATTACAAAAAATGGGCGCGGTGGTGCTCGGCGTTTCGAAGGACAAGATCGCGACGCATTTGAAGTTTCGCGAAAAGGAGTCGCTGCCGTTCGATTTATTAACAGATGCGGACAACGCGGTCGCGAAGGCGTACGGGGCGTACGGCGAAAAAGTAATGTATGGAAAAAAGGTGCTCGGCACCATCCGTTCGACGTTTCTTATCGATGAGAACGGCAAGATCGGGGCGGCATGGTCGCCCGTGAAAGTCGACGGACATAACGAACAGGTTCTTGCTTCGCTCGGCGGAGACGCTCCCTCGACTGCGGCCGCGAAGAAGTCGCGCGCGAAAGGAAAGTAGGATCCGCCGCGCGGCACCGTTATCATGGCGGCCCGCTGATTACAAATATTTCACCAATCTAATTGTAAGATATCCATTTTAAACATATGACAATCTCAAATGTTGGAATCGTCGGCTGCGGCCTCATGGGCCACGGCATCGCGCAGGTCGCATCGCAGGGAGGCTGTGAAGTCACGGTCGTCGAAGCCGACGCGGATGCGCTCGAAAAGGGTTTGAAGCGCATCGACGGTTCGATCGCCAAACTCGTCGAGAAAGGCAAACTCACGGCCGAGGCGGCCGCGGGCGTCCGCAATCGTTTGCATCCGTCGACGCGCATTCAGGATCTATCCAATTGCGATCTCGTGGTTGAAGCTATTGTCGAAAACCTCGATGTTAAGAAAAAACTTTTCGCCGATCTCGGCAAAATAACAAAAGAAAATTGTATATTGGCTTCGAACACGTCGTCGTTTCCGATCGGCGAAATGGGCGACGCTTCGGGGCGTCCCGGCAAGATGGTCGGTTTGCACTTTTTCAACCCCGTGCAATTGATGCAATTGGTCGAAGTCGTTCGCACGCCGAAGACCGAGGAGGCGGCGTTCGCGGCCGCGTTCGAATTCGGTAAGCGGTGCGGCAAAACGCCCGTCGCGGCGAAGGACACGCCCGGTTTTATTGTGAATCGTTTGCTCGTTCCCTACTTGCTGGAAGCGATTCGAATGATCGAGCGCGGCGACGCGACGCCGCGGGACATCGATACGGCCATGCGGCTTGGTTGTAATTTTCCGATGGGTCCAGTGCACCTGCTCGATTATGTTGGTCTCGACACAACCCAATTTATCGCCGACGGTTGGGAAAAGCGTTATCCTAATGAATCGCTTTTTAAAGTGCCGGGAATATTAAAGAAGCTCGTCGCCGAAAAGAAAATGGGGCGCAAATCCGGCCGCGGGTTTTACGAATGGGAAGGGGACAAACCAAAGGCGTAAACCGCGCCAACCTGCCACCGACTGCAAGTGGCACTTCTTTCGCTTACAGTCGGCGCGTGAATTCAACGCGCGGCATCCTCGTCACGTTCGTCGCCCTGCTCGGCGCGCTCGCCCTCCTTTCGAGTGCGACAGCCGCGTCGCGCCTTCAGAGCGATCCCGTGCTGATCGAGTCGAAAAGCCGCGTGTTCCGTCTCGGCTGCGCCGTCCCAATTGTAATATCGACGCGCGAGGCCGTTTTATCCAAAAGTCTCGGCGGATCGAATCTATTCATTCGCTGCGCCGACGGGCGCGAACGCAAACTTGCGTCGTCCGCGCAGAGCGGAAAAGTAAGAATCGAACAGGGCGCGTACATCGTCGACGTCGACGCGGGCCAGCTCGCCGAGGCCGGTTCGCCCGGTAGTTTTGAAATTACATATCAATTGGAGGACGGCCACCGCTCGAAGCCTTTTTTTGGAAAATTCGTAAAGGCGGCCGAACGGCCGGTGGAATTATTAGATAAGGAAAAAGATAATAAAAAAGGCGATTTTTCGAAGATCGCGGTATTGTTGGAAACCGACGAGGGCAACGTCCTGATCGGACTGCGTCCCGACAAAGCGCCGGCGACGGCGCGGAATTTCGTCAAATTAGCGTCCGACGGATTTTATAATAATTTAATCTTTCATCGCGTAAAGCGCGGCCAGTTGTTACAAGGCGGCGGCGTGAAAGCGGACGGCACCAAAACGAATGCCGACAAAATCAAGGGCGAATTTTCGGATTATACACATGAACGCGGCGTGATTTCGATGGCGCGGTTTCCCGAGGACAAGGACAGCGCGACGTCGCAATTCTTTATTTGCCTCGTGAATCTCGGACACGCGCTCGACGGAAAATTTGCATCTTTCGGAAAAGTCCTCGATGGTTTCGAAGTGATCGACCGGATGGCGATGACGACGGTCGAGTTCAGTCCGGAATTGTCGGAAATGTCAAAACCAAAAAAACCGCCGGCGATTCTCGCCGCGACGTGCGTGGAGCGGCCGTGAAGGCGAACGTTTTTTGTAGTTTAATGTTGGCATCCGTGGCGGCGGCGCAGTCTCCGGCCCCCGCGCAATCAGCGCCGGCGGCGGCCGTCCGATTTCATATATCCATCGAGTGCGCGCCGCCCGTCTGGATCGAGGGGACGCCGCTCAAAGTCGTGCTTCATATCGAAAACACGGGCGCGGCGACGGCAACAATTCCCGCGGCGTGGCTGTCGGGCGAATCATTAATATTGCGCGAGATCAAACCGGAAACGAAGGAATTCAAACCCGCGACGATCGCCTATCGGCCGAAAACCGAAAGCGGCGACAGGAGCGATGCGAAACTCCCCGGGATGTCGCGCCTTTCGATACAATGTTCGCTCGATAATATCTCGCCGCCGCCCGGCGACGCGTTCGATTTATTCTTTATGTCCGAAAAACCGGCCGCGTGGTCCGAGCCGCTTCGGATCGAGCGCGTGGAGGATCTGCGGGGCGCGCGCGCCGTCGTCGAAACCGACATGGGTAATATAGTATTCGAGCTGGCTCCCGAATCCGCGCCGCTCGCCGTGCGAAATTTCCTTAAATTAACAGAATCGAAATTTTACGACGGCCAGGCGTTTCACCGCATCGCGAAAAGTCTTTGCATTCAAACCGGCGACCCCGAGTCGAAAATAGAGGATATTAGTACGATTCGCGGAAGCGCCGGCGCGACGTTCGACCGGCGGCCGCTGCCGCTCGAACGGACGCGCGCGAATTTTGAGAAAGGCTCGGTCGGCCTCGCCCGCAGGCACGATGAGTTATATCAACAAATCCGAGCCGCGCTCGCAACGGCGTTCAAAGTCGACACCGACGCGGAACTCGATCGTAAACTAAAACTCGAATGGCCCTCGGCGCTTCTATTGCAGGAAAACCCGGCGGCGCTTACGTCGGGGACTTCACAATTCTTTATTTGTACTGAAAACGCGCCGCAATTTGTCGGCCGCTACGCCGTTTTTGCGAAAGTTGTCGACGGCATGCCCGTCGTGAAGGCGATCGAAGCCGGCGAAACGTTCGGTCCGCGCGCGGGCAGCGAACTGCTCGCGGAACGTCCCGTGAAACCCGTGCGCATCAAGCGCATTTGGATCGACCGCAAACCGAAGGCTTCGCCCGCGGCCGTTCCGGTCAAATAATATAAGTTCTATCATTTAATTTTTCCGTTCATTATTTAAACGATATCTCCAACCAAAGGTTTCCCGCCATGCCCATTGACGTTGACAAGGCCGATTTATCGAAAGTTCGCGCGCACATCGACACGCCGCAGGGGACGATGACGCTCGTTTTCTTCGCCGATAAAGCTCCCGAAACTATCAAAAATTTCGTCAAACTCGCCGACAAGGGATTTTATAATAATCTCGCGTTTCACCGCATCATCCGCGAATTCATGATTCAGGGCGGCTGCCCGAAGGGCGACGGCACCGGCGACGCCGGTTATAAATTAAAGGCCGAATTTAACGATACGCACCACGGGAAGGGCGTGATTTCGATGGCGCGCGCGCAGGATCCGAACTCCGCGGGATGTCAGTTTTTCATTTGCCACGGCGACGCGGGGTTCCTCGATCGTCAATATACCGCGTTCGGCCGCATCGAGCCCTCCGACGCCGCGAGCATGGCTGCGCTCGAGAAGATCGCCAACGCCAAAGTAGGACGCGGCGCGGGCGGCGAAATGTCGAAACCCGTCGAGCGCATGGCGATTACAACAATTCGAATCGAAGTGCTCGCGTAACAATTCCGGATTATTCGATTCATTATTTATTATCTCGATCATTGACAAAATATCCATGAGCTTCGAATTTCTTAAAATTACAAATACCGACGGCATCGCGAGAGTCACGATCGACCGGCCGAAAGCGAACGCGCTCAACCGGCAGGTCGTGCTCGAGTTGAATCGTTGTTTTACACAATTGCGCGACGACGATTCCGTTCGCGCCGTCATTTTCACGGGCGCGGGAGATAAATTCTTCGTCGCGGGCGCCGACATCGGCGGCCTCGCCGAGTTTGCTAACAAAGCCGACGCGCTCGCCGCGCGCGCCGATTCGCGGCTCGGACAGGATACTCTTAATATTATAGAAAACCTGGGCAAACCCTCCGTCGCGGCGATCAACGGATTCTGCCTCGGCGGCGGTCTCGAACTCGCGCTCGCGTTCACGCTGCGCACCGCGTCGAGAAATGCAAAATTAGGATTGCCCGAAGTATCATTAGGAATCATTCCCGGCTACGGTGGCACGCAGCGCCTCGCGCGCCTCGCGGGTCCGGCCGTCGCGCGCGAGTGGATTCTGACGGGCGATCATTTCGGCGCGGACGAGGCGCACCGCGTCGGCGTCGTGAACCGAGTATACGAATCCGCCGAATTGTTATCGGCCACCGAAACATTGGTAAAAACCATCCTTTCGCGCGGCCAGATCGCCGTCCGGTATGCGATGGAGGCGATCTCGCGCGGCCTCGAGACGAGCCTCGCCGACGGCCAGCGGCTCGAGTCGGATTTGTTTGGAATTCTCGCGACGACGCAGGATACGAAGGAAGGCTTGAACGCCTTCGTCGAGAAGCGCCCCGCGAAGTTCACGGGAAAATAATTTATATATAATTCGATTTATAGTTTGATAATAGCGATTCATTACAATGACAGAACTCGTTCTTTCCTCCGGCGCGCGGACGGCCATGGCCGAATATTCCGGCACGCCCGGTTTTGGTAAATTTAAGGATGTTTCCGCGATTCAACTCTGCGCGCACGCGGCGAAAGAAGCCATGAAGCGCGCAAACGTGGCTCCCGAACGCGTCGAGCACGTATTTGTAGGAAACGCATTGCAAACATCCGCCGACGCGATTTACGGCGCGCGCCACGTCGCGTTGCGCGCGGGAATCCCGATCGCGACGCCCGCGCTCACCGTGAACCGCATTTGCGGCTCCGGTTTGCAATCGATCGTTTCGGCGTGCCAGACGATATTACTAAAAGAAGCGGAGATCTGCCTCGCGGGCGGCATGGAAAACATGTCGCAGGCGCCGTTTCTCGTGCGAGGCATTCGCGAAGGCGTGCGGTTCGGAACGACGCCGCAGCTCGAAGATTTGTTATTCGTATCGCTGCTCGATCCGATTTGTAATCTTTATATGGCGCAGACCGCGGAACGCCTCGCGAAGAAATATAACATTTCGCGCGAGGAGCAGGACGCGTACGCGTTCCGCAGCCACCGCCTCGGCGCCGACGCGGTGAAAAGCGGCCGTTTCGCGCAGGAGATCGCGCCGCTCGAAGTGAAGCGCGGCCGCGAAATGTTAATTGTAGATTCCGACGATCATATCAAACCGGATACGAATGCCGAAAAATTGGCAAAATTGAATCCGGCTTTCGGTAAAGATGGAACGGTGACGGCCGGCAACGCGTCGGGCGTGGTCGACGGCGCGGCGGCCGTTATTGTTACAACCGCCGAACGCGCGAAAAAAGACGGAATGCCAATATTGGCAAGAATCCGCGCGTGGGGCATCGCCGGCGTCGAACCCGGCGAAATGGGCATCGGCCCCGTTCCCTCGATGGAAATGGCTTTGAAAAAGGCCGGATTGAAACATTCGGACATCGGAAGATATGAAATAAACGAAGCGTTCGCCGCCCAGTATCTCGCCGTCGAAAAAGCCGCGGAACTCGATCGTAATAAAGTTAACGTCAACGGCGGCGCGATCGCGCTCGGGCATCCGCTCGGGGCAACGGGTACCCGCATTACGTTTTCATTAGCATTGGAATTGCAACGATCCGGACAGCGCTACGGCCTCAGTTCGGCGTGCATCGGCGGCGGCCAGGGAATCGCGATTTTGTTGGAACGCGCGTAGCGTGCATTTGCCGACTGGCGCCCGAACGCCGGTCGGGGGTACACTGCGTCGATCCCCGATTTGCACCCCGTCGTTCGCCGGCGATTTTCACAAAATCGCCCCGAGGAGTTCATGATGAGTAAAAATCCCGCGGCAACATTATTATTATCGGCCACCACGTTTTTACTAATAGGCTTGATGCATAGCAATGCGTGGAGCCAGTGCTCGTTAAATATTCCGAACGCAATCGGGATCTGGCGCTCCGACGGATTTAACTTTAAAAAGTTCGTGATTCCGCCGCCGACGTCCCCCTATGCAGCCGCCCCCACGAACGGACATACGGTCTGGCAGGTTCTACCCGCTGAATTGTGTACTTACTTTCGAACCGGACTCGGCGCCAATGCAAGGAATCGCGAACTCGATTTCCGCGGCGTCGAATTTAATGTTACTTATTCGAACGGAATTCCGATCGCCTTCAACAGTCCAAATGTATTGATCACCGACATGCTGGTTCCGATCCTGGCGACGCCGACCCGGTACGCGCCGTCGCCGTCGGCGGTGGGACTCACGTTTGTGGGCGGGATCAATGCAATTCCGGGCTCTTCGATCAATAAATACTGGCGTCTTTCTTATATAAAGGGCGGCGCTCCTTTTGTAGTCACTCCCGGAATGGCGGGAATCGCATTCGTTTGGCAGGACTACGAAACGCAGTTTGGATCCGGAAAATCCCTGGAAATGGCGACGACCACGAATGAGCCGGCGCTGACGGCCACCGATGCCGATAATAGCTTTTCGGGATACACGCCTAATCTCGGAACGCCCAAAATCATGGCAAACTTTGGTTTGGGCGGATCGAATTCCGGAGAGTTTTGTATCACTTGGTTTTTCGATCAGTCGATGATTCAACCGATCAAGAATGCAACACTTGCGACGTTGACCAGCATCGTGCCGGGCGGAGGACTCTATCCCCGTCCATATTCCATTATATGCGACGACGGCCGCGGCGCGCTTTTTCCATTCACGGGCGACGTCGTTTCTTACAGCGGAAATTCGAACCGCGGGTATCCTGCCACGGCCGCGGGAGCCCCTGGTAGTAATGATTGGCTGATTCCTTTTGTATTATTTTCCGGCGATATCACGGTGGTGGATCCGCTTCCTGAAATTTGGAGCACCGGCGGCAACAATTATATTTATAAAGAGAAAGTATCAAAATGGATCGACGACTTGATTGTTGCTTTCGGAGGCAGTCCTGGATTTGGCGGTGTTGTGAGTCCCTTTGGAGCTAATTTTGGCCTCTGGCTTGGGGTCGACTTTCCGGCGTTCCTTGACCCATTGGTATTAGTTAATGGTATTACTTTTGCCGACATCTCCGCGGGACCGCAGTGGGCAGGTCCCGAGGCCTGCACCTATGATTCCATATTAAATCTGGGCGGCCAGTTCTGTCGAAATTTAGTCAATATGGCAGGTTCGCCTTACGCTTTACCGTTTCTCGGGTTGGGGCTGCGGGAACACCGTACATTAATTAATCTTCCGCAGGCGGGTTATTCACCACTTGTTACGGTTCCCGGAACCGGCATGCTCGGATTTGGCAAGGTGCCGATTTCATTATTCCCAAATACATTTTCCATCCAGTGTTGGGTGTATGACACGGGCATCGGCAAGATCGTCGATACAACCAATGTCGCGATCACGCGATTGCAATAATCGACGATCCGACGGCGTGTTATATTAAGGAACGCGGATGGCCGGATCGCGCCTCGATTGTAAATAATCGACGGCGCGGATACTGACATCGGTGCCCGAACTTCCGGATATTACAGTTTATGCCGAGGCGCTGCAGGCGCGCATCGGCGGCGCCGCGCTCGAACGCGTGGATCTAAACAATGCGTTTTTGCTGCGAACCGTGGAGCCTCCTGTCGCCCGCGCGCTCGGCCGGCGCGTCGCGCGCGTCGGCCGGCTTGGCAAACGCATCGTCATCGATTTCGACAACGGCGTTTCATTACTATTGCATCTAATGATCGCCGGCCGTCTGCACTGGCGGCCGGAAAATAACAAAAACTTCGGGCGCGGACGCATCGCGGAATTTGTATTTTCGACCGGCGCGCTCGTCTGGACGGAGGCCGGGACCAAACGCCGCGCGTCGCTGCATCTCGTCGAGGGCGACGCGGCGTTCGCGGCGTTGCGGCGCGACGGCCCCGAACCGCTCGAATGTACATTTGTGGATTTTCGCGCATCGTTAGTTAAAGAAAACCACACGCTTAAGCGCGCGCTGACGGATCCCGATCTCGTTTCGGGCATTGGCAACGCCTATTCCGACGAAATATTACATCACGCGCGGCTCTCGCCGGTGGCGCTGACGTCGCGGCTCGCGGACGCCGAATGGCGCCGATTGTATGATTCGACACGGAATGTATTAATGATTTGGATCGCGCGCCTCCGCGCGGAGGCGGACGGAAAATTTCCCGAAGACGTCACGGCGTTTCGTCCCGAAATGGCGGTCCACGGACGTTACAGAAAGCCCTGCCCGGATTGCGACACCGAAATACAAAGAATCCGGCACGCGGACAATGAAATTAATTATTGTCCGCGATGCCAGACGGGCGGAAAGCTGCTCGCCGACCGTTCGCTCTCGCAATTGTTGAAAAGCGACTGGCCGAAAACGATCGACGAACTCGAGACGCGGCGGGGGAGACTCCCGTGATAGTTACTTTTTCTCGAATCTAAAATAATCGAGACCGAACATGTAGCCGGCGATCGCTTTGTCGTTCTTGCCGACGATCTCGACCGTCAGCGTGTGTTTGCCCCTGCCGAGCGGCAGCTCCGATAATTTAATATCTCCCGAAGCGATCACGCCGTTATTGTAACCGTCGAACGGCGCGCCGGTTTTCGCGCCGTCGACGTAGAATTGTACAATTCCATAATCGGCGGCTTTTCGTTAACTGTGCGCGCAGCGCGTACGCCCCTTCTTCGTTCAGTTCGAAGGGAATTTCCAATTTCGCGCCGGGTTTGGCGCGCGTCCACCACATTTGTTCGTCGCGGCTCCACGCTTCGCCGAACCCGGAGAGATCCTGCGTTTCGATTTTGCCGGCGGAGACTTTTGCAATATTTATAAACGATTCGCCTTCGAGGCCGTCGGCGAACTTCTTTACAGTTGCCGGCATGTCGCGCGGAACGCGCGCCGCGGCGGGAGGCATCGGAGGCATTGAATCGACCGCGCCCGCCGGAGCATACCAATAACCGACGCTCGCGTAGTCGACTTCGGTATTGGCCCAATGCCATACTTCGAGATCGAATAGTAATTTATGATGAAATGGAATCGACTCGCCGATTTCGAATCTGTTGACCGATGTAAATCCGCGGTTGCCCGGGCCGTCGCAGCGGCTCTGGCTGTGGAACGCCCCCTGAAAAACGCGCGGATCGCACCATGCATAACTAAAAAAGTCCTCCGTACCGGTGCCGAACGTGCTCGGAAACGATTCGCCGTCGACGTACGCGTGCTCGTCGCCTTCGCCCCACCACGCGCGGACGGGATTCCGCACCGAAAGCGAAGTTCCTACAAATCGTCCGGGTCCCGCCGCATTTATAATAATAAAATCCGAGCGCGGGATGGTTTTTAAATGAACTTCCTGATGATATTTAGCATGGAATCGCAGGGCGGGCAGCCGCAGTACCGTTTCGGCGGCGATCGAATATTTGATAGAAATCGGTTCCCGGCTATCGTTTACGATTCGGATCGCCGAACCGGGCTCGAACGGAATCGGAAAACGGCACCAGCCACCGGGGCCGTCGACGCCCATCGGAAAGGTCCGATATTTCGTAAAATCCGGCGCCGTTCCGAAGAAATCGCCGAAGGGCACGTCGACTTCGGGCGTCTCGGAACCGGCACAAATCATTTGTATTCGCGTCGATCTTAACAAATCGCGGCGCGCTCCGAACGCCGGTTCGAAGCGCATCCAGCGAACCATCGTTCGATCTTCGAACGGGAGTTCGGACTTCGAACGCGGGTCTATAATCATATTTCCGGCGCGGAGCGGAACGCCGTCCGGCGCGGCGGGAGGCGCCGCGAGTTTCGCCTGCGTTTCGGCGAGCGCCGCGCATTGTAATATTTCCTTTCGAAACGTCGGCACGCGCGTGTCCTTATCGAAGAGCCGGACGTTTACATGATAATAAAAGTCATGCTTCGTCGCGGTGATTTTCAAATGTTTCGAAAACGGAAACGGAACATGACAATTCCAGCCGGAGCCGCGCAGGCCGCAGATCGGCTCGAGAAACGGCGCTTTTTTTCCAGAGGTTAGATCCGCGAACGGAATGACGAATCCGGCGGTTTTTTCGCCGTCGAAATAAAACTTCAAATCGCCCGCGTCGTTCGCGTTCGCCGACCAGATGCGCACGGCCGCTCCCGGGCCCTCGACGTCGACCATCACCCATTCCGTGCCTCCATCGTTTTTTTCTTCGCGCAAGAATTGTCCCGCGTCTCCGTTCGCGTACCAGGCGTTCGGATCGCTCTTACCTTTTCCGCTCGCGCGATCGTAACTGGAAAATTGTATACATCGCTCGTCCTCGGACGGAAGGTCCGCGAGCCAGTCGAGATTCGCGAGATCGCGCGTCAGCCGGTCGAATGTATATTCCGGATATTGTTTGCCCGGGATCTGGAACGCCAGCGTCGCGAGCATCGCGGTGAATATTGTAATCATGATATTCTTAAGGTTCGGCCTCGGAATGATAATATTATAAAAAGAATGTTTATGTCGGCGATTCGGTCGCGTCGGCGCGGTCGGCCGCCGCGCCCATGCGGCGACGGCGGCGTTCCGCCGCCTTGTCGGGCGTGGTCGCGAAGCGGTCGTGCATCCAGACCCACTGGTGCGGATTCGCGCGGATTTTCGCCTCGAATCGCTCCGCCCACGCGCGCGTCAAACGTAATATTTCGCTTTTTTTATCCTTTATATTTGGATCGGGCATGACCGCCGGTTCGAACGTTAAACAATAACGATCGCCCGAAGATATCATATATGCGGTGAGCAGCGGCGCGTTCGCCATGACCGCGAGATGCGCGGGACCGATCGGCGTCCACGCCGGTTTGCCGAAGAATGGTACGAATTCGCCCGCCGCGCGCTTGCTGTCGAGATCCGGAAGCAATCCTACAATTCCGCCGGATTGTAACGTTCGCAGAATCGCGCGCGGCTGCCGCAGCGCGTCGAGCGTTTCGACTCCCGCGCGCGCGCGCATGCCGACGAGTTCGCGCGCGAGGCGGGGATTCTTGGGGCTCCGCCCGACGACGGCGCCGCGATAGCCGCGCGCGGCGAGGTGGGCCGGAAAAAGCTCCCAATTACCGAAATGCGGCGTGACGACGACCGCGCCGCGTCCCGCCGCGAGCGCGCGGTCGAGGAATACTAATGTTTCATCTGTATAAACGGCGCGTGCGGCGAGGGCCGGGCCGTTTTTTTGATAATCGACCCATTCGGAGAGCATGCGGCCGATGGCGCGCGCGTTGGCGCGGCGGATTTCGCGGCGGAAACCGGGCGCGACCGCATCGCCGAATGCGATGCGCAGGTTCTTGCGCGCGATCCCGTCGAATACTAACGATCCGGCGACGCGCGCCGCCCCCGAGAGCAGCCACGCGCGCGCGCGCGACGGCAGCACGCGGAGCGCCGAAACGGCGACTTTCAGCGCCAGCCACTCTGAGAAATACTTGATCGAACGGGCGGTTCTCAATTCGGAAGTTTTGCCGCGGGTCCGTATTTCATAACATCAAACCGTGCGTCTCGAACGCCACATTCTGAAAGAACTGCTCGTCAACCTCGTCTTCGCGACGGCGGTGCTCTATTTCGTATTCACGATCGGGGTCGTGATCAAACTGTTTTCGACGCTCGAGGTGCCGTTCAACGTTTCGATCAAACTCGCGCCGATCGGGCTGCTCATGCAGTCGGAATTGTTGATTCCGCTCTGTTTTTTGGTGGCCGTATTATTTACATACGGCCGGCTGTCGGCCGAAAATGAATATATCGCCACGCAGGCGTGCGGCGTGCATCCGGCGCGCACGCTCGCGCCGATGTTACTGATCGGAATCGCGATTTGTGTATTGCAAGGATGGCTGCTCGCGTTCGTCGTGCCGGAATTGTGGTTGAAACATAATAAAATTCTCGCCGACCGCGCGATCGAGGCGCTCATGAGCCTCGAACCGTCGCGCAACGAATTCGAAGCGAAGCAATACGGATTCTTTATGACGTGGAAACGTCGCGACGGAAATTATTTCGAGGACGTTTTTTTAGATATTAAAGATAGACAGGACGGCGACGCGGCGGCGAAAGCGCCCGCGCCGGTCGCCAACGCGGCGGCGGATCCGGAGGCGGAGGCGCAGGTGTTGAAAGGAATCGCAAAAAGCGTGGAAATCCAAATCGACCACGACGCGATCCGTCTCGAAATTCGCGGATTCCGAACGGCGCTCAAGAGCGCGATCAGCGAAGCGGGCGCGTTCGAATTTATATTAAATACAAAGGAAAGATCGAATCTGCGGCCGCGTCCAGAATTGTTAACATCCGACGTGTTGATCGAACAGACGCTGCGCGCCGAAAATCGCGTGCGCGCGGCGGGAACTCCGGCGGGCGGCATCGAGAAGCGGCTCGTCGAATTCGATAAAACAAATATTCGCCGGTTTTGGTATGAAGCGAACCGGCGCGTGGCGTGGAGTTTCGCGGCGCTGCTTTTCGGAGCGCTCGGCGCGCCCATCGCGATCTGGCTGCGGCGCGGCACGCGCCTCGCGGCGATCGTCGTGGCGCTCGGCATTTTGTTTACATTATATTTTCCGTTTTCAAAAGCGGGCGACGCGCTCGCCGCGTATCCCGGCATTCCGGTTGTCGTTTGCGCGTGGATGGCGACGGCGGTCGCGGGCGTCGTTTCCATACTATTCTTCGTCCGGCTCGTGCGCCGATGATCCGCCGTCTCGATCGTTATGTATTGAAAGTGTTCGTCGCGTCGCTCGCGGCGGGACTGCTGTTCGCGGCCGGAATGTTAATATTAACCGACCAATTTCAACATTTTGACGACATGCTCGAGGCGCCGCGGAAACTGCGCGAACGCGGCCACCCCGAGGCGGCGGCGCAAGTGTTTACAAATGCGCTCCGGTTTTATGCTTATGAAATCGCGATCCGCTTCTTTCAATATTGTCCATTTGTAACGTTTTTCGCGGCCGTGTTCACCGCCGCGCGGCTCCACCGGACCAACGAAACCATAGCAATCCTCGCGAGCGGCACGAGCATGCAGCGCGCATTCCTGTCCGTATTCGTCGCAGCGGCGGCGATCGCCGGCGGCCAACTTGCGTTCCGCGAATGGCTGTTGCCGACGCTCGCGCGGGATCAGGCGGTGCTGAGGTCGATCTTGATCGAACACGATGTTAATAATACCGCGAAGGATTTGTCGGTCGTCGACGCGCTTTCGAATCATTACACTTTCGATATATACGATCGCAACGCGCGGACGGGACGCGGGTTCTCGGCGTACGCGCCCGACGCAAAAGTTTATAAAAACATCACGGCGCGCGAACTCGCGTTCACCGGCAGCCCGAACGCGTCCGGAGCGAGACTTACCAATGGACGTTACTATTCGGTGACGCGCGAAGGATCGCGCACGGGCGAGCCCGCGGCGATCGCCGAGCTGCCGGGCGAATTCGTCATCAACGCCGCGGACTGCGAACTTGCCGCGCGCGCGAAAGAGGACGCGGAATATTTATCCATTTCCGAATTGGATATGTTGGCGCGCCGCACGCCGAATATCGCTAAATATCAAATATCGCTGCATCAGGCGTTCACGCTCGCATTTGCTAATTTTCTGTTGCCCTTATTAGGCCTGCCCTGCGTGCTGCGCGCCGACCGGCGCTCGACGCTCGAAGGCGCGTTGTTCGCATTTGTATTATGTGTATTTTATTTCGCCGCGACGCTCTTTTGTTTCCAACTCGGCCGCGACGGCGACTGGAGCACGGTCTTCGCGGCGTGGCTGCCGACGGTGGTGTTCGGGAGCCTCGGAATTGTCCTTTTCGAGAGCATGCGGACGTAGCGGGGGGCGCGGTTGAAACTTTTGGAGTCCGCGCGCGTAGATGGGGAGTCGGATGTACGACTCAAGCGGCGATGGCATCGAAAACACATGAATATGGCGCCACTGGCGGCTCGCGCGGAGCGCGAATGCGGTGTTATCAAATAGACCGTGCCTTCGCGGTGCGCGTAAAGTTTATCATATTAATGATGCTCGCGACGGCGGCGCCCGCCAACGCGCAAACGAGCAGGCCCGCGTTCTTTAATTATTCCAGCGAACGTGGAATTGTTTGCGAATCCGACTGGCACGTGGACGCGCCATGGACGGATCATTTGGGAACGACGCTGATCGATTCGATCGACATCGATAAGGACGGCGTTCCCGATGTTATTGTAACTGCGCTCAATGGTAGTGTTGTAAGTTACGATTGTCCAAGTTACGTCGCCGTCTTTTCCGGTGCGACGCACAGGAAAATCTGGCAATCCGACGGCGACGACAATTTCGGAATTTCGATCGCGGCCCTCGGCGACGTCGATCGCGATGGAATCATTGATTTTGCCGCGGGCGCACCTCGATATAAGGATTGGAACGGTCGAATTATTATTATATCCGGGAAAGACGGCCGGCGGATCAAAGAAATTGAAGGATGTCCGGGTGCAATGTTAGGAACATACTCCTGCGGACTGGACGACCTTGACGGCGACGGATGTAACGATTTTGCCGCCGGCGGCATGGACGATTCCGTAGTATTATATTCATCTCGAATATTAAAGACAATCCGAACGCTTCCCATCGGAGGTTGTCCAACGTCGATAAATGATATGGACGGCGACGGACACGCCGACGTCTGCGTTCTGAGTTCCACCGGGGATTCCGGCAAAGTATGTGTATTTTCATCGATGACGGGAAAACTACTGCCGGGCATGTATTCCACCGACGTAAAATCCGGCGAAAAGAGCGAAAAGTGGTTTGGATGCATCGCCGCCGCCGTCAAGATCTCCGACAAGACTGAATTGTCGTTCATCGTCGGCGATCTGCGCGGTCAATTGCATTTCTTCGGAGGAAAAGACGCGACGTGGAAAAAAAGCATTTGTTATTGTTCGGATTTCAAGCAATTCGGGAGGGTCTTGTTCTGTAAATTGGAGGATTGCGACGGCGACGGCGTCGATGACCTCGCGATAAGTTATCAAACTGCGGGCGACGGATCGTTTATTACGATTCTATCGGGGGCGAACGGCGATGAATTAGGCAAGATAACACTGGAGCCCGGAGTACGCGTCCGGAGTCTCGCGAGACATCTCGGCAAATCGTCCGCGTTCCCACAACAAATCGCCGTCGGCCTGGGACCCCTCCCGGCAAGTTCGGCGGGGCGGGTTGCAATTATATCGATCGGTCCGAAAGGGCAGAAAAAATAATATCGATGCATCGCCGCTTCGCATTGAATAAGAAACTCGTCCGCGTACTCTTAATCATAAGCGGATTGACCGCCGGCGCCATTACCGCCACGGCCGCGACGTGGAGCGCGCGCGGCCACGTAAAGCCGTTTTGGGCGCTCCATTTTTATGATATGTCGTTTCGGCCGGAGGCGTGGAGGAGAAGCGGCGTCGACGGTTGCGCCGGGTATACGACAAGAATGAAAATGATGTGCGATTTGTTAAAAACGCACCGATTGGTGGGAATGCGGGAGAAGCTGGTCGAGAAATTGTTAGGTCGTGCGAACGAATATCGGATTCACGAAGGAAAGTTTCAGTCGCTCTATCAGCTCGAATCGGGCTCGGACAATAAATATGACAATTATAAAGTCATCGAATTCGAATTCAACGAAAACAGCAATGGCATCGTAACCGCCGTGCGCGTCATGGTGGCGAGCGACGACCACGATCATTGGCCGTTGCTTTGGGAGCGAACCGCGAGTACGCCTTGGGGCGACAGCAGGCCGGCATCCGAAAAATGAGCATAAACGATCGGTTCCCGGACAAGTTCGCGTTCGCCGCATTCGCGATTCTTTGTGTTGTCGTTGCTATTATTTTTGGATTCTCGCGGGGCGAAAAGCGCGACGAATTTCAACAAAATAATATTTTTCAGCAATTTAATAATACAACTTCGGAACCGCCGTCACGCGCGCGTGCCGAATCGGAGCCCGCGCCGGAGAGTCGTCGCGCGCTTTCGGACGATGTTCATGTTCTGCCCCGCACCGATCAACCGTCGGCGGCGCGGGAATCGACGGCGGCCTCTAATTGTATTATTCGTGGTCGGTTTCTGTTGCCCGACGGTTCGCCGGCCGCCGGCGTCGCGCTCGACCTGCACGGTTGGAAATCCAATCACGAGCGAGTTATACAATTCGGCCTCCCGGACCGATTCGACGATCTACATCATTCGACCGATGCGGAAGGAAAATTTCAATTGGAGTTTGTGCCGCCAAAAGCCTATCAATTCACGCTCGATACAAAATTGGAACATTACGGAATCCAAATGTGGCGCTGGGGGGAAATTGCCGAAGGCGCCAATGTCGAATTGGGCGACATCCGTTTGGCTCGCGGTGCGACAATTCGCGGAAAAGTATTGAATCACGACGGAACGGCTCTCGGACGCGGAATTCATGTATATATAAACTCGGAATACAAATCATCCGGCGACGGCGGTGATCATACTTATTATTCCGCTCCGGCGGATCCGGCGACAGGGGAATTTACAATTTGCGACGCGCCTCCCGGACCGGCCGATGTCTACGCGCGGGGCGAGTTCGCGTGGGTCGCGGGTCCCCGCATTGATGTCGCCGAGGGAGCTGTATTCGAGCGAAACTTGTATTACGACGGACCTGATCCGAACAAGACCATCGTCGTCGCGAAGGGATGCGATCTGATATATATTTTTGACGAAGTCGACAGTATTAAACTCATAAATTCGTTTGGCCTCGCCGTGGCCGAACAGAAGACTTCGACATTTCACGACGTTCCGCGCGGCGAATATACCGTTCTCATCGAGGATCCCAAATTCAAAACGTGGAGCAAGAGCGGCGTTCATTCGGGTGAAAGGGTTCGCGCCGATCTCGTCGGCAGTTCGGCGCTTCGCGTCAACATTACCGATGACGCCGGCGGCGCGATTCATACATATCGCATGCGCGTTCGTTATCATTTCAAGAACATGACGGTTTCGCCGAATGAATTTGAGATTCGAAAACCGGGCGATCCCGAGCCGGCGAATGGAATTTACCAGGGAATCGTACCCGGCGACATTACAATAGTCGTCGAATCGGAGGGTTACGCCCACAGCGAAACGCGGATCGACAACCTGATGCCCGGCGAAACGAAGGCAATAACAATACAAATGAATCGCGGCGGCTTCGTTCACGGGCGCGTGACGTACGCGACGGGGGATCCCGCGCGGAATGTAAAGATAACACTTGCGAGCCCCGACGCGGACGACGAGATCCTCGAGGAATGGGAAGGTTATCAGGGATTCGACGGCATTGTTCCGGACGCGCTCCGTCCCGCGACGACAGGGGCCGACGGATCCTTTAGTTTCACGAGAGTGCCCGCAGGCGGATACAAACTCGTCACATTTGTTTCATTTATGTTAAGAAAACAGGTATCCGCCGACGTCGCGGCGAACGAAACGCTCTATCTAAATATATCACTTCCCGCTCACGGTTTCGCGAAGGGCAGCATTCTCGGGTTGCGCGCGGAGGATGTTTCCAGACTCCGACTGGAAATATATTCTACGAATCCGTCGGACTCCGACAAATTTTCAAAGGGACTTCTCACTACAAGTCCAATTCTCGGCCCCGATAATCATTATGAGCTGGGTCCTGCGCAGACCGGCGATTATTCACTCGTGTTGAGTTCGATTCCTGAAAAGGAGGCGACGGATCCGCGAATTCCTCCCGATGGAGTGAGTCTCGGAAAGATAACCATTATCGCGGGGACGACGGTCGAGCGAAATTTCGAGATTCCGCCGAAGAAATAATCATGTTTCCGGGAACGCAACTTCACATACATCCAAAAATTCGCGCGGTTGCCGCGCGGGTTCGGATTCCCATTTTACTAACAATTGTCGCCGTCGCCGCCGCCGCGGCGACGGTCGCAAGGTGGAGCGCGCAAGGCCACGTGCACCCGTTTTGGATGTTACATTTTTATGATATACCGTTTGAGCAGGAGGCCTGGAAAAATAATGATATCGAACCGTCCGGGGGATATACGGCGCGGATGAGGATGATCTGCGATTTTTTAACTACTCATCGCATGATCGGAATGCGGAGACACGATGTTGTAAAATTATTGGGTCCCAAAACCGAATCGAGAATCGTCGAAGGAAAACCATTTTATGTATACGAACTTGAATATTGGTGGCAATTTGACGATTATCACATTATTGAATTCGAATTTAACGAACCGAAAAACGGCGTCGTCACCGCCGTCCGCGTCGAAGGAGCAGGCGTCGACTCCGGCTACGGTCCCGTTCTTTGGGAGCGAACCGCGGGTACGCCATGGGGAGGCAGCCGGCCGGCGGCGGAGAAATGACCGCGAACGATTGGCCTCGGTCTCGTGTCGGGGGAGAAGACTTCGCGATCTTCAGGGCCGCATTAATGTCCTCCCGGAACTCAACGACAATACACTTCGCGCTTGCCGCGTGTATTGTAACGTGCATTGGATTGTTTATTTATACGATTAGCGAATTTCGCGCCGGTGCGCGGGCGATCGAGGTCTCGACGCGGCCGGCGGCGCCCGATTGGAATGCGCCGGCGCGCGCGGCGAATGTTATCAAAGTCGTCGCGAATGATAATTTAAATCATAAATCGCGCGGCCGGTCGCCCGCGATCACGGGATTTGTTATCGATGCGCGCAACGCCGCCGTCGCCGACGCGGAAGTTTCAATATTAAGAATCGACGACGCCGGGACGGCGCCGCTCGCGAGCGCGCGCAGCGCAGCCGACGGGCGATTCGTGTATGGGATCGCGACGGCCGCGTCGTCGCGGGCGCCGAGATGCGCGTTGCTTACAAAAACGTGTTGAATGAATACCCGCGGCAGGATCACATCCGTTGGCTCGGACCGCCGTCGATTGCCGATGCGTCGGGAAAAATTGTACGAAACGATCTGTTACCGAGCGATATGATTTGCATATTCAGACCCGGGTTCATGCGCGAGCATTTAATTATTAATGAAGGCGGCGAAATCGACGCGACGCTACGACCGATGCCGAGACTCGAGATTACGCGGCGCGGACACGACGAGCCGCGGTCGGCGGTGCTGTTTTCGCCCGGCCGCGAAGGCGGCGTCGAAAAAATATTTATTTATACTTATGGACCGTCGTGGCGATTCGAATGGGTCGAGGTCGATCCGTCGATGATCCGTGAATTCATGGACGAGCGCATCGAAGTGGACGGTCTCGCGACGGAGCCCAGTCAAGTCGTAGTATTAAGAAAAAATCGGCCTGCCGCCCGAGCCGGATTCATTACGCGCCCGCCAAAAAATGATGCCGCTTTCGATGCCTTTGCGTATGAGTGTAGCGGTTATGGCGAAGGTTGCGAAGATATGAATATTGAAGTATTGAGCTGCGACGGCGTGGCGATATCGGGAGCGGCGGTGACACTATTCGAAATAACGGGCGAGACCACGTGTGGAACTACCTTTGCAGGCAGCCTTGAGTCGCCACTTCTTAACTCTTTTCCAATCGACGTTGACCGGCGCGCTGGACTTTCCCTAACATTATTTACAAATGAACGGGGAATCTGCGTTGTCCCAGGATTATTAACAAGCGTCTTCGACGCCTGCAGTGTCGAGGCGCCGGATGGAACCTTAAGAATGGCCCGACGCCACCGGTTCGTTGGGGACAGCCGCGATTGGATAATAAATATTAATTCCGCTTCGACGATTACAGAAATGGCGACGGTCCATGGTTCGCGGTCGCCGGTCGAAGTGGCGAATCTTGAAGTTAACGAGTGCCAGCCGGCGCTCATCCGGGGAACGCTTACGTACAAAGGAGCCGCCGTCGCGGGTGCGCTCGTGACACTAATAGCAAATAACCAACATTCGTCCGGAAGAACGATGGCCGAAATGCCCGTTTCCCACGACGTTCGCACGGCCGTCACGTCGCCCGAGGGAATATTTGTATTCGAGGGCAACCTCGGCGACAGCGTTCGCATTGTCGCGGAGACGCAAAAGTTAATACATACTTTCGACCTGTCGATTCCGGCATCGCGTAAATTGGAATGTAACTTAAAAATCGGATTGACAACCATTCGCGGCACGGCCGTCGATCCGCGCGGGCGTCCGCTCGCCGTGGCGGGTCGAACATGGAAACGGGATCGGTGGTTGGAGTCGAGCGATCATTTCGAACAGGATCCCGCGACGGGGAAGTTTATATTGAAGGATCTTTTCGCCGAGGAGCATACCGTGGCATTCTTCGATCCGACGGGGCGGCGCGCGAATGTCGAAATGGACGCCTCGACGATCCAGGGCAACGCCGAGTTGGGTAATATAATATTCCCCGACCGCACGTCGCTGACGATTGCGCTTTATCGGAGCGGAAATTTATTTGACGATACTCGATTCGACGTGCGGGACGCCGAACATGATAACAAATGGATGGATTCCTCCGCGTTCGGCAATGATGGCGAACGTTTCGCGGTCGCGCCGGGAGGACATTACAGAATCAAAACGCCGCCGAATCCGAGAATGACCGCGCGCGCGACGTTACAAATCGGAAGGGCCGCGGAGGCGCCATTGAAACTCGAAGAACTTCCGCACGGCGAAGGTGCCGATGTCCCGTATCAAATCGACATTACAATTCCGAAGGACGCGGAGTCGGTATTCGTTAAAATTTACTATGCCGGATGACGGACGGCGGTGTTTTCCAATGGACCTTGGATTGCGGCGGATTATTACTTATCATAATTGTCGGGCAGGTCGATCTTAATGATCGATTCGTTCCACGGCGGAGGACCCGTGCGGAAGGGCCATGTGGCGGCGCTCGCGGACGGGAACTCCGTGTCGAAACGGCGGTATGCACCCCAGGTTGGCGACGCGCGCTTCTTCGGCACAAAATTGAATTCACGGTTCCATTCGGGCGATATTTGAAACACTCCTTTTTCGTCGCGCGATCCTATACCTTCCTGACCCCACGATAAGAGTAATTCTGCCTTGGGATCGCCCAGAACTACAAGAATAGATTCGTCGGGGATCCGACCATTGATTGTAATAGTTCCGCGGACTCTTGCGGAGGGTTTGACTTCAATATTAAATTCAATATTCTTGTCGCCGTCCTCGGCATGGACCCACAGTCGGTC
This sequence comes from Planctomycetota bacterium, assembly GCA_016200225.1. Taxonomy (GTDB): domain Bacteria; phylum Planctomycetota; class UBA1135; order UBA1135; family JACQFD01; genus JACQFD01. The sequence continues at coordinate 42,556 of JACQFD010000009.1, forward strand.
TTGCTGCCTCCAGTTTACATCTTCGATGTGGACTGAGTAGCCGCGTGGACCGACATTATTAAACTTATAATTTCCGTGTGAATCTGTTCGAGTGCGCAAGATCTGGGCATTGAGGGCGATATTCGTGAACCATCCAAACGATGTTCTCAGAGCGACTTCGACGTCCGGTACAGGGCGGCCGTTTGGATCCGCCACGCGCCCAAGTATCGATACAGACTTTGGAAATATTAGATTAACATGAATCGGATCGGATTTTGAATGAACAATGCCGGGAAGTTCGACCATTTGCGAAGCGGATCCGTCCGTGGCCGTGCCGATGAGACGCGTCGGTCTGTTCATTTCGCCGGCGTCTCCTGATGTCCAATGGACGGTCCAATGATCGGGTGATTTAACAGTTACGTTCTCCGGAGTATTGGTAATGTAAGCCCAATGGCCCGGCTCCGCGTTTCCGCACATTTCCGGGCCGATTGCATCGCGAATATCTATTTCTGCAAGTGCCGGAGTATCGGCTCCGCCCGCGCGAAACGCGCGAATATCGAACGTCCATCCGGATTCCAATTTGATAATGTCGCCATCTTTGAATGCTCTACAATATGCTCTGCAGTATCGATCACTAGTGATGTGGACGCTCGCCAGTTCGTCCCCCTCGGCTTCAATTATAAAGGATCCGTCGCTGTAGGAAAACCGCGGCCGCGGCATGGCCACTTGATTGTCGCGGTCCGTCCAAACTTCAGCTCCGCCGACGGGAAGACCATCTGACGTTACAATTTTACCGAAAAGGGTCTTTGAAGGCGAAAGTGCAAATTTGAGAGGAGTGTTATGTTTCTCGTCAACCCAAATATGGTATTCGGCATGTGGAAACAAACCTTATTTTTCAACGGCAATGTGATACTCTCCCGGCGGCAGGGGTTTAATCGCAAATTGCCCGTCGCGATCTGTCGTCGATTCGGCGTTCGAGTGATAGACGCATGCATTCATATAATCAACGCCGCTCGTCCATGCTCGGACGCGCGCTCCGGGAACGGCATATCCGGAAGTATCCTTTACAATGCCCGTAATCGGAATCGGATCGAATAGATAGATTCTACCGATGTCGTACGGCGTGCCGCTCACGAAGAGCCTATCGACGATGGATACTCCTTTTCCCTCGAAGGACGCGCAGATCATCCAACCGGTCTTGGATCGCACATTTCCCGATAAGTGAAATGTTCCGTCCGATTGGGATTTGGATTCGGCGGCGACGACGAGTTTTCGATCCTTCGTATGATAGAGTATAACTTTGGCGCCCGCGATGGCTTTATTATTCACGTCGAGCGCCATGCCGCGGATCGAGAATGTCGACGGCTCGCCCGGGGAAAGGCGATCGGGATCGTCCGGCTGAAATGTCGAATTTGATTCTTGCGCGGCCGCCTGCGCGAAGACGTCGCTGCAAAAGAAGATCGGCAATTATATAAATATCCAAATCGCGGGAGTAAGGCGTACTCTGTTCATATAATGACTACTTCACCGCCCCCGCATCCACGTCCCTAATAAACTTTATCAATCCCCCGAAATAATTCTTCTGATCGTCATACTCCGCCAAATGGCTTCCATTCGGACAATAAATAAATCGTCCGTTTGGAAATTCGCGGGCCATGCGTTCCATGAATTTCGGGTCCATGGTGTCGTAGCGGGCGCCGATGACGGCGGTGGGGACGACGATGCGTTTCAGGTCGGCCATGCGGTCCCAGTTGAGGAGTCTGCCGCTCGCGCCCATTTCGCTCGGACCCTGCATGGGAACGTAAATATTATTATTTAAATGTTTGAAACAGCGGACGACGGGGTCGGGCCATTCCTCGGCCGGCATGCGGAGGATGTGGTCGGTGTAATAATACTTCATTAACAATTCTTCGTACTTCGGATCGTTATACTTGCCCGCCGATTCGAGCGCGAGGATTTCAGAGAGCGCTTTTTGGTCCATCGCGGGCATCAGCACATTCTTCGCATATTTATTATATTCGGGAATGCTCGCCATCATGTTCGAAATGACGAGGCCCTTCAGATTTTGTTGATATTTGAGCGCGTATTCGATCGCGAGGATGCCGCCCCACGACTGGCCGTATAAATAAAAATTCGACGCGTCGAGACCGAGCGCGACGCGCACCTGTTCCACTTCGTCGACGAAGCGGGGGATTTCCCACAATTGCGGCGCGTCCGGCTGGTCGCTGTACGCGGAACCGAGCTGGTCGTAATAGTAATATTCAATTTCCTCCGCGGGGAAGTAACTGTCGAAGATTTCATGATATTCGTGCGTCGCGCCGGGACCGCCGTGTAGCAGGAGCACTTTAATTTTCGGATTGTTGCCGGTGCGCTTCGTCCAGACGCGGAACGGACCCTTTGACGTTTGAATATGAATCATCAGCACGCCGCCGGAGAGCGCGTCGGCGCGGCCGGCGTTGTCGAAGTAGGAATTCCGCGCGTCGCGGAGAGTGGCGCAGGCGGCGGCGCCGAGTGCGAGGGCCGCCGCAATCGCGATCGTGGGAATGCGTTTCATGATGGCGATCATCGCGCAAATTGTAATGTCGCGCGCGGTCGCGCCGCAATGAGGGGCGTCGCGAAAATCGGCCGCTGCCGGCTTGCCGCGGAGATGCGTTCGACCGAGAATCGGGCGCCGTTGCGCGAAGTTCGCGCTCTGCGGCGACAATTTTATGAAGCGATCGATCCGGCCGGTATTGATATTAACATTCTGCGCGATCGGCGCCGCCGCCGCCGCGCGGCTCCGCGCGAGCGATTGTACAAAAACGTCGGTCGGTTTCGTACCGATCATGGATTTGAACGGTTTTTATCAAGGAAAGGAAGGGGGCCTCTATCCGGGCGGCGGCGACGCGCCTCCGCCGGCGCATCTCGCGGGCGGCCTCGCGCAGGCGGCGCAGATCGTCGCGCGCGCCGCGTCGGGCGCGCCGTCGCCGAATGGTAAGATTGGTTTTGTTACGATCGGCATGTCGAATACGTTGATCGAGTCGAACGCATTTATTACAAATGCGAACGCAAATCCTTACAAAAACCCCGCGCTCGTCGCCGTGAACTGCGCGGAGTCCGGCAACGACGCGGCGATCATATCCAATCCGAATGCGCCGTATTGGAATTACGTCGACGCGCAGATCGCGGCCGCGGGACTCACGAAATTTCAGGTGCAGGCGGCGTGGCTCAAGGAGGGCGTCGGCAATATAACTCTTCCGTTTCCACAGGATTCGGATTTGTTGAAAACTTATCTGATCGCGATCGTACAAATCCTGCATAACAAATTCCCGAACGTTCGGATTTGTTATCTTTCGAGCCGCATTTACGGCGGATACGCGACGGTGAATCTGAGCCCGGAACCCTATGCGTATCAATCGGGATTCGGCGTGAAGGATCTGATCGCCGCGCAGATCGCGGGCGATCCGAATTTAAATTATGATATCGCGGCCGGCCCCGTCAAATCGCCGTGGCTCGCGTGGGGACCTTACTTATGGGCCGACGGGACGACGCCGCGGAGCGACGGGCTCGTGTGGATTTGCGCCGATTTTCAATCCGACGGCACGCACCCGACCGTGAACGCGTCTGGCGCGCAAAAAGTCGGATCTTTATTATTGAAATTCATGCTGACCGACCCGACGGCGTCGCCGTGGTTTACAACCAATAATCCCGTGTGCACGTCGGCCGCGTCGGCTTCGTTGTTCGGCACAGGCGTCGGCGGCGCCGGCGGAGTTCCTTCCATCACGATTACGCCTCCGAAACTCGGGACGCCGCAATCCGTCGTCGTCTCGCTCGCGGGCGCGCCGGCGAATGCGAATGTTTATTTTGCATTCGGTTATTATTCTTACAACGACGGATCGCTGCCGTTCGCGGGCGGCTGGCAGCACATGAGCGCCGACGCGATCTTACAATTACAAGCGGACGCGAACGGCGGCGTGCAACTCTCCTTCGGCCCGCTCGCGCTCGACCCGGCCCTCTGCGGTTTGCAACTCTTCGCGCAGATTGCCACGGAAGATTCGTCCGCGCCCGGCGGATTCGGACTGACTCCGGGCCTCGCGTTCCGGTTTGGATTATGAGTTATGAAAAGTAAAAATTACTTTTCTGGTTTCTTCACCACGATCTCCAAATGCGCCGCGCGCCCGATGAATGCCGGTTCGCGGCGGCATTCGAGTTCGATATTAAATAATCGGCGGAACGCTTTCGGATCTTCTAACAATTCCGCGTGGCCGCGCGCGTCGAGGCAGGTCTTGCCGCATAAATCCACGACTTCCAAACCCGCGCGCTCGAAAAGTTTTGTTAATTCGCCCGGTAAAAAAGCGTGCGTCGGAAACCGTTCGCGTTTGTCGCGCGCGAGCCATTCCGTTTTTCCCGATTTGTGAAATTCCTCCAAGCTGTCCAGATCGCCCGATTCTAAATAATAATCATAACCGTTGCATCGGCTGTCGACCGACGCGATCGCGACGCCGCCGGGACGCAGAATGCGCCGGATTTCGCGCGCCGCGCGCGCGGGATCTTCGGTAAACGACAGCGGATCGCCCTGCGCGAGCGCGAGACCGAACCGGTCGGACGGCAGATCCTTTAATTCACAAATATCGGATTTGATAAATAACGATTCGCGCCCCGGATACTCCTCGTCGACGCGTTCGCGCGCGCGGCAGAGCATTTCGTTCGACAGGTCGACGAACGTCACGCGGTATCCCGACGCCATGCAGCGCAGGCCCCACTCGCCGGTTCCGCAGCCGAGGTCGGCGATCTCGGCGCCCGCATCGCGCGGCAAAAATCGCTTCACGTTGTGCCACGTGAGGTCGCGGTAGAAGCGCCAATAGGCGCTCTTTTCGTACACGGCGTCGTAGACGCGCGCGTATCGGTCGTGGAATCGCTCGTTGCGTCCCTTCATTCGATGAATTCTAAGGAAGATTCGCGCGCGAAACTCCGTCGGAGTTCCACGAACTGCGAAGTTCTTTACCTCGAACGCGAAAAACGGTCGAATGCGTTCCATATGGAACGTCGCGGCGAACCGCTCGAAACGTACAATACCTTAAATCTTATGAAAAACGGCTTCAAACAAGCGGCGCTCGGCGTCGCGATTCTTTTGGCATCTGTAGGATGCCGCGGCGCATCGTACGAATCCGACGGCGACGAATATTTTCGCGAATGTAACTTTAGCGGCGCGTTCGAATCCTACAAAATGGCCGAGGCGAGCGGTCGAAGGGGAAATCCGACGCTCGAAGCCAAACTTAAAGAGGCCTCCGTTTATGCGGATCTCGACCGCGGCCGCCAGCTCGGCTTTCAAGGCGAATATCAAAAATCATACGATTTGCTCGAACAGCTCGCGGCGCGCGCGCCCGAAAACCCGCGCGTTTCCGAATGGCTCACAAAAGCGACGCGCAGCCTGAGTCGTAAATTTACAGAAGACGGCAAGGAGCGGATGGGGGTTCGCGAATACGATCAGGCGATTCAACTGCTCGAAAAGGCTCTTCGTTATAATCCCAAGAATCAGGACGCGATCGATACTCTCGAGCGCGCAAAAACAATCTTAAAATGGCGCACCGAGAAGGGCGAATTGATGTGGCACGGCGGCCTGCGCGCCATCAGCGAAAGCCAGCCGGAAATGGCCGAGTCGAAACTGACGGCGGTTCCGAACTTTACAGATGCGCACAACGACGTCGATGACTACATTTCCGAAGTGCGCGCGGTCGTCGGCGACAATCATTACAGAATGGCGACCGGCCTCGAAAAAAAAGGCCAGTGGTTCGCGGCGCTCGTTGAATACAAAAAGGCGCGGACGCTCCACGCCACGCCGACCGGAATCGACGCCGCCGTCGCGCGGATGGAAGTCGAAGTCAAGGCCGATCAGTATTATCACGCCGGCAAAAACTCGCTCGCGCGCGACGAATTCGAACACGCCCGCGACCGCCTGACCAAGGCGCTCGATGCAACAAAAAACAAGGACAACCGCATCGCGATCGAAGCCGCGCTCGCGCAGGTGACCGAAAAACAGAATGCTAAAGAACACAAGGACGCGGTGAATCTCGAACTCGAGGGTCGTCTCGCCGAGGCGATCGACGCGCTTCGAATCCTCGACACGCGCTCTCCGGCCTACGGCGACACGCGCGAGCGCATCGACCGCCTGACGCGACAGTTGCGCGACGCGCAGGGTAATTATAAAGATGCGCTCGCGAAGCTCGACACGGGAGATTTGCTCGGCGGGCGCGCAAAACTAAAAGCGGCGCTCTTTCTGCAGCCTTTCATGCCCGAAGCCCGCGCTAAATTGAAGGAAGTCGACGCCGCGCTCGCCGCGCAAAAGAAAGATTCGAAATAGTTATTTTAGGTTCAATTTAGTTAAATTTAAGATTTCGCCGACGCGGGCTTTTTTCGCAATCCGCCCGCGACGAGCGCCGCGCCCGCGAGCAGGCAACCGGCCGAGCCGATCGCATACCACGGCCACGGGTTGACGTCCGCGCGCATGACGATCGTTTGATAACCGTACACGAGCCAGATCGAAATTGATATTACAATAAGCCAGCGGCCGAATATAAAGGATCCGGGCGCTTGATCGGGCTCTTCGAGCGAACCGCCGCCGTCGATAATTACAGTTTCCGCGCGTTCGAGTTGATCGCCGGTCTGATCCATCAATTTGCTATTCTCGCGAATCGAGCGCACTTCGAACGGCATCGCGATCAAGTTGAGCGCGAGCGCGATCCCCATCCACGTCGCGTGCGTCGACGGACTCGCTGCGCCGCCGAGCACGGCGGCCGCCACCACCGCGAGCGAGGAGAACGTCGCGAACGGGAAAGTCTTTCCCTTGAGTCGTCGCGTGCGCGCCGCCAGCTCGGGGTCGAGGCCGCGTTTCTCGACCGCTGTTTTGATGGCTTTGCCCGTGCCGAGGAAATATACAAATACGGCCGACTGCGCGACCAGCATCAGGATCGAGGCGAACAGACCCAACAATTGATGGCGTTCCACGCTCTGCGGCGACGTCGGAACCGAAATTCCACTCTGCGGCAACGCAAAGAAAGCAATTCCCGCCGTCGCAAACGCGGCGAGGCACAACCCCAGAAAAATGGGGATCATTCGCATGGAAAAAGAAGCATGGTCGACCGCATCGCGAGCCTCGGGTTATGATAACAGTACAAGCGGCAAAGTACCCCTCGTTACCGAACGCGGCGGGGAACCTTTCTACTTCGCGCCACGCACCACCACCATGCTCGAATATACGGATCGCCGAGAACCCGCCGAACGCGCCATGGCGCAGGCGTTGCGTTTACAAAACGAAGGTCAATACGACGAGGCCGAGCGCCTCTACCGCCGCGCGATCGCGCTGCATCCGTCGGCCGAGGGTTTTACCTATCTCGCGTGGACGCTTTCGTTTCTCGACCGCCACGATGAAGCGATTCAATTGTGTAAACGCGCAATCGAGCTCGATCCCGATTTTGGAAATCCTTACAACGACATCGGCGCGTATTTAATACAACTCGGCAAAGCCGATCTCGCGGTTCCGTGGCTTCAGCGCGCGAAACAGGCGCCGCGCTACGATTGTTATCATTACCCTTGTTACAATTTGGGCCGCGTTTACGAAATGATGGGCCGCTTCAACGACGCGCTTCGCGAATATACAGAAGCCGTCGACCGCGCCCGCGAACGCAACGTCGAATACAGGCACGCGATCGCGGCGGTGACGAGAGTGGAAGCGATTTTGAAGAAAAAGTAAACTGCTGAAAAAATAATTTATATTAATATTGGAGTGCGACTCCGGATCCTTGTTTCCACGGTCGGGTCATGCCTCGTGAGTGTTGCCGGGTAATGTTCTTCGCGCACCAGCATCATTCTCTGGGTTCAATCAGAATTTTTGGGTCGGGATCCACTCTTTTTGTTGTGAGCATGGTTATCTCATTCTTTTCCTGCGCCGGCTGAGGCTGTACAAACACGGCCGGCTCGCACTCTGCTTTTTCGTTCAACGCGTCCTTCAATTCAATAATATCGCGGGATTTGGACGGATCCTTAAATAAATCCTCGAATCGGCGTTGATATTTGGTAATAACTTCGGCGGTTGGATCGACTTCTATGTGTTCAAACGTCCACTCGGATCCCATCACTTGGTATTTCATAATAAATACCATTCTCTCGCCGCTGGACCTTCGGATAATTCCGAAATTCCCATACGTGTCCTGTAAATCCGAATCGAGTTCCGAAGATATATAATATTTTGTTTCGATTCGTCCGTCGCCTTCACTTGTCAGCGTTAACTGATGTCGAAGACACTTTCGTTCCCATTCCAATAGATTTTCCGGACGGTCCCTTAATATAAATACTCTTCGAATTCTCGCACCTTGCCTTGCGGCGCGTTTGTTTGAATTGTAGAAGTCCGCGGTCTTGCCGACATGCCTGTTGGACCAAAATTCGAGAATCGAAATGGTATCGTAATTATCGTCGGCGCGCAAATCGTCCAAGAAATGGCAAAAGAATTCCGAAAGCGCCTTCGGAGGGAGCTTTACCTGTTTCTTGAACGGACCCTCAACCATATCCTTGATTTCTTTTCTAATGATATCAATCTCGTGCATAGCTATACTAAGGAATACAGGTCTGTCTCGAAGGCGCAGAAGATTTGAATTAATCTCGCCAACAACGCTTGTACTCTCGACCATGGCATGGAGTTCACTGATCGCCGCCGCGGTTTCGCGTCCCTGGCGCTTGATCTCATGAGCTAAGGAATCAGCTTTCCACAAGCCCAGCAATACAAGGATTTCGACTGTAAACATTGCAACTTGTCCTTCCAAATCTGTAGTGAACTTTCCAGAGACAGCCGCAACAATAAAGTGCGTCAGCGCGAGCATAAATCCAACGAGAAATTGAGTTCTACCCTCAAGATCTATTGCTTTTCGATGCTCTACCTGACCTCGTGAGACGCTAGTTTGACGATTTCCCTTCATTGTTTATAATTGATAAAATTGGGAAGAACTTTTACCAGTACATCTTGGGGCTAATTGTCAAATGTCAAGTGCTTTGGTCAGGATTCGACGCCTTGCGGAGCTCTCATCCATTCCACGGAGCCCAGCAGCAAAGCGCATTGCTACGACAAAAGCGATTTTTGAACGCCAAAAAACCGCGCAAATCCGAAGAATTTGCCTATTAACTTCGTCGATCCAAACGGGAGCGAGATCTCGCGACGGTGCCGTTCGAAATCGCGCGATGTGAATCCATCACCTATCCACGAAAAACCTTACCAGCCCATACGTCGCGGCGGCGAGTAAACCGATAAATGCCGCGAATTTAAACGATCGGCGCGCGGTTTCGCGGAGGATGCGTGGCACGTTTTCTTCGCGATAACAACTGAGACTCAGCGACACGACGATGCAAAGATACAAAAATGCGAGGCAGTGAACGAGCAGCGATCGTTCCATAATTATGCCACCGCCGTCGGAGTTGTTGGATTCGCCGCGGCCGCCGGTTCGGCGGCGGGAGCGATCGCGTCGCGCTCGGCCGACGAGTACGCGTCGAGAATGAACAGTACATTTAATAATCCCGAGACGGTTGTAAATAACAATCCCATTTCCGCGAGCGGGAGATCCTGGCGGATACGCCGGCCGAAATTAAGTACATTCGCGAGAGCGGCCGGAAGGCCGAGCAGCACTTCGCCGCTCCAAAAATACAAATCGCGGTCGCGCTGCGGCGAGGTGCCGTGCGTGAGGAAAACGCCGATTGCAAATGTAATCAAAAGCGCGCCCGCGCCGAGGGCCGCTTTGCCGCGGCGTCCCAAATAGTAATGTCCGGCCCCCGGGACGAGCCACGCGAGCAGCGCGGCGATCGCCGGAGATTTGCGGCCGTCGGCCTGCGCGCCGACCCGGCTGCGAAAATGCGCGTCGGCGACGGATATCATATTTAATATTCCGCCGGCGGCCGTCAGAAAATAACCGATCGCGGCTCCGGACGGCACGGGCGCCTCGGGCACCGGCCGCGCGAGCATGTTATATACTAAAAACGTTTCGATAAAATTCGCGAGTTCGGGAACGGCGAGCGGAATTCCGATGTTGCGGCCGCCGAATGGATAGGTCGTGCCGAATGTTACATAAAAACTCGGACCCACGAGCGTCCAGCCAAGCAGACTCACGACCGTGATGACGACGAACCACACGGCGCCCGCGCCGCCGCGGCCGGTCATCCAATGGCCTGTGCCGGGGATGAGCAGTCCGAGAAGTACGGTCGAAGGGGCGGGTTTTTGCTGGATCAAGTTCAGATGACACCCAAAGCGAGGCGGGATTTCCAAGCTTTCGTGGGTTCGCACGAAAAGTCGGCGCTGCGCGGGCGCCAATTTATATCATCTGGATCCGATGATTCGAGAAGTTCGCTTGCGCGTCCGCTACCACGAAACCGATCAGGGCGGCGTCGTCTACCATTCCAACTATTTGTATTATTTTGAAACGGGGCGCACGGAGTTCATGCGAGCGGCGGGCGTCCGCTACCGCGACCTCGAGGACGCGGGCAACCTGCTCGTCGTCACGGATGCGTCGCTGCATTACCGCGCGTCGGCGCGTTACGACGACGAGTTGCTCGTCCGAACGCGTGTCACCGAGGTGACGCCGGTCACCGTAAGGTTCGCATACGAGGTGTTTCGACTGCCCGAGGAGCCGTTGCTCGTCGACGGCGAGACGCGCCTCGCTTGCGTCGGCCGCAATTTCAAACCGAAACGCCTTTCGCCGCGTCTGACCGATGCGTTGAAGCGCGAACTCGAATCCGCGTGACGCACGGCGAAACGCATTTTGTTTATAACTTGCAAATACAACATTCAATGAAAAACCACTTGATCGACATCGCGCCGTCCGCGGCCTGCTTTTTATTAATATTAACGATCGGCGCGGCCCGGCAGGACGGGCGGCCGGCGGAATCGAAGCCTGCGTCGGCGCCCGTCGCGCCCGTTTTTTCGGGACCGCAGATCGGCGAAAAAACGGCATCGTTCAAAGTAAACGATGTGACCGGCAAGCGCGAACCCAAAGAATTCGACCCCGTCGCCGACGCGGCGGGCGCGCCCGCTCTTTACTTTTTATTTCCGAGCGACATGAATCGGATCATTGCAAAAGGGATCACGAACATCGGTATGATTTCCGAAGCGGCGAAGGAGGCCGGGATGAAAGCCTATTTCATCGGACTCGGCGTCGAACCCATCGCGGCCGATCAAAGACTGCGAAATGTATGGTTGTCGCTGAAGCCGCCGGTCGCGGCCTCGCTATCCGTCGACGGCGTCGAGGGGCCCGGCAATTGGGGAATTAACAAAAACTGCTACGTCACGCTCGTCCTCGCGAAGGACGGAAAAGTAGTTTATAATTACGCGGCGCTCTCGCCCGCCGATTCGGATTATGAAACGATTCAAAACGAAGTCGGCAAACTCATCAATAAGAAAATTTCTGTAAAATTAGTTACTCCCGAAGGCCGCATGGGTATGGGCTCGCGCGGCGGCGCGGCGAGCAGGCCGGTTCGAGTGGAATCGCGTCCCGCCTCCCGTCCCGCCGAAAAATAATAATTCGCGACGAATATAAACAATGCACCATGCGAGTCCGCGCCGTATTGTTCATGATCATGACCGCGAGTCTGCTGCTCGCGGAGCGGGCGGATTCGCGGAAAGATAAATTTAACGATCCGGCGCCGGATTTTACGCTTCGAATACTTCCGATCATTTCGCGGGTCGGTTGCAATTCCGGCCAGTGCCACGGCGCCGCGGGGGGGCAGGGCGGTTTCGGGCTCTCGTTGCGCGGTTACGACGCGGCGGCGGATTATGATACTATTGTACACGAACGCGGCGGGCGCCGCGTCGACGTCGCGAACCCCGAGAATAGTTTAATATTAAGAAAACCGTCCAAACAATTGGCGCACCGCGGCGGATTGAAACTGCCGGAGGACGGCGCGTTTTTCGCGGAAGTGAAAAAGTGGATCGAAAACGGCGCGCGCCCCGGTTCGCGCGCGGCGCCGGTCGAACTGCTCGCGAGTCCCGCCGAACGCCTTGGCGCGGCCGGCGAAAAATATAAATTATCCGTGAACGTCACGCTCGCCGACGGCGCAAAATTGGACGTTACGGATACGGTATTGTTCTCTTCCAACGACGAATCGATCGCGCGCGTCGACAAAGAGGGAAATGTAGAAATCACCGGCTCCGGCGAAACGGCGATTTTGATAAAATATCTAAATCTCGTGACGGCGGCGCGGGTGGGGGCGAAATTTGGATGTGATATTTCGAATTATATTTTTCGCGGAAACGGCCCGGGCGGTTTCGCGGCGGAAATGATTCATAAACTCGAACCGATGAGTCTCGCGCCGGCGCCGACGCTGGACGACGAAGACCGCGGGATTTTCTACCGCAGGGTCTATTTGGATATTACAGGTACGTTGCCCGACGTGGAGGATGCGCGGCTCTATTTGAAGCATCCGAATCCGGATAAATACAAATTCTTCGAAGAGATTGTCACATCCAAAGAAACGATCACGCGCTGGACCCGCTGGCTCGCGGATTTGTTACGTGTCCGCGAGGAGACGATGGGTGTCGACGGCGCGCGCCGCGCGCAGGAATATTTGCGATCGCAATTGGAGGCGCGCCGCCCACTCGATGAGATCATTAGGGAAGCGATCACGGCCAAGGGCGAACCGTGGGCCAAGGGTCCTGCCGCGCTCGCGCTCGCGACGGACGGCCCGGCGGCGCAGATGGAATTTGTAACAAAAACCTTCATGGGCGCGCGGATGCAGTGCGCGCAGTGCCACCAGCACCCCTTCGATCGCTGGTCGCGCGAGGATTATTTCGGTCTCGCCGCGTTCTTCGCGCGCGTGCGCCGCGACAACGGTAAAATTATATTATCCGATTCGGGGGATTTTACAGATCCAAAGACTGGCAAACCGGCGCGGCCGCGCTTCCCGGCGGATCCGGGATCGCAAAATGCAGCCTATCCTGAGATTCCCGCGGGCGTCGACCGCCGCGAGATTTTTTGCGACTGGTTATTTGATATACAGGACAGGAGATTCGACCGCGTGATCGTGAACCGGATCTGGAAAGAATTGTATGGAGTGGGCATCGTCGACCCGGTCGACGATTTCCGCGCTGGCAATCCGCCGTCAAATCCGAAACTGCTCGACGCGCTCGTCCAATCGTTCCGCGAAGTCAATCGCGATATCTTTAAATTTATATTTAGTTTGGAATTATATAATCGAACCGCCGTCGATCCGAAACCTGGCGCAGAACGCGATTTTCGTTATTATTCGCATGCTTATATTCGGCCGCTTTCGGGTCCCATCCTGCTCGACGCGGTCGCGAAGGCATGCGGTTATTCTTTAAAAATCGGCGATCGTGGAAATGTACGAAGCGCGCAGGAGATCCCCGATGAGGACGGCGGGAATGTGAGTCTTCGCGCGCTCGGCCGCTGCCCTCGCGACGGCTCCGTCGATCCGTCGATCGTCGCGCCGCCGTCGCTCACGACCGCGCTGCATTGGATTCACGGGCCGTTCGCGAAGGAAATGATCGACGCCCCGGGCGGTCGCGTCGAAAAAATTGTAATTTCAAAAATGTCCGCCGACGACGCGATCGACGAGTTATTTTTAGCGACGCTCACGCGTTTTCCGACGGATGCCGAACGCGCAAAGGCGCGCGGCGCGCTCGGGGCGGATATGACAAATGAGAGCGTCGGCGATCTGTTGTGGGCGCTCATGGCCACGTCCGAATTTGTAACGAATCACTGATGAATATAATTAACCCAAACCGCCGCGAAATCTTAAGAATCGGAGCGCTCGGCGTGGGCGGCCTCACGCTCGCGCGCACGCTCGAATTATTGGAAACGGCGCCGCTTCTTTCGAACAAAAAACCGGCGACGCGCGCGATTCTGATCTGGCTCGACGGCGGCGCGAGCCATATTGATACATTCGATCCGAAACCGAACGCGCCGGAGGAAATCCGCGGCAATTGGAAGTCGATTCCGACGCCGCTGCCGAATATACAATTCGGCGAAGGACTTTCGCGCCTCGCCGCGGAATTGCCGAATTTTGCATTGATCCGATCGATCAACTCCGACGCGGGCGAGCACGAAATCGCGCGGCATTTAATGTTAACAGGCTATCCGCTCACGCCCGCGCTCGAATATCCGAGTTTCGGCTCGGCGGCGTCGGTGTTCGGACAATACGCGGCCTTTCCGCCGTACGTCGCGATATCACAAATACCGGAGCACGCGAAACAGTTAGGTTCTGGATTTCTGCCCGCCGAGAACGCGCCGTTTCTAATTGATAGCAATCCGTCGCGACCCGAATACGGCGTCCGCGATCTGTTCGCGCCGGCCGGTCTCGACGCGGCGCGCGTCGACCGCAGGAAGGCGCTGCTCGACGAATTGGATACATTCGCGAAAAAGTATGAAACGAACGCGGCGGTGCGCGCGCGCACGGCGGCGTTCGAGCGCGCGTGGCGATTGATAGCATCCAAAGAGGCGCGCGACGCGTTCGATTTAACAAAAGAAGACTCGAAACTGCGCGCCCGTTACGGCGACCACGCACTTGGCCAGAGTTGCATTCTCGCGCGGCGCCTCGCCGAGGCCGGCGCGCGGTTTATTACCATTATGGACAGCGGCTGGGACCACCACGGCCGCGTGCACGAGGAGCTTTCGCGCCACCGATTGCCGAAACTCGACGAGGCCGTGAGCACGTTATTTGATGATTTACGAAAACGCGGACTTTGGGACGACACGCTTATTATCATCATGGGCGATTTCGGCCGCACGCCGAAATTGAATAATGCGAACGGCCGCGACCACTGGCCGCGCGCGAATTGTTGCATTCTCGCCGGCGGCGCGGTGAAAGGCGGAACGATCGTGGGCGCGACCGACGAACGCGCGGAACAGGTCGTCGAACGCCCCGTTTCGCCCGCCGATCTCGCCGCGACGATTTATACAATTCTCGGCATCGATCCCGACGCGGAGTTGCGCACGCCCGACGGCAGGCCGGTAAAATTAGTTAATAACGGAACCGCCGTGAAGGAGGTGCTCGCATGAACGTTCATATAACAATCGCGATCGCGGTCGCATGTGTCCTGATTGCCGCGCCGCAGTCGCCGCCGCCGAAAACGGCCTCCGGCCCCGTGACCGCGATGCTTGGAAATTATATTTGCGGACGCGACCGGATTTGTGAAATTAACGAACAAAACGTCATCCTTCGATCGATACAAATCCCGCGGATGGAGCGCGTGTTCGCGCTGGCGAGGATCGACGACGACAGAATCGCGGCCGCCGGAGGAATTGTTGGAAAGTCGGGCGACGTCGCGATTATTGATCTAAAGCAATGGTCCGTCGTTTCGCAGCCGCCCGCGCCGCTGTTCAAGGACGCGGCCGTGTCGATCGTTTATAAAAAAAACGCGAAAACAGTCGGACGCCTCGCCGCGGCGTCGAGCGACAAGACGGCCCTGCTCTTTAATAATATCGCATTGAACAATTTCGAATCGGATAAGATAAATTGGGATTCTGGCGTGCGCCTCGAAGGCCACACGGGACCGGTGTTGACGATCGATATGAACGATGCGTTCGTCGCGACCGGCAGCCACGACCGCACGATTCGCGTTTGGAACGGCGCGACCGGCGCGCTCGAACGAACGTTAACAAACCACGGCGGCGCCGTGAACGCGGCGGTGTTTTCGGACGACGGCACAAAGTTAATATCCGGTTCGGACGACGGAACCGTGCGCGTCTGGGATCCGGCGAACGGCCGGATGATTCGTATTATTCGCGATCTCGGCGGAAAAATTATTAGTTTAACGATCGTGCCGAACGCATGGAGCGGCGCGGCCTCCGCGCACGCGCTCACGGGGGCGTCCGACGGCACGGTCAACGAGATCGATCTCGACGAAGGGGTCTTTTATCGCAAACGCGTCCAGTTCACGGGCGAGTGGCCCTACCTGGTCGTTCCAAACCTCAGCGTCATGGGAGCTTGCAACGTCGGTACCGATCGCGGTCTCTATCGTGTGATTCCGGGCCATTAATTCGTAGTCGGCGCGCCGCTCAAACTTGGCGCTCGACTTGATATCGCACTGAATCCATGCGATATTACGTCCATGCTCCGTTTAACCCGCCGTTCCGAATACGGAATCATCGCGATGACGCACCTCGCGCAGCATCGCGACGACGCCGTTTCTTCGCGGGATATCGCGGAAAGATACATTATCCCAAAGCGTTTGCTCGCCGAGGTGATGAAGGATCTCGTACATCGCGGACTTGTCCGTTCGGTGCGCGGCGCGTCGGGCGGATATCGCCTTGCCGCCGATCCAATGAAAACCACTGTATTAAATGTGCTTCAAGCGCTTGAAGGGCCGTTCGAAATGGTGCCCTGCACCACGTCGAGCGTACCGATGGAATCGATGAAGAACGGTTCGGTCCACAATGGTAATAAACCCGCCACGCCGCCGGCGAGCGCGTGCGAATTGTTACTTTCATGCCCGATCAAGGGGCCGATTCATAAGATTCACGAACAAATCAATTCCGTGCTCGCCACCGTCACGCTCGACGATTTGTCGCGCGGCGAGGTCGGCGGCGTCGACACGCACGCGTTTCGAAACGCGCGTCCGAACCGCGATTCTGAAAGTAATACGTCTATTTCAGAATAATATAATTTCAGAATAGCACAATTTCCTAATAATATACACCAACCGATTGATCCCGTAATGCTAAAATTCCCGATCTATCTCGATAATCACGCGACGACGCCCGTCGATCCGCGCGTGCTCGACGCGATGCTGCCGTATTTTAAAGAAAAATTCGGCAACGCCGCGAGCCGCAACCATCCGTACGGTTGGGAGGCGGAGGAGGCGGTTTCGATGGCGCGCGAACAGTGTGCCAATTTGATTCACGCGGACCCGAAAGAAATAGTATTCACGAGCGGTTCGACCGAATCGAACAATCTCGCGATCAAAGGCGCCGCGGAAATGTATAAAGAGAAAGGCAAACATATCATTACCGCGAACACCGAGCACAAGGCCGTGCTCGATCCGTGTAAACATTTGGAAGCGCTCGGATTCGATGTAACTTATCTTCCCGTTGACAAAATGGGCCGCGTGAGCGCGGAACAATTCGCGGAGGCCGTCCGCCCCGACACGATTCTCGCGAGTTTGATGTTCGCGAACAACGAAGTCGGCACGATTCATCCGATCGCGGAGATCGGCAAAATTTGTAAAGAAAAAAATATTATATTTCACACCGACGCGACGCAGGCCACCGGAAAAGTCCCCGTCGACGTGCAATCGATGGGCATCGATTTGTTATCGGTGTCGGCGCACAAAATGTACGGTCCGAAAGGCGCCGGTTTTTTGTATGTTCGCCGAAAGGGTCCGCGCGTCCGCATCGCGCCGATTTTCGACGGCGGCGGCCACGAGCGCGGCATGCGTTCGGGCACGCTCAATGTTCCGGGCGTCGCGGGGCTCGGCAAGGCCTGCGAGATTTGTAAAAACGAGATGAGTAAGGATCGCGCGCACGCGCTCGCGCTGCGCAAGATCATGCACGATCGTTTCTTTAACGAACTCGATTTTATTAGTTTAAACGGCCACCCTGAACACCGGTTGCCGGGCAATTTTAACGTTTCGTTCGCGTATGTCGAAGGCGAGGCGCTGATGATGGGTATTAAAGAAATCGCTGTATCCTCCGGCAGCGCCTGCACGTCCGCGTCGCTCGAACCGTCTCATGTGCTCCGCGCGATGGGCGTCGGCGAAGACGCCGTGCACACGTCGATTCGCTATGGAATCGGGCGTTTTAATACAGTCGAGGAAGTGACGTACGCGGCGAACAAGACGATCGAGGCGGTCCGGCGTTTGCGGGAGATGTCGCCTCTCTACGAAATGGTCAAAGACGGCGTCGATCTGGCCTCGGTCAAATGGACGTCGCACTAACGAATTTAAATATATATCAAACAATTAATAAATAAATAATACACCAACGGACGACACGAGACTCCCATGGCCTACAGCGACAAAGTCATCGATCATTATAATAATCCGCGCAACGTCGGTTCCTTCAAGAAGGAAGACGACGAAGTGGGCACCGGCGTCGTCGGCGCGCCCGAGTGCGGCGACGTGATGAAATTACAAATCAAAGTCGACGACACGACGGGCGTCATCACCGACGCGAAGTTTAAGACTTTCGGTTGCGGTTCCGCGATCGCGTCGTCCTCGCTCGCGACGGAGTGGGTGAAAGGAAAGACGCTCGACGAAGCCATGCAAATTACAAATACCGCAATCGTCGAGGAACTCGCGCTGCCGCCGATCAAAATTCACTGTTCCGTGCTCGCCGAGGACGCGATCAAGGCCGCGATCGACGATTATAAGAAAAAGAAAGCTTCCGTCGGGGCGCACAGCTCCGCCGACGGAACCGATTCGAAATCATAATTAAAATCAAACGTACAAATAGAATTAATAAATAATATCATGAGTTTCCTCGGCGACGCCTTTGCCATCCCGGCGCAGAAAAATTCCGCCGCGGCCCCGGCGCAGACAGATATAAACAAAACCGCGGAATTGAACAAAACCGCCGCCGAACAGCCGATGCTGAATCCCGAAGATTCGGCGCCGCGCACGACCGATCCGGCCGTGCAGGCCGCGTCCGCAAAAGTAGTGATGGCGCCGCCCATTCCGGGTTCGGAGCCGGTCGCAAATCACGTTGCCGCCGAAGCCGGCGCCGACAGCGGCGCGGAGTCGGTCGTAACAGTTACGGAAAAAGCCGCCAGGGAAGTTCATAGAATCGTCGATGAACAAAAACTTCCCGGCGGCACCGGCCTGCGCCTCGGCGTGCAGGGCGGCGGCTGCTCGGGTTTTAGTTATAAACTCGCGTTCGAAACGCTCCGCGCGCCGCTCGACTGGGAGGGCCAGAGCAACGGCATTCGTATATTTATCGATCCGAAGAGCTTTTTGTATCTCGCCGGAATCGAACTCGACTTTCAGGATTCGCTGATGGGCCGCGGATTTGTATTTAACAATCCCAACGCGAAAAAAACGTGCGGCTGCGGCGAGTCCTTCACGGTTTAACGATTATCAAGATCCGGCGCGGACGGTAATCACAATGGTTTCTGCAGAGGCGGGCGCTCACGCGGACAGCGTGGGCGATGTAAACAATTCGGGCGCCGGAGTGCCCTCGAAATGCGTCGCGTGCGGCGAGACGCTGATCAGTCCGCTCGTGTGCGTCGCATGCGCGACGCTCCGGCCGCCGAAAAGTGAATTTAATCATTTCGCGCGGCTCGGTCTGCCATTGCAATATTCCATCGACGCGAAGGAACTCGAGCGGCGGTTTTTGATACTCGTGCGCGGACTGCACCCCGATCAGTTTTCGACGGATTCGCGCGAGGACCGCGCGCTCGCCGAGCAACTCGCGGCGCAATTGAACGATTCGTATCGCGTGATCCGCGATCCGGTGATGCGCGCCGATTATTTATTAGAATTGGAGGGCGGACCGTCGCGCGAAAATCAAAAATCGACGCCGAAGGCGTTTTTGATGGAAATGCTCGACATAAACGAAGAAATCGAACAGGCGGAGGCGCAACTCGACGCGCCCGCGCGCGAAAATTTACAAAAAGTCCGCGCGAGTCTCGCGGCGCGGCGCGCGCAGTTGATACAAGGATTTCCGGAAGGTTTCAAAACGCTCGCCGAGTGCGAGGGCATCCGGCGCGCCGCGATCGCGCAGGTGATTCGCGAGAGATTGAACGTTTGTTCCTATCTCGAGGGTTTGCTTGTTAAGATCGACGAGTTATTGTTGCGTTGATTCGAACGCATTTCGACGACACTACATTAAAATATTCATAGCATGACCGCGCCCGCCATAGGGATCGATCTCGGTACCACCAATTCGCTCGCGGCGTGCGTCGGAAGCGACGGAAAACCCGCCGCGATCCGCGGCGCCGACGGCGAAGTGATCGTGCCGTCGTGCGTGAGTTTCGCCGAATCGGGCGCCGCCATCGTCGGCCGCGCCGCGCGCCGCCGCGCCGTCGAGGATCCGCGCAACACGATTTTTTCCGTCAAGAGATTGATGGGAAAAGGAATCGAGAATTTAACAGAAATCGAGCGGCGGCTTTGTCCGTGCGAATTCGTGCCCGCGGAGGGAAAGTTAATTAAATTAAGAATCCGCGGCCGCGAATACACGCCGCAGGAAATCTCCGCGATGATTCTGCGCGAAGTCGCCGACCGCGCGTCGGCGGCGCTCGGCGAAACTGTAACAAAGGCCGTGATAACAGTTCCGGCGTATTTCGACGAATCGCAGAAACAGGCGACGATGGCCGCCGGAAAAATCGCCGGCCTCGAAGTCCTTCGAATCGTCAACGAACCCACGGCGGCGGCGCTCGCGTACGGCCTCGACGGGCTGCACGACGGCGTCATCGCCGTTTACGATCTCGGCGGCGGAACATTTGATATATCTATTCTAAAAATCGAGTCCGGCGTGTTCCGCGTGCTCGCGACGAACGGCGACGCTTCGCTCGGCGGCGACGATTTCGACCGCGCGTTGATGGATTTGTTAATTCCGCTGTGGGAAAAAGCGGGGGGATCGCGCGCCGATCTGGCCGATCCCGGAATCATCCAATCGCTTCGGCAGGAAGCGGAGCGCGCAAAGATACAATTGAGCTCGTCCGCGACCGCGGATATTCTTTATGAACGCGGATCGTATCCATTCCGCGCGGCGATCGCGCGGGAGGATCTCGAGGCTGCGATCTCGCCGTTGTTCGAGCGCTCGCTCGGCCCGTGCCGCCGCGCGCTCGCGGACGCGGAGCTGACCATCGACCGCGTCGACGCCGTCGTGCTCGTCGGCGGCGCGACCTACACGCCGCTCGTCCGCCGCCGCGTCGAGGCGTTTTTTAATAAAAAACCGTACGATGCATTGAATCCGATGGAGGTCGTCGCGCTCGGCGCGGCCGTGCAGGCGAAAAAACTCGAAGGGGGATTTCGGAATTTGTTACTTTTGGACGTCACGCCGCTTTCGCTCGGCGTCGAGACGTACGGCGGTGCCGTCGACAAAGTGATCGCGCGCAATACTACAATTCCGGCGCGTGGAAAAAGCGAATATACGACGTTTGCGGACAACCAGACGGCGATCGTTTTTAGTATTGTTCAGGGCGAGCGCGAACTCGCGAAAGACTGCCGGCCGCTCGGACAATTGATATTACGCGGAATTCCGGCGATGCCGGCCGGCATGCCGCGCGTCGAAATGAATTTTCATATCGATAGCGACGGATTATTAACAGTTACGGCGCTCGAACGCCGCAGCGGCGCGCAGGCTAAAGTTGAAATCGTGCCCAAACACGGCCTCACGCTCGACGAAATCACGCGCCTCGTGCTGGAAGCGGCCGTGAACGCCAAAGAAGATTTCAGAGCGGCGCGTCTCGCGACGCTCCGCGCCGACGCGGAATTTATATTAAAAAAACTCGACGCGCAAATGCAACGATTCGGCGGACGGCTCGACGCGCAGACGCGCCGCGAAATCGTCGAAGCGCGCGACGGCCTCGCCGACGCGATGCGCGGCGAGAGCGGCGACGCGATCGACGGCGCGCATCAATACCTCGAGGACGTGGCGCGCGTCCTCGTCGAACTCACGATGGACGACGCGGCCGCGTCGGCGCTGCGCGGAAAATTAGTGTAAGTTCGCGGATGATTCGATATAATCGCAAAAATCTTTACGAATAATATTATTAAAATGGAACCGCCGAAGGAATTTCAAAGAAAATTCAAGTGGACCGATATTTATATTATCGCCGAGGGGCTGGCCATCGCGCATCCGGACGTCAAGCCGCTCGCGGTCCGATTCACGGATTTGCACAAATGGATCGTCGAACTGCCGGGATTTTCCGACGATCCGCAAAAAAGTAACGAAAAAATCCTCGAGACCATACAAATGGCGTGGCTCGAGGAAGTCGAGTGATCATTCGTATCTAATCCGAACGAATGCCTCGCGCCATGCCGGGTCACGATTCATACATTTTCGCGATCGAGTCCTGCGAAGTGAAGGAGGGCTGCGGGCGGCAGTTGATTGTAAATAAACAATCCGTCGCGGTTTTTCGTTATCGAGGCACGGCGTACGCAATGGACGGAATCTGTCCGCACGCGGGCTCGCCGCTCGGGCCTGGAATTGTAATGAACGGAACGGTCGAATGCCCGTGGCACGGCTGGCGTTTCGCGCTCGCCGACGGCGGCTGCCCCGACGTCGCCGGTCTCCGGCAAACCGTGTATCCGACGCACGAGGAAAACGGCGCGATATTCGTAAAGTTGACGGCGCCCGACGCGGATTCCGCGGGCGCGGCGTAAGCGGCGGCTTGCGCGCGGAGGCGGCCTCTGCGAACATTCGGGCCATCATGCACAAAAGGACTTTCGCGCCGTCGTTATCGTTATTATTAATTATCGCCGCGGCCGGTTGCCGCGCCGCCGACTCGCAGAGGATGGCGATGTTCGCGGGCGGTGGCCCTGGGAGTGGAGGCGCGGGCGCGTGGGACGCCGCGTTCGTCGCGCCGGCATCGCTCGACACGCCGCTGTTGCATCTGGAGCCCCTCGGGCCGCAGCACACGGATCGCGATTTTGCGGCGTTCATGTCGTGCCGGCCATATATATTAAAAACGCTTCATTGGAATCCGTGGCCGCCGGAGAATTTCACGCTCGAATTGAACCGGCGCGATCTCGAGGGACACCAGCGCCGCTTCGAGCAACATAAACAATATACCTATACCGTGCTGACGCCCGACCAATCGCGCGCGATCGGATGTATCTATATCGATCCGGCCGAGGGACAGCCCGCGAACGGTTCGGCGGCAATGTTAAATTGGTGGGTTTCCGAAACGGAGGCGAAACGCGGCTACGACGAACATCTGTTCGCGGCCGTTCTGGGATGGATTCGCGCGGAGTGGCCGTTTAATACAGTTGAAGTTCCGCTGCACCCCGATTTCGAGCGCGGCCGCGGTATCGCGCGGGCGCTCGGCCTGCGCATGCGCGGGATGAAGGACGGTTATGAAATCTATGTTTGGAATCGCTCCGGAAAATAATTAATTTTCGGGCGGCGTTGGCGCGCGATGCCAATTTATAATTCATTGGAGACCTGGCCACGCCGCGCCGCCGATTGTAGACAAACGCCGCGCCTCGGGCGCGTGCTGATGGCGGATCCGGCGGCGTTCGACGTCGTCGACGCGCAGAACGCCCACATGCGCGACGCGGCCGGCGAATTGAATATTATTAATAAAAAACGAGCGCGCGAACAGTGGGAATCGCTCGCCGCGGCCTACCGGCGCGCGGGAATTGATGTAAGTATTCTCGATGCCGAGCCGGGACTTCCGGATTTCTGTTTCGCGGCGAATCCGTCGTTCGTGCTTCCGCTGCCGGACGGCGGGCGCGAAATGTGGCTTTCGAAAATGGCGCACGCGTCGCGGCGCGGCGAAGTCGCGGCGCATGCGGCATTCGCGCGGAAAAATAATATAAATATTCGCGAAATGCCCGCGCACGTGCCGCGATTCGAGGGCACGGGCGACGCGATGTTGCATCCGGGACGTTTTTTGTTGCATGCGGGCGTCGGTCCGCGGTCGACGCGCGCGGCGTGGGACGCGCTGGCGGACGCCCATCCGGATTTGGATATACTTATTTATCAATTACACGACGAACGATTCTATCATCTCGACACGGCGCTCGCGCCGCTCGACGAAAACACGGCGTTGATCGTGCCGCAGGCGTTCGACGGGCGGGGATTGAAGTTGATCAAATCGGCGTTCGCGTCCGCGTTCGAAATTCCGATCGCGGAATCGTTACAATTCGCCGGCAACGCGCATTGTCCGGACGGCCGGCATGTAATTTTACAAAAAGGATGCGTCGAAACCGAACGCTGGCTGCGTTCGCGGGGTTTCGAGCCCGTGCCCGTCGAAACGGGCGAATTTATCAAATCCGGCGGGTCGGTTTTCTGTCTGAAACTCGCCTGGTAACGCGCGAACGTTATTTATACTTTTCGGTGATCCGTGTGCGTCGCCTCGGTGCCATCGGACAACGTGCGAACGCTATAATCGGCGAAAATCGCGGGCGATTCCTTTTGCATGATTCGCAGCACCTGCACGGCGAGCTTGCGAATCTCGACGTCGGCGTGCTCGTCTCCGCGAAGTTCAATAAAATGCCGCAGCGCGCGCGCGTTCGCGGTGACGAAAATTTTGGTTTCGGTGGCGTTCGGCAGCACGGAGCGCGCCGCCTGCCGCGCCATTTTGCGTTTTAATGTAGCATTGTCGATTTGATGAAACTTCGCGATCAGCCCCTCGACGAGTTTGTCGTAGGCGGCGCGCGCCTGATTGACGGAATCGAGCCAGACTTTATGAAGATCCGGATCTGTTGCAATCACGTCGGGTTCGATGAAGTCGCTGTTCGATTCGTCGACGTAACGCTGCGAAAGCTGGCTGTATCCGAATCCGGCGCGGTGCCGGATCAACTCGTGCGTCAGCGAGCGCGAAACGCCGACAAAGATAAAATTCCACGTCGCGTGCTCGAGCACGCTGCCGTGCTGCATATCAATAATATTGCCGAGATACTCTTTATTACTTTTCCGGCCTTTGCCGAAACTCATATAACAAATACGCCCCGCGGCTTCGGCGAGGCGCTCGCCCTCGCTCGCGGCATCGCTCTCCCACGTGGCTTCGTGGTCGCGCAAAAATTCCGAGACCGTCGCCGGATCCACGATCTGGCGCCCGATCAGATACACACGGGGTTCGCGTACGATTTTCATTATTTTATATTTGCCGGTTGGCGGGATCGTAACAGCCGCTTCGCGCGGCGGCGAACGCTTTTGCAAGTACGCGGGCGGTGCGCGGCGCATTCAGTGCGCCCGCCGCGTCCAATGCGGGAAACGGCCGCGCGGCGCCCCCGATTCCGGACGAGCGCGACCGAATTTCGGCGTGTCGGACGGCAGGCGCGTTTTTGGACGATCGGCTAAACTTGGACGCGCATTCCGACATCCCAGGACCCTGACGTTCCCGGTGCGCCCGATGATCGCCAACCTCTGCTCATTATTAATATTGTCCTGCTTCCAACAATTTACAAATGTTGGCGGCGTGCAGGTTCCGAATCTCGGAAAGGCCACGGAAGCCGCGAAATTCGGCGATTTCGATCTCGACGGCGATTTGGATCTCGTGTACGCCAACGGCGGCGACTCCGGAAATCAACAGAGTCATTTATTAATTAATAACGGCCTCGCACAGGCGGGGGTTCTCGGGTTTTATAGCAATGCAACGGCGACGAATCTACTGCCGAATCTCGCGATGTCGTCGCGCGACGTGCAGGCATTTGATATCGACAACGACGGCGATCTTGATTTGATGTTTTCGAACCATTCGCAAAATGTAAGTCAGTCGAACGCGTTTTTTATCAATCAAGGGCTGGCGCAGGGCGGCGCTGCCGGAATGTTTATGATGGATTTGTCGCGCTACACGGGTCTCGGGATCCACGGCTCTTCGATCCCGGCGGGACAATTAATAACTACGGGCGCATTCGCGGGCGGATTTCAAGACTGGTCGGGACAGTGCGATTTCGCCGACGTCGACTTCGACGGCGATTTGGATCTATATCAAGCGTCGGTCGGTTCGTCGTTGAGCGGATCGGTTATGTCGCGCATGTTTCTCAACGGGCAGGGTTCGCAGGCGAAAGGTTATTTTGCCGAATACAATCCATCGGCCGCCGTTTCGGGAAATCCCAATCTCCCGAATCTCAGTCCCGCGGGATTTCTCGAGGGAACGCACGTAAATAATACGTCCGACGTAACAGGCGCCAATCATGATATAACAAATATATGCCACGATCTCGATTTCGCGGATCTGGACGGCGACTTCGATTTGGATATATTCGCGCTTTCCGAGGAGATGCGATCGCGATTTTATATGAATCGTTTTTATGAAAACGGCCAGTCGGCGGGCGGCGAAGGCGCCGGCACGCGCCTTTTTAGGGATATCACGGCGCAATGGGGCGCGAATGTCGCGGACCCAACGCTGAACTATGACGCCGAACTCGCCGACCTCGATCAGGACGGCGCCGTCGACGGTTATTTTGTAAATTTCGCCGGGAGTACGAAGGACGGATGGGGTCTTAACAATGGAACCGGCGTCATCGGACCGTTGTCGACGGTGCCCGTCTCCGACAATGACGATCAGGAGGCGGATATGATCGATTACGACCAGGACGGCGATCTCGATGTTTACATTGCGGCGTTTTCCGGCAACGACCGGTTTTATAAGAATCAGTTTTTGGAGAAGGGGAGTGTCAATTTAATACAAGTAACGCCCGCGTCGGGCGTCGGCACGAGCACGCTCGCGGCCGATGTCGGCGACATGGATAACGACGGCGATTTCGATATCATTTGCGCGGAGAATTTTAGTAGTAACGAAGTGCTTCTCAAGAATAATCTAAATATTCCCGAGACGAACGCGCCGCGCGTTACAAATATTAAAATCGACGGCTCGCCGGTCGCGAGTTCGTCGCCGCGGCGCGTGCTGGCGCGCGCGTTCGACAACGCCGAATTTGAGTATTTTCGGAGCGCGACGGGCACGGTCGAATACACGGTCAACGGTCTTTCCCATTCGGCTCCCGCGCGCTGGAGCGGCGGCAACGTCTGGCGGGCGGAGATCCCGGGTTATTGGTTCGGTAATATTACCTATACGATGAAAGTGAAAGATCGCGCCGGCAACACCGGCGCCTCCGCGGCGCAGAATTTAACGATTCCGGCGGCCGGATTCGCAAACTACGGCGCGGCGACGGCCGCGTGCTCCGGTACGCCGCGCCTCGGCGTCAATTCGGCGCCGACGATCGACAATCCGGACTTTACATTTCTCGCCGCGAACGCGCCCGCGAACACGCTCGGGATTCTCGCGATCGGCGACGCGCAGGGATCGGGCGCGCTGTTGCACAATACAAATGTCGCGCTCTGGGTCGATCTTGACAATTCCGTCGAATTGTTCTATTCGAATCTTTATGTAAATTCCGCCGGCGCGGCCGCCGCTGCGTTCGCGATTCCAAACAATTCCGCCTTGGTCGGCAAAAGTTATTTCGCCCAGGGCGTTTTCAGCGAACCCGCCTGCGCGCCGCAACTCTCGGCGACGGCCGGTTTCATGATTACAATTTTGCCGTAGATGTCGGAGGATCCGCGGTCCCGCGGGCGTGTGACGCCGCGCGTCCGAGCGGCTATCGATGGCATGCGACGGGCCGCGCCTGCCATTCTCTTTGGATTTGCCGCGATGATCCTCGCGGCGGCCGCCGGGAGTTTTTGTTATTATCAATTGCCGGATGCGGGCGGCCGGAAGATTGCCGAAGGCACGGTTGCCATCGAAACGGAATGCGCGGTCGCGGCGGCCGGCGCATCGGGCGAGCCGCGGGTGCGCGAGGTGCCGCGCGCATCGGCGCGATCGATCGATGTTTCGGATTCGCGGGGCGAACCCGCGTCCGCGCCGACGCGCATTGTCGGCCGCGTCGTCGACGCGGCGGGGTGCGGAATCGCCGGCGTGCGCGTCCATTTTTGGTATATCGATTGGTCCACGTGTACGCCCCATGCGGTCGAGCACGCGCACGCGGGCGAAATTGTTATAACCGGCGGGGGCTGTCGCTCGCTTGGGCTGACGCCCGATTGGATATTTGAAGATTCGACTCCGCCCTGCGAATTTCAGGTTGATACAAATGCGCGCGGCGATTTCGATTGGAACTCCACGCGGGCGCGGCGGCTCGCGGCGTGCGTCGTCCACGCCCGCGGTTATTATACAGAACTCCGCACGATCGGAATCGAGCAGCGCGCCGCCGGTCTCGTGCCGGGGGAAACCTATACAATCCCGGATATCCGTCTCGAGCGCGGCGCGCGGTTCGAGGGGCGATTGTATGGATCCGACGGAGGCGTTTTTTCGATAAAATGTAATATTAAACTCCTCGGAATCGCCGCGCCGGAATTATATAATGAATCGGCGCGGCTCGCGGTCGGCGGCGCGCGGTGCGATCCGGCGCGCGGCGAGTTCGCGTTCGAGGGCGTCGCGCCGGGATGGTATCGAATTTACGTGGACGCGCCGTCGGACGATTGGATATCTCCTCCGTTTTGTATCAAAATGGGGGAGTCCGGCCCGCGTGAATTCATACTTCCATTCCCGGCGCGCGAATCTTGCATTACGGTCCGCGTCGAACCTCCGCATTACGCGCCGATGCCGGACCAGGACAATGTTACGATCGTTCCGGCCGGCGGCGGAATGGCGCGGACCGCCGAGCGGACGTACGGGGGATTTATTTTCAGGGACGTGCCGTCCGGAAAATATAATTTAAAGATCGACGACGGAAGGTTTCTGCCGTTTGTTATGAACGACATCGAACCGGATATCAAATCCTTCGACGCGCATCTGGAAGGCGGCGGCGAGCTCGAAATTGTAGCAATCGATCGCGCGACGGGCGAAGGATTGACATCGCCGAAGGCGGCGTTCGGTTTCGATGGAGCGGGTCCAAGGTGGGAGGACGCCGAAGAGGCGGGCTCGACGATCCTCGATTTCCCGACGTGCGCGTGCCAATTGATGATTTATGATCCGGAACATTCCGAGCAAACGATAACAATTCCCGCCGTCGCACGCGGCGAAAAACGCGTCGTCAACGTCGCGCTCGATCGATGTCCTCCGAATTGTAATGCACCCGCGCGCGTGTCCGGACGCGTGGAAATCCGCGGACGCGCGCAGGAGCCGGAGGATCCCTCTGTCTCGGTATATCTAATGAAATGCGGTCCCATCAAAGACGGCGGCGATTCCGAGGCGGATTCGGCCTTGCTTTCCGTAGCGTCAAATTTCGAATTCAAGGTAACGGCCGCCGGCCGCTATTTTCTCCGCGCGGCGCTCGACGGACGGATTGCGGAATCGTCGCCGTTCAATTTGGAAAGCGGTGGAGCGCTCGATGACATTTTGTTAACGATCCCGCCGGAGTCAACGCTCAAAGGTAAATTTACGAATATGGGTGCGCTTGCGAATCACAAACTTGCAATATGCCTGCACGGGCGCGCCTCCACGTTTACGCAACCGGCCTTTCCCGACGGATCGTATAATTTTAAGAATCTTGGCGCGGGGGAATATACAGTTATTTTGAGCGGCGACGGCGAGATCGGTCCGCTTCAAATAGGAGCTTTCGAGATCGGCGTCGGCGAGGAAAAATCGTTGGATTTCGACCTGGGCTCGCATGCGCCGTGCGTCGTGACCGTCGCGGCGACGATCCACGGTCTGCCGGCCGCGGCGGCGCGCATCACCGCGCGATATGTAGGATCCGAAGATATCGTCGCCGACGGGCGGACCGACGATTCCGGCATGATTCAATTTAACGATATTCTCGCCGGCGATCTCGTCCTCGGCATCGTGCCCGCCGGATTCGATTTCGAGTCCCGGGCGCCGCGGACGTTTGGCGCGCGGGCGAATGATACAAATTTTCTTCGAATGGATTTTTTATATTTCGACGGAACTATACAAATCTTCGACGCAAAGAAGCGGCCCGTCGTCGCGTCCTATGTCGACGTGGAGCGCGTCGACGTCGCCGGCGGCCCCTGCGGCGAATTTCATCAGGCGAAACGCACTTCGAAATACAACATTTCGCTTCCGCCCGGAAGATATCGATTCCAGGCCGGGCCATTTGGCTATTCGGAGGTCGTCGAGTGGACGGCGGCGGGGCCTTCGGCATCGAGCGTTACCGTGCCCGAGCCGGTTCGCTAAAATTTACATCGAAATGCGCGCGACAAAGGCGCGGCGCCGTGCAAGAATGCGAGCAACCTTGAGGCATCCCATGAAAAGATCATTGACGTTTTTTGCCGTGGCCGCGCTCGCGGGCACGGGTGTCGCCGCGACTGTGTTGACCTTGGCCAATTCCGTATTCCTCGGCGCGCCGGCGGGAGTTCCCGTCCATTTCGCTCCGGTCGCGCTGCCGGCGGTCTCGATCACGCCCGCGCAACTCGCGCTGCAGCATTTCCCGCCGACGCGGTTCGATCCGTTTCATCCGAGTTTGCAAAAAATCGTGCACGGCACGACGGTCGTGACGAACGAAGCGCAAATGAAGGCGCTCTGGGGCGAGTTGTTTACAGATCCCTTCGATGCGGGAAAATTCGATTTTACGAATGATTTTGTAATATTAATGGGCAGCGGCGAATTGTCGCTCGGCAGTTTCGGCATCGGCAGCGTCGAAATTGTAAATGCACAATACCCGTCGTTCGGTTTCACGTTTCCGGGCAGCGGCACGGACACGGATCCTTTCCTTTCCGTGACGACGACCACGTTTTTCCCGGGCGTGCAGCCGTCGGAGCCGCCGCCGCCGTCGTTTTACATGTCGGCCGTGCGCGTGAGCCGCGACTTTCTGTTGGAAGTCGTGTCGCACCGAAGCTACATTTACGGCGTTTAAATTAAATATACCGAAACGCCGCGCGCGTTTAATTGTAAGTTAATCGATCACGACGGCGACGGGGTCGTCGCTGACGGCGAATAACGCGGCCGAGACCGCGCGCGGACCGCCCGCCGTGGAAATTGTAAATTCAATATTGCCGGGTGGCGCCGTGATCTTGACGACGCCATCGGCATCCGTCGTCATGGCGACGGATTCGCCCGAAACTCCCTGGCCGCTCCAAGTTGTATGCATCTGCGTGTTCGCGAGCTTCGTGCCGTCCCGAAATTGTAATATAAATGTTCGCCGGGCGACCGGGATGTCGAGACTGAACGATCGTCGCGAGCCGGACTCGAGTTCGACGGCTTTGCGCACGCGCCACACCCACGCGCGCGACGGAGGCGACATTTCGAGATCCGCGACGCCGGGCGGAATCCAAAGAATCCGCGCTTCGCCGGCTTCGTTCGTGACGGCGCTCCCGGCTTGAAATCCGTCCGCCGTATCGCGCCAGACGGATACTAACAGATATTCCACGGGCCGGCGGTCGGTCGTAATATATATATTCAATTCCGACGGCAGCCGTTTGCGAAGATCGAATACAACCTCTTCGTCGGATCCGTGTACATCTGTAGCAAGCTCGACGCGGCCGATTTCCATGCCGAACGGCGACGCGCCGAACGGGAGATTTTTTATATCATTTTCGGGGAATCTTAATGTTAACAGCGCCGGTCCCTCCGGGAGTTCGTCGAATCGAAGCGATCCTCGCGAGCCGACGCTGGAACTGTAAATTCGCGTTTCGTCGGTTCCGCACACCACGTCGACGCGGCACGCGCGAAGATCGAAATCGCCCGATTCGATTCGGGCATGCAAATGCGCTCCCGGCGGCGCGACGAGCGCTTGTTTATGAGGAGTTCCCGGAGCCAATCTAAAGATTTCCGTTTGAATCGCGCCCGTCGGGAAATATGCGCTCAATTGATAGTCTCCCGCGCGCAATCCCTCGAATCGGAATCGCCCGTCGGCGCCCGTGGCGCCGAACGGCCCGGCCGGAAGTCCGATTTGTATACTTATATTCGGCAGCGGCGTTATTCCATCGCTCGCGAACGCGACGCCTTCGACGACGCAGGGGCGCTCGAATTGGATCGTTTCCTCGCGCCGTTCGCCGGGCCGCGGATCGGGAATATTACGATATTGCGTAAGATAACCGTCGCGCGCGAATTGTAATGTCGTGTAGCGCGCCGGCAGCGCGGCGGGGGCGTCCGTGTTGAACGAGATTTCGCCGCCGCAGTTGGCGAAGCTCGCGCGCGCGCGGACTCCGTGAAGTTGTGTTCCCGTTTCCGCGTCCTGGGCGCGGACGGCGAGTGTATACGATCCGAGCTTTTCGAGAGTGACGGTGACCGTGCGTCCGTCGAGCGGAATGCCCGCGGCTTCATAATCGGCGAACGCGGGATCGTGAATATAAAGATTACACGCGATGGCGGGAATCTTATCGAAATGCCAGTTTCCAGCCGCGTCCGCGCGGCGCCCGCGGACGGTATTCGGCGGCGAACCGAATTCGATTCCGACTTCGAACGGATCGACCGGCCCGCCGGATCCGAGGATTTTTAAATTTAACGATCCGTCGGCCGGCACGGGCGGCGACGGAAGATACAAATCGACTTCCGCGGTCGATTGTTCAATTACAATAAACGGAGCGCTCGCGCCGCGAATTGGAGAATTGTGAAGACCGCCGGTTAATTTATATGCGCCGGGGCGGACGCCCGTGATGAGATACGATCCGGTCGACTTGTTCACCGCGACTTCGAAACCGGCGCGCCACGCAAAGCCGGCCGGCGCCGACGCCTCGCGCTTATGTTGAAAAACCTCCGCGAGAGCGACCGCGCCGCCTTCACCGGCGGGCGTTCCATCGTTAAATAATAATTTTCCCTGCACCGATCCGGCGATCGCGACGACGACGTCGCCAAAATGAACGACCGAACGGTCGCCCTCGCGGCGCGCGGCGGCGTCGAGCACGACTCCGGGACCCGCGAACTCCATGCGCGTCACCCGCGGATTCGTAATTTCGATTCTGTAGTATCGTTCCGCGGCGCGCGGAGCGGCGATACTAAACATTCCGCGTCCGTCGGTCGAGGTCGACGCGTCGGTTCGGACGACGGTTTGTAAAGATTCCGCGCGGTCCGCCGGATCGTTGATATAGTCGTACGCGAGGACGCGGACGGAGCTGCCGACCAGGAAATCGGCATTGTCGTCCGATTTTAATAAAACGCGCCCTTCGAATTGATAAAATCCGCCGTCGGAAACTGTTGCATCCGGTTCGGTAATCCTGGCGTCCTGCACCGCCGCGCGCGAACCGGCGCGGTCGGTCGAATTCAGCGGCCCGCGCACGTCGGCGTGGCTGAAGGCGAGGTCGGACGAAAGGCGCGAACCGTGATCGAGCGGAGCGAAAAACCAGAAGGCGAGCGCCGCGGCCGCGACGAGCGCCAGAATCACTACTTTTCGACGCGACATGGTTGGATTTGATAAAACCCCGCGCGTTTTATTCCGATGAATTTACCAATTCCCGAACATCGGAGGGTCTTCGGCGACGATCATCGGATTTTCGGGGAAGTCGAATTTCGCGTCGGGCCGCGTAATCTTAAATTTTAACGATTCTCTGGCCGGTTTCGGCGGCGCGGAAGGAGCGTCGGCGTCGGGAACGGGTTTCGGAACGCGCGACGCCGCGCGCGCATTCGCCATTTGTAACGTCGTCGCCGACACCGGTTCGACGTCGGCCGCGGGCGGCGGCGGCTCGGGCGGAGGTTCCGGCTCCGGCGCGGCCACTTTAGTTACATTCTTCGGCGGAGCGGCGGGGGGCCGCGATTCGTCGCGATCCTGTTTGATCGGCAAATGCCACAATTCGTCAAAGGTGGGCTCGGCGGCCGGACTCTCGAAATACTCGGGATCGTCCGACGGATCTCCGGACGAAACGTGTTTTCGTTTAAATAACTGATACCACGCTTCGTACGTGCTCCAGAGTTTGGCCGCGTCGGCGATTCCCTCGAGCGCGACGCAGTGCATTCGTAACATCGCGAGAGCCTCGGCGAAGGATTCCTGCGTTACGAATTGTTGCGTCCGGAATTTTTTGCCGGCTTTTATAAAGAATCGCGTCTGCGCGCCGCAGATCTGTTTCGCGCGGCCGATGTCGAATTTCGAAACGCGCAGGCGGCGGCCGAACGGATCGAGCGTCGCGTCGGCGACCTGCAACGGATCGCGAATCGGATAATCCGACCGTCTGCGATTCGGATCGAGTTCGCGTTCGAAAATGCGGTAGAAAAGCAGCGCTTCGAGGAACGCGGGAGTCACCGGATCGCCCGATTTTACAGATTCGTCGAGCGCGGTCAGATCGCGCCAGAATAAATCTTTATAAAATTTTCCGCGCGGACCCTGGCGCGATTCGTTGTCGAGGAAATGTACAATTTCGGGAAGGATGACCGCTAGGGCGCCGCACTGATGCAACAGTTGAAACGACATGAACGCGTGGCCGCCGCGGAGCAGCCGGAGGATTTCCTCAAGCAGGCGGGGCGGGGCGGCGCGGTGCAGATCGGAGGCGTGGCGCACCATCGCATCGTATGTATCGAACGA
Organism: Planctomycetota bacterium; assembly: GCA_016200225.1. Taxonomy (GTDB): domain Bacteria; phylum Planctomycetota; class UBA1135; order UBA1135; family JACQFD01; genus JACQFD01. The sequence continues at coordinate 76,514 of JACQFD010000009.1, forward strand.
AATCTTAAAATTAAGCCGCGACGCGAATTTGACGGCGCGAAGAATGCGTACGGGGTCCTCGCGGAGGCGAATATTAGGATCGCCGATCGTTTTGAGCCGCAGCCGCTGGAGGTCGTCGAGTCCGCCCACATAATCAATAATGCACCAATGGCGCGGATCGAAGAACAACGCGTTTAATGTAAAGTCGCGCCGCGCGGCGTCCTCGGCCGCCGTGCCAAATGTATTATCGTCTGTAATTAACAATTCATCCGGGCTCTCGTCCTGCGGATCAGGCGCGCGGCGGAACGTCGCGGTTTCGACGATATGTTCCGTGCCGTCGGGGCGCCGGAATACGACGTGCGCGAGCTTGAAGCGGCGGCCGATGATGCGGCAATTGCGGAAAATGCGTCGGATCTGGCGCGGTCGCGCGCTTGTCGCAATGTCGAAATCCTTGGGAGCGCGGCCGAGCCAGAGATCGCGCACACAACCGCCGACGAAATAGGCCTCGAATCCCGCGCTCTGGAGTCGCTCGACGACTCGCGTGGCGTCGGGGTTCAGCGAGCCGGGCTGAATTCGGCCCTGCGCGGAGACGACTCGGGGCTGCGTTGGGAAAAAGGACATGCGCTTGACGCGCATAGTTTGCCACAGTCGCCGATCGCATTGAAGCCCGCGTGATTTCGCAGCGCGTGCGACGGGTCCGGTTCATCACAATCGGGCGATGCGAATGTTCCAAATTTCGGCGGCGGTTGTTTTTGTAGTTTCGATGGCGCTGGCGGGCGGTTGCGCGTCCCCGGCGGCGACGGCCGCCGCGCCGTCGCCGGGCAGAGTCAATCGCGACCCGCACGGTCCGCCCGACGTGAATCAGTATATTGCGGCGCTTTCCGATCCAAAGCGCGATCAGTATCTTCCGTTGGCGCGCGTCGTGGAATTATTAAAATTACATAAAGACGCGCGCGTCGCGGATCTCGGATGCGGACCCGGACTCGCCTCGTGCGCGATCGCGAAAGCGGTCCCGGACGGCGTCGTATTCGCGATCGACGTGGAGCCCGCGCAATTGGATGCGTTAAATATAAGAATACGAAACGAAAACGCGCGCAACGTCGTGCCGGTGCTGTGCGTGACGGACGACCCGCGCCTTCCGCCGTCGTCGGTGGACTGCATCGTCATCATCGACACGTTTCATCATTTCGACGACCGCGTGAATTATCTAAAAAACCTCGCGCGCGCGCTGCGGCCGGGAGGGCGTATCGTTAATATTGATTATAAGGAGGGGAAACTCGCCGTCGGTCCGCCGCCCGAACACAAGCTCGCGAAGGACACGTGGCTCCGCGAATTCGCGGACGCGGGTTTCATCAAGGAGCGCGAGGAAACGGAATTTACTTATCATGATTTTGTAGTCTTTCGCGCGCCGGTGCGATGAGACAGGCGGGCGTGCAGGCCGGAGCGCACGCCGAGCGGACGCGAAAAATGCGCCCGCCATTGCATGCAAAGTTCGCCGTCCGGCTTGATCCGCCGGCGGTTTCCGGCAACACTCTCAATTCCAACAAAGGGCAGTAGCTCCAATTGGTAGAGCGGCCGTCTCCAAAGCGGCATGTTGTGGGTTCGAGTCCCTCCTGCCCTGCCACCGATCATCATAATTTCTGAGGAATTCCGGGGATCGTGCCCGCAAAACCATGCGGCCCGAGGTAGAACGGCTCGCACGATATGAGCGACGAACCAATTCCTGACGCGACCGATCCGGATCCGTCCGATCCCGATGCAGCGATTCCAACGCCGGAGGAACTCGAACGCGAAATCGAATTGGCGCTCCGCTGGTGGGAGGGAAACAAGCACGCTCCGCTTCCGGCCGGCGCCGCGACGCGCCTCGCGACGCACGCGCATTTGATGTGTTTGGCGAACGCGTCGATCAACCTCACGAGAATTACAAATGCGCGCGATATTGCAATAAAACACGTGCTCGATTCGCTCTTCGCGCTCGAGGCGGTCGATTTAAATAATACGCGGGTTTGCGACATCGGCACGGGAGCAGGATTTCCGGGAATTCCGCTCGCCATCGCGACGCCGTCGGCGTCATTTGTATTATTGGACGGTACGGAAAAGAAAATTCATTTTGTCGACGACGTGATCGAGACGCTCGCGCTCCCGAACGCCGCCGCCGTGCACGCGCGCGCCGAAGTTCATTTACTAAAATACGATTATGACTATCTCGTCGCGCGCGCCGTCGGACCTCTCGATCGACTATTGCCGTTGTTGCTTTCTCGCCGCGATAAGTTTCTAGCATTGGTCGCGCTCAAGGGACCGGGCGGCAACGACGAGTGGCACGCCGCATACAAGTCGGGCGCGGCCCGTGGTTTCGAACTGGTCGCAACGCACGAAACCGAACTCCCCGACGGTCTTGGCGTTCGCAATATCTTAGTTATCTCGCCGACGGGTTCGCGGCATTTGAAACCGCAGCGCGCGTCGAGCGCGGAATATCTAAGACGCAATCCATCCGCCCGAGGGACGCGTCGTCCGCAATCGGGCCCATGGTGATTTTAATAAAATTAGCGCGCAACGCGCTGGCTCCGATCGCGGACAGGGCGTAGGCTGTTTCGTTCAACATGCATCGACTACGCGCATTATTGTCATTTTTCCTGCTCGCCTTGGTTTCCGGCGCCGCGATTTCCGGTGAGGCCGCGGCACAGGGGCCGCTCCTTCCGACGCTTCCGTGGTTTCTCCATGACACGGGCCCGTACGCTACAAATTCGTTCGATTGGAATAATGGCAACGTCCAAGTTACAAATCCGAACGGCGGCGGGAATATTACAGTTCAACATTTTGGCGTAGTTTGGTATCCGGCCGACGCGAACGGAAATCCGCTCCCGCCGATCACTCCCTATCCTTTTATTGTATTCGCGCACGGCCGGTTTCAACAGGCTCCGTACATCGGCACGAATCACAAGCAGGCGACGTATCTATTGCAACACCTCGCGTCGTGGGGATTTGTAGTCTCCTCGGTCAATCTCGACGTCGTCGGTCAGTATTCGTCGCCCGCGGCGATTCCGCAGCGCGGCGAATTGATCAACGACACCGTTCAGTATTTTATGCAATTGCAGCCCTACGCGCAGATTTGCGATTTTAACAATATTATTTACATCGGCCACTCGCGCGGCGGCGAAGGGGCGTTCGCGGCGGTCCAGCAGACGCCGTCGTGGCTTTCGAGCATTCGCGGCGTCGGCGCCATCTCGCCGACCAATTTTCAATTGTATACGGACACGTCGAACGCTTTTATTATTTACGGATCGCAGGACGGCGACGTCAACAACGGCTGGCCGATCCAATTGTATGATCAGACGAAAAACGATCGCGTGAAGGGTTTTCGTTTTATCGAAGGGGCGAATCATTTCTTTTTTACGGATTCGATCACATATTCCGCGGAGGCCAATCCGAATTTGACCCGCGATCAGCATCACGAAATTGCAAAAACGCTGATGGCGACGTGGTGTTTCGCGATGGACTACGGCGACCGGCCGTCGCTGACGCGCATCGCGGGCGACAAGGAAATCCAATGGTCGTCGAACTTTAATATTCACCGAATCTTTAGAAATCCGCGGCGCATCACGATCGACGATTTTGAACAGTCTCCGCCGAACGTTTATCGCAACAGCATCGGCGGAACGAACCTGCTCACAGGGTTGATCAATCCCGCGGAGAAGCTCCTGACGGCCGCAACCGACGCTTCGTACAATCATGTTACAAAAGGCCTGACCGCGAGCTGGAACACGCCCGCGATGTACAGCACGGATCTGAGCGGCCTCGACATCGGCGGTTATTCGTATGTTACGTTGAATTTATTGCAACGTTACAATTCTTCGAAAAATCCGATCGCGCAGCCGCAGCGGTTCCACCTGAGCATCGCCGACTCCGGCGGCAACACGGCCACGCTGGACAATACGGATATCGCGCCGTGGCCCTATCCGTTCTACGTCGCCACGAACGGTCCCGTCAAATCGGTTCTAAAGACTTTTAGATTCCCCGTGTCGGCGTTTACCGCGCTAAACGGCAGCATCGATTTGACGACGCTGAAGAATCTTACGGTTAATTTTGATATTACGGCGACCGGCGATTTCGCGCTCGATGACGTCGCGATTACACAGTAATCCGGAAGCGACGCCGCGATTACACAGTAATTCAACTTTAATATTCAACCGGGACTAACTATACTAATCCGTCCGATGCAAATTCGAATCATCATAACCGCCGTACTCGCGATCGCTCTGCTCGTCACGGGCGGAATCTTTCTCGCGTCGAACGCGAGCGCCGGAGCCGGACAGGCTCCGCCGCCCATTCCCGCGCCGCGCATCGATCACGTCGCGGTCGCGCGCATTCCCGAGCGCACGATCGGCGGACGCGCCGCCGGATTTGAAGTGATCATTACAGGATCCGGATACTACGGAACGGCTTTCGGTCCTTTCGTTAATTTTAATAAAGCCGAAGCCGTCGCGGTCGTGATCGATTCCGAAAGCCGCATCACGGCATTCGCCGCGCCCGAATTCAAAGGCAATGTCGAAGTCGAAGTTAAGAATCCCGACGGACAGACGGCCCGCGCGAGCGTCGCTTTCCCATAATTAAATTTAATGAAATTGGCGCCGAAGTTCGTCAAAGCAAAGACACTAAATTTGGTGCCGAAGACAGGGGTTGAACCTGCACGCCCTTGCGGGCACTAGACCCTGAATCTAGCGCGTCTGCCAATTCCGCCACTTCGGCACGTCCGGCGGTTGTGCCGCCGGTTTGGGCCGAAAGAGGATGACGTGAAGCGCGCGCGATTGCCAGATCCCGCCGTCGCGTAACATCGGGCGCCGAGTTCCGACCATGGCAAAACCGCCCGCCGAAAAACCGAAAACCGAGACGATCGCGACGAATCGCCGCGCGCACTTTCGTTATGAGATTCTCGATAGGTTCGAAGCCGGCATGGCGCTCGTCGGTTCCGAAGTGAAGCAGCTTCGCGCGAAACGATGCAACATCGAACCCGCATTTGTTAGAAATCGAAACGGAGCGCTTTGGCTGATCGACGCGAGCATTCCGCCGTACGATTCGGGGGGCTACACGAATCATGAAGAAAAGCGCCACAGGAAATTGTTATTACATCAAAAGGAAATATTGGGAATTATCGAATCATTGAAAACCAAGGGCCGCACGTGCGTGCCGCTGCGCATTTATTTTAAGAATGGCCTCGCGAAGGCCGAGATCGCGCTCGTCAAAGGAAAAACGCTCGGCGACGAACGCGAATCGATCAAAGAACGCGAAGTGAAAAAAGAAATCGCGCGCGCGACGCGCGTTCGCTTGCGATGAACGCGCCGCGCGGCGACGCCGCACGTTTGTGGATATTCGGAATCGTCGGCGCCGCCGCGTGCGCGGCGCCTTTTTTCGTGCCTCGCGTGTCGCAGATCGCAACCTATCACGATTTCGCCGACCGGCGGGAATTGTTTGGAATCATTAATTTTGGCGACGTCGCGTCGAATCTGCCGTTCGCGCCGGCGGGGGTGTTTGGCTTTTTGTTTGCTTGGCGCGCGGCGGCGGGCGACGGGCGTGCGTTCGCGACCCCCTGGCAGCGATTCTTATATATCATTTTCTTCGCGGGCGTATTCTTAACAACCTTCGGATCGTCTTATTATCATCTGGCGCCCGACAATCTCCGCGTTTTGTGGGATCGCCTTCCGATCGCGATCGCCTGCGGCGCGCTGGCGATGATTCTGCTCGCGGAGCGCGTCTCCGAGCCGCTGTCGCAATGGTTGTTCGGCCCATGGATGGCTTTTTCCTGCTGCAGCGTCGTTTATTGGTATTTTACAGAAACCGCCGGATTCGGCGATCTGCGTTTCTGGGGACTCGCGCAATTTTTCCCCGCGCTCGCCATTCCGCTTGGAATTGTACTATTTCCAAAACGTTATACTTTCGAGCATTATTATTTCTATGCGTTGTTATTTTATGTCGCCGCGAAACTTTTCGAATGGAAGGACCGTTTCGTTTATGAAGCGATCGGCGTGAGCGGCCACACGTTGAAACATCTCGCGGCGGCGGCGGCGGCGGGGTGTCTTTTTTGGATGTTGAGAAAGCGCAGGGCCGTCGGTCCGGCCGAAGCGCCCGCACCCTGATAATCCTGTGCGGAATGTGTTATCTTTGAATTCTCTAGCACGGGGGCGATCGGTTTCGACCGGACGCATTCCGCGGTAGGTGGCGTGTCGAGGACTCCTGGTCGGCCTCGTTAATCACCCGGGAACGGCAGAAATGCCAACAACTACGCTTTGGCAGCTTAATTAACTAAGCTCCCGTCGCTCCGAACCCGCCCATCGGTTTGGATGCGACGCCATTGATGGGCAGGCCCGGAGAGCTCGCGAGGTGCTCGAAGGGTGACAACGAACGTCGCTGGCGCCTCCGAGCCCCGCTGGTTGGGCCGCGGAGGGGCGATGACAACAATAACCGGACACACACGTAGAGGCCTGTCGTGGGCACGTTTGGGACGCGGGTTCGATTCCCGCCGCCTCCATATTTTCACCCCCGGCGCCAACCAGAGGTTGGACGCCGACCCCTGAGGGGTGACGAGATTTCACCCCCGGCGCCAACCAGAGGTTGGACGCCGACCCCTGAGGGGTGACGAGATTTCACCCCCGGAGCCAACCATAGGTTGGACGCCGACCCCTGAGGGGTGGCGAATTATTTCTTTCGACAAGTTTGGATGAATGAGCCGCGAATTTTCGCGGCTTTTTTTATCGCTCTTATAGAATGATTATATGAACAACATTAATAGCAATAAAAAGAAGTTGTCGTCCGAACAACGCGAAGAATTGCTTGGAGCGTTGAAAGCCCGTTTTGAAAAAAACGCGAACCGCCACAGGGGTCTCGATTGGGCCAGGGTTCAGGCAAAACTGGAAGCGAATACTGAAAAACTGTCGTCGCTTCAGGAAATGGAAAGAAGCGGCGGCGAACCGGACGTCGTTGATTATGATAAAAAAACGGGCGAATATATTTTTTACGATTGTTCGGCGGAAAGTCCCGTTGGCCGCAGAAATATTTGTTATGACCGCGAAGGGTTGGAGTCGAGGAAAGAACATAAACCGGAAAACAACGCGATGGACATGGCCGCGGCCATGGGCGCCGAGCTATTGACGGAAGAACAATATCGGGAGCTGCAGAAACTTGGAAATTTCGATACAAAAACGTCGAGCTGGGTGGCGACGCCATCGGATATTCGTGAACTCGGCGGCGCCCTCTTTGCCGATCGCCGCTACGGACGCGTCTTCGTATATCACAACGGCGCGCAATCTTATTATGGCGTCAGGGCGTTCCGCGGTTCGCTAAGGATCTGAATTCCGTAATAACATATTTGCGCGTGCGTTCGCTCCTTCGCAAGCTCCCGTTCACGGTCTGGCTCGTCGGTTTCACGAGTCTTTTTAACGATGCCGCGAGCGAAATGTTATATCCGGTGCTGCCGATTTATATAGGTTCGGTTCTCGGCGCGGGACCGGGAGGATTGGGGTTGATCGAAGGCGTCGCCGACGCGACGTCGAGTTTACTAAAACTTTTTTCCGGTATCGCGGTCGACCGCACGCGCCGCGCGAAGCCGTGGATCGTACTCGGATACTCCGTCGCCGCGGTCATGCGGCCGCTGCTCGCGGTCGCGGGGAGTTGGCCGGTCGTTCTGTGCATTCGGTTCGCCGACCGCCTCGGCAAGGGACTCCGAAGCGCGCCACGCGACGAGATCCTGACGGTTACGGTGCCGCCCGACCGCCGCGGCCTCGCGTTCGGCGTGCATCGCGCGCTCGACAACGCCGGCGCCGTCGCTGGACCGATCGCATGCTGGCTCCTGCTCGAAAACGGCGCGACGATCCGGAGTTTATTCTTTATCGCCATCGTTCCGGGCGCCATCGCGGTTTTATTAACATTAATGATCCGCGAACCCGCGCGCGAGCGCGCGCCAAAACCGCCGGCGGTCGATCTTTCGATGGACGGCTTTTCGTTACAATTTAAACGATATCTCGTCGCGGTCGGACTTTTCGCACTCGGCTGTTCCTCGAACATGTTCTTACTTTTGCGCGCGCGCGAACTCGGCGTCGCGGAGTCGCGCGTGCCGCTGCTCTGGGCTGCCGTCTCGCTCGTGGCCGCCGTCCTCTCCGCTCCGCTGTCGTCGCTCTCCGACCGTCTCGGGCGGCGCGGTCTCATGGCCGCCGGCTGGATCGCCTATGCCTTATTTTATGTTGCCATGGCGTTTCTCGATTCGGCGGGGCCCGCGCTCGTATTGTTATTTATGTTCTACGGCGTTTTCGCGGCGATGACGGAGGGCGTCGAAAAAGCGCTCGTCGCCGATTTCGCGCCGCGCGGCCGGGCGGGCGCGGCTTTCGGATGGTTTCATTGCATTTCCGGAATATTACTATTACCGGCGTCGCTCGTTTTCGGTTTGCTCTACCACGCGTTCGGGCCATCTGTAGCATTCCTGTTTTCGGCGGGCTGCGCCGTCGCGGCCGTCGGCGCGCTTATTCTCTGGGTCGGGAAACCCGCGCTCAAGCCGGGGTAGCCCGCGGTTGAATTCAACTTCGCCAAACGAGCGGGTTGCCCGATCCGTTATCATCCTCGATTCCTTGAAACATTCCGCCGGTCGCATCCTGATGCTCATCATCGTTCTCGGCCTCGCCGCCGGGATCGTTTGGTTTTTACAATTTCACGAACGGGGCGGTTCGTCGCCCGGAACGCCGCTCGTTTTGATATCGATCGACACGTGCCGCGCGGATGCCGTGAGCGGTTTCGGCGCGCCGCCCGAGCAAACGCCGAATTTACTAAAAATCGGCGACGAAGGCATGCGATTCGAACAGGCGATTTCCGCGACGCACATCACGGCGACGTCGCACGCGACGATGTTGACCGGTTACTCGCCGTACGTCCACGCGACGGGGATGAGTTATAAGAAAACTTCGGCGATTCCGCCGACGATGCCGACGCTCGGAGAGATACTACAAAAATTCGGTTACTATTCCGCGGGCTACACCGACGCCGGACAAATGGTCGCCGAAGCGGGATTCGCGCGCGGATTCGATTATTTCATTTCGGATCCGTCGGGCGTCGTCGAAAAACTGCCGAAAATCGAATCCTTTCTCGATCAAGTGGAGGGAAGGCCGTTTTTTCTATTTGTACATACGTACCGCGCGCACGAGCCGTATCGCGCGCCGCTCCGCCTGCTGCCGAAACTAACAAAAAATTACAACGGTCCATTTTCCGACGGCGCGCGCGTCGCGGCCCACACGCCGATCCGCGAGAGTCTTACGAACGGCGGAAAGCTCGAATTGCTTTCGAAATTGTTAGATGCCAAAAAGGCGGCGACCGCCGCCGACCGCGAGTTTTTTCATAATTTATATCTGGCGGGGGTCACGGGAGCCGACGAGGAAGTGGGCGCGCTTTTCGATATATTCAAAAAACGCGGCATTTACGATCGCGCGATGATCGTGATCACGTCGGATCACGGCGAGGCGTTCTTCGAGCATGGCACGGATTCGCACAAGGATATTTATGAAGAGTGCATCCGCGTGCCGCTGATCGTGCGTTTTCCGGGCGGCGCGCACGCGGGCGCGCGCATCGCGGAGCAATTTCCGTCGGTGAACCTCGTTCCGACCCTGCTCGATTTTCTTAATATTAATCATACAGAATCGTTCGAAGGCCGCTCGGTCGCGCGCGAGGCGTTCGCGGGAAAACTCCCCGAACAAATCGCGTATCAACACTGGCTGATGGGCATGAACGACCGCATGCCGCAGGGCTTCGGCGCGCGGCTTCCCGGTTCGAAATGGATCGTAAAGAATACATATGAACATGCCAACGATCCGGGGGCGACCACCGGCAGTCAGGAATATTATAATTTACAAATCGACCCGCGCGAAGCGACGAATTTGAAGGGACGCGGCGACGCGGGCGAAAAACGCATGCTCGACGAACTCGCGGCGATGCGCCCGAAATGGGACTCCCTTCGCAAACATTTCCATCCCGACGGCGTGAAACTCCTCGAACTCTCCGACGAAGCGATGGAGAAGCTGCGCCAGATCGGATATTTGTTTAAATAACGAACGCCGCCGGATTTTCGGGCTTTCGACGCTCGTTTTCGGCTTCGAGTTCGAAGCGTCGCGCGCGGATCGAAACTCCCGGTCCGGTCGAATTTCATGGCGGGGCCGCGCAAACGTCGAACAATCCAGAGCCTCGGAAGCCATGATTCGCTCGCGTCCGCCTCTGACAATTCGTAACCTTCCGCCCCGCAGTCTCCGATGACGCTCCCAACCATTCCCAAAAAATTAGTGATCTGCGCGGCCGCGTTGGGCGCGTTTGCGTCGTGCAAGACGGTGCCCCACGCGCTCGACGATTTGAAATCGATACACATGGTGCCGGGAAACACGCTCGAACATCGATTCGAAGTGGAACGCTACAGTTTTTTTTCGGCGCTGCTGCTTTGGGGGCCGCTTTCGCATATTCCGGGTGTCGGCGGCAAAGCCGCGCGGTCGACGGAGCGCATCGACGACCCGGCGGAATTTTGCGTTTCGAATCTTAAGATTCTTCGATCTGTAAATTTAAACGATGTGACCGAATCGGCCGAGGTGGTTTTCTGGGCCGGCGCCATCGCGGAGGCCGATCCGTTTCCGCTCGCGCGCATCGAAGGGCTGCGCCTGCTCGCCGACGTGGTTCACGAATTCCAACCCGATCCCGCGACGCTCGGCGACCGTTCGGTGGAATATTTACAAAGCACGAAAAAGCGTTTTACGCGCATCAAGGAATTGTTCGATCTTTCGCTCGCGGGCACGCTCACCGACGAGCAGAAAAATGAATATATACAAACGGCGAAGGAACTCGGCGTGACGCCCGCGTCGCTTGCGAGCGAAGCCCGCGACTGGTCGCGCATCCTCGCGTCCTGTTGTCTCGTCGAGACCGATACTAAAGTTCGCGACGCGCTCGCGACCGGTTCGATGTTACTGATGGCGCGCGGCGCATTATTACAACTGGACCGGTCGCTCGGCGACGCGCACGAGCGCGTCCGCGTCGCGGCGGCGCGCGAAATGATCGCGGCGCTCGGGCCGGCGGCGCTTCCGCGAATTGTTGCAAGACTGCAGGAAGACGCCAATGTCGACGTGCGCCGCGCGGTTGTAGCATTTGCCGGCGATTCGGCGCGCATCGGCGCCGTCGAGACCGAACCGATCATTAAGTTTCTCGCGGGCGCGGTGAAGGATCCCGAACCCGCCGTCGCCGTGAACGCGATGGAGTCGCTCGGGCGGCTCACGGGGGTCGGCCGGCAGTACGACGCCGACTGGTGGGGGCGCTGGTACGAGAAGCGCGTCCAGAACGAAGTTAATATTAAGTAACCGGCTTCATTGAATCGCAAATCCATCCTTTTGGCGGCGCAGATTGCGGTCGCGGTTTTCGCGCTTGTCATTGTTTATTTTAGTATTCACGTCCACGACGCGTTTCGGAGAAGAGTCGATAAACAACTGGACCGCAACGCGGTCGAAGCGCCGTGGATCGATTGCGATATTTTGGGTCCCGACAGGCCGGAGGGTCCGTGGGGGGCGCCCGTCGTGGAATTTAGAATCATTCGAAACGAAACGACCTCGGTCCCGCGCGTCGAGGATTCGAAGCCCGCCGTCGAAACGCGGCCGACGCCGGAGTTTGAGTTTCGTCCGGGGATTATTACACTTTACAAATACATGGCCATGGCGCCGTATTTGGCGGGCGCGGCGTTGTTATTATTCGGCGCGTACATCGCATCGGTTCGTTGGTGGCTGCTGACGCGCGTTCTTAAGATTCCGTTCTCGATCCGCGCCGCGCTCAAGTGGAGTTTCGTCGGATTTTTCTTTAATAACGCGGTGCCCGGACTGATCGGCGGCGACTTGCCGAAAATGTACTACGTCGCGCGCACGGCGCCGATCAAGACGCACGCGGTGCTCACCGTGATCGTCGATCGATTATTAGGTTTGTTCGGACTCGCCATCGTGGCGTCCGTGGCGTTCTTGATCGATTTTAATCGTTATGCGGAGAAGGCCGATCTTTGGTGGATCCAATGGCTGCTGTTCGGAGTTCTGGCCGGCCTCGTCGTAGGCGTCGTTTTTATTGTTAATAGCAGAATCCGCCACGCCGTATTTCCTCCGCATCGGGTCGCAAAAATGCCCGGCGGCAAGATACTAACGATCATCGACGAAGCGGTCGTGCTCTACGGCGGAAGTCCGAAAACGCTCCTGACGTGTCTATTCTTATCCATCGGCAACCATGTCCTGTCGATGATCGCATGGTGGTTTTTTGTAGCGGCGCTTCACGGCAAACTCGCGCTCGGCGCGACGTTCGTCGTCGTGCCGATCATTCAAATGATCAAATCGGTTCCTTTGGCGCCCGCGGGCTGGGGTGTCGGCGAACTGGCGTTCAACAAACTTCTCCCGCTCTACGGCGAAAGCGGGACGGCCGGCGTCGCGCTTTCGATTACTTATAATTTAACGTATCTCGCGTTTTCGCTCGTGGGCGGTTTCATACTTTTGACCGCGCGCGACCGCGTTTCGGCGGCGGAAATGCAAGAAAGTCTGGAACATTAAATTTATCCAACTGAATTCTAATATATTATCATGTCGCTACTCGTCGTCGGTTCGATCGCGTTTGACTCCGTCGAGACTCCTTTTGGAAAAGCCGAAACGGCGCTCGGAGGGTCCGCGCTTTATTTTAGTTATGCCGCGTCGTATTTTACACATCTGAGGCTCGTCGGCGTCGTTGGTCGGGATTTTCCGATGGTCGCGCTCGACGAATTCAAGCGACGCGGCGTCGATTGTTCCGGCGTCGAAGTCGCCGACGGCGACACGTTTCGATGGAGCGGAAAATACGAGGGCGACATGAGCGTGGCGCAGACAATCGAGACGAAATTGAATGTTTTCGGCAACTTTCAACCGAAGATTCCTGCCGGATTCCGCGATTCGCGATTTGTATTTTTAGCGAACGGCGCGCCGACGACGCAGATGGCCGTTTTGAAACAAATGGACAAGCCCGATTTCGTCGTCGCCGACACGATGAATCTGTGGATGCGGATCGCGAAGCCGGATTTATTAAATTTACTGAAAAACGTGAGCGGACTCATTCTGAACGACGAAGAGGCGCGCGAACTCTCAGGCCAGCGCAATCTCATCCGCGCCGGCCGGGAAATATTAAAACTCGGACCCAGAATTGTCGTCGTAAAGAAAGGCGAGCACGGCGCGTTTCTTTTCTCCGAATTTGTACAATTCGCGCTGCCGGCCTACCCGACCGACGACGTAAAGGATCCGACGGGCGCCGGCGATTCGTTCGCGGGCGGTTTTATGGGTTCGCTCGCGGCGGCCGGAAAAGTAACATTGTCGACGCTGAAGCGCGCGATGGCCTATGGCACGATCTGCGCTTCGGTCAACGTCGAGGATTTCTCGTTCGCAGCGATGCGCCGCACGAACCGCGAACAGGTCGACCGGCGATTCGAGGAGTTTTTGCAGTTTATACAGATCTGAACTGCGATCTGTAATTATTATGGATGGAGTTCGACGTCGATTTTCGGCGCCGTTTTCCAATCGTTCGAGGACGGACCCGTTTCAACGGTAAATTTGCCCGACGCGGTCAGACCGCCGGTCGTCGACGCTTCGAATTGATAGGTTCCGGGCGCGAACGCCGCCATTTCCGTAAAATCGTCTGTTTCCTGCGCCGCGATCGACGGTTCCTCGAAGATGCGCGCGCCCGTTTCGTCTTTAATTATAAGGCGGAGACTTTCCTTCTCCCTGGACGCGGCGGCGGACGCCGGAAGTTTGAAATGTAGTTTTTGTAAATTTCCAGGACGAATGCGAAGATCGACGCGCGTCTCCTCCCCGGAGCGGATTTCGAACGAATGCGCCGCGCACGCGCAATCGCCAAGGGGCGCGCGGAGTAGTAAAACATATTTTCCCGGCGGATGCGTCGTCGGAAGAAGCCGCTCGTCCTTCACAGGAATCTCCGAACTGTAAATGAAGCGTTCCACGTCGACGACTTGCAGCAAACAACGCGGGAATTTTACAATTCCGCCTTCGTAGCGAACGTCGACGGCGAGCGTCCCCGGTTTTTGTATTATAATCGTTCCCGCGTCCCACGTTTCGCCGGGCGCGAGATCGTGCACCGCCGAAACGCCGCGGCCGAGGCCGGTAACCGTTACTTCTAAATAATATTTTCCGGGCGGAACGGAGGCCATCTCGAACGCGCCCGATTTCGGATCGACGCTCGCCGGCGCGCTCCCGCCCCGCGGGAGCGCGCGGCAGACGACGCTTCCGCTCCGGACGGGATTGCCTTCCGCATCCGCGACGAAACCCATGATTTTCGAAAGCTCGGCCGATTTTATTGTAATCACTAATTCTCCCGCGTCGGCGTGTACGTTCTCGAGTTTGACAAGAGGCCACCGCTGGTTCGACCGCGATCCAACCGTAACTCGGAGACCAGCGTTCGGACATCCCGGGATTTCAAAGCGCCCGTTTTCATCGTTATGCGCGCTGCCGCCGCGGAGCGGATTCTTAGGATCTGGAGTTTGAATATATGCTTCGATATAACAATTCGTGATGGCGTTGCCCCTGTCGTCGACGACGCGACCGGAGAGCGTCTGCCCGGCGACGGGATTCACGTCCCATCGTAACTCTTCGCCGGGGGCGCCGCGCAGTGTCGTCATCGCGCGCCCCTGATCGCGCGCGTCGGCCTCAACTGTTATTTCCTCCGGCGGCAGGCCGTCGATGCGAAACGTGCCGTTGGGCCGCACGATGGCTTCGTAATAATCCGGAATGCCCCTTCGATTGATCGTAATAGTTCCATTTTTTATAGATACGCCGTTGTTGTCCAGAAACGTGCCGACGAGCGAAACACCCGGTTGCAGGACGATATCCAATGTCGCGGGCGTGTCGCCGGAAACGGTAATATTACTTTTCGACGGCGCCAACGGCGCCGCGCGGACGTAGACCGGCGTTTTTCCGAGCGGCACGGAGTGCGCGATGAATTTTCCGTCGCTATCTGTAATGACGTGCAGCGGCGGCCGCGGCACGCGACCGGGATTGGGAACGTGCCAATTGAACGTTCCGATCCACGCGCTCGCCTCGGCGACCGGCTGATTGTGAGTATCCAACACGCGCCCGGCGACCGTGCCGCCGGGATCGCTCAGCGTTAATGTAATATTGACGACCGCGCCCTTCGCGCCGCTCACGCTCTCGCCCTTCGACGCCGCGTACGCGGGAGCGGTCGCGTACATCCACGACCAGTCCTCGATCGAGCGAATCTTAAATTCTCCGGAATTGTTACTTCTTGCGCCGATCCAATCGATGCCTTCGTTGGTATTGTGAAGATGGATTTCGGCGTCCGCGACGGGGGAGCCGGACGCGGTGACGACGCGACCTTCGACGGAAAATCCTTCGGGAAGCGTCAATGTAATTTCAGATTCCTCGCCGGGCTTGATATCCAAATCGACTCCGTGCCAGCGGTCGATCTGTATAAATACGCCTCCGACGGGCGCGCGCGCAGCGCGAAAATCGCCGTTGGTATCTGTTATAAAATGCGCGATGTGCGGGCCGGCGTCCGGGTGCGTCGACCACGGAATCCAGCCGATGCCGACGCCCGCGGCGGGAGTCGCGTCGTGCCACCGCACGTGGACGAGCATTGAGCCATAGTATAATTGTGCCGGCGCCGAGGCGGGGGGGGATTCGACCGGGGCGCGGCTCGCGGGCGTTTCGGGCGCGCTCGCGGTCGGAAGCGACGCCGGCGTATTTGTAGTTACTGCCGCGACGTCTGCCGCGTTCGGAGAATGGATAGTTTCTCCATTCGAATTGGAATAGAAATATTCATGAACGGCAAGCCAGATTCCAATGGATAATAATACAATGATCGCCGCGACGATCGCGGCCTTCGTTTTGGTAGCCATGAGGCCGAGCGCTCCCGCGGAGATTGTAAATGTTTGTTTCGTATTGAAGAGAGCCACGCCCGCGACCGCCCACGCCGCCTGATGCGCGCCGCCGCGTTCGCCGGCGAGGCGCGCGCGCATTTGTTCGATTCCGCGTTTCAATCGCGTCTTTACAGTTTCGACCGGCGCGCCGAGCCGGCGCGCGATCTCCCGCGGCGGCAGATCGCTAAAATAGCGCAACAAAATAACAGTTCGATACGGCTCGTCGAGCGCGACCGCGGCGTCGAAAATTCTCCGCCGCGTTTCTTCGCGCGACACGACTTCATGCACATCCGCGTCCGCGCTTTCGTAAGTTAACAATTCCTCGCGCCGCGCCCGCGCCGCCCGCGATCGTAACAGTTGAATCGAAACATTTTTTGTAACGTGCGCGAGCCAGTTGCGCAAATCACCCGCCGAACGCGGCCCGTGCCGCAGCGCCGCAACCCACACATCCTGCGCCGCATCATTCACATCCTCGGCATCGCGCAACAACCCAAACGCCAGCCTCCTCACGAACGCATCATGCGCGCGAAAGTTAAAATCGTCGGGAAACGCGGCGGGGGAAGGGGACACGTGGCTTCAAATTTGGAAACGCGGCACGAGGGGGAAGGGGTTCACGGCCGCTTTTCCAATGCACGCCATACCGCACATTAGTCCCTTGAAGTAATTGAGGAATAGGGTTTCAACATAAATTTAGGAAATCTCAATTAGAATGATGTTGCACGTGGGCTGGGCGCTTAGCGAGTTGAATATGCCGGTTTTGATTCTTGCGCGTCCGTTGGTGATCTATCGGTGAATTTTTTTAATAGATTTGGAGCACTTACTGAAAAAACTAAGTATCCGACGATGCCAAAGTACAGCCAATTTCTATGCTTTTCCAAATTGTCGGCGCGACGTGAATCGAATGAGATATAAGGCCAAAGTCGTCCACCGATAAGATAAGCTGGCATGAGAAGGACGAAACTCATTATATATTCCGACCTAATGTGGTTTCCTGCTATGGATAAAATTACCATAAGAATGGATAATATAATTAAACTGGTCCCGAGCGAAATCGAATGTGAGGGGTGCAATAGCCACGCAAGACTCCGACGCGGGGTCTTCCCCCCAAAATCAGGCCCACTTGAAACTTTACACCGCATCCCCAAAAATCCAATCCGATGCGCAAGAGCAAGTTCACCGAAGAGCAGATCATTAACATCCTGAAAGAGGCCGACGCGGGTACTCCGGTCACGGA
>JACQFD010000012.1 GCA_016200225.1 Planctomycetota bacterium
CATCGGCATCTGGTCCGCGCAAATGTTCCTAATGTTCGCGCTCGGCCGCCCCGACGTCCTCCCCGTCGGCGACCTCGGCATCCAAAAAGCCGCGATGAAAGTATATAAATTAAGAAAAATGCCGTCGGAGGATAAGTTAATTAAACTTTCCGCCCCGTGGCGTCCGTACCGGACTGTTGGATGCTGGTATTTGTGGAGAAGTCTGGACGCGGAGGGGAAGATTGGGGAGTGACGTTGGCGCGTTCGCAGTCGGGGCAGTGCAGTATAAACTCAATCGCAAGCGCCCCAAATGAACGCTCATTGATTTGCGTTTTGACCGCGTTTCGCTGATACCCTTGTCGCTGCGGACAAAATTCGGCCCCGCGCCGTGAGAGCCTTCGTGATCGTGTATCCGCGGCTTTTTGTTATTAGCTAATTTTTCTAAATGTGTCACGGCGGCGACGCAGGATATTTGTAGTGTCTGAGCCTCGATTGGCGTCGAGAATCCGTAGCGACTCAATCATGTCGCGGTGCGGCACATGCCATTGAGAACCATCCCCGCGCTCGCAAAGGATCGCGGCAACGTCGCGCGATCGGCGACGGATCACGGGAGATTCACGGACAAGCCCGCCGGAGGCTTGGTCGCCGCGTAAGTAGCGAAAAATGCTCTTGGTCCGCTTATTACAGTATTAACGAGTGAATCGAGTCCGTTTATCTGTTCAATTCGACGCGCCATATGGGCGCCAACAACAAAAAATGCGCGTTGCATGTCGCCGACCTGAAAAGCCTTCGTTCGAACCAATGGAATCCTGCTTTCATCCACATCGGAAGCTTCGATGATAAGACTGCGCAAAAGATCAAATTTGGCGCGAACCTGCGCGGGATCGTCGAGAAGGTCGTAGTCTTCGACGAGGAGCCCAGGCGGCGCGCAACGCGATGCAACATAAGTAGCCATTCCTTCATTTTGAGTTCTCCATACAATAAAATCAATGATCTCACCGGACCGGTGCGCGTCGGTTGCCGACGATCCGGGTTGATGAGCAATGAATCCCAAGTGGTAGATCTCGTGGGCGAGGAGATTGAGTACCTTGTCCGCGCTACCTCGCCAGTAGCTATCAGTAATATTTATTATGATACTGCCGTCGCCCCAACTGAATGAATACGGAGGAATGAATGCAGCGAAAAGGACAGTTGCCTTGAACGATGTCCCCGACGGCAGGTATTTGACCAGAGTCGGAATTATGGATTGAGAGAACGCACTCCGCTTCGAGAGAACCGTATCCATGAGCGTCCGCGACTTTACTATTTCTTTCAAGGCCGATTTCGATTTTCGAACTTCGGCGAGAGTTCGATCAATTTCGGAGTAGGGATCTGGTTGTTGATTCCACTTCGCCCATTCCCGCGTGAGTTCATACACGTGCGCATGTTTCCATGATTCGGGAACGTGCGAATTGTTGGATTGCGTCCAGTCCATCAGGCCGGTCGCCGTCGCGGCGTCGAAGGATACAACAATTTCTTGAGACGCAGGCGAGCTTCCGGACGGCTCGCTCGCTGGTCGCGTCGCGCATGCACCAGCGAACGTAAGTGCGACCGCGGTTACGATCGGAATCATTCGAAGTTGTATTTTCATTTTGGTGTGCAGGCAATGCATTCACAATCAGAATATCATTAAAAAATATTAACATTTGACGGATCGTACCGCGGAGTCAGGTCCGCAACAAGATCCGTCGCGCCCGACCATTTCGCCAAGTTTCACGTCCATTCATGATGCCATTCATACACCGGGACACTCGGGTTTTCTACAACTCGCTTAAAACAAATCCTCCCCGGGTCCGAATTCCGGGCGCTTTTGAAACTATTTTAATAAGGAGTCATATCAACTGAACTTCCAGCGGCGCCGTGGCATCCGCCGGATCGGCCGAAATGTGAATATTGCCGCTCGCTGAGACCGCCGCACCTTTGAGATCGTAATTGTAATCTCCGAGGTTGAAGGCGACGGACAGCGTAAAACTCCCGCCGCCGGCCTTTTGCCAGAGCATTCGACGGAGTATGACCGGTCCACCCGCTGCGGCGATCGTCCGCATGGGAACCTCGTTCTCCAAGCCGCCGACGATGCGAAGCCCCTGTGAAAGCGCGGAGTCATAATGAATTTCCGCGCCGTCGGTCGTCACGCGCGCGCCGGCGCTGTCGACGACGGTCGCGATCACGTTGTAGCCGGGCCCGATCGACACGGTGGTTTCATTTATTTTTCCCGGGCCCACGGAAACACAGATGATTCATGCTCCGGTCGAATCGCAACCATACAATTTCTTTCCGAACGCGCTTGAGCTTGAAACTCCCGGTTTCATCGGTTCGCACGATCGGGCCGGTGAATTCATTATTAACGTCTGACTGCGGCATCATCTTGCAGACGAGCCTCGCGGCCGGAGTCTTTTCATCCGCCCAGACGACGTGAGCGACGAGCGCTCCGAACGGATCATTAACATCCGGGCGCGACGTGACGGGCGCCGTCGCGCCGCCTGTGGCGGCGACGCGGCGCTGCGCGCGGCCGGCATTTCGCCGCAAAAGCTCGGCTACCTGCGCAACCTGACCGAGCATTCCGCCGCGGGCCGCCTCGATTTTCGTAATATTCACAATAACTCCGACGAGGAGATCATCGATTCGCTCGTCGCGATGAAAGTATATAAATTAAGAAAAATGCCGTCGGAGGATAAGTTAATGAAACTCGCGGCGCCATGGCGTCCGTACCGGACTGTTGGATGCTGGTATTTGTGGAGAAGTCTGGACGCGGAGGGGAAGATTGGGGAGTGAGCGGAAGGCGACGAAAACGAACTTTACGGAACCTTGTGCCAGTCCCATGCCTTGGCGCCGGTTTTATCGGCGACGGACGCTGTGACGCCGATGTCACCTCCGGGGAGCGCGAACACCTGGCCAAAATCGATCGTGAGTTCCTTTCCGTCGGGCGAAAGGGTAATACTCTGCGCACCGGCGAGCGCGTGAGTAAAAACTTCTATTGGGCCGAGCGATGCGTTTTCGAGTATTAATGAAAAACTCGCCGGATCGAGTCCGCCCACTATATCGATTATGCCGTCGGGATCGACATATTTTACATTTAATGAATTATTAGCGTTCGCGTCGAACCAAACGTAGACCTTGGGCCCTCCGGGATGATTGTAAGGATCGTACGGATTGTATCCATTCAAGACTTCTTCATAATTCTTGTACCCATCGAAATCCGAATCGCCGTTGGGATCGAGAATCGTCGCGCGGATGTAGCCCGTTGGGTCTCCGTCGGGAAAGTCGATGTATTTATATTGCCAGAGTGAGAGAGCGCTTTGCTGGCCGGTGACTAGATTGAGTTTTACGAGCTCGGGATTCTTATTCGCCACGACGAAATCCGTTGTTAATGCAAATATCTCCTCTCCGGTGGGCCCAAACGTAAAATTAAAAATCCTGCGCTTGAGGTCCCACTCCTTTTCAACTATTCCGGTGGTTGAATCGACCTGCGCAATGACGGACTGTTCTCCGACTGGATTCATGCCGAACGGCACCTTGCTAAAAAAAAGTTTTCCTGTCGGTCCAACCCGGAAATGATTGGGAGGTAAACCAGCGTAATAAATGAACCAGGACTTGCTTGTCGTAATTCCATCTGTCAATTCAAAGAGTGAATAGTAATTAAGTGGCGAACCACCGATCGATTGAATCCAAACCTCATGCAGACTCGCGGGCATTGCTTGAATACGGAAAACGATGCTTCCATTGACTGTAAATGACGGTCGATAGATGGCCTCCGGTCTCCCGTCATCGGGATTCGTTTTCGTAGCTAACGCTGAATAATTAAAACTAGTAATGGGATGTGACCAAAACCAAATGGCTCCATCGCCACCTGTTATGATCCCCCCGGGATATGATACAATAAAGCCCTTGGTTGGATCCGCGCTCTGCCAGAATTCTTGATGGTACATGCTCCACTTGGACATCAAGGCATAGGCAACGATCGTCGCGTTGCTGGGCGTTCCGACCACATAAACGTTTCCTATTCGATCGCTGGTAATCAGGGCAGGTGCAATGCTGGTGTCGAGTTCATCCACGATACGCGATTTACTATCAAATCGAAATAGCTTCGCCTCGGCCTTTGACGTCTGAGGATCGATAATGTGATCATTAAGCCAAAAATCGCCATTGGGACAGATGAATACGGAGGTTCCATACGTCGCGTTACCGTAGCCGAGATTCATCTTTGTATAATCAACCATTCCAAGCAATTCGAGTTTACGGTTAAATCGAAATATGCCTGTATGAAAGCCGCCGCCTGCGTAGTGGTTTCCATACAGATTCCGTCCATCGATAATAATCTGGTCGCGAATTTGCGCTGGGTTATTAGTTGGAATTGGGATTTGCAATATTAAGAACGACCCGAGGACCAGTGAAAGCATTGTAGTCGTATTGAATTAAACTATAGTTTATGTTGTATTTGGCGGCACGTTGTAAATTAGTCTACCCTTCGCGGCGCGACGGAGTCAATGGGCCTCACTGAATGTAGCGCATGAGTCGAACGGGGTCGCCTTTCATAATAATCGTCGCGTGCCGGTGCGTGTGCGACTGTCCAGGCGCGAGTTCGAGCGCGGGGGAGGCGCTTTCGAGTTCGAAGAAGGTGCAGTCGTCGGAATTGTAAGATTGGAAGGCGTCGCCGCGGAAGGGGGAGTGCGCGGATGCGCTCCAGAGATTATTTACATATTTGGCCGACGGTTCGACGTCGAAAATAATACAATATAATAATCCGCGGCTCCGGTCGAGCGCGAAGGCGCGGCCCGTCGTGCGTTCGGGGGGCATGCCAATTTTTGATTTAAATTTTCCGTCGGCGCGCATCGTCACCTTGCTCGCGTCCATTTTGATGCGATCGTCGGGAATCGTTCCAAAGTAAAACGCATTGTAAACGACGCCGAGTTCGCCGCCCTGATGGGGCGCGATGATCTCGACGTCGTCGCCGACCTGAAACTGGCCGAGATTCCAAATAAAAGGAATCCCCGATTCGATCGACCACGGCGCGACGCCCGCGTTCGTTACAGTATTGATCGTTTGCATCGCCGAATATTGAATATTAGCATCCGGCTCGAACCCGAGGAGTCGTGCGGCGCCGGCCGCGTCGAGGGCGCGGATTTCGCGCGCGACTGACATCTGAAACCATGCGCCGCGTCGGTTCATTAATTTTATCGAACGGGCGAGCGCCAGCGACGACGGCGTCGATTCTTTAATTACAAAAGCGCCCTTGTTCAAATCCCGCGGCACGCGCCACGGCTGTTTCGCGTGCTCCGCGGGCGGTCCCGGGTCCTTGAAGAATCCGAATTCGCCGACTTCGGGCCCGATCCAGAAGCGGTCCTCGCCTCCGTAATTGTTAAACGGCCGGTCCTGTTCCGGATCCTCGAGATCGTTAATATTTATATAAGATACAAGTTCGCCGTCGATCCAACTCGCGAGGACGCGTCCCTGGAGTCCGGGCGCGACGAGCGAAATGCCTCCGCGCCCGCTCGAGAGGCGGACCGATTGAAATCCTTTCAGCGATAAGTGCGTTTCGAGTTCGTTGATGTTCATGGCGCGCGCCGGATCATTTGTAATATTTCCGCGTGCTCGTCGAAGGCGTCGCGCGTCCAGAGTATATAACGAACCGTCGTAATCGTAGTCTCGGCTTCGAGGTGCGCGGCGATCGTATCAAAAGCGATCTTCGCGGCCTCCCGCAGGGGATAACGATAAATTCCCGTCGAAATCGCCGGAAACGCGATCGTTATAATTCCGCGATCTTTTGCAATCTGCAGACATCGAAGATACGTGCGACGTAACAATTCGGCCTCGCCGCTCTTGCCGTCCGAATACACGGGGCCGACCGCGTGGATGATCCACTTTGCGGCGAGCTTGTGTCCTTTTGTTATTTTAGCGTCGCCGGTCGCGCAGCCTCCGAGTTTGCGGCATTCCTCGACCAACCCCGGCCCCGCCGCCGCGTGAATCGCGCCGTCGACGCCGCCGCCGCCCTGCAGTTTACGATTCGCGGCATTCACGATCGCGTCGACGCGTTCGTCGACGATGTTGCCTTGTATACATTCGATCGAACGCGCGCCGATTTGTAAACTCGACATGAGTAAATTTACTTTTCGCGCGGCGGCCGCGTCATCAAATCGTGGACGCTTTTTCGCGGAGGTTTTCCTTCATAAAGAATCGCGTTCACTTCCGAACAGATCGGCAGTTCCGACGAAAACGCGGCCGGACTCGCGGCCGATTCGCGGAGCGCGCGCACGGTCCACACGCCCTCCGCCACCTGCGTCGTCGATTTGAGAACTGTATCGAGCGTCTCGCCGCGCGCGATCCGTTCGCCGACGCCGCGGTTGCGGCCGTGTTTACTATAACAAGTTGTTATCAAATCGCCGATCCCCGCGAGCCCCGCGTACGTCTGCGCGTTCGCGCCGCGCGCGACGCCGTAGCGGGTCATCTCCGCGAGCGCGCGCGTGACGAGCGCGGCCTTCGCGTTATCGCCGAGTTCGAGTCCGTCGGAGACGCCCGCAGCGACGGCCATGACGTTTTTCAACGCGCCCGCGAGTTCGACGCCGATCGCGTCGCCTTCCGCGTAGATTCTTAAATTATCCGAAGCGAGCGCGTCGCGCACGGCCTTTGCTAACGATAAATCCGCCGACGCCATCGTGATGCTCACGGGAAGTCCGCACATGATTTCCTCGGCGTGGCTCGGTCCGGAGAGTACTCCCCAAGGCCGCGTTCCGATCGTTTCGGCGAATACTTCGCTCGGTTTTTTGTAAGTTCCGATTTCGATGCCCTTCACGCCCGATAACAATACGGCCCTTTCCGGAACGCGGCCCGCGAACGCGCCGAGCGTCGCGCGCAAAAACTGCGTCGGTATCGCTATAAATATCAATTCGGCGCCGCGGACGGCCTCCGCGGCGTCGGACGTGATTTGTATCTTTTGCGAAATCCGCGCGCCGGGAAGCGCGCGCGGGTTCTCGCGCGTTCGGTTCATTAAATTTACATATTCCGGGTCGCGACCCCAAAGAGTGACGTCCATGCGCGCCTGTAGCGCGAGCTCCGCCATGGCCGTGCCCCAGCCGCCCGTTCCAAGCACCGTGAATCGTTTCATTACTTTTTTGCGAAAATCCGCGGTTCGGTTCCGGCGAGTACGCGCCGGATATTCGTAATATGCCGGATAATTATAAATAACGCCACGGCGATCGCGAGCGCGAACAGCGGCGCGTTGCGCTCGTCGACGGAGCGGTCGAAGGCAACAATTGCGATCGGAAACGCAATGGCAAGCGCGATCGACGCGAGCGAAACATAGCGTGTCATCGCCGCCACGAGCAGCCAGACCGCCCCCGCGACGAAAAACGCGCGCGGCGCCAATGCTAAGAAAACGCCGGTCGTGGTGGCGACGCCTTTGCCGCCTTTCCATTTTAACCAAACGGGAAACACGTGGCCGAGGATTGCTAACAATCCGCAGGCCACTTCGAGTGGTTGCGAAACGTCGAGCCCGCGGCCGATCCAAACGGCGCCGATGCCCTTTCCGGCGTCGGCCAGATAAATAGCAATCGCCGCGCGCCGTCCGAGGACGCGTCCTGCGTTCGTCGCGCCGACGTTGCCGCTTCCGACCGTACGAATGTCAATTCCCTTGCGCCATTTCACGGCCAGATAGGCGACAGGGATCGAGCCAACGGTGTAACCTGCGACCAGCGCGAGGGGTGTAGTAACAACTAACACGTGCGCGAATGATCCTACATCGCTGGCGCGCGATTTTCGCAAACCCCGCCCGTGGAAGTTCTCATTTCACGTGCGATGTTTCGTCGGTTGCGCCGCCCGATCCCGGATCGAGAATGGCCGTGCGACGCAGACTCGAAATGGTAGGATCCAAGGTCCATTCCCCAAACTCGAACGAGGCGCATTGCGCGATCGTCGATGGGAGGCGGATGGTGCGCATTCCAGCGAAGCCCTCCAAATACTAGTTATATCGCGAATACTAATTATAACACATGACTTATATTATTGCCGAGCCCTGCGTCGGAACCAAGGACACCGCTTGTGTTAAAGTCTGTCCCGTGGATTGCATTCATCCGACGCGCGACGACGCGGATTTCGAAGAGGAACCGACGCTCTACATCGCTCCGGCCGAGTGCATCGATTGCGGCGCGTGTACTCCCGAATGCCCCGTTGCGGCGATTTTTCCGCAAGACGATCTGGCGCCGAAGTGGTCGGGCTACACCGAGCTGAATGCAAAATATTTTGAACTTAAGAAAGCCGGCGATCTCGCGGGCTGGAATGCTTATAAAGAGGCGCACAAGGATCTTCTGACGCCGAAGGGCGGCGCGCACTGAAAAGAGAGGCACCCGTTCGGTGATGCGGAAACGCATTTCCCGCGAAAGCGATTTTCACAAGCGCGCCAGATGGTAGTCTGTCGGCGTGCCCGTCGCCCGGTTGGTTCGAAAGTTAACAATCTCAGCGATCGCCGCCGTCGCGGCGGTCGTTCTGATTCTCGTATTGATCGAAGTGTCGTTGCGCGTCGCGGGCGCGATCACGGGGCGGCGCGAAGCCGAGAAGATGATTTCCGCCGATCCATCGGGACGGCCAATTGTTGCGTTTTGCGGCGACTCGAATATTTATGGAGTTTACGTGGACGCCTCGGAAACCCTTCCGAGCTGCGTCGAGCGAATTTCGCGTCGATCCGGGGGCGCGGGAATCCGATCTGTAAACTTGGGTCTGCCTGGCAACGCGTCGTGGGACGTTCTCGACCAGGTGCGCAGGGCCGTCGCCGCGAAACCGGCCGCGATCGTGGTGACCTGCGGAATTAATAATTTAGCGATCCGCCCGCCGGGCGAGGGCTATGGCGTGTTCGAAAATCTGCGAATCGTAAAGACGATTCGCAGGATGATATTTAACAAAAAAGTCGAGAAGTACGCTCCAAAGGGCAAGATTTTACAATTGGGAAAGGAGGGCGGCGACATCGACGGCAAGCACGTGTTCATCGAGGACGAGCACATGGGCGCTGTCGTGGTCAAGGATCGCGAGGGGGTCGTGCACGCGCAGGAGCGGCACGCGCTGCCGGAGGCGGACATCGATTATCCGAAAATTTGCGAACGCCTGCGATCCGACCTCATGGAAATGGCGGCGCTCGCGGCGGGCGCGAATGTTAAACTAATATTCTCAACGTATTTTCCGGGCAACGAAACGCCATTCGAGAACTTAACCAAAACCATGCGGAGCGCGGCCGAAGCGGCTCACTGCGGAATCGCCGATTGCGCGAATTTTCTTTCCGTCTGCGAACGGGGGGAATCCGGCAGGAGAATTGTACAGATCCCCGTCGAGGAATATCAAAATCGCAGGTCGCTGCTGCTCGTGGAGGACCGCCATCCGACGCCGATCGGTTATGAAGTGGAGGCACGGATCGTGGCGCGAGCGCTGCGGCGCGCGGGAGCGCTGCGTTCGGCCGAATTCGACGATCCGATGGAGCCGCTGCGCGGAGTGAACGTCGAATATCCGGCGCTGTCGAGGGATGTAAAGGATCCAACGATTTTTACAATTCAATCGCAGCCGGGCGATCGCGCCGTTCTGTTATTTGGAATGGAGGGCAATTGCACGTACGACGGCTGGACGATCAATGTGGACATCGGAGCCGCGATGGACACTTATAAACAATTCGATATTAAAGAATGGGCGGCCGCGGCCGACGCGGGCGGAAAAGCGGTTATTAAAGTTACCAAGGACTTTCTCGACGATCTGCCGCGGCCGTCGTACGCCACCTGTATGATCCGGCGCGGAACGGGGCTCGCCGGAAGCGGCCGCAGGCTGCTGAGCGCGGCAATGCGGGTCTGCGGCGACAAACTGGCGATCGTCAATGTTTCCGTGATCGACACTGCCTCGGGAACGGCGCGTCCGGGGCAGAGCATTGTCATAAGCAATGAAATTATAGAAAACGCGGGCGCCGCCCCGGATGTAACGATTCCGGACGACGCGCGAGTGCTCGACGGGAAAGGTAAATTTATCATTCCGGGATTGTGGGACATGCACACGCATCTCGACGATCCCGAACTCCTCGAACTGAAACCCAACGAACTCGAAAAACAACAATCGCTTCCGTTATTTGTATTACAAGGCGTCACCGCTGCGCGCGACATGGGAGGGAGTCTCGATCTTCTCGGATTGTGGTCCGGGCGTATACAAAAAAACGAATTGTTAGGTCCGGCGCTTTTTTTCGGCGGTCCGCTCGTCGACGGCCCGAAGCCGATGTGGCCGGAATCGGTCGCGGTGTCGACGCCGGAGGACGGGCGCGCCGCCGTGCGCGATCTAAAGAAACGCGGCGCCGAATTTATTAAGGTTTATTCGCTCGTGCCGCGGGACGCATACTTTGCGATCGCCGATGAGGCGAAGAAGGAGAAAATCGTCTTTTGCGGCCATACGCCGGACGCCGTGACCAATATCGAGGCGTCCGACGCGGGCCAGAAGAGCCTCGAGCATTTGTTAGGAATGGTGAGGGATATAACAGATCCGCAATCGTTAAAAGCTGCGAAGGCTGCGATCGATCCCGCGATGGCGCCGTCCGCGAAGCGCGACGCGCTCATCGACGCGATGCTCGCGCACCAGGATCCGGCGCGCGAGGCGGAATTAATAAAAACGCTCCTCAAGAATCATACTTGGATTTGTCCGACGCTCGTCGTTTGGAATCGGCGCGTTTATTATAATCCGAACCGCCCCGAATTGGCGCTGCGGCTGCCGCTGATTCCGGCCTATCTTCGCGAATGGTGGAATCCGGCGAAAAATGTACATTTAAAATCGCGCCCGGCGGAGTCGTCCGCGCAGGAAAAGAAATTGTATGAACGCGGCAAACAACTGACGCTTGCGTTACAAGAAGCGGGCGTGCCGCTCATGACAGGCTCCGACATGGGCGGCAATCCGCACTGTTTCGCGGGATTCGGCGTTCACGACGAACTCGAGTGTTTGGTCGACGCCGGATTGACCGCGGCGGAGGCGCTCGCGGCGGCGACGCGAATACCGGCGGAATACATGATGGAGGACGCGCATCTTGGAACCATACAGAAAGGCAAGCGCGCCGACATGGTTTTGTTGAATTCCAATCCGCTCGTAAATATTAAGAATACGCAGGACATCGAAGCGGTTTTCTACCGCGGCCGTTATCTCAATAAAACAAGGCTACGGACCGAAACGGAGAGCCTCCGCTCGCAGTGCGCCGCGCGCGTCGAGTTGCCCGAAGCCGAAAAGCCAAAGAAGTAAATTTAATGACGGCGCGCCGCGCGGGCTGTTTCCAAATTTATTTTCATTCACACGCTCTTTCTTGTTATTTACTCAAATCATGAATCGTAACGAAATTGAACTATCAAATCCCGATCTCGGCGCTCTTCGTGAAGTGCCGTTCATGGGCGTGATTTATGTCGTCGCGGAAGCCTCGAAACTCGGATTTACGAACGGCCATCCGGATTGGTGTAATCTTGGGCAGGGGCAGCCCGAAGTCGGTGAAATGGCGGGGGCGCCGCCGCGCATCCACAGCGTTGAAATCGCGCCCGAGGACCATGCCTACGGACCGCTCGGCGGAACGAACGAAATGCGCGAGGCCGTCGCGAATCATTATAATCGATTGTTTAGAAACAGAAAATTAAAATACACTTCCGCAAACGTCTGCGTCGCGCAGGGCGGGCGCCTGGCGCTGACGCGCGTGATGGCGGCGCTCGGTTCGGTGAACGTCGGATATCAATTGCCGGACTACACGGCATACGAGGATATGTTTAATTTACATATGACGCGGCTGAATCCGATTCCCGTGCGCACGCGCGAACAGGACGGATTCTCGCTGACGCCGGAGCGGTTCGAGTCGGAAGTCGTCGAGAAGGGCCTGTCGGCATTTGTTATTTCCAATCCATGCAATCCGACGGGCAACGTCATCGCGGGCGGCGCTCTCCGACAAATGATCGAAATCGCGCGGCGCCGCGCCGTGACGCTCGTGCTCGACGAATTTTACAGTCATTTCATTTATACTAAAGATGGAAAGGCGGGCGACGGTCCCGTAAGCGGCGCTCCTTTCGTCGAAAATCCGGAGCGCGACCCGATATTACTGATCGACGGCCTGACGAAGAGTTTCCGTTATCCCGGCTGGCGCATCGGATGGGTGATGGGGCCTTCCGCGATGATGGAATCGCTGTCGCGAACGGCGAGTTCGATCGACGGCGGCCCGTCTCGCATCGCGCAGCGCGCCGCATTGGAAGCATTGCAACCCGCGCGCGCGGACCAGGAGACCACGGCGCTGCGCGAAGTATTTGTAAAGAAGCGAAATCTACTCGTCGAAAGACTAACAAAAATGGGCGTCGCGTTCGCCGCCGAGCCGACAGGAACATTCTACGGCTGGGCATGTTTGAAGAATCTTCATGAACCGTTCGACGACGCAATGACTTTCTTCCGCCGCGCATTGGACCACAAAGTCATGACCGTGCCGGGCGAATTCTTCGACGTCAACCCCGGAAAACGCCGCCGCGGCGAATCGCCTTATAAACAATGGATGCGCTTCTCGTTCGGGCCGCCAATGGATAATTTAAAGATGGGATTGGATCGCCTCGAAAAGATGTTAAAATAACGGAGCCAATATCATGTATGCCGTTCTGCTGCTCGTATTTTCGAATATCTTCATGACCTTCGCATGGTACGGTCATCTTAAATATAAAGAAAAACCGCTATGGATCGTCATTTTGGCAAGCTGGGGCATCGCATTTTTCGAATATTGCCTTCAAGTACCCGCAAACCGCATCGGTAGTAATCAATTCACGACGGCACAATTGAAAATCATTCAAGAAGTCATATCGTTGACAGTTTTCGCGGGGTTCTCCGTCATGTATCTTCACGAACCGTTACGATGGAATTATCTCGTCGGTTTCGGTCTCGTGCTCGCCGCAGTTTATGTAGTATTTATGTTTTGAGAAGGAACTGGACCGGGTCCAATTATTGCGGCCATGTCGGCCATGTCGGCCATGTCGGGCGGCGGGCTTCGCGGCGCGTGCTGCGACTTCGGCCGTGGCATCGCGACCAACACGCCAGCGAGTCGAGCCCCGCTCAGCGCGATGCCACCGCCTTGTCTTGCACGTCTTGCGCCACGGACCGCCAACGCCCTCCTCGTCGCGGCTCCGCCTCGCCCCCCGAGGTGACCCATTGATCAAGCAGCCATTAGTAATATTTGCAAACGCTGCTTGTGTCATGTGGCCGGGATCGATGACGGCGAGACGGTCGCGCGACGCGCGGTGTGGCCGCGCTTGCGCGGGCACGCGCGCGCCGGGACGGCCGAGCAGCCGCGCTTTTATTAGTGACGTGCCATCGTTAGTACTGGCGGGCGGCGGGTCCGTGGCGCCAGACAGCGGCGGCGAAGGCGACGCCCCGTCGCGTCGAGCGTGTGGTTCTCGCTTTCGTGTGGGTCGCGACAGGGCGTGGCCGGAGCATCGCCGCTGCGCCGCGCCGCGGAGCCCGCCGCCCGCAATAACCTAATTGATATCACTCTCCAAGTCGATAATCATACTGACTTGACGCCTGGGGCGAGCGCGCCGCGGAGCCCGCCGCCAGCAATAACCTATTTGATATCACTCCAAATCCACAATCATACTGACTTAAAGATTACGGCGAGCGCGCCGCGGAGCCAACTGTCTTATGTAATCAGCGCCCCTGTCGAATCGCTGAATGTATCAGTGGCTACGCCAAAATTGTTTAACATCGAAACGTAAAGATTACACAAGGGAGTGGGATTCTTAAATTGTAAAAATCGGCCTGCCTCCCATTTCCCTCCGGCGCGTCCGGCCACTACGATCGGCAAGTCATTGTGTTCATGCGCGTTGCCGTCGCGGATGCCGGAGCCGAAGAGGATCATCGAATAGTCGAGAACGCTGCATTCTCCTTCGCGCATGGAATGTAACTTTTCGGCGAGGGCGGCGAATTTCGAAACGTAATATTTGTTGATCAGCGCGTATTGCCGCTGGTTTTCCTTTTTGTTATCATGATGTGATAATTCGTGGAATGCGCCCTTGACGTCGGGGAGAAAGGAAAAGTTGCGTCCCGAGACTTCGTTGCTCATCATAAATGTCAGGATGCGCGTCGAGTCGGTTTGAAACGCGAGTGCGATAATGTCGATCATGAGATCGACGTGAGTATTAAAATCGGCGGGAATGCCGTCGGCGGGGCGTTTCGAGGCGTCGATCTCCGCGTGCGGCTTGCCGGCCGCGGCGCGTTCTAAGCGCGTTTCGAGTTCGCGCACGGATGTGTAATATTCGTCGAGCTTGGCGCCGTCGTATTTGGATACTTTGCCGCGCAAAGCGCGCGCTTCGGCGAGCACGAGGTCGAGCACGCTCTTGTCCGCGGGGCTTGTGCGCGCGCGCCAGTCGCGGAACAGGCGGTCGAATGCTAATCCTGGGACGATTTCCTTCGACGCCGGTTCGCTCGCGGAACGCCACGCGATGTGCGCGCCGTAAAGTGTAGTATAACCCATGTCTTCCGCGAGCCAGAGGCCGTCGGTGCCGAGTTCCATCGAAGGAAGCATTGTTAATGATCCGCGTTCGCGCGCGGCGAGTTGGTCGACGGAAATTCCATTCTCGATGTCGCGGCCGCCCGTGCGGCGGATTTTACAACCGGTCAGGAACGGCGCGGACTTGGCGTAGTGGCCGTCGCCTTCGAGGCTGTTTTTGTTACGAAGGCCGCTTAATATAAGTATTTCCGATTTTAACTTTTCGAGCGGCGCGAGCGTCGGCGAAAGTTTAAATTCGCGATCTTTACCTTTCGGCGTCCAATCCGGCGCGAAGACGCCGTTCGGCATGTATAAAAAAGCCATGCGAACGGGAGAGGACGCGGCGCTCGAACGGGCGTTGGAAAACGGCGGCGTCTCGAGCCATGGCAACGCCATGCAGACGCCGGCTCCCTGCAAGAAGCGGCGGCGCGACAGGGCGTTCGGCGGCGGATTATTTATCATCGTTCGCGGTCTCAATATACAGAAATTGCCGGCTCGCGACCAGTTCTTCGACGAGCGTTTCGAACTGCCAGCCCGTTTCGGCGCAGCGACGCGCCATTCTTCGAAGCGCCGCCTCGTCGTAGCCGTCGACGGGTCTTCCGACGGCATATACAAATAGCTGCTCCGCGAACGTCCGCGCAAAGCGCTCTTTTTGTGAAATTAAATAATCCTTCATGGCCGCGGGCCCCTCGATCCTCGCGCCGTCTTCGAGCGTCACGGACGCGTCGATCGGTAACTTTTGAAATTGATCGCGCCATTCGCCGATGCCGTCGTAATTCTCGAACGCCAGTCCGGGCGGATCCATCTTGATATGACAACCGGCGCACGCCGTGTCGGCGCGGTGGCGCTCGAGCCGCGCGCGCGGCGTGATCGCGTCCGGCAGCATGTCGTCCTTCGGCAGCGGCGGGACGTCGGGCGGGGGAGGCGGCGTCGGGTCGCGGCGGATCTGTTCTAATATATATTTTCCGCGAAGGACGGGACTCGTGCGCAGCGGATAGGATGTAACGGTTAAAATGCTTCCCATCGTTAACATTCCGCCGCGGCGCCGGTCGGGCAGCGTCGTTTTCTTAAATTCGCCTCCGGCGACCCCGGGAATACCATAAAAGTCCGCGAGCGCGCCGTTCAGATAACTCTCCTTCGAATCCAGAATTTCGAGGATCGGGCGGCCTTCGCGGACGATCGAATCGAAAAAGCGCGCGCTCTCCTCGTACATCGACTGGCGCAAATTATCGTTAAATTTAGGAAAACGGCGGAAATCGACGGCGCGCGAGAGAATTTCGCGATAGCGCAGCCATTGGGCGCCAAAATTGTCGGCGAGCGCGCGTCCGCGGCCGTCGTGCAACATTCGATCGGCCTGCGCGCGTAACAATTCGGGATTATACAGTTCACCGCGCTTCGCCGCGGCCAGGAGCGCGTCGTCCGGCATCGCCGACCACAGAAAATAAGAAAGCCGGCACGCGATTTCGTCGTTTGTGAGTCGCGCGACGCCCGATTCGGGATCCGGGGCCGCGCTCCCCTCGATTCGAAACAAAAACGCGGGCGCGAGAAGCGCGGAATTGTAAAATGTTCGCGACGCATCGATTTCGCTCGCGCCCGCGGCGATCGCCGATCGATACATTGCGAATCGCGCGCCGGTTTCTTCGGTCGAGGGCGCGCGGCGGAACGCGCGACCGAGAAATGCCTCCATTTTGGCGCGCGCGTTCGCATCGTTTAATATAACAAAAGACGACTTCGGATTTTGAAACAATCGATCGGTTATATCGCGCGCCGCGTCGAAATATTTCTCGAGAACCATCGGCGAAACGCTCGCGACGTCGCCGATATTATCGAATCCGTGTCCGCCCGGATCGCTGGGAAACGTCCGCGTCGAGTCGTAGGCGACGCCGAGGAGGTCGCGGACGGTGCGGTCGAATTCATAACGATTCAACCGGCGCGCCACGACGTGTCCGGGCGGCGCCGATTCCTCGGGGACCACGCGTTCGAGCAACGCTCCGACGTTGTTTATAAAAAATCCGCGCACGCCGGGATCCGGCTGCGCGCGCGCCGCGGGAGGCATTTTCGCTTTTGTTACTTTTTCGAGGACGCGCGTCCAATCCGCGCGGCGGCCGAGCGCCGCGAACGCGTCCGTCATATTGGATAGATCGAGCGATCCTTTCGGTTTTGCGCCGCCGTGGCAGGAAATGCAATATTCCGAAAGAAACGGCGAGATTTTTGTTATATAAAGAATGTTGGCATCGCGAAGCGCGGACGGAATGGTCGCGGGTGCGCGGCGGCCCCCGCTCGCGACGATCTTGTCGGCCGGCGCGGACGCCGATTCCGAGGTCGAAGCGCCTCTGCACGAGAGAATTCCCGCAAGCGCAATGCACGCCCATCCGTGTTTTCGGATTGCGGCGGCGATCGGCGAATGGGGCGCGGTCATCGCAAAAACATACACGAAATCGGCTTCCGCGCGGGCGCTTCCGGCGGCGCGCGCAGCCTCTATTTTCGGTTACCCGGCGGATCGCGGCGGTCTATCCCGGGGTCCCGCCCTCTCTCCGCATCCCCGCGGATGTTCGTTATGCGCCGATCACCCCGTTCGATTACGCCCGCGGCCTCGCTGGTCGCCGCGTTCGGTTTATGTACGTTGACTCCAGTTTTGTCGCACGCGCAGGGAGTCTCGGGACCCAACACATCCATTGCGCGCTACAGCGTGTCGACGTCCGGAGCGGAAGGAAACGACGGCTCCGCGGTCCCTTCGGTGAGCGGCGACGGCCGTTATATTGCATTTTTCAGCGATGCTACGAATCTCGTCGCGGACAAAACAAATACGGTTCGCGATATATACGTTCGCGACCGATTCTTAAACTTGACGGAGCGCGCGAGCCTCGCGAACACGGGAGGCGAGGGCAACGACGATTCGTCGTTTCCTTCGATATCGGCGGACGGACGATTTGTAGTTTTTGAGAGCCATGCAACAAATCTTGTCGCGAACGATCAAAACCATGCGCGCGACATTTTCGTCCGCGACCGGCTGCTCGGGACCACCGAGCGCGTCAGCGTGGCGACCGACGGGACCGAAGCGAACGGCGCGAGCGCGTTTCCGCGGATTTCGGTCGACGGGAGATTTGTAGTATTCCAGAGCGCGGCGTCGAATCTCGTCGCCGGCGACACGAATCAGAAAACCGATATTTTCGTTCGAGATCGTTTATTATCACTGACGACGCGCGCGAGCGTTTCGAGTCTCGGCGACGAGGCGGATGCGGACTGCGCGCGCGGATCGATTACTACCGATGGAAATCTCGTCGTATTCGAAAGCGCCGCCGGCAATCTCTCGGCAAACGATCAAAATCAAAGTTCCGATATTTTCGTTCATAACTTCGCGACCGGACAGACGACGCGCGTTTCCGTTTCGAGCGGCGGCATCGAAGGCGACGGCAGCTCCTTCGAGGCGCAGATTTCTCCTCCCGGAAAATATGTGATATTCTCGAGCGCGGCGACCAATCTCGTCGACGGCGGCCCGGCGGCTTTTGTAAGTATTTACCTTCGCAACCTCGACGACGGTTCGACAAAACAAATGAACCGCGCATGGGACGGATCGCAGGTAAATTCGGATTGTTTCCATCCCGGAATGTCGTACGACGGGCGATTTATAACATTCTCGAGTTTTGCAACCAATCTGGTCGACGACGACACGAACGGACGCGAGGATGTTTTTATTTACGATCGCACGTTCGATCACACGTCGCGCGTGAGTGTCGCCGCCGACGGAACGCAAATGAACGGTTTTTCGAGCTACCCCGGACTCGCGGGCGACGGATCGTTCGTATCGTTCATGAGCGACGCTTCGAATCTGATTACTACGAAATACCCGACGATCGTGCATATTTACGGATTCGACGTCGCGTTCGGCCCGCCGCCGCCCGCGAAGCCATTTGTAACGATGGCGCTCGCCGTCAAGCGGGCGCGCGAAATGAATAATAAACACGATCATGCCGATGTCGTGTCCGTTTCGGGTTCCTACGAATTCAACCAACTCTCCGTCGACGGCAAACTTTCGCCGCCGGCCGACCCCGTGATCGTTCGCGTCGGCCAGAAGGAAGCGCCCGCGATGTTTTCCATTCCGGCGAAAGACTCGCACTGGAAGAATAATAAGAAGGGAGTCTGGACATGGAGAAGCGCGCCCGGATCGAAGACGATTATTTATTTAAAGATCGATACCGCGAAGCATACTTTCGAATTCCGCGCGAGCGGTTTCGACTGGCCCGCGTTCGACGCGTCGAAGTTTTATTTAAGATTACAGATCGGCAACGATACTGGCATTGTCGAAAAAGGCGCCGTCAAGTCCAAGTTCGGCAAATCGCTCGCGATTTAACTTAAAATCCTGCGCGCGTTGCGGGCCGAAGACTACCTCCGCGAATTGCATGAAATCGCGGGCGATGCGGCGCCCGGCGGGCGGCGTTTCGAAAAGTTAAAAAGGCGGCTTTGCAAGAAATACGGGCTCGCGCGCGTTCCGGGCGATTCGGAGTTTTTATTAAATATAATTCCGCGCGCCGGGAGCGGGCCGGGCGTCGCGAAACCCGTGCGCACGATTTCGGGCGTGGCGCCCGTTTCCGTAGCGACCGAGCCCCGCGGCTGTCCGCACGGGAAATGTACATTTTGTCCGGGCGGTCCCGGTTCGCCGTTCGGGGACGTGCCGCAAAGCTACACGGGCCGCGAGCCCAGCATCGCGCGCTCGGCGGCGGCGGGATACGATGCTTATATTACAGTCATGAACCGCCTCGCGCAGTACGTGCTTGGCGGCCACTCGCCGGAAAAGGTGGAATTGATCGTTCAGGGGGGGACGTTTCCATCGCATCCGGAACAGTATCAAAGGGATTTCGTTCGGGATTGTTATCTTGCAATGCGCGATTTCGGCGCGGAATTTTACAAAAATGGCGCGCTCGACGCGCGGCGATTCGCGGACTTCTATGAATTGCCGTCGGCGCCCGGAGATGCCGGTTCGTTCATGCGCATCCTCGAACGATTGCGAGTCTTAAAATCCGCCGCGCGCGAATCGCTGGCGGAACTGCGCGATTCGAACGAGCGCGAACGTATCAAATGCGTCGGACTCACGATCGAAACGAAGCCCGATTGGGGATTTGCCGGGCACGGCCGCGCGCTGCTCGATCTCGGCTGCACGCGCATTGAACTCGGCGTCCAGACGGCCGACGATGAAATCTTACAAAAAACCCACAGGGGACACACCGTCGCGGATACGAAACGCTCGATCCGCGAATTGAGAGATCTCGGATATAAACTTAATTTTCACGTGATGCCGGGACTGCCGGGCTCGACGCGCGAGTCGGACGTCGCTTGCTTCGATGCGTACTTTAACGACCCGGAATACCGACCGGATATGTTAAAGATCTATCCGTGCCTCGTGCTGCGGGGGACGCCGCTTTATGAAGAATGGAAAGCGGGGCGGTTCGCGCCGCTCTCGGCCGCGCAGGCCGCCGATATCATCGTCGAATGCAAGAAACGCGTGCCGAATTACTGTAGAATCATGCGCATTCAACGCGACATTCCGACGCCGATGACGGAGGACGGCGTCGAGCGTAACAACTTGCGGCAATATGTATCGAAACTCGCGCGCGAGCGCGGCGTGCGGTGCGCCTGCATCCGCTGCCGCGAGCCGCGCGGAGTCGCCGTTCCTTCAGGATCTATTAGAATCTCCTCGGATTCGTATGAAGCGTCGGGCGGAATGGAATATTTTATATCCGCCGTCTCCGGTGAATATTTATTAGGATTCGCGCGGCTGCGTTTTCCTTCCGCAGTTTCGCCGCCGGTCTCCGGGTCGTCGCCCGCGCTGCTGCGCGAACTGCATGTGTACGGTTTTTCGACGCCGCTTGGCGAACCCGGCGAAACGCAACACCGCGGCGTCGGATCGTTATTATTACAGACAGCCGAATCGATCGCGCGGGCCTCGGGAAAAGATAAATTAACCGTGATTGCCGCCGCCGGAGTTCGCGGATATTTCCGTAAATTTAACTATCGGCTCGAAGATCCGTATATGACAAAACGGCTCGATCGGTAATATTAATTTTTCCAAATCCGGAAGTCAGGCGGGCGCACGCGCGAATTTCGACGGTGTGTCGATGCGCGTGGCGATCATTCCCGAGGCAGGGCCGGGTTTTCGGGAAAGGGACCTCCGCCGTTTCGGTCGGAAGGCGGACGCGAACCGTGGACGGGCGTTCCGTGCGGATGCGCATGCTTGAAATCCGCCCGGATGTGCGTTGGGATGCGCATCCGCGCCTCGCGCGAATCTTTACCAATGACGAACGCCGTCCCGCTTCAACCGTATCTCCGTACAATGATTCATCAAAACAACTTTCGCATCGGCGCGCTCGCGTGTTTCGCCGCGCTTACAATGTTCGCGTTCGCGTCGTGCAAGCAGACCGATTCCAACGGCGGAGGCCAATCCGGAGCGAAGCCCATGGATTCGACTAAAAAAGAAGACGTGTCCAAGCCGGGCGGCCCCGAGCCGGACCGCGTCGCTGTCGATCATATCTTAATTTCATTCGCGGGCGCGGGCACGAGCGCGACGCGAACCAAGGCCGACGCCGAAAAACTGGCGAATGAATTGTTAAAGAAGTTGAAGGACGGCGGCGACTGGGCGGCGACAAAGAAACAATTCTCGAGCGATCCGCCCCCCGGCGGACCCTATGGAATGTTTCAAAAACCAGGAGCGGCCAAGCCGGGCGACGTACCCCGCAGCGGCCGTGGAGGCATGGTGAAGGGTTTCGGCGACGTGGGATTTAAATTACAAATAAACGAAATCGGCATGGCGAATTACGATCCCGCTTCGAGCCCGTTCGGCTGGCACATCATCAAACGCGTCGAATAGTAAATTTAATCGTAAATATACGTAAATATAACCGAAACCGCCGCGGTCACTTGGCCTTTTCGCGGGCCATGCGGTTGTTGAGTATCTGGCGTTCGCTCTCGCTGAGCGATTTTTCGTTCGCAACGATGTCGATGCCGGCTTTGTCGAGCACGCGGCGGTAGGGCGGCTCGAGTTTGTAATAATAAATATACTGCATTTTGATAAAACTGTTCGACGCCATCGCTTTTTCGATTTTGGCTTTGCCTTCGGCGACGTCGCCGCGCAGCGTCTCGAGCAATCCCATCGCGCCGAACATTTCCCAGTCCGTCGGATCGAGCGTGTGCGCCTGCTCCGCCAGATTGTAAGTCTTCGTCCACAGCGCGCCGGTTTCGCTCGAGGCGAGCACGAGCCGGAGGTTCATCAGGCACTCCTTCGACGACGTGATTTTTGTATCGTATTTGTCGAGGCCCAGTTTTTCGCGCCCGGGTTTTCCCGCAAGGTCGCGGCTCCGGTCTAGTTGTAAATTTAAGTCTTTCTCGAGAACTCGTATCAATTCGTCCGCGATTTTCTCGTGTCCCTTGAGCGACGGATGCACATTATCGAATATCAACTCGTCGCCGGCGACGCCGAGGCCTCCGGCGGCGTTGAAAACGCGTTCGAGATCGCAGAGCGGCACCTGACCGCGCGCGACCTCTTCGCGAATGATTTGTTCAATCGACGGGAGCGCGCGGTTCGGGCACGCGTCGAGTTCGAGCGATTTGATATATTCCGCGCGGGCGTCGTCCTTCCGTCCGAGCATTTCGAACGCCTGCCCCGTCGAATAGTGTAATTTGGCGGGCGTGTCGTCGATCGCGCGGATTTCGTCGAAACGCTGCAGGGCGACGGCGGCCTTCTTTTGCGCCAGCGCGTGCGCGCCTTCCGTATATTTGGCGATCCACGTTTTCTTTAAGTTCGCGTCGTTTTGTAATGTCGTCGAAAAGAAGGATCCGCTCGGCGTGCAGCGGAGATTGCGCGGCATCGTACACACGACGATCGGCACGCCGGCGCGTTTGGCGTCGCGGATGGCGCCGCGCAGGCAGTCTTTATATCGGTCGAGCAATACTTGCAATTCCGCGTCGTTGACGCATGGAACGTCGTCGGAGGATTTTCGGTCGCTGAGCGTGATGCGCTCGGTTTGTACAATTCCAGGGACGGCCCGCGCGAGCAATTGCGTCGTGCGCAGGCCGCGCGCGAAATCCTGTAATTGCGTCAAGATCGGGTGCGTCGCAAACCGGTGAATCTGAACGAGATTCTGCGGCACGAATTCGTTATGTCCGACCATCCATATAATAAGATCGGGTTTATAATTTAAACACTCGCCGAGTAATGTACGGATTTCCGCCGCATGCCACCCCGCGTTCCCCGCGTTCACGGATTCGACTGCGCGGTCGGGCATCATGGCGGAGAGTCGAACGCGCAGCCAGTCGGTGAAACTGCCGATTTCATAGGGCGATCCCTGCACCGTCGATTCGCCAAGTGTAAATATTCGAAAACCGTTGGAAGGTTTGTCGCGCGCGAATAGCGGCAGCGGTTCGGGATAGTTCTTAAAATCGCGCGGCGCGACGCGCTGAAATCCGGGAGGCCGGCCGGGCGCTTCAAATGGAATCCAATAATCGATTTCGGACTTGACCGGGTGATATCGTGGAACTCGAACGCCGGCGGCGGCGAGGACGAGTTCGCAAAGTATCAAAAAAATCGCCGGCGAGAGGACCGCGAGTGTTAATTTAACGATCCAACGGCGCGGTTTGCGCGCTGGTGGACTCACTTTGGATGCGGCCGCCTCTGTTGGCGCGGGTTTGGACACTGGCGTCGATTACGGTTGAATCACGATCAAGAGACCGTTGCTTGACACAACGCCCATCGTAGTCGCGCCGCATCGCGCGCCGTTCGGCGAATCTTCCAAAAATATTGTTTGATAATAAAAAACCGCTCCGGCGAGTCCGGGATCGGCCGGAATGGCGACCGCGACGAAGGAAGTTCCCGCCGCGTCGGAAACGGCGTCGAATGCATATATTTGAGACGCTCCAAGGAGGTCGACTTCCATCGTGATTCCGAGACCGAACGGATCGGGGCTTCCATAATAAAAACCCGCGTCCGCCGCGATGCCGAGACCGAGCGCGAGCCTCGGCGAATTAGTGCACGTGAAGCCGAAGTCGGGATTATTTACTTTTGGCGTCGAATTCGCCGAAGTGCACTGAAAGCCGCGGCAACCGGGAGTCCCGCTTCCGAAGGAGGCCGCGCCGTACGGAGCCGTCGTCCGATTATAAAGAATAAAAACTTCGTCTGAATTATAATTTGCAGTTAACAAATCGTCGGCGCCGTCCGCGTTCATGTCCGCGATGGCGATGCTATAGGGCGACGTCGTGTCCGCGTACGAGCCGATGATCGTAAATGTTCCGGCGCCGTTTCCTGAATATACAGAAACGGAGCCGAGACCGTCGGCGACGGCGAGGTCGACGCTGCCGTCGAGATTGCAATCTCCCGTCGCTGCCGCGCGCGCGTCGAACGGCGAGCCGATGCCGGTGGAAGCTCCGAACGTTCCGGTCCCGTTGCCGAGCGCAACGTGCGCGCCGTCCGAGCAGGCGGCGACGAGATCGGCCTTTCCGTCGCGGTTGACATCTGTAATTTCGACGGAACCGGGATAGGTTCCGACGGGGACGAGCGATGCCGATGTAAACGTTCCGTCGCCGAATCCAAATAATAACACGAGATTGGCCTTGCCCGACTGCGCCACGACGAGGTCGGCGTCGCCGTCGCCGTTCAGGTCGCCGGCGTCGATCCCGATCGGGCCGCTCTGGACTGCAAGTGTAATATTCACCGGACTCGCGAATCCGCCGGCGGTGTTTTGTAATAATATCGACAAATTCGCCGCGCCGTAATTCGCCGTGGCGAGATCCGGGCGGCCGTCATGATTCAAATCGGCAATCGCTACATATCTCGGATAGGCGCCCACCGCGATCGTCGACGGCGGTTCGAAGCCGCCCGTGGAATTGCCTTTGAATATATTAATATTGCCCGCGTTCGAATTCGCCGTCACCGCGTCGAGGTTCCGGTCGCCGTCGAGATCCGCGAGCGCGACCCACTGCGGCCCCGCCCCTGTCGGATAATTCGTCGGAACGCCGAAATTTCCGGGCGGCTGCGCGAGCGCGACGGACATCGTGCCCGTGAACACTCCTGTATAATTGGATGTTACAAAATCGTTGTTGCCGTCGTGGTTCAAGTCGCCGACGGCGACGTTGAACGGATAGGACCCGACGGCGATTTTCGAAGCGCCGACGAAACCTTTTGTATTATTTAACAAAACCGTGATTCGGCTGTCGCCGTTCACGTGGCCGGTGGCGATGTCGGCCAGGCCGTCCTGATTGAGATCCCCGGAAGTTACAATTGCAGGCGCGCCGCCGACGGGAAACGAGACCGGCGGCGCGAAATTTCCGGCGGGGTCGGCCGTCGCCAGCAGCGAAACGGTATTTACAAATTCGTTGGCGACCGCGCAGTCGATCCGCCCGTCGAGATTGAAATCCGCCGTTGTCAGCCACGATGGATAGTCTCCGGCGGCGAAGTCGGACGAACCGAAACTCCCCGAGCCGTTATTGTATAATACGGTGACCGTATTGGATATGACGTTGGATGCAACAATATCCGCGCTGTTGTCATTATTAATGTCCAACGTCGCGACGCTGTGAGGGTTCGAACCCGTGGCGTGCGTCGACGGCGCGAGAAAGGTGCCATGCCCGGTGCCCCGAAGGATCGAGACCGTTCCGAGATTGTTATTATTTGCAATAACGACGTCGAGTCTGCCGTCGTGATCGAAATCGGCGGCGGCGATGGCATACGGAAGGCTTCCGGCCGCCGAGTTGACGGCATTCGCGAAACCGCCCGCGCCGTTTCCGAGCAGGCAGGAGGCGCTGCCGGATCCATTGTTGGCCGTCGCGAGGTCGATTTTTCCATCATTATTAAAGTCGCCGGCGACGACTGCGTAAGGATTCGACGCGGTGTTGAAACCGGCCGCGGGCGCGAATCCGCCGAAACCGTTTCCTAATAATAACTGAACCTGATTGTTCGACGCGGAAACGACAATGTCGGGGAATCCGTCATTATTTAAGTCCGACAGAATTAAAGAAAACGCCGAAGCGCCCGCCGCAAGTGTAAAGATCGTCGGCTGTCCAAGAAATCCGAAGCCGTCGCCCATGTTGACCATGACCGTTGGATTGGCGCTGCTCGCCGAAACGACGTCGTTCTTGCCGTCGAGATTGAGATCGCCGATCGCGACTGTGAACGGGAATGAAGCACCCGCCGGGAATTGTTGCGCCGGGAAAAGGGGACCCTGCGCCGCCGCGCGCCTCGAAAACGAGCCCATCGCAAACGAAGTCCCGATCAGCGCCAACATGGT
Source organism: Planctomycetota bacterium (assembly GCA_016200225.1). Classification (GTDB taxonomy): domain Bacteria; phylum Planctomycetota; class UBA1135; order UBA1135; family JACQFD01; genus JACQFD01. The sequence goes on from JACQFD010000012.1 coordinate 25,780, forward strand.
CGCAAACTGGGGATGTCGTATGGGGATGGGCATTGGGGAAGCGATGCCGGAGAATTCGAGCGATGGCGAGTGCCAGCGGTTCCGTCAAACGGAGACGACAAGCTTACACAAAGCCACGATTGCGGGAGGCAATTTGACCAATGTGGCTCTTTATTCGCGCCGTTTTTGGCCGCGCGCTTGGCTTCAAGCCGTTCGAGAATTCGCACGATGCTGATGGGTTCCACGCGCGATTGTTAGAATTGCGCGTCGAACATGACACACGAAACGCCAGATCCGGAGTTGAATGAAGGAGAAGAATTGCAGTCTTCCCGGATGATTGATCAGGATCAGGCGACGCCCGATCCCCCGTCAGCCGGCGGGGTCTGAATGTTAGAATTGCAGCGTCCGAGCGCGCCACGTCGCGCTATGTGCTGCGCGGCAAAATTGCCGAAGGGAGCATGGGGGCGATTCTTAACGTTTGGGACGCGGATCTCCATCGGCATTTCGCAATGAAAGTAATTTTGGGGCGCGAGAACGGGGTCCTCAGTATCCGAGGGCGATCCGAGCGTCGATCGAGTGTTGGCGCGCTTTCTTGAAGAGGCGCAAGTCACGGGGCAGTTGGACCATCCGGGCATTGTTCCTGTACATGAGTTGGGTGTTGATTCATCAGGACGTGTGTACTTTACAAGGGAGCTTGTAAAGGGTCGTGAACTGCGGCACATCTTCAACTTGGTCTTCGAGAATCAAGAGGGTTCGACGGAGACTCGAGCACTCAACGCCTGCCTCAAGGCGTGCGAAGCACTGGCCTATGGACACTCGAAGGAAGTCATCCACCGCGGACAAGACGGCCCGTATCTGGGACATGGACGGCCTTGAGATCGGGACATTGCGGCGCCACAAGAGTGTAGTTGCGTTCTCGGCTTTCTCACCCGACGGCAAGAGTGTTGTCACGGGTTCCCATGACAGGACTGCGCGTCTGTGGGATGCGGACTGAACTGAATTCGCCGTGTTTCACGGCAGCGATGTACTCAATGTGCAAGGTCTTGCTCCCGGCGCGAGTATTACAAAACCCGAGTCGCGCGCCACGGCATCCGCTCCATGGAGTCTGGATGTCGCGGAGCGGATCGTACTCCGGGAGAATGAATACAATTTACGAACGACGCGTTATTCGCCCGATGGCCAGAATACTCTGACGGCGCCGATCGGTAATGACGCAGTGCTGTGGGATCTACAAGGCAAGCAACAGTTGGTCTTCCACGGCCATGAGGCATTTGTGTACTCGGCGGATACGACTGCGCGGGTGTGGCATCCAAGCGGAGGGGAACCCACCGTTCTGCGCGGACACAGAGACTTAGTCTTTGGCGCAAGCTTCTCGTCGGACAGGCAACATGTGCTCATGTGGTCGGATGACAAGACTGTTCGTTTGTGGGATCTGGACGGCCGTGAGTTGACGGTGTTGAGGGGACATGAAGATCGTGTTCGGTCGGCCGTGCTCTCGCGAAACGGCGAATGAGTACTGACGTCGTTCTTTGACAACACATCTCGAGTATGGACCCTCGACGGAAAGGAGTTGTCTGTGTTTCCTGCGCCGGAACTCCGTGATTTAAAAGCAATGTTCTCTCCGGACGAACAGTGGGTCTTGTCCGCTTGCGAAAATGGCATGCATCATCTGTGGTGCGCCCGCACGGACGATTTATTAGCGTTGGCAAATCGCCGCGTGACGCGAGAGTTCACGGCCGCCGAACTCAAGGTCTACGCCGCACTCTTGCCCGAAGGCAATTCGTCGGCGAATTCGGCCTCAAAGCCGGCATCGGCGGGCAGCCATGTTATAGAATTTCCAAAATAGTAATATTAATTGCCGCCACTCGTTCCGTTCGGGTGGCATTGATAACATTTTGCGGAAAGATATTGATAGCCGGAAACATTTTGATGCTGCTGATTTGTAGTGGTCTTCGTATGGCAAGTAGTACAGGTGAAGACCGCAAAATTTGATGAATTCGGATGGCAATCGGTACACTTAAAATTCTTGTGCGCACCTGTGGTGATCGGGAACCACGTATGGTTGAAGTTCGCGCCGGACCAGGTCGTTTTTGAGAAATGGCACAGATCGCAAGTCGTCGGGAACCCGGCCGTCGTGTGATTCGGATTCGTTGTTTGTTGATAATCCGCGAGATGGCACGTGACACAGGCGCCGGTGACGCCGGTATGATCGAAAGTCGCCGGCTTCCATGCAGTTGTAGTATGGCAATGTTCACAATTCTGGGGAATGCCGCCCGCGACGTGATTCAGCGGAGTGGCATTTTGATAATCGATCAAATGACAAGTCACGCACGCCGCCGTGATTCCCGTATGGTTCATGTTCGCGGGTTGCCACGCGGTTTTTGTATGACATTGTTCACAATTGGTCGGCAGCGCCAGTGCCACGTGATTCGGACTGGTCGCGCTTTGATACTGCGGCATGTGGCACTGAATGCAAGTTCCCGTGACGCCGTTATGATTAAAGTTCGCCGGTTTCCATGCGCCAAAAGTGTGGCACTGTTCGCAATTCTGCGGAATGCCGGTCGCCACGTGGTTTGGATTTGTAGCGTCCTTGAAATTATTAAGATGGCAAATGACGCAATTGTTCGTGATGCCCGCGTGATTGAAATTCCCGCTCGTCCATGTGGACGTGGTGTGGCAAAGTTCACAATTCGTTCCGAGGCCGGCCGCGGCGTGATTGGGCGCTGTCGTCGCCTGATAATTCGGCAGGTGGCATTGTACACAATTATTCGTGATTCCGTCGTGCTTGAACGTCGCGGGCATCCAAGTGCCTGTCGTGTGACATTGTGTACAATTGGTCGGATAACCGAACGCGACGTGGTTTGGATTGCGCGCATTTTGATAATCCGGAAGATGGCATTGAATACAATTGCTCGAAGCACTTGCGTGCGAAAATGTGATGGGAATCCAGTGCGAAGCCTTGTGGCACTGTTCGCAACTCAACGAAAAACCCTGCGAAATGTGGTTGGGACTCGTCGTGCTCTGGTAATCTTTCAAATGGCAGGTCGAACAAGCCTGGCCGGCAACGGCAGAATGGTTAAATCGCGCCGGAGTAAATGTAGACATTCCGTGGCACGTCTCGCACGTCGTCGGGAATCCGCTTGCGATATGATTCGGTTTCTTGGCATTTGTAAAATCCTTGGCATGGCAACTGATACATGTCGGATCGGCTCCCTGAAAATTGCCCGCCTGCGCATTCGGATGGCAGGAAAAACACGCGACGGCCGCGTGCGCGCCCACGAGCGGAAAGCGCGTTCGCGCGTGCTGCGAATCCTGGCCGACGGGTTCCCAGTCGCGTTGACCATGGCATTCCTGACACATGGGGCCAAGGCGGCCTTTGTGAATATCCTGATGACAGCCCGAACAACCGCGCTGCGAGAACGTCTGCACAGGTCCGCGATCGTTGTGGCAACGTAAACATTGCGCGTTTTTGTGCATTCCCTCGAGCGCGTACCCGGTTTCCCTTTCATGATCGAATACAAAGTCCGGGCGGATGTCGCGCCAGCTGCCCGGCAGATGGCAGAGTGTACAATCCTTCGGAAATGTATCATGTGGAATGACGGGCCCATTCTTGCGCTCCCAGCCTTGAATTCCGTTTTGCGCGGGATTCCGGATCGCGCAGGCAAATGCCAACGAAAACGACAGGACCGAGAGTAGAAAGAGTTGCCAGCGCCGTCGTGTGGTCGGTTGTATCATATTCGTCGGCTAGAACCGGATGGAAAAGTAAAATCCAATCGCGAGAGCGGCGGCATTGTCAATGATCCGCTCTTCGACATAGATGGATAGATTGGATCGTTTGAACAATTCCGTGTCATAACCCGCGCGGATTTGGTGCTCGGCAAAAGTATCGTTGACGCTGAACTTGCTCCCGTACGAGTCGCGGGCGAACTCATAATCAATATTAAAATTACCGATGCGCGTTTCCTGTCGGATGCCGGCGCGGGCGCCGGTCCGCGTGGAGTACGTGCCCTTGCTGCCGAACACCGATGTATAGAAATCGCCATTTTCGAATAGTACATTCCTGAAATCGACGCGCAGGTCGCCGGATTCGCCGTTGTCCTGGCGATCCCACCAATAGTCCGCGCGCTCGCTAAATCGAACGGTCTTGGAAACCGACTGCCAGGAGTTGAGTCCCGCGCGTTTGATGTCCGTCTGTTGAATGATCTTGGCGAAAAGCGGCGGCAGTTCGTCGTGCAGCGTCTGCGGAATCTTAATATCGCTGATCGTTGCGCCGACGCCGGCATTCTTCCCGAGGGGATGGCTCGCTAACAAAAATAATTGCGAGAGTTCGGGCCCCGGCGATTTTGGCGCGTCCTTGGATGTGTAAATATCGACCAGCGCCGAACCGGTCAGCATGAAGCCGTCCATCGAATAGTTATGTCCGTTCAATGCCACGACGTCCCGGTCGGACTCGCCGTGGTGCAGCGTTTTTTGATACGCGGCGCCGATCGACGCGCGGTCGTTTTCATCAAATAAATAACGATAGTAGATCGAGCCTTCCGAATCGTCGCCCGTGCGGAGGTCGGGAGTGTACTTGGGAAACATGCCGGCGCTGACGCCGACGTGATTGGTTGCATTCGGGCGAAATGTAAATTCCGCGCCGTCGATGAGTCCGAGTTCCGGGAATTCGTGTTGTATGAAGCGCCCGATTTGATATCGAAGAGGATCCTCGGGTCGGTCGCCGGAGTGATAGTTGAATCGTTCGATGCGGCCCGTCTGTTCGTCGCTCGAAAATCCTCCCGCGGGCGACCTGCGATCATAATATTCGCCGCTGAATTCGATCGCGCCTTCGTGATGAAACAGATTATTAAGTGTAAAATCCATCCCTGTGCGCGCCAGAGAGTAGGTCCGATGGTTCTCCATGTCGCGCGTCTGATTGAATCGCGCGTAGTAGCGGCCGTCGAACTTGAGATCGAGCTTTTGTGGCGTTGTGACCTTTCCGGTGGGGGCAAGTAGTGGATTCTCAGCATCCGAGGGCTTGACGGGCGCCTTCCACGGGTCGTGCTGGGGAGTTGAATTCTCGGATGTTGGTTTGGGTCGGTCCGAAGGGATCTGGATCTCGCACCGTGTGCCGATTCCCACTCCGTCGCCGGATCCCTGAAATTCGGCGCGCGCGCTCTGTCGCGACACGAATCGGACTGAGGCTATGACTCTCGTTCCGATGTCAGGAATCAACTCTACGCGGTCGCCCGGTGCAAGACCTGAATCACTGCCGCGGTCAAGATACACTCCGGCTGGCGATACTGCGATGACATGTGCTTCGACGCGGACGGATGTTGTGTCCTGTGCACCGGATGTCGCACAAAAGAGTGCAATTGCAAACGACAATGAAATGCCACGAAGAATCCGAGTGTCGGTCGACGTTCTTAAGTTAGTTCTCAACGGAATTCCCTCGGTTACTTCGTCCCGGGAGGCTTGTGGCAATCAACACACTCGGTTCCAAGCGGCCGGTACCTCACTGCCAATGCGCCCGTTACAGTCTGCGATGCGACGTGACAGGAGGCGCACTTGAGATTCGTGTGTGTAGAGTCGAGTTTGAACCGGGAGTCGCGCTGGTGATCGAATCGCGCCGCCGCGAAGGCGGGGCTGACGTCGTGGCAGCGCGCGCAGTTGGTGGCGCCCTTCTCGGCAAACTGCCCTGCATGAACGTCGGCGTGGCAGCTTGCACACTGGGATCCCTGTGCGGGAGTTGTCGCACGTGCGGCCGATGGCGTTCGACGAACCGGATCGACCGTTGAAGGGATGTGGCATGCAGTACACGCAGACTGAGCATGCTTTCCATCGAGTGACCAACCGGTCCATAGTTTGTGATCGAATGCAGTCAACTGTGGCGACTCTACAAAAGACTCTTGTGTGTGGCACCGTTCGCAACCGTTCTTGTTGGCATGGACAGTCGGGCGGCCGGGAACATCAAACGCCCCGAGATGGGGATCCTTGTGGCAAGTGTCGCAGCGTTGCGCATCTCCGGGAAATCGGTCCGCCACAAAGCCGAACTTTCGGCCCGTGGAGTCAGGTTTGACGCCCGGTACATGGCAGGACTCGCACGCAACCTTTGTATGGGCGCCACGCAGTTGAAATGCTGTGTACTTATCGTGGTCGAATTTTCCACCCGCGAGTACACTGAAATTCTCCTGAGTGTGGCAATTTTCACAGCGAGCGCTGTTCGGGCCGTTCAGGAAGGAACCGCGGTGGGGATCCGCGTGACAACCCTGACAAGTATTGTTATTTCCGGGAAACTTCTCCTTCACGAATCCGAAGCGACGCCCATTCGCATCCGGTTGAGTTCGTGCAGGGTGGCAACTGTCGCAGGTGGTCTTGGAGTGTGCCCCGACGAGCGAAAATCGCGTCCACTTTGCATGGTCAAAGGTTGTACTCTGCAGTTGCGTGAAGTTGTCCTGTTTGTGGCAGACTTCGCACCCCTTGGACTCAAAAGGCGCCTCCGAAAATGCTCCGCCGTGGGGATCCCTGTGACACTGGGCGCACGCAGTTTGCGCGGCGTCAAAACGCGGCGGAGTACCAGCGGGAACCGCTTCGGCCTTGTGACACTGCAAACAGTCAACTTGCACATGCTTTCCCAAGAGTGGGAACGGCGTCTTCGCGTGTTCCGGGACGCCGAACTTCGATGGTTTGAAGGCGTCTGTTTTATGACAATCCGTACATTGAGTTTTCGCAAACGCCGGATTGTTTATAAACTCCCCACGATGCGCGTCTTTGTGGCAAGCCTCGCAGGATTGGAGAGTGCGGCCCGGATAACGCTGTTTGAAGTCCGTATTTGATATATCTTTTCGGTGGCAATCGTCACATTTGAGCTGGCTGTGGGGCGGCGTCAACGGGAATCCGGTCGCCGCATGGCGCGCCGAGGTCATCGCCGCGTCGGTTCCTACAAATGTCTTGTGGGTCGGGTCGTGGCACAGTAGACAACTTTCGCCGGTCGGTTTCGCGGCGCCCAAGGCCACGCTTTCGACAAAGGCGCTGCGGTGCGGCGACGCATGGCACTCAACACAGGTGCGCGAAGTTGGCGGGGGAGTCTTGCCGGCCAACGCTTCGATTGCGTGTGTGGATTCCTTTTTATGACATTCAAGACACCCGGGCGTCCTGTGCGCGCCGACCAGCGGAAACGATAGTATATGCACATACGTGGAGAGATCTTTGAAGGGTCCCAACTGTTCGTGACAATCGGAACAAGCACTCTTCATTTGCCCTTTGTGCGGGTCCTCATGGCAACTCTCGCAAGCTTGCGTCAGGCCGCCGAATCGATGTTGATCCTTCGGAATCACCGCAACATCGAAGGTCTTGTGACAATCTTTACATTGGAGACTGCTGTGTTTTCCGGCAAGTTTGAATCCAAGAGCGGCGTGATCATATTTGTTGATGTCGCGGATGCCGGACTTTTCAAATGCCCGCGGACCCGCGATGTTGAATGAAGATCCTTCATGTTCTCCGTGACATGTTGCGCAGGCTCTGGCACTACCCGGAGCGAGAGTGCCGTGCAGACCCTTTTGCGCGTCGATCTGCTTTCCCACTGCGGCATGACAGGAAAGACACTCTGTCCATGTGTTGCCGGATCCATGGCACAGCGAACATCCATCGCCGGCCATGAGCCTCGACTCTTGGGCGTGTGCCGCGCTGAGCGGTCCCGGAGAGTTCTTCTCGAATTCTTTGTAGAAGACCACACCTACAATAATCAATGTAAGAATGACGATCCATGTTTTCGGGTCGCGCAGTTTCAATGTCCGCCTCCGGCTGAAATAAGGGATCCGAAGCGAAGCGCCGTGTAGATGTGCAGACCAACCATCAAGATCAACAGTAGTGCGATCCAACGATGCAAATAGCGCCAGGTCGCCAGTAGAGCGCGAAGTTCCTCATAGTGTGCCGCCATGAAAGCGGCGCGATGGGCCCGGCGCGCAAGTTCGGCGAGTTCGTTGAGTTGGTTTTCGGGGATGCCCTCCCGACGGCCCTCCACTCTCAATTTCCCCAGTGCTTTCTTCAGTTGTCCCTGGCTCCCCACCAGTGCGACCGCTCTACGGGCGAACGAGCCTTGCCAGTGCCCTGAGTCCACCAAGGTCTGAATTTGATTCTGCACTCGTTCGCCAAATCCTGGGAATCGCGAATCCCACTCCGCGGAGAGTCCCGCCATGTTGGTGCGAATTTCCTCGAGCGCGAGTTCACGACCGTTCGTGGCGCGAGGAACATACGCGTAAAAGTAGCGTCCGATCGCGCCGGTCACGATAATGACCGCCATGGCAATCAAAGCATGTCCCCCCACGGTCGATCGCGGAGCGAACGCGCCGTGCAGTACTGCAAGCAATAGTGCCACGACACCGGTGACCACGTGGGATGTCATCCACGCTTGAAGAGATCCGAAGGTTACAGATAGCCAACGGGATCGACGTATTAAATAAGCGAGATTTGCAAGGATGAGCGCGACGGCGCCGATGCCAAAGGCAAGACCGGCGGCGCCCGAGGGTCGCAGCCGGCCGTGCAGAGGCGACTCCGTGCGCGACAGCGGATCCAAACTGTAGTAATCCCAATGATAGGCAACCCATGCGACGGCGGATAGAAACAACAGAAATGCAACGATCACACTTGGCAACAATCCTGCCGTGCGTTCCGCAATGGGCGCGGATTGTGCACGCAAGTTCGCATCGAAGGAGACGCCCGCATTCTTTAGTTTCTCGAAAGGTAGTGTGCCGCCCGCGAGAATGAACACCTCATCGTTCTTGAGCGACATGACCGAGCGCGACTTTTCGGGTCCGGAAATCATCTCCACGTGATCCGAACCGATCTGGACGACTTCGGACTCGAAGAGTACACGGATCCTGCCGGACTGCTGTGCTTCGAGCATGCGCACTTCATTGCGGGCGCGAAGTCGCGTAAACTCCGGTTTTCTGTAGGAAAGCGTCACCGTGTTGCCGTCTTGCTCCGAGAGTGCCAGCGCCGCTTCGACCGCGGTATCGCCACCGCCGACGACGAGTACATGGCGATTCTGATAGGAGTTGGCGTCGAGAAGACTGTAGGAAACCTTCGGAAGTTCCTCGCCGACGACACCCAATTTTCTGGGAGTGCCGCGGCGCCCCAATGCGAGACAAACGTGGTTTGCGCGAACAACACCGCGCTGTGTTCGAACGACGAAGTATCCGTCGGCATGACGCTCGACACTTTCCAATTCCTCGCCCGTCGAAATCGAAAGTTTATGTGTATTCGCGATGTTGGTCCAGAGTACCATCAACTCTTCCTTGCTGTACGTTGTGTTCTTCAACTGACCGTAGAGCGGCAGACTCACGGGCTGCGTCATGACCAGCTTTCGCCGCGGGTATTTGGCAACGGTTCCCCCAAGCACTTCCTGCTCCAGTACATGGTAGTTGAGACCGCGAGACTTGGCTTCGAGAGCACACGCTATTCCGGCGGGACCCGCACCGACTATACACAAATCGATGACACCTTCTCGTCGTGTTGTCGGCGTCTCCTTGATGCGCAACGCCACTTCGCCCGCCACGGCAATGCCATGGGAAATCGCAGTGCGAACGAGTGCATACCCGGTGACTTCACCTGCCAAAAACAATCCCGGGCTACCCACGGCCTCCAGATTGGAGTTCAAGACCGGAATATCGCTCCGTTCATGCAAATCCGCGAATGTCAGCGCGATCGCACCAACGGGACACTCTGCTGCACATCGCCCATGACCCACACATCGGGCACCATGTACCACCGCAGCTTGACCATGGATCAACTCGAGTACTCCATCCTCGGGACAGGCGGCCACACAACTACCACATCCCACACAGCGAGCCAAGTCGATGGAGGGGTACTGAAGTCGCGCACGCGCCGTGCCCCGTTCCTGTGCTTTCTTTCGCTCGGCCAGACCCTTCGCGGACGCGTGGAGGTCGCGTCGTCGCGCCAGAAGCGCCGCAAGCGTCAAGGCCAGCGCGAGGCCAACCATCGCCAGAAGTGCAAAACTGGATCCGAGAATGCTCACTTCGTTAATACAAAAACGAAGTTCCGTGGATGTATAATCAAGGTGCGTTGCGAATCCTGATAAATGTCATTGGTCGCGACGGGCTTCGCTGCGCATTGCGCGCACGCCGCCGTTCCAATAATTATATTTAACGATGCGCGGTTCGACCGCCGCGAAATTGGATAGTGCATTCAACGAAGCGATGACCTCGAGATGTTCCCGAATAATCCATCGGCGGAAATCGAAAAAAGGTAAAGTGGGTATGCCGCGCTCCCACCGCTGCGTTGCGCGCTCGCGCTTTGTGTAGAGGAGCCTCCCCTCATTCGTGCCTCGCACGATTCGCGGACTTGATAATTCACAAGTCCGGCGCGGTCGGAGCGTCCAACGGGGAGTAGGATCGCCATAATTACAATTGGTTTGTTTATTAAAATTAACCGGCGAACAGCGATGCCCAATTAGTTCTTCGGACGCTTGCCCGAAACGGTCGTCGATCCGATCCCGCTTTCGTAAATGCCGCCCCCTGTCGCGGTGAAGGAAGTCGCGAGTCCTGTCTTTTTGTTAATAACCGCCGTTCCTACGACGAAATTCGATTCATTCGTGTTGGATGACGCGAGCGCGAACCGGTTTCGAATGCGCTTGCCCGTCATCGTGAACGGTTGGCCGCCGCCCGCGACGCCGGTCATCGTCATGTTTGACGAATCGCCCGCCGAATCTTCGGTAATTGTAACATCATCCAACTCCGTCGTCGTCACGGGCTTTGTCGACGCGGCTTCGAAATCTGTATTCTTTACTTTCACCGACCATGATCCTGCGAGTGGTCCGCTCACACTCCGCGTCGACGCGGAGCCGGCCGAGCAGAGTACTGTCGCCAGGAGAAACGTGCTTGCGATGTTCATGGTGCGCATGATAATAAAAGCCTCGGTTGTGCGGCGTTGTTGCGAATCGAAACGACGAAAGTCAAGCGCAGGCGCCGAATCTAAGGAATGCACATGTCGGGCCGCTTCTAGTACTTTCTACAAAAACCATCGCGAGCCGAAGCAAGCTGAAGTTAGTCTTGGGAAGGGGAGTTGCAGTCGAGATCCATGCGGAGGCCGTCGGTGTGTGGACTCGAATTGTGCCCCCAACACTCGCAAATGGACTCGAATCGATGCAATTCGACACGGGTTTGGTTCACAGTGCGGGTTTCACAATCGACAATTCCTTGGAATGGCGATTGCCGTCGAACTCTGGCTCGCGCCCTTCGGAATTATCATGAAACACATTCAATTTGTTTTTTTGGTTCCTTATTTATTGATATTTCTTTCGGCGGAGCTTGAGGGACAATCACCCAACCTGAGTACATCGCAATTTCTTCCCGGGAGCCCCGTTGTCGGTCCGGCCGTCGGCAATCAGAGAAGCCCTGCGATGTCCAAGGGCTCAAGCAGTACACTTCTTGTGTTCGAGGACGCGCGTTCGGGAGACAGCGATCTATTTGGCGTCCGTCTCGACGCGAGCGGATCACCGCTCGATTCAGTACCGTTTCCGATTGCTGCGGATCCTGCAAATCAATCGGCGCCAAGAGTAGCGTGGAACGGCCAGAGTTGGCTCGTGGTCTATACTAGCCAAGTAGATCCGGGTAGTGGCTACTGGACCGAGAAGTACTATGCTCGCCGAGTTTCGACCGGAGGCCAAGTACTCGATTCGGTTCCTATGCTGATCAACGATGTCTACAGTGGACCCAAGTACTTTGGCCTTGGCAGCGACGGCCAAAACTGGGTGGCACTCTACATGAGTCAGGATGCGAGTTCGAACCTATCACTTCGCGCCAAACGCATTGCGCCAAATGGAACAGTGCTCGACCCGAATGGCGTGCTCGTATTCGCGGGGTACGGTTCCGACCTCACGGCGAATTACTGCGGAGGCCAATTCCTTTTCACATGGAGAGACTACGGTCCCGGCTTGCACGGAAGGCGCTTTACGCCACAGCTCCAACCCATCGACGCCGGGGCAGTCTTGTTGCCGGCAGGTCCGGCGGATGTGACGCTAACTTCGGATTTAACTACGAATGGAAACGAGTACTTCCTCGCGTGGATGCGCGAGAACATCTACTACACATCCGACGTCGTTGGTGTGCGCATCGATGCCAGTCTCAACATCATTGGCAATCCGATGATTACGATCTCCGGTTCTTCGCCGAGCGCATACCACATAGATCCGCGGGTCGTGTGGGATGGTTCGCAGTGGGTTGTTGCATGGCTCACGAACGGTTCACAGTCAGCGCTCGCTGCACGTGTGTCCTCCACTGGAATTGTCCTCGACCCAGGTGGGGTGGCACTACCTGACGGCTCTCCGAATTACCTTTACGAACCCGCGATTGGAGCACTCCCAGGAGGCGGGGCGCTGTATGCGTGGCATGACATCCGATATGCGGGTACATCGCTGTATGACGTTTTCGGGATTCCATTCAACGGCACTGGCGTTTCCGGCGTGGAACGCTGTTACAGCGTGGGTTCGGAAGCACTCCGCAGTCCGCGCGTGGCTCCGGGATTGAATCAGTACCTCGTCACCTTTCGCGCGGATCTCTCCAATGCTTCGCGCGTAATGGCGCAGCGCGTTGATTCCTTTGGCAATCCACTCGATGAGGAACCGATCGAGGTGGCGGCGAGTACACATCCTTACATGTACTCAGGTGGAGCGGCCTGGAACGGCTCCGTCTACCTTGTTGTGTGGACCGATGGACTATTGGGCGCGACCTATGCGCGCCGGATGCTTCCCGACGGCAGTTGGATGGATCTGAATCCGATCTTTGTATTTCTCGGCGGTGAAGCCGATGTTGCAGCACTCGGTGCCGATTTCCTCGTGACAGGTCTTCACGCTCCATCCAACCCGCAGTTCATCGGCTCGTACGGGGCGCGTGTGCGCGGCAGCGACGGTGTCGTGCTCGACAACCCTCCACTCTCAATCGGACAGTCGTACGCGACACGATCGCGTGTCGTGGTACTCGGGGGGAAGTGGCTTGTGGTTACAGAGCGACACTTCACTCACAACTCCAATCAATCAAATGTAATTTTTCATTTTGTCACAGCTTCCGGCGTCGTCTCTTCCGAATTTATCGCCGCAAACTCAATAAATATACAAGACTGGGGCAGCATCGATGTCGCAAGCTCGGACTCGAGCGCACTGATTGTCTGTCAGTCCGGTAGTAACTGGACCAATACGGACGTGTATGCGCGCCGCGTACTGCCCGATGGCTCCATGCCCGCGCCGCTATTTAACATAACGGGATCGGTGGGACTCGGACAATCGAAGGCTACAGTAGCATGGACGGGGAGCGAATACGTCGTGGGCTATGAGACCCTTCAAAATAATATTTGGGGTTATGACTTGGAACCCGACATCCATGGCGTGCGAATTTCCGAGGTCGGATCGCTCGTGGACAACTCCGGATTTGCCCTTTGGAATGATGAGAACTATGAAGTAACTGTTGAGTCGGGAAGTCTTGGCAATGGCCGTGCTCTTCTTGCGGCGAGTGTGTATGTCGATGGCGCATATGGTTCCTTTAGAATTTCCGTACGCGGCATGCGTCCGGTCGGACTCAATAATTATGGTTCCGGCACGCCCGGTTGTGCGGGTCTTGAGCGGATGGACGCTTCCGGCGCGCCGAATACTAACAATTTTGGATTCCAACTAATGTGCGACCGTGCGCCCGCGAATCAGCTCGGACTCGGAATTGTAACAGATCTTCAGGATGCAACGGGCTCCGATTCGTTCGGAATCGGTCTGTTGATGCATGTCGGCCTTGCAGGCGCAAATGAAATTATCGCCCTCGATTTTTATAGCGATAATTTGGGTTTTGGCGTTGCCGCGGCTCCGATTCCCAATGACCCGAGTCTTATAGGTAAGAAGTACTTTGCGCAGGCGATTTGGTTATGGACTCCCGCATCATGTGTTCCTTCGAACTATGGACTCAGTTCCTCGGACGGGCTTGAGATTCAAATTCAGTCTCCTTGACAGGGTTGTGCAATACTCCCCGGCATCAGGGCTGAATCGTGAGTTGTAGTCCGCGAGAAGTCACTAACTTATAAACCGACGTAGAGCACGCCTGCCCGCTCGGGTAGTCCTCGACGGCGAGACCCTGTACATAATAAGTCTTGCCGATCAATGAATTATCATTTGGAATCGGAGTGGGTCCGATGCCGACGCCCCAGCTGTCCGTGTAAATATCGAACCAATAAAATTCATTTAGATTCGGAAAGTCGAGATACATCACGACATAAAGACTGAAGAAATCGTTGCCGGTGAAATCGGGCAGATCGCCGACAAGACCGAGACCGAGCGAATTGCGCGGCGCGCCCGTCATGTTAAATGCAAAATCGGGAGTGTTAATTTTTGGCGGCTTGTTCGCATTCATGACGAGGCGGCCTTCGCAACCCTTCGTGCCCGCGCCGAAATTCGAGACGCTTGTCGGCGTGGCGGTCGCATTTGTAAATAAAGAAAGGCTCGCCGCGCTGAAATTGGCAACGGCGAGGTCCGGCCGCCCGTCAAGATTGTAATCCGCGATGGCCATGTTGCGCGCCGCGACGCCGCCGACGTGGCGTTGTTCGGGCGTGAACGACCCGCCGCCGAGTCCGAATAGAAAGGAAAGATCCCAACCCACATTATTAACGAAAGCCATGTCAATAATTCCGTCGGCGTCGACGTCGCTAATATTAACCGAAATGGGATAATTCCCGACGTTAAGCGAATTCCACGCGAACGCCGCGTTGCCATAATTAAGAAATGTCGTAACCGTGTTGGACGCGTAGTTTGCCGTCGCGATGTCGAGCGTGCCGCTCTGGTCGAGGTCGCCGACGTCAAGTCCCGTGCTCGCCGATCCGAGCGGCAACGGATAGATTGTCGGAAGATAATAATATCCGTTGCCAATCGCCGGGAACATGAGCATTCCGTTCGTTCCGAGAAGTCCTACGGCAATGTCGAGATTGGCATCATAATTAAAATCCCCGAGGACGAGAAACGTCGGTTGGGGCGACGCGCCGTGGTTGATCGGCGCGGCGAACACGCCCGAGCCGACGTTTAATAATATCGAAATCGAATCGGCGGCGACGTTGGCGGTGACGACGTCCGGCCAGCCGTTATTATCAATATCACCGATCGCGGCGCACGTTGGACCGTAGTCCGTTGCAAAATAAACCGGCGCAGCCAGCGCGCCGCCGCCCGTTCCTATCATTACAGATATCCGGGACGTCGCCTCGTCCGGAACGATCAAGTCGAGAAGGCCGTCCTGATTCACGTCGCCGAGCGCGAAACTGCGCGGCTGGGTATCGATAATAAAAGTCGTTTCCTGTCCCATGCAGCCATTTGTATTCATTCGCTTGGAGCCGAGTCCCGTATAATAACCATCGGCGGCCAGATCGGGCGTACCGTCGGAATTGAGATCTCCCGCGGCCACGTACATGGGGTTGTCGATCGCCGGAAGGTTATTGCCCATCGAAAAACGATCGCGATTTGCAGTATTTACTTTCGAGAGCGCGACGACGATCGGTCCGCCGGCCGCGTTGATCGACATCACAACGTCGGGCCTGCCATCGCGATTCATGTCCGCGACCGCCAGATCGCTAATATTACAATAAACGCCGAGCGACGGTCCGGGCCAGAACGAGCCGGGCCCGAGGCCGTACATGATGGCCGAAGTTTGACAATTGGACGCAACCGCGGCATCGAGCTTTCCGTCGAGGTTCATATCCGCAAAGGCGAATCGGATCAGACCGGCTCCAGGCGTCGAACTGATGGCGGGAGTTGTGTAAACGGTTCCATTCGAGAAAGTATAGAAAAAAGCCACCGATGCCGCGGCGCCGCCGTTGGCGACGATGATGTCGGGCATACCACTCTGATCGGCGTCGATGATCCGAATGTCCACGGGCACACCGCCGGAGGAAAACGCGATCGGTGCAAAATAGGAGAGCACGGCCAAACCGTAAAATAAATTTATATTGTTCGATCCGATGTTGGCGAGCACGACGTCGGGAATTCCGTTGCGATCGATATCGCCGACGGCAACGCGCTTCGGCACCGGGCTCCCCGCGAGCGTCAAACTGTAATTAAACGAACCGTTCCCGTATCCGATGTAAATATAAGTATTCGCGTACGTGTCCTCGTTAATAACAATATCGAGGTTGCCGTCGAGATTGAAATCGGCGACGGCGAGCGACGAACATTGATTGCCCGCGACCGGAAACGAGCCCGAAGAGATCCAGCCGCCCGTGGAATTCAACAGATGGCAAACCAGGCCGGACGTGCCATTCTGCGCGACGGCCAGATCGGCCGAACCGTCATTATTAAAATCCGCCGGGACGATCTGCATGCACGCGCCGGTGCAACACGGGAGCGACGCGAGGAAGGAGAGTCCGCCGGCGCCCGTATTCTTAAACAATTCCGGAGTGCCGGAGGACGATCCGAGAGCGACGTCGGGTTTGCCGTCGACAAACGTGTCGAGGACCGCCAGACAGTTTGGGGAGTAGCTGCCCGTATTTGTAGTACCCGGCGAAGTATACTCAAAAACGCCGTTCGTAATAACATTTCCGAGAAATATGGAAATATTCGCCGATGTCACGTTGGCCGCGACGACATCCGTTCGCCCGTCGCGATTCAAGTCGGTTGCGGCGAGAGCGTCGGCGCCCGTGCCGCTTGTTTTGTAAGTAATCGCCGGCGCGAAGCCTCCGCTTCCGTCGCCCGCGAGCCACTCGATGCCGTTCAGCGTCGTGCTCGCGCTGACGACGTCGCCTTTGCCGTCTTGATTGAGGTCGACGATCAGCGCGTCGAAGCCGTTCCCGTTCGAACCGATAAAACTACCAAAAACGAGACCCGTTCCGTTTCCAAAATACGTAGTGAGGCCGGCCCCAAGAGATGTTACAGAAACGGCGTCGGTTTTTCCGTCGATATTCAGATCACCCGCGGCGACGTGAAAATCCCACGGATTTGTAAAAACCACCTGCGCTGCGGCGAAACCGCCTGCGCCATTGCCAACGAGCCAGCCGCAATAATTAATCCAGCCAGCGACGAGGTCGCCGCTGCCATCCTGATTGACGTCGGCGACGGCAATACTGACGGGCGTGGCGCCCGTCAATCCGTAGGTCGATAAAATCGGCGCGCCGAATCCGCCGATTCCGTCGCCGAGGACGACATTGATACGATTGACGCCGATGGTTGCAATATCGAGATTCCCGTCGCGATTGAAATCGTAAACGACCAAGTCGTATATGACATCTGTAACATTCACCGTCGCGGCCGTTCCTAAAGAAAAGGGAATCCCCGGAAATACTCTTAAACTCGCCGTCGAGCCGAGCGAACAAACGGCGTCGACGTATCCGTCATGATTAAAATCTCCCGTTGCGACATTGTATAAAGGCGAGCCCGCATCGAAAGTCTGCGCGGTCGAATAGACGCCGTTCTTGTAGAAGCCGGAGTAACGAACGATCAGCCCGGACGCCGTCCCAATGAAGACGTCTTGAAATCCGTCGAGGTTGATGTCGCCGAGCGCAACCGATTGCGGCGCCGTCAGTGCGCCATAAGTACCCTGCGGACAGAGTTGGGCGGACGCCGAACCGCAAAACGCAAGTGTTCCGAAGAATATTAGATACAGGCTTGAATTGAAGAGTCGCATGGTTGTGAGCGCAAGGTTATCCCGAATAGTGAAATTCGTCACCTTGAATTCCAAGCTGCGCGCGTTCTTTCGTCGCCGGCGTGCCGAGACGTCGAACCGGTGGTTTTTTTGCGATCACGCAACGATCTATTTACTTCTTCGGCCCCTCCGGGATTAGTTGTATCTGCTCAGCGGCGGGTCGACCGTCTCCGATGTAAAGAATCCGCGAGTACCCAACTCGAGTCTGGCCTTTCTCTTGCTTACCCACGAGCGCAACGCACGCGGCGCCTTCGGCGAGTGACTCGAGAGTGGAATTCGAAATGTGAACGGTCGACGACCCGTCGCTGTCCGTCGTGAACGTCAAGTCTTGCATTCCGCTCGCGGCCCGGACGTCGCCGTCATCGAGCGGAATATCAAATTCCGCCAGGCGCCATCCGCGTTTACTTCTGCCAACCATGATCAATCCTTCACATCGGGATTTTGAGTGAATTGTTAAAACGACGCCGCCGGCGTCTCTCTTGCTCCAATCTAACAAAACCTCGGGACCAGCCCGAGCGGGGCGCGATTCCGTCCGTGCTTCTTGATACCACTCGATCGGATCGCGCGGAGCCGCGCCCGAGAATTGTGGGTTCATTATCAATGTGCGAACGAGCCTGCGGGCCTCCATTCCATAACCGAGACGCCGCGGGTGTCCGTCGGAATATAAAAACTCAGATTGATGCTCGATCGTCTGCGGCGCCGTCGAAAGACTGTCCATGTTGATATATGTAATCCCGAGTTCACCGCCGATTCGTTCCAACGCACGCGACGCCAGGACGTGCGGATCCTTCGCGTCGAGGTAACCTATAAAATACAACTGTGCGTTCGCGCGTTTTGTTGCATCCGCGAGAGTCCGGACATCGTTGCGCAAATCCGCGGTCAATTCTTCGGCGGGCGGCAGGGGTACGTTCATAAGTGTCCCTGACTTGAACTCTCCCGACGCGTCGGGCGGGGAAATTGGCTGGTCGCGCCGATCGCTGACGCCAAACACATTGGATGAGTTATGTTTCGCGTCGCCGCCCCGAATGTTATGGATCGAAATGCGGGCGAGTTTAATAATGCGAAGGTCGTACCACCAATGGGCGTCCTTGGGCCGAGTCCAGAATAGGTTATTGACACCTCCACGGAAGACTACCACGGTTGGCTTCAACGCCGCGATCGCCTCGACAGCTTCCGCGACCGACACCCAGGACGGCGCCGCGGCGCGGCCCAGATTTACACAATACAATTTTTTTTGGCAAGCCGTTCTCAATAATACTTCCGCGACCGCGGGAAGCGTCTCGTCGGGCTCGACCCACAATCCAAATGTGTGGGAATCGCCGACAAATAATACAACGGGTCCGTCCTTTCCCGCCGATGCGGGCCATTGGCGCGTCGATGATACGAATACAGAAGCGAGCCGCAAAACTCCCTCGAGCAACGCCAGCGCGAGGATGCACGCCATGAAGGCAACGGCGATTCTGCGAAGCGCGGGGCGAGGAGTTTTCATTCACCCCCTCGCCGGCAACACTGGCGAATCCAAACAAATCCACGCGCCCTGCCATCGTTCAACGCTTTGTACAATAGACACGCGCTTGCCGGCGACGGTCTTGCGGGACCAGAGCGCGTTGCCCGATGCAATCCACAGATCGGCGCTAAGACGGTCGGACAAATCGCGCAATACGGAGAGACCAAGACCCATATTGCCGCGTCCGGGTGTACTCGAGAGTCCCTGTTCTGTAGCAAGTTGAATCGCGTCCGCATCCGCGTCGATTCGTCCGGAGATTTCCGGATTTTTTTGTAAACTTTCCAGGAATCCGATGCCGGCGTCGGCGAAGGCAAGCTGGAATCGATTGGAAGCTGGAAAACCCTGAGCGAGTCCGAAACCCGTTTCGGGCCGCCCGCTGTGTTGAACAATATTCGCGGCCAGTTCCTCCACGACAAAATGAATACTACGAATCACGCTCGGCGGCGCGCCGGGCAGTTGCATTTCAACAAATGTTCGCGCCGCGTCCGCGAGATCGCGCGCCGCGCGAAGGTCACCGATGTTGCCAAGTGTTACAAATCGCCCGGTCGGGTCGTGCCGTTTAAATTTAGAATCGACGGAAACGCCAAGACGCTGGAAGAAGTCGATTCTTTGTAAATAGCGAACGGCGTCGGAGCCTTCGTCGACAATATGAAACTTCGTTGTGACTCCCTTGTTGCTCCGATCGGCGATTCCCGCCGCGAGCAGCGCCACTCCGGCCGGCGCAACAAATAAGCCGGCGGGAAGTTCCAATTCGAGGTCGCGGTCGTCCGAAAATTGTGACCAATCCGCAAACCACCGCAGCGCATTCAGCGGGCCGAAAGGACTGGGAATTGTAATGCGGCTCATCGATCAACGACGACATTGCTTATGACGTCTCGCTAAACATACAAAAAACGACGCGCAATGCCATGTGTGATTGGGTTCGTGTGAGTCCAATTCCGACCCGTGTATCGGTACATTACTGACGGTAGGGTTTGCCGTTTACGAAGACCTCGCCGCCAAGTTCGTCGATCTCATATACGAACCAGCCACGCGGCGTCTTACGCCAGCTTTCTTTGTGTTTTTGTGTAGTGAGTACAGTGTCCGTCGTCCTGCCGTCGCGTTGGAACATGAGCCGCTCCCATCGTTGGGAAGTGAATACAGTTGCATTGTTGCCATCGACATGAATTGTATCGACAACCACACGTATTGAGAGCGTTCTCGGAATGATGCTCCAGTCGCGTAGCGTATTGGTGCGCTGCTGGTCTCTCGTAATGGTCGCGCCGGTCTCATCACGGATAATGAGATCGTCCGGAATTGTAGCCATATACGCGTTGATATCCTGCGATCTCGTGGCTTCCACGCTGGCGGCAATTGCCGCCTCGATTTCACTCCGAGCTCGTTCATCGGATGCCGAAATGGGAGTGCTTGTGCACCCGGGCGAAATCATGGCAACGAGAAAAAGCGTCGCGATGCGGACGGCAAACTTCATTAGCATCTTTCCCGCTAGCGCCCGGCGCGGCAGAGGAACAGCCTGACTGATAACTGGAGCGGGCGATGAGACTTGAACTCACGACATCGACCTTGGCAAGGTCGCGCTCTACCACTGAGCTACGCCCGCGTGAGTGACGAAAGAAGTTAGCCAGCCGCGTGCGACGAGTCAACGTCGGGGGAGATTTTGACGCGTTTGAGAGGGAAATTGGCGTTTGGGGGAGCTGGCGCGCATGATCGGGGCGCAGGCGCAAATGGCGTGACGATCCCCACCGAAGAGTTTAATGATGAGATCTTCAACAAAGAGTTTGAAGAGGGGCTCGCGTTGTTTAACGAAAAGAGTTTTTTCGAATGCCACGAAGTCTGGGAAGCGCTCTGGATGCGCGTCTCCGACGACCGGGCGCATGTGTTGAAGGGGCTGCTGCAGGCGGCGATCGCGATCCATCATTTCCGTCGGCACAACTTCGAAGGCGCGCGCAAATTGTATGAAGGGCAGAAGCGCATTCTGGCGCCCTCTCTGCCGGCCGCGATCGGGGTCGACCTCGCGCGATTCGCGCGCGAAATGGACGCGTGCTGCGCGCCGCTCCGGCTCGCGATTTCGGGCGATGCGCCTCGACTCGATATTAATAAAATTCCAACAATTCATAAAACCAACATTTAACGTTTTATGCACTTCGAACTTCAACCGACGTCGCAACGCTGGATCGAGCGCGCGTGCCGTGAAATGGACGCCGTATTGATGGATCACGCGCATTGCGAAAAAAAAGCGGCGGCGACGGCGCTCGGATTCGTATTTCGAAGCCCCGAGCGGCCCGACCTCGTTCTGGCGATGAGCAAGCTCGCCCGCGAGGAATTGATACATTTCGAGCGGCTGATCGCGATACTTCAGGAACGCAAAATGAACTTCAAGCGCTTTCCGCCGTCGGAATACGCCGGGAAAATGATCGATTTCGTCCGCGCGCCGCGAAATTATGCAAAAAATCTATTGCCACAAATCGTCGATGAACTGCTCGTCGCCGGATTGATCGAATCCCGTTCGACGGAGCGTTTCCAAAAGTTAATGCTGGCGCCGCTCGCGGACGAATTGCGCGACCTGTTCGCCGAACTCGCGGAAGCGGAGGCGCGCCACGGCATCGTTTATATCGAATTCGCGGAAACATTTACAAAACGGGAACGCGTCGAAAAACGCATGGCCGAGCTTTGCGCGTTCGAAGGCACGATTCTCGAAAACGCGGACGACGAAATCCGCCTGCACGCCGGTTGAGAACCTTATGTATTATTAATCGTCTTTTTTTGATATTTTAAGAATCTTCGCGACCGTTTCGAAGTCGTCGCCTTTTTCGACCTTGTGCCGCGCCGATGCGTCTCCGTCGACGGCGGCGCGCAATGTTGCTATTAATTTTGGATTCGGTTTGCGATCGCGTCCGTTGCCCAGCGCGGATAGTAATTCCAGATAATCCTCCGGTTTGAGATTGCTCGCGTCTCCGCCGACGGAAGCGATGGCCGTGCGATCGAGTTCGATGGATTCGGCCTCATGCCTTGTCGATCGCAGCGCCATGTCGCCGGAAAGATGTAGCCAAAGAACGCGCCCATCGCGCAGAGGGACGCCGTTGCTTCTTAACATTTGTCCAGGCATCGACACCACCGTTCGCCAGCGCGTTCGCGCGGAGCCGAGTTCGGGATCCATCATGACGCCTCCAAAATTACCAAAAAGCTGTCCGCCGGCGCTTTTAAACAAATCCTCGAACGACGATTCCTTGCCGGTCACGTCGACCATCGCGCGCTGAAGCGTCGAATCCAATAATCCAGGATTGTAAATGCCGCTCAACTCCTCCGGTTTGATCGGAAGTCCTGGATTTTCTTTTGTAGCGCCCTTTCGTTTCAGTAAAGAAGCGATTTTTGTTGTAAAAGCCCGCTTCAGATTTTCCAAGACCTCATTCTTGACCAGTTCGTCGGTTTCCTTGCCGCTCAGAATGTCCTCAATCTTCTCCACGGGCGCGGGAATTCCTTCCTGTATCATCGCGTCGAGCACGGCCATCAATCCGGACGGGCGGTCGGGATCTTCGTCGAGCATGTTGACGAGCATGCGCGCGAAGGACCGGCGAAAGCCGGATTGTAAGTAATTCTCGAAATCGGTCAAATCGTATTGATCGGATAATAATGCGCGGCCGGCCCTCTTGACGACTTCGGAGACGGTGGACGCGACCTGCGCCGTCGCGGCGGCCATCGACTCGCGCGTCGCCGTGTCGCGGACGATTTCGACATAAGTAATTTTTCTGAATAATACGAATGAATCGACGCGCACCGTCGCTTCATTGGTCGCTCCTGCAGTTTCACCGCGCCGGACAATGGTAAGATCGGAAGTTTTTGTCCCTGCGGAAATCGATTTGGTGGTTTCCCATGCCCGGCGTTTGCTGTCTTTCTTTATTTTGGGAGACAATTGCGAATCGAAAGTCTCGATGTTCGCGGGCTGGAACGCCGGATCCGCGATGACAAATAAAACTTGCGAAACATGTTCGCCGCCGGGCAACTCCGATCTCAAATCGCAATCCGATGGATCGCTTGTTTCTACAATAACATGCCGCGTCGAATCGCCGCTCGGCAGAACATGAACATCGGTTTGAATGGCGAGTTCGAGGCACGGGCCCGAACTGAGTAATAATAACGAAGCGAGAATGCGCGCTTTCATGGGTAATGTTAGCATTGTGCGACGCGAAGGACGCGGAATCCGGTGACAGAAATTGTACACGTCCGCCCGTGAACGCTTCGATCCGGCCTGATTCGCGCGAACGATCGCGTCCTAATGGATGAACGCGGAAGCCCGAGCACGAATTCACTTAAACCTCGCCCCCGGTGTCGGAACGGTCGAGGCTTGGCGTTGGATACAGTTATTCGGAAGCGCCTCCGCCGCGTTGCGCGCGGGGGAGGAAATGCTCCTCGCAAGCCGGGCGCGGCCGGCAGCCATCGCCGCGGCGCTCTCGCGCGAAACGTCGGAGGCGGTCGAGCGCGAATTGAAGCTTGCGGAAAAGCTGCAAATACAGTTCCTTTTTCCCCCCGGAACGTCGCGAATACGCGCCGCATGCGTCGAGTCGCCCGGAGGTCCCGGTCTTCCGCCTGAGTTTACTGAAATCGAGGCGGCGCCGATTGCATTGCGCGCCGCGGGCCGCATTGAATTGTTAGCTTCTAATCGCACACGAATCGCGATCGTCGGCGCGCGCACGCCCACTCCGTACGGTGCGGCGCAGGCGGCGCGATTTGCTACAGAAATCGCCGCCGCGGGAGTCGTTGTCGTGAGCGGATTCGCGAGGGGAATCGATCGCGCGGCCCACGAATCCGCGCTTCGCGCCGGTGGCGATACCATCGCGGTCCTGGGTAGCGGCATCGCCGATCCGTATCCGGGGGACCGGCCGGATTTGATAAAAACGATCGCCGCGCGCGGATTATTTATATCGGAGTTCGCGATCGAAGCGCCGGCGCTTCGAAGTAATTTTCCGCGCCGAAATCGGACGCTCGCCGCGTTTGCCCATGCCGTCGTGGTCGTCGAAGCCGGCGAGGCGAGCGGATCCCTGATTACCGCGCGGTGGGCGGAGGACTTGGGGCGTTGTGTATTTGCAGTTCCCGGCCGCGTCGATTCGCCGATGAGCGCCGGTTGCCACCGAATGATACAAAACACGTCGGCTCAATTGTGCATTTCGCCCCGCGATGTACTACAAAAAATCGGCGTCGCGGCCGAGGCGCCCGCGGCGCGGCAGAGTTCCGCGCCGGCGAATACAAATGCCGAACTGGAGTTGATCAATGCCGCGCGCGAGGGCGCCACGCTCGACGAACTCGCCGAGCATTGGACGGGACCGCCCGACGCGTTGTTTGAAGCGGTATTGGCGCTCGAACTCGCGGGCGCGATCGAGCGCGCACCCGGCGGCATCTACCGCGCATTATGATTTTTGATAGTATTTGCCAATGATCCGAATACTCATGATGGGATGGCTGCTCGTTGGCGCTCTTTGGGGCGCTCCTGGCGGCGCCACGCCGGGGAGCGGCGGAAGTCATGTCGTCGAAGACTTGCAATCGAAGGAGGCTGCCGCGCAGTGGATCGCGGTCGCGCCGCGCGCGCTCGCGAACGCGCTCGAGCCGCTCGCGGAACACCGTCTCAAGTCGGGAATGGTTTCCGTTGCCATCGTGCCGTGGGAAGCGATTCACGATCCAAAGTTAAAGAATGGCCTGAGCGATCAACTTCGCAGTTTTTCACGCGAGATGGCTCGGCGCGGCGGCGCGAAGTATTTGTTAATTGTTGGCGACGCCGCGACGATTCCGCCGTTGACGATTGGTATTAAGAATTCGCCGGTTTGCGTTTCCGACGCGGGTTTCGTCAGCGACGGGGATTCGGGTATTCCCGACCGTGCCATAGGACGCATACCAACCTCCGACGAGGCGACCGTCCGCGCGATCGTCGAACGGACAATTACTTATGAAACGGACACGCGTCCCGGCGGATGGCGGCGCCGCGTGAATTTTCTCGCCGCGAGCGGCGGTTTCGGCGCCGCGGTCGATTCTACAATTGACGGATTTGTATCTTCGTTTCTCGATCAGGATCTTCCCGCCGAATTCGATTTGCGCGTGTTGCGGCCGACGACCGATCCGCCGTTCGGCGTCGAATTCGGAAAGGAAAAAGAACAAATCCTCGATTTATTCAATTCCGGCTCGCTCATTAGTATTTACGCGGGGCACGGGTCGCGGCACGGCCTCCACACGGCCGTATCGATGGGACTCACGCGGCCAATATTATTAACGCCCGACGTCGAGAGAGTCGGCGTTCGCAATGGATCGCCGTTTGTCATTTTATTTGCATGCGATACCGGTCAATTTGGCGCGGCCGCGCGCGGTGGCGCCGGGTGCCTCGCGCAAAGTTTATTTACAAATCCGAAGGGCGCGATGGCCGTATTTGCAGCATCCGAGAATTCCCATCCCTACCCGGATATGCTCATGGCGCACGGGATGAATGAACGATTCCGAAAATCGCCCGACGCGCGCATCGGCGATCTCGTGCTCGCGGCGAAAAAGGCTCTTGGCGCGAACGACGGTCCGTTTCGCGAGAAAGTGGACAAGATCGCGGGACTCTTCGGTTTGGCCGACGGCGAACGCGACCGCCTCCGACAAGTCGAGTGTGCGATTTATAATTTATTTGGCGATCCTGCTACAAAACTGGCGCGTCCGGGCGCGGAGTTATCGTTAAGAATCCCCCAAAACGCGAGCGTCGGCGATTCGATTTCCGTGGAAGCGGACGCATCCGTCGCGGACGGCGCAAGTGTAACATGGACACTGGAGGTTTCCCGCGCGTCCGCGCCGCTTCACAATGGTTATCCCGCCGTCAACGATCGCGTTCTTGCGCAGGCCGCGGGCGAAATGCGCGGCGGTCAATGCATTTGTAAATTTAAGATTCCGAAAACGACCGCGAAACGACTTGTCGTCGTCGCCGACATGCGCGGCGAGGGTCGCCAGTCTGTCGCCGCCGCCGGAATCGACGTCGTATCGAAAGCTAAATAATCAATTCCGGTATCGTCGAATCACGCCGACGACGACGCCGCGAATTTCCAATTGTACGGGCGGTTCGATATAGATGGGCGCCATGGCGCGATTCGCAGGTTGTAAACGAATGCGTTTTCCTTCGCGGAAGAACCGCTTGAGGGTTGCTTCTCCCTGACTCCCGTATTCGGTCGGCAGCACGGCGACTACAATTTCACCATTGCGCGCCGCCGTGCGCTTTTCACAAATAACATAATCGCCGCCGCGAATTTGTTCGTCGATCATCGACTCGCCGACGACTTCCAATACAAACAAATCGCGTTCTCGCGGAAAGAGGGCCTGTACGTCGAGGACTTCATTATCAAAAACCGCCTCGATCGGCCGACCCGCCGCGATCTTTCCCGCAAGGGGAAACATGAGCGCCGATGGGCCGGCGATTGTTTGATCCAATTGTGATTCCAGATCGCGCGGATTGGAACCGTGAGGCAACGGTGCGATCGCGCTTTTTTTAGTAGGTTTCTCGCCGTCGCGGCTTCGGTCGCCCGGCCTTTGATTCGACTGCGCTTTTTTTGCATTTCCTTCACGGGCCGCCAATTCGTCGAAAGGAATGAGCGAGCGCGAAGCGCGTTCCGAAAAACGCACAAGATATTTCTTATCGAGCAAAGACTTCACATGCGCATGAACGGTGACGCGATGCGTTTTTAAACGATCTCCGATTTCTTGAAGCGTCGGCGAGACACCGTGTTTGGCTCGATATTCATAAATAAAATCCAGAACCTGTTTTTGAGTTGCCGTGAGCGGCGGCCGCACGCCTGCCGGTTTTAATGGAAACGGAAGCCAATCCTGCCCGGCGCCCGCATTCGTGGCATGTGATGGATCTTCCTGAAAGTCATCGCCAGCTTGACCCTCCGCGGCTAATCCGTCTCCAGCGAACTCTTCGCTGAAGTTATTAGTTTCACCACGGTCGGGACCATGTTCTGGACCAGCGTCTGGATCACGTTCTGGCGCGTCGCCATTTCCTTCGATTGATTCGGATTCCATGTCTGCGTTTACATTAATATCGACAAGCGTTCGTTAATATGAGTTTGTGGTATTGCGTCTGAACAAAAAAATGCGTCAGCTTGAAAAATCGCGCGTCCATTACCGATTGGATTCAATGCCGATTGGATTCAATGCCGATTGGATTCAACGCCGATTGGATTCAATGCCGATTGGATTCAATTATACAAAAAGGGCGGTCGCGATCAGGAAGACGATAAAAACGCCAACCGAGAGTTCGTGTCTTCGACGGTACATGGCAATTCGCTCCTTTGCTTTTAGCTTTTTGGGATAGCGGGCTACTTGGAAGGTCAGTTCTCAGGTTTCGTGTTCGCTTGTGCCTTTGTTAAGATCTCAGTCGATCGAAATGTCGCTCAGTAATTCGCTCGATATTTTGCTCATTTTTTGCGATCCATGATTGACTGGCAAACAGACGATCGACTGGCTAACAGACCGATAACAGACGAACAGACACCTGACAAACAGAATTAGAACAGACACCTAACAGCGAGTCAAACAAATTCGAAACGGAGATCCAACTCGCATCCCGACGGCGTCCACGGCTTCGCCCGTTTCGCTAGAACTTCGGTTCCCACGGGCACTTGTGGATTTCGACCTGCGCCGAATTCCGATCTATTGCACGGATGTTTTGGTCATTGGCAGCGGCGTTTCCGGCCTTGCGGCGGCGCTTGAGGCGGGAAATCGGCGCGATGTGATCGTTTGCGCCAAGGCCGCGCTTCGAGAAACGAACACGGCTTGGGCTCAGGGAGGTATCGCCGCCGTTCTCGGTTCCGACGACCATTTTGATAGTCATCGCGACGACACGCTGAACGTGGGGCAAGGGCTTTGCGAGGCGGATATTGTTGATTTGGTTACGTCGCGCGGACCGGGCGCGCTCCGATCCCTAACATCCGCGGGAGCTCGATTTGATAAATTAGCCTCGGGCGAATTGGATTTGCAGCGGGAAGGGGGGCACAGCCATGCGCGCATCGTCCACGCGCAAGGGGATCAGACCGGCCGCGAAATCGAACGCGCGATGGTCGAGCAGGTGCTCGCGAACGCGAGGATTACTACATTTGAGCGTACCTTCGCAATTGATTTATTAACGGACGGTGGGGGCGCCTGCATCGGCGCGGTGGCGTGGAAACAAGACATTGGATTAGTTGGAATCCTCGCCAAGCGCACCGTTCTCGCGACGGGTGGAGCGGGATGGCTTTATCGCGAGACCACAAATCCGTCGATTGCGACCGCGGACGGCATCGCGATGGCGTTTCGCGCGGGCGTTGCGGTGCGCGACCTCGAATTTATACAATTCCATCCGACGACGCTGTACGTCGCGGGCGCCGGAAGATTATTAGTTTCCGAAATCGTGCGCGGCCGCGGGGGCATCCTCGTCGACCGTACCGGCCGGCGATTCATGTTCGATTATCATGCTTCCGGCGAACTGGCGCCGCGCGACGTCGTGTCGCGCGCCATCGTCCGTCAAATGGTTAAGACGGGGGACACGAGCGCCTATCTCGATTTGAGTCAAATCGAAGGGGACGTGCGAAAGTTGTTTCCGCACCTCGCCGAGGTTTGTCGGTTCTTCGAAATTGATATTGCGCGCGACCGAATTCCCGTTCGCCCGGCCGCGCATTATTGTATTGGCGGCGTCGAAGTGGACGCGCGCGGGCGCACGTCGCTTTCCGGACTTTACGCAGTCGGCGAAGCGGCGAGTTCGGGACTCCACGGCGCGAATCGGATCGGTTCCAATTCGCTCCTCGAGGGCGTTGTTTTTGGTAGTATTGTCGGCGAGGAAGTTTCCACCGGTAATGAAGGCCCGACGACGTTGCCGCGCCATTCGTACCGTCGGCCGGTTCGAAAAAGTAGTGATTCGATCCGCGTCGATACAAACGATGTGGCGTACACCGTGCGATCGTTAATGACTCGCCTCGTCGGCGTCGAACGATCGCAGGAACAACTCGACGACGCCATTGCCCGCCTCGACGGATGGGCCCGATACTTATTTTCCTTCGAATTCGAGAACGACCGCGCGTGCGAAGTCGCGAATCTCGTCATCGTCGCGAGACTGGTCGCCGAAGCGGCGCGATTCCGCCGCGAATCGCGCGGCACACACTACAGAACGGATTTTCCCGAGCGCGACGACGTCCTGTGGCGCGCGCACACGCGCTTCACGCCGACCGCGAACGGAGTGCGGCTTTCATTAGAATCGCTCCAAAGTAAATAATAACGGATTGAAGGATTTTACTTATACAGACCGGGCGCCCGAACGCGTCGTCCTCGTCGGAGTTGAACTTCGGGGACAGGAGCCGGTGGAGTCTTCGCTCGCGGAACTCGAGCGTCTGGTCGCCGCGGCGAATGGAATTCCGGTTCATTCGATCTATCAAATCCGCGACGCGCCCGACGCGCGGACGTTCATCGGCAAGGGTAAAGTCGAGGAAATTGTAGAAATCGTGCGCGCGACGCGGGCCGAACTCGTCGTTTTCGATTGTAACTTATCGCCGTCGCAGTCGCGGCATTTGGAGGACGAATTCGAAGCGCGCATCGTCGACCGCACGGAATTGATATTGGATATATTCGCACGGCGGGCGCGCACGAAAGCGGCGCGCGTGCAGGTCGAGCTCGCGCAATTGGAATATTTACTTCCCCGGCTGACGCGCCGGTGGACGCACCTCGAGCGGACTGAAGGCGCGATCGGCGCGCGCGGACCCGGCGAGACGCAGCTCGAAACGGACCGGCGTCTCGTTCGGCGCAGAATTGAGAAATTGAAAGACGACTTGCGATCGATCGAAGCGCGGCGCGAGCGCGAAGCGACCGCGCACGAGGGATTCTTCAGAGTATCGCTCGTGGGCTATACCAATGCCGGAAAGTCGAGTTTACTTAATATGCTTACCGGTTCGAATGCGCTGGTCGCCGACCGGCTTTTTTCGACGCTCGATACAAAAACCCGGCTCTGGTCGCTCTCGGACAAGCGAAAAGTATTATTATCCGACACCGTCGGATTCGTAAAGAGACTGCCGCACGACCTGATCGCGTCGTTTCACGCGACGCTCGCCGAATCGATCCACGCGGATTTGTTATTATTGGTGGTCGACGCGTCGCGGCCCGACGCGGAGGAATGTTTACAAGCCGTGGAGGCGACGCTCTCCGAAATCGACGCGATCGCGCCGAGACTTTATATATTAAATCAAATCGATAGAATTCAGAATTCGATGGATCTCGAGGCGCTCAGCCGCCCGGAGCGGAGATGCGTGCGGATTTCGGCGCGGACGGGCGCCGGGATCGAACAGCTCGACGCGGCGGTTTGTAACATTCTCGACGAAGGGACCGTGATCGGCATGGTTTCGACCGCCGCGGCAGACGGCCGCACGATCGCCGAATTGCGCCGCGGGGGAATTGTAGTTCACGAGGCGTTCGTTGGCGACGAATGGCGGGCGCGCATGCGATTCCGGCGGGCGCTCTTCGGCCGAATCCAACAAATGGCCGCGCACGGCGCGATCCGCGCGGAATTCGACGGCATCGGGCCCGGCGATGGCGGCTGTGGCGATCGTTTATCTAATCCTTTCGTTTAAGTCCGCACGCGACGGCCGGAAACACGATCGTCGCGCCTTCCGCGACTTTGGCGACGTCGGCGATTTTGCTCGCCGCCCCGATATCCTTTAGAACCGCGGGTCCGCCGGATCCGTAGTATTTGATCGCGAGTTTATATACCAATTCATTCTTCGCGAGTTTGATGGATTTGGAAACGGGAACTTCGGGCTTGGTCTTCGGCGGGGGATCGGCGACGGTCGCGGCGGATGCGGATCTTGATTCCACGTGAACCGCCGGTTCATTGGATAATTTAATATTAACCGGATTCGGCGCGGGCGCGTCGATTCGGGGCGCGGGCGCGTCTCCGCCGATTTCGAGAACCACGTCGTCGGGAGATCCCCGCTGTTTCACGGCGGTTTCGCCCGCTCGCGCGCCGCCAAAACGGTATTGTTGAAATAGAAACGCTCCCGCGACGAGCAGGATGAGCGCTGAAAATAGTAATATGGCTCGCACGGAAGTCCGATGTCGCGCGTCGCCACGAAAGCCGCGAGATTCGCGCGCTTACAAAGTTTACAGTACTTTCCGGGTTTAAAAAGAAAAACGACTCGGCTATATCGCTTTTTGAAGTGCCGGAACTCTCGGAACCGCGACTTTCTTTCCGCTCCGCGTCTCCTGCCAACGCTCGACGGCGACGACCCACAAGCTCGCGATCCAAATCGACGAATAGGTTCCTGTAATAATTCCAACCATCATCGTGAAACCGAAGCCTTCGAGCGGATTGTGGTGGCCGCGGTTAATGACAAACATTAGCGCCGACGACAGGAAAGCGGCCGTCGCCGTGAGCAACGTTCGCGAAAGCGTCTGATTACAAGAGTGGTCGATGATTTCGTCGAGCGTTTTACGATCGGCGTCGGGCTTCGCGAGGTTTTCGCGAATACGATCGAATATGACGACGGTGTCGTTGATCGAGTAACCGGCAATCGTTAAGAATACCGCGATGATCGTCATATCAATTTCGACGTCGACGAGCCCCGTGACGTTGGCAATGGACACGACGCCGAGCGTGACGATCAAGTCGTGAATGATTCCGATGACGCCGCCGACTCCGTAACGATATTCATGAAACCGGAATCTTACAAATAGAATGATGAGCACGAACGCGCCGAGCAGCGCGAGGATCGCCTTGTTCTTGAGCGCCTTCGCCGCGCGAGGTTGAATGGTTGCAATCTCCGGGAATGGATCGGAGAGATTCGATTTCTGCGACTTTGCAAATTCCGAAAGCGCGACGGTGACGCGTTTTTGTAAATCTTCGGGTTTGACGTTCGGGGCGATTTTTCCCGTGACGGTGAACTGTGCGGAGGGTTGCGCGCTCTCCGCTCCCGCGACCGCGGCATTTGTTAGATACGGCGCGCGGGCAATCTCGGTCAGAAGCGTTTTCCCGTCGATGGGCGTCTCGAAATTAAGTACAAATTTCGCGTCGGACGGATCGGTAGTCTTCGCGGCCGGCGTTATTGTAAGATCCGAGACGGGGTCCGGGCGGAGCTTATCGCCGAGAACTTTGCGGAGACCCGTGCGGAAACTATTTACTTGTTCCGCGCGCTCGCCTTTCGCGTCTTCGTTAATAAGCTTGCGCGCTTCGCGCGTCAATTTTCCCTTGACGATAAAATCGCTGTATTTTCCGTCGCGGCCGTCGCTCTCTTTACTGATCGCCTGATTCGCCTCGACTTTGCCCTCGAAATTCGGAGTCTTATTCACAATGTCGCGGAACGACGCGAGATCCATCGCCGGCGCGATGCGCACGTGCGCCGTGGCGCCGCCGACGAAATCGATGCCGAAGACGCTCTCGGGCGATGCGAAGAATGCTATTAATCCGGCGACTGACGTGACCACGGAAATTCCGAGCGTCACTTTCCATAATTTAATAAAGCGCAGGTTCGGCGTTTCCTTGAACATGCGCATCATCTTCACTTCCGGCATGGCTTTCTTCGACAACAGCCAACCGAACACCGCTTTTGTAAATACAAGCGATGCGAACAGCGTCGTTAAGATTCCGACCGACAGCGTGAGGCCGAGACCCTTGATCGGGCCCGTGCCGATCCAGAACAACACGAGACTTGTTAATAATGTTGTCAGGTTCGAGTCGATGATTGTTACGAATGCGCGCTCGAAACCGAGGCGCACCGCCTGCTCGACGCCGCGCGCGTGATCGCGTTCCTCGCGTATGCGTTCGTAAATTAAGATATTCGCGTCGACGGCCATCGCGAGCGTCAATATGAAACCGCCGATGCCGGGCAATGTTAATGTTGCGCTGTAAAGTGTCAGTACGCCGACGAGAATCGAAGCATTCACCGCGAGCGAAACGGCCGCGATCAGACCGGCCAATCGATAATACAAAAGCATGAATCCGACGGTCGCCGCGAGGGCGAGAATCGACGACCAGATGCCGAGGCGGATCGAATCTTCGCCGAGGCTCGCGCCGAGACGCGTCTCGGATTCGAGCTTCGGTTTCACGCGCAACGAGCCCGTTTCAAGGACGGTTATTAGTTGTTTTGCGTCGACGACCGAATAACCGCCGACGGCGCCGCTCTCGATGACGCCGCCGTCCGAAAGTTCGCCGTGAATCGTCGGCGCCGAATCGACTTCATCGTTAAGAATAATCGCGAGGCTTCGCTGGACGTTTCTACCTGTAAAGTCCGCAAAATCGGTGCGGCGGCCGGCAATGATCGAAAAACCGATGCCGCGTCCGCCCGATTTGTCGGGCGCGATGTGAATATTGGTTAAATCCTCGCCGCGAAATGCATATTTAGCCCCTTCGCGCGCATCCAATTGTTCCTCGATGCGCATGGGGAGGAATTGCGGGTTTTCTTTACGTTTTTCGGGCGTCCAATTGGCGATGTTGCCAAGATTATCTTTTCCGCGCAGATACTTTTCATGTTCGCCCGAAACGTACCAGCGAAGGCCCTTGACCGGCCCTCCTTCTGTTTTGACCGCGTTGAATTCTTTTAACAGATCGATCCAGAATGCGAGGCCGCGGTTCTTGTCTCCCGGTTTCTTTATTTCATCCTGCTGCCACGCTTCGACCTTTTTCTTATTCTCAGGTTTGTCGAGAAACTCCGTCAGTTTCCTGTGCTCGCGTTCGAGATCGAATCCATCGGTTGTATCGCAAATGATTCGGAATTCGAGCCGGCCGAGCGTCGTGATCGTTTCTTTAATATTATCAATTTCAGCCTGCGTCAAACCCGGCAATTCGACGAGGATCTCGTCCACGCCCTGCCCGACGACGGTGATTTCCTTGAGACCGAGCACGTCGACGCGCTTGCCGACGACGTTGATCGTCTTTTCGACGGTATCTTTAAAACTCGACGCCGATTCGACGCTCCCGTCGTCGCCTTTGTTTTCAATAATATAAAGAAGGCGAGTGCCGCCTTTCAGGTCCGCGCCGAACGAGATCCCCTTCGAGTAGACCAGGACCGACGAAAGCACGACGAGTGCCAACGAGAAAAGTAGCCAACGACCGGGTTTCTCCATCATGGCGTGAATCAGTAAAGCTAATGATTAAGCTTAAAAAGTTCCAAATAACGAAAACGCCCGCGGACTCGCATCTCTTGGACCATGCGAGTCGCGGGCACAGAATTTTTCAATGGCGCGGTCAGACAACGCTGAGGATTGTTAAACTTACTTTGTCGGCAGGGTTGGCGCCGGCATTGCGGCCGCGGCTTTTTTCTTTGCCGACTTGCCTTCGCCGGAAGCCGCATGGGCGGCTTTTTCGGCGGCAGTCCGGTCGAACGTCTCCTCGAGGCGCGTCGACTTTCCAGTGCGCTCGCGCAAATAGAACAATTTCGCGCGGCGAACGCGGCCGTGTCGTTTCACAACGACGTCGGCGACGCGTGGCGAATGAATCGGAAACGCGCGTTCGACGCCTTCGCCCTGCACGATGCGGCGGACGATGAACATCTGGCGGCCGGCGTTGCCTTTCATAGCAATCACGACACCCGAAAACAGCTGGATGCGTTCACGCTCGCCTTCTTTGATTTTGTAATGAACGTCGACGCTGTCGCCGACGCGGAATTGGGGAACCGTTGCCTTTCCGAAAGTCCGCTCAAGGCGCGAAACGAAATCCATGGCTGGTAATGAAAGTTGTGGAATCGAAGCGATCGAAATGATTAGTTTTCGACGTTCAAATCCGGAGAAAAGTCAGAATTGGTTTGTTTGAAAATTCGAAATTTATTTTTTACTACAAATCCGGGTCGCGTTTTTTGATCCCGGATTTGTTGGTATCGCATTTATTCGTGTCGCCGCGTAGTGCGATGTCGGGGCGCCACTTCTTGGTTTTGTGCCGTGCCTGATCTTCGCGCCAACGACGGATAGCCTCATGATCGCCGCTCATCAGGACGTCCGGGACACTGGATCCGCGGAATTCGCGTGGGCGGGTGTATTGGGGATAATCGAGAAGTTCCGAAGTAAAAGATTCAGAAATCGGAGATTCCTCATCGCCCAAAACACCGGGAATGAGACGAACCGTCGCTTCGAGGATCACGAGCGCAGGAAGCTCGCCTCCAGAAAGTACGTAATCGCCGATCGAAAGCCGTTCCCATGCAAAGCCGTCGAGGATCCGTTGATCGAATCCCTCGTAGCGTCCGCAAAGAAAAAGCAAACGATCGTGTTTCGTTAGTGATTCGGCGTGGCTCTGGCGAAAAGTGTGGCCGTCCGGCGTGAGGAGGACTTTATGAAAGATTCCTTCACGCGATTCGATCCACTCAATCGCTTCGAAAATCGGCTCAGGACACAAGAGCATCCCGGGTCCGCCGCCGAACGGACGATCGTCGACGTTTCGATGTTTACCTTTCGCGAAGTCGCGAAAGTTTAATAATCGAACGTCAATCTTTCCCTGATCGCGCGCGACGCGAAGGACACCTTTCGATATGTAAGGTTCGATCGCGTCGGGAAATAGGGTAAGGATGTAAACGAGCATCGCCCGCCGCCGGGTTTCGAGCCTCGACAAGTCATTTGAAGCCGCCACACCGCATGGGCGGCACAGACGACGTCGCTAGACGAATTCGGCCGAAGAGGTTAGCGGCGGGTCGCGCGATGGTCAATCATGACGGCCGGCTGAGTGGCCGTCCGACAGCACGGGCACGCTCGTGAGAAGTTCAATTTCGACGCGCGCGTCGTTGAAGCAAGCGCCGCCGCCGAGTTCGTCGACGTGGTCGGGCGCGAGCGCGTTCGCAGTGAATCCATTCAAAGTGGCGTGTTTCCAATACCCTTTTGGGATCATCGCGACGCCCGGCGGGAGGTCCTCGCGGATCGCGACGCGAATCTCGACTTCGCCGACCGAGTTCCAAACGCGCGCGACGGAACCGTTTACTAAGTTTCGCGCGGACGCGTCGGCGGCCGAGATCATAATAAATCCGCCGCCCGGGGCCGTTTGTTCATAAAGGGTCGACGAAATCGCCTTGTCCGTGCAAGGCGAAATCAAAACAATCGCTTTCTCCGCGTCCGCGGGCGCCTCGCGGTAGCGGGGCGGCGCCGCTCCGGCGAGATCGGCGAATCCGCGCGACGGAAAAACATTAACAAACGGTTTCCTCGCGCCGATCGGAATATATGTATTTTCGACGAGCGCGTCGAATGTTATGGATTTGTCGGGCGACGATTCCACCGCGGCGCGCGCGATTTCCGCTTCGGATTCTTTAAATTCATTTTCGGTGAATCCCATCGCTTCGGCGAGCCGCGCGAAAAGCCAATGATTCGGTTTCGCGAGTCCGCGGGCTTTTGTAACAGGCGCGCCCCATTGCAACGCGTAACCCCCGTAGCTTCTGGACAATTCGTGATGTTCGAGAAACGTCGTCGCCGGAAGAACGAGATCGGCGTACGAGCACGTATCTGTAAATACCTGCTCGTGGCAAATTGTATATAATGAATCCTTCGCGAGGGCGCGTTCGATCCTCGACTGGTTGGGCGCGGTCGCCACCGGATTGCAATTATAAATAAAAAGCGCGCGCACCGGCGGCGAGGCGCCGTTTTCGAGGAATTCGCCGAGTTTACTCATATTCAACGAGCGCGCCGGCGACTTACGCAAATGCGCGCCCTCGGCGCGCGCGAGATCCATGCGATAACCCTTCGTCGTCGAGAGCGCGGCTCCGGCGCCTTTTTTATTAAATTTACCGAAAAGACAGCGCAGCATCAGCACGGCGCGAACCGCGTCGGTGCCGTTTCGGTTGCGTTCGAGTCCCCAGCCGACGCGGAAAAACGGGGCCCGCGCGCGCGCGATCGCTCTTGTAGTATCTACGATGGCTCCGGCATCGACGCGCGCGAGCTTCGACGCGCGTTGCGGCGGCCATTCCGCCGCCGCTTTTTGTAATGATTCGATTCCGCGCGCGTTTTTTTGTAGGAATGCGGCGTCGACGAGATTTTCTTTAAATGCAATATTCGCCATCGCGAGCGCGACGACGACGTCCGTTCCCGGGTACACGGCGAGGTGCGCGTTCGCGATGGACGCGAGCGGCGTCCGGCGCGGGTCGATGGCGCCGACCCACGCGCCGCGTTTGCGCGCTTCGCGTACGAGCGGCACGAGATGGATGCCGCTCGCGGACGGATTGACTCCCCAAAGCACGATCGCGTCGGAATCAACAATTTCAGCGGGATCGCTGCCGGGCATGTCTTCAAATACGGAAGTCCAAGCGGCGCCCGTATTCGCGGCGCAGAGCGTTCTTGACAATTGACTCGCGCCGAGACGGTTCCAAAAACGCTCGTCCATGGCGTGACTTGTTAATAATCCATTCGAACCGGAATAGGAGTAAGGAACGATGGATTGAGGTCCCGATTCGCTTACGATCCTTTTGAATTTTGCCGCGATTTCGGAAATCGCGTCGTCCCACGTGATATTTTCGAATTCCCCGGACCCCTTTTTTCCGCGCCGCCGCATGGGATGGAGCACGCGCCGCTCCGAATCGAGTCGACGATCGAAGTTTCGAACTTTCGCGCAAATATAACCATCCGTGAACGGCGATCGTTTGGATCCGTCGATCTTAATGATCCGATCGCCGTCGACGGTGACGTCGAGAGCGCAGCGGTCGGGGCAGTCGAGCGGACAAACGGAGGCGCGAACTTCGGACATGGATCTATTAGAATACGACGCGCGTCCATGTTCACCGGCATTATTGAAGAACCGCGGCCCGTTACGGGCGTGCGGCGCCGCGTCGACGGGGGACTCGACGTCGATCTCGATCTCGGCGGCATTCGAAACGAACTTGCGCCGGGCGATTCGATCGCGGTCGCCGGCGCTTGTCTAACGGTCGCGCGAATGCAAGATTCAATTGTAACATTTGAACTTTCGCCCGAGACGATCGCGCGGACGCACTTCCATCAGTTGCGCGTCGGCGCGAATGTCAATATTGAACGGGCGTTGCGCGTTGGCGACCGCTTGGGCGGCCACTGGGTTCAGGGCCACGTCGACGGTGTTGCCTCGGTCGCGCGACTCGAACAGATGGGAGAGTGGGCCGAACTCGACATCGCGCTTCCGCCGGCGCTCGCGCGCTACTGCGTCGAAAAGGGCTCCATTTGTCTCGACGGCGTGAGTCTTACGATCGCGCGCATCGGGGCGCGTCCGGATGGAGGCGCGTTGATCACGATTGCATTGATTCCGCACACGCTCGTGCGCACGACGCTCGGCGGGTGCGTAGCAGGTTCCCCGATTCATGTTGAAGTCGACGTTCTCGCGAAATATGTGGAACGCCTCGCGGCGCCCTGGCGCGACGCGGGCGGATCCTCGAAATTTTAGTATAATATAACAATCCACGGTCCATGGAATTTCACCGGCTCGGCTACCCGCTTTTTTTGTTGGGTGCATGGCTGCTGGGGTCGGTCGCGCGCGGAAACCGCAATGCGCGAAATATTATATTACTGATCGCGAGCCTCGCGTTTTATGCGTACGCGGATCCGAAATTTGTAGCGTTGCTCGCGGGTGTGGCGGTGCTCGCATATTTTGGCGCGCCGCTCGTCGCTCCCGGCGCGGCTAGGACAAGACGGGGCCTCGCGCTCGCGGCGTTAATCGCCGCCGAACTCTCGGGCCTCGCGTTTTTTAAATATTACGATTTTCTCGCCGTGAGCCTGAACGGAGTTCTCGACGCGATCGGAAAGGCCGAAATGCTGCCGGTGTTGCATCTCGCGGCCGTCGCCGGCGTTTCGTTTTATTCATTTCAAGCCGTCGGATATTTGATCGATGTGTACCGCGGTGAAACGGAGCCGGAGCGCGATTTTATTGCTTTTGCATTGTTTATTTGTTTCTTTCCGCAGTTGCTCGCGGGGCCGATCGGCCGCGCGGGCGCGCTCCTTCCGCAGTGGAAATCGGATCCGAGGCCCGACGACCGCGAAATGTCGAACGGTCTATTCTTAATGATCTCGGGCGCGTGCAAAAAAGTACTGATCGGCGATTTTCTGGGCACGCGCATCGTGAATCCGGCGTTCACCCATCCGACCGGAATCGGCTGGATCGGCGCGCTGCTTGGAATCTATGGATTCGCGTTTCAGTTATATGGAGACTTCGCGGGATACAGCGAAATGGCGGTCGGCAGCGCGAAATGCTTCGGCATCAAACTTACGAATAATTTCAACGCGCCCTATCGATCGCGCAATGTTACTGAATTTTGGAATCGATGGCATATTTCGCTCTCGACGTGGATCCGCGATTATGTATTTTTACCGATCTCGGGCCGCGCTCCGTCGAAACTTCGGTCGCACGGCGCCGCGATCGCGTCGATGACGCTCTGCGGACTGTGGCACGGCGCGAGTTTCGCGTGGATCGGATGGGGATTTCTCCACGGCATCGGACTCGCGATCCATCAGATATTTTTATCGATATTAAGAAAACGGTTTGCGCTCAAGAAAAAATTGGACAAGTCGGTGCCGTTTCGAATCGCCGCGACGCTTTTAACATTTCATTTCTGTTGCATCGGGCTGTTTCTCGTGCGCGCCGGGGATCCGTCGCTGCAAGGGGCGAAATCGGCCGGCGACGCATGGGCGCGCCTGCGCGTCATGGCTGCCGAATTGTTGCGTTCACCGCGCGGCGAGGGCGTGTTTTTCGTGAATTTTATCATTCTCGCCGCGTTCGCGCTCGCGATCGCGTCGCATGCAGTCCCCGGAAATATAAAACTAAGAATCGCGCGCCATTGGGACGCGATTCCGAGAATCGCGCAGGGGGCGATCCTCGCCGCGGTCGTGCTGCTGTTATTTGTGGTTCGTCCCGACATGTCGCCGTTCATTTATACAAATTTCTAACCGATGTCGTCGATCAAGAACATATTGAATTCGCGCCTTCTCGGCGCCGCGCTGGTGCTCGCGGGATTGAATATTTATTGGGAAACTACAAAACCGCCGCGGACGCTCGTTCAGGAACTCGACGGTTACCTGCGCGCGCGAATGATTCCAAATACCGACGGCTGGGATTCGTTCTTAACAATTCCAGAGCATGTAAATTCCTACGGTTTTCGCGGCGGCGAATGGAATTTACAAAAAACGCCGGCGACGACGCGCATCGCCGTCACGGGCAGTTCGATGACGTGGGGCAGTTCGGTCGCCGTGGAAAAGATATATACGACTCTTCTCGAGGAAAAACTGAAAGAGTCCGGTTTGAAAGTTGAAGTTTTCAATTGCGCCGTGCAGGGCTACACGCTCGAGCAGTCCGTGCGCAATTACGAAAAACACGTTTCGAAATTCAAGCCGGATTATTTAATTCAGGCGTTCGCCGATCAGGATATTAAAGATTTCGAGATCGTCGGGACGCCGCCAAAGGGCGATCTCCGGCCGTGGCTGGCGCGGACGGCATTTTACCAAAATTTCTACTTCGAATGGCGGCCGTGGGTGCGAAAAACGGCGCCGGAAAATCCGACGCCGTCGTGGATCTCCGATGCGAATCGTAAGAAACAAGAGAATATTAATAATATACTCCAGACGAATCCGTTCGCGCCCGAAATGATGCCGATGTGGAAGGCGGCCGAGGAGCGGATGCAACGCCTCTACGACATGGTTCGCGCGGACGGCGGAAAATTAATTATTACAGTTCTTCCGCAGCCGCCGCAGGCAATCGATCCGCGATTCGAGGGCCCCGAGCGGATCTGGAGGGCCTTCGCGGAAAATCATAAAGACGGCTGTTTTTATATCGATTGCATCGAGGCGCTCCGCGTCGCGCTCGATCCCATTCGCGAACGCCTCGCGCAGATTCAGGATCCGGGACAGCGCGGCGCATTGATTATAAATTATAAAAACGCGGACGAACGCCACGTATATCACGGCGACAAGGGCGGCCATTTTAACGAAAAAGGCATGCGCGTGATCGCGGACGCGCTCGCGCCGCAAGTCGCCGAAATACTAAGAAACAAATAATCGCCGCGGCGATCTCCGCCGATTTGTTAGAATGCGCCGAACAGGACCGACGAGAAAGTCGCGATCGGAGCCGCTTCGCGCGCGTCCTCGATGGATCGGCTGATCTGCCGCACGAGGCGCTCGATGCCGCGGATGAGATTGTCGTCCTTGACTAATTTTCCGAACGTTCCCTCGCCGCGGTCGATCGTCGCGACGATGTCGTCGAGTTTATGAATAAAATCCTTGGCGTCGTCCGAGAGTTCCTTGTCGTTCAGCAGGCGCGCGAGAAGCCCCTGGCCATTGTTTAACTTGTCGAGCGCGACTTCGATCTGTTGTTCGATGCGGATCAATTTGTCGTGCGCCTCGTCGGAATTGATAAGTTTGCCGAGCGACCCGTTCGTGCTGTTCAGTTTCGTCGTGAGATTGACTATGTCCTGCGTGATCTTGTCGACCCGGTCGGACCACGTCTTGTCGTTGATTAACTTTCCGATGACTCCTTCGCTGCCGTTGATCTTGTCGGTGACGCTCGTAATATTATTCATAATCCGCTCGAATTGCGCGGCGACCTGCGGATCGCTGATGGCTTTTCCGAGCGCGCCGCGCGCTTGCGCGAGCGAGTCGGTCGTCCGTTCGATATCGCTAACAATCTTTTCGAATTTGTCCGCGAACGCCTTGTCATTGATAACTTTCGCGAGGAGTCCGTTGCCTGTGCGGGCGTCGCGGAAAGTATTACGAATCTCCTCGATCGCCTCTTTGACGGTGATTTTGTTATCTTCGATCAAGTCGCTCAACGCGGCGAGCGGATCGCGGCGCACCTGCCCGAAAAGAACGACGTCCTTTGGTATTAATTTTCCGGTTCCAACGCGTCCGGGATCGATCGAAACGACGCGCCCGCCGAGCACGGACGCATATTCGATGACGGTTTTATTATCATCGAAGAATAATATAGTTTCGATTTCTTTTTCGCGAAGTTCGCATCGAACTTTTACGTGGTATTGCCTCGGGGAGATGCCGGCGTTTCCGGGCACGGTGACGATTTTATCTCCCGTTAACAATTCGATCGACTTTACATATCCGAGATTCACGCCCGAAATCTGAACCGGGTCGCCTTTGCGGAGGCCGATGGCCTGGTCGAATAGTACATAAACGGGGCTCGTGGCGCCGTATACGCGTTCCGACAGGAACACGGTCGCCAGAATCAATAATATAATTACACCGAAAAAGAAAAGCCCGAGGACGGTGTCTCGAACGGGACGCAGCGAGGCGGTGGTCATGCGGGATGTCCTAGGAATTCCAAGACAGAGGGATGATTGCCGTCGAGAAGCGACTTGTCGCCCTCGACCTGAATCTTGCCTTTTGATAATATTGCAATACGGCTGGCGACGCGCCGGGCGCAGTCGACGTCGTGGGTCACGACGACCGACGTCACGCCGTGTTGGCTGAAATCTACAATAAGTCTTGCGATTTGCGCCGACATGGCGGGGTCGAGACCGGCCGTGGGTTCGTCATAAAGAATGAGCGGAGGCCTCGTAACGAGCGCGCGCGCGAGCGCCACGCGCTTTCGCATGCCGCCCGACAGTTCGGAAGGCAACTTCTCCGAATCGTTCGATAACAATACTTTTTCGAGCGCATCGTTGACCCGGCTTTCGATCTCGTTTTCCTCCAGTTCGAGTGCCTCGCGCAAAGGCAGCGCCACGTTATCGTAAACATTCAGCCAGTTGACGAGCGCGCCGCCTTGAAAAACGAGTCCGATTTTGCGCCGCAGGCCGACGAGTACGTCGGGATTATCTATATTCTTGCCGACGTCGACGCCCTGCACGACAACTTCGCCGCGCCGGGCTTTGTATACTCCGACGATATGTAATAACGTCGTGCTCTTGCCGGAACCCGACGGACCCATCAGTACGAAGCATTCGCCGTCCTTGACGTTGAACGAAAGGCCGCGGAGGACGGGGCGTCCGCCGAACGATTGAAAGACATCCTTAAATTCAATCATTTCTCGCGTCTATTCGGGCAGAAGGCCAAAGAAC
Organism: Planctomycetota bacterium; assembly: GCA_016200225.1. Classification (GTDB taxonomy): domain Bacteria; phylum Planctomycetota; class UBA1135; order UBA1135; family JACQFD01; genus JACQFD01. The sequence goes on from JACQFD010000012.1 coordinate 68,862, forward strand.
ATACCCGTCAAAATATAATTTATTATTACAATCAACAGAATCGACGTTCGCACCGAACGGCGCGTCGCTTCGCCGACGCCCTGAGCGCCGTTCGTCGCGCGCATTCCGGTCGCGCAGGCGACGATCGCGATCGTGACGCCGAAAACGAATGCTTTCAGCACGCCGACGAATACGTCCTTCGGCATCGTTAAGAATGTTTCCCCGCGCAGCGCTTCGATGGTCCTATTCGTATAAAGCGGCCCGGAAACGCCGAGGCGTTCTGTTGCAATGACGCTGCCGCCGAAAATGCCCACGATGTCCGCGATGATTGTTAATATCGGACACATGAGCGCCATCGCGACGACGCGGGGAACCACGAGGAATCGCGTGCGATCCACGGTCATGACGTCGAGCGCGATCAATTCGTCGGACACGGACATGGTGCCGAGTTCGGCCGCGAGCGCCGAACCCACGGCGGCGACCAGGATGATTCCCGTGATCAGCGGACCCATTTCGCGGCACATGGCTACAGAAACAATGGTTCCTATCAAATCCTGCTGGCCGAATTTTCCCAGTTCCACGCCGGTTTGCAGGGACAGAACCATTCCCATGAAGAAACTTACAAGTACGACGATCGGTATCGACAGGATTCCGCCCGCATACATCTGATCGGCGAGATTGCGAAGATTCGAACGCTTCAGCAACTTGTGATCGAGGCGTTGAATTGTAGCTAACAAAAGAGCCACGCCATGTCCGGTGTCGTCGAGCGATCGCCGGATGTGGCCGATCCACGACGTCCCGACGCGCGCGGTCTCCGCGAGCGCTCCGACGGGTGCAGGTTCGGCGGTTGAACTCATTCGTTAGTCATTACATTTGAGAATCCGGGTCCCGGAATCGCCGGCAGCAACCATTGCGTGCCGTGCGTGTCGTTTCGCCAGCGAAACAGTCCCAATAGTAACGACCATTCGCTGTCGCCGTTTGCATAACTTGCGCGGCCGCCGAGTACCGGGAACGACCAGCGCGTGCTCCGGTCGTCGCTTTCATAACGGTAAAGATCGAGCAGCGCGCGGGCCGTTACGCTACCGTCCGGACGTTCGTCGCGCGAAAATAAAGAAAAGAACGGCCACCAGTTTTCGCGGAATCCCGGCACTTTCGGGTAGGGCAGCGGCGCGAGCGCTTCCGCGTGTTCGCGGCCTCCGGCCTCCTTTTCATAACGATAAAACGGCCAAATGAGCGTTGAGGATCCTTCCACTTCGCTCGAAGGCGCCGATGCGGTTCCACCCGCGCGTTTTTTCGTCTTCGAATGGTAATAAAAGGGCACGACGTACGCCGAATCGCGTTCGAATCCCGGCGAGTTCTCGCTTCGAATCCAAACAATCGGCCAAAGATAATTAGTCGAGTCGATTTCCTGACTGTGATAATGCGCATAAAAAGGCAGCGCGCGGGTTTCCGAAAATGGATGGCCGCTGCCATTGCGCACAGACTTTACAAACGGCCACGGTCCGTCGTAGCCCGAATAACCGGTTTCATCGTTCCAGTTCCAACCAAAAAACGGCCACAGAATACTGCGGCTGTGCGCGCCGCCCTGATCGACCTCGCCGTAGAAAGGCCAAAATAACCATTCGCGCGAAGGGCTTCCCGTGTCGAGGCCGTTGGATTCGCTGTGCCAGAACGGCCACATTACAAATGATCGGTCGTAGTGTCCCGGATAGGATGAGTGACCGAAGAACGGCCACGCGCGCCACCAACTGGCGCCATCGGGTCCGCTTCCGAAACCCGTGAACGGCGGAAGGATTCCCCAAGAGCGTTGTTCGCCGTCCTTCTTTACCGTGGATCCGTAAATTGGGAATAGTATGAACGTAATTTCATCATATGTAAAAAAATCCTTCAATTTTCCGTAAAATGGAAAGAAAGCAAAATAACTATTTTTTTCCGAGCCCGATCCGGCGAATAGTAGTGGGAACACGGACCAGTCGACTTCCGATTCGCCGTTTTCATTGGTATGGCGTTGCCACCACCAGAAAGGGAAAAACCGTCCGTATCCCTCTTCTGTATCCGAACGAAAATGGCCAAGCGGCCAGAGTACGTCCGTCTCCGTCAGCAGACCGTCATCGGGAATCGCTTTGTCCCGATTTCTTTCCAAGCGATGTCGAAACAGCGGGTGGAGCGCGAACTCGGCGGCTTCCGTGTCCTCGCTCCGATTGGCTTCGTGCCGAACGTCGATAATTCCGCCGAGCGCCTCGTGCGCGGTTCCGCCGCCCGCCGTCTGGTGAAACGAATAGATTGGCGCGAGGTGAATGTCCCGCGGCGGCAACGCGCACGCCGTTAATATAGCAATACCGCACCCGGCGGCCACGCGAAGCGATTGCGGTTGGAAAGTAGAATTCACGTCGTTGCGGGATTGTAATGTCCGGCGCTTCGCGTTTCGCGCAAGCTCTCGCGTTCCAGCAAGGCGGAGCAAATCGGAGGCCGGTAGGTCATTGATGGTCGCCCCCTCCGCCGATACGGTCGGAGCGGATTTTCCAAAATGTCTCAACGCGTTCTAAGTGGTATTCAACCGACCGGTTCGCTGCACCTTGGCAACTATTTCGGCGCGATTCAAAATTATGTGGCCCTCCAGGATCGTTATGAATCGATTTATTGTGTCGTCGACCTGCATGCGCTCACGTCGAGACCGCGCGCGGAGGATTTGAAAAAAAACACGCTCGAAGCGGCGAAAATATTATTGTCGTGCGGCCTCGATCCGAAACGTTGCGTGCTTTTCGTTCAGTCCCATGTGCCCGCGCACGCCGAACTTGCCTGGATTCTCGCGTGTTCCACGGCGTACGGCGATTTGACGCGGATGACCCAATTTAAAGAAAAAGGGGATCTCGCGCAATCCAAGGGCGATATTATCAATACGGGAATATTTACTTATCCCGTTCTGCAGGCGGCGGACATCCTTGCCTACCGCGCCGAAATCGTGCCCGTCGGCGACGACCAATTACAACATCTGGAACTCGCGCGCGAGATTGTGCGAAGATTCAATGCAACCTATGGCGAGACGTTTCCCGAGCCGCGGCCGCTGCTTTCGACCGCGAAACGCGTCATCGGCCTCGACGGCGAAGCCAAGATGTCAAAAAGCCGCGGCAACGACATCGGAATTCTGGACGCGCCCGACGTTGTAAAGAAAAAACTCGCTTCGGCCAAGACCGATATCAAGCGGCTGCGCCGCAACGATCCCGGCGAACCGAAAGATTGTAATATTTTTGCATTACATCAATTCGTAACTTCGCCCGAAAAGATCGCCGAGATCGAGACAGGCTGCCGCAGCGCTTCGCTCGGCTGCGTCGATTGCAAAGGCATTTTCGCGGCGTCCGTCGAACACCTTGCCGGTCCGATTCGCGCGCGGGCGGAAGTGTTGGAACGCCGGCCCGACGATATAAAGAATATTCTCCGCGACGGCGCCGGCCGCGCGAATGCAATCGCGGAGGCGACGATGGAAACTGTACGAAAAAAGATCGGTATCGGTGAATTTTAAAGATAGAAATGTAATGAGGCCAATCACTATAATTCCAGCGATTCTTATCGTATGCGGCTTTGGGGCGGCCGCCGGTTGTACGACTTCCGAAAAACAACAAGGCGCGCCGCCGCTGCACGTCGCGATGCCGGCGAATCCGGATGCGGACGCGCGCGCCCGCTCCGCGGTCGAACATGCCGTTTCGATTTCCGCCAATCGGATTGAATTGTATCTTCCTCCGGCTCTTTACGCGGAACTCACTTGCGCGCCTTCGACGCATCAACAAACCGAATACGGCACGGCGGTGGGCCGGCGCATATCGATCAAGCCGCCCAAGGAGGGCGAACCCGCCGGCGATCCGGCGCGCATGGTCATCGGAAAATGGACGCTCGAATCGAACGGACCGATGGAGGTCCTTTTTGTAGTAGACAAATCCGCCGCGGTCGCCCGCGTGCGAGCGAGCGGCGTCGCGCGCGCGACTCGCGACGGCAAAGAATACAAAAACGCCGCTTCTGTACATATCGACGACGAACAATTCAGCGTCCGATAATATATTATTAATTCCCGGTTTTTCCAAATTTTGTGAATAAACGCGCGATTGGATATATCTTAATTCTGGCGACCGGATGCCGCGGCGGTATTTCCAAGGCAATCATCGAACGATACGAAGGATTTGGAGATAACCCGGGCGGCCGCCAGACGCTCGAGAATGCGACGCGCGAACTCGCCGCCGGCCATGTGGACGCGAGCCTCGCGCTCGCGGCGAGCCTGCGCGAGCGTCATCCCGATAATTTCTTCGTACATCGTTTATATCAGGATGCAATGATCGCCGCGAATCGCCGCGGAGACCTGCTTCAGGAATATAAACATCTTTGCGAGAGCCGGCCCAGCGCGTTTCATTATACAATGAATTCGCGAATTCAAGAATCGCCGGACGAAGGCGTCGCGCAGGCCATTCGCGCGCTCGATCTTGACGATCAATTTCCGTGGGCGTGGTATGCGCGCGGATGGTGGGTGGCGAAAAGTAAGGATAGCAAAGACGCCGATCAGTTATTTCGAAAAGCGCTGGAATTGCATCCCCACTTTTTTCTCGTATTGCGCGATTACGCGATTTCCCAGAGGAAAAATCGCGAGAATTCGTCCGCGCTCGACGCTCTCGAAAAATATCTGCGCGAGTTTCCGAACCGCCGCGACGAGCGCGTCGTGCTCGCTTCATTATTGTTAAATGCAGGAATGGACGAACGGGCGGAAACGGAGCTTCGCTCGCTCCTCGAACAGTCGCCGGGCGATGTGGATTGTGAAAAACTCCTCGCGAAAGCGCTTCTCCATCGCGAAAAAGTGGCGGAAGCGAAGGCGATCTACGAACGATTGTCGGTCGCGCATCCCGAGGATCCCACGTATGATTTCAATATTGCAATTGTAGCGGAAGTTTACGAAAACAACATTGAGCGCGCGGCTGAATATTATAAAAAATATCTTGACCGTTCAGAGGGCCAGCCGTTCTGGACTCGAACGCAGGCGAAGTTTTGGCTCGGCGACATTGAAGCCCGCCTTGGCACCGCGTCGCGCCCGGATTCGGGGGGCGGCGAGGAACGCAAGCGGTGATTGCCGTTCTGCAGCGCGTTTCGAGCGCGCGGGTCCTCGTCGACGATGCGCCGATCGGTAGTATACAGAAGGGAATTTTAGTGTTTGCCGCGGCGTTGCGGGGAGATGCCGAAAAGGACGCGGACGCGCTCGCCGGGAGAATTGTTGAATATCGTATTTTCCCGGACGCCGCCGGCAAAATGAATTGTAGTGTTCTCGAGGCCGGCGGCGCGATTCTGGTCGTGAGTCAATTCACGCTCGCCGCGGACGGGGAGAAGGGACGGCGGCCCTCCTTCGACCGCGCAGCGCCACCCGACGACGGCCGGGCATTGTTCGATCGACTTGTTCTTACGCTCCGTAGCTACCGGGCTTCCGTCGAAACCGGACGTTTTGGCGCCGAGATGCGCGTCGAGATCGTGAATGAGGGGCCGGCCACTTTTGTCCTGGAGCGTCCCAGCTCTCGAATGAAATCCACTTAGGAGAAAAGTTCCACTGTTGACCCGCGGGGGTAACGGCCGATAAACGATTCTGTTCAAAGGCTTGCGTCAACGAGCCAGCCAGCGTTTTAATAACCAACCCGCCCTAATTCATTCTAAAAGGCGCCAATTTTCCAACCAGGGAACCCACGCGCATGAGCGATTCCAAAACTCGAACCATAACGAAGAAGGAACTGGTCAACCGCATTGCGGATGCGACCGGCCAAACCAAGGTCGTCGTCAAGGAGATCATTCAAAGATTCCTTGATTCGATGATTCAAGAACTTGGGACGGGAAACCGGCTCGAGTTTCGCGAATTTGGCGTATTTGAAGTCAAGGAACGCGCTCCCCGTCGGGCGCAGAATCCACGAACGCTTGAAAAAGTAGATGTCCCGGCGAAAAGCGTCGTGAAATTCAAGGTCGGCCGGCTCATGCGGGGCGTCGTTTCCGGCGAAATTCCGAATCAGCCGCTCGATCCCAATCGTTATGGAGACGATTAGTTAAATATAATATTCGGACGCGCCCATGGCGGCGTCCGAATAGTTATTTTCGAGCGGATATTAACGAAGCGAAGCGAAGGCCCGTTCGAGGTCGCGGATCAAATCGTCGCCGTGTTCCACGCCGACGGAAAGACGCAACAATCCGTCCTGCAATCCCGCTTTGAGCCGCTCTTCCCGCGGAATGGATCCGTGGGTCATCGAAACGGGATGATCGATCAACGATTCGACGCCGCCCAGTGATTCCGCGAGCGCGAACAACTGCGTATGCGACGCGAAAGACTTGCCCTCCTCGACGCCGCCTTTCAATTCAAACGATACAATTCCACCAGGTCCGCGCATTTGTGTCTTTGCCAGCTCGAACTGCGGATGATGCTTGAGTCCGGGATAATAAACGCGCTCGACTTTCGGATGTTGATCCAGAAATTGAGCAATCCGGCGCGCGTTCTCGACGTGGCGATCCATTCGTAAGTGTAACGTCTTCGTTCCGCGCAGCACGAGAAAACAATCCATCGGGCCCGGCGTCGCGCCCACGGCATTTTGATAATGTTTGAGTTTTGTATATAGTTCGGTATCATTACATAAAATCGCGCCGCCGACGACGTCGCTGTGCCCGCCGAGATATTTCGTCGTCGAATGCGCGACCATGTCGCAGCCGAGTTCGAGAGGCCGCTGCAGCGCGGGAGTCGCAAAAGTATTATCGCAACAAGTCAGAATTCCGTGTCTCTTCGCGACGGCCGACGCCGCGGAGAGGTCGGTGAGCCGGAGCAGCGGATTCGTCGGCGTTTCGAACAATATTAATTTTGTTTCTTTACGAATCGCATTCTCAATATTCGCGATATTCGTTGTATCGATAAACGTGCTCGCGATACCGAGTTTCTCGTAAAGCGTCTTGATGATTCGATAGGTTCCGCCGTAAAGATCGTTCCCCGCCATGATGTGGTCGCCGGATTTCAGTAAATTTAATACTGTATTGATCGCTCCCATGCCCGACGAAAAAGCGAGTCCGTGTCGCGCGCCTTCGAGTGCGGCGAGGTTGCGTTCCAGCGCGACGCGCGTCGGATTGGTCGTTCGGGAATAATCAAATCCCTTGTGCTGCGCCGGCGCCGACTGGACGTAGGTCGAAGTCATATAAACAGGCGTCATGATCGCGCCGGTCGAGGGATCGGGCTCCTGGCCTGCGTGCACGCAGAGCGTTGCAAAAGATAGAGGATGGGATGGGCTCGTCATGGCAAGGAGTATTCTGTTTGCGTACTACCTTGCAAACGAACGATCGCTTTTCACTCGGCGCGCTTGAGTTTTTTCCGATCCGGGAACGACTCTCGTCGCTTTGCGAGACCGACCTCGGGCGAACCTGTGCCGGCTCGCTCGCTCCCGCGCCGGTCGCCGGAACGTCGCGCGAGTGGCTCGCGCGCGTCGCGGAGGCTGCGAAGCTTTACGCCATGGGCAAGGCTCCGTCGTTGTCGGGGATCGAGGACTTCGGGCCGTTCTTGCATCATTTGTCGAGCGGTGGAAGGCCGCTCGAACCGCTGGCGCTGGCAAAAATCGCCTCGACGCTGCGGAGAGGACACGATCTCCGAATATTAATATTACAAAACGGCGCGGAAGCGCCGAAACTCGCGTCGGTCGCCAGCGCGTTGCCGGACCTCGTCGAACTGGCGCAGGAAATCGACCGCTGTGTCGACATTCGCGGCGAAGTCCTCGATACGGCAAGCGCGAAACTCGCCGTGGCCGCGGCGCGCCGGCGGGGTCTCGAATCGGAGGTCGATCGCGTGATGTTACAAATACTCGCGCGCCCCGATGTTCGAAAATCGTTAAATTCACCAAAACCGGTCTATCGTAATAATCGTCCGGTGCTGGCGGTGAAATCCGAGTTCCGCCATCGAGTGAGCGGTTTATTGTTAGATCGTTCCGGGACCGGCGGAAGCGTATTCATCGAGCCCGAGGAGGTCGTCGAACTCGGAAACGCGCTCGCGGAAGTCGCGGTGGTCATCGCGCGCGAAATTTCAACTGTATTATTGGATCTTTCGCGCCTCGTGCTCGCGCGGCGCGACCGACTGGTTGTTTTTCTCGAGCTCGCGGGCGAGCTCGATTTGGAATTTACGAAAGCTCGTTATCTTATCCGGATCGACGGCTGCATTCCGCAAATCACCGATCGACGGAAATTAAGGATTACCGACGCGCGGCACCCTGGATTATTAGATTATCTGTTCGTCGACGATCCGAAACACCACAAATCGCCGGGCGCGCACTCCCACGTCGTTCCGATCGACGTCGAAATCGGCGGTGAATACGATTTATTAGTGGTCACGGGTCCGAACACGGGCGGTAAAACTGTAGCTTTGAAGACTGTCGGTTTGCTCGCGGCCATGGCCCTGTCCGGGATTCCAATTCCCGCGCGCGGCGCGGAAATACCGGCGTTCGACGGAATATTTGTAGATATCGGCGACGAACAGGAAATATCACAATCCCTTTCCACGTTTTCGTCGCATATGATTCGCGTGGCCGCGGCCGTTCGAAACGCGACCCGCGAATCGTTAGTTTTAATGGACGAGGTCGGCGCCGGCACCGATCCGGCGGAAGGCGCGGCGTTGGGCGAGGCCATTCTCGAATACTTTCTTTCGCGCGGCGTTCGCGCGATGGCGACCACGCATCTCGGATCGTTGAAAGAACTGGCGTATCGCCATAAACGAATCGAAAACGCTACAGTTGAATTCGATCCGGAAACATTGCAACCGCGATTTCGATTATTAGTCGGAATTCCGGGCTCGTCGCAGGCGCTCGCGGTCGCGCAGCGTGTGGGAATGCCGGAGGCCGTCGTCGCAAATGCCGCGTCCCGCCTCGAGAAACGCGATCATCGGACGGAGGAGGCGGTTGTCGCGATCCAGTCGGCGCGCGTCGAGGCCGACGCGGCCCGGCGCCGCGCGGACTCCGTCCTTCTTTCGGCCGAGCAGAAGCTCGCGGAAGCAGCCGTGCGCGAACAACAGGTTGAAATGCGCTCGGCAATCTTGAGCGCGGAAGCGCAGAAGACCATCGACGCCGCGATCGGCCGTTTGCGAATGCTAATGAAAGATCGATTTGATCGTACAATTTCGACCTTGCCAAAACCGTTCGATTCGCGTCTCCGTGAACTTCGCGAAGAATTGGAATCTTGTATTTCACTGGAACCGATTGAACAAAAAAGGCTGGAATTCGTAAGTCGGTTGAAGCGCGACGATATTGTATATATTCCAAAACTGAAACAAAGGTGCCCGGTCCGCAAAGTCCAACGCGATCGAAGAATCGTCACCGTGATGCTCGGCGACGTTCCGACCGACGTGCGTTACGATGAGGTGACCTGGTATGAAGTCCTGTGACTGAACTCACATATCGAACCGCCGGCGAATCGCACGGCCGCGAGATCCTTGCCATCGTGGAGGGACTTCCGTCGGGATTTGCGATCGACTTGGAGTTTATAAATTTACAACTGGCAAGACGCCAGCGCGGACCCGGCAGGGGAAAGCGTCAATTTATAGAAAACGACGCCGTGACGATTCCGACGGGTCTGCTCGGCGGACGGACCATCGGATCTCCGCTCGCGCTCATCATCGACAATAAAGATAAGAGTATTGAACAACTTCCGAATCCGGAAGTTCCGCGCCCGGGACACGCCGATCTCGCGGGAGTTTATAAATACGCTTCGAAGAATATTCGCGCCGTTCTCGAGCGCGCGAGCGCGCGCGAAACGGCCGCGCGGACGGCCGCGGGCTCCGTGGCCATGCTTTTTTTGCAACAATTCGGAATTGAAGTCTTTGGATACGTCCTTGAGGTCGGCGGCATCCGAGGCGAAGGGGATCCGAATGCTAAGAATTCAGCCGCGATTCGTAACAATTCGGAATTTCATGCATTGAATCCCGCGGCGGAGGCGGAATGGAAGGACCTGATAGAAAAATCGGGAGGCGAAGGCGACACGCTCGGTGGAATTGTTGAAATCGTCGTTCGCAACACGCCTCCCGGCATCGGACACTACAATTCGGGCTCCGAGCGCCTCGACGGACGGCTCGCCGCGGCCTTGATGTCTATTCCGGCGGTGAAGGGCGTGGAAATCGGACTTGGCTTCGAATCGGCCCGACGAAAGGGGAGCGAAGTCCACGACGCGATTATTACAAATACGGAATCGGCGTGGGGAGGCCTGGATCGCGCCACCAATCGGGCCGGTGGAATCGAAGGAGGCATGTCGAACGGACAGCCGATCGTCCTGCGTATCGCCATGAAGCCGATTCCAACGCTAAAGCGAGGTTTGCGATCCGTGAATCTCGAATCCGGAGAAGAAGCTGGCGCGACCTATCAGCGGTCGGATGTCTGTTCTGTCACCGCGCTCTCGGTGGTTGCCGAATCGGTCGTTGCCTTTGAAATTGCGTCCGCATTTCTAAAGAAATTTGGAGGCGACTCCATGGCAGAGGTGCGTCGCGCGTTCGAATCGTGGAAGGCGTCCATTGGCGAGCTTTTTCGTAAAATATAAGAAAACAAGAAAATCCTTGACCGCCCCTCAGGGGTCCCTATCTTCGTCGCGCTCTTAACCGGGCGAACCCCAGGCCGGTGTGGCGCAACGGTAGCGCACCTGATTTGTAATCAGGTGGTTGCGAGTTCAAATCTCGCCGCCGGCTCCAAAGCGGCAGGCGGCGGCGTTTTTTCTCCACGCGAATGTGCGTCAACTGTCGGAAGGCAATCAACTTCGAAGGGCCCCTTCGAAGAGAACTGTCTTCACGCGGTAGTTGATGCAAAAGTCGGGCGACTCCCAAATCCGGGCTCTCATCAAGAGGGCTCAAAAACGGGTAGGTACCCGAGTGGCCAAAGGGGCCAGACTGTAAATCTGGTGGCTCAGCCTTCACAGGTTCGAATCCTGTCCTACCCACCAATTTCTGGATCCGGAAGTGTTGATATTCTTCAATATTCGTCTTCGTCAGGATTCATAACAAAATCGTTCTTTAAAGTTATCTGTTTATACGCGCTGGCGATTTGTGCGCGGGTGTAGCTCAATGGTAGAGCTCCAGCCTTCCAAGCTGGTCACGTGGGTTCGATTCCCATCACCCGCTCCATTTGCCGCTGGATTCATTGCTGCAGTAGCTCAGTTGGTAGAGCACCTCCTTGGTAAGGAGGAGGTCATGGGTTCAAATCCCATCTGCAGCTCCACGCGCAAATGCAAGTCGCCACGCGAAAACGTTCAAATCATCTCAAACCAAGTTCACCAATAACCCTAATTTCTGACCCAAGGATTCACGACGCTTCCAAGCAAGTGAACTCACGGGAAAGGATCCCACCAAGGCGATGGCAAAAGAGGTCTTCAAGCGAACCAAGCCCCACGTAAACGTTGGAACCATCGGTCACATTGACCACGGCAAGACAACGTTAACGGCCGCGCTATGCGCAGTTCTCGCGGCGAAGGGCCAGGCGAAAGCAAAGGATTACAAGGACATAGCAAAAGGTGGCATCGAGCGCGACGCGAGCAAGACGGTCACCATTGCAGTTTCCCACGTGGAATACGAGTCGAAGAAGCGCCACTACGCTCACATCGACTGCCCGGGCCACGCTGACTACATTAAGAACATGATCACCGGAGCCGCCCAGATGGACGGCGCGATTCTGGTCGTGAGCGCAGCGGACGGTCCCATGCCGCAGACGCGCGAACACCTTCTCTTGGCTCGCCAAGTGAACGTGCCCGCGATCGTTGTTTTCTTAAACAAGGTCGATCTCGTCGACGATCCCGATTTGATTGAAATCGTGGTTGAAGAGTTAAAGGATCTGCTCAAGAAATATGGCTTCCCAGGCGACACGACTCCGATCATCCGCGGAAATGCGCTCAAGGCGTATACAACTCCGAAGGACCCGGAATCCGCGAAGTGCATCGAAGAACTCGTCGAGGCGCTCGACACGTTTATTCCCGACCCGAAGCGTGAAGACGAAAAGGCGTTCTTGATGTCCATTGAGGACGTGTTCTCGATCAAGGGTCGCGGAACAGTCGGTACGGGTCGTATCGAACGCGGCAAGTGCCATGTTAACGATGCCGTTGAAATTGTTGGATTCAACAAGGAACCCATCAAGACGGTTATCACGGGCATCGAAATGTTCCAAAAGACACTTGACGAGGGAATTTCCGGCGACAACGTCGGAGTGCTTCTCCGAGGTGTTGAAAAGGAACAGCTTGAGCGCGGAATGGTCATTGCGAAACCAAACTCGATCACACCGCACACGAAGTTTGAGTCGGAAGTGTACGTTCTCTCCAAAGATGAAGGTGGACGCCACACGCCTTTCTTCAATAATTATCGTCCGCAATTTTATATTCGGACGACGGACGTCACGGGCTCGATCAAGCTTATGGGCGGCGCGGAAATGTGTATGCCCGGCGACAACATCACAATGGAAGTCACGCTGATTTCGCCGATCGCGATCGAAGATCAAACTCGATTCGCGATTCGCGAGGGCGGCAAAACAGTCGGCGCCGGCGTCGTCACGAAGATTCTCGAGTAATTATCTTGGATTGCCGGGATTCGCGGAGGGGCGCACGTCCACCCGCGAGTCTCCGACCGGAAGTCGCAGTTTGGCGCTCGTTCACGCTTAGCGGACGAGCGCCCTTGCGTTTTCGGCAAAGTCGCCGAAACTCCGGGATCCTGAATCTGGCGAACAAATCTCAAATCCGAATTCAACGCGTGGCGGCTTCGATTCTAATATCGAATTCAGCGGCGGGATTTGGATGGCGGGGTTTGGAGTCGTTCGAACGGCGAGGTTTCTGCCTCCGCCTGAATAACGCCGCTCCGACTTCGAAATAAAGATAAATCGATTCGAATTAATTATAGTAAACCAATATGAAAAACAAAGAACGCTACGTATTTCTCGAATGCTCGTCGTGTAGCAACCGGAATTACACGACTTTCAAGCGGCAAAAGGCCGGTTACAAGCTTGAATTGCGCAAGTTTTGCCGTTTTTGCGGCTCGCATCAGATGCATAAGGAAAAGAAGGTCTGATTCCTTCCCGATTACGGGTCGGCATCATTATTATTATTTATATTCATAAAACCGTTTCGAGATTGAGGATCCATTGTCAAGCGTTGCAGAAGTAATTGAACAACCAACGTTGCTCGACAGACTGAAAACATACCGTCCGGAGCATGGCCGTTACCTGCGGTTGTCGGTTTTCCTGGCATTGGTGCTCATGTGGTGTTACGGCAGTTTCCGGCTTAGCGAAACGCTCGCCGATATTCGTTATACATGGGCGCGATGGCTGAGGACGGATTTGATTAGTGAAATTCCGCTATTCGAGACTCCGTTGAAATGGTCGGCGCTGGTCGCGTTTTTTGTGTTTATTTTCGGCGTCGTCGGTCTTCAGTATTTCTTGAATACGCCAAAAATCGCGGAGACGCTCATCGAAACGGAAGCGGAACTGAAAAAAGTCACCTGGCCGACGACACGCGAAACGATCGGCGCGTCCACTGTCGTGCTAGTTACTGTAATGATACTGTTCGGCCTGCTCGGCGTTTACGATATGATTCTCGGAAATGTAACGAGTTTCATATTCGGCCTCACGCATTGAGCGCGAAAGATAAATTTAGATTCGGGCGCGGCAACGCATATACACTAAAAAAATAAGACCACAAAAGGCTGCTGAATTCGCCCGCCTTCTCCAGCCCAGAAAACTACCAATCGTCGAATCACAAATCCCCTGCAATCGTTACTAAGGAATCCGCCATGGTACTCCGCTGGTATGTCGTCCGCGTTCAAGCTGGGAAGGAAGATCGCGTACGCGAAAGTTTACAAAAGCGGATCAAGGCCGCCGGAATGGAATCGCGCATTCCACTCGTCCTGGTTCCAACCGAGAAAGTTACAGAAATCAAATCCGGACGAAAGCGCGTAACCCACAAAAAGATCCTCCCTGGTTATTGTATGATTGAGGCGGATTTGGATGACCAGGATCAGGTACGGACGATGGAGATCTGGTCGCTTGTTCGCGAGACTCCGGGATTTGGCGACGTCCTCGGCACGCACAGCCATCCGACGCCGATGTCGGAGGAAGAGGTTCGAAAAATCCTCGGTCAAATCGAGCGATCCGATTCAAGCCCAACCCTCGCCATCGGTTTTCACAAGAACGACCACGTCAAAATCCAAGAGGGTCCATTTGAAGGATTCGAAGGTGTCGTTGAAGAAGTGGATGCCGAGCGAGGCCGCGTTCGCGTCATGGTCACAATCTTTGGGAGAGCGAATCCCGTGGACATTGAGTACTGGAAAGTCGAACCCGTCTGAGAGCGGACGGGATTCCGTCGCGTTCCTCGACTCGAACGCCACGCGTTGGCCGCAAGTGCCGAGTGAATTCTCATTCGTCCTCTCGCTTTCTTGGCCGCGTTTGGTTAACCTGCTCGCCCTTTTTCCCGAACCCGCCGACGCACGGACGCGCGCCTGTGTCGAGGGGCAAAAAAAGGTCATACGCGTCGACGGCCAACGAACGGGCCTGAAGACAATTTCTCGAACAAACTCTCGAATAATTTCTCGAACAAACATCACAAAAAGTCGTGGCGAAAGAACTTAAGACTAAGATCAAGCTCCAGTGTCCTGGAGGTCAGGCTACTCCGGCGCCTCCGGTCGGCCCGGCTTTGGGCGCCCATGGCGTTAATATTGGCGAATTCGTTCGCCAATTTAACGATCGAACGAAATCCGCCGCGGGGTTGATCATACCAGTCGAGATTTCAGTATTTACAGATCGCAGTTTTACCTTTATTACAAAATCGCCGCCCGCGGCAGTTTTATTAAAGAAGGCCGCGCAACTCGCGACGGCCGCCCACAACCCGGGAAAGGAAGTTGCCGGAAAGGTAACGAGCGCCCAGGTGCGCGAGATCGCAGTTCAAAAAATGGTCGATCTCAATGCCAACACAGTCGAAGCCGCGATGCGCATGGTCGAGGGCACCGCAAGATCCTGCGGAATCCTGGTCGAAGGTTGAGCCAAATCCGAATTGCGCCGCACCGAAAGCACTATTCAATATAACTACAAATTACTTCCTTCATTCAATTTCTAATAACTAATAAACCGACCGGCACAAAATTATGGTCGTCGCCAGCAAAAGATATCGAAAGGCTGCGGAGAAAGTAGACCGCAAGCGCATTTATCCCGTGAAGGAGGCCGTTTCATTATTGAAATCGCTTCCTCCGACGAAATTCGACGAGACCGTCGAGGTGGCGATCCATCTCGGCATCGATCCTAAGAAATCGGATCAGCTCGTTCGCGGCGCCGTGTCGCTCCCGAAAGGGCTCGGAAAGTCCGTGAAAGTCGCGGTTTTCGCGGATGGTACGCGCGCCGAAGATGCTAAGAATGCCGGCGCCGATTTTGTCGGCGCTGAAGATCTCGCCAAGAAGATCACGGACGGCTGGACTGATTTTGACGTCGTGATTGCGGCGCCCGACATGATGAAACACGTCGGCAAACTCGGAAAGGTGCTCGGTCCTCAGGGCAAAATGCCATCTCCCAAATCGGGAACGGTGACGCCGGATGTAGGGCAGGCCGTTCGCGAATTCAAAGCCGGAAAAGTTGAATTTCGAACGGACGCAGGCGGTTCGGTACACGCGCCGGTCGGCAAGCGTTCGTTTCAAAACGACGACCTCGAAACGAACATTTTGTCGTTCGTCGATCACATTCGTCACCTGCGCCCGGCCTCTTCCAAGGGAATTTTTCTTAGGAAAGTCGTGATCTCGAGCGCCATGGGTCCCGGAATCGGTCTGGAAATTCACCAGTAATATTTAATATTCAATATTCCATTCAATATTCCGCGCGAATCAACCGCGAATTGACTACCAATAGAATTCACATATGACAAATCTGATCAACAGAAAGATGTTCACCGAGTACGAGAAGCGTTTCGCTTCGCTCGAAGGGGCAATTTTTGTAAAATATGAGAAACACGCTCCGGCGCCCGATCGCGAACTTCGGAAAGCGCTGCGAAAAGAAAATGTACAATTTCGCGTTGTTAAGAATCGAATCGCGCGCAGGGCGTTGACGTCGTGCATGTCGCCGGAGGCCGCCAACATGGTCAAGGGGCCCACGGCCCTTGCTTATGGAAACGTCGAAACCGTCATTGCCGCGGCAAAGGTTTTCGAAACCGCACGCAAGAATAAATCCACTCCCGGAATTGAAGTAAGAGGTGGATACCTTCAAGGGCAGATCCTCACGACGGATCAGATCAAGCAACTTTCCGGATTGCCAAGCAAGAAAGAGATGTTGTCTATGATTTTGGGCGCGATCACTGGCACTGCCGCCAATGTGCCGAGCCTTGCGTTCTCCGCTCTTGTAACACCGGCGAGACTCGTCGCCGCGCTCATCGAAAAACGTGAAAAAGAAGCTGAAGGAAGTACTCCTGCGGCATCTTGAAAACGATTTCTCTCCGGCAAACCCGGAGAGTGCTTGGCTTGAATCCGACTCGAATTGGATTCTTGCAAAAGCAGAACCATTAACTTTCCCTTTTTCCTTATTAACTCTGTAAACAACAGTTTTTAGTTCCATGACAAGCGCTTTGGTGGATGAAATCATTACAAAGTTCGAGTCGATGACCCTCCTTGAACTCAAAGAGTTCAAGGATGCGTTCGAGACCAAGTTTGGTGTAACCGCCGCGGCCCCGGTTGCAGCAGGAGCCGCGGCTCCCGCAGGTGGCGGCGCAGCCGCTGCCCCCGCTGAAGAGAAGACGGCCTTTGACGTTATTCTCGAAAGCTCGGGTGCCAACAAGATTAACGTTATCAAGGAAGTTCGCGCGGTGACGGGCCTCGGACTCAAGGAAGCAAAAGACCTCGTCGATGGCGCGCCGAAGGCCGTCAAGACGGGCGTTTCCAAGGACGAAGCCGCGAAGATAAAGGACCTCCTCACGAAAGCTGGCGCGACCGTCGCGGTCAAGTAAAGCCCATCTTCGATCAGCGGCGGCTTTCCGGTATTTGAACCGGACGCTCATCATGATCGCCGGATGGCATACGTGACTGAGGAGGCGTTGTTGCCACACGTGCAGCGCCTCTTCTTCGGCGTTCTCGTTCAGCCTCGTTTTCGCACGATCGTTTCAAGCGAACCCTCGCTGATCGGGCGCGAGTTTCGTAGAGTGTCATTACGCAAAGTCTCGTTTGCATCGAGACTGGTTCAATCGCAAGGCTTCCCATCGAATTACTGACTAACTTCTCGCGGTTGACCAATACCACCGCACCGTGCTCCGGAATCGGAGCATACGAATGCCCTCCCCGAAATGCGGAGAATCTGAAGATCCGGTTGGAATACTACAAATCTCGCGGAGTCCCGAACCCCACCGATGCGTTTGACAGCGAAGTCGAAAGCATCGGCGGGGCTTGGCTATTGAAATTCCGTCAAACCGATAATTTATACAATAAAAAATCAGTGGCGCCGCTCAATAGTTGTGATTCGCAAGCGCGAGAACTGAATCCTACGCGACATTTTCATTCGAACAATTTTGAAAAGGCGGGTTCCGCCGCCTAGTGCAGCTTTTTGATTCTCAATTCTCTGGCACTCAATTCCTCGGCACACCCTTCACGGACTTAACAAAAAGACCTTTCGGAATTCATAACTTCGAAAGCCACGCCACCATGACCGAAGCGACGTCCGCAGTCCCGACCGTTATTCGCGATTACGCGAAGTATCCGACGATTATTGATATTCCGAATCTCGTCGAACTTCAGACGAAATCGTATTCGGAGTTTCTGCAGCGCGACACTCCGTCGGATCAACGCAAACCCATGGGGCTCGAATCGATCCTCAAGGAGATCTTTCCAATTCCGAGCTACGACGGGACCATGAATCTCGGATATGTATCGTACGAACTTGGAAACATGCGGTACACGCAGGACGAGTGCCGAAAGTTGCGATTGACGTACGGCTATCCGCTCAAGATCCGGGTTCGGCTCAACAAGGCCGAATCTGTTGAAGAAGATGTCTAT
Source organism: Planctomycetota bacterium (assembly GCA_016200225.1). GTDB lineage: Bacteria > Planctomycetota > UBA1135 > UBA1135 > JACQFD01 > JACQFD01. Next base: position 86,842 of record JACQFD010000012.1, read on the forward strand.
TTGGGCGAAATCCCCGTCATGGTCGGCGGTGGAGAATTTATTATTAATGGTACGGAGCGCGTGATTGTTAACCAACTCCACCGCTCGCCCGGCGTCGATTTTGAAGAGGAACTTCACACCGGCGACAAGCGCTTGCACCGCTGCTGGATCATTCCGGAGCGCGGCTCGTGGATCGAGCTCAATGTTACAAAAAAGGACCTGCTCGCCGTACGAATCGACCAAAGCGGCAAGTTCTCGGCGATCACGCTCTTGCGCGCGATGCATGAGCGATTCGGCACCGATGTGGCGCTCCTCTCCGAGTTTTATCCTGTTACTACAGTTCGCCGGAAGAAGGACGAACCGGGCACGAAGTTCTCGAAGGAACTGTCCGGCAAAATTGCCGTCGGCGACATCGTCGATCTTAAGACTGGCGAAGTCCTTGTCGCCTCCGGCGCCGAAATTTCCGAAGACCGCGCGGAAGTCATCGCCGATTCCGATTTGAAAGAAATCACGATACTCGAATCGTTGAAACCGAAACTATCGAAAGCGGCGCTCGAAACATTACAAAACGACAGCCGCGAATTGATGGACGATCCGATTATTCTGAATTCGTTGCGCGACGACGATCAAAATAAATCGCACGAAGACGCGCTGCTTAAAATTTATCAGCGCCTGCGCCCCGGCAATCCGCCGCAAGTCGAGAAAGCTAAAGATCTATTCAAGGAAAAATTCTACGATTCGCAGCGATATCGCCTCGGCCGCGTAGGCCGCTTTCGCTTAAATCGTAAGTTTGGAACCGAGATTTCCGAAGACTTACAAACGCTGCAGCCCGAGGATCTCGTCGAAGCGATCAAATATATTCTTTGCCTGCGGCAGAACGCCGGCGAGATCGACGACATCGACCATTTGGGCAACCGCCGCGTGCGCACGCTCGCCGAACTCGCGGGCGACGAATTCCGAAAGGGATTCTTAAAATTGCGCCGCACGGCCGTCGAGCGCATGAGCATCGAGGCGCCGGAAAACTGCAGTCCTCGAAATCTTATCAATTCAAAAACGTTTTCGAGCGCCATCGATTACTTCTTTGGCCGCGGCGAATTGTCGCAAGTTGTCGACCAGACGAATCCGCTTTCGCAATTGACGCATGAACGGCGCCTCTCGGCGCTCGGACCGGGCGGTCTTAACAGAAAGCGCGCCGGATTCGAAGTCCGCGACGTGCATATTTCGCATTACGGGCGCCTCTGTCCGATCGAGACGCCGGAAGGCACGAACATCGGATTGATATCGTCGCTCGCAATATTTGCATCCGTCGACGACTACGGATTCTTAACGACTCCGTACCGCGTCGTGGAACAGGGAATTGTTACTGAAAAAGTAAAGTATCTTCGCGCCGACGAAGAGCACAACTCCGTCCTCGCGCCCGCCGACACGGAAATCGGCCCCGGAAATAAATTAATTATCGACGCGAACGGAAATGTCATGTCGCGCAAGAAAGGCGAGTTCACGCTCGTTCCGCTCGACGAAGTTCAATTCATCGACGTTTCGCCGGTGCAAATGGTCGGCGTCTCCGCGGCGCTCGTGCCATTCCTCGAACATGACGACGCGAACCGCGCGCTCATGGGCAGCAACATGCAACGTCAGGCGGTGCCGCTCATCAAGACCGAGCCTCCCTACGTGCACACGGGCATGGAAGGCGTTGTCGCCACCAATTCCGGAATGTTAGTAAAAGCCGACAAGGAAGGAATTGTAAAATCCGTGGATTCGTCGCGCGTTGTCATTAATGAAGACGAATACAATCTTGTCAAATTCAGCGGACTCAACGAACGGACCTGTCTCAATCAGCGGCCGATCGTTAGCGTCGGACAGAAAGTTAAGAAAGGACAGGTGATCGCGGACGGCGCCGCCACGCATCAAGGCGAGCTGGCGCTCGGCAAAAACCTCACGGTCGCGTTCATGGTGTGGGATGGCTACAATTTCGAAGACGCGATTGTCGTCAGCGAACGCCTCGTGCGCGACGATACATTTACCTCGATTCACATCGATGAGTATGAAATCGAGATTCGCGAAACGAAGCTCGGCAAGGAGGAGTTCACTCGCGATATTCCAAATGTCGGCGAAAAGGCGCTGCGCCATCTCGACGAAAGCGGAATTGTAAGAATCGGCACGCGCGTCCGCGCCGGCGATATTCTCGTCGGCAAGGTCGCGCCGAAGAGCAAGTCGGAGCTCACGCCGGAGGAAAAACTGTTACATGCGATCTTCGGCCGCGCCGGCGAAGATGTTAAGAATGCTTCGCTCGAAGTTCCGCCCGGAGTGGACGGAATTGTTATCGACGCGCAGAAATTCAGCAAACGCGTCAATTTGACGGAACAGGAGCGCGCGAAAGCACTGAATGAAATTAAGAAAGCCGAACGCGAATTCCTCGAGCGTTTCCGGGATTACATCCGCGCGATGCAGCGCGACATCGAAAAGGCAACATCCGAAAACATCGTCGATGAGCTAACGAAAAAGCGGCTCAAGATCGAGGACACGACTCAGTACGAGGAACTCCGGCGCGCCCGGGCGACGATTCGCGCATTTGTCGAATCGTTCCCGAATCGAACGGCGCGCGAAAAATCGATGGCGGTCATCCGCGAGTTCGGCGACAAGATCGAATTCAAGGAAGCGGATAAGAATAAACTCGTCAACCGGCTCTCCCGCGGCGACGAGTTGCCGACGGGCGTGCTCGAAATGGTAAAGATTTATATTGCGATGAAACGCAATCTTTCGGTCGGCGACAAAATGGCGGGACGCCATGGAAACAAGGGCGTCATTTCCAGAATTGTACCGATCGAAGACATGCCGTTCCTCGCCGATGGCACTCCCGTGGATATTGTATTAAATCCGCTGGGCGTGCCGAGCCGTATGAACGTCGGGCAAATTCTCGAAACGCATCTCGGGTGGGCGGCCAAACAGATCGGTTTCCGCGCGCGGACGCCCGCCTTCGACGGCGCCGACGAGCTCGACATCGAAAAGGCGCTCGCCGAGTGCCATTTCCCGACGGGCGGCAAGTCCGTTTTGTATGATGGCCGCACGGGCGAGTCGTTCGAGCAGGATGTTACAGTTGGCTGTATCTATATGATGAAACTGCACCATCTCGTCGACGATAAGATTCACGCCCGGGCAACCGGACCCTATTCTTTAATTACGCAGCAGCCGCTCGGCGGCAAGGCCCGCTTCGGCGGACAGCGTTTTGGAGAAATGGAAGTGTGGGCGCTCGAGGCTTACGGCGCTTCGGCGATTTTGCAGGAATTGTTAACTGTAAAATCCGACGACGTCGACGGCCGCACCAAGATTTACGAATCGATGGTGAAAGGCCTCAACATTCTCGAACCCGGCACGCCCGTCTCGTTTGAAGTGTTGACGAACGAAATCCGGGGTCTCGCGCTGAATATTGAACTTGTGAAAAAGCAAATCGTTTGATGCGCGCGCCCATCGCGCCTCGGCGCAAAATAATTCCAAATTTAATAATAATTCAATCAATTAATCCCGCACTCCAAAGCCAAACTTACAACGGAACAAACCTGCCATGGCTGAGGTAAACATAAATTACGATCGGATCAACGATTTCGCATCGGTTACGATCCGGCTCGCGTCTCCCGAAGACATTCGCTCGTGGTCGTTCGGCGAAGTCAAGAAACCGGAGACCATTAACTACAGAACGTACCGTCCCGAAAAGGACGGTCTTTTCTGCGAACGTATTTTCGGCCCCGAGAAGGACTGGGAGTGCGCCTGCGGCAAATATAAAGGTATCAAACACAAAGGAATCGTTTGCGACAAATGCGGCGTCATGATCACGCACAGCCGCGTTCGCCGCAAGCGAATGGGCCACATCAACCTCGCGGCGCCCGTCGCGCATATTTGGTTTTTCAAATCGACGCCGTCGCGCATCGGCAACCTTTTGAATATGAAGGTTTCCGACTTGGAGCGCGTCGTGTACTTCCAGGATTATGTAGTCATCGCCGACGGGGGACTCGACGAACTCAAACCTAAGCAAAAAGACCGCGAATACAAACTTCTCACCGAAGAAGAGTATCGTCAGACGCGCGTCAAGCACGGAAGCAAGTTCGACGCCGGCATGGGCGCGGAAGCGATTCGTAAATTATTAAAAAAGCTCGATCTGAATGAACTGTCCGTCAAGCTTCGCAAGGATCTGACCACGACCAAGAGCCGCCAGCGTCTGAAAGATATTATTAAACGCCTCAAGGTCGTCGAACTTCTCCGCGACTCCGGAAATGCTAATAATGCAGGCGGTCCGGGCAACCGTCCCGAATGGATGATTCTCGAGGTCATTCCGGTCATTCCGCCCGATCTCCGTCCGCTCGTGCTGCTCGACAGCGGAAACTTCGCGACGAGCGATTTGAATGATTTGTATCGTCGTCTCATCAATCGTAATAATCGATTGAAGAAACTGCTCGATCTGAACGCGCCCGAAGTCATCATTCGTAATGAAAAGCGAATGTTACAACAATCGGTCGACGCGTTATTCGATAATGGGCGTTGCCGGCGGCCGGTGCTGGGTTCCAGCAATCGACCGCTCAAATCGCTGACCGACATGATCAAGGGCAAGCAGGGGCGCTTTCGCGAAAACCTGCTCGGAAAGCGCGTCGATTATTCGGCGCGTTCCGTCATCGTCGTCGGTCCGGAATTAAAGTTACATCAGTGCGGTTTGCCGAAGGCCATCGCGCTCGAATTGTTTCAACCGTTCATTATTCGTAGACTTCGCGAACTCGGCCTCGCCGACACGATCAAATCGGCGAAGAAAATGTTGGAGCGCCGCGACGAGGAAGTTTACGACATCCTCGAAGAAGTTATTAAGGATCACCCGGTGCTGCTCAACCGCGCGCCGACGCTGCACCGCATGGGAATACAAGCATTCGAACCGGTTTTGATCGAAGGCAACGCGCTAAAGATCCATCCGCTCGTTTGCACCGGATTCAACGCGGACTTCGATGGCGACCAGATGGCGGTTCACCTGCCGCTTTCGTATGAAGCGCAAATTGAAGCAAGCACGCTGATGCTTGCTACCAATAACGTTTTCTCGCCCGCGAACGGCAATCCTATCATTTCTCCGTCGCAGGACATCGTCCTCGGCATCTTTTACCTGTCCGCCGACCGCGGGCCGCAAAAAGGCGAAGGCAAATACTTCTCGTCGCTCGGCGAGCTTTTCCTTGCATTCGCGGAACGTAAAATCTCGACGCACGCGAAAGTCAGGGTTAAATTCGAGCCGGGCCGCCGGATCCGTCTGGACCGAACCGGCCGGGAACTCGTCATTAACGAACAGGGCAATATTCCGACGGCCGATCCTAACAATAAAAAAGGCGATCCGCTCGTCACCACGGCCGGCCGCGCGCTGTTGAACGACGTCCTGCCGAAGCAGATGGCGTACTACAATTACGAAGTCGACAAAAAGGGAATTCAGGGCATCATTAGCGATTGCCACCAGATTCTCGGACGCCGAATCACCATTCTTCTGCTCGACGACCTCAAGGAAATCGGCTTCAAATGGGCGACGCGCGCGGGACTTTCGTTCTCGAAAGACGATATGCGCCTTCCCGGCAAGAAGAACGAGATCATTTCCGCCGCCGAAGTGGAAGCTACGAAAGTGCGTAATCAATATTCGAAGGGTGTTATTACAGATGGCGAACGATACAACAAAATCGTCGACCTCTGGACCGCAGCCCGCGAGCGCACCGGCATTGTTCTCATGGACGAACTCCGAAACGATGTTAAGAATGGCCAGCCGTATCTGAACCCGATTTATTGCATGGCGCACTCGGGCGCCCGCGGCTCGCTCGACCAAATTCGCCAGCTTTCCGGCATGCGCGGACTCATGGCGAAGCCGAACGGTAAAATTATCGAAACTCCCATCAAGGGCAACTTCCGCGAGGGATTGAAAGTATTGGAATACTTCTCATCCACGCACGGCGCGCGAAAGGGTCTCGCCGATACCGCGCTTAAGACGGCCGACGCGGGATACATGACTCGCAAACTCGCGGACGTCGCGCAAAACGTCGTTGTTACAGAACCCGACTGCGGCGCGTTGAACGGAGTTACAAAAGGCGTGGTCTATCGCGGCGAAAAAGTCGCAGTCACGCTCGCGCAGGCAATCCGTGGACGCACTTCGCTCCGCACGATCGTGGATCCGATTTCGGACGACGTAATTGTTAAGGAAAGCGAAATGATTACGGAAAGCATCGCCAAGAAGATCGAATCATTAAATTACGAAAAAATTCTGGTTCGAAGCCCGCTTACGTGCGAGGCGCGCCTTGGCATCTGCGCGAAATGTTATGGAATGGACCTCTCGCGCGGCATTCTTGTCGAAATGGGACTTGCCGTCGGCATGATCGGCGCCCAGTCGATCGGCGAACCGGGCACGCAGTTGACGATGCGCACGTTCCACATCGGCGGCACGGCGAGCCGCACCGTCGAGGAAAGCGATTGCAAGGCGAAGCGCGCGGGACATATTAAGTTTGACAACGTCCGCGTTGTTAAGAATAGCGAAGGCAAGAGCGTCGTGTTGAATCGCAACGGCCAATTTGTACTATTCGATGTTAAGAATCGCGAAGTGGAACGCTACGACATTCCGGCCGGCGCCGAAATTTTAGTTGCCGACGGATCGGAAGTATTGCCGAAGCTAATTCTCGCGCGCTGGGACCCGCACCACGTGCCGGTGCTCGCCGACAAGGACGGACGCGTTATGTATGAAGACCTCGAGGAGGGCAAGACGATCCGCATCGAAAAAGATGCGAAGTCCGGCCACAAACGCCGTCAGGTTGTCGAACATAAAGGCGATCTCCACCCGGCGATTGTTCTTCAGGACGACAAGGGACAGAGCATCGCGCTTTATCCAATTCCCGAACGGGCGTATGTCGAAGTGGACTCCGGCGAATGGATCGTCGCGGGCACCGTCCTCGCGAAATCGCCGCGCCAGCTCGGAGGAACGCAGGACATTACCGGCGGTCTGCCGCGCGTCGCGGAATTGTTTGAAGCGCGCAAGCCTAAGAATCCTGCAATTGTATCCGAAATCGACGGAATTGTAGAATTGGGCGGAAAGTCGCGCGGCAAACGCACGATCGTGGTCAAACCCGAAGACAGCGACGAAAAGAAGGAACATCTCATTCCCGTCGGCCGCCACCTGCGCGTACACCGCGGCGACCGCGTTCGCGCGGGCGACACGCTGACGGAAGGACCGTTCGTTCCGCAGGATATCCTTAGGATTCAAGGCGAGGAAAGAATTCAAAACTATCTTTTGGACGAGATCCAAAATGTCTATCGCTTACAAGGCGTCACGATCGACGACAAGCATATTGAAGTCATCGTCGCGCAAATGATGCGAAAAGTGCAAGTCGAGGAGCCGGGCGACAGCGCGCTGCTCCCCGGCGCCGTTATTGATAAATTCCGATTCCGCGACGAACAGGATCGGCTTCGTAAAGATAAGAAAAAGCCGCCCCGCGCCCGTCCGCTATTGTTAGGAATCTCGAAAGCGGCGCTCTCTTCGGAATCGTTCATTTCGGCGGCGTCATTCCAGGAGACCACCAAGGTGTTGACCGAGGCCGCGATCGCGGGCCGCGTCGATCAACTTGTGGGTCTCAAGGAAAATGTCGTGCTCGGCCACGTCGTTCCGGCCGGCACTGGATTTCGAACGCACTATCGAACGACGGTCAAAAAGAACGTCGATCTCGAAACACTCGCATCGAAGTACCGACCGTTCTCACCGACGCCCGACATGGGCTCGATGTCGGGAGGACTCATGTCTCCCGGCAGCGATTTCGGTCCACTCACGGGCGGACCAGCCATGCCTATGCCCGCTTAATGGGGCCCCGGCTTCGTGGACCCAATTTTCAACTATTTCTTGCGGGAGTTCCCGACCTCCCTCTAAACTCTTTGCCCCATTTTCCGTGCCGCCGCGAACCGGCGTCTCAAATATTCAAGGCTGAATAACTGTAGCGATGCCGACAATCAATCAACTGGTCAAGCACCCGCGCGTTCCCCAACGCCGGCGCACCAAGTCACCCGTGCTTCAATCGTGTCCACAAAAGCGCGGTGTTTGTATTACTGTAAAGAAGCAGACGCCGAAAAAGCCGAACTCGGCGCTTCGTTCCGTGGCGCGCGTCCGGCTTGTGAACGGCAAAGAAATTACTGCTTATATTCCGGGAGAAGAACACAACCTCCAGGAGCACTCGATCGTTCTTGTCCGCGGCGGCCGCGTTCGCGACCTCCCCGGCGTTCGCTATCACGTCATCCGCGGAACGCTCGACACTTCGGGCGTCGAGGATCGCAAGCAGAGCCGTAGTAAGTACGGCGCGAAGCGTCCGAAGTAAGGCGTTCGCCGAAGTTTAATTAAATATACCAATTCGAATCGAAACTCAAACAATCCTGATTTAATAAAAAAATCGCTCAAGTCTTATGCCGCGTCGATATAAAAGCACGGATCCGCTCATCGTTCCGGATCCAGTATACAATTCAAAGCTCGCCACCAAGATTGTCAATAAGATCATGGGAGAAGGCAAGAAAACGACAGCTCAGGCCGTTTTTTATCAAGCGCTCGACCTCGCTCAGAAGAAACTCGCCGGCGCGGAGAAACTCGACATCTTTACAAAAGCGATCGAGAACGTGAAACCGCAGGTCGAGGTTCGAAGCCGCCGCGTCGGCGGCGCGACGTATCAAGTGCCGCGCGAAGTGCGCAAGAATCGGCAACAGTCGCTCGCGGTTCGCTGGCTCGTCGAAAATGCCCGCAAGAAAAAGGGCAAGCCGATGTCCGTCCGTCTCGCGGAGGAATTTGTCGACGCATTTAACAATACCGGCGCTTCCGTGATGCAAAAGGACAATGTTCACAAAATGGCCGAGGCAAACAAGGCCTACAGTCACTTTGCGTGGTAGGGCAGTTTGCTTGGTAAGGCATTTCGCCTGATAGACGATTCAATTGCGCGGGCAACTCGACCTGCTAGCATGATCAAACGGACCCGCTCGGGTCCGTTTGTTTTTGACACAATTACAATTCCACGACGCCGCCATGCAGAACATACTTATCATCCGCGATGCGCGGGAATCGACGAGGAAATGTTCCATTGCCGCGATCCAAGGGATGCCGAATATTACATTTCGCGGATGGCGGCGCGATCATACAATTGCGCTTCCGCCGCACGTGCTTTTGTGCCCGGGCGCGCCGCCGCTCGCTTCGGAGGACGGCGGCCTTCCGCTCCTGCTCGTCGACTCGTCGTGGCGGCATTTGCCTCAATTGATGCGCGACGTGCGGGGTACATTCGCGCTGCGTTCAATTCCGGCCGGTTTCGCGAGCGCGTATCCGCGCAAATCGCGTGTCTTTAACGATCCGGACGACGGGCTGGCGACCGTCGAGGCCCTTTTTATTGCATTGGCGGTTTTGGGGGAGTGGCGCGACGATATCCTCGAACACTATCATTTCAAGTCGGAATTCATGAAGATCAACGAGCTCCGTTTCAACGCGTTGCGCGAGCAGGCGACTTCGCAATTATAGTATCATAATATCGTGTCCGCAAAAGGCCCCGACCTCTCGAAAACCCGAACCTTTGGAATCGCCGCGCACATCGACGCGGGCAAGACCACGGTCTCGGAGCGGATTCTTTATTATACTGGGATCGAACACCGCATGGGCGAGGTGCACGAAGGCAACACCGCGATGGATTGGATGGAAGAGGAACAGCAGCGTGGAATTACTATTACCGCGGCCGCGACAAACTGTCCGTGGCAGGGTCATCGTTTACAACTTGTCGACACGCCCGGCCACGTCGATTTCACCGCGGAAGTCGAGCGTTCTCTGCGCGTCCTCGACGGCGCGATTATCGTATTCGATTGTTTAAATGGCGTCGAAGCGCAAAGCGAGACGGTCTGGCGCCAGGCGAATAAGTATCATGTTCCGCGGATGGCGTTTCTTAATAAACTCGACAAGCCGGGAGCCGAGCCCGCGAAATGCATCGATGACATCCGCAGGCGTCTCAACGCGAACGCGGTTGCGATTCAGCTCGCGATCGGACGCGAAAAAGAATTTGAAGGCGTCGTCGATCTCGTCGAAATGACCGAAATACGATTTCCCGAGAACGAACTTGGCTCGCGGCCGGCGGTCACGGCGCTCTCGGACGAATGGAGTGAATCCGCGCGCGCGGCCCGCGTCGAATTGATAGAAAAAGTCGGCGAAGTCGACGAGGTCATATTTGAGAAATACGTCCATGGAACGGAAATCGACGCTCCGACGCTCCGCGCGGCCATCCGGCGCGCTACAATTAAGAATGCGTTCGTCCCGGTGATGATGGGCGCGGCTTTTCGTAATAAGGGAGTCCAGCCTCTACTCGACGCGATTGTACATTATCTGCCGTCGCCGATCGATCTGCCGCCCGTGAAGGGATTCGAACCGCAGACCGAAAAAGAAGTATTGCGAAAGCCCGATCCGTCCGACGCGTTCGCGGCGTTGGTTTTTAAGATATTCGGCGACGCCCACGGTGATCTTACTTATATTCGTATCTATTCCGGAACATTAAAGTCGGCCGATCTTTTGTATAATGCGCGCACCGGAAAACCCGAACGCGCGAACCGCATTTTTCGCATGCACGCGAACGATAAACAACAGATCGATTCGGCGTGCGCCGGCGATATTGTAGCGATTCCCGGGCTCAAGGAGACGGTGACGGGCGACACGCTGTTCGAACGCGGAAAACCGGTCGCGCTCGAACGCTCGCAATTCCCCGAACCCGTGATTTCGATGGCGCTCGAGCCGAAGAGTTCGACCGACCGCGACAAACTTCTCGAATCGTTAAAACGCCTCGAGCGCGAGGATCCTACATTTCGGGCGCGCACGGACGCGGAGTCGGGTCAGGTGATCATTGCCGGAATGGGGGAGTTGCACCTCGAAGTGCTTTCGCACCGGCTCGAGCGCGAATATCGCGTTCCTACGAATGCGGGAAAACCTTTCGTATCCTATCGCGAAACGATACAAAAAGAAGCCAAAGCGGCGCATGTCTTCGAACGCGAACTCGGCGGCAGGAAATTGTATGCTTCCGCGACGGTGATCGTAAGGCCGGGACAGGATACGAAACCGCGGGTTATAATTAATAATAATATTTTGACTTCGCCGATCGGATTGCTTCGCGCCGCGTGCCGTGGAATTCAACAATCCGTCGAGGATGGCGCCCAGTCCGGGGCGAATTTCGGTTTTCCGATGGTTAATATTGAGATTGAGGTCGCGGAAATCGTCTGGACGGCCGAATCGACCGAAGTGGCGGCGCAGGCCGCGGCGTCGGAGGCGTTTGCAGCCGCCGTTTCGGCTGGAGGCGGCGAATTGTTGGAACCGATTCTTCGATTCGAGATCCGCACGCCGGGCGAATTCCTCTCGGGCGTCCTGAACGACCTGCAGGGTCGGCGCGGCGTCGTCGAGGACTTGACGATCGAGGAAAACGTAAAGGTCGTTCGCGGGACCATTCCCGCCGGCGAGACCTTTGGATATACGACAGCACTTCGTTCCCTCTCTCAAGGGCGGGCGACGGCGGCGCTTGAGCCAAGCCGTTATGCGGCTGTTCCGGACAAAATTCGAAGGGAAGTCACGGGATCATAATTGCATTTCCCCAGTGAAACCCGGTTCACGTGTTGACCGGATTCCGGCGTATCGCTAAAGTCCTCGCCCCTTTTTCATCGGGGATCCCTAAACCGGGCAACCTGATGACTCGAATCGCCCGGACCTCTGTCGGGAGGTGCGTGCGAGGTTGTTTTTTGTTGTCTATGTCGTTTGGCTTCGCGCTTCCGCGCGCGAAGCGAAATCGATATCGAGATCAGCGATATCGAGATCAGCGAATACACAACAAAAACGATGACGAAAAGGCGCGAGCCGCCGGCCGTTGGCGGCCGGTCACTATTCCAAATATTTAAATATCAAATCCTTCCAATCCCGTTTCGTTAACTCCCGGGGCGATCGACACTTGATCGCGACGGGAACAACCAATCAATCTTTCCATTTCTAAATCTCCTCAAGAACCTCAAAGAAATCCAATGAAGGAGAAAATCCAAATTCGGATGGAGGCCTACGATCACGAGTCGCTCGACCAGTCCGCCGCCGATATTGTAGAAACGGCCAAGCGCACTGGAGCCCGTGTCTCGGGTCCGATTCCGCTCCCCACGCGAATCGAACGCTACACAGTGCTTCGATCGCCGCACACGGATAAGAAGTCGCGGGAGCAATTCGAAATTCGCACGCACAAGCGTCTTATTTACATTTCGGATCCGACCAGCAAAACGGTCGACGCGCTTTCGAAACTGAACATGCCAGCCGGCGTCGATATCCGGATCAAGGCTTGATCCGAACGGCCAATAATTAATATTACAATTCCATTCTCAAGCGTCATCGAGAAATTTAGACAAATCATCCGGACTCATGGCGGAACTCGCACTTAAATATATCCTCGGCCGCAAACGCGGAATGACCCAGCGGTTTACGGAAGACGGCCTCGTCGTCCCCGTAACTGTAGTCACCGCGGGGCCGTGTTACGTCACCCAACTTCGCGCCTCGAAGCAGAATCCAAATTATTGCGCTGTTCAGCTCGGATTCGAAGAGTGCAGGGCAAAAGTAATATCCAAACCCGTTCTCGGCGAATTGGGCGTGCAACGCGGCAAACCTTCAAAAACCGCGGCCGCGTCGGACGCGAGCGTGAAGGTCCGGGTTGGCAAAGCGCTTCGTTTCCTCCGCGAGGCGCGCGTGAAGAAATTGCCGGAAGCTACTGTTGGCGATGTCGTTCTCGCGACATCATTTACAAAAGGCGAACTCGTCGACGTCATCGGCACGAGCAAGGGTCGCGGATTCATGGGAACGATTCGGGCGCACCATTTCAGCCGCGGTCCCGCGAGCCACGGTTCGATGAATATTCGACAGCCCGGTTCGGTCGGATCGTCCGCCGATCCGTCGCATACATTCCGCGGAACGCGCATGGGCAAGCACCTCGGCGCCATCCAGTCGACAACGAAGAATATTAAAGTCTTCGACGTCGACGGGGAAAAGAATTTAATTTACGTTTGCGGACCCGTTGCCGGACCCACGGGCGGATTTGTAATCGTCCGCGCGGCGACGACGCCGCCGCCCGCGCCGAAAGCGCAGCCAATAGTCAAGAAGGGCACGCAAAAGGGCGGTCCCGAAAAGGGCAAAAAGTAATCTTCAACGAACCTTCACGAATTTCGAAATATCTAAGTTAATAAAAATGGTAAAGATCAAACGCTACGATTTTTCGTCGAAGTCGATTTCGGAAATCGACTTTGATGAAAAGATATTTGGCGATCGCGCGCGCGTGCGATGTCTGCGCGGCGCCGTCATCATGTATGCGGCGAATCGCCGCCAGGGAACCGTACAAACGAAAGAGCGAAGCGACGTTAGGGGCACTACAAAAAAGCCGTGGAAACAGAAGCACACGGGACGCGCGCGCGCCGGCTCCGCGAAGTCGCCGATCTGGCGCGGCGGCGGCACCATTTTCGGACCGCATCCGCGCGATTATGGTTATAAACTTCCGCGCCGCGAATTGTTAGTTGCGCTCCGCGGAGCGCTCTTCGGTAAATTTACAGATCGCGAAGTCACGCTCGTCGCGAATCTCGATTTCGCGAAACCGTCGGCGAAACTGGCGCGCGAGATGTTTCTCAATCTCGCGGGCGATGCCAACAATCCCGCCGGCAAGTCGGATGCAAAGAAAAGGAAAGGGGCCGCCGATAAAGCGAAGGCGCCCGCCGCCGAGAAGAAAGCGGCCGTGAAATCGCCCGGCACCGATCTGAGCTGCCTCGTTGTGCTGCCCGAACATAATGAAACGGCCTGGAATTCGATGCGCAACTTTCCGAAGGTTTCTGTAAAGACCGCCGCCGACGTGAACGCGGACGATATCTTAAGAAACCGGCTCGTCCTGATGACGGTCGAGGCCGCCGATAAACTCAAAAACGGCTACCGCGGCATCGCCATTACCGAAAAAGCGGTCGGCGCGAAGTGAGAGCCGGAAAATTATCTAAAGAAAAAATCTACAAAAATAACTGAATAAATATTTATGAATACACACACACTCGACCGCTTCCGCGCGATTCTCAAGAAGCCGATGTTCTCAGAAAAGGGGCATCACGATCAGGAGAAGAAAAACGCGTATCACTTCCAAGTCGCGCCCGACGCGAACAAAGTCGAGATTCGCCGTGCCGTCGAAGCGTTGTTCAAAGTGAAGGTCGTCGCGGTCAACACCGTCGTGCGCCCGTCCAAAGTTCTGCGCCGCGGTTCGTTAACGATCGAAGTGTCGTCGTTCAAAAAGGCCATTGTTACATTAAAGGCCGGACAGTCGATCGAATACGCGTGATCGTTTCGCATTCAATCATTAATACAAATAACAATTTCACCATTTCGATCTGATTCGAGCCCGATAAACACAAACCCATGGGCATAAAATTCTATCGTCCGACGTCCGCGGCCCGCCGCCACGGATCCGTTCTGGATTTTTCCGAATTGACAAAGTGCGAACCCGAAAAGTCGCTGCTCGAACCGCAGCGGAAAACGGGCGGCCGCAACAACCACGGACACATCACGTCGCGCCATATCGGCGGCGGGCACAAGCAAAAATACCGAATTATCGATTTCAAGCGCGATAAAGATACAATTCCGGCGAAAGTCGCGCATATCGAATACGATCCGAACCGTTCGGCGCGCATCGCATTGTTACATTATAACGACGGCGAGAAACGTTATATTCTCGCGCCCGTCGGACTGAACGTCGGCGACAATGTGGAATCCGGCGTCGAAGTCGAACCCAAAGTCGGCAATTCGATGCCGCTCGCTCATATTCCCGTCGGTCTCGAAGTTCATAACATTGAACAGTTCCCGGGATCGGGCGGAAAGATCGCGCGTTCGGCCGGCATGGCCGCCCGCCTGTCCGCCCGCGAAGGCGACCACGCATTATTAGTTATGCCGAGCGGCGAGCTTCGCAAGATTCATATCAATTGCCGCGCGACGATCGGCCGCGTCGGTAATTTGGATCATCAGAACGTATCGTTAGGAAAAGCCGGCCGCGCGCGGCACATGGGCCGGCGCCCGAAAGTGCGCGGCGTCGCGCAAAATCCAGTGGCTCACCCCATGGGCGGCGGCGAAGGCCGTTCGGCCGGCGGCCGCGCGTCGTGTTCGCCGACAGGCGTGCTCTCGAAGGGCGGTAAGACGCGCAAACGTAACAATCCGAGCGCGCGGTTCATTCTGCGCCGCCGTCCCGCCGGCCCGCACTACCGTCAGGGCTGATCATAAATATTAAATAATAATCATTCCGACATCCGTCATCACAACAACATCCAAACGAATCCCGCTCCATGAGCCGCAGTAGTAAAAAAGGACCGTTCGTCGAAGACCGCCTGATGAAGCGCGTTCTTGCGACGCGCCCGAACTCCGACGCGATCAAGACGTGGTCGCGAGCGTCCACGATCACGCCCGATTTTGTTAACAAGTCGTTCCTCGTTCACGACGGTCGCAAATTCGCGAAAGTTTATGTCGTCGAAGATATGGTCGGACACAAACTCGGCGAGTTTGCACCGACCCGCACCTTCCGCGGCCACACGAGCAAGAAGGAAAAGGACGCGGCGGCGGCTGCCGCGGCTCCCGCTCCCGCCGCACCCGGCGGGAAAAAGTAGCGAACGAATTTACTAATATTTAACAAGACCAAACGGCTTCCTCCATGTCGAACTTCGAAGCACATCATAATTTTGCGCGCATCTCCGCGCGCAAGGCCCGCTATGTGGCCGACCTCATTCGCGGCAAAAATGTCAATACCGCGCTCGATGTATTAAATTTTACACATCGCCGCGGCTCGTCGTTTCTTTCCATTCTGTTGCGTTCGGCCATTTCCAACGCGACCCAAGACGGAAAAGTGAACGCGAATAAGTTATATATTCGCGAACTCACGATCGACGGCGGTCCGCTCATACAGGGCCGGTTTCGTTACAATCCCGGTCCGATGGGACGCGCGATGCCCATCCGCAAGCGCACGAGCCATATCCATCTTTTGCTCGCCGAGCGCGCCGAAGAAACCAAGAAGCGCGCGCCCAAAAAGAAAGCGGCTGAGGACGCGACGAGCCAAACCCTGCCAAAGCGCGCTTCGAAGGCCCGTTCGAAAGCCCCGAGCGTTTCCGAATAATTGCACATAACTTTTATAACAATTCCGCAAACTGAATATTTGCTAGAAACGCAAAGAAACGAACACCCGCATTAAAACTACAAATGGGTCAAAAGACACATCCCCTTGGATTTCGACTCGGATACACCGAGTCATGGCGTTCGCGTTGGTACGCAACGAAAAAGGATTTTGCCAAGCTCGTATTCGAAGATCATCAAATTCGAAAACTGATTCACGGCAAGCACAAGGCCGCGGGCGTTCCGAAAATTGAAATCGAAAGAACGGGCGAATCGGTGCGCATTACGATTCATACAGCGCGTCCCGGCGTGCTCGTCGGCCGCAAGGGCGCGCGCGTCGACGAACTCAAGACGGACCTCGAACAAATTGTAGGAAAGGGCCGCCACGTCGAATTGTTTATTCGAGAAATCAAGCGGCCCGAATTCGATTCGCGCCTCGTCGCGGAATCGATCGCCGAACAGCTCGAAAAACGCGCCGCGTTTCGCCGAGTTGTTAAGAAAGCCATCCAGGCGACCATGCAGGCGGGGGCCAAGGGCATCAAGATACAATTAGGCGGCCGTCTCGGCGGCGCCGAAATCGCGCGCACCGAGAAAATATTAGAAGGACGAATCCCGCTCACCACGCTGCGCGCCGAAATTGATTATGGCACCGCTCGCGCGGAGACCACGTACGGCACCGTTGGCGTCAAAGTATGGATTTTCAAAGGCGAAAAATTACCAAATCAAGAGCGCGAGGTTCCGGCCGTGCGGCCGCTCGTCGGCTCTTCGAGTGGAAACGCCCCGTCGGCCGGATCGACTCCGGCTGCAAGTTCTCCGGCGCACGCGTCTTCATCGACGCACAGTTCTGCCCACAGTTCTGCCCATCCTCCGGCGACGCACGCGTAATTTATTTAATAATGTTCACAAATACTAATTCAACGAATTTAATTAAACTACAGGAGTTACCGCCGTGGCGTTGATGCCCAAGCGCGTCGTCTATCGAAAAATGCAGCGCGGAAAAATGCGTGGAAACGCGACGCGCGGAAATCGCATTGCCTTCGGTGACTTCGGCCTTCAATCGTTGGAAATGGCCTGGCTCTCGGGACGCGAAATCGAAGCGGGCCGCATCGCCGCCTCGCGCGCGGCGGGCGAAGCGAAAGTTTGGATTCGCGTATTTCCGCACAAACCCATTACTAAGAAACCGCTCGAAACGCGCATGGGACACGGAAAAGGCGAACCTGAATTCTGGGCCGCCGTGGTCAAGCCCGGCACGATTTTGTTTGAAATGGGCGGCGTCACGGAAGACGTGGCGCGCACGGCGTTCAATCGCGTGGCTCATAAACTTTCCGTTCGCACCCGCTTCATCCGCAGGCACGTGATCGGCCAGTAATTTCGAATATAAATTTCGAACATAAATAATCTCAATAATTCCATAATACTTAAATAATCAAAGTAATTGTAATATAACTACTCCGATGGCCAAACTCAATTCCCGAAATCGATTCCGCGAGCTCGGCGCCCTCAGCAGCGATGAACTCAAGGCTGAAATCGAGAAGCTCAAAAAGGAGAGTTTCGATTTGCGTTTCAAAGGCGCCGCGGAAGCGGTCGCCAACAACGCCCGATTCCGCCAGATCCGAAAGGACGTCGCCCGCATGCTCACGATTCTCGGAACGCGGACCCCCGAAAAGGCAACATCCTGACCTGGTTGTCATCCCAATTCGCCGCCAGTAAATATAACAATACTTCGAACACCATCCAAACGGAACACCTCCTCGCGATTTACGAATCGAATTCTTCGCAAATATCTTTGGAAGTATCAAAATGACATCGGAAGCTAATTCTCAAGAGACCGACGCGCTCGCGCGCAACCGCCGCAAAGTCGTGCAGGGCCGCGTGAAGTCGGCGAAAATGGACAAGACGGTCATCGTTCAGACGATTCGTTATGTCCGCCACCCGAAGTACGGCAAATTTCTTCGCCGTTACTCGCGCTTCTACGTGGACGACCCGAATCGCGAGGCAAAACAAGGCGATCTTGTGGAAATCATGGAAACGCGCCCGCTTTCCAAATTGAAGCGTTGGAGACTTGTAAAAGTCGTCGAGCGCTCGGAGCGCGCCGAGGAATTTACAATTTCCGAACCGTCGGCCGACGTCGCGGCGGCGATCAAGTCGGGAAAATAAGCACCGAAATCAACCGGACCGTTCACTAACTACAAAAAATCCTCGAACCAACAATCTAACTACTCAACGAGGAGAATCACATGATACAAATGCGCACCTATCTGGATGTCGCCGACAACACGGGCGCGAAAACCGCCATGTGCATCAAAGTGCTCGGCGGTTCCAGGCGGAGATACGCCACCGTAGGCGATATTATTGTAGTATCCGTCAAGAAGTCGATTCCGAACAGCGACGTGAAGCAAGGCACGGTCGTGAAGGGCGTCGTCGTCCGCACGCGCGCCAACGTCCGGCGCGACGACGGCTCTTATGTAAGATTCGACCGCAACGCAATGGTACTGATCGACGCGGACGGCAATCCGAAGGGCACGCGCATTTTTGGCGCCGTCGCCCGCGAACTGCGCGATCGTAATTTTATGAAAATCGTTTCACTCGCTCAGGAGGTTGTCTAAAGGTGGTTCGAAAGAAACCGAAACCGGCTCCCATAGCCAGAATTGATCTTCGCACCGGAGACACCGTCATGGTGATCTCGGGTAACGACCGCGGAAACAAAGGCGAAATCGTACGCATCGACCGCGCACGCGGCCGCGTCGTCGTGAAAGGCGTCAATATGCATTGGCGCCACATTAAGAAAAACCCAAAGAATCCGCAGGGCGGCCGGGTGCAGCGCGAAGCTTCCGTACACATATCCAATGTTCTTCTTTTTGATGAAAAGAGCAACCGCGGAGTCCGCATCCGCCATCAGGAAAAGAACGGCAAGAAAGTCCGCATTTCCGCCAAATCCGGTTCCGTACTGGAAGCGAAATAGAATTCGGACGCAAAGTTAACAATAATAAATTATAAACATAACTATTCTCCATGGCTTCCGCACACCCGACACCCGCAAACCCGACTCCCGCCAAATCGACGGCCCCCTCGAGGCCGCGTCTGCAGGAACGTTACCGCACCGAAGTGGCGCCCGCGCTTCAGGCCGAATTGAAAATACAGAATCGAAACGCCGTCCCGCGCGTGACTAAGATTCTCGTCACCATGGGCGTCGGCAAGTCGATCGAAAACCGCGCGCGCATGGATCAGGCCGCGCGCGATCTCGCCTCCATCACCGGCCAGAAGCCGATTGTTACAAAAGCGAAGAGCGCGATTTCGAGCTTTCGGCTTCGCCAGGGCATGCCGATCGGTCTCAAAGTGACGTTGCGACGCGAGCGAATGTATGAATTTCTCGATCGCGTCGTCTCCATCGTGATTCCGCGTATTCGCGACTTCCGCGGCCTCTCGCGGAAGCTCGACGGTCGCGGAAATTATAGCTTTGGACTTTCCGAACAATCGGTGTTTCCGGAAATCCAGCTCGACAAGTTGGAATTCGTGCAGGGAATGAATATTACAATTTGCACGAACTCCGGAACCGACAAACCCGCCGAAGCTCTGCTCGAAAAACTCGGCATGCCGTTTCGACGCTAATAATTTTTCATTAGCAATCCAGAATTCAAAACCAACCTTATAAATCTTTTCCAACCAAATAAACGGCCTTGGCTAAGAAATCCCTCGTTATAAAGCAAAAGCGCGCGCCCAAGTTCAAGACGCGCGGCTACACCCGCTGTCAAATCTGCGGCCGCCCGCGCGCCGTGTATCGCAAATTCATGCTTTGCAGAATCTGCTTCCGCAATATGTCGCTTCGCGGCGAACTTCCCGGCGTTCGCAAGGCGTCGTGGTAGTCCGCGATTCCGCGCATCCAAACAGAATATTTATTAACTAGAATTATAATTATAATTAAGTAAACGGTAACGATCCATGACAATGACAGACCCGATTGCGGACTTCCTGACGCGCATCCGAAATGCGAACCAGATTCGGAACGAGTGGGTGGAAATGCCGCTTTCGAAAATGCGCACGGCGCTCGCAATTGTATTAAAGGAAGAGGGCATGTTGACCGACTTCGAAGTCATCAACGAGCCGCTCCCCGGAAAACTGCGCGTAAAATTAAAGTATGATCGCGACGGCAACCGCGTTATTCGAAACATTCAGCGCGAGAGCAAGCCCGGCCGCCGCTATTACGTTCCAGTCGAAAAAATTCCAAAGGTTCGAAACGGCCAGGGCATTTCCGTCCTGTCCACGACGAAAGGCGTCGTCAGCGGACGCAAAGCCGTCGAGTACGGCGTCGGCGGCGAGCTCCTCGCCACGATTTGGTAATATTTGCCGCGGCCCATCGCGGAAATACACGCTGCAGTCAACATTAAATATAACAACAAGACCCTCCAGGAAATTCCATCATGTCCCGTTTAGGTAAAGTTCCGGTCAGCATCCCGTCGGGCGTCAAACTCGCCTCCGATACGGCTGCGATCACGATCACCGGACCGAAGGGAACGCTAAAATTCCCTCTTCACAATTCGCTGAAAGTCGAAGTCACGGGCGCGATCGCGAAAGTGAGCCGCTCCGGCGACACTCGCGAGTCGAAATCCCATCACGGCCTGACTCGGGCGATGATCGCGAACATGGTTCGCGGCGTTTCCGAAGGCTACGAAAGACGTCTTGAGATCAGCGGCGTTGGCTGGGGCGCGAAGATTGAAGGCAAAGACATCGTCGTCACCATCGGTTTCTGCCATCCCGCCAGAGTTACCATTCCGCAGGGCGTCACGGTCGAGTGTCCGCAACCCACGCACGTTGTTATTAAAGGCATCGATCGCCACATCGTGGGACAGCTCGCCGCGAAGATACGAAAAATCCGGCCGCCGGAGCCTTACAACGCAAAAGGTATCAAATACGCCGAGGAAACGATCAAGCGCAAGCAGGGCAAGTCCTTCGGAACGACATAACCGAATTCGGGCCGCGCGTATCCGTCCCGAATTTAACTTGAACTAAATATACCGCATTATTTATAAATATACAAATCTTTCGATTAAAAGCAAACAATGGCTCAACATGAACTAAAATGGACCCGCCGGACGCGCCGCGCGCTCGCCGTGCGCAAGGGTCTCCGCGGACAGACGGATCGTCCGCGTCTTTCGGTATTTCGGTCGCTGAAGCACATCAGCGCACAGATCATCGACGACGCGAAAGGCCGTACGATCGCGGCGGCGTCCACCGAGGAGAAATCGCTCGCGGGACTGGCCAAGTCGGGCGAGAAGAAAGCTACAAAAAGCCAGATGTCGCGCATCGTCGGCGAGGCGATCGCCAAGCGCGCGATTGAAAAGAACATTCATAAGGTTGTTTTCGATCGCGGCTCGTTTCGCTATCACGGCCGCATCAAGGCCCTCGCCGATGCGGCAAGAAAAGCCGGATTGCAATTTTAATCCGTCAGACCGAATTGTTATCAATAAACTTTAACGAAATTCCACTACTCTTTAATTAACGTTTACGGCATTGGCTCTCCACGTCGAATACCTCGATCACACAGAGGCTGCGTCGCTTCAACTCGATGAAGTCGTAGTCAAAGTGAATCGTTCCGCGGCCGTCGTGAAAGGCGGCCGCCGTTTCTCGTTTTCCGCTCTCACAGTTGTTGGCAATCGCGACGGAATTGTTGGTTACGGTTTCTCGAAGGCAAAGGAAGTTCCTTCCGCCGTCGAAAAAAGCAACCGCGACGCCCGCAAGCATCTCGTGCGCGTCCCGCGTCGCAAGACATCCATTCCCCATGAAGTCATGGGTCGTTTTGGAGCTTCATCTGTAAAGCTAATTCCAGCGGCGCCGGGCACCGGAATCATCGCGGGCAACTGCGTTCGCGCGGTTCTCGAGCTTTCCGGTGTCAAAGATTGTTTAACAAAATCCTATGGCTCCACCACGGCCGTAAATCTTGTCAAGGCCTGCATCGATGCGATCAGTCAGCTTCGCACGCGCGCCCAACAGGAAGAAACCCGCGGAGTTAAATTATCATGAACTTAAATACTGTACTGGGTCCGGGAACGAGGTTTCCCGATCGGCGCCGCGTCGGTCGCGGAACAGGTTCGGGTCTCGGCAAGACTTCCGGCAAAGGACACAAGGGAGCGAAAGCCCGTTCGGGCTGGTCGTCGCGAGCCGCCTACGAAGGCGGTCAAATGCCCCTTTACCGGCGTTTGCCGAAGAAGGGATTTACCAATTCCGAATTTCGCGAACGTTATACTGTTATTAATGTTCGCGATTTGAATGCATTCGACGAGGACGCGCGCGTCGACCTCGATGCGATTCTTGCAAAAGGGTTGACGTCGAAAACGGCCGAAATGTTAAAAGTCCTCGGCGACGGCGAATTGGAAAAAAGACTTCACGTCATCGCGGATCGCGTGACGCCATCGGCGCGTCTCAAGATCGAAAAAGCGGGCGGCGCTGTCGAAGAGAAGCACAAGCCTGCATACCCGTCGGTCAAGCCAAAGCGGAAGCGCATTCCTTCGGCTCCGAAACCGACGCATGCCAAGGCAACGCCTGCGACAAAGGCAAAGAAAGCCGCGGGTGCCGCCGGCGGCGCCGCGAAACCGGCCAAGCCGACCCACAAGAAAACCGAAGGCAAGTAATAACGGCTTTGGGCGTTTCATACCTTTTCGCGCACAAATCGTGAACTAACGTAGGTCCCGCCCAACGGCATCGCATTGATGCATTCAAGGCCGAATTCGAAATTCCATGGCAGCAACGACATCGACTCCAAGCGTATCTGTACTCAATCTCATCCGGGTCCCCGAGGTCCGGAAAAAGATACTGATCACGTGCGGCATATTGTTTATTTACCGGCTCGGCTATTTCATACCGCTTCCGGGACTTGAACTCAGCCGAATCCAGGAAGCCGCGAAACAGCAGGGATTGAAACAGACGTTTTTCGGAATGATGTCGGCGCTCACAGGATCGAGCGTTTTACAGTTCGACCTCTTTTCGCTCGGCGTCATGCCTTACATTTCGGCGTCGATCATTCTTTCACTGCTCGTGAAAGTGGTGCCCGCGCTCGAACAACTCAGCAAGGAGGGGCAGGTCGGCCAGAAGAAAATCAATCAGTATACACGCTGGTTGACGATTCCGATTTGTATCTTTCAGGCGGTTTTTGTATACACCGGCGTCATTGCCAAAGATTACAGTAATTTTCACCTGCTCCCCGACGGTCCGAGTCTGACGCACGGCGCCCTCATCGTTCTCGCGCTCACGGCCGGTTCGATGTTCGTCATGTGGCTCGGCGAAATGATACAAGAATACGGCGTCGGCAACGGAACGTCGATTATTATCATGGCGGGAATTGTTGCAAGACTCCCGCAGTCGTTCCTCGATTTCTTCGAAATGGCGAGCGACCTCGGAAAAGCGATGTCCTCCGTGCTCGAAGTCATCGCCATGTGGATCGTGGTGGTGCTCGGAATCGTCTTTGTAACAAAAGGCCAAAGGCGCATTCCGATACAAAATCAGAAGGCCGTTCGCGGCGGACGACTCATGGCGGGCGGACAGTTTCTGCCGTTCCGTTTGAATCAGGCCGGCGTCATGCCGATCATTTTCGCGTCGGCGCTTTTCCTCGTGCCGTCGTTCATCGGCGCGGCGCTCGACTTGCGCGGCTTCAAAGAGATGTTCGAGAAGTCCGACGGCTTTATTTACATCACGACGTTTTCCGCGCTCATTTTCTTCTTTTCGTACTTCTGGACATTCTTAATGTTCCAGCCGGCCGACATGGCCACGAATTTGAAGGAACACGGCGCGATCATTCCCGGCATCCGACCCGGAAAGCGAACGGAAGAATTTCTCGAAGGCGTCGTGGTTCGCATCACGCTCGCGGGCGCGGCCTTCCTTTCGATCATCGCGATCATCCCCGGATTTGTTAGAAGCGAGTTCGCTTATAATAGTCAAGTCGCGCAATTCCTCGGCGGTACGAGCGTTCTCATCGTCGTCGGCGTCGCGCTCGATCTCGTCGATAAGTTGAATGCACAATTAGTCATGCGCGACTATGCCGGATTCTTGAAAGGCCGCGGTTTCGGCGATGCCGGCGCGGGCGGCTGGGCAAAGAAAGTTTAATTAAGGAAAACCGTGGCCGAAGCTCGAGAACGCATTGCTACCCGCGCCGTTTTCCTTGGACCGCCCGGAGCGGGGAAGGGAACGCAGGCGTCGAAGCTTGCATCGAGCCGTCAGGCTGCGCACATCGCGACGGGCGAACTCTTTCGCGCGTCGGTTGCCGAAGGAAATGAACTTGGCCGCAAAGTTAAAGAGTATCTTTCCGCAGGAAAATTGGTCCCCGATGACCTCGTCATCGAACTTGTCGACTGGCGTTTGCGCCGCCCCGATGCCGAGCGCGCCTTCGTTCTCGACGGATTTCCGCGAACGGTCAATCAAGCGCAAACGCTCGATCGCTTGCTCGCCGATCGGGGACTTTCACTCGCGTCCGTGGTTCTTTTTGAGATCACGGATGCGGTCCTTGTCGAGCGAGCTTCCGGGCGACTCATTTGCCGCGGTTGCGGAACACCGTACAATGCTGCATCCGCCCCACCCAAATCTCCCGGGATTTGCGACAAGTGCGGACAACCCCTTTATCGCCGCGATGACGACCGCCCCGATGTTGTGTCGGAGCGGTTGCGCGTCTACCGGCAACAGACCGAACCATTGATCGAGTTTTATACTAATAAAACAATCTTACATAAACTGAACGCCGATCGCCCGATCGACGTCGTCTCGCGCGAGCTCGACCGCATGTTTCAAAAGAATAGCGGAACAGCGTCCGGGGCAGTATCGCCTCAAAAGGATGGAAACGAGACGCAACTTCCAAGGACCGACGCGTAACGCCGGCCGATTTTTTATTAAACACCGACTTCCAATACTTAACGGACTTCGCCGCATTTCAATTCTAACAATTTACCGAATTCAACCCAAATAACATGGCGAAGACCGAACCCATTGAAGTCGAAGCCATCGTAAAGGAAGCGCTGCCGAACGCGCGCTTCCGCTGTGTTTTGGACAACGGACACAGCATTCTCGCTCACGTCTCCGGAAAGATGCGCATGCACTTCATTCGCATTCTCCCCGGAGATCGCGTCAAGCTTCAGATGTCTCCCTATGACCTGACCAAGGGTCGCATCGTCTATCGAGGCAATTGATATCGCAGGCTGTTCCAAGCCGCACGACCCTTTAACTGATCCAATACACCAATTCCATTCGCATGAAAGTCCGAGCCAGCGTCCGTCGCATTTGTGAAAACTGTAAGGTGATTCGCCGACACGGTGTCGTTCGCGTCATTTGCTCCGATCCCCGGCATAAGCAGCGCCAGGGAAAGTAATCGTCCAATTTAACTACAAAACTTCCTACCAAAACTAACTGTAAATATGCCCCGTATCAGTGGCGTCGACATCCCGGCCGACAAACGGCTCGTCATCGCGTTAACCTACATTTACGGCATCGGTGACCGCACGGCGGTGCACATTTGCAAGGAACTGAATCTGAAGGCCAGTTTGCGCGCGCGCGAGTTGACCGAAGAAGACGCCGCGCGCCTGAATGTTTATATTGAAAAAAACTTTCCCGTTGAAGGCCAGTTGCGGCGCCAGGTTCAGCAAGCGATCAATCGTTTGAAGGAAGTCGGCAGCTATCGCGGCAGTCGTCATCGCCGAAGTCTCCCCGTGCGCGGACAACGCACCCGCTCGAACGCGCGCACGCGAAAGGGTCCGCGCAAGACGGTCGCGGGCAAGAAGCAGGTCGCCATCAAGAAATAAGCCTGAAGAAATAGGGCTGATTTGTAATATTACAAGCGGACGATCGGCGGCATGAACAGGCCGGCCTTCGAAGCGCAAACCGAACAAAACACTTACTGTATTCATCCGTCAACTCTCCAATCCGTCCCAAGTATTTTTTTTAGTAATGACTGAGGAAACCCCAAAAACCCCGAAAGCTGCCGGCGAAGCTCCGGCGGCCGCAGTGTCCACGGAAAGAGCGGCTGCCGCGGAAAAGACCGCGCCCGCGGAAGGCGGCGCCGAGAAAGGCGCTCCCGAAAAAGCCGACAAAGCTGCAAAGAAGAAAATTAAGAAAAACGTGGCGAAAGCGATTGTTCACGTTCAATCGACATTTAATAATACGATCATTACCATTGCCGACGCGAATGGCGACACGCTTTGCTGGAGCGCGGCGGGAACGATTGGTTATAGCGGTTCAAAGAAGAGCACGCCGTTTGCCGCGCAGCGGGCCTCCGAACAGGCGGCCGGCGTCGCGCTGAAATTTGGCGTCAAGGAAGTCGAGGTCAAAGTCAACGGACCCGGCTCGGGCCGCGAGAGCGCGGTTCGCGCGCTGCAGGCCTCCGGCCTCCGCGTCCTATCCATCGAAGACGTCACACCGCTTCCGCACAACGGCTGCCGACCGCGCAAGCGCCGTCGCGTCTAATCCGTCGCGTTTAATACTCCGCGAATCCAATCATAATTTAAAAATTATTTAATTATCAAAATCCATGAGCCGCTTTTTAGGTAACGTCTGCAAACTCTGCCGCCGCGAAGGCATGAAACTGTTCTTGAAAGGACAGCGTTGTTTTACAAATAAATGCGCCGTCGAAAAGCGCGACTACCCGCCCGGCGAACATTCGGCGCGCCGTTCGAAAGTTTCCGAATACGGTCTCCGTTTGCGCGAAAAGCAAAAGCTAAAGCGCATTTACGGACTCATGGAAACGCAATTTCGATTTGTATTCGAACGCGCCGAGCGCGCGCAGGGAAATACGGGCGAAAACCTGCTCGTGTTGCTTGAGCGTCGCCTCGACAACGTTTTGTTAGCGGCCGGTTTCGCGCTTTCGCGAAATCAATCGCGACAAATGATTTCGCACGGCCATATTCAAGTCAACGGCCGCCGCGTCACCATTCCTTCCTATCTCGTGCGAACCGGAGATGTAATAACTCCGCAGGATCGCGAGCGAACGAAGAAAGTCGTCCGTGACGCCGTCGAGGTCAACCGCAGTCAGACCGTTCCGGGCTGGCTCGAAGTGGATCGCGACACGCACATCGCAAAGGTTCAAAACCTGCCGCGTCGCGAAGACGTCATGCATCCGATCAAGGAACAACTCATCGTCGAGTTGTTATCGAAGTAATATTTATATCAACGGACGAGCTGCGATTCCCGACGCGAAATACATTTGTATTCCCGTCCGCATGCTCGCCGCCGGAAATGGTAGATTGCGCGATGCAATCATTATCATTTGAATCTAAAGAATAATTCCCCGCATACCACCCAAAACCTAATACAAACTAATTGGCGGACCGATGAGAATTCGCTGGCGGAATTTTGAACTTCCAACTCGCGTCGTTCGCGAACACGTCGAGGGCTCCGATACGGAGCGCTATGGACGATTCGTGGCCGCTCCCTTTCAGCGCGGATATGGCGCGACAATCGGCAACGGCCTTCGCCGCGTATTGTTATCTTCCATTGAGGGGACGGCCGTCACTTCGCTTCGAATCGAAGGCGTCGTGCACGAGTTTTCGTCGATTCCAGGCGTTTTGGAGGACGTTACAGATGTCGTCCTCAGCGTGAAACGGCTTCGCATTAAATTGCATTCGGACGCGACCGCGATTTTAAGAATCTCGAAGCGCGGACCGGGCGCCGTTACGGGCGCGGACGTCCTCACGGATCACAACTCCGAAATCGTAAATCCAAAATTACATATCTGCTCGCTGACCGAGAACGCCGAATTCAACGCCGAGTTGGTCGTCAAGCACGGCCGCGGCTATGTCACGGCCGACGAGGGCCTCGAGGGAGAACAGGAACTCGGCGTCATTCCGCTCGACGCGATTTACTCGCCCGTTTACCGGGTGAAATACAGCGTCGAGAGCACGCGCGTCGGAGAATTAACAAACTACGATAAGTTAATTCTCGAAATCTGGACCGACGGAACCGTTTCGCCGGACATGGCGCTCGTCGAAGCGAGCAAGATTTATCGTAAACACCTGAATCCATTCATACAGTATTCGGAAGATCGCGAAAGCGGCCTCGTGGCCGACGAAATTCGCAGCGCCGAAATGATGGTTGGCCAGGAATTGGGCGTGCCCGCGTCGAGCGATCATTTCATGCGTTCGGTATCCGAACTCCACCTTTCGTCGCGCGGCCAGGCCGCCCTCGAAGCGGCGGGAATCATTACCGTTGGCGATCTGATCCGTCTCAACGAGACGGAACTCACGGCTCGCGGCATCAAAGGATCCACGCTCACCGAAGTTCAAAAGAAGCTTTCGGAAGCCGGCCTTTCCCTTGGAACCGCCGCGCCGCAGGGTGCGTGAGCTTGATCTTATAGATCGAGCGAAAATTACAGTTTAATATCAAGATCCATCACATCGTTTAACTAAAAATGCGTCACCAGATCCGAGGCCGCAAGCTCAGCCGCACCTCCGCCCATAAAACGGCGTTGCGGCGAAACTTATTATCCTCATTGTTCACTTATGAGCGAATTATAACGACTGTCGCCAAGGCGAAGGAATTTCGCCCGATGGCGGAACGTTACATTTCGCTCGCGCGCGAAAAGAATCTTCACAATATCCGCCTCGCGCTGGCCGCGTTTCCCGGCCGGGCCGGACGCGCGGTCGTCATGAAGCTTTTTAACGATATCGGCCCCCGCGCGAACGACTCCGCCCGCAAAGGCGGCTACACGCGGATTCTTAAACTCGGAAAAGCGCGCCTCGGCGACAACGCTCCGCGCGCGATTTTTGAACTCGTCGACCGCAAAGTCGAAGCGGCTCCCGTCGCAGAGACGGAAACCGAAGCGAAAACTGAAGACGCGGCAGCGGCGCCGAAGAAAACTAGAAAAAAGGCAGCTGCGAAAAGTTAATTTAATTCGTTAACTTTAAATAACAGAAGGCGCGGAAGCGCCTTTTGTTATTTAAGGGATGAAATAAAGGGGACGGGTCCAATTTTCGAACAATAGGGTTCGATGAGATAACAATTAAGTCAAAGCGGGCGGCGGGCTCTGCGGCGCGTCGCAGCGGCGATGCTCCGGCCACGCCCTGTCGCGACCAACCCGCCAGCGTGAACGACACGCTCGACGCGACGGGGCGTCGCCTTCGCCGCCGCTGTCTAGCGCCACGGACCCGCCGCCCGCCAGTACTAACGATAGCCCTTCGCTAATATATGCGCGGCTGCTCGGCCGTCGCGGCGCGCGCGTGCCCGCGCAAGCGCGGCCACACCGCGCGTCCCGCGACCGCCTCGCCCCCCGACGCTAATTTTCCTTCTTCTATTATCCCCCCGCTGTGCGCTCGATGGGTTTGGTCGCGGCGAGTTGCGCAGGCAATTGTAAGAATGGCGACCGCGTCGCGGTCGCCATTCTTACAATTGACGAGCACTGTTCGAGCCGCCGACCCAACCCGTCGAGCGCACAACTCGCCGCCCGCGCAGGGCACGCGGCGCGCGCAGCGCCAGCGCGCCGTGCGGCGCCGGAGCGTAAGCGCCATGCGGCGCCAGAGCGAATACACTTATAATCGGATCAATCTTAATCTTCCAGGCGCGAGCTTTTCGGAAACCGCGGCGGATAACATATCACTTGGAGCGGTTCGATATTCGTCGCCTGCGCGAATTCTAGTGATCGCGCCGGATTCCTCCTCGACGTCGACGAATAGATGGGTTTTGCCGGGGCGTTCGCGGAATAATTGTAATAATTGTTTCAGGCGGTCGCGCACTTCGGTGCAGTGTAGGCGAACGACGATCGCGCCGTCGAAGTGGGCGAGCGCGTTTTCGGCGGATTCTAACTTTTCGGCGACGAGTGATGGATCTTCGTTTCGTGTGTCGAGGCGTCCGCGAACGATGACGACCGTTCCTTCGCTTGTTAATAATGCGCCGCACTCGGCGTATGTGCGGGGGAATACGATGACGGACACGGCGCCGTGCAGATCCTCGAGGCGGAAGCGCGCCATTTTCTGTCCGGCGCTCTGGCCCGTTTTCACGAGTGATACTTTAAGTTCTGTTACAATTCCGGCGACGCCGAGAGTCGCGTCGCCGGTTCGCGAGGCGATCTCGGTCGTCGGCAGGATTCCGATGGATGTTAACAATCCTTCGATCCGCTCCATCGGATGGCCGGTTAAGTAAAATCCGAGCGACGCGCGTTCGCGCGAAAGGCGCTCCGCGCTGGACCAAAGCGACGGGCCGGCCGGCGCCGGAGTGCTCGACGCCGCGGCCGCGCCGCCGCCGGCGACTTCCGATGTGCTGTCGCCCGACGCGTCACCGAACATTGCGAATAAATTGCGCTGGCCGGCGCGGCGGTCGGCCTGCGCTTTTGTAGCTTCCGCGATCGCGCTTTCGATTTGTATAAATACGCGTCCGCGGTCGACGCCGAGGCTGTCCATCGCGCCGCCTCCGACCAAGGCTTCGACGGCGCCCTTGCTCACCGTGCCGGCATCCACGCGTTCTAACAATTGAACGATATTACGAATCGCGCCGTGCTTGCGCCGCGCGTCGACGATCGCGTCGGCGGCCTTGTGTCCCATTCCTTTCAGCGCGGAGAGTCCATAACGAATCGCGAGATGCGATCGGCCGTTCTCCGCGCCCGTCGCGAGCGTTTCCACGGCGAAATCGCGCTCCGATTTATTAATATCCGGTCCGAGAACGCGGATCCCGAGGCGGCGCGTGTCGTCGACGAATTGTTTCAACGTATCCGTATCGTTAATTTCGCACGTCATGTTCGCCGCGAGAAACTCGACCGGATAATTTGCTTTCAGCCACGCCGTTCGATACGTCAGCACCGCGTACGCGGCCGAGTGCGATTTATTAAAACCATATTCCGCAAATTTACAGATCAATTGCCACAATTGCTGCGCTTTGTCTTTCGCGACGCCGTTCTTCGCGCAGCCGCCGACGAAGGTCGCTTCGAATTTCGCCATGAGCGCGTTGTCTTTCTTACCCATCGCCTTGCGCAGCGTGTCCGCCTGCGCGAGCGAAAATCCGGCGAGAACGTTTGCAATGCGCATGACCTGTTCCTGATAAACGATCACGCCGTATGTTTCTTTAAGAATCGGCTCGGTCTGCGGAACCGGATATTCGACGGGTGCCAGTCCATTCTTACGATCGGCGTAGATTTCATGCATTCCCATGCCGAGCGGGCCGGGCCGATAGAGCGCGAGAACGGCAATAATATCCTCGAAACGGTTCGGCCGGATTTTTGCCAACAATCGCCGCATGCCGTCCGATTCGAGTTGAAAAACACCCTGCGTATTGCCGATCGTTAATAAATCAAATGTCTTCGGATCGTCAAATATCAATTGTTCGAGATCGGGAGTTTCTCCGGTCCGCCGACGTATCAAATCGCGCGTTTTCTCGAGAATGGTTAATGTTCGCAGACCGAGAAAATCCATTTTCAGGAGTCCCGTTTTCTCGAGCGAATCCATGTCGTATTGCGTCACGACGACGTCGTCGACTTTATATAAAGGAACGACGGTGTCGAGCGGCACGTCGGCGATCACGACGCCCGCGGCGTGCACGCCCGCGTTCCGGTTCAAACCCTCGACGCGGCGCGCGATTTTAAACAAATCGGAATAGCGGGAATCCGCTTCGAACGCGCCGAGCTCCGCGTCGTCTTTAATACATTTCTCTAAATTAACATTCGGTCCGTCGGGAACCTTGCGGGCGATGCGGTCGACGTCGGGAAGCGGGACTTCGAGCACGCGGCCGACGTCGCGCAGCGCCGCTTTCGCTTTCATCGAGTTAAATGTTACAATTTGCGAAACGCAGTCGTCGCCGTATTTTTTCCGCGCGTATTCGATCATCCGCCCGCGGTTTTCCATACAAAAATCGATGTCGATATCCGGCATCGAAATGCGCTCGGGATTCAGGAAGCGTTCGAATAACAAATCATAAAATAAAGGATCGATGTCGGTGATGCGCAGCGCGTAGGCGACGATCGAGCCCGCGGCCGAACCGCGGCCCGGTCCCACGGAAATTCCGGTCTCGCGCGCATAACGTATCAAATCCCATACAATTAAAAAGTAAGCTACAAATCCCATCGAACGGATGACGTTCATCTCGGCGGCGAGCCGCGCGCGCGCCTGGGCGCGGACTTCCTGCGAATATTTAGATTCGGGATAGCGCTCGGCGAGGCCGGCCGCGCAGAGGCGATCGAACAGTTGTTCGGGAGTCTCTTCGGTGCCGGTCGAGAATTTCGGCAGGCGGTACTTTCCGAGCTCGAGTTCCAAATTACACATTTCGGCGACGGACACCGTGTTGCGCAACGATTCGGGAATATCATGAAACACGTCCGCCATCTCCTCCTTCGTGCGGAAAAATAAAGTATCGGTGTCCATGCGCCAGCGTTTTTCGTCGCGGACCTTCGCTTTTGTATTAATACATAAAAGCACGTCCTGCGTCCGGCAGTCCTCGTGCCGGACATAATGAATATCGTTCGTCGCCACGAGCGGAATGCCCGTGAGTTTCGAAATCCTGACGACGGCTTCTGTTACTTTTGCCTGGATTTCCATCCCGTTGCGCATCAATTCCAAATAAAAATTCCCCTTGCCGAACAAATCCTGCATTTCGCCGGCGCAGCGCATCGCGCCCGCCTCGTCGTTTTGTAATATTTGCCGGCTGATGTGTCCCGAAAGGCAGCCCGAGAGCGCGATGAGTCCTTTCGCGCGGCCGGCGAGCGCTTCTTTATCGATTCGGGGGCGCATGTGAAAGCCCTCGAGAAAACCGATCGACGATAATTTAATTAAATTCTGATATCCCTCGCGGTTCGCGCACAGCAGCGTCAGGTGATCGTAAGGATTCTGATCGCGGTCGGTCTTCTGCATACGCGATTTTCTTGCAATATAACTTTCGCAGCCGATGATCGGCCGCACGCCGGCTTTCTTACATTTAGAATAATGTTCGATCGCGCCGAAAAGGTTGCCGTGATCGGTGAGCGCGAGCGCCGTGTGTCCGTCTTTCGTTGCGGACGCGACCAGATCGTCGATGCGGTTCGCGCCATCGAGCAAACTGTAGTGAGAGTGCACGTGGAGGTGCACGAAATCGGCGGCGTTGCTCATGGGTCGTTGCGGCGCGCATTCTAGGGAGAGCGGGGCTGCCGGTCGACGCCGCGCGAATCTTAGTAATCGGCGCCGTCGAAAAGTCCGAGCTGGCCGCGCGTTGCCCGCGGGCGCGCGAAGGCCGCGGCCGACAGTTTCGGCGCGCGCGCGGCGAAACCATTGCGCGCGCACGCGACGCGAAAAAGGTCGGCGATATTCGACGCGATCGGACCCTCGCCGCGCATACGTGCGCCAAATTTAGTATCGTTCAGTTTTCCGCCGCGCATTTCGGAGACGCGGTGGAGAATCTTAGCTTTCGCGTCGGGCGCGTGCGCGTCGAGCCAATCTGTAAAAAGATCCTTGAGCCCGTGTGGCAGCCGCAAAACTACATATCCGGCAAACGCGGCGCCGGCGTTCGCGGCCGATTCGAGAATCGCCGGGATTTCGTGATCGTTGAGTCCCGGAATCACCGGCGCGACGAGAACGCCCGTCGGAATTCCGCGCGCGGCAAGGCGAGCGATCGCGGCCACGCGGCGCGACGGGACGCACGCGCGCGGCTCGAGTCTGCGCGCGAGATCGGTGTCGAGCGTCGTGACCGAAATGCAGACTCCGGCCGCGTTGACCGACGCCATTTCGGCGAGCAAATCGGCGTCGCGGACGACGAGATCGCTTTTTGTAACAATGCACACCGGATTTTTGAACGCGTTGCAGACCTCGAGGCACGCGCGCGTGATTTGTAACTTTCGCTCGACGGGCTGGTACGCGTCGGTGACGCCGCTCACACCGAGGAGTTCGGGCTGCCATCGCGGCGACGCGAACGCCTCGCGCAAAAGCGCCGCCGCGTCGTACTTTACAAATAACTTCGTCTCGAAATCGAGCCCCGCCGAGAGGCCGAGATACTCGTGCGTCGGCCGCGCATAACAATACGCGCAACCGTGCTCGCAACCGCGGTAGGGATTGATACTTTTCGCAAACGGAACGTCCGGGCTGTCGTTTTCACTAACAATCGTCTTCGAATGATCCGCCGTCAGCGTCGTCCTCGGCGCCGGATCGTCGAATTCCGGATCGTACGGCACCTTCGCATCGATCGACGGATCCGCCGCCGCATGAATCGTACGAAAACGATTCCGCGGATTTTCGGACGAGCCGCGGCCGTGAAGGGGGCCGGTGTGCGAATGCATGGATTTTCAAAATAATAAGTCATAACATTCGCTCATGCGCGCCGGAGTTATTTGGATATTGATGATTTTCTCGGCCGGCTGTCGGTCGCTGTTCACTCCCCAGCGCGCGTTTCTCGTCCTCAACGCGGACGTCGAATATGAATTGGCCGCGCCAGCGTGTGTCGAAGTGGTGCGGACGCTTGGCGAGGCGCGGGCGAAGACGCTGCTCGAAGGGCATGTCATCCGCCGCGGCGAAAAGTTGGTGATTGCGATTCGCGAATGGAACGACGGGCGCGAGATGCCGTCGCTGCGCGTCACGGCGGCGGTCGATCCGTATTTTCATGGGACGGAAAAAATGCCGAACGCCGAAGTGACGATCGCGGCGACGCGGGCGAGCGCCGACGGCGCGCGCGCGAAGAGACTAACGATCGATCGCGGCGAAATCCGCGTCCGGCGCGATTCGAAAGTTTATGATATCGGCCTCGAATTGTATTTTAAAGAAAACGACGAACCGCCGGTGCGCATGCACGGGCAGTTGCCGGTTCTCGATTTATATAGTCTCGACCCGTGCGGCGGACGCGCGGTGGCGGCGGCGCGGCCGGAAGAATATTTAAAACCTTGATTGAATAATTTACAATTCCGGCGCGAGTTCGCCGCCGAGGACTTCGGCGCCGGTTTCGGTAATGACAATAATATCCTCGAGGCGCACGCCCGCCTCGCCCGGAATATAAATTCCAGGTTCGTTCGAGAGCGTCATTCCGGGTTCGAGTTTTGTTTTATTATTTCCACAAAAGTAAGGATCCTCGTGGCCTTCGAGACCGATGCCGTGGCCGAGGCGATGTGTAAAATACGTCGCGCCGGGGCCGAATCCGCCGTCGACGATTACTTTGCGCGCGGCCGCGTCGACCGATTCGCACGCGGCGCCCGGTTTTGCCGCCGCGAGCGCGGCTAATTGTGCATTTCGCACCAATCGATAGATCGTGCGCTGGCGATCGGTCGGCTTGCCTCCAACATAATATGTTCGCGTGATGTCGCTTTGGTAGCCTTCGAGTTCGCCGCCGCAATCGAACAATGCGAATTGTCCATTTTCGAGCGGACGCCGGTCTTTCGTGCCATGCGGAAACGCCGCGTTCGGACCGAATAATACCAATGCCCACGTGTTGACTAATCCTAATTTTCGCTGCGCCTCGTTCACCCACGCGGAAGCTTCGTTTTCGGTGACGCCCGGTTTGATACAATGTTCGCGAACTGTTGCAATCGCCTTTTTTGTAATTTCGTTCGCGCGGCGCAGGCGCGCGAGTTCGGCGGGGGATTTTACAGATCGGACGTGGGCGATGACGGAGAGGCCGTCGAAGGTAGTTTCGTCGCCGTGAATGCGTGCGGCATTACTGGGATTCTTCCCGCAAATTAACTCCATAATACGTAACACATGCGTCGAACGAAGATGAGAATCAATGGCGACACGTAATGAAACATGAAAGTCTCTCCGAAATCTGATTATCGCTGCGACAAGTTCATGTGGATCTTGATGCTCCTT
The DNA here is from genome assembly GCA_016200225.1 of Planctomycetota bacterium. Lineage (GTDB taxonomy): Bacteria > Planctomycetota > UBA1135 > UBA1135 > JACQFD01 > JACQFD01. The sequence goes on from JACQFD010000012.1 coordinate 122,710, forward strand.
CCAGGTGAGAATTCGGTCGCCGGGATGCTCCCAATCCACAATCGGACTGATTTCTTCCAGGGGTGCTTCAATGCTTTCTTGCGCGCGGGATTGTTCGAATCTTGGAACAATCCACAATTTGGATGCATCGAGACAATAGTAACATGCAAACAATCTTTCCGAAGCGCCCCACGATACGCCAGTAAAATAGGTGAGATTCAGTGATGGTCCGAGCAGGATTCCATCTGCCTTCTGAAGCTCAAGCGCTTCGGAGAGTCTCTGCTGCCGTTCGATATATTTATTTTCCGGAAACGCAGGCAATCCTTCCGTCATCGGTTTCAAATCCGCGAGCGCGGGATGCGACGGGGCGTTTTGTTGCATTTTCGCCGACGCGCAGCCTGCGAGCGAGACCGCGCCCGCGGCGCCCGTTATATTTAAGAAATCCCGCCGCGAGAATGCGCTCATATCAATTGGTTTTGTTATTGTTTAACAAATGTTTTCCGAAGAAGTTCTCGATGCGGGTGTATTCGTCGATCCACGAATGCGATTTGTCGAATGTATGATTCTGGCTCGGATAAACCATGAGTTCGAACAAATCCGTCTTGCCGAGCAACTGTAATTTTTCGACGAGCGCGATCGTGTCCTGCGCGAAAACGTTGTCGTCGACCAATCCATGTAACAATAAGAGCGGCCGTTCGAGTTTCTCGGCGTAATTGATCGGCGAAGTCTTAAAATACGGATCCTTCAATTCCTCCGGGCCGCCGCCGAACAGCGGTCGCGTGTACTCCGGTTGATAGGTCCGCCAGTCGGTCACGCTGCGCAGCGCGGCGCCGCAGGCGAATTCGCGCGGATGCAAAAATAAACACATTAATGTTAAGAATCCGCCGTAACTTCCGCCATAGAGTCCGATGCGCTCCGTGTCGACGGATTCATTGGCGGCGAGCCACGCCTTCGCGTCGACGATGTCCTGCGAATCGGGAATTCCCAATTGTTGATAAACGTCGGTTCTAAATTTTCGGCCGTAGCCTGCGCTGCCCCGAAAATCGGGCGCCAATACGACATATCCTTCGGCGGCGAGCCGGCGATGAAAATGATGATTCACGGCGTAGCCCGGGAATCCGTCGCCGGCGCGCACATGTTGCAAATAACCGGCGCCGTGGAGGAAAATCACCGCGGCGCCGTTGCGCGCGACGCCCGCGGGCGGTTCATAACAATACGCCCAGATCGTCGCTCCGTCGGCCGCCGGATAGTGAACGACTTTCAACGGCACCGCGGGACCGGGAATAGTATCTTTCGACGGCGCCGTAAATGTCAGTCTCTTCGGCGACCCGCTCCCGTCGGCCGGCATCGCGTACACGTCCTCCGATTCGCCGAGCGCGGAGCCGAGGAACGTCAACATCGAACCGTCGCGCGAGAGCGACGCCGACGATGCGAACATTTCGGGCATCGGCAGCGGCGCGTGCGGCGAACCGCTTCTAAACATTCGCCAGAATCTGCGCTGCCACGGCGCGTCGGCCGGCGCGACCAACGCTATAGTTACTTTTTGTTGTTCCTGTCCCGCGCCGTCGCCCCACTGGCACCATTGCACGTCGGCGTTTTCCGGCGAAAACGAAACCAACTGTTTCGTTTCGTTATGATACTGATAAATCCTCGCGTGTCCCGAGACTTCGCTGACGAAAAGCGGCGCCCCCGCGCCCTGCGCGAAGAATTCGACGCCGCCCGCGGGACCGGGAATATCCAACAATCGCGCGGCGCCGTTCGGCGTGAACACGCAGCCGTCGGCTTCGATATCATTGATTGCAAAGATAGTTTTCGCCTTCCGATCCTCGTCCGACTTGGCTACAAAAAACATCGGCGCGCCGGGCGAGGAATCGCGATTTGCTACAATTTCAAACCGCTGCCGCGACTTTTCCTCGGGCGGATCGGTTCTTACAAATACCGAGGTCGGAATCTCGTTTCGCAGGTGCGCGCCGCGCAGCGTTTGATAATTCCAAGGATCGGCCGCCGCGGATCCGCGCGCCGGGCGGGTCGTCACTTTTGTAGATAAATAATCGACGACGAATCCCGAACGCCGGTCGCGCGACCGTTCGCCGAATGTAAATAACCAATCGAGGCCGTCGCGCGACGGCACCGCCTGCTCCAGATCCAGTCCGGACGGAGCGAAATGAATCTCGGCGTTTTCGAGAATATTGCCTTCGAAATCCTGCAAAACGCAACGATACAATTCTTCGGCCGGCCGCGACGCCGCCGATGACTCCGGACGCGACGCGGGCGCTGATTCCGGACGCGACTCCGCGCGCCGGTTGCGGCCGAACGCCGCGATCTTGTTTTGTAATATAAAGATTCGATCCTGCGGCGCGTCCTTCGCGAATTCAAATCGCTTCGCCGGCTGCGCGCCGCCGACGCTAACGATCCAATGTTCGCTTCCGGCGGTGACCAGTGCGCGCGCGCCGTCGGGAAAGAGCCGGACGTTGCCGATGTTGCCCCCGCATTCGAGGATATTCTTGACATTTGTCGCCACGCCGCCCTCCCAGATTTGTAAATTCTTTCCGGAAGTTAAGATTAATTTCGAACCGACGCCCGACCAGATCGCGGTCGGGGGAGCGCCAAAATCGACGGCCTCGCCGCCTTTCGAAGAAACTACAAAAAACCTGGCGCGCGACGCCGGGCCCGGACCGGCGGGACGCGAGCTGTCCGTCGGCGCCCATCGATAACTCACAAAACGGCCGTCGGCGGAGATTCCCACGTCCGACGGTCGCGTGCCTTCGATCGGGTGATCTGTGTCAAAAATCCGCGCGTTCGAAAGCTCCGCCAACGCGTGCGCGCCAACGTTGCCGCGAAGGCCCGTCGACGCGCATGCCATCCCAATCGTGGCGAGGAGAACCGGGAGACGCCGACGCAGGTCTAAATGGGTCATACGCTTCACTTTAGTGGAACGGACATCCGACAAAAGAGACGATACTTTGTGCGGCAACTGACGCGCGACGCGCGCCCATCTTCCACCAATTTCAACGTGAGCGATTCCACTTCATTTGATTTCATTGTTTTGGGCAGCGGACCCGGCGGTCAGCGCGCGGCGGTCCAGGCCGCGAAACTTGGGAAGAAAGTGGTTTTGATAGAAAAGGGAAAGCGCGTCGGCGGCGTATGTTTGCACACGGGCACGATTCCAAGCAAAACGTTTCGCGAGGCGGTGCTGGGGTTCATGCGGCGGCAGAGCAACGGCGAACGCCCGGAGATCGAAGAATTAATATCGCGCGTGTTCGACGTCGTGAAGCGCGAAACCGATATTGTTGAAAATCAACTTCGCCGAAATGATGTAACAATTGTAAGCGGCGAGGGATTCTTTAAAGATGCAAACACGGTCGTCGTTGAAACGCCGCGCGGTTGGGACACATTCAAGGGCGAGAAAATCCTGCTCGCGGTCGGCACGCGGCCCAACACGCCGGCCGGCGTCGAACGCGACGGCGAAACTGTTATCACGAGCGACGATGTATTAAATTTAAAGAAAATGCCGAAGACCGTGACGATCGTCGGCGCGGGCGTGATCGGACTCGAATACGCGTCGATGCTGGCGCCGCTCGGCGTTTCTGTTACATTAATCGACAAGCGCGATTGGCCGCTCGAATTCATTGACCGCGAGATCGTCGAGGAATTGTTACATCAAATGCGCGAGCAAAAAGTAACATTCCGCCTCGGCGAGGGCGTTTCGCGCGCCGAAGTCGTGCCGGGCCCGCCGCGGCGCGCCTCGATATTATTAGAATCCGGCAAACGAATCGTTTCGGACCTCGTGTTATATTCGGCCGGAAGGACCGGCAACACGGATCGTTTAAATTTGGACGCGGCCGGCGTGAAAATGGACGACCGGGGACGAATTGTAGTCACCGAACAATTTCAAACTTCGGCGCCGCACATTTACGCCGTCGGCGATGTGATCGGATATCCGAGCCTGGCGGCGACCTCCAGCGAACAGGGCCGTCTCGCGGCGTGCCACGCGTTCGGAAATATGAATGTAAAAATGGAGAGCCATTTTCCGATCGGCGTGTATTCCATTCCCGAAATATCGATGGTGGGCGCGACGGAACAGGAATTAACAAAACAAAAGATTCCGTATGAAGTCGGGGTCGCCCGCTATCGCGAAATCGCGCGCGGCCAGATCCTCGGCGACGACAGCGGATTGTTTAAGATGCTCTTCCACCGCGAAACGCGCCAGCTCCTCGGCGTGCACGCGATCGGAACCGGCGCCACCGAATTGATACACATCGGCCAGGCCGTCCTCGGCCTCGGCGGCGGCCTCGATTATTTCCTCCGCACCGTTTTTAATTATCCGACGCTCGCCGAATGTTATAAAGTCGCCGCCTTCGACGCGGCGAATCGGCTGGCGCGATAGGGAATGCGCTCTGGCGCCGCAGGGCGTTTGCGCTGCGCGCGCCGCGTGCCCTGCGCGGGCGGCGAATTGTGCTCTGGCGCCGCATGGCGTTTGCGCTGCGCGCGCCGCGTGCCCTGCGCGGGCGGCGAGTTGTGCGCTCGACGGGTTGGGTCGGCGGCTCAGACAGATGAGATGAGAAGGCCGGTTTCCGCCGGCGGGATATCTAAAATTAGATTCCCTACAAATGCGGGCTCGAGGCCCAAAGGACGGAAACCGACCCATGTCTCATTCT
>JACQFD010000010.1 GCA_016200225.1 Planctomycetota bacterium
CGGGCGGCGGGTCCGTGGCGCTAGACAGCGGCGGCGAAGGCGACGCCCCGTCGCGTCGAGCGTGTGGTTAACGCTGGCGTGTGGGTCGCGACACGGCGTGGCCGGAGCATCGCCGCTGCGCCGCGCCGCGGAGCCCGCCGCCCGCTTTGACCTATTTGAATTCATTCCGTAATCGATAATTATGCCTACACGACACATGCGGCGAGCGCGCCGCACGCGCTGACATGTATGATTATCATTCCTGAGGATTAATATTCTCTCAGCTACTCGTGAAGGAATTTGGAACCGTCCGCATTTATCTACTCTTCTCTTGGATACTACGACGTCATTTCAACGTGAGCGAGCGAATCACCCTTAACATTGTTTTCGCCTCGTCCACGGCAAAAGTTGTCGGTCGATAAAACATCACTGCCCGCAATTTTCGAAGTCGCGGCAAATCACTCATATTAACGCTCCTGATGAGAGTCCCTCTCGCGGCAGGAAATCCAAAACCAAATCCCTCCTCCAACGTATCAAATAACGCGCTCTTCTCGGAGTCGCTCAATTTCGCCTACTCATCGAGAAGCGAAAAACGGGGGCTGGTCCACCTCCCTCTGTGTAATATGTTGTTTGTGTCATGTGGCCGGGATCGATGACCGCGAGGCGGTCTCGCGCGCCGCGACGGCCGAGCAGCCGCGCTTTTATTAGTGTACGTGATATCGTTAGTACTGGCGGGCGGCGGGTCCGTGGCGCCAGACAGCGGCGGCGAAGGCGACGCCCCGTCGCGTCGAGCGTGTGGTTAACGCTGGCGTGTGGGTCGCGACACGGCGTGGCCGGAGCATCGCCGCTGCGCCGCGCCGCGGAGCCCGCCGCCCGCAATAACCTATTTGATATTGCTCCTAATCGATAATCATGCTGACCTGACACATGGGGCGAGCCCGCCGCCCGCTTTGTCTATTTTCATTTTCATAACTAAAGAGACCCGCTCGCATCATTAATTATTTATGCGCGTCTCCATAAATTCCCGCCGCCTTTGCCAACCTGTCGAACGCGTCGCCGGTCATCTCTTTTGCATAAACAATGATCGCGCGATTATCGCATTGTTTAGAAAGTCGGCGATAACCTTTCACGATCGGCATGCTCTCGACGAATCGCGAGCACGCGTCGGGAGTGTCCCAAATTGTGTTCCAAATGACGATTTGTTCTCCCGCGTCGTTCTTTAATATTACGAATTCGTCGCCGCCCCAACCCTCGGCGAAAAAGGAAGGATTTTGCGCCCGTTTCTTAAGATCCGACGGCGCCGAGGCCGGCTGCGATCCGGCGCGGTCGATCCATTCGTCCTCGACCTGGAATTCGATCAGCAACCCGCCCATGCACAATTCGCCGGCGACGTCGCGCGCGACTTCCTTGAATCCGGCCGGAATCATCGTTAATTGTTTCAATTCCGGAATATGAACGATCACGGGGGCGTCCGCTTTCTTTGGATCCCAATACTTTTCCGGATGTAATATTTGTTCCGTCGAGCGCGGAAGTTCGCGGAGCACGCGGTTCGCCCGGTCGGGATAATCGAGGAGGTTGCCGTCCTCGTCTTTTGGAAAAAAATCCTTGCCGTCCACATACGCCGCGGATGATGTATATAACGACGGCACGCCGGCGAATATGCCGCGCGTTGGAGTCGACGACAAAAGCGGAAACGATGTTCCTCCGAGGAATTCCGCGCCGATCATGATGCCACCGCGTAGTTGTTGTAATAACTCTTTGGCCTTCGCGCGATTTTCCACGGTGGCGACGCATTGCGCCGAACCTTCGGTGACGCACTTGATAACAAAGAAATCCTCGCACGTAAGGCGCCCATTCCGGTGCCCGCCGTGGAACATGCCGCGAATATCATAATATTGATCCTCGAGCGCGTGCGTCAGCTCGTGGCTGAGGACGTTGTCCTTCATCCACCCTCGCAGACCCGCGCGGCAAAGAATGTTGCCTTCCGCAAAATTATACATTGCGAGAATACCCGCGATTTCATCATTAACTAACCGCTGCCGCGCCGCCGCGCCGGTCGAGGATTCCTGCAAGAATGCCTCGAGATCGTTAAACGCCCGCACCGCGTCGAAATTAAAATTCTCGGGCGCCGCGCGGACCGCTTTATCAAACGCGTCTCCCTTCAACACGCGCAGCGGCACGGGCGTCTTGAATTTGAGTCCGCGCTTGCTCTCGACATACTTGACGCATTCTAATAATTCCGGGTCCCACGCGGGCGCGGTCGACGGTTTGTCCGCGGCGCCGGCGCCCGATTGCGAAGACGCGGCGGACAATAATAATAGAGCCGCGGCAAGCGTAAGCATCGGCGCGGAATGGTTCATTTCGACGGCGGTTCGCTCTTCTTCGCCAATTCGAAAAACTCGACAAGATACTTTACTTCCGGATTGTCGTCGCCGTCGACGCTGATCTCGACCATATAACAAGTGCCCGGAGTATTTTGCATTCCCTTCGCGCGAAATATTAAACAATTCGCCGTGCCGAATCCCTCCTTGCTGACGTTGATATAATCGATCGGAAGCGGCTCGCCCTCCTGCGCGTACCACTCGTCGAGGCGTAGAACTCTAATTTTCGTTTTGTCCTTATCGCGCGCCGTCACTTTTCCGGAAATCCCGCCGAAACTGCACGCGGCGCCGGAATGAAAGTATTCTTTCGGAAAATATCCGCGCGCGGGATATGCTACAAATTCGCCCGCGTTCGCTTTCCCGCGGCTCGCGTCCATCGACCACATCGCCGACCACGGGCCGTCGGCGCCGAATCCGGTCTTTAACATTGTGGGATTGAGACACCACCGCCGGTGGCCGACGCGGTCGATATTGGATGGATCCGAATCGTCCATATACGAATCCACCGAGCGCGGCAGATCGGTGCCCGCGCTCAAATTGCTATGACTCGTCCCCTCGTACGCTTTTTTATATTCATCCGCCGGCCAGCCCGGATTCTTCGGCGTGTGGTCGAGGCGGCCGATCGCTTTCAATATCTTCGCCGCCCATTTTGTAGCATCGTTCATGTGCGCGTCGAGGAGCATTCCCTCCCACGGCACCTCGCACAAATATCGATATTGTTGTAAATGCCGGAGCGCGAGCAACCGCGGGTCGGATTTATCAAATCCGCTTTGCGGCGGGAGATCCTGAATCTTCGACAATTCGTCGCGGATCGCGTCGCGGCTCTTCGGATAGGGCGCGATGCCGTCGATTTCGAGCAAGTCGCCGTTTTTCCAGTCCTGAATCGAAATTTGCTTATGTTTTTCGAATACTTCGACTTTTCCGTGTTTTTTTCCGTCCTTGAACGCGGCCTTGATTTCGCGCGCGCCGTCCTCCGATTTTTCGTAATAACTCGCGGTCAGCAGGTTTTTATTATAGTAAGCGCGAATCTTTACCGATCCGTCGGGATGCAGTTCGTCGAACGCGCCCTCGAGATCGCCCGCGCGGTACGACGTCCGAACCTTCATTTTTCCGCTTTCATACCATTCCGAAAACGGCCCGTTGCGCCGCCCCTGCTCGTCGACGCCGAACCGCCGCAGCAGGGCGCCCCCCGGATAATGCTCCTCGACCTCGGCGGGTTTCGACACCGGCGGATTCTGCGCGCGCGCGAGCGGCGCGGTTGCGAAAATTAAAATTAACGAAAACTCAAGCGTCAAGTCACGCATCTTTCCACACCGGCGCGCGCCTCTCGAGGAATGCGCGCATGCCTTCCTCCGCGTCCGCGGTCCGCATCAGTTTCGTTAAATATAAACTTTCCATTTCGCGCAATTGTTCACGAAATCCGCGACGGACGCCCGCCCGCGCCGCCGCGACCGCGAATCTTAACGACGACGCGCTCGATCCGAGCCATTCGCGCTCGAACAGCGCCGCGGCCGTCGGTTCGGGATCCAGCGCGACGTCGTCGACGAGGCCGATCTCGAGCGCCTCCGCGGCCCGCAGCGAGCGCCCGGATATTAATAATTCTTCGGCGCGCGAGGAACGCAGGCGCAACGGTAATAATAACGATCCGATCGGCGCGAACACGCCGAGTTTGATCTCCGGGAAACCGAAGTGCGCGTCTTTCGCGCCCACGATGCGCGAGCAGCAAAGCGCGAGTTCCAATCCGCCGCCGAGACACTGGCCGCGCACGAGCGCGATCGTCGGAATATCACAAAAAAGAAGCGCCGCCGAACAGGCCCCCATCGCCGCGAGCATTCCCGCGACGCCCTCGCGCGCGTGCTCCTGAACGGACGCGCCATAACTAAAATTCGCGCCCTCGCCCTCGATTGTAATACATCGGAGCGAGCGGTCGGCGCCGAGCCGCTCCATAAGTTTCGTAAACTCGCCGAGCAGCCCGGTCCCCAGAATATTACCATTCGAACCGCCGAAGACGACGCGTGCGCGGCGCCCTCCGTGCGTGGTTTCGGCGGCGATGCTCACGGCAGTTTCGGGACGTCGACCTTCGTTACAATTCCCTGCAATCCCTGCTCGAGAAACGCGACGACGTCGGCGATTTCCGTTTCCGTAAGTTCGAGTTTGCGAATTTTGTCGCGCGAGAGCCATTTGTTATCAATGCCGCCTTTATTATAATGCTCGACGACTTCCTTCAGCGATTTCAGGCTGCCGTCGTGCATGTACGGCGCCGTTTCCTTAATATTACGAAGCGTCGGCGTCCGGAATTTCCCGCGGTCTTCGTCCTTTTTTGTAAAATCCTCGCGGCCTCCGTCCGGTTTCGCTTTGTCGAACCCGATGCCAAGATTGTGATATTGTTCGTCGGATAAATTCTCGCCCGCGTGGCAAAGGTTGCATTGCGCTTTGTTAAAGAATAATTTCATGCCGCGCGCCGCGGCCTCGCTCAGCGGATGCGCTTTTTCGTCGGCGAGAATCTTAAGTCTTCGCGATTTCTCGTCGGCCGACTCGTCGGCGTCGGGACCGCCGCGGAACGGTTCGGCCGCTTGATAATAATCGTACGGCGAAGCGCCCGAGAGGACCGTTCGTTCGAATGTTGCAATCGCTTTTGCTATAAAGTCCGGCGTCGGCGGCCCGCCAAAGACTTTATCAAATTGAATCTTGTAACCTTCGATTCCGGCGATCCGCGCCGCCGCATCCGATGGGCTGAAACCCATTTCGATCGGATTGCCGATCGGGCCGAGCGCCTGCGCTTCGAGCGACGCCGCGCGGCCGTCCCAGAATTGAACCGGCGCGAGCGCGCGATTCATTACAGTTGGCGCGCTTCGCCCGCCGCGCTGGCCGGAGATGCCTGTCGAGGTCGGCTGTGCGTCCGAATAGCCTTTTGTAGGATTGTGGCACGTCGCGCACGAAACGGTTAGATCCTTCGAAAGGCGCGGATCAAAATACAATTGCCGGCCGAGTTCAATTTTAGCTTTCGTGGCCGGATTGTCGGCCGGGACTCGCGCGCCGAGTTCGTTCAAACCGTCGGGAGCTGTAATTGTTATCGGCGTATGCGCATCCTTTTCCGCGATCATCTTTTTAATTGTATCGAGCGGCAGCGTTCCCGGAACGGCGTTGTCGCCCGCGACGTTCTTACCATTCGTACGGATTGCGTCCTGCGGAATTGTTAATACAGTGGCGGCCGCGAGGGCGATGCAAGAAAATCGAATCATCGGCTGCGAATTTCGGAATATCGGGTTCATGTCGGGACTGTCCTTTCTAATACATTTCGCCGCGAATTCCCAGTGCGCGGGCCGGTCAGTCCCGCGAGTCGTCGAGCAACGCCGCGTCGACGTCGATCAAGTCGAGATCCCGCCAGCCGTGCGCGTCGAAATGCCACCACTCGGCGGCGAGCGGCGAAAATCCGCAATCGATCATCACGCTTGCGAGGAGCGCCGCGTTGCGCGCCGCCGGCGGGGAAATGCCCGCGGCGCCGGGCGCCGCCTGTTCTGTAAATTCATCAAAAAACGTCGGCATGTCGACCTCGCGGCCGTCCATCGTCACGAGCGTCACGTCGACCGCCGCGCCGCGATTGTGCCGGCTCCCTTTCTCCGGATCGGCGACAAAACGCGCATCGGGAACGCGCTCCCACATCGCGCGCTGCGCCGCGAGCGGACGATACGCGTCCCAGATTTTTAGTTTATATCCGTAGTCTCTAAATTTAGCGTTCGCGAGCGCGAGGTTCCACGCGGCGTCTTTTATTAAATATGCTTTTCCCGATCGATAGATTCGTTCGCCCGTGAAATTATGCGCGGTGGCATACTTCAATTCGACGTCGATTCCGGGCGCGATCGACGCAACGTCGACGAGCAGGCCGCGCGCGCGCGCGGCGTCGCGGATCACGCGCAACGCGGGTGCCGCGGCGCACGCGCCGGACAGGAGCGGCAGAGACAACAACATCGCCGCGCGCCGCGGTCCGTATTGTTTATTATAGTTTCCGGATTTCATCCGTCGAAGCGATCGACGAGCCGGTATCCGACGCCCGTTTCGGTAAGTAACAATACCGGACGCGCCGGATTCTTCTCGATTTTGCGCCGCAGCGACGACATGTAGACGCGCAAATATTGTATTTCGCCCGCGTTGCCGGGACCCCACGCCTCCGTTAGAAGTTGATTGTGCGTAATTACCTTTCCGGCATTTTTAATTAAGATTCCGAGCAGGCGGTATTCGGTCGGCGTGAGCCGCGCGTCGGCGCCGTCGACCCACACGCGCCGCGCCGCGAGATCGACTTTCAGCGCGCCGCTCTCGAAAACTGTAGCATCGACGCCGCCCGCGAGGACCTCCGAGCGCCGGATCGCCGCGCGGACGCGCGCCACGAGCTCGCCGACGCCGAACGGTTTGGTAATATAATCGTCGGCGCCCGCGTCGAGCGCGGTAATTTTATCATCCTCGCGGCCGCGCGCCGAAAGCACGAGGATCGGAGTATTTGTAAACTCCCGCAGGCGCCGCGTCAGTTCGAGTCCGTCCATTCCCGGAAGCCCGAGATCGAGAATAATCACATTCGGCATTTTTAATGTTACAGAAGCGAGCGCGGCCTGCGCGTCGCCGGCTTCGTGCACGCGAAATCCCTGAGCCGTGAACGCCGCTTCGAGAAAACGGCGGATTTTCGGTTCGTCCTCGACGACGAGCACCGACAGCGAATTCGAGGGAATGGGAGGTTCCATAATTTATATATTTTCCAATTCAACGGCGGGAGCCGCGCTGCTCGATTCGGGAGCCGGGAGCGATATATTAAATACGGATCCGCGGTCCGCGCGGCGCTCGCCCCAAATGCGCCCGCCGTGCGCCTCGACGATGCCGCGACATATGTAAAGTCCAAGACCGAGTCCCGGCGAACTCGGCGGCGTGCCGCCGCGGTAGAATCGTTCGAACAATTTTTCCTCCTCCCCTTCCGGAATGCCGGGGCCGCGGTCCGCAATCTTAATAATCTGGCGGCCGCCTTCGCGCCACGCGGAGATCTCGATCGGCGTGCTCTCGGGAGTATAACGAAGCGCGTTTTCGAGTAAATTCAATAATACCTGTTCTAACAATACGCCGTCGGCTTTGATCATCGGCAGATCGGCCGGCACCATCGTCTTCACTTCGCGCGTTTTTAGACGATCTTCGACGCGCGCGAGCGCGCTGCCGACGATCTCCTCGACCGAGCACCAATCTTTTTTTAATTGTATGCTTCCGTCGTCGAGGCGCGTCGCGAAAACCAAGTTTTCGATCAGCCGCGCGAGCCGGTTGGATTCTTCATGAATGTCGTCGGCGAGCATGCGCCGCGTCTCCGGCGACAGCGTTTCCATATTTTGCGAAAGCGTCGTCGCCGTCCCGGTGATCACCGCGAGCGGAGTTTTCAAATCATGCGAAACCGAACTTAACAATGCGTTTCGCATGCGTTCGGTTTCGGAGCGGAGTTGGGCGTCCTGCGCATTTTTTAACAATTGCACCCGCTCGATCGCGAACGACAATTGGCTCACGAATGTTTCTAACAAATGTTGCTTCGCAGGAGCGAGCGGCGCGCCCGCCCGAGGCTTGAAACCGGCCGCGCCGACGACGCCCTGCGCCGCTTTCATCGGCAGATAGAGCGCCTGCGCCGACGGAAGCGTCATCGTGCCGAGGCCGGCCGATTGTAAATGATCGAAAACCCACTGCGCGGCGCCGTTGTCGATGTCGCCAAGTGTATATTCACAATGGCGCGACGCCGCGAGATCGAGTTTTCCCGCGGCGTCGCAATATAATATAGCAACGTCTCCTTCGAGCGTTTCGCGAATGTGCCGACGGCCGATTTGTAATACCTCGCTGAAATCCCGCGCGGCCGCGAGTTCGCGCGACATCGCGTACAGCGCGGAAGTCTGCCGTTCGCGGGCGCGCGCCGCCTCGGCTTGCTCGCGAATGCGCACCGTCAGAGAACTGCTCACGAACGCGACGGCGAGCATGACGACAAAAGTAATAATATATTCGGAGTCGGCGATCGCAAATGTTAATTTTGGCGGCACAAAAAAGAAATCGAACGCCGCGACGCTGAGAATCGTCGCGAAAATCGACGGCCCGCGGCCCGTCGCCACCGAAATGACGAGCACGCCGAGAAGATAAATCATAGCGATGTTCGCCGAACTGAAGTGTCCCTTGTCCATCAGCGCCGCGAGCGCGGTGATCACCGCCGTCACGACGACGACAAAACCGTAATGTCGCGGCGGCGACGTCGGCCGCGCGAACGGAACGCGCCCGCCGCCGCCGGGCGCCTGCTCCCCGCCCGGAAGACCGTCGGCATCCTGGATAATAAATATATCCAAATCGCTGCATTGTTGTAATATTCGGAGCGGTGTCGAACCGAACAACCGTTCGCGCCACGGCGATTTGCGGCTCCGGCCCACGACAACTTTGTTTACATTTCGCGATTTCGCGTATTGTATAATCCGGTCCGCGAGCGCGCCGGGACCGGGCCCGCTGTTGTTTAATATTACAGTTTCCGCTCCGAGCTGTTCGGCGAGCCGCAGCGACGAAAGCACCTCCTCGCGTTCCGCGGCGGGTTTTTGCATTCTCAATGGATCCTCGACGTAGAGCGCGATCAAGTCCGCGCGCAACGAGATCGCGAGGCGCTTCGACGCGCGCAGCACGTTTCCGGAATTCGGTCCCGAGCCGACGCACACTAAAATTCGCTCGCTCGCCGGCCACACGCCCGCGATCCCCTGCTCGCGCTTGTATTTTTGCATTTGCCCGTCGACCCACTGCGCCGTCCGGCGCAGCGCGAGCTCTCGCAACGCGGAAAGGTTGCCTTTTCTGAAAAAATGCAAAATGGCGTTCGCGGCGACCTGCGATATATATATTTTTCCGGCCTGCAGGCGCGATAACAATTCGTCGGGCGGCAGATCGATGAGTTCGACCTCGTCGGCCTCGTCGAAAATCGAATCGGGCACCGTTTCGCGCACTTCGATTTCTGTAATTTGCGCGATAATATCATTAAAACTTTCCAAATGCTGGACGTTCAGCGTCGTAAATACATCCATTCCGGCGTCGAGCAGCGCCGCGACGTCCTGATGACGTTTTTCGAAGCGGGAACCGGGCGCGTTCGCGTGCGCGAGTTCATCCATAAGAATCAGCGCCGGCCGCCGCGCGAGCGCCGCGTCGAGATCGAACTCCGAAAGCGTCGTCTCGCGATAGTTAACGATACGCGGCGCCAATATATCCAATCCTAACAGTAACATCGCGGTCTCCGAGCGGCCGTGCGGTTCCACGACGCCCACGGACACGTCGACGCCCTGCGAATATAACTTTCGGGCCTCCTCGAGCATCGCGTACGTCTTGCCGACGCCCGGCGCCGCGCCGAAAAATATCTTTAACTTTCCCCGCTTTTTTTGTAATTCCTGCTTTTGAACGTGATGAAGCACCCGGTCGGGATCGGGGCGCCCGGAAACCTGGTTCATGGTATCAATGCCACGTCACTTGCCATTTTTGCCCGCGGATTCGTCCAATGCAAGATTCAGAGCGAGAACGTTGACGCGCGGCTCGCCGAAAACGCCCCATTGCCGCCCTTCCGCGATTCGGTCGACGATTGCGGCAATTGTAGTTTCCGGCAGTCCGCGCGCGGCGGCGACGCGCGCGATTTGATATTTCGCGGCGGCGATGCTGATGTGCGGGTCGAGACCGCTGCCGGACGCCGTCGCGAGATCGACCGGAACCGGTTCCTTCGCGGCGGGATTCGAAACCGCGGCGTCGGCGGCGCGTTTTTTTACGGCGGCAATGAAGTCCGGATTCGACGCCGCGAGGTTCGAACCGGCGGAGGCGCCGCCCGATTTTTCATCATAAGAAGTATAAGGATCCGGCGACGTCGCGGACGGCCGGCCCCAAAAGTAGCGATGGCTCGTGAACCATTGCCCGATCAGTTCGGAGCCGACAGTGGAGCCGTCGCGCTGCACAATCGACCCGCGCGACTGTTTTGGAAATATTAATATTGAAATTCCGGTGATCGCGAGCGGATAGACGACGCCGACAAGCACGGTCAGCGCAAGAAGCATACAAATCGCGTTGCGTACGGATGCGAGCATATATATTTTCTTCTTGAAAATAATTAAAATAAAGAAATGATCATATCGATCGCTTTGATGCCGAAGAACGGCGCCGCGAGGCCGCCGAGGCCGTAAATAATAACATTGCGCGCGAGGATGCCGTCGGCGGAGCGCGGTTTATAAGCGACGCCGCGCAGCGCGAGCGGAACGAGGAATATAATAATCAACGCGTTGAAGATGACGGCGGCGAGCACGGCCGAGACCCTGCTCGACAAATGCATGATATTCAGCGCGCCGAGGCCCGGAACCACGTCCGCGAACGCGGCTGGAATGATTGCAAAATATTTCGCGACGTCGTTGGCGAGACTAAACGTCGTTAACGATCCGCGGGTCATTAATAGTTGCTTACCGATGCCGACGATTTCTATCAATTTCGTCGGGTTCGAATCGAGATCCACCATGTTGCCGGCCTCTTTCGCCGCCTGCGTGCCGGTGTTCATCGCAACCGCGACGTCGGCCTGCGCGAGCGCGGGCGCGTCGTTCGTGCCGTCGCCCGCCATCGCGACGAGGCGCCCGCCTTTTTGATATTCGCGGATTAGTTGTAATTTTTTTTCCGGCGTCGCCTGCGCGAGGAAATCGTCGACGCCGGCTTCGGCGGCGATCGTCGCGGCCGTCACCGGATTGTCGCCGGTGATCATGACCGTTTTGATTCCCATATTTCTCAATTCCTGAAATCGTTCGCGGATGCCGCCTTTTACAATATCTTTCAATTCGATCGTTCCGGCGACGCGCGCGCCGTCGGCGACAACGAGCGGAGTGCCGCCGCGTTTACTAATTTCAAGAACTGTAGCATCCACTTCGGGCGGAAACGCGCCTCCGAGGCGTACGACGTACGAGCGGATCGTCTCGGCGGCGCCTTTGCGGATCGGCCGGATTTGTCCGTTGTGCCCCGCGACATCCACGCCGCTCATGCGCGTCTGGGCGGAGAATGGTATAAATGTGGCGCCGAGCTGCGCCATGTCGCGCTCGCGCACGCCCAGTCTTTTTGCTAATATAACAATGCTTCGCCCCTCGGGCGTCTCGTCGGCGAGCGACGCCAATTGTGCAATATCGACGAGCGTTTCCATCGACGCGCCGGACGCCGGAAGAAACGCGCACGCCTGACGGTTGCCGAGCGTGATGGTTCCTGTTTTATCTAATAATAACACATCCACGTCGCCCGCGGCCTCGACGGCCCTGCCTGACGTCGCGATGACGTTGGCCTGCAGGAGGCGGTCCATGCCGGCGATGCGGATCGCCGAGAGCAGGCCGCCGATGGTCGTCGGAATTAAACAAACCAGCAGCGCCACCAATATTGTAATCGAAACGGGCCTGCCCGTGCCCGCAGCATTGACGCTATAAATCGAAGATGGAGAAAGCGTCGCGACGGCGAACAGAAATACTACGGAGAGCGCGGCTAATAATATATCGAGCGCGATTTCGTTCGGCGTTTTTTGCCGTTTCGCGCCCTCCACCATCTGTATCATCCGGTCGAGAAACGCTTCGCCGGGATTCGCGGAGATTCTAACAATAATCCAGTCGGACAGCACGCGCGTTCCTCCCGTGACCGAGCTGCGATCGCCGCCGGTCTCGCGTATGACGGGGGCGCTCTCGCCGGTGATCGCGCTCTCGTCGACGGACGCGACGCCCGCGACGACTTCGCCGTCGCAAGGCACGATGTCGCCCGCCTCGACGAGCACGCATTGATTTTTTCTTAGCGATGCCGCGGACACTACAATAAATGGCGAATTCGGTTTCGGTTCGGCGAGGCGCTTCGCCGGGACGTCCGACCGCGTGGCGCGCAGCGCGCGCGCCTGCGCGCGTCCGCGGCCCTCCGCGAGCGCTTCGGAAAAGTTGGCAAACAAAACCGTGATCCAAAGCCACGCCGATATTTGAAATATAAACGATGCGTTTTCCTCGGGATAACCGGCGAGTGCGCGAAACCACAATACCGTCGTGAGCATCGCGCCGACATAAACGATAAATATGACCGGATTCTTTAATTGATTCCGCGGATCCAGCTTTGTAAACGATCCGGCGATCGCTCCCCGCAGCAACGACGGATCGAGAAACGCGCGGAGACCTTTCAGGCGGCGTGCGGCCATGTTGCGATTATTTCCCGGCCGCGCCGATCAGTTGTAAATGTTCCACGATCGGCCCGAGCGCGAGCGCCGGGAAAAACGTGAGCGCCCCGACGATGATCACCGTGGAGGCGAGTAAAATAATAAATAGCGGCGTGTGCGTGGAGACCGTGCCGGAGTTGCGCGGCGTCTTCTTTTTCGCCGCGAGCGATCCGGCGATCGCGAGCACGGGGACGATCACCGCGAATCGTCCGAAAAACATGCAAATGCCGAGCGCATAATTATAATACGGCGTGTTCGCGCTCACGCCGCCGAACGCGCTTCCGTTATTATTGGCCGCGGACGTGAACGCATATAAAATCTGCGAGAATCCATGCGCTCCCGGTCTCGGATTCGAAATCGCCGCGAGTCCGTCGGGCGCGACGCACGAGATCGCGGTTCCGACCAATACGAGCATCGCCGGAACTAATATTACGATCGCCGCCATTTTCATTTCGAACGGGCCGATTTCTTTTTCTAAATAATCCGGCGTCCGCCCGACCATCAACCCCGCGAGGAACACCGCGACGAGAATAAATATAAACATTCCATAAAGGCCCGAGCCGACGCCGCCGAACGCGACCTCCCCGAGCATCATCATCCACATTGGAACGAGCCCGCCGAGCGGCGTGAACGAGTCGTGCATGGAATTGACGGATCCGTTCGACGCCGCCGTCGTCGCCGCGGCCCACAATGTTGAATTAACAATTCCAAATCTAACTTCTTTTCCTTCCATATTGCCGCCGCAGGAGAGCGGGCCCGCGTCCGTCGCAACGCCGCATTTCGAGAGGTGCGCGTTCACATTCTGTTCCGACCACCAGCACAGCAGCGCCGGAAAAATAAATAACAAAAACATCGCCGCGAGAATGGCCCAGCCCTGGCGCTTGTCGCGCACGAGCGCGCCGAACGTATAACAAAACGCCGCCGGGATCAGTAAGATCGACAGCATCTCAAGAAAATTGGAGACGGGCGTCGGATTCTCGAACGGGTGGGCGGAGTTGACGTTGAAATATCCGCCGCCGTTGGTCCCCAATTGTTTGATCGCGATCTGTGCCGCCGCCGGACCCATCGGAAGCACTTGCCGGCTCGCCGCGCCCGCATCGAGCGGCGTCGCGGATTTATAGTCATCGAAATTCTGCACGACTCCCTGCCAGACGAGCACGACCGCGAGCACGGCCGAGAGAGGCAGAAGTATATACAAAACGCTTTTTACGAGATCATTCCAAAAGTTGCCGATCGACGCCGATTTTTCGCGCGAAAGACCGCGCGCGAGCGCGACCGCGACCGCGATTCCAGTACCCGCCGAAAGGAAATTCTGGACCGCGAGCGCGGTCATTTGTGTAAAATAACTCATCGTCGATTCGCCGCCGTACGACTGCCAGTTCGTATTTGTTACAAAGCTGACGGCGACGTTGAATGATAAGTCCGGCGATGGCGCCGAAAGCCCGCGCGGGTTGAGCGGCAGAAGTCCCTGCAGCCGCGTTATGAAATAAACGAGCAGCGCGCCAATAGAGTTGAATATGATTAATGATACCGCGTATTCGCGCCATCCCATTTCGCGCGCGGGGTCGATCCCACAAACGCGATGGATCGCGCGCTCGGCCGGGCCGAACACGCGCGCCGCGGTTCCGGCGCCGCCGTCGAACACGCGCGCCATATATGCGCCCAGCGGCTTCACGCATAATAATAATGCCGCGCAATAGATAATAAATTGAAGTGCGTCCACGGCGATCAGCTTATTTTTTCGGGTCGAAAGAGCGCGTATAGGAGATATATCAAAATTGCGGCCGCGAGGGCGGCGACGAACCAGTCGAACCAGCTCATGGGGTTTCCTCAAGTTCGCGCGCGGCGCGTATTTGTAATAATGTGGCGGCGAAGAGCAGTAATATGACGGCGATGGAGATCAGATCGTTCATGTTGGCCGTCCGGCGAAATCGTTTATTTATATTCGTCCAAACCCGCGCGCGTTTCGATCAGAAATGCATAAAAGCATCCGTCGTCGCCATAAAAATTGTATAAATACGGCGCGCCCGTCCGCACTTGGCCGGAATCGCCCGAAAAATGCGCATCCGCGCGCGCAACGCCGGCGTTCGTACATGCGATGACACGCTGCGCGGACACTTCCGGCGGTTCCGCGCCGTGCGAACGTCCGGCGGCACATTCCTTGTCTTCCGAGCGTTACTTGCTGAACTAGAGTTCGAACTTCGAACAATGAATCGAGAACCGAACGAACGATCGATCGCGCGCGGGGGCGGCATTGCCGCCGCCGCGATCCTCTGCGCGCTGGGCGCGCTGCCGTCGTGCGGGTCCATCTTTCGTTCGTATCCAACGCAAATCGCGCCGGTTTACAGCGCCTACCGCGCCGGCGATTTCGCGCAGGCGGCGGCGATGATTCGGAGTGATGATTATCAATCGAAGAAGGAGGGGCGCGACGGCGTCGTCTGGCTGCTCGAAGAGGGAAAATTGTTACATGCGGCCAAACGTTTCGCCGACAGCAATGTTACATTTACGATTTGTGAACAAAAAATCGAGGAGATGGAAAAACGGCCGGCCGTCAGTCTTCGCGACGGACTCGACGAAGCGGCCGCGGTCGGAACCAATACCAATGCGATTCCATATAAAGCGAATCCCGCGGAAAAGATTCTTATTAATACTTATAAGGCGCTGAATTATCTCGCGACCGGCGATCTCGAGGGCGCCCTCGTCGAGGTCCGCCGCGCGGATCTCGCTCAAAAAGACGCCGTCGAAAAGTATGCTTCGGAGATCGCCGCCGCGCAGGAGGACGCGCGGTCGACGGCGCGTGCGAAGAATTTACATTATTCGGGCGTCGCGTCGAACGGCGGCAACCGTTCGAAAATCGATAATTTATATTCGAATCTAAACGATCAACTCACGCCGGAATACGCTAATTTTACAAATCCGTTCGCGTCGTACATCTCGGCCGCGTGCCACGTCGCAAATTTCGACGCCGACGACGCGCGCGTCGATTTCGCGCGCCTCGCGGCGATCGCGCCCGGCAATCCCTCGGTCGCGGCCGACCTCGAATCGATCGATCGATCGGGCGTGCGCGCGCTCGACCGTTCTGTATTTGTATTTTTCGAAAACGGCGCGGGTCCGCGGCGCGCGGAGACGCGCATCGATCTCGTCGTGCCGGTCCCGGGCTATATTACTTATATCGGCTTCGCGTTTCCGACATTACAATTCAGTCCCGCCGACGCGCGCACGCTCGCCGTTCAGGGCGGCGACGGCCGCGCGCTCGGACAAACGCTGCGGATCGCGAGCGTCGACGCGATCGTCGCGAACGAATTTCATCAACAATTGCCGTCGATGATCGCGCGCATCATCGTTTCCACGCTCGCGAAAGCCGTCGTTTCGAATGTCAATAAACGACACGGCGATCTCGCCGACACGCTCACGCGCATCGCGGTCGGAATCTGGTCCGCGATTGTAAATAATGCCGACCTGCGCGGATGGACGACGCTCGGCAAGGAATTTCAAGTGGCGCGCTTCCCGATTCCGGCCGATCGGAAATTACAATTCGCTCTCGAATTTACAAATGGCCGACGCGGTTCCCCCATCGTCGTGGACATTCCCGACGGCGACTGCGCGTTCGTCATCGCCCGCAGCGTCCATCCGGGCCACCTCTCTCTGCACGCCTCCTCCGTGCGCCGGCGAATCGGCGCGTGAAATTTTGATGTACATGCAACAAAACGACATTACAATAATCCAATCATGAAATCCACGATTCTAATCCAAAAGTCAACGCATATTTTACTATTCGCACCGCTCGCGTTCGCGGCCGCGTGCAATACTTCGGTCAACACGGTCCAAACGCCGTCGCGGGGCGGCGCCAACCGGATCCCGGTCGAAAAGATACTATTCAATCCCGAATTGAGCGCCGATCTGCGCGTCGACGACGTCCGCGAAAAAATGAGCGGCGATCACTGGACCATTCAAGTTAATTTAACGAATGTCACGGGCGGCGACATCGAATATCAATATCGTTTCGAATGGCTCGATCCGCAGGGTTTTCTGGTCGACACGCCGACGTCCACGTGGCTCCCGCGCAAAGCGCACGCGGGCGAGACGCTCGAGATCACCGGCGTCGCGCCCAAACCGAATATCGCCGATTTTCGATTAAAACTCACGAACCTCGATCGTTAATATCCAATAACAAACAACCGTTCATAAATTCATAACCAAACCGATCCAATCATCATGTTCAACCGATCACGCCTCATCATGATTCTCGCGGCGCCTCTCGCGTTCGCGACCGCCTGCGCCGGATCGACGCGCCGCATCGACGCATCCAGCAATGAGGGCCTCGTCACGGCCCACGACGTTAATTTTAAAGACTGGCAGGACGCCGCGGAATCGCTGACGAATTCTTTATTACAATCGTCCGTGCTCGCGAATTACACCGCGCAGAACCCGACGGTCATGCAGATTTCGAACGTCGTCAACAAAACGACGCAGCATCTCGACACGGAAATATTAACGGATAAAATCCGCATCGCATTATTAGGATCTGGCAAAGTATTCACGACGACCGCGATCGGCAAGAGAGCCGAAGACGACGCTACAAAAGATGCGCGCGCTCTCGGGAACGATCCGATGATCGACCCGAACACCGTCCAGCCCAATCGCACGGTTCAGGCCCCCCGTTACAGCCTCTCCGGTATTATTATACAAATCAAAGTCAAAGAAGGCGGCGCCTCCGAGTCCTATTTTAATTTTAAACTAACGTTGACCGACCTCAAGACCGGCCTCGGCGTTTGGGAGAACGAAAAAGAAATAGCCAAACAGACGACGCGCTCGGGAGCTGGTTGGTAGGAAGTGCTCTCGCGCCGCATGGCGCATTCACTTTCGTCAATAATTGTTATTTATTATTTTTTTTATAATATTTAATATATTTCTACGATCGCCGGCTGTGGTTCCGGCGCTCAGACAGGTCCTCGCCATTTATATTACAAACGCGAAGCGTTTGTAATATAAATGGCTGCGGAACTCGCGCGGAACCACAGCCGGCGATCGTTGGGGAATTGGGGGTTTGGGATCTGTGTGGCCGGGATCGATGACCGCGGTGCGTTCGCGCTGGCGTGTGGTTCGCGACACGGCGTGGCCATTTTCGGATCATTCTCATTCAGCGCGGACGCTCGGGTCTCTCCCCCAAGATTTTCCGACTCATAACCGACGCTGTTCTTCGTCGAGACACTTGGACACGCATGAACACATGATCCGCATGCAATGGACGATTCGCTGAACTCGCAATCGCAGTGGGTTGCGGCGGCTCTCGAACGATTCGAGCAGCCGCTGATTTCCCACGCCTTTCGCGTGCTCGGCGACTTCGAACTCGCGCGCGATGTCGTGCAGGACACTTTTCTTAAATTATGTTCACAAAAACGCGAGGAGGTCGGAGGGCACCTCGCGGAATGGCTTTATACAGTTTGTCGCAACGGTGCCGTCGACTTGAAGCGACGCAGGCGCGCGACGAATCTTGACGATGCATCATTGGATACATTCGCCGGCGAACCTGCCGCGCCGATCGACGCGGCGGAAATCGGCGAGTCGTGCGCCGCGCTGCGCGCGACGTTACAAAAACTGACGCCGCGCGAGCAGGAAGTTCTTAGACTAAGATTTCAAGGGGGCCTTTCGTATAAGGAAATAGCCGGCGTCACCGGCCAGAGCGTGAGCCACGTCGGATTTCTGATCCACGTCGGCATACAAAAACTTCGCGCAAAACTTACAAAAACTCAAGCAATACCAAGACTCGGAGATTATACAAATCATCCACGCAAAGGACTCGTCCAACCATGACGCTCAACCCAGATGATCCACGCCTGACGGCCTATGCGCTTGGCGAACTCGAACCCGCCGAGGCCGCCGCCGTGGAGGCCGAACTCGCCGCGAGCGAAGACGCGCGCCGCGTCGTCGCCGAAATCCGCGCGACTGCGGAGGCGCTCTCGGAATTGTATGCTAACGAAACGGCGCCGCGTTTGCGCGCGGAACAACATTTATTGATATTACAGAACGCGGCGGGCTCCGGTTCGCGAAGAACGGGGCCCGCGAGAATTATTTATTTCCAAACCGCCGCGTTGATCGCGGCATCGCTCGTTATAACCGTTACGGTCGCGTTTTTTGTACATGACCGCGGCGCGACCGGCGGCGATTCGTTACGATTGCTCGAGGCCGGACGGACGGGCGCCGCCCCGGAGGGTTGGAAGTTGAATACGGGAGAAGAGAAGAGCGGGAAACTCGACTCGAAAACCCCGCGCAAGGGCGCGGACAGCGAAGCGGGCGGGGAAAAATACAGATCGGACGTATCGTTCGGCGAGCTCCGCGGCGGAAAAGCCGGCGATTTGAGTTCATTGACAGAAAATTACAAATCGCCCGAAGGCGGGGCCGCGGCGTCAAAACGCGCGCCCGCCGAGGAGACCCGCCGGTTCGCCGGCCCCGATGGCGCCGAAGCGCAAAATAAAGATAAGAATTCCGAGCCGATTCGCGAACGCGGCGAGCGTGTCGCCGGCGAGGAGGCGGTGCGCGGCGACCTTGGCGGCAGTACTACTGGCGGCAGTGTTATTGACGGCAATACTACTGGCGGCAAAATTGCCAGCGGTGGCGGCGGCGTAACCCGAAAACCAGTTGTTACAAAAGAAATTGCCAAACACAAGGATGCCCGCCCGAGCGACGGAATCGATCGCGGAACTTCGAAAAGCGACGACCGCAAGAAAGAGACTTTCGCGGACAAAGGGATATTATCCTTAAGTGATAAAGTTGAAGATAAATCCGCGGACGCGCCGGGACCGAAGGGTAAATTACAATCCGAGCTTTCGCCAAGTCCTTCCGAAACGAAGGATTCTTTACAAACCGAAAAGTCGCCGGCTGAACCGTCGCGTTCGGAACAGTCAAAATCCGAACAGTTACAAAAGAAATTCCGCGCGGGAAAATCCGTCGAAAGTAAAGATTCCACAAGCGCCGACGCGAAACCGGCGTCGAAACCGCAAAAAGATGCCGACGGCGATCGCTCGTTCGACGACGAACAATTGCAGATTCTAAATACTGCGCAAACCGAGTCGCGCGGCGTGCCGCGTCGACGACGAATACAACAATACGCTTATGGCGACATCGGTCCGTTGCGGGGCCACGAAAGCGGATTGGCTTCGACGTCGCTCGTCCGCGCCCCGTCGGGCGCGCCGCAGCCGATGCTGAGCGGATTTGTAGCGGCCCAGGATCGCCCCGTTTCGAGTTTTTCTTTAATTCCGTCGGCGGACTCGTATGCGCGCGTGCGGCGATCGTTATTAGTGAATAAAACGATTCCCGATAAGACGTCGGTGCACGTCGGCGAAATGATCAATTATTTTCATTATGAAACGGCCGCGCCTTCGGAACAGGAGCCGGTCGCCGTTTCGGCCGAACTCGCGCAGTGTCCGTGGAATCCGGCGCATCTGTTATTATGGATTTCGGCGCGCGCGCGCGACGCGGCCGGCGATCCGCGCGCCGCGTCCAACGTGGTCGTCTGCTGGGCGGCGAACGAGCCCGGACCCGCCGAAAATCGCATTTCGATCTCGCGAGAATCGTTGCGTTTGTTCGCGAAACAACTTGGCGGAAATGATACATTTGCAATTGTTACAAATTCTGTAAATCCCGGCGTCGCGCTCGAAGCGACGAAAGCCGGGAAGAAGGATGCCATCGACCGCGCCATCGACGCGCTGCCGCCGCAATCGTCGGGAGATCCCGCCGCGGCCGTGCAACTCGCGTTCGAAACGGCCCGCAAGAACGCCGCCGAGAATGGCAACAACGGAGTCTTATTAATAACGAACGGCATCGAGAACAGCGGCGTTCGGAAACTCGAGACTTCCCTCGCGTCCGCGAACACGGCGGGCGACGTCGCGTTGAATATTTTAAATATTAACGAAAATCCGACGAACGAAAGCGCGCTCGTGCGGCTCGCCGAATCGGGCAACGGACAGTATTATAGTATTGATAATATTCAAGAATTACAAAAAAGCCTCGCGGACAGCGCGATGCTTCCGAAAATCACCGTCGCGCGCGACGTCCAGATTCGGGTCGTATTCGACGCGTCGCGCGTGCTCGCGTATCGCGTTTTCGATACAAATAATTCCTCCAACGCCGCGTCGGGGGGCCTCGATTTGTCGGCGCGGCTCCCGCTCGAACCGGGCATCGACTGGCCCGCGGGTCAGCGCGTTTCGGTATTGTATGAATTGATCAAATCCGATCCCGCGGTGCCGGCTGCTCAGGGGCCGGCTGCTCAGGCCCAATCGGCGGAAACGCAGGCGCCGCAGGTTTCGGGCTCGATTTGTAGCATTCGCGTTCATTATAAACTTCCCGACGGCTCCTCCGTTCGTAATATTGACATTGGCGTTCGCGACACTCAGAGAAAGTACGTCGACGCCTCGCAGGAATTTCAATTCTGCGCCGCCGTCGCGACGCTCGGCGTATCGCTTTCCGATTTACCCGGCAAAGGCCTCGCCTCCGTCGATCTCGCTCACGAAATCGCGGTTCGGGCATTGGCCAAGGACGCGGATAGTTATAGACGCGAATTCTTGGAATTAACCGGCAATGCGCGCGCAATCTTAAATTTAAGAAAATGAGTACGCTCTTGCGCCGCTGGGCGCTTGCGCTTCGCGCGCGGCGAGCCCTGCGCGGGCGGCGAGTTGTGCGCTCGACAGGTTGGGTCGGCGGCTCGGCAGTGCTCGTCAATTGTAAGAATGTCGGCCGCGACGCGGCCGACATTCTTACAATTGCCTGCGCAACTCGCCGCGACCCAACCCATCGAGCGCACAGCGGGGGGATTATTAACTCAAGAGTTGGAGCGTATCCGGTATTTTTGCTTTGATCGTAGTGCCGACGCCTTTGTACATTAGACATTGAAGATGTTACGTAACGCGCGAAAATCACCCGTTCGGATGTTGATAATCGCGACGGCGCTCGGGCCATCCTGCTCGCCGCGGGAAACGTCCGACATGGCGACGAATGTGGCCACAAAACCTGATATTTTAAATGTGCGATATACGGCCAGCCGCCCGCGGTCCGAGGAGATTGCTGATTTAACTCGATACTTCGAGTCTAATCTTCATTTAATCAATATAAAGAAAGAGGATTTCCAAGTCGCTACATCGACGTGCAGTTGCAAATTGAGAGGCACTCACTCCAAATCGGTCAAAGTTGAATATTATCATGATCCCGATTTCGTGGACAAGGATGTATTGATGATTAGCCCCACACTCGCGGGATCCGGCGGATACGTTGAGTGGTGGGAGTCATTTCGAGTAGCCTTCTTAATCGATCCACGGGATAGTGAATTCAGAATCATCGGCGCGGGATTTCACATATCAAGCGACGCCGGAAAACGTCAGTGGTTGTCCTTGAGACTCGCCGAAATTACAATTTCCACTCGCCGCGGCGCGGCCTCCGGATCGAAAACCGAAATTCCGGCGATCCGATTTGAGATCACTCCTGAACGTGAACCGCGACTCACCGGCGAGATTGCTCCGACCGACATCGTAAACAAACCTGAGTTACCGGAATTTTATAAGAAAAACCCGTATTGGAAATAATGGAAAAAAGGGGACGGGTCCGATTTTGCAATTCAAGTGGCCAGGATCACTGACGGCGAGGCGATGCCGCGCTTTTATTAGTGAACTTGCTATCGTTAGTACTGGCGGGCGGCGGGTCCGTGGCGCTAGACAGCGGCGGCGAAGGCGACGCCCCGTCGCGTCGAGCGTGTGGGTCGCGACACGGCGTGGCCGGAGCATCGCCGCTGCGCCGCGCCGCGGAGCCCGCCGCCGGCTTTGACCTATTTCGTTACTATTACTGAACGACGGAAATTAGGCACGTCCCCTTTTCCATTGATCCTCTCCGTGTCCTCCGCGTCTCCGCGTGAAATTCTGGGTACGAAACTGGACCCGTCCCTTTTTTTAGTTTCGGCCGTCGCGGTGGGCGCGTGCCCGCAATAGCGCGACCACCTCGCCGTCAGTGATCCCGGCCGCATGACATGTGGAACACGCGCCGTATAGGAAAGTGGACCAGTCCCACTCTTTCAGTTCCGCGTTTGTTATACTTGAATATCATGAAACAAGTGTTCCATCTCGATCGCGCGCTTGCGATTTACATATTCATAATTTTAATTATATGCGCATCCTGCAGAACGTCCGCGAGCGAAAACAAAGGCAACGTCCCCGCCGCGCAGTCGAAGCCCGCCGATACAAAAGAATTGTTCGAATGGGAATTGAGTAAACTCATGCAGGAGCTCGATGACCTCACCGCGCGCGAAGCGCAAATCGACCGTCTCACGGATCCCGAGAAGCGGCTTTCAGGTTATGAAACTCTTACCGACGCGTGCGCGGAGATCCGCGAAAAAATCGGCGACCTCGTCGAGGATCCTCGATTCAGGGGTCTTATTGATACACAAACGCACTCCCGCGATAACGATAACCTTGGTAAACAATTGAAAGTCTGGGCCACAAAAATGAATGTCCTCGTAGTCAAATCCAAGCGGGCGGCCGCGGAAGTTCAATCTCGCAAATCGAAGAGCGAAAATAAGTAAAGATCGGCCCCCTTTCCTTTTTCATTAATTTTTATAATAAGATGGCAATTGGGCCCGCCCCATTTTATTCCTTCCTCATAATTAATAATATCCGTGACAGTTATATTCAGCTAACAAGACAAATCAGTGAATAAAACCCTAATACTCCCGCCACGGCCAACATCAGACACCCCTTCGACCTAGCGCGCCGAAAATAGAGCGGGTGCGGAATAGGGACCTCCCCTCTTGTACGTGCGCGCTCCGAATAGATCTCTTGCGCGATTAACCTTGCGCGCGCGCCAATCAATTCAGCGTTCGTATCATTTCTTGGACCGCCCTCCGGGACTACCGCTCGAATCACTTGAAGCGTTCGGATTAGTAATCGTTCCGGTTCTGCAAAAAGTAAAGTTGGGGCGAGCGCGGTGTAAGGCCCTGCAGTTCGGACCCACGGATTAGGTAAAAGTTCCATGGACATTGCAAGTACAATGAGTGCCAACTCCTGATTTGAAGTTTTATACTGCGTACATATTTGAATAACATCTTCATCCTTCAAACAGGATCCAACGTAGTTATTAATGGCATTGAATAATGCCGCACTATGATTCACGTTTCCGGGTACTCGAAATAGGAACTGGCTGAGATCCTCATTCGCCTGACCGACTACTCTATCCGGTAAGAAACCTCCATTCAGCGCGGTAGCACCCCACCCAATTGTCACACCGAACCCGTCCGACCATTCCATCCAAATCCTTTCAGCGGGAAGAATCTTTCACTCACAAATGCTGCCGCGAATCTACGCGACGACCGCTTTCGGATGCGAACGGATCCAGAACCGCGGCGTGAGCTCGACCATTCGGTCGGC
>JACQFD010000011.1 GCA_016200225.1 Planctomycetota bacterium
AGAATGAGACATGGGTCGGTTTCCGTCCTTTGGGCCTCGAGCCCGCATTTGTAGGGAATCTAATTTTAGATATCCCGCCGGCGGAAACCGGCCTTCTCATCTCATCTGTCTGAGCCGCCGACCCAACCCGTCGAGCGCACACCTCGCCGCCCGCGCAGGGCACGCCGCGCGCGCAGCGCAAGCGCCTTGCGGCGCCAGAGCGCTAATCGTTGTTTTCAAACAACGGTAAATACTTCGTTTGTTTGCGCATGTCCGCGAATTCTTCGTGGTCGCGGAAAATCTTGGCGTGCATGCCGGTGCTCATGGCGTTGCGGAGGCAGTCGGCGGCGGATTGATAAGTTTTTCCGCCGGCGTAGGCGCGGGCCATTTCGACCCAGAGGTCGGGGTCGATGTTAAAATTAGATTTGTTATTTTTAGCGATGCGGCGGAGATCCTCGTAATCGCGGACGGATTCGCGATAGAGTTTTAGTTTAAGATAGATGCGCGCGCGCTTTTTTATGAGTTTGTCGCTTTCGGGGTTTTCGCGGAGGCGGTCGTTGACGTCTTGTAATAGAAAATTCTTCGCGGTCGGATCTTTCGCGAAATGCAGCGCGTATGCCGCCTCCTCCTGCACTTCGCGCGACGCGGAAACTTCCGAAAGCAGTCTTTTTAGCAGGTTCATCGCGTCGCGCTCGTTGGCGGTGATCACGCTGCCGACGGCCTGAACGAGTTTTAAATTATCTTCGTTGGATCCCTTCCATTTCATCAGCGCCTTGAGCGACGGTAATAACAGTTCCTTCGAATGTAACGATCGGACTGGCGAGGCGAGCGCGCCGATGCATTCCTGCGCAATGGGCGTCTCGAGAAATGTAAGAATCTGCGCCGTTACTTTCGGGTCTTCGAGTTCGCCAAGGGCGGCGAGGAGATTCTTAGCAAGCGACGGCTGCGCTTTTTCGAGTTTTTCGGCGATCGGCGTCGCGAAATCCTTTAATTTAAGTTGCGACGCCGCCAACGCCGCCGCTCCAACGACGTCGGTGTCGGAATCCATGAATAATTTCTGTATCAAAGCCGGCGTCCGGTCGCCGGGATGACGTCCGAGCACCCACGCGATGCGCGAGCGCGTTTCGGGTTTTGCGTTCGCGAGTTCGCTTTCGAGTTCGCTAACGATCGCGGGATCGGCCGATTTTGCGAGCGCGCGAGCGCTGTTGGAACCTCGCGGCGCGCCCGCGGGAGCGCGCAGGCCTTGGATCAGCGCGCGCGTCGCGACATCCTTATATTTAAGAATCTCCTGAATCGTCGATTCGACCTTTTCGGGCGATTGTTCATAAGGCAATTCGAGCAGCGCCATGAGCGCCGTCACGGGTCCCATCGATTCGAGGCGCGAGCGGTCGGCGCGCTCTTTCGATATCCGGACCAATTCCTCCAAATGGGGGCCGCCCGTCGCCTGTTGGCTCGCTGGTTGTTGGCTTGACGGGGATTGTTTCGCGAACGCCGCGGGACCGCCGGCGAAAATCAACAATAGTCCCGGAAGCAGGAGCGTCGCGATTCGTTTGTTCATACTCTTGGATTGATTCAATCGGGTCTGCGCGCTGGAAGTAACTGTCTATTTGCAAAATTTACGATTTCGAACGGCTCGCGGCGAGCGCGGACTTGACTAAAACCTCGCTCGAACCCCCCGGATTCGTTTTGCGCGCCATTTCCATCAATCGCTGCGCTTCCGGGCGCGAGAATCCGAGCGCTGTGAGCGCCTGCATCGCGTCGTTTTCCGCCGGAGAGGATTCGGATTCGACAAATCCGAGTTTTTGCGCCGCTTCGCGCAATTCTACGATTAACCGGCCCGCGGTTTTCGCGCCGATGCCTTTTGCCTGTCGCAGCGTGGTTTCGTCGCCGGAAGCCAGCGCGCGCGCCACTTGCGAAGGATTCATTTGTGATAATAAACCGAGCGCCGTCGCGGGGCCGACGCCCGAAACGGATGTTAACATTCGAAAGAGGTCGCGTTCGGTCGCGTCCGCGAATCCATACAAACGCGGCTCGCCGTCGACGACGACGAGATGCGAGAGGATCCGCGTCGTCTGGCCGGGCCGCAGTTTGGCCATCGAGTGGCTTGATATCTGTAGTATATAACCGATGCCCTGCACGTCGACGATTGCGCGGTGCAACTCGAGCTGCACAATCCTGCCTTCAAAAAACTCGTACAAGGGATTTGGTTATGATAAATAAAAAAGAACGCGCCGCGATTCGAAGTTACATTATCGAGTTCGCGGCGCGATTTATAAGAATCCGGGGATTGGTTATATAAACTTAAACCTCGTCGACGCCGCCATCATCGGCGCCACCGTCCGCGCCGCCGTCCGAGCCATCGTCGCCCTCGAGATCGGGCTCGGCATCGGGTTCGATCGGCTCCTCGGGAAGCGCCGCTTCGTCGATTTCGTCGAACAGCTCGTCGTCATCCATCAATTCGGCGTCCAATTCGTTCTTTTTCGACGTCGGAAGCGGAATTGGAGTAAACGTCTTGATCGGGCCGCCCTTCGTATCGCGGAGATCGACGCCGAGCGCGCGGAGTTTCATTCGGATTTCGTTGAGCGAAGTCTGTCCGAAATTCGGCATCGCGAGCAACTCCTCCGCGGAATGTTGCAACAGATCGCCGACGCTGCGAATCGCGAGCGCCTCCATCGTCCGGCGGCTTCTAACAGATAAATCGAGCTCGAGAATCGGTTTTGAATATAAATTCGGATCGACCGACCCCATCTCGGGCGGCGGCTGCGTGATTTTCTCGGGCGGCAGCATGCCGAGGCCGAGGTTTTTCGAACCGAGGATCGCCTTGATCTCGTTCAACGAAGTTTCGCCGAAATTTTTGTAAGATAACAATTCGGATTCGCTCTTGCGCACGAGGTCGCCGAGCGATTTGATATTCATCTTTGTCAGGCAGTTGCGCGCGCGAACCGAAAGTTCGAAATCGGTGATCGGAACGCGAAGCGTTTGCTGCAGTTTGTCGTCCTTGCGCTCCTGCGTTTCATCATAAAACATCGTGAGCGACGCCTCGCAGTCATTTTTATAAAGGCGCGCTTTTAAATTGTGCGGATCGCTGCGGAGCACGGCGTCGAAGCACGCGATCGCGCGCGGATACTCGTTGCGATCTTCATATAAAATGCCGAGATTCATGACGGCGGCGATGTCGACCGGCGGCAATTGTACTAATTTTTCGTAAATCTCGCGCGCTTCGTCGTCCATTCCATACAGATCGAGCGAATAGGCAAGATGGAACATCGCGCGGCGGTGTTCGGGATGAATTTCGAGCGCGCGCTCGAAGGAGACGATCGCGTTTTCGTGGCGTCCCTGCGCGTTCGCGAGACAACCCTGGAAATAATGATAATCCGCGGTTTCGGCGAGCGATTTTGGAAACGACTTTAACGCTTTCGCGAGCGTGTCCCATTCGGCGCGCGCCACGTGGCACTCGAGTTCGCTGAAACGCGACGCCGTGCCGACATGATCGTCGGCGCGCAGTTTTTCAAATATAACAAATGCGACGGGCGCCTCGCCGTTTGCTAATAATGCTTTCGCGCGGAAAAAATCCGCGAAATTACCCTTCGCGTGGTTGAGCGTCTCGACGGTGTCGGCGTTGCGCCCGAGCACCCAATATCCAATTCCGCGGCGGACGGCGTCGGCGCCGGCGTCGGGAATCGACTCCACGACCGCTCGAAACGCGTCGCGATTTTGCGCGGACGACTGCACTTCCGCCCGAAGCCGATATAAAGGTTCCAAAGCGAGAGCGTCTTGGGCGAGATTAAAACTAAACACCGTGGCGCTCGTGGCTGCACTCATCATGGGGTATTTTTTAACTAATGAACGCGGTCGAAGGTACCACCCGCGTGGAAATGAGGGGGCAAAGATGTTAGGGAAATACGAGGTAAGGGTCAACCTCGCAACCGCTTCGCCGGCTCGACGCGATGATTTTGCAATGGTTTCGGCGATTCGAGGGGGCGGCGACGTCCGCGCAAAAATTCACGGAATCCGTTTCGACGTTATGATGCGCCGGCATGTTCACGCTCGCGTTCGTCGGCGATTCTGGCGTCGGGAAAACTACAATTCTCGCCGCCGTTATCCGCGAATTGACGGCTATGGGATCGCGCGTCGGCGCCGTTAAACATTCCAAGGAATTCGACGATCCCGACCCGCGGACGAAGGACTCTGCACGCATGCGCGCAGCGGGGGCTTCGCGCGTCGTTCTCGCATCGCCCACGATGACGGCGTTTTTTTGGGACCATGCCGCGCGCGAACCCGAATTCGAAGAGCGTCTCGCGCTGATTCGCGACGTCGAGATTGTCCTCGTCGAGTCGTACGCCGCCGCCGGGCTGCCGGTCGTCGAGGTCTTGCGCGCCGCGCACGCAACGAAAAAGCCGCGATTTGCGGGCGATCCGCGCCTTTGCGCGATCGTTAGCGATTACGATCCGCCGGAAATACCGCAAACCATTTCGCGCTTTTCGCTTGAGGATGCGCCGTCGATTGCCCGATGGATTCTTCAACTCGCGCGCGAGCGTTCGTAACCGCTACAAGATTTCCCGCGCTTTACAACAATTCATAACCGCCGAATCGAACCGCCTTGATCCTCGCCGCCGCGATTTTTTTAGTATTTGCGCCGCAACAGCCGTTCGACGAAATCGTCGATTCGCGGTCGCTGCCGATGCGTCACACCGGACACCTTCGCACGATTTCGTCGGACACGGCGAAGCAGGCGCATTTGTTATCGGAGGCCGACGGCACGTTTCCAATTGTTAAATCCACCGGACATAACGGATCGCTCGCGCGGCTCTGGATGTCGCGCGCCCATCCGCGCGCGCGCCTGCGCTTGTATCTCGATAAGTTAACTGTGCCCGTGTTTTCCGAACGCATCGGTCCGGCGTTCGAAGAGGGCCACGCGCCGCTGAACGGATCGTTTACATTCTTTCCTACAAATGCGGCGGGATCGTATGTTACTTATACGCCGTTTCATTACCGTCACGCGCTTCAATTAACTGTATCGACGCCGCTCGATGCGTTTGAAGCGGAATGGATCGAGGACGAATCGCTCGACTTAAAAATGTTAAATCCGGATCCGGCGCCGGTGAGGGACGAGATTCCCAAAATGACGGTGGAACCAGGGGCGTCGGCCGTGTTCGCGCTCGACGATCATGCGGGGACCGTTATGAATATTGCATTCGCGCCCGAAGATCTCGCGCAATTTGATTTAACAAAAACGCGTCTCCGAATTTATGTCGATGGCGAGACGGATCCCGGCATCGACGCGTCGTTTGCAAGTATTTTCGCGCGTCCGGCGCGAACTGTAACATTTAACGGCGCCGCGATCGAAGTTACAGAAAAACGAATGACGCTGAATTTGCCGATTCCCCATCAGAAGGAATGCAAAGTTGAAATATTCAACGGATCGGACAAACCGGTTTCGTTGCACGGCACGGCAACGACCGACCGCGATCCCGTGCTCAATTCGACGCGAAGACTCATGATCCGCGAATGGAAAGATTCGGGAACGCCAGGGGCGCCCGTTGTCGTCGGCGATTTCGACGCGCCTGGACATTTCATCGGCATGACCGTCAATGCCGCGTCGCGTCCGGCTTCGGAGCTGGTGAGTTTTACGGTTTCCGCCGACGGCCAACCGGTCTATCACAGCGTTTCATTAGCATCCGCGTTCGACGCGGGGGACGATTTTCTGAAGGCGGCGCATACAACCTTTGGCGCGGGTGTGTCGCATGTCGGAACGACCGAATGGTCGGGATATGTATTTCGTTTGAGCCGGCCCGTGATTTTCGAGAAGTCGGCGGCGATCTCGTTTGAATGTCGTGGCGGGCAATCCCTGCAGGCAACGGGGGCGATTTTCGCGTATATTGACCGTTCAAAGGCTCGATCCGAATCGAGGCCCGCGGACGCGCAATCGAATAAGTAAGCATGCCTCGGCCGACGCCGGCCGGGCGGAAGTTGCGCGCGGTTCGGCGCTTTGTAAGGATCGTGGCCGAATTCCATGACGCAATTAGTAAACATATCGACGTTCGTCGATAAATTTCGCTCGCTCGAAAACGGACCGATCACGACGGCCTCCGTGCTCGAATTGTTACATGACACGGCCGTCGAGCCGGCGTCGGTGCGCCGCTACGCGCAGTGGTACGACGATCGTTATGGAAGGCATCTGATCCATCGCGACGATTATTTTGAAATTATCATGTTGTGCTGGCGGCCGGGGCATCGCACGCCGATTCATACTCATAATGGACAACTCGGCTGGGCGACGATCGTTATTGGCGAATTGGATGTTGTTAATTATCAGTGGCACGGCTGCGACCGCCCCGAAAATCAAAATGTCGTCGGCATCGATTGCCTTGCGGGCGGACAAAAAGTCGACGTGCGGCCGACCGAAAAAGCGCACGCCGTCGTCGGCGGCCCGGTCGCGACGGTGACGAAACAACAATCGATTCATCAAATATCCTGTCCCGACGATTTTAAGGAAAATTCCGCGAGCATACATATCTATTCGCGTCCGATCGATTCGTGCGTCGCGTTCGATCTCGAACATAAACGATGCGCGCGGCGCGTCCTGCGCTACGATACGATCGACGGAAAACCGAATCCCGCTCCGGCCATAAAATAACGTATCGGGCCGGATTATTATTTGGTTGAATCGTTGGATCGCATTCCGCGAACTCCGCCGGCCCTCACCGACGCTTTTACAACCCTTTATTAACCTTTTTAATCTTTAATTAACAAATGAAACTTGCGAAACGGATGGGCAACCTCGGCACCGAATCGGCGTTCGAGGTTCTCGCCCGCGCGAAGGCGCTCGAGGCCCAGGGCAAGCATATTATACATTTGCAGATCGGCGAGCCGGATTTCGATACTCCGAAAAACATCGTCGAGGCCGGCGCGAACGCGCTTCGCGGAGGCCACACGCACTACACGCCGAGCGCCGGAATGATAAACTTTCGCGAAGTGATCGCGAAGGATGTGTCCGATTCCCGCGGCGTTTCTTATAAAGCAGAAAACGTGGTCGTCTGCCCGGGCGCGAAGCCGATCATGTTTTATGTAATATTAGCGCTGGTCGACGAGGGCGACGAAGTGATTTATCCGAATCCTGGATTTCCGATTTACGAATCGATGATACGATTCGTCGGCGGGAAACCGGTGCCGGCGCGGCTTCCCGAGGAGCACGATTTCCGCCTCGATGTCGACGGACTGATCAAGTCGCTGTCGCCGAAAACGAAATTAATTATATTGAATTCGCCCGGCAACCCGACGGGCGGAATTCTCGAAAAATCCGACGTCGAACGCATCGCGCAGGCAGTGAAAAAATATCCCGATTGTTGGGTTCTGTCGGACGAAATATACAGAAAGATCATTTATACGCCGACCGAGCTGCCGTCGATCGTGTCGGAGCCGGGCATGGTGGATCGTACGATCATTCTGGACGGATTTTCGAAGACGTGGGCGATGACGGGCTGGCGCCTCGGCTACGGCGTGATGCCGGAACCGCTCGCGCCGCACATCGCGCGATTACAAACGAATTCCGCGTCGTGCACGGCGGGTTTCACCCAGGTGGCTGGAATTGAAGCAATGACGGGCGACCAGACAAGTGTAAAAAACATGGTCGCCGAGTTCCGCCGGCGCCGCGACGCGATCGTCGCCGGATTGAATACAATAAAAGGCGTCCACTGCCGCGCGCCGAAGGGCGCATTTTATGTATTTCCGAATATTACGGGCACCGGACGCAAATCGAAGGAATTGGAGGGATTGTTATTAAACGAAGCGGGCGTCGCGTGCCTCTCGGGCACGAGTTTCGGCGAGTTCGGCGAAGGATACTTAAGATTCAGCTACGCCAACTCGCTCGAGAATATCAAGATCGCAATCGAACGGATGCGCACGGTGCTCGGGGCTGCATAATTCATAACGGAGCGCGAAATGGTAAATTCACAAATTTCCGATTTCCGCTCCGACACCGTCACCAAACCCACTCCCGAAATGCTCGCCGCGATGGCGGCGGCGGACGTGGGCGACGACGTTCTCGGCGACGATCCTACAGTGAAGAAACTCGAGGAGACGGCGGCGGCGCTTTTTGGTAAAGGCGGCGGCATGTTCGTGCCGTCGGGATCGATGGGCAATCAAGTCTCGATCGCCGCGCAGACGCGGCCGGGCGACGAGATTATTATCGATGAAAACGCGCATATTTTTTTGTATGAAGCCGGCGCTCTCGCGCGCGTGCCGGCCGTCCAGTCGCGAACGCTGAAGAGTAAGAATGGAGCGCTCGATCCGGCGGAGGTCGAGGCCGCGATCCGCCCCGACGACGTCCACGATCCGCGCACGTCGCTCGTCGCGGTCGAGCAGACGCATCTGATGTCGGGCGGGCGCGTCGTGCCGCTCGAAAACTTACAACAAATCCGCGCGATCGCGAATCGTTATAAACTGCGCGTCCACTGCGACGGCGCCCGCATTTTCAACGCGAGCATTGCGAGCGGCGTCCCCGTTCGCGAATATGCCAAAAATTTCGATTCGCTGACGTTTTGTTTATCGAAGGGACTCTCGTGCCCGGTCGGCTCGATCGTGGTCGGCGATGCGGCGTTTCTCAAGGAAGCGCACCGCGTCCG
This sequence comes from Planctomycetota bacterium, assembly GCA_016200225.1. Classification (GTDB taxonomy): domain Bacteria; phylum Planctomycetota; class UBA1135; order UBA1135; family JACQFD01; genus JACQFD01. Next base: position 8,604 of record JACQFD010000011.1, read on the forward strand.
CAAATGGATGGGCGGCGGCATGCGACAGTCGGGTTATCTCGCCGCATGCGGAATTGTAGCGTTGCGTTCGATGATCGACCGGCTCGCCGATGATCATCGAAACGCCGGGCGGCTCGCGGAATTGATATGTGAAATTCCAAATATAACGATCGACCCGAAGGACGTGACGACGAATATCGTATTTATCGAAACGCGCGCAGGCCGGGCGAAAATTCTCGAAGCCGCGCTCCACGCGGAGGGCGTATGGTGTTTCGCGCTCGGCCCGTCGCTGCTTCGCCTCGTCACGCACCGCCACATCGGCGCGCGCGAAATCGAGCACGCGGCGGCGGCGTTTGTTAAAATTAGTAAACTCAATCTTGATTAACTTTCAATAAAGATAACGAAAACGGAGGAATCCACCGGTGAAAGGAATTTTTCGCAGAAAAGCGGTCACCGACCTCGTTCCCGAGGACGGCCAGAGCGGCACCGGACTGAAGCGCACGCTTGGCGTACTCGATCTCACAATGTTAGGAATCGGCGCGATCATCGGCGCCGGCCTTTTTTCGAGCATCGCCGACATGATCGCCGGAACCGTCGATCCCGACACCGGCGCGATGAAGACGCTCGGCGCGGGACCAGGCGTCATGATTTCATATATGTTGACGGCGATCGCGTGCGGATTCGCGGCGTTGTGTTATGCCGAAATCGCCGCGATGGTGCCGATCTCCGGCAGCGCGTATTCGTATTCTTATGTCGCGTTCGGCGAAGTCGTGGCGTGGATCATCGGCTGGGATTTAATTATCGAATACGCGATCGGTAATATTTACGTGGCGCAAAAGTGGGGGACGTATTTCGCGACATTTTTGAAAGGAATGTTCGATATTACTCTTCCAATCTGGCTTACAAACGATATTCAGTCGGGCTGGGGTTTGATCAAATCGAATCCCGAACTCGCGTCGCAGTTTCCGATGATCGCCGGCCACGCCGTTTCTATCAATTTGCCGGCGTTCGCGATCACGCTGAGCCTGACGATGTTATTGTTTGTCGGCGTCAAGGAGAGCGCGCGCGCCAACGCGGTGATGGTAATATTAAAACTGGCGTTGATCGGCGTATTCCTCGGCGTCGGGTTCTTTCACATCGATTCTCACAATTGGACGCCGTTCGCCCCGAACAAATTCACGGGCATCTGGCAGGGCGCGGCGCTCGGATTTTTCTCTTATATCGGATTCGACGCCGTCTCGACGGCCGGCGAGGAAACCAAGAATCCGCAGCGCGATCTGCCGCGCGGCATGATCTATTCGCTGCTCATCAGCACGGTTTTATACATATTGGTCGCGGCGGTACTCACGGGAATCTTAACGACAAAAGAGGTCAAGGAGCACGCCGGCGACCCGCTCGCCTACATGTTCGAGAAAATTGGCATGCCCGGCGCCTCGACGGCGTTCGCGTTCGGCGCGGTCATCGCGATGACGGCCGTATTGTTAGTATTCCAGCTCGGCCAGACGCGCATTTTCATGGTGATGGCGCGCGACGGATTGTTACCGAAGGTCTTCTCCAGAATTCATCCGAAATTCCGCACGCCGCACGTCAGCACGTGGATCACCGGACTTTTTGTAGCATCCATGTGTTCCGTACTGACGCCCGATCAGGCGATCGGCCTCACCAACATCGGGACATTGTTTGCATTCGTACTTGTATCTTTTGGCGTGATAGCGTTGCGCATCCGCGAGCCGAACCGCCACCGGCCGTTCAAGGTGCCGGGCTATCCCGTGACGCCGCTCATTTCGGCCGCCGCGTGCATCGGTTTGATCGTCGGACTCGAAATTTCCAATTGGCTCCGATTTGTCATCTGGCTCGCGATCGGAATGGTGATTTATATACTGTACGGTTACAAGCGCAGCGTTTTGGGACAATCGGCGGGCAATTCATGATGAACCGCCGGACGCGAAGTGCGCTTCCGCTATAAATATGTATTATTACTCATCGTCGCGGCGTCCGCCGACGCGCCGGCGCATCAAAACCCCGCCTCGGAATCCGTTCCCGCGAATTTTCCGGACCTTGAGGTTCCTGGATTCGCGCGTGAAATGGCCGCGCTGCGGCGATTGATGTGGCATCATTACAAAACCTCCGGGCCCGCTTCGACGTTGTGGGATGAGTGGCTTTCGCGTTCGTCGCTCTGGCCGGCGGGGGATTTAACGAATGAAATGCGGGATCGGTGGCGATCGACACTAACAAGCCGCCGGATCGACGCCGACGGATATGTAGAAACGCATCAACATGCTTCGATCGCGCATCCCGGCGGCTGGCCGTTTCCTTTTTGGGCGCAGTCGACCGATCGCGGAACGTGGGGATGGCATTTCTCGCTCGCGGGCGTCCCCGACGGATGGCATGGAACAACTGTAAAGAGCGAAAAGGACTGGACGCTCGAAGGGGCGAAGTCGCTCGGCATCGCGAACGACGCATGGAATATTGAAATTACAGATCCGCATGCCGTCGTATCGACGCCGCCGTTCGCGATCGATCTGTATCAGGCGCCGTATTTACAATTGCGCTGGGGGTCGAAGGGGCTGGCGCGCGCGAAACTAAGCGTTCACGTGCGCACGAACGACACGCTGTTCGACCAAGATTACCAATCGCGCGTCGAGATCGACGCGGCCGACGGGGATGAAATTCACAAAACGATGATTCCTCTCGCGCGATTCGCGCACATTGATAACGCTTTCACAGAAAACTCCGAGTTTCGTATTGTGATCGACGACGCGCCGCCCGGGGCGACACTCGGAATCCAGGCCATCTTCACGACCTACGACACGCGCCACGATGTAAACAATCAAAATTTCATTCTGGGATGTTGTAACTATTTCGACTGGACGGGCGACACCCCGTTTTTGCGCGCGAATATTGTAAAAATGCGGCGGGCGATGCAATTCTTACAGAAGGACTTGCATGGGCTCGTCGAAAAGGGCATTCTCTGCGACTGGACCGGCCACGACGGCCGAGCGGGAATTGTATTGAGGCCGAGCGAAGGCAAGAAGCTGCGACCGGGGCACGGCATCGGAAGCAACTATTGGGACCTGCTTCCGATCGGTTATGAAGACCCCTATGCCACGATTTATTATTATCGCGCATTGATTGCGCTTGCGCGGATCGAGTTCGATATTTACCGGCATCCCGAGTGGAGCGTCGCCCGCGAAGGAGAATATGATTCTTCGACCCTGACGGAGCATGCATTCGAGGTTGCGAAACACTTCAAACAACGATTTATCAGTGATGATACGAAACGCGTCGTCGCGACGATCGACGCGGCGGCCTTTCCCCACGATTACGGCCTTACATTCCTAAATTTGGAGGCGGTCGAATCCGGAATTCTCGACGCCGCGTCGCCGGAAGCTAAGAATATTCTGGACTGGATTTCGGGACGGCGCGTCGTGGAGTCCGATACATCGAAAGGCGACGATATTTATCATTGGCGATTCGGCCCGCGATCGACGACGAAACGAAATGTCGAATGGTACGGTTGGTATTGGTCCGCGCCCGAATCCATACCATTCGGAGGGCAAGTGCAGGACGGCGGTGCGGTCCTCGGTTTTTCGTATTATGACATTTTGTCGCGACTTAAAGTCTACGGACCCGACGACGCGTGGAATCGCCTTCGCGAAATTTGCCATTGGTATGAAGATGTCGAATCGGCGGGCGGCTATCGTGAATATTACAAAAACCACCCAGGCGGCGCGACGCTCCAGGGCGGCGGCACGGCGGGCGGCCTCGGCCTCGACGTCGAATTCGTCGAGAGCGCATTGTTGCCACAGGTTATGTTGTATGGATTCCTAGGATTGCGCTTCGAACGCGATGGAATCGTCCTCGATCCGAAACTCCCCTCCGAATGGTCGTCCCTTCGCGTGACCGGCATCCGTTATCAATCGTATACACTCGTCGTAACAGTTACGAAAACGAAAGTTTACGTTTCGTGGACGGGGCCGAAAACCGAAGCGCCGTCAATTAGTTTAAAGAAAGCCATCGTGCATCGATTCCATGCTCCGGAAAGTGTTGATTCGCATGTCATCGAGTTAAATCGGTGACAGAAATGTTTTATTTGTCCGATTCGATCGGCGTGAAAATAACTAAAGCGACCGCCGTTTCGAATCTCGCATCGAAAGCAGACCCAGGAAAGCGACCGCGAATATTAATGATGAGACAAGTAGCATCCGAACGTCTTCGGTTGCGCGCGAGTAATTGAATGTATTCCAACTTCCCGTGATCGAACGGCTCAAAAATGTGCCGGCGGCGTAGGCCAGAGGTTTTGATATTATTGCGCCGAACAATATTGCAAATGGAAGGCGCATTCGGGAGCGAATGAAAAGATCAAAAATAGCGAATTCGATGTACGTCGATACAATATTCCAAATCGTATAATAGGATTCCCGACGAAAAAACGCCTCGCGATTGTAATCAAAATCGTGCTGCCTTCCGAAAATGAATATCCGCGCGGGCGCTAAGATTACGGTCGCCGCGATCGCGATCAAGGCGGGAGATGCGAATGGATGATTCGTTTTTCGATAGGCGACGATTGCGGAGGTCGAGGTCACGGCCGCCGTCAACGCGAAATTGATCCATTCGTCCTGGCCGAGCGATATGTCGCCGAAGAAAAAATACGCCCAACCGAGCGCGCCAAACCCGACGCATACGGCCGCAAAATAACAGAACGCCCGCGCCGGGTTTAGTTTGGTTCCCGTCGCGCCAATCAGGCTTCCGAGGGTTTCGCGCGGTGGCGGCGTGTCGTCCCCGGATGGCATCGCGATCGTTATATAATATTAATTATCCGGGGATCGCCGACCGCAGTTTCGAGAGACGTTTGTCCCGTTCCGCGGCGAATCTTGCAATTCCCTTTCTTAACCAATCGGGCGACAGGTGCGCTTCGTCGATCACTTCGTCGACCGAGCCGCCGGTGCGCCAGCGATTGTCGAAGTCGGAGGTCATGGCGTATTCCTCGGCGACTTTCGTCGATAACCAATCGTGCATCGTGCGGCGGCCCATGGACGAAACGATTGTCGAATCCATCCAATCGTCGAAAGGGAGGACGCGATTTCTGTAACTTTCGTCCTGCCGCCGGAAAAGTTCGGGCGACACGGCGATGACGATCTTGACGTTCGGTCCTTTTTCTTTAAGTTCCGGAATTAACTTAAAGATCGAATCGCAGGTGCTCGTGCCCTGGACGATGATCGTGCCCGCCTTCGGTTTATTCTTATCGAAGTCTTTTGCGATATAGGCGCCCCTCGCCGCATACAAATACGAATCGCAGCCGAGCGCCTCGCGATCCGGAACCGTCACGGCGGGACGCGTCAGATGTAATGCAATAATCGGAGCGCCCGTCGCGAGCGCGGCCGAGAGCGCGGGGGCGACTTCGTTATATTCCCACGGATGGATATTGATACAATGTCCGTCGGGGAACAGTTGCGTCACGGCCGGCGCGAAAATGCCGAAGTGCGTGCGCGAATCCTCGGCGGTTTCGGGTCCCGAGTGGCCCGCGATCCAGATCACGCGGCCGACTTTCAATTGACAATCCTGCGCCAATTGTGAAAAGAGCCGCATCGGACCGTATTTGAGATAACTAAACGATCCGTACGTCGAACACGCGCCCCAGAATCCGCTGAATTCCTTTTCGGGATCGTCCGCGAAATTAACAGATGCGAGTCCGCATACAATTCCGGAATTCGCGAATTCGGTGATTTGTTGCGGAAGCAGCGCGCCGTTTAAATTCTCGAATCGTTCGTATCTTCCAAAACCGGCGAAATCGCCCGTGCCTTTCATGAAACCGTGGATGGATGTCGATTCCGCGAGGTCCGCGCTCGCGGCGATCACGAGCGGCCGCCCGAGGCGTTCGTTTGCAAGTGTATTGATCCACGCGCCCATCTTCGCGAGCGCCTGCCGGTTCGGGACTTTCGAGCCGGGTTTTTCAAACAATAACGCCGGCAGTTTTTCGGGAATAAACAATTCGGGAATCGCAGTCTCCGCCGTCTTGTTGCCGATAACTTTAACATCGGGCCTCGACATCGGCACGGAATCGCCGATTTCGACGAGCCGGTCGGCGATGAAATCCACCAATCCGGGAACGCTACATAAAACGTTTCTTACGGTTTCAAAATGCGATTCCGTCTGTTTTCTTAGCGTTGCCGCGTCCGCGGGCGGCGCCTCGCCGAACGCTTCGAATTTCACTCCATACTTTTCCTGGAACGGCGCGCGCGTGCCCCAGAATTCTTTACTATGCGTTTTGTGCGGCGAACCGTGGCTGTGATTGTCATATTTACCGTAACCGCGGCCCTTGCGCATCTTGAACCATACGATTCCGGGAACGTTTGCATCCTGCGCGCCCGCGATCGCGTGCAGCGCATCGAACAATTGTTCGAAATTCTCGCCGTGGGCCGCGCCCGCGACGCGCCAGCCGTACGGACGAAACCACGACTCCGGATTTCCGTTGACGACGCTCGAATTCGAGGGGTCGTCGATGCCGAAATTGTTCCAATCGAGCAGATATATTAAATTTCCGAGTCCGAGGCCCCACGACGAATTCTTAACTTCATGCGTGACGCCCGTCGTGAGGCCGCCCTCGCCCTCCATCGCGAACACGCGCACGTCGCCCGCGCCCGCGAGCTTGAGCGCGAGCGCTTCTCCCGCCGCCATCGGCGCGCCGTGGCCCGACGGGCCGGTGTTCGCTTTAACAAATAAAGTCTTGCCTTCCATTTCGGCGTGCCCCGGCAGCCCGTGGCGCCGCCGAAATGTTAGTAAATCCGCGAATCGCACGCAGCGCGCGTCGCCGCCCGCGATCGCGTAGCGCGCATCGCCCGTGCGGCGGAATTTTTCCGCGAGCGCTTCGCTGTAAACGGCGAGGGTCGAATATAATAATGGCGTGCAGTGCCCCGCGATCAGTACAAATCGATCGCCGAATCGTTTGGAAGCATCCCGGTGATCGAAACGAATCGCTCCCGACAGCGTCGCGGCGACCATGGCAGGCACTTTCGAACGCGATCCGCCGGGGTGGCCGCTTTGTCTTAAATTTAATAATAAATCGATTCCGGAATCGATGATGTCGCGCGTGGCCTCGAAATAACGAATTTCGTCGCGAAGGACTTTGAGATCTTTCATTGGTAAAAAATAAAAACGCGAGAATGAAGGGCGGGCGACCCGTTCGCAAGGAACGATCCGAAAGCGCAGGCGCGAAAACGGCGCCGTCGTGTAAATTCAGCGTTGGCGCGACGCTGCCACAGCGAACGGCGCCCACTTCAACCCATCCCCGAGCAACCCGAGCGCCTCACTTATCTATGGGCATATTCAAGGCTTACGACATCCGCGGTCTGGTCGGAAAGGATCTCGACGAAACGATTGCAAGGCGCATTGGTAATGCGTTTGCGCTGGATCTCGGCGCGAAAACTCTCGTGATCGGCCGCGACATGCGCTCGCACTCGCCGGCGATTCAGAGCGCGATCATCGAGGGGGTGCGCGACGCGGGCTGCGACGTCATCGACATCGGTCTCGCGTCGACGCCGATGGCTTATTTTGCAATTGGCTCGCTCGCGTGCGACGGCGGTCTCAACGTCACGGCGTCGCACAACGGTCCCGCATGGAACGGATTTAAGTTATGTCGCTCCGGCGCTCGCCCCGTGAGTTACGAAACCGGAATTGGACAAATCGAAAAACGCGTCGTCTCGTCGGCGCCGATCTCCGTCGCTCCGAAGCGCGGTTCGATCCGTAAAGAAGAGGTCCTCGGCCGCTATCTCGATCATTTATTAAAATTCGCGCCAAAACTCGCGCCGATGCGAATTGTAGTCGACGCGGCGAACGGCATGGCCGGATTCATACTTCCCGAATTATCCAAAAAGCTCGCGGCGCGCGGCGTCGAACTCGTGCCGATGTTTTGGGACCTGGACGGCAATTTTCCGAACCACGAAGCGAATCCGCTAAAACCGGACATCATGGAAATATTAGCAAAGGAAGTGCGCCGGCATCCGGGACGATTCGCGGGGGGTGCGTCCTTCGACGGCGACGCGGACCGCTGCGCGTTCGTCGACGAAAAAGGGACGCCGATCGCCAACGATCTGATGACGGCGATGCTCTCGCGCGAATTGTTAGCTAAAAATCCGGGCTCCGCGATCATTTATGATTTGCGTTCGTCGTGGGTCGTTCCCGAAACGATAACAAAAAGCGGCGGGCGCCCGATCCGCGAGCGCGTCGGCCATTCGTTTATTAAGGAAACGATGCGCCGCGAAAAAGGCGTGTTCGGCGGCGAGCTCTCCGGACATTACTATTGGCGCGATCATTTTTACAGCGATTCGGCGATGGTGGCGTTCATGCACGTGTTACAAATGCTCTCCGACGGCGCGGCGCCGCTCTCCGAACGCGCGGACGGGCTTCGCAAATATTTCGCGACAGGCGAAATTAACTTCGAAGTCGCCGACAAACGCCATGCGATAGAATTGTTAAAACATCGATTCGGGTCGGGCGCGGCGCGGATCGACGAACTCGACGGCATCACGATCGAATTCGGCCGCGTCGACCGAAAACCGTGGTGGTGGTTCAACGTGCGCCCGTCCAACACGGAACCGCTGCTGCGCCTCAATCTGGAGGCGAGCGACGCCGCGTTGCGCGACGAAAAAAGCGAACTCATCGTGTCCCTGCTCGGAAAGCCGGTTCATTAAACGTAAGCATTTTGAACAGTAATATAACCTATGTCCTCGAATATCGAATTCAAGCCCAACGGTATTATCGCGCTGCTGACCGATTTCGGCGTGCGCGACCCTTTCGTCGGCGTTATGAAAGGCGTCATTCTCGCGCATTTTCCGCATGCGCGGCTCATCGATTTAACACATGAAATCGAACCGCAGGATGTGCAGGCTGCCGCGTTCGCGCTGCAGGGCGCGTGGCGATATTTCGCGGAGGGGACCGTATTTGTAGCTGTCGTCGATCCGGGCGTCGGCTCGACGCGGCAGGTCGTCTACGGAATCCGCGAGGGTAGATTATTTATCGGGCCGAATAATGGCATTCTATCGTATGTATTGCGCGCCGACGATCCCACGTGGCGCCTGCACGTCGATAAATTTTCGCTGCCCGATCGATCGTTTACATTTCACGGACGCGACATTTTCGCGCCCGCGGCCGCGAAACTCGCGCAGGGATATCCGCCCGAGTTCGCCGGCGACGCGCTCGAACATTTACAAAGCATCGACCGGCCGAAACCGAAACTCGACCGCGACGGATCGCTGCTCGGCGAGGTGGTTTCGATGGATCGGTTCGGAAATTTGATAACTACCATTGCACGCGAGGATCTGCGCGCGTTCGGCGGTTCCTCCACCGACGGATTGGTAGTATCGATCGCGAAACGCAACGTCGGCATCATCCGCCACACCTACGCGGAAGGTCTGCCCGGCGAACCCCTCGCATTGGTCAATTCGCTCGGCCACCTCGAGATCGCGGTGCGCGACGGCAACGCTTCAAAGACGCTCTCGCTCGCGCGCGGAGCCGAAATCCGCGTTCATCGACGTTCGTAATGGGGCGTTCGCGACCGGATCTAATATTTCGGATCATAATATAATATTTTAAATAACGGATTGTAAATATGCCAAAATCCAAGACGGGCGCGGCGGCTCTCGAAAACGCGGCGGGCGCGCCGCGCGTTCCGGCGCGGCACCTGCGGCTCGTCGGCTGTCCGATGGATCTCGGCGCCGACCGCCGCGGCGTCGACATGGGACCGTCGGCGATTCGTTATGCCGGGATTAGTAGTCGCATACGCGCCCTCGGCCACATGTTTAGCGATGCGGGCGACGTGCCCGTGCCGATTCCCGAGACTCGCCGGCCCGGCCGCGGGCCGAAATATCTAAAAGAAATATTCAAAGCATGCGAACGGCTGTCGCGGCGCGTCGAACAGTCGCTCACGAAGGGAGAAACGCCGCTCGTGATCGGCGGCGATCATTCCATTGCGATCGGTACGATCACCGGCGTGGCGTCTTATTACAGAAAAAATAACGAAAAAATCGGCTTGATTTGGGTCGACGCTCACGCGGATATGAATACTCCGGACACATCGCCGACCGGTAATATTCACGGAATGCCGCTCAGCGCCGTGCTCGGCATGGGCGCGCAGCAATTGGTACATTTGGGCGGATTCACGCCGAAAGTGAGCCCCGAAAATGTAGCATTGATCGGCATCCGCGATCTTGATCCCGCCGAAAAGGAAATTGTAAAAACATCCGGAATCCATGCATTCACGATGCGCGACGTCGACGAAATGGGAATGGCGAAAGTCATGCGCGTCGCGCTGAACGCCGTGAACGCCGACACGGCCGGATTTCATTTATCGTTCGATCTCGACGGTCTCGATCCCGAAATCGCGCCCGGCGTCGGCACGCCCGTTCGCGGCGGCATCGGATTTCGCGAAGCGCATTTACTAATGGAAATGGTCGCCGACAGCGGCCGCATGCTTTCCATCGAGGCGACCGAGATCAATCCGATATTGGATACTAAAAACAAGACCGCCGAATTGATGGTCGAACTGATCGCATCGGCGCTGGGAAAACGGATCTTATAACAGTTCGCCGGAATAAGATGGCCGCGCGGCGATCCTATTATAATATTTAGGATCTCGCGAGCGGGTCCTCGCCGAATTGGTTGGGTCCGGACGTGCCCATCAGACAGCCGCACTCGATGAACGACCATGCGCCGCCGATGAGCGGCACAAAGTTAATAAGGCACCAAGCGGCCGATTTATTACGATCGTGCCATCGTTTCGCTTGAATGGCGAAGGCGACCCATAGGAAAAGAGGCGAGAGCGGAAGCAAGACCACGAGTTCCGCGTTATTGACCTTCTCGGGCGTGCTCAACGCCACGCCCAAAAATGCAAATCCGAAGAGTAATATATAAAAAACGACAACAGCAGCGATGGACGCGGCCCAATACGGCGCGCGGTTGATCCTTCCGTTGAACGAAAATAGTAGTTTACTGATAGACATCGGATGGCCTCGTGAATGAATTTCGCGGGGGATGAAGCGCGCAGTTTAGGCGCGGGCGCGGGACATTGCAAAGATTTTGAATCGCGGATTCGTTCGCGCTGGGAACCGCGGGCCGACATGACGAGCATTGATGACGTTCGAATTCCGAGTCTATCGCGGTTCCGCGCGCCTTACACGGAACAGCGCGAGGTGCAACGGCGCGAGCGGGAATTGTAATGTTGTGACGCCGTCCGAACGTGCGATCGTGGGCTCGGCGGCGGGGGCGTCGAGACGTTCGACAATTCCCGCCGAAACGCCGCGGATTTGTAATGTTACGGATATCGGCGCGCCCGCCTGCTGTACGCGCGCCGGATTGCGTCGCGCGTTCGCGGAAACGTATATAAATAAATCGTCGCCGCGGCGTTCGCGGCTTGTCGCGAGCGGGATAGAGGGCCCGGGGACGATCGAAACCGGCGGCGGTCCGAGAAATTGTAAAAACGCGCGGCCGACGATTTCTCGCAACGCTCTGGCGGCCTCGTTTTCGGATTCGAGCCGCCGGTCGCGGTATTCCGTGAATGAAATATTATATAAAATCGAGTGTTTGCCTTCGAAAACCGATGCTGGCGCGGCGTTCGCGGCGGCGGCGCTCAAATTCGGCTCCAGAATCGCAAGACCCGCGGCGTTGCGCGTCGCCGAAACGGATATATTACAATTCGCGTCGACGAATCCCGAAAACTGCAGTTCGCCGATTCCAAACAGATCGTCGAGCGCGCCGCGCGACGTCCCGCCGATCAATTGATTATTAAAGATTGCCGGCCGCCCTTCCGCGAGCAGAACTCCGCCCGCCGCCGCGTGCGCGCGCAACGCGGAGGCCTCCTCGGGCGAAAGCGCGAGCGTCCGCGGGAGAATCAATACTTTTGGAATCGCGGCCGACTTTAACATTCGCGCGTCGATCGCCCGTGGCGCATAACCGAGATCTTCACAAATCCGAAACCAGCCCTCGAGCGAAGCGAGCGCCGTCGAATGTTCCAATTCGTAACTCGTCGACCGCCGCATCCGCGAGTTTCCGTCCGCGCGCGAGTCGAGCAGCCAGCCGATTTGTATACTCGGATGCGAATATACGATTCCAATATTATCAAATTCGACGCGGGCGCCCGTCATGCGCTCCGCGAGCGAACGCAACTGTTTCGCGCGCTCGCCGAGCGCGCGGGCGAGGGCCGTCGATCGCTTCCAATCGCCGTTTTCGAACATCGCGGAATTCGCCCAGACGATCGATCCGCGGCCGCCGCGGGCGAAAAGCCAGCTCATTCGCGCGGCGGCGAGCGCCGGCGGGTAATTTGTAAAATTCGGCGTCGCAAATGTAGTATCGACGAACTCGACGTCCGGCGCCATCGCGCGGACGAGATCGCGCGCCGCGCCCGCGTCGTAGACTTCGAGCAGCGCCGGTTTCAATGCTAATAATCGTCCCCAGTCGAATCCTCCGTACGCGCCGGGCGCGTTCGCGCCGAGGAAACCAACCGGGCGTCCGGGCGCCGCGTTTCGCGCCGCATCCATCGCGGCGCCGAGGGCCTCCGTAAAACTTTGGTCCGCGTGATCGCGCGCCGCCGCCCACGGCGCGAAGTTAAACGATCCCTTTTTTTGCCATTCGCGCGCGGCGATTTCGCCGGCCGTCCACGGAATAATATCTTTAAAATCCGAATATGAGCAATCCCACGCGCGATTTAACAATTGTATTTGCGGAAACGCCGCGCGGACGCGTTCCTGAAATTGTACAATCGACGCGGGCGAATAATCATAATCGAACGGATCGAGTCCGACGGTGAAGGACGGCTCGTCAATGATGGAAATGAATCGCGCACCCGCATCGGCCGCGGCGGCCGCGCGCGATGCCGTCTGTTTTCTTAAATTATCAATAATGACCGGGTCGTCGAGGGAGGGTTCGCGCAGCAGCGACGATTTCGCGCCGGTCGAAAAGTAAAATTCGCGGTTCTTCTCCCAAATCGGATCGTCGGGATCACGGTGAAACACCGGTCGACTCGCGACGCCGTCGACGTAAAAATCGAGCCCCAATCCGGTGATCGCGCGCGCGTCGCCCGAGCCTTGAACATTCGTGCCACTGAAGCCGAGCGCGCGAATCGCCGACGCCCATTCCGCGGTCGTCGGCGGTCCCTGGTCGCGCCAGACATAGACAGGGAACGGATCGTGTGACGGCGATGACGCGGGACGCGACGGCGCTTGAATCAGAATTGCGAATAGGATGAAACAGTTCACGTCGGGGAAAAGACGAAGGTGAGGTCAACCCCATCGTCGGCGCGGCTCCGGTTGAAATTCAAGAATTGGTTCCGGTCGTGCCGCCGACCTAATGCTAAAATCGGACTCTCATGACGGTTGAACTGTATCTTTCGCAGGCGGGCGATCTGCGTCCGCATTTTACAATTCCGGCCGTCGCGCGAAGCGCCGGACATCCCGACTCGATCGCGCGGGCGCTGGCGCGCGTCGCGGAGGAAGCGATCGAAGAGGAATTGCAACGTCAGGGAATGCGCGGCGAAGCGTTTTCGCTGCGACCGTCCATTTTACTTCCGGGAGTGGCGACTCCGCGATTCGGCGGCGGCCGCGTTTCGTTTCCAATGCGGATGTTGCTTGTTGGAACCGGTCCGCGCATCGCGGAACTAAGAAAAAACGAACTCGAAGAAATGGCGCGGAGCGCCTGCTCGCAATGGGTTCGCGGACACTTGAGATTTGTCGATCCCGAACGCGACCTCGCGCTCGAAATGTTTACTCGCGCGCCGGGCGGCGTCCGATCCGCGTTTCTATCCATTGCGCGCGCGCCGCTCGCCGCGAGTCAATATTTAGCTTCGGAAGTGGTCGCGCTCACGACGTCGGACGAGTTCCGAAGATTGTTTCCCGAAGTCGGCGACGAAGTCGAATGTTCAACGCTCGCCTGCGGCGTGAAACTGCGCGTAACTGTAACGATGGCGTTCGTCGACAAAAATGTACATTCGGAGCGTGCGTACTTTTCGCGCAAGCGCGAAGTCGAGGCGTTTTTGTATGAAAAACTCCGCGCGCTGCCGATGGAGTTCGACGTCATCGAGATCTGTATCAATGGCGGCGACCAGGAACGCGCCGACGAATCCGGCATTTTGTTAACATGTCTCGGAACGACGGCCGATGGCCGCCGACCCGGACGCGCCGACTCGGCACCGGAAGGGGAGACGACCTCGCATCACGCGGAACAATTCGCCAAAGCCATCCTTTCGCGCGTGCGCGGCGTGCGCGCCGCCGTGGTGCGCCTCGAAGAGGACGACCACGGCCAGATCGCGCGCGCTTTTGTAAGATTGGAATTATTAGAAGGCGCGATGCTCGAAGCCGTCCGCGGCGCGATCCACGAACTCGTGCCGCTCGAATCCCATCCGGCCAGAAGCGCGGATCCGGAATTTTAACGATTCCGGAATCTTAATATCATAATCGCGCGAAGCGATTATTGTTTCTTATTTTCCGTTGCGGCCTTTGCCGCCTGCATTTCATTAAAAGCGCGGTCGCGCTTCTTCTTGATAGAATTCATTTTGTTTTGCCAGTATTTCATGCGGCCTTCGAAACCCTGCCACTCGGGGCCGTACGCGGAGTCGTTTCTGTATTTTTCATATTTCGGCATTTCAATAATATCGCCGATGGCTTCGCGATTGACCGCATAGAGATCGGTCAAACGCTCATATTCCTCAAATCGTTTTCCTGAGTCCGCGATGTCGTCGGCTTTCGCCTCGGCTTTTTCCAGCGGATCCACCTGATCGGAATACTTAGTAAGTGACGCGTAGAGTTCAGCGCGGACGTCGGCCGGAATACTCTTGATTGTTGATGGCGGCGCCACCGGTTTCGAAGCCGGTTTCGACGCCGGCACGCTCTCAACTTTCGGCACCGGCTTCGGATCTTCCTTCATTAAGAAAATGATCATTCCGATGCTCGCGACCGACATCACAAGGATCAATACGAGTTGAACCACCGGAAAGGGTTTGGGTGGTGAAGGGGGCGCGCCGCGGCGCTGGGGAGCTGCTGCCATGCGAAGGGTTGGTTAGATCTGTTGGATTTTGTGAACTGGCGTGAAACGAGCGATTTTCACCCGAACCGGCCTTGGAGAAAAGCCAGTAGCCAACCGGACTGGGTCAGTTAACAGTCAGAGGCGCGCGTTTTCGAATGCGCGCCGCTGCATTCAAGCGGTGATCGGACGCACCGATCCCGCTTGCGACGCAGGATCAAAAAACTAATTCTCGAAATTCTGTTCGGAATGCGAAAAACGCGTTATGCTGCGCACGTGAGGTGTCGCAAACCCGCTCACAATTAGTGTTTCAATCGGCATCCCCGCGTTCGGTGGACCGAAGACGAGATAGATAATTGTGAACTTGTAAGCGGCACACTCCCGGACCGACGTCGCCGGATCCCACTCGGCGAGGGCTTTCGCGACCCTATCCTCCGCGAAACGACTCAGCGTTCGAAGTTTTCGAGAACTTTAAGAATGCTGAAGCGTCGGATGCGGGTGTAACTCAACGAAGGTGCTGTCGGCGAATGCGCAGCGAATTGCGCTTGGCCGGCGACTCCTCCCCGACTGGGGTCAATCCCCGATTCTGGAGCTAAAAAAAATGGCCGACAACCAAAACAAGCGCGGAGACGCGCAAGAACATCAGGGCTTCGAATATCGCTCCTCGATTTTCGAAACCAAGACCTCGGGCGAGCGAATGCAAGACATCATTCGCAACTCGCCTTATTTTATCATCGCGCTCGCATTCAACATGATGCTGCTCGCGTTTGCCATGGTTTGGAAACTTAGCCATGACGAACAAAAGCCGGCAGACAAGCCGCTCGAAGCGGTCACACGAAATGTTGAAGAAGACAAGCCAAAGGAAGAAGAAGTCAAGAAGCGCGACATTTTCGATCAGGCCGACGCGGCGGTCGAAACGATCGAGAACGAAGTGACTACAAATGAACAGGAACTCGTCTTTCCCGACCAAAACTTCGTTTACGGCGATCATAACGAAACGGACAACGGCGAAGACTACGCCATGGCGAAGGGCGACAATACAAATTTCAACCTCGCCAACAGCACCGGCAAGAATCTATTTGATACAATCGGCATCGGCGGCGGATCCGGACGCAACGGACGCGGCGGATACGGCGGTCCCTTCGGTGGACGCAGGAATATGACAGTTCGCGGCGGCAAGGGCGCGAGCGCGAAGACGGAATCGGCGGTTGAAGCCGGTCTGCGCTGGCTCGCGCGCCACCAGGACGAAAACGGCGCGTGGTCGCCGGACAACTTTACTAAGAATTGTCAGGGCGGCACGGTTTGCGATCACAGCAAAGGATTCGGATACCCCGAATACGAAGTCGGCAACACATCGTTAGCATTGCTCGCGTTCCTTGGCGCCGGTTACGACCACCGCGCGACAAAGCAGTGGACCGATCCGTTTACAAAGAAAGTCATTCGCGTCGGCGACGTCGTCAAGCGCGGATTGGTATTCTTAAAGGATCGGCAGGACGAAGCCGGCAACCTCTGCGAATCTACAAATACGAAATGGGGTTATAACCATTCGACGGCCGCGCTCGCGATGTCGGAAGCCTACGGTTTGTCGCACGCACCGCAGTGGAAAGGCGTTGCGCAAAAGGCGATCAACGCGCTTGTGAACGGACAAAATCCGGCGCCGGGCGGCACGGGCCTCTGGGCGTGGCGTTATCGTCCGCAGTCGGGCGATAATGATATTTCGGTCACGGGCTGGTGCGTCATGGCGCTCAAGTCGGCGGAACTTGCCGGTTTGACCACGTCGCAAAGCTCGATGGAAGGCGCATTTAACTTCTGCGAAGAAGTAACAGATAAAGGCCTCGGCCAAGTCGGTTACACGAAGCGCGAAGAAGCCGGCCAGCAAGTCAAGGCTATTGGTAAGAACGACGACTACGCGAATCACCAGGCGTTGACGGCGGTCGGCATGTGCGTTCGAACCTTTGTAAAGCATAATCCGGACGATCCGATGCTCGAGAAGGGCGCGAAGATCCTCGTTGGCGACCTTCCGACATGGGACAAGAAAGCTAAGAAAATCGATTACTACTATTGGTACTACGCATCGATCGCGCTCAATCAGTTCGACGGACCCGAAAGCCCGCGCGCTTCGAAAGGCACCTATTGGAAACCGTGGGAAGAAGCTCTCAAGAAGTCGCTGCTCGACAACCAAGTGAACAATGAGAAGCTTTGCTCGAACGGTTCGTGGGACGGCGACGACCGCTGGGGCGTCGACGGCGGCGGACGCGTGTATGCAACGGCGATCAATACATTAACTTTCGAAGTTTACTACCGTTATGGAAACGCGTTCGGCCTCACCAAGAAGGCGAAGAGCGGTCCCGCGGTGACGACTCCGAAAGCTCCCGAAAAGCCAGCAGACAAACCCGCGGATAAACCCGCCGACAAACCGGCGGATAAACCGGCCGAAAAGGGCGGTCCGGAAAAGAAAGACGGTTAATTGGTGATCCATCGCGGACTGCTCATTCGCTGTATGGCTTAGAACTGAATCGTCCCGGGCGATGACGTCGCAGGGCGTCGCGCCCGGGTTTTTTTATCGTCAGAAAAGTTCCAATTTTGCGCCCCGCAAACATAAGGATTGAAATGTTAGTTTTATGGTCGTCGCCGCCGCCCGCGACGGTCCGCGAAAGATTAGTTGAAATCGTCCAACGAGCGCATTCCGAACAACCCATCCACTCAAATCAATGTTAGCGATCTTTCCAATTGTATTTTTAATTTTACCGTTCGCCGCGCATGCGGATGCGGCGATCGGCGCCCCGGCGCGCTGGAGCGACACTCAAGATCCATCGATTCCCGCTGTGGGTTTCGACCGCGACGTGGATCTCGTGCGAAGACTGGCGTCCGCAGGCTACAAAGCGCAGGCGGACATGCTCATCACGAAACTGAAGACCATTCCCGGATTGACGGAGGTTCAGAAAGCGGAATTATCCTTCGCCGAGGCGAGCAATCTCGTCGAATTGTTCGATAAGGAACGCGACTTCGACAAGTCGAGGGGATTTTATGACCAGGCCAAGAAAGCCGTCACCGAATTTATTAAGATTGCGCCGAAGGGCGATTCGCTGACGAAAGCTAATTATTTCAGCGGCGATCTCGACCGGCGATTCGGCGAGAAGATTATTGAACAAATCAAGCGCGAATCGAACGCGGAAAAAGTAAACGCGCTGCGGACGGAGGGTGAAAAAGCATTTCAGGCCGCGATTAAGTATTTCGCGGAGCGGAAAGCGGAACTCTTTGGCAAACTCCAGGCGAACAGTCTCGATCCTAAGGAAAGCCCCGATTACCAAGCCGCCGCGTACGCCGTCCCGGTTTGTTATTTAAGTTTTGCGTATTTGTATCCTGTGGGGGACGCGAACCGGATCGCATGTTTACAAAAAGCCAACGAGCGATTTGAAGAATACGCGAGCGACGCTCCCGAGGGTTCGATGGCATTCTATGAATCGCACGTCAAATGGGGGAACGCGCGGCGCGACCTCGGCGGCAAGATCGCGCTCGAGGCGGTCGATTGTTATTCGCAGGCGCTCGATCTTCTGTATGTTACCGATGCGAACGGCGACAAATTCCCGATTCCGGCGAACGATCCCGATCTCAAGCCGTCGGTGAAAACGCTTATTATCGAAGCGGTCACCGAAGCGTCGCGCATGTGGCTCGTCAAGAAAGACTACGATCAGATTCTTAAATATTACATCGACGTCCGCGTGTCGATGCCGCAGCTCGAAAAAGAGTCGATGCAGGGACTCGAGCTGATTCTCGAAGCGGCGAAAGCTTATGATGCGATCGGCAAGCGCGATCAGGCCAAGACTGAAGCAAAACGCATTACTAAAAATGCCTCGCCCGATCTCGCGGTCGTGCAGGAGGCGCGCGAATTATTAACACGCCTCGGCGAATCGGCCGAGAACAGCGAAGAAGTTACATTAATCCAAGTCGTCGGCGCGGTGGAGCGGCAGATTGGCGAAAAGAATTTTCCCGACGCGATTCGCGCATTTCAACAGGCGCGCGATCGTTGGCGCGGCACGTCCGCCGAAAGGAAATTCTGGCCTGACCTGATCCTCCGCGGCGCGCTCGCTTATCAGGGAGCCGGGCGATCGTTGGAAGCGAATCTTTTATTTAGCGATGCGGGCGACCGTTTTGTAAGTAATAAGGACATGTCCGCGCAGGCCTATCTCGCCGCGGAATACGAAGCGTGCCGCGTCTGGGTCGCCACCAAGTCGCCGTGGTGCGAATCGCTCGCGCAGGAGACAATTGACAAGATGCAGGCGCAGGACTCGACCACGCCGCAATTTGCGCAGGCGCAGCAAGTATTTTTGCAAACACAACAAATCGTCGGCGGCAAAAAACCGATCGAACTTGCAAAGATTGGCGAAGAGCAGTTGAAGGGGCTTTCCAAGACCGAACCCAAGTATGGACGTATTGTTTACGATACGGCGATGAAGTATTTCCGCGCCGGCGTCGGCGGAATTCTCGATCCGAAGGAACGCGCGCAGGTTTCGCCGTCGCGCGAAGGCTCCGAGCGCTGCTTCGATGAATATTTAGAATGGACGAAAGCGCAGCAAACGATCGATCCCGCCGAAGTCGCGAAGATCGACGAAAGAACCGTTTCGTCCTATATAACAAAAGCCGAAATGTGGCTTTGGGATCCGCCGGCCGTCGAGAAAACGCTCAGTTACCTGCAGGTCGTCGAGGACAAGAGTTCGAAGTCGGCGTCCGCGAAAGCGCGCATGGGCGACGTCGAAAAACTAAAATTCCGCGCGCACCTTCGCGAAAACAAACTCGATCTCGCGATTCAGATCGCCGACGGTATGTATACAAAAGATCCCGCGAGTCCGAAGACCGCGTGGGTTTTGAAGAAACTCGCCGACACGACCTACGAAATGTTAAAGAAAGAAAAGGATCCGAAGAAGCGCGAGTTGCTCGTCGACGTCGGATTGAAGTCTTATAAAAACTGGGTCGTCGTCGGCGAAAAGCAGGCGGCCGAAAAACAGGTGGCCTCGGGCCTCGGCGCCACAGACTACAATACGGTTGCTACCAATGTCCTGATACTGGGATTGCACAAGAACAATATTGAAAAGTGGCCGGGCACGTTTTTTCGCCTTGAAGGCAAGAAATTCGAGTATCTCGAGCCCGCGGAATTCTCAGCGTCCTTGTTTCAAAAGGCGATCGCCTCGAACGACGTGACTCCGGCCGGATTGCGAGTGAGCGATGCTCGCTACCTCCGCGGCCAGATCCTTGGATTACTTATGAAGTGGAAGGACGTCGTCTCGGAGTACCAGACGATCGTCAAGGACGACAGTCTCCTTTCCGACGACGGCAAATCGCTGAACCGGCCGTCGCGCGAGAAGGAAAAAGATATGAAGTATAGCGTCGAGGGCCTGCTCAACGATCTCGCGTGGGCGAACGCACAGCTCGCCGCGCGGGGCGACAAGGACGCCGGCAAAGAGGCGCAGAGGCTCGCGGCGCTTGTGATTAGTTATACGCAGCCGAAGAGTTCGAGCGCGAAGCTTCCGTTCGACTTCTGGTTCGCGCGCTACACGACCATTTATTCAATGGTAAAGAACGGCGAACGCCGGCTCGCGCAGGATCAGATGATGGAATACCGGCGCACCGACAAGGATCTCGACAACGGCGAGTATGAGTTTAAGAAAAGGTTCGAGGACCTCGAACAGTTGTTAAAGGAAAAGTAAAGATCGACCATCGCTAAAATCACAATTTCACAAATCAAACAAATCCAACCCAATTTAACGACCGTGACTATTTTAAAATTTATCCAACGATCGCTGGTTCTGGGCGTTGTCGCCGCCTGCCCGGCCGTTTCGTTCGCGCAGCAGGACAAGATTTTTACTCCCGGACAGGACAAGCCGACACAGGGGACGATCGAAGACGAATCGCTCACCGAAATCGCGATCAAAACGGGTGGCGGCGCGAAGACGTCGGTTCAATTATCTCAAAATCCGCGCGTCGAATACGGCTCGGGAAATTCGCCGTTCGCGAAAGCGATTGAGAATATGAGCAAAGGCGATTTTCCGGCCGCGCAGGCGATTCTCGAACCGCTGAAACCTGAGCGCGAAATCTTCGTGCCGCGCAGACTTTACTTATTGGGCCGATGTCTCGAGGGCATGGGCAAATTCAAGGACGCGGAAGATAAGTACAACGAACTCGTTTCGAAATACGACAAGAATTACTACACAAAACTCTCGATCCGTTCGCTCGTTGATGTGCAGATTAAGAATAAAAATTTCGCGGCGGCCGTCGCGACGGCCGACAAAGGGGGCCAGATCGCGCAGAATGTTAAGAATAATGGGCTGGCGCTCGAATTCCGATTCATCAAGGGAACGGTGCTCGAAGCGCAGGACAAACTCACGGAAGCCGAGTCCGAATACCGAGCGGTCGCGGGCGCGCCGGACGGCGGGCGTTATGCAAAATTAGGCGAATGCGGCATCGCGCGCATCGCCGCAAAGTCGGGCGATGCGGAGAAGGTCAAAGCGATCGTCGATCCGATTATTAAAGGAAAAGACGAAGTTCTCCTCGCGGCCGCTTATGCGGCGATGGGTGAGGCGTTGCTCAATCGCGGCGTCAAGGAAATCCAAACGGGCGGAGCGGAGAAAATTCGCGAGGCGGCAATTGAGAATTTCCTCCGCGTGATCGTTCAGTTTCCGCCGCCATCGAACGAATCGCAGGACGATCTCGAACGCGCATACTTTGGCTACATTCGCGCCTGCAAACGCATCTCCGAGGTCGAGAAGAAGAAAGAGGACGTCGACTTCTGGAAAGCCCAAGTCGCCGTCCACGCGCGGGATTTGAAGGAGCGGTTCCCCAGTTCGCGGTATATCAAATTGGTCGAGGAGCTTTCCCGGTAGCAGCTTTCCCTGTAGCAGCTTCTTTCCCTGTAACCACGACGCCAGTTGCGAACTACCTCGAAAACCTACAATTCCGCCGAGGAACCGGCATTTTTGAAAAAGACTAATAAAAGATTTTCAAACTTGGCTGTTCCCACGAGCGAAGTTTCACGGCATTCTCTTACCCCCCACAGTTCACCACTTTCCCAATTCGTGGGATCCTTATCCGGAATCCCCATCATTTCGGCTCCATGAAGCAGCTTCTACCTAGTTCGAAAACTCTGCTCCTGACTGGCTTGGCCGTCGCCATGGTCGCGCTCCCTGCTTTTGCCCAAGAGCACGCAGCGGGCGGAACGGCAAACACGGCCGCGCATCCTGACAAAACGCTGTGGGACCTTTTCAAGGCGACGGGCTTTGTCGGCTGGCTCATGGCACTAACATTCACAGCCGGCCTCGGCTTGCTGATTATGAATGTCATGTCGTTGCGCAAGGACAAGCTTGGTCCGCCGACATTGGTCGATGAACTTGAGACATTGATCGAAGAAAACAACTTCGATGAAGCTCTCGCCGTTTGTCAGGCCGACGGTTCCTATCTTGCCAACGTGACCGCCGGCGGTCTCGTCATGAAGGAAGCAGGTTATGAAGAAATGATTCGAGGTCTTGAGCAGGTTTCCATGCAGGAACAGTTCAAACTCAATCAACAAATTTCCTACTTATCTTTGATTGGTAACATCGGACCGCTTCTCGGTCTTCTCGGAACGGTTACAGGCATGATTTCGTCGTTCCAGGAAATTGAGAAGATTGCGGCGCCGACACCTGCACAACTTTCCAAAGGTGTGTATGAGTCGCTCGTGAATACAACGATGGGACTCTTCACAGGTATCGTGTTCCTCACGTCGTACTTCTTGTTGAAGAATAAAGTGACGAATATGTCGCTGACGCTCAACTTGATGTCGATTGAGATTCTCAAGAAAGCACATATCAAGTAAACGGCAATTCCGATGGCGGGCGGCGGAATATAAGCATTCGCCGCCCGAATCGGACAACGGGGGAGGTGCGCAGTTGTTATTTGCGCGTCTTCCCGCGAAAGCGGCCGCGGCCGCGAGCAAACATGCAATTCCGCCGCGCAATCCATTTCTTAAATTTAACGATACAAACCCGGGCGCTCCCCAACAATGAGCCACTCGAAATCGGCTAATACAGAAGACTCCGTCTACATGAACGTGATTCCCATGGTGGATATCATGTTCCTGCTATTGCTTTTCTTCATGTTGACCGCGGACTTCGGCGGGCGCGAGCTTGAAGAGGTGAAACTCGCCGACGGCAAGTCGGTGGCCGAGGACAAGCAGGACGAAGCCAAGGGACGCATGAACCTTAATATTTTCCATACGCCAACGACCAAGAATGACGGTCCGGTCGTGTGCGCGGATTTCGACGCGGATCGCGTTTGCCATGATTCGGGGCACTGGAATATTGCCATTCGCGGAAAGCGGTATGGCAGCGATTCTCTGGAAACCTGGGCCAAAGACCAGGCCTATTGGTACAAAAAGGAAAAGCAGGGCATGGACGATGTCAAAGCAAAGGATTTCACGTTGCCTTGCGAACTTCGAATCATGGTTCGCTGCGACAGCCGCGCGCCTTTCCAGTTTCCACAATTAGTGATGGAAAAAATGGGAAAGGCCGCCATTTACAAAATCGAATACGGCGCCGCGGCACCGACCAAGAAATAGACGAATAATCCGAACGCATTTGCGTTCACCTATCAAATTCCTCACTCGAACAACTGATAACTAAACGGAGCAAATCCCATGGCAGGCGGTGGTGGAGAAGCAAATGCGGACAACCCGCTCCCTCTAAACGTCGTTCCGCTCATCGACGTCATTTTCTGTTTATTGCTATTCTTCATGTGTTCCTTCCATTTCAAGACATTGGAAGGAAAAATGGACGCGTGGCTCCCGCAGGATAAAGGTAATAATAAGACTCAAGTCGATAATAAAATCATCGGCGAAGTCCGCATTACGCTCGAGTGGGATCGCGTTCAGTTGAAAACGCTACGTAAGTTCGGCCGCACGCCGTACGACAGCGATGAAGAATTGGGCCAGGTCATGCGCGATCAATTCGATCGCAACAAAGCCAACGGCAACGGCGAAGTTCCGGTGATCATTCAACCGAACACGGACGTGCCGTGGTTGGACGTGATCCACGTGATGGACATCGTTCATCAGAAGAATCTTCCAAAAATGGAATTCGCACTCGCGAAATCCGAATTGGTGATTCCGGAACCTCACTAAGAATAAACCTGCATTTCGCGCGCCCAAATTCGGCGCGTTTCGCGGCGGAATTTGCGAAGTTCTCGATTCGAGAACTTTTCAATCCGCCGCGCGTCATTTAGGGGTGTTCGATCACACGCGCGGAATTTGTAAATAATACAAAATCCTCGCGACACACATCTCTTCTTGCGAATCAGGAGGCAATCATGGCCGGCGGCTCAGGCGAATCCAACAGCGACAATCCGCTTCCGCTCAATGTCGTTCCGCTCATCGACGTCATTTTCTGTTTGTTACTGTTCTTTATGTGTAGTTTTCACTTCAAGAGTCTCGAGGGGAAAATGGAAGCGTGGCTTCCGGCGGACAAGGGTCAGGGTCCGTCGCCGACGAAAAAAATCCAGACGGCTGACTTGCGCGTCGATCTCAGTTGGAATGCGGCGGCGCAGCGGACGGTTCGTCGCTTCGGGCGGACCGAGTACGCGTCCGACGCCGAACTCGGCGAACTATTAAAAATACAATTCGACCGCAATTCGGTGGCGACTCCCGACATCGCCGTGCCGCTTTCGATTCGATCCGAAGCCGGAGTTCCGTGGAACGACGTCATGCGCGTAATGGACATCGCGCGCGAACGCCATTTGCCGTCCATCGAGTTCGTACTCGCGGGCAATGAATTTGTGCTTCCCGAGCCTGTGCGTTAACGAAAACGCAATGTCGGTTCGTGCGCGAAGGCGCGCACGGACCGACTTACAATCGTTGCATGGTTCAGCCGACGCCGATTTCGAACCCGTATATTCCGCAGCAGTCGCGGAAGGGGCCGTTACTCATTCTCGCGGTGATGGCGATATTATTTATCACGCTGCTCGCGAAGTTAATTAGCGATTACAAAACGGTCTATTTGAAGGACGCGCCGACGGAGAGCAAGCCGGCTGCGCCGCCGGCATCGGCTCCCGCGACGCTTCCGGCGAATCGTAGTCTTCCGGCGGAGGACGCGGTGCCCGCGGGAGCAGGATTCACGGCGCGTAATCTTGAATTCGAAGGCAATCTCACGGCGCTCACGGAGAGCGACGGCAAACCGCTCGGTCTCGACGATCCGATGCACCGAATGGCAACATTGATTGGGCGCATTCCCGGCGACCGGCTTTCCGCGAAGGCTACACAAATGCCGCCGATGAAGGATTTGTTAGAAAACGCGGCGGCCTATCGCGGGTGCGTTTTCGCCGTCCGAATCGTGCCGGCGGAAATAAACGATCACGAAAACGATCTTCCGGTCGGCCGCGTCCGCTCGTGGCGGACGTACGGAATGTTACAAAGAAGCACGAGTGAATTTGTAGTGTTCGAAGGGCTTGAGCCGCCGCCGATGCGCAACTGGACATTGAAGCGCGACGTCATCGAGGTCGAGGCTGTCTTCATCCGGCTCGCAAGTTACAAAACCAGCCGCGGCGATAAAACGGTGACCGTGCCATATCTGATTCCGAAGAGTTATCAACTCGTATTCGAGGACACGTCGGCCTCGCCGGTCGGGATCAGTAACATAGTCTATTCCAAATACGGCGCCGTCGTCGTGCTCGGCCTCATGACGGTCGTCGGCCTCACGCTCTGGACGCTGAGACGCCACGGCCGAATGCTCGAAAAACAGGAGCGCGACCAGTTTTACGGACTTCTGCGCGCCAAGAAACGGCCGGCAAAGGAATGGAAGCATACGACGAACAAGTAACAATTCGTCCAAGACAATAAAAAACGCGCGGCATGCCGCGCGTTTTTGTTTATTACGATGAATCTTATCGATGCGTCGTTACATTAAAATCCGAATGCTCAACTGTTCGAAAATGATTTCCGCGCCGGGGAGAAGCTGAATGCCGATCCCGCCGTAGCGGGCGCGAACGTTATCCTCGAGAGGATCGGAATCGGCCGTTCCCTCTTCTTTGGGCATGAGGCGAATCTTGTTGCCGTAAACCTGCTCGACAACTTCATACGATTTGCCCTCGTCCACGGCGTAGTTCGTCGATCGATCGTCGGCCGGCGAAGTATTCGCGAATGGATCCTTTGCGGGCGACGCGGGGTCGCCCAATTTTCCGGCGGCCTTGGCTTTATTGTTGGCATTCTTGGTCTCTTCCTGAGCCGCGGTCGTCTCGAATCCGTACGCGTGGCGCTGATAGCCTCCCGTGTGGCGCGCGAGGAGCGTGAAACCCTTCTTAACAACTTTGAATTTCATTGTTAATTCATAATGCCGCATCGTCTCGCGCGTTCCGGGCAGGATGTCCTTGCCGTTTGTCATCGTGCGCACCGAGGATCCGTTCGGCCCCCAGAACAATACGCCTGCGCGCATTTCGCCGGCGCCCACGCCGCCGCCGATTCCGGTCGCGATCATGCGCGTTCCGTCGAGTTTCCAAGTTGATAATTTACTATTCGACCAGTGCGGCTCGTTCGCGCCGATTTTTTGGAACTCTTTGCCTTCAAGAACATTCAGCGCCGGAACCGTTTTGAAACCATACTTTTCGGAATTCGCCCAAAAATCGGCGTATTGATTGGTCTTGTTCTGAATCAATTCGAACAATTCCTTGGCGCGCTCGGATCCTTCCAATTTCGCTTTGATTAAACTCTGCGCTTCGCCGGTGAACCACTCTTCGGCTTCCTGAAATGCCGCGGTGATTAAGGGATAGTTTTCTTTATTGGCGGGATTCAATTCCACCTCAACCGCTTTTTCATAATGCGCTTCGAGAATCGAGACGTTATTTAATATTTTAAACGTCGCCATGTCCTTGCGCTGCGCATCGGTCGCCAGTCCCATCAAAGCGTCGGCCTTGATGAGCGCCTTTTGAACGTCTTCGGCCTTCTTCGGGTCCTTGGAGTTTTGTTTCAGAAATTCGAACAGAGTATTGAAATCCTTGCGCTGCTTTGCCGTGTCGCGGCGCCGGATGAGTTCCTGTTTGAAACTATCCAATTCGCCCCGGTGAATGGGCAGAACGTCGGGTTCTTTTTGTTTGATGATCGACTCGAGATTGTCGATCGCCCCGTCGTCCGTGTTATCAGTAAATTGCTGGCGAATATACGCGATCGCGCCCTGCGAATTGCTCCATGCGAGCGTCCTTTCCGCGTCTTCCTTATTTTTATTAGTCACCACGATAACAGTGACGGTGCCGACGACGAGGAAAAACGCGATCGCGCCGATGCCCAGATATTTTGTTAATTTATCTTCTTTCTTAACATATCCGCGCGGACGCTCTTCCTCTTCGCCTTCCGCGCCCTCGTCGGTTCGCGCGCCGCGCGACGACGTGATGCCGGATTTGCTTCGAACGCCGCTTATGCTGCTTGAAGAAGCGGATCGTCCGCTCGAGCTCGATTTGGGTGCGGAGTGGATTCCAGATTTTGATGCGGCGGTGGCAACAGGAGTCGCAGATTTCGGCTTCGCAGAACTGGACGCCGCAGCGGCTACCGGTTCGGGCGTGCTCGAGGCACCGGCTCCCGAAGCGGCCGTAGCAGGCGCGCATTGCGAGTGAAATGGGTTTCCGTCGACCTTTCGGTAGCTCCCATTCAAAATATCTTTGATGGGAATCTCCGAACCGCAGCGGACGCAGTTAGTCATCCGACGTGCTTATACCAATTGGGGAAGCAGTGAAGTTGGAATGTAAAAGATCGCGCACCGAACGCTCGGCCCGCGTCACTATCAGAACAAACTCTGTGACAGAGCGAGCATTCTAACAACCGTCCGTCGCTCTCGCGACGACGAGATCGCAAAAAAAGCGCGCGATGGCGAGTAGTCTCGCCGCTGCGCGCAGTTACCTGACAACAGGTTTTTTTAGTTTCGGCTTTTAGTTACAAAAAGAACGGAGCCAGCACGAGCGTAACGGTTGCGATCAGCTTGATCAAAACGTGGAGCGCCGGGCCGGCCGTGTCCTTGAACGGATCGCCGACCGTGTCGCCGACGACGGCGGCCTTGTGGGGGTCGCTGCGTTTGCCAACCGACTTTCCGTCGACCTTGAACTCGCCCGTTTCGATATATTTTTTTGCGTTATCCCAGGCGCCGCCGGCGTTGTTGAGGAACATCGCCAACAAAACGCCCGCGATCGTCGCAACCATAAGGAATCCCGCGACGGCCTCGGCGCCAATCGTTGTGTCCTTTTCCGTTCGCATCAGTTTGAAAAGGAGTCCGACGAACGCGGGAGCCGACACCGCGATGAGACCCGGCAATATCATTTGTCGCAACGCGCCGCGCGTCACGATGTCGACGCAACGGCCGTAGTCGGGTTTTTCAGTTCCCTTCAGGATGCCGGGTTTATTCTTAAACTCCTCGCGAACCGCCTTGATGACGTCCATGGCCGCGCTGCCGACGGCTTTGATCGCGAGCGCCGCGAACACGAATACAAGCATCGCGCCGATCAATCCGGCGCTGAAAACGGCCGGTTTTGATAGATCGATGATCGCCGCGCCCGTGCCGCCGTCGCGGAACATGGCGGACTTCGCCGCGGGAGAACAGTAGTTTCTTACCTCGTCGAGGTACGCCGAGAACAGTAAGAACGCCGCGAGCGCCGCCGAACCGATCGCATAACCTTTCGTCAGTGCTTTTGTAGTGTTGCCGACGGCGTCGAGGCGGTCCGTTTTCTTGCGAATCTCCTCGGGCTGTTGCGACATTTCTACAATTCCGCCCGCGTTATCCGTAATCGGGCCGAACGTATCCATCGCGAGGATGTACGCCGCCGTTCCTAACATTCCCATCGTCGCGACGGCCGTTCCGAACAATCCGGCGCCCGGAATCGCGTGCTCGCCAATTGTATACGAACCGAGAATCGCGGCGACGATGACGAATACCGGCATGGCCGTGCATTCGAGACCGACCGCGATGCCGGCGATGACGTTTGTCGCGGGTCCCGTGACGGAGGCCTGCGCGATCGACTTGACGGGACGATATTTATATTCCGTGTAGTATTGGGTGATATAAACAAACGCCTGCGCGACGGCGATGCCGATCAATCCGCACGCGAAGAACCACATCCACGCGTCGGGGGCGGGATTCTTTCCGGTTTTGTCGGGAACTGTCGCGAGCAGCCATTTGGTAGATATAAAGAATCCGACGGCGGCGAGTCCCGACGACACCCAATATCCTCGATTGAGGCCGTTCATCGGATCTTCGTCTTCACGAATCTTAGTAAACGCGAGACCGATCGCCGATGCTATGATTCCACAGGCGCGGGCGACAAGCGGGAAGAGCATGACGCCGAAGGCGCCGTGCTCGAATGTAATGCCGCTGCGGCCCGCGATTTCGCCCGCGAGCGTCGCGCCGAGGATCATCGCGCCGATGTTTTCGGCGGCGGTCGATTCAAACAAATCCGCGCCGCGACCCGCGCAGTCGCCGACGTTGTCGCCGACCAAATCCGCGATCACGGCCGGGTTGCGGGGGTCGTCTTCGGGAATCCCCGCCTCGACCTTGCCGACGAGATCCGCGCCGACGTCGGCGGCTTTTGTATAAATGCCGCCTCCGAGCTGCGCGAACAAAGCAACTAATGACGCGCCGAAACCGTAACCGGCGATGAGAAGCGGAATCTTAGTCTCTTCGACTTTGACCGTGAGTTTAACGATCCAGAACAGGCCGCCGACGCCGAGCAACGACATCGTGACGACGAGAAAGCCCGAAACGGCGCCGCCGCGCATGGCGATCTGTAGTGCTTTGTTAATACTCGACCGCGCGGCCGAAGCGGTGCGGATGTTCGAACGAATCGAAATCCACATGCCGACATAACCCGCGATGACAGAGCACGTCGCGCCGAATGCAAACGATATCGTCGTCCACATCGCAAGCGTCGTCGGAGCCTCGACGGGATCGGCCGCGTTGTGCGCCCGAATGAACGCATAAAGAATATAAATCGCGAGCGCCACCGGAACGGCGATACTAATAATCGCCCGGTTTTGCCGACGGAGGAAGGCTTCAGCGCCGGACTGGATCGCATCGGAAATCGCCTGCATCGCGGGCGTTCCGCGGTCCTGAGCCAGAACCCACTTTGCTAATAATCCGGCGAACACCAAGCCGGCAATGGAGATACCGATGACAAAAAAGAGGGGGATTTCTTGCACTATGACCTCGGGGGGGACGGGGTCTCGAGAAAAGTGGATTTTTAAATACTGAATCGATGGTGGTTTGTCCGGCGGTTGGTACTCGCCGACAAATTGGGGCGAAGAGTTTGCCGTCCGGAATTGTGCAGAGCAATTGGTTCCGTGCTAAAAACGCGTTGTATGAACCAAACCGTTGCACTCCGCGACGTACAATCCGCCGCGCGTACGCTCTTCGGACGGATCCGGCGCACGCCGTTAATTCCCTTGGACGCGGTGGCGCAGAGGGTTGGAGTGCCGGTGTTCGCAAAAGCCGAGAATTTCCAAATTGGCGGGGCGTTCAAGATTCGCGGCGCGACCAACGCCGTGGCTTTGGCGATGCAACGCGGGCCGCGACCCGCCGGGGTCGTGACGTATTCCTCCGGCAACCACGGACAGGGATGTGCGATCGCCGCGCGATCGTTCGGCCTTCCGGCAATTGTAGTCATGCCCGTCGACGCGCCGCGCGTGAAAGTGCAATCGACGTTGGATTACGGCGCGGAAGTACAATTCGCCGGCCGCACTTCCGAGGAGCGACGAGTCGTTGCGGAATCGATTGCAATCGAGCGCGGCTTTTTATTAGTTAGACCGTTCGACGACGCCGATGTCGTAGCGGGACAGGGAACCGTGGGCCTCGAAATCATGGAGGATCTGCCGGAAACAGAAACCGTACTCGTGCCGTGCGGCGGCGGCGGTCTCACGTCGGGGATCGCGCTCGCCGTGACCGCATTAAAACCGAGTGCGCGCGTTTTCAGCGTCGAACCGGAGGCCGCGCCAAAACTCGCGCGCTCGATGGAAGCGGGACGCATCGTTTCGTCGCCTCCCGGAGCGTCGATCGCCGACGGTTTGCGACCGAACGCGCCCGGCGCGATCCCCTTTGAAATTGTTAAGAACCGCCTCGCCGGAAGCGTCCTCGTCGACGATGATGCAATCGAACGCGCCGTTCGTTTATTATTATCGCGCGCGAAAATCGTCGCGGAACCCTCGGGCGCCGCGACGGTCGCCGCGCTCATGAGCGGTAAAATTACAAATCCGAAGGGACCCGTGGTTGCGGTGCTTTCGGGAGGCAACATCGATCCGGCCGTGCTCGCGCGCATCCTCGCGCGGGACGAGCCGTGGTGAAGCCGGTTGCGATTGCCGCCATGGCGCCGCGCGATTTGTGCTTTATATTATAAATACAATTCAAAGACTTTAACTTTCCATATATTATCGATCCCGTGGAGCTTTTCCTGCCCGAACTCGCGTCGCGGCGCATCTCATGGCTTTCGGGCGAAGGTCCGGATTCGGACGTCATCGTTTCGACGCGCGCTCGGCTCGCGCGCAATTTGCGGGGATTTCCATTCGCGGCGAAAATGACGGAGGACAAGGCGCGCGAACTCTGCGAGCACGTGCAAACGCGGCTTCGCGAACTCGAAGTCACGCGCGGAATGAATTATTTACAATTGCGGCAGACGACCGACATCTGCCGCGACGTGCTGCTGGAGCGATTCTTAGTATCGCGCGAACTTGCCGAGAGCCGTCTCGACCGCGCCGTCGCGTTCGAGGACGCCGAATGCGCGAGTATCATGATCAACGAGGAGGATCATTTACGTTTGCAAACGCTGCGTCCCGGTTTCGATCTCGAACAATCCTTCGAACGTATCTTATCGATGGATCGCGCGCTGGAGAGTACGCTCGAATATGCATGGTCGGAAGAACTCGGATATTTAACATCCTGTCCGACGAACGTCGGCACGGGGCTCCGCGTCAGCGTGATGTTGCATTTGCCGGGCCTCGTGACCGCATCGCGCGAATTGAAGCGTGTATTTACAGTTGCGGCGTGTCTCAATCTCGCGGTGCGCGGCCTGCACGGCGAGGGAACGCAGGCGAGCGGCGCATTTTTTCAAGTGAGCAATCAAATCACGCTCGGCCGCACG
Organism: Planctomycetota bacterium; assembly: GCA_016200225.1. GTDB lineage: Bacteria > Planctomycetota > UBA1135 > UBA1135 > JACQFD01 > JACQFD01. The sequence goes on from JACQFD010000011.1 coordinate 40,710, forward strand.
GAGCGCGAGATCATGGAGGATTTGACGCACGTCATCGGCCAGATTATTGAATTCGAACGAAAAGTCCGCCACGAATTGATCGAATCGAAGGGCGACGAATTGAAGCAACGCCTCGATTTCGAATATGAATTTATCAAATCGGGGCGACCCGTCGGCGTCGAGCGATCGGTGATCGCGCTTTCGGCGCTTCTGCTCGGCATCGTCTCCGGGACGTTCACGAGTTCGACGCGCGGCGATATTCTTAAATTATTAGTTTTAGTGTATCCCGGGCATTTGCAGGCGTCGCTCGGCCGCCGGTTTCAATCCTCCGAGATCGACCGCGAGCGGGGATCGATGCTCCGCCGGTTTTTTGAAACAAAACAAAACGCGCCCGGGGCCGCGGGAACATGAAAGACCGCTTTGGCCGCGAATTTACTTATCTTCGCGTTTCGGTCACCGACCGATGCAACTTATATTGCATTTATTGTAAAGTACCCGAACTGCCGCGCCCCGAGCGGATGACGCTTCCGGAAATCGCGCGCATCGTCCGCGCCGCCGCCGACGTCGGCGTCCGCAAAATTCGCCTGACGGGCGGCGAGCCCACGCTTCGGAGCGATATCGTTGAAATTACAGAAGCGGTCGCGGCGACGCCGGGCATCCGTCAAATTGTCATGACCACGAACGGGCTTCTGCTCGGCCGCCTCGCGGCGCCGCTCGCGAAAGCCGGATTGCAGCGCGTCAACGTCTCGTGCGATTCGCTCGACGCGGAGAATTTTCGTAATATTACAAAAGGCGGAATCTTGCAAAAAGTGCTCGACGGCCTCGACGCCGCGCGCGCCGCCGGGCTCGTCGTCAAGATCAATTGTGTCGTCATGGGAAATCAGAACGATCACGAAGTCCTGCCGATGTTACAATTCTCCATCGCGCGCGATTTCGACATTCGGTTTATCGAATATATGCCGATGAACCTCGGCGAAGGCGAGGGACTGTACGGCGCGCCCGAGACGATTCCGAGCGCGCAACTCCGCGACCACGTTGCGAAAACTTATAAATTAATTCCCGAGGAGTCGTCCGCGACCTCCGGACCCGCCGATACGTATCATGTCGTCGGCACGCGCACGCGCGTCGGTTTCATTTCGGCGATGAGCAATCCGTTTTGCGAAAATTGCAACCGGTTGCGCGTGACGCCCGAAGGCAAGATTCGCTCGTGCCTTCTCACCGGCGGCGATTTCGACCTCGTCGGCGCGATCCGCGCGGGCGCGAGCGACGCGGATCTTTCGAAATTGTATCTTCAGGCGCTCGAGGGCAAGCCCGCCGTTTACGAATTGCATAAATTCGGCGCCGTCGACATGCGTTCGATCGGCGGTTAAATTAAAGATTAAGAAACTACAAAAGCCGCTTGTCCTTTCTTAAATATTCGACGCGCGCCGCGAGATCGCTTTCGTCGGGATCGAGTTCGCGGAGATAATCCCACGGCAGAATCGTCTGGTGCGCGTCCTCGAACGAAATGCCGAGCGCGTAATGGCCGACGTGCTGTAAATTTACAATTCGAGTGACGGGCGTGTCGGGAATCGGGCCGCCTTCGGCCGTCACGCGCGCGATGATCTGCCCGCGACAGTTCGCGCACGGGCAGATCGTGCGGACGTAACCCCACGGATACCGGCTCACGCGGCCGTCGCGCCACGTGACCTCCATTACAAATCGACCGGGGGCGTTGGAATCGGTCTGGGCGCGTTTCACGCCGGAGGCTTCGTGACGTTGTGGATTCATCGTGCGTCAAAATAAGTGATAATCTTCCAACTCACATGTGCGGCATCGCGGGTCTCGTTCCTTTCAAGCCGGGCGCCAGTACTCCGCCGCTCATGCGGCTCGAGCGCGCGGCTCTCGCGATGCGCTCGCGCGGCCCCGACGCGAGCTGGGTGGGGCGCCACGGTTCGTGCGCGCTTGCCACGACGCGCCTTGCCATCGTCGACCGCACCAAGTCGAGCGATCCGCCGATCTACGATCCGACGGGCCGCGTTTTATTGTTATATAACGGCGAATTATACGATTCGGACGCGCTGCGCGAAATATTACGAAAGAGGGGACATCGATTTCGATCGAAAGGCGACGGCGAAATCGTGCTCGCGGCGTATTTGGAGTATGGAATCCGGTTTCTAAGAGAAATCGACGGCATGTTCGCGCTCGCAATTGTAGATTTGCGCCAGAATGATACGGATAAACTCGCGCCTCCGCGCGTGATCCTCGCGCGCGACCGGTTCGGCGAAAAACCGCTGCTGTTCGCGCGCGCGCCCGCCGGGGTCGCGTTCGCGTCGACGGCGGCGGCAATCCGAAAATTAGTATCGTCGGCCGAGATCAACCCCGAGTCGCTGGCGGCCGTGATGCGGCACGGTTTCATTCCGGGCGGCGCGACGCCGCTTCGCGGAGTCTTTAGAATGCGCCCGGGAACCGCGCTCGTCGTCGCGAACGGCGAAATTGCGGTGTTTCCGTTCGCGGAAAAGATTATTTATGAAATGCCGGAGCAGGGAAAACTCGTTCCGCGGTTTTGGGAATTGTTACGAACGGCCGTGCGCCGCCGCGCGCGCAGCGACGCCGGCCTCGGATTATTCTTATCGGGCGGCCTCGACTCGGCCGCGATCGGCTGCGCGCTCGTCGACGAGGGGATTCACGGCATCGCGTACACGGCCGGTTTTCGCGGCGTCGACGACGAGCGCGCGCTCGCCGCGTTGACCGCTAAATCGCTCGGACTTCGCCACGAATTTATAGAAATCGGGCCCGAGATTCTCGAATTGTGGGAACCGCTCACGCGCGAACTCGGCGAACCGATCGCGAACGCGTCGATGTTAAATATCCACGCGCTCGCGAAACGCGCGTCGCGCGACGTAAAAGTTGTATTATCCGGGGAAGGCGGCGACGAACTGTTCGGCGGCTACCGTCGCGAACGCGCGTACTCGGCGATTGCAAATTTACAATTGCCGGGAATGTTACAAAAGGCGATGTCGCGCCTCCCGGGCGAGGCCGGCCGCGTCGGGCGCGCGCTCGCGCGCAAACCGGGCATTGGCCGCTATCAGGAATTGCGCGATCACGTGAGCGCCGCCGAAAACTGGCTTTTGCCCGATTTTAAGAAAGGCGACGCGGCCGCGGAGGAAGGCTTGCCGGGCGAGACGACGGCCGCCGATTCGGATTTATACAGTTATTTGCCGAACGATTTGTTATTTCGACTCGACGCGGCGACGATGGCGGCCTCGGTCGAGGCGCGCGCGCCGTTTCTCGATCCGCAGCTCGCGGATTTCGCGCGCGGACTTCCCAGTCGCGCGCGGCAGGGCGTGATGAGCGGCAAAAAATTAGTAAGAGAAGCGCTCGCGCCGCGCCTGCCCGAGGCCGTGATCGACGCGCGCAAGCGCGGATTCGGCGCGCCGCTTTCGAAGTGGTTTCGCGAAACGGATTACGCGGAGCGCGTTTTGTTAGATTCGCGCGGCGTCGCGCCGCCGCTCGACCGCGCGAAAGTGATACGATTCCTGCGTGAACATAAAGACAAACGCGCCGATCATTCGTTATTGATCGCCCGCGCGATTGCCGTCGAATTGTTTCGAAGGACGATCGTTTAATTTTAATATAAATGACTTGCCGGATTCTTATTGTACGAATCATCGCCCGGATGAACGTCGGCGGGCCCGCCCGGCAGATCATTGAACTCGCGAAAGGGCTCGCGCCGCGCGGATTCGATACGATTCTCGCGAGCGGACACCCGGACGCATGGGAGGGGAGCCTCCTCGACGCGGCGCGCGGCTGCCACGCGGAAATTGTGCATATCCCCGGGCTCGGCGCGCGCGTGAATCCGGCCGACGACGCGCGCGCGTTCGCGGCGCTCGTGAAATTGTTACGTTCGCGAAAGCCGGATATCGTTCACACGCACACGGCCAAGGCGGGCGCTCTCGGACGTGTCGCCGCGCGCTTCGCGCCGCGCGGCAAGCGCGTTCATACCTTTCACGGAACCGTATTTAATCATTACTTTTCGGCGGCGAAGTCCAATTGGATCATGCGCGTCGAGCGCATGCTCGCGAAATCGACCGACCGCATCGTCGCCGTTTCGCACGCCGTCGCGGACGAGATCGAACGGATCGGCGTCGACGCGGAAAAAATCCGCGTGATCGAGCCCGTGATCGATCTGGCGCCATTCTTAACGATCGAAAATCGCGCGGGCGGACTGCGCCGCGAATTGAATATTACCGACGATCAAAAACTGATCGGCTGGGTCGGCCGTTTTGTCAATATTAAGAATCCTGCGGCGTTCGTCGAGGCGGCCGCGCTCGCGGCGGCAAATCATCCAAAAGCGCGATTTGTCATGATCGGCGCAGGTCCGCTCGAACAGGAAACGCGCGCACTCGCGGCGAAACTCGGACTCGCGGAGAAAATCCACTTCGCCGGTCTGCGCGCGGACATGGAGCATGCGTACGCCGACCTCGATATTTTAGTAAACACCTCTGAAAAAGAGGGGATGCCGGTTTCCGTGCTCGAGGCGATGGCGGCCGGCGTCGTCGTCGTCGCGACGAATGTCGGCGGGACCGGCGAACTCGTCGCCGAAGACCGCAGCGGCTGGCTCGTGGAACCGGGCGACACGGCGGCGGTCGCGCGCTCCATCGGCCGCTGGTTCGAGTTTCCGAAGGCGTGGCGCGAGACGATGCGCGGCGTCGCCCGCGTGCGCGCGTCCGAGAAATTCGGCCTCGAGCGCGGCCTCGCGCGCCACGAACAGATGTATCGCGAACTTTTGGGCAGGTAAACCCGCATCATTCATGAATTCCACGAATTTGACCGCGCATTGTGTAGTGAACTGCTTCGTTGCTCCTTCGACGAGACCGTTTCTCGGTCGCGCCGTCGTCGCGCCTCGCATTTCGCGACACACTGTCGGTCATATTCGCAGACTTCATGAATAATGCGGGTTGATTCGCTACCATGTCCGGCCCGCCCCGCCCATGGATTCACAACAATTCCGATTGTTAGCAGATCAGTGCTTTTCGCGCCTTTCGAAAGCCTTCGACGACGTGGATCCCGACGATCTCGACGCGATGGCGGGCGACGGAATGCTGACGCTCGAATTCAAAGATAGATCGAAATTCATCATCAGCCGGCAGAGCGGCAATCATCAAATCTGGGTCGCCGCCGGCGCGCGCGCGTGGCACTATCGCCACGACGACGCGAGCGGCGCCTGGGTCGACGACAAAGACGGCCACGATTTTTACAAAAACGTCGCGGCGATCGTTTCCGCGAAACTCGGGCGGCCGTTGTCTATAAATTAGATTCGCGCCGCGAATGTAAATTATTAATTATATTTTCTTATGATCGCAATCCAACCGTTTATTAACATGCAAAGAATCCTCCCGCTTTTCTTAATGATTCCCGCAGCCATGGCCGTTGTCCCAAAATCCGCCTCCGCTCAAAACGTGTTTCCCTATCCCGTGCAGCGTGAGACTCTCGACAACGGAATGAAAATTATCGTCATTCCGATGAAATCGGAGGGATTGGTCAGTTATTGGTCGGTCGTGCGCACGGGAAGCCGCGACGAGGTCGAAAAAGGCGTCACCGGTTTCGCGCATTTTTTCGAACATATGATGTTTCACGGCGGAAGGAAATTTCCCGGAAAGAAATATGATGAAACGGTGAACTCGCTCGGCGCCGACCAGAACGCGTCGACGTGGGACGACAAGACGGTTTATCATTTATCGATCGCGAAGGAGGATCTCGCGACGGTGATCGATCTCGAATCGGACCGTTTCCAGTTCTTAACGTATGACGAGGGCGAATTCAAAACCGAGTCGGGCGCCGTTCACGGAGAATACAGAAAAGGGCGCACGAGTCCTTTTGAAGTGTTGCAAGAAGCGATGCAGGAGGCCGCCTTCGACGTCCATACCTATCGGCATACCGTGATCGGTTACGAATCGGATATTAAGGATATGCCGAATCAATATAAATATTCAAAAACGTTCTTCGAGCGGTTTTACCGTCCGGAAAACGTGACGGTGTGCGTCGCGGGCGACGTCGATCCGAAGGCGGCGTTCGCGATGATCCGCGAGAAATACTCCAATTGGAAGAAAGGTTATGTCACGCCCGACGTGAAACCCGAGCCCGCCCAGACAAAGCAGCGCAGAATTAAAGTAGCGTTCGACGGGCAGACGCTGCCGATTCTGGCGATCGGTTTCAAGGGCGAACGATTTCTGCCGGACGACCGCACGATGCAGGCGGGGCGACTGCTCGACGATTTATGTTTCGGCGAGACGTCGCCTCTTTACAAAAAACTCGTCCTCGGCGAGCAGCGCGTCGAATCGTTACAAACGGATTTCGATAATAAACGCGATCCCGGACTCTGGACGGTCTACGCGCTCGTCAAGGACGCCGCGGACGCGCCGAACGTCGAAAAGGAAATATTCGGCGCGCTCGCGGACATCGCGAAAAACGGGGTTCCGGAGTCGCGCCTCAAGGAGGTGATTTCGCGCGTGAAATATCAATTCCTCACGTCGCTTTCGACGCCGGGGAATGTAAACGAACGCATCGCGCCGTACGTCGCCCTCACCGGAGACATGGATTGCATCGAAACGATGTACAAGACGCGCGACAAACTCACCGTCGACGATATTAAGAAAGCGGCGAATCTTTATTTTACTAATGAACGTAGCACGGTCGCGGTATTACGCTCGAAGGGCGACAATGCGCCCGCCGGCGACGACGGACCCGTGGCAACGGCGCATGGAACTTCGGTGCCGCTCGCGCCCGGTTCGATGATGATGATGGACGTTCCGAACGATCCGAATATTGTAATTAAATTGTGGTTCAAGGTCGGAAGCCAGAACGATCCGCCAGGCAAGGAGGGACTCGCGTCGCTCACGGGCTCGCTGCTCGGCGAGGGCGGATCGAAATCGCTGCCGTACGATCAGATTCTCGAAAAGTTATTTCCGATGGCGGCGAATTACGGTTCGAGCGTCGATCGGGAAATGACCGTGCTGACGGGATTCACGCACCGCGATCATACCGATGCGTTCGTTAGACTTTTCGGCGACGCCGTCGCGAATCCCGGATTCCGCAAGGAGGATTTCGAACGTTTGCGCGACCGCGCCGTGAACGCCATCGAGAAAAACCTTCGCTACTCATCCGACGAGGAACTCGGCAAGGCCGTTCTTTACAATAGCATTTTCGAGGGGACGCCGTACGGTCCGTACGTCGACGGAACGGTGGCCGGATTAAAAGCGATCACGCTCGACGATGTTAAGAGTTTTTATCGCGAATATTACACGAGGAATAATTTACAAGTCGCGATCGGCGGCACGAAACCGGCCGATTTCGGCGTGGCCGTCGGCGCGGCGCTCGCGAATCTGCCGACCGGCGGACACGATCCGGTCGCCCGCTCGATTCCGAATTCCTTCGAGGGCCGGCACGTCACAATTGTACAAAAACCCGGTCCGTCGACGGCGATCAGTTTCGGTTTTCCGATCGATCTCGCGCGCGGCACGAAGGATTTCTATGCATTGTCCGTCGCGCGGAGCTGGCTCGGCGAACACCGCAATTCGTTCAGCCATTTGTATCAAGTGATCCGCGAAAAGCGCGGCATGAACTACGGCGATTATGCTTATATCGAGGCGTTTCCGGCCGGAGGATTTTTAAGTATGCCGCCGACCGGCGTCGGCCGCCGTTCGCAAATATTCGAAGTGTGGGTCCGCCCCGTTCCCGAGAAAAACGGATTGTTTGCATTGCGCGCGGCGTTGCGCGAAGTCGAACAACTCGTGCAGAGCGGCATGTCGAAGGAGGAATTCGAACGCGGGCGGAGTTTCCTTTCGAAGTATTCGTTACATTTCGCCGAATCGACGGCGGACCGTCTCGGTTACGCGATCGACGATAAATTTTATGGAACGGAAAATCATTTAAAACAATTCCGCTCGGCGATGCAAAGCGTGACGCTCGAGGACGTGAACGCGGCGATCAAGAAATATTTACAAATCAAAAATATTAAGATTGCGATCGTTACCGAACACGCCGCCGATTTGCGCGACGCGATCGCGGCCGACGCGCCGAGTTCCGTTTCGTACCCGTCGGAGAAGGGGGCCGACATTCTCGCGGAGGACAAGATCATCGAGCGGCACCCGCTGCACGTGCCGGCCGCGAATATCCGGATCGTCCCGGTCGACGCCGTGTTCGAAAAATAATATTTATATTCCGCGGACTCGAATTATATAAATCATGGAATTTAACTTTTCGACGGGTCTCACGATCTGGATGCCCGCGATCGATCTCGACGACGCGGGCATGCCGCGGCGCGCGGATGCCGGCCCGCAGGAGCGCTCCATCGTGCGCTTCGTCGCGGGCATGCTCGCGCACTCGGGCCGCCGCACGCACCCGATCGTGCCGACGACGACGCTCGCCGACGGATCGCGCGTCTGGATGCTGAACGGCCGCGCATGGACCGTCGAAGAATCGTATCAAGCGCCCGATGTCACGGGCGACACGCGCATCGCGTTCGGCACGGCGGATCTCGGCGAGAATTGTAAATTGAATTATACGGCGGTCGACCGATCTAATAAATCCGTGCTCTGGCAGGGTTCGATCGAGCGGAGCCGCGACGACTTTCCGCAATTATTAGTATTGTTCGCGCGCGCTCTCGACGCGACCATCCATCCGCAGCGCGCTCCGCTCAAGAACGAGGCGTGGCTCTCGGTGATTCCAACAAAAAAGCCGCGCGCTCTCTGGCACGCGATGGAGCTCGTCGACGCGCGCGAGGCGCTCGATCTAAAGATTCCGTTTGCGAATCCGCAGGCGATGTTCGACGCGTGCCTGAAGGCGACGGCCGCCGATCCGGGCAATTTATTTATTATAAGCCACGTGATGGAATTGTGCATTCGATGGATCGCCGAAAAACGCGGCGAATCCGCGCCGGTTTATGAAACATTAAGAAAAACCGCCGAATTGAATCCGTCGATCGCGCGTCTCGACGCCGCGGTCGCGGAATGCCGCCTCGCGGAGGAACAGTACGATCTGGCGCTCGCGGAGGCGCTGAAATACAACAATAAAGTCCAGGGTCCCGAGTCGGCGCATGCGGCCGAGCTGGCGGGCCGGATCTATGAAAAAATGGACGATCCCGCCAAGGCCGCGTCGTCGTTCCGGCGCGCCGTGCAGGTCGACGCGCGCCGCAGCGTGTCGTGGCAGCATCTCGGTTTCCTCGCCGTTAAATTAAACAAATGGGAGGAGGCGGAGACTTGCCTCGCGCGCGCGTGCGAGGCCATGCCGGGCAACCGCGAACTTGAGGAAAAGTTAAGTCGCGTCCGCGCGGAAGTTCTAAAGATTCGCGAACAGCGCGGTCCGCTGAAGCCCGGCTGATCGATCGCGGAGTCGGCTTTCTTACTATTGAATCGTCAGCGAAATTCCGCGCGTCGAGGCGAGATGGTACGGCGACGTGCTGCACGACTGGCCGCCCGCGTAATTCTCCGCGACGACGCCGCACGCATAATAAATATTACCGATAATGATCGGATTGGAAGGAATCGGCGTCGTCGCGAATCCGGTGCCGGAGATATCCGTATACATATCGAAAGCGTAAATCTCGGTGGCCGATATCAAATCGGCGTGCAGGAGAATGCCGAGACCGAAGGGATCGCTTCCGAAAAGATCGGGCGAATTGGTAATTAGCAAAAGCGAGAGCGCGTCCGGCGGTCCGTTCGTGATCGCGAATCCGAATTGTGTATTGCCGATCGACGGCGTCGAATTGATGACGATTCCGAGGCGGCCGGCGCAGCTCTGCGTGCCCGTGCCGAATGGATAAAACGACGGCGGCGTGACCGGAAATTGTTGCAATATCGAAACCGTATTCGTCGTCGTCGCGGGCACGACGAGATCGAGGCGTCCGTCGGCGTTCAGATCGCCGGTCGCGGGCGCCTGCGGCGTCGCCGCGACGGCGTAGAATTGTATCTTCGGCGTTCCGGAGAGGCTCGCGCCGTCGACGACGGCGATTTCAGACGAGGATAGGTTGGAGGTTCCGAACGCGACGGCGATGTCGGGGAAACCGTCAAAATTAAGATCGCCGACTCCGGCGCCGACGGCGTTCGCGCCGACCGTGACGGACACCGACGCGGCGAACGAACCCGCCGAGTAATTATAGTAAACGGCGGCCCGTTGGAGCGCCGGAAGAATGACGATGGCTTCGAGCGAGCCGTTCAGGTCGACGTCGGAAAATGTTACAAAAGAAGGCGCCGCGGGAAGTCCCGTCGACAGCGGGGAATTGTAAACTCCTGGCGACGCGGCGGTGAAAATAGATAATTGCCAGGACGCCCTGTCGGCCGATAACAAATCCGGAATCTGGTCTCCGTCGAGATCGCCGGCCGCGACCGAGATTGGTATCGATCCCGTCGCGAGCTGGATCGCGTTCGCGAACGCGCCGCCGCCGGTATTGAATAGTAAAGAGAGGCTGTTCCCGTTGGAATTCGCCGAGACGAGATCGGGTCTGCCGTCGAGGTTGATGTCCGCGGATATTAACGATACGGGAGCGGCGCCGACTTGCTTGTTCAAGGGCGCCGCGAATCCGCCGGAGCCATTTCCATACAATATCGCGACGCGCGACGGCGTCTGGTTGGTCGTCGCGACGTCCGGTCTGCCGTCCTGATTGAGATCGGCGGCGACGACGCACGCGGGTCCCTGGCCCACAATTGCATTCACGGACACGGCCGGCAGAATTCCCGAACCGTCGTTCGAATAATATGCAATCGTATTCGATCCCGAGTTCGCGGCGACGACGTCGGCGAAGCCGTTTAAGTTAAAATCCGCGATTGCGGCGGATTTCGGAGCGCTTAGTCCGGACAACGTTTGTATCGTTCGCGGAACGCCCGCCGCGTCGCCGAAAAATACAGAAAGCGACTTCGCATAATAATTAGTCGTAACCGTGTCGATGCGCCCGTCCAAGTTCATATCCGCCGCGGCGGCCGCGTACGGGCCGTTTTCTATATAATAATTTTCCGCGGGCGCGAACGCCATTCCGCCGGCGCCGGGAACGATCGACACGCTTTTGCCTTGATTACAAACAAGCAGATCGAGCCGCCCGTCGCCGTTGAAATCGGCGAAGTCCACGGTCGTCGCGTACGTGTCGGTTGTAACGGATGCGATTCCCAAGAAACTGCCGAAACCGTCTCCGAACAGCACGGCCGCGCCGCTGCCGTTGAATAGCGCCACCGCGACGTCGTCCCTGCCGTCGCCGTTCAAATCGCGAATCTTAACATCGTGCGGCCATTGGCCGACCGTCGACGTCGTGAAAGGTAGTAAACCGCCGAACCCGTCATTGATAAAAACGTCGATCGCGATTCCGGTGGATTCGCAGACGACGACGTCGGGATCGTTATCATTACTCAATTGGCCGATCGCGACGGCCGACGGCGCCGGTCCGGAAAAGTAAATTATCGCCGGAAAAAACGCGCCGCCGCCCGCTCCGAGAAACTCCGCAATTTTATTATCCCCGCGAACGGCGACGACGGCGTCGACAAAACCGTCATGATTCAAATCGGCGAGAGCGACGCCTTCCGGCGTGTTTCCGGCCGGATAATTCGAGGGAACGCCGAATGCCGCCGGGGGACTTGCCAGGAATACGGATATTGTATTTCCCGATTGATTAGATACTACAATATCGAGGACGCCGTCATTATTTAAATCCGCGACGGCGACCGATATCGAATCGCTTGTCCCGCTCGCGTATTGAACGGGCCCGAAATCTCCCTTTCCGTTGCCGAGCCAAAAGGGCGTATTCGTCGAGAAATAGCCCCCCGAAATCGCGTCTGGAATTCCGTCGCCGTTCAAATCGGCGATCCAAACGCCGACCGGCGTCGGTCCGCCAGTTGTATATTCGCGTCCGGGGAATTGTTGTCCAAGCGACGGCGCCGCGCACGCGAACAGGACGGCGGCCGTCGCGAAAGCCCGAATCGAAGTACGCATGCATGCAACGATAAGCGAACGCGCCCGGGCGCGCCAGTGTCCGGCACGAAATTTAAGATTACAAAAAGCGCCGCTACTGAATCGTCAGCGAAATGCCGCGCGTCGAGGCGAGATGGTACGGCGACGTGCTGCACGACTGGCCGCCCGCGTAATTCTCGACGACGACGCCGCACGCATAATAAATATTACCAATAATGATCGGATTGGAAGGAATCGGCGTCGTCGCGAATCCGGTGCCGGAAATATCCGTGTATATATCGAATCCGAACGCTTCGGTGGCGAATATCAAATCGGCGTGCAGGAGAATGCCGAGACCGAAGGGATCGCTTCCGAAAAGATCGGGCGAATTGGTAATTAATAAAAGTCCGAGCGAGTCGGGCGGCCCGTTCGTGATCGCGAAACCGAATTGTGCATTGCCAATCGACGGCGTCGAATTGATGACGATTCCGAGGCGGCCCGCGCAACTCTGCGTGCCCGTGCCGAATTGATAAAACGACGGCGAAGCGACCGAGGATTGTTGCAATATCGAAACCGTATTCGTCGTCGTCGCGGGCACGGCGAGATCGAGGCGTCCGTCGGCGTTCAAATCGCCGGTCGCGGCCATTTGCGGCAGACCGGAAACCGCGAAGTATTGTATAATCGGCGTGCCGAAGAGACTCGCTCCGTCGACGACGGCGATTTCGGCGTTGGCCGTGTTCGCCGTGCCGAACGCGACCGCAATATCGGGAACTCCGTCAAAATTAACATCGCCGACGCCCGCGCCCGTAAGGTTGGCGCCGAGCAATACTGACGTCACCGCCGAAAACGCGCCCGAACCGTTCGAGTAATGAACGGTAACTTTTTGTAGTCCCGGAAAAACGCCGACGAGATCGACGATACCGTTCATATCCATATCGGCGGGAACCATGTAGGCCGGCGCGCCCGCGAGCGCGTACGTCGTCGGAGAATTGTAAACTCCGGGCGACGCGGCCATGAACATCGAGAATTGTGAACTTCCGTTGTCGGCCGATATCAAATCGGGAATCTGGTCTCCGTTCAAGTCGGCCGCGGCCACCGCGACCGGCGACGTGCCCGTTGTCAAATTTGTAGCATTCGCGAAGGCTCCGGCGCCCTGGTTGATCAAAAGTGATATATTATTTCCGCCGGAGTTCGCCGAAACGAGATCGGGTTTGCCGTCGAGATCGAGATCGGCGGCGATCAGAAAAACGGGCGTCGCGCCGACGGATTTGTTAAGAGGCGTGGCGAATCCCCCGGAGCCGTTTCCATATAAAATCGCGACGCGCGAGGAGGTCTGATTCGCCGTCGCGACGTCGGCCTTGCCGTCCTGATTCAAATCGGCCGCGACGACGTAGCGGGCGCCCTGGCCGACATTAATATTTACCGGCGAAACGGGCAGCACGCCCGAACCGTTGCCTCCATAATATGAAATCGTGCTCGATCCCGAATTTCCCGCGACGACGTCGCCGAATCCGTTTGAGTTATAATCGGCGATCACGGCGCATTTCGGCGCGTTCGTGCCGGTCAGAATTTGTATGGTTTGCGGAATGCCCGAATTGTCGCCGAATATTACAGAAACCGTCTTTGCCGTATAATTTGTCGTGACGACGTCCACGTGGCCGTCGGCGTTCATGTCGGCGGCAGCCGCCGCGTTGGGTCCGTTTTCGATATAATAATGAACGGCCGACGCGAACGTCCCGGGTCCCGTTCCGAGAAAAATGGATACATCCGATTTCGCCTGATTGCAAGTTAACAAATCGAGCCTGCCGTCCAGATTGAAATCGGCCGCGTCGATCGTGGTGGGGTTCGTGTCCGTCGACATTTGTAAACTGCCCGAAAACCCGCCCGCGCCGTTGCCAAACAATACCGTCATCGAACTGGCTGTGAACGCCACCGCGACGACGTCGTTCTTGCCGTCGCCGTTCAAGTCGAGAATTTTAACATCGTGAGGTCCCGAGCCGACGACGGCCGTCGTGTACGGCAGGAATCCGCCGGCGCCGTCGTTGAGATAGATATCCATTGCATTCGAACCGTTTTCGCAGACGGCGAGATCGAGCATTCCGTCGTTATTAAGGTTTCCGGCCGCGAGGACCGAAGGCGACGATCCCGAATTGTAAAAAACTGGCGCGCCGAACGCGCCGCCGCCGAGGCCGAGTAGTCTCGCAATTTTGGCATTTGTTAAATTTGAAACAACGGCGTCGTACGCGCCGTCATTATTAAAGTCCCCGAGAATGACGCCCTCCGGCGTCGAGCCCGCGGCGTAGTTCACCGGCGCTCCGACGACGAATCCGGGACTTGTTAAGAATACGGAAATCGACGAACCGGATTGGTTCGCGGCCACGACGTCGATCGTTCCATCATTATTTAGATCCGCGAGGTCGATCGATACGGAGTCGCTCGTGCCGAACGCATATTGGACCGCTCCGAAATTTCCTTTGCCGTCCCCGAACCAAAAGGGAGTTTGCGTCGAAAAATACCCCCCCGCGATGGCGTCGGGTTTGCCGTCGCCGTTCAGATCGGCGATTCGGATGCCGACGGGATTGGGGCCGTTAGTTGTAAATTCATGTCCGGGAAACTGTTGGCCCGCCGCCGTATCGACGAAAAGGGCCGTCGCAAACATCGCTGCAATTGAAGTCGCAATACGCATGAACGCAGGCTACGCGAAGGCGCGCGCGCGCGCCAGTGTCCGCGCGACGCTCGACAGGGCGGTGCGGAAATGTTATGAAGTGGGGACGATGCAACTGCGCGCCGCAGCGGGTTTATTAGTAATCATTTCGTTCGCACGCGCGGGCGTCGGGGATCCGCTGCCGGCCTCTGCGAGCCTCGTCCGCCAATTTGATAGTTTTGGAATCGCGCCCCGCTCGCAGGGGGCGCGCGGCACCTGTTCGATTTTCGCGGTCACGGCGGTGGCGCAATTCGAAGCGGCGGGCGCGGCCGGAGCCGGCTCGCGGCCGTCGCCGATGTCGGAGGAATTTCTCAATTGGGCGGCGAACGAGACGACCGGCAGCACGGCCGACGGCGCGATGTTTTATGAAGCATTGCGCGGATTACAAATGAAAGGGATTTGTAGCGAAAGCGCGATGCCTTACAATAATTCGGCCGCCGCGGCGATGAGGCCCGCTGCCGACGCGATCGAGCAGGCGCGCGCGCATGCGTGGCGCTGGAAAGAGCGTTGGATTCGCCGTTGGAATGTAAGCGTTCCGCTTGCGGACGCGGAAATGTTAGCTATCAAAAAAACGATCGCGGCCGGACATCCCGTCGCCTGCGGATTGCGATGGCCGACCGGCGGCGAAGATTGGTTAATAAGGGTTCCGCCGCCCGCCGCCGTGTTCGACGGCCACAGCGTCGCCCTCGTCGGTTACGAAACGAACGAACAGATGCCTGGCGGCGGATTCTTTATATTTAGGAACAGCGCCGGAGCGAGCTGGGGCGATCGCGGATGCGGCAAAATGTCGTTCGCTTACGTCCGCGCGTTCGCGAACGACGCGGTCTGGCTCGAGTGCGGCGCGCCGGATTCGGAACGCGCAATGATACATTTCGAGGCGGAGGAATTGAAGATATTAACAAAGGACAAATGCGACGCGGTTCCGCAGGACATGGCGCCCTTCGGCGCGAAAATGTGGAGCGGCGGAAAACAATTGATGGTTCGCGGCGTCGACGGCGGCACCCTGACGCTCGAATTGAATATAAACGAACCCGGCCGTTACGGCCTCCGCGTCGCGGCGACGGCCGCACCCGACTATGGAAAAGTAAAATTTACGATCAACGGCGCGGCCGCCGGCGTCGAAGAAGATTTATATTCCGGCCGCGTGAGCCCCTCGGGATTGTTGGATCTCGGTGTTCACGATTTCGCAGCCGGCGCCCAGAAATTACAAATCACAATCGTCGGCGCCGGCGCCGGCGGGGGATACAATTTTGGAGTGGATGCGGTGGAGGCGGTGAGGGGGCGCTAGTGGCATGCCTCGTTTGAATTCCAATGAGGTATTTACTCAACAACGATCAATTCTCAACAAATAGAAGTTGAACCCAGTACCGATCCGTGTCCGGATATGCCGACACAAAGAGTGAAATCGTAGTCGAGGCCGGATCGTCGACATAATACGACTCGCGATCGCCTGTTTTGTCGGTGAGTTTTAGAAGTACACCTTGATCCTTCATGGCTCCTCCGAGTGTCTTAATTGTCGCTTTGACGGTCATTGTTTTGGAATCGAAATCGGACAGCTCGATCGTTCCCGCTCCGCAACTTCTAAATAGATAGTCTTTCTTTCCCGATACGTCAGATACGTCCGATAACCGAAGCGGCTTTGACGCGAGTTGAGATGGTCTGTGATATGTCCAATTGAAAGTTAATGTACTGGCAATGGGCGATATCTGAAATTCCGAGGAGTGCGTCTCATAAATAATATGACTCTGACCGGCGATTTGTTCCGCGGAATTGGGTCCGCCGCCCGGCGGAATCACGGTTTGTACACTTACTTGTCGGCACGACCCGAGCGTCGCTGCGACGAGTAGTATCATGAGAGATGTATAAGATCGAAGTCTGGCTTGAGGGGACATGGCAATCTCCGGGTACATTTTGGGGTGTTGACGGATTATTTTAAATAGTTAATATAAAAAGTAATTAGTGTAGTGTGTGCCGAATGTATTCATTTCTCCACCGCCCTCGCCGGCCGCACTCCGAGATCCTCGTCGCCGGAGTACGGCGCGCGGTGATTTCGATAGGCAACTCGGAGTCTTAATACTCCAGTTCCTCTGAGGTCCGTGTCGGCGAGCTTGAAACTACCTCCTCGAACGGCTTTTGTGTGCTTCGTTTTCCAGAGGTGCTCGCCGTCGCCGTTGGTCGAAATCTCGCAAGTCTTGGCGTCGTAAACGGGGACGTTATTACTCGCGAGTTCATAAAAGTCGTAACACCACTCCTTAATATTTCCGGAAATGTGATATAAACCATACGGATTGGCCTCCATCTTATTCGCGGCCATGGGTACTGTCAAGTTACCGCCGTGTATCCAATTGCAATTATCGTTTGCCTTCAACGGATCGCCTCCCCACCAATATTCCGACGCTGACTTTCCTCTTGCGGCCCATTCCCATTGAGCTTCGGTCGGAATTCGTAAATCGACCAGGCCAAGCGTATGGTAACAATCGTCCCAGCTTACATTTTCGACCGGACCTGCGCGGGTGATCATGAACTTTATTCCGACGAAATGCGTTCCGGCGAATGTCTTATTCGGAATGCCGCCCGTCAGTCGCTCCCACTGACCCTGCGTCATTTCATATTTTGAAATAAAGTACGGTTCCAATGCGACGCCGTGGGGCGGCGCGGCCTGCACGCTGTCGGGATCGCTTTCTATATAATTCATTCCCATCCACGGCTTGTCGCCCGGTGCCGCCGGAATGAGCACGAGGACAACGGCGCTTTCGGCGTCGATACTATAATTGCCTTTGGGGAGTTCGGCCGGTTTCGCGCCCGTGAGCGGCAGCCAGAATTCCCATAATTTAGAATCGGGATTCCGGCGCAACGGAACAAGGCCGAACTGTGGTTTGATAATATAACCGTTGTAATCCGGACATTCGTTAATATTTTGTATCGATCGGATCGCATCCTCCCAACTCGGGCAGGCCTGCGCGCGCCAACCGTCCCTACTCTCGTACGTCCGCGCAATCGCATATCTTTTCTCGACTTCATTTAATAAACCGAGCCCGGGTGCGTCGAGGCGCTCGAACGCCTCGAGAAGTTGAACGCCCAGTTGATCCTTTTCCGCATGTGCCTCGTGCGCGCGCCGCCATCTAGTTTGTAACTGTATCTTTTGTCGGAGCAAATCGACAACGACGCCGAGATGTTCGGTTTCGGAATCGAGGCCCATGAGATCGGGTTCCCACGCGGCGCGTTCTCTTGTACGTTTCTTGAATCCATCCAATCGGTTCACGAACGCGTCGAGGCGCTGCTCATCGTTTACAAAACCGCCGTGGGATCGCGGATTGCCGGGAAGGAACTTGTCCGTATTTGTTGTCAGGGTCAAGAGCGATTCAAGAATTGTTTCGTAATGGTTCCTTTTTAATAATAAACTTTTCACCTCTTCGATCCAGCGGCGCGCGGTTTCCATTCTCTCCTTCGTGCTCGGCCAGATCGACGGCGCATCCGCGACGAATTGCGCGGCCCGTCGCGCGTCGATTTCCAATTCCTGAGCCCCGGCGCGCCGATTCTCCTCCCACGCGAATAGGATGGATCCGAAAATAATCAATAAACCGGCCGCGGCCGCCGCCGACGCGAAAAGTTTGTTTCGGAGGATCCACTTTCGAAGTTCGGCGAGAGCGCCCCGTTCGTAAGTTTTGACGACCCGGCCGTCGACATAATTTAGAAGTTCGTTTTTGAGCGCCTCCACGGATTGGAATCGATCGTTTTGATACGTCGCCATCGCTTTATTACAAATCGCCGCGAGTTCGGGAGATGCGTCGGGCGCGATTTTGTGAACTGCGGCCGCCGGCCCCTTTTGTACTCTTCGAAGAACGACGTAATTTCCGGGTTTTTCGCCGGGCTCCACGTGCGGCGGCGTTCCGGTCAGGAGATGATAAAGAATCGCGCCGATCGAATATATATCCGAAGTTTTATGAACATCCTCGATGTGTCCGAGCGCCTGTTCGGGCGGCATGTACGCGGGTGTTCCGATCGCCTGGCCGTCCATCGTCACGAGCGGGTCGCCGTCGTCGCCGTCGACGTTTTTTCGTTTCAACACCGGTTGAACGAGCGACGACGTGAGCTGCTCCTCGCGAATCCGAATATCTCTATTATCTTCCATTCCCAGAACTTTGGCGATGCCCCAATCCATCACATAAACTTCGTCGAACCGGCCGACCATAATATTCGCGGGCTTCAGATCGCGGTGAATGACGTCCTTGGAATGCGCATAACTCATGGCCTCGCAGACGCGCACGAGAACGCGGAGTTTTCTTAGTAACGACCACGCGCCCGTCTGCGTCGATTTACCGGCAAGAATATCTTTAAATGTGTCGCCCTTTACGAGTTTCATCGTAAAATATACATTTCCGCCCGCGTCCACGCCGAGTTCGTGAACGGGCACGATTCCGGGATGGTCGAGCTGACCGGTGACGTTCGCCTCGTCGAGGAATCGCGTGAGATATTGTGAATGAACGCCGGGCGTCCCGCCGGAACTCTCGGGGTGTTCCTTTCCTAATATAACTTTCAGCGCGAGGTGGCGCTGCAGATCCTCGTCGTAGGCGCGGAGCACGGCGCCCATGCCGCCGTGGCCGAGTTCGCCCTTCAGAGTATAACGATTGGATCCGGCCGTTCGCTTGGACAGCCGCTCGAGCAGTTTTGTAATATGTTCCGGAATCGGACCGGCGTACTTCCGTTTCCACGACGACGCCGCCTCGGACGCCGATTCGCCGCGCGTTTCGGCGAACAGTTGTTTTAATAAATTTCCGTGGGCCGATTCGAGAGCGTGAAATTGTTGTATCGATCGGCGGAGTTCGTCGGCGCGCGGTCCGGCGCGCGCGGCAACTTCGTCCTCCAACATAATTTCGCCGCGAAGATATCGCCGGATGTAGTCGGCGAGCAATGCCTCCGGCGCGCCGCCCGGTTTTCGGCTATCTTCGAAATCTTCGCCGGATGTATTCATATATAATCGTTTCGCCAACGACGCCGTCGGCATGCGCGATGCGAAGACGTCAGGCGTGTCGCCAGAATCATAAAACGCGTTCCGTCCTTCGCCGAACACGGAATTCGCGGGCGGGCGGATTCCGCGCGTTTCCGCATTACAACGTGAAGATTCGTCCCGTGAATTCAACAATTTTTCGTTGCAAACTTCGCTTTCTGCGTTGAAATCTTTGCATGCGCGAATTTCGAATTGGCGAAGCTGCGAAGTTTCTGGGCGTCAGCGCCGACACAGTGCGGCGAATGGCCGATCGGGGCGAACTCAAGACGCGGAGGACCGCGGGGAAGCATCGCGTCGTTTCCGCGGCGGATCTTGCGAGGATTGCGGCGGAGGCGCCGAAGAATGAATATAAACGAATGCCGGCGCAGTCGGCGCGCAATCGGTTTCCGGGAATTGTTACGAAAGTGATCAAGGATCGCGTCGTCGCGCAGGTGGAAGTTCAATCCGGGCCGTTTCGAATTGTATCCTTAATGACTCGCGAGGCGGCCGACGAACTCAAATTCGCGCCCGGCACGCGCGTCGTCGCGAGCGTGAAAGCGACGAATGTTATTGTCGAATTAAGCGGAATCACGCGCGGTGAATTATGATTAATATAATGAAACGCGCGGTCGTCGCGATCGCGGTCGCCGTTTCATGTTCGTGCCATGGCGAAGCGGCGGCGCCGCGGACGCTCGTGGTGTTCGCTGCGGCCTCGCTGCGCGACGCGTTTACGGAGATCGGCGCGCGATTCGAAACGGCGGAGTCCGGAACAAAAGTAATATTTCAATTCGCGGGTTCGCCGGCGCTGGTCGAACAGTTAAGAGAGGGCGCGTCCGCCGACGTGTTCGCGTCCGCGGACGAGGCGAATATGAAGAAACTCGACGATGCCGGCGCGCTCGACGGAGAAGCGGAAACGTTTGCAAAGAATAGACTCGCGATCGCGGTCCGGCGCGGCAATCCAAACAAAATCGCCTCGCTCGCGGATTTGTCAAAACCTACAATTCTTTGCGGTCTTTGCGCGCCGGAAGTGCCGGCCGGGGCCTACGCGCGAAATACACTGAAAGGAGCCGGCGTCGAAGTCGCGCCCCGCACGCTCGAGCAGAACGTCCGCGCGCTCGTTCAAAAAGTGGTTTCGGGCGATCTCGACGCCGCGATCGTTTATATTACAGATATTCGGGCGTTTCCCGACAAGTTGGACGCCGTCGACATTCCCGACGCCGTCAACGCGGCCGCCTCCTATCCGCTGGCAATTGTAAAGTCGGCGAAAAACCGGCAGTGCGCGCGTCGGTTTGTCGATTTTGTGCGATCGGACGCGGGCGCGGCGACATTGAGGAAACACGGGTTTCTCGCGCCATGAGCCGCCCGAATAGTAAATTTATCGATCCGCTCGCGCCGCCTCGGATCATTTGGATTCCGGCGGCGATCGCGGCGCTGTTTCTCGCGGGGCCGATCGTTAGTCTCGTCACGCGCGCGCCGTGGGCGACGCTCGCGAACGATCTCGGTTCGCCCGAGGTCGCGTCCGCGCTGGCGCTGTCGCTGATCTGTTCGCTCGCGGCGACGGCGTTGTCCGTATTGATAGGATTTCCCCTTGCATGGTGTTTCGCGCGCGCGGAGTTCCCGGCGCGCCACTGGATTCGATCTTTTGTATTATTGCCCGCCGTGCTGCCGCCCGTCGTTGGCGGCGTCGCGCTTTTATTTATTTTCGGCAGACGCGGATTGCTCGGCCTGTGGCTGGAGGAATCGTTTGGCGTCGTCATCCCGTTCACGACGCCGGCGGTCGTATTCGCGGAATGTTATATTGCGATGCCGTTTTTTATTATGTCGGCGGAGGCGGGGCTCCGCGCGTCGTCCGGAGAACTCGAGGAAGCCGCGGCGACGCTCGGCGCCGGTCCGTGGCGGCGGTTCATTTATATTACAATTCCGTCGTGCCGGCAGGCGTTTTTCGCGGGCGCGGCGCTCGCGTTCGCGCGCGCTCTCGGCGAATTCGGAGCGACCATCACGTTCGCCGGTTCGCTTCCCGGCAGGACGCAAACGATGCCGCTCGCGATATTATTAGCCATGGAAACGCGGCCCGACGCGGCGATCGCGATGAGCATGATACTAATTGTCATCGCGCTCGCGATTTTCTATCTGTTTCGCAAATCCGCGAGGATCTGGTAATTGTAACTTCGATGCTCGAAGCATGCCTCGAATTGCGCGCGGGATCTTTAACGATCAAGGCCGCGTTGGACGCCGCGCGCGGTTCGGTCTGGGCGATCGCGGGCCGCAACGGCGCGGGCAAGACAACGCTGCTGCGCGGGATCGCGGGTCTCGCGCGGCCGGTCGCCGCGCGCGTCGCCGTCGACGGAAAATTGCTGCATTCGACGGAGGAAAATATTTATATTCCGCCCGAACGCCGCGAAGTCGGATATTTGTTTCAAGAGAGCCGGCTTTTTCCGAATATGAGCGTTCTCGAGAATGTGAGTTTCGGTCTTCGCGCGCGCGGCGCGCATGCGGCCGAGGCGCGCGCCCGCGGCATGGAATATTTAGAACGATTCGAAATGCAAACATTCGCGAATCGGGCGGCTCGCGAACTTTCCGGCGGCGAAGCGCGCCGCGTCGCGCTCGCCCGCGCGATGATAACAAAGCCAAAATTGATTTTGCTCGACGAGCCGCTGGGGTCGGTCGATCCGGCGGCGCGGCCGTCGATTCGCCGCGACCTCCATCGCGAGATTCGCGGCGGCGATTGCGCGGCGCTGATCGTTACGCACGACGCGGCGGACGCATTCACGCTCGCGAGCCATTTGTATTTTCTGGAAAATGGCGCGGTCACGCAGTCGGGTCCGATTGCCGACGTCGCGGCGCATCCGCGGACGCCGTTCGCCGCCGAATTCGCGGGAGTTAATATATATAAAGGAATTGCTAAGAATAATACCGTTGCGCTCGACGGCGGCGCGGCGCTCGTGGCGGCCGGCGCGCAGGACGGGCCGTCGATTGTTTCGATTGCGCCCTCGGCGGTCGCGGTTTTCGCGGGAGCCCCCGGCGGTTCGCCGCGCAACACGTTCCAGGGGACGATCGATCACCTCGACCATCACGGCGATCGCGTGCGCCTCCACGTACGCGGCGCCGTTCCCATTCGGGCGGACGTGACGCCAGCCGCGGTCCGCGAACTTCGGCTCGCGCCGGATGTGAATATTTGGATATCAATAAAGGCTACGGAAGTCGACGTTTATCCCGCGTAGAATGTGCATCGAAAATGAAACTCCTGATGCTCAGCGGCGACCGCGACACCGTGCTCGGCAAACGCGGGCCGTTTTATTATATGCAGGAGGTGTTTTCGCGGCATTGGGAGCGAATTGATGTATTGACGCCGCGCGCCGCGGGCAGCGTGACGACGCGCGTCATCCACGGAAATGTATGGTTTCATCCAAGCGAAAAAGGGCGGCTTGGAATTGTTGCATCGCACGCCGCCGGGGGAATCCGTCTTGCGCGCGAGCACGGCCACGACGTGATCGTGAGCCACGATTACGGTAGTTATTACAACGGCCGCGCGGCGGCGCGCATCGCAAGGGCCGCGGAGATTCCGTGGATGTCCGAATTGTTTCATGTGCCCGGAATTCCGCGCGCGTCGAATTGGAAGGAACGACTCGAGCCGTCGATTTGTAAATATTACGTTCGATTCGCGATGCGCTCCGGCGTCGGCGCGTTTCGCGTGATGAATCATAACGAACTTCCGCCGTTCCTGCGGCGCTGCGGAGTTTCGGATTCGCAAATTTGTTATCTTTCGGCGCTGTATCTCGATTTTGATACATTCGCGCCGAAAGGGAATGTCGAAAAGAAGTGGGATCTCGTATTCGTCGGCCGCATGGTCGCCAACAAGGGCGTCGCCGCGATCATCGACGCGATCGCAATCTTAAATAAACAATTTCCGCGGCTGCGCGCTTGTTTCGTCGGCCAGGGTCCGACGCGGGCGGCGCTCGAAGCGCGCGCGAAAGTGAACGGCGCGCATGCGAATATTACTTGGATCGACTGGCTCGCCACCAAGGAAGACCTCGCGGATTTGTATCGAAGTTCGAAATTATTAGTGTGCGCCAGTCTTAATGAAGGCGGGCCGCGCGTGACGTGCGAAGCCATGGCCTGCGGAACGCCGGTCGTCACGACGCCGATCGGCGTGATGACCGATTTAATACAAAACGGGACGAACGGCTGGATTTTTCAGTTCGACGCGAAGTCGCTCGCGCGCGCGGTCGCGCAGGCGCTCGGCGACGCGGGCGCGTATGCCCGCGCGGCGGCCGTATGCCGCGACGCCGTACTTCCGTTCGAATATAAAAAAACGATCGGACTTTACGCGCGCGGTTTACAACAACTGGCGATCGACGCCAGCGCCGGGACCGCGACGGCGGCGGCGGCCGGAGCGGTTTTGTGAAATTAATTTTTATTACACAAAACGTCGACGACGGCGACGCCGTGCTCGGGTTTCTACCGGGCTGGCTTCGCGAACTCTCCGCGCGCGTCGATCGGATCATTGTTATTACATTTCAGGCGGGCGCGCTGCCCGCGATGCCGCCGAACGTCGAAATCCGCTCGCTCGGGCGCGAACGCGGCGCCCGGGGAATTCGATTATTAATGAACTATCGGCGCGAACTGCGCCGCGCGCTTCGCGAGGGCGGCGACACGCTGCTCGCGCACATGGTGCCGAAGTACGCCGTGCTCGCGCGATGGCTCGGCGTACCGAAGAGTATACCGATGTATTTGTGGTATACGCACGCCGGCATCAATCGCTGGCTTCGCATTTGCGAGCCGATGGTCAATAAGATATTCACGGCTTCGGAGGAATCCCTGAGGCTGCCGACGTCGAAAAAAGTAGTCACGCGGCATGGAATTGATATAAATTATCTCGCGCCGGCGGCGGGCGAGGTTCCCGCGCCCGGAAAATTAACAACCGTCGGGCGGCTCACGCCGAGCAAGGACGCCGAGACGCTCATCCGCGGCTGCGCGGCGCTGCGGGCGCGCGGCGAAAATGTACAATTGGACGTGATCGGCGGTTCCATGGCCGGCGGCGACGACGCGTACGCCGGACGCATGCGTACATTATGTAAAGAATTGAATTGTGAAGATTCCGTACAATTCGCCGGTTTTGTGCCATATAAAGAAATCGCGCCCGTCTATCGGAGCGCGTGGATTTTCGTCAACGCGAGCCGCACGGGTTCCGTCGACAAGGCCGTGCTCGAGGCGATGGCGTGCGGTTCGCTCGTGCTCACGTCGAACGAATCGTTTGTTCATATTCTTCCGCCCGAGCACCGTTTTCGCGAACGCGACACGGACGATTTTGTAAAGAAAGCGTCGTCGCTTCTGCGCCTCGACGATGGCGCGCGCGCGGCCGCGGGCGCGTCTCTGCGCGCAATCGTCGAACGCGACCACGCCGTGGCGCCGCTGATGGCGCGGCTCGTCGCGGAAATGCAAGAGTCCGCGGAAGTTCATATAAAACACGGCTGATGGGCGAAGTCTTAACATTACTGAAAGGCGCCGCCGGCTGGCTCGGCGCGACGGAGCGCGCGCCCGGCGTTTTGTGGTGTTCCAAACATAAAATCGAACACACGGGAGCCGCCGCGTATCTCGCGATGCTCGACGCGTATTTGTTGCAAAATGGCGCGGGATCGCTCGAGCGCGCGGAACGCGTCGCGCTGCGCGTGTGCGAGCGCGTGAAGACGGATCCCGCCGAATCGTATATTGCATGGATCGTTTTTCCGGGGAGCCGAGATCCTAATAATCATGCGAATAATGCCATCGACGTCGGCTGCGGCATCGACTCGATCGCGACGCTGGCGCGGCTGCACGGCGGCGCGCTCGGCGCGGAGACTTTGGATCGCATCCGCGACAATGTTACTAAAGTGTCGGATACATATATTCTGCCTCACGCGCGGCCGAAGGAAATACTCGCGCAGCGGCTCTGGTCGCTCGCGGCGCTCGGTTCGGCGTACGATTGGTTAAAAAAGGACGACTGGCGTTCCGCGGGACTCGAAACGCTCGAAAAAACCATTCGACAACAAAACGCCGACGGTTCGTTTCCGTATACTCCGCTCGGGACGCCGCGTTCGCATCCCGGTTCGAGCGACGCGAGCGCATTTTACCATTCGCGGCACGCGCTGTTCATTGCCCATGCTTTATTATCTTTTGGCGTCGATCCGTCGAAGGATCCGTGGGCGTCTTCGCTGCGCGCCGCGAACGAATTTTTGATAAATATACGAAAAGCGGACGGATTGAAGAGTACGTTGATCGAGGCGAAACCTTGGTATTGGGGATCGCCATACGAAGTCGCGGGGTTCTCTTTTGATATTTCGGCGCTTGCGGCGTGCGGTCGCATTCTCGGCGAAAATAGTTATATCTCCGCGGCCGCGGAGATGTTCAGAATATTACAAAAACACGTCGAGCCCGACGGCGGCGTCACGTCGCACCGCAACGCGGCCGGAAAGCGGGACTGGAATTTTCAATGCAGGTTTTTTTGGAATGCACATCTGGCGTGGGTGGCGCGCGAAATAAATACAATTGAATCGGCGTTGGAATTAAAGTCGCCGCCCGCGCCGGCGCCGCGGTTGAAATGGTTCGCGGATGCGGGAGTCGCGAATTATCGGGACGATCGAATGGTTGTCATTTTGCGCGGCAAGTCGCCGCGGAGAAATATCAATCACGGAAGCCCGATTTCGGGCGGCGGGATCAACCATTTGGGCGCCGTGCGCGACGGTTCCGAACATTTACATAAGAATCCGTCCGATCCGCGGATGGCGGGGGAATGGCGGGTGTTGCCGGACGCCGCGCCGTCGAGAATCCAACGTATCAAAAAAGCATTCGCCGAAAATCGCGACGAAATTCGATTCAACGCATGGATCGCGCGCGTGCGCGCGCGGTCGGGCGACGCGTTCGGCGCGGTATTATGGTATTTACAAAAATACCACCGTGCGGTTTGCGCCGCGTCGCGAAGCGGTTACAGTTCCGGATTTGCAACCAATGTCGAGGGTCAGGCCGCGATGGAATCGTTAGTTTTTCGCGGCGGCGTCGCCGACGCGTTCGGCGACGCGGCGGACGGAATTCAAACAATCCGGCGATACGCCTTCGAGCGCGGAAGCGTTCACGTCGGCGAGGCGCTCGTGCTCGAACGCGATTGCAAAGTTTGCGAATACCGTCTTCCCGGGGGCGCTCTCGACGTTCAAACCGAGGGCGGTTCGCCGCGCGTCGACTCCGGAATCGTACAGTTTGCGAATGTAAAGAAAGGCGCGATGCTTTCGATTCGTTATACGTTGACTATTTCTTAATTTTCCAAACTGTATACGCGCCGATGGTCGCGAGCTTGACGACGGGGACGGGCGAAATATGGACGATACTTTTCGCGCCATCCGGCGGATGATTGTCGATAACGACCGCCCCGGGCGATTTCACGAGCAACGCTTTTAACTTTTCGATGTCGCCGTTTAGCGAGATTCCGGCCGTTTCCGCGTCCGTAAACGCGTGGCCGAATTCGGAGAACGGCGCGTTGAACAATACAACCGGATGCCCGAGTTTCCACGGCATCGTGCGCACGAATTCGGTATAACAAATGACCGGGTCGCCGGGAGCGGCGGCGCGATCGACAAATTCGCAAAGGCTACCGGCGGAATAGGCGTCCGCGGCGGAAGTGGCGAAGAATGGAATTGTGATGAATACAATTCCGATCGCGGCGGGCGCGACGAGTCCGTGCAACGCGCGGCGCGGCCGGCGGCGCATCGCGATGCCGAAAAGAATGAGTATGAAGCCGGAGCTGCCCGCCACGCGCAGGACCAGCGAGACGGTTTCCATCACGATCTGTTTCAAATGCTCGGAATCGTCGATTCTCGTCCACGCGCCCGCCGTCGCCGTGGCGGTTTGCGATATAAAAAAAATATAAGATATGCCGACAGTGGAGGCGGCCATCAGCGCGCCGCCGCAGGCGATCGCGAAAACACAAAAATTACTTTTCTCCGGCGGCTCGCGCGTCAGATCCCGCTCGACCGCGAGCGCGATGCAGAGCGCGAACGGAGGACACAACGGTAATATATAATACGCGAGTTTGCCGCCGGAAAGCGACAGGACGACGAGCGGGACGACGACGCCGCACGCTAACAATAAAATTGTTGGAATATTCTCCGCGCGGCCTTCGCGGATGTCGCGGCGCAGTCGCAACGCGGCGATCGGCGCGTACGCGGTCCACGGCAGGAGCGTTCCTACAAATACGGGAACATAATACCAAATCGGCCTGCCGCGGCCGAAGTCCTCGGGATGAAAGAACCGCCCGAGATACTGCCGTTCGATGAATTCGACGAAATACCCCGGATGTTTCGATTCCATCGCCGCGTACCACGGCGCCGCGATCGCGAAAAACAGAATGATTCCGATCGGATTGCATAATTTAAGAATATCCGCGAAACGCCGCGTCGCCAAAAGATAACCGCCGCACGCCGACAGCGGCAGAATCATGCCGATCGGGCCTTTCACGAGCGTCGCGAGCGCGCACGCGGCCCAGAAATAGTAAATATACTGTTTCCCCACGGTCCGCGCCGGATCGACGAACGCGCGCCAGAATCCGTAGAGCGCCGCCGTCGTGAACAACGTTAATAACGGATCGACGAGCGCTACGCGCGAAATAATCGCCACGAGCGGCGTCGCGGCGAAGACGGCGGCTGCCAGAATGCCCGTCTCCGCGTTTTTGATGCGTCTGCCGAATTGATATAACAAAAGCGCCGTCGCGAACGCGGCGGCGGCGGACGTGAGCCGCGCGGCCCACTCCGTGTATCCGAAGACTTTGAAACAGACGGCCTCGCACCAGAAGAACAGCGGCGGCTTTTCGAAATAGTATAATCCATTCAACCGCGGCGTGATCCAGTCGCCGGTTCGCGCCATTTCGGCGCCGATCGATCCGTAGCGTCCTTCGTCGGGCTCGGTGAACGGAAACGCGGCGACTCCGGCGAAAAAGTAAATAAATAAAATCGCCGCGAGCAGCGCGAAACGCGCGCGCCCGCGGCGGCGGGAGGCGTCGGGATCGAAGGGGAGATCCGCGCTCTTCAATATAAATATTAACGATGCGCGGCGGGCGCGTTCTTGTAACGATAATACGTTTCGAACGCGAGTCCGGCGAGCGCGGTCGCCGAAACGCGGCCGCCTTCGTAACCCCAACGGTCGTCGCTGTCCCACGATCCGTCGTCGCAACGTTTGCGATTATTCGTCTGATGGTCGAGGAGCGATCGCTTTAATTGTTCATTCCAAGCTTTTAACGACTCGCCGCCGCCGCCGCGGTCGGGCGAATCATAAAGATTGAGCGCGAGCGTCCCGAAATACCAATAATAATAATCGTTCGACTTGCCCACTTTGTCCCACGCCGGCGGATCGCCCGCGAGCAGGAGCGCGCCTTTCTCGAGGACGGGATCTTTCATATTCTTCTGCGTCAGCGCGCGCACGCACATTCCGATCGCCGCGAACGACGGATGATTTTTATAAGTATCATTTTTCCCGATCGCCTTGACCTGCTGGCCGGCCTCTTCCCGTTTGGTGTATCCCACCTGCCCGTTGCGCTCTTCTGTAACTTCGCGCACGAACTTCCACGCCCCGTCGAGCGCTTTATCGGAAACATTGAGTCCGGCCGATTTCGCGGAGACGAGCGCGATCGTGCACCAGCCCGTAACGGATATATCGCTCATCTCGCCCTTCGGTTGGTAACGCCAGCCGGCCAACGCCTTGTCGTCGTCGTTCCCGTGGCTCTGGCCCGCGAGCAGCGCGTTGACGGCTTTTTGCGCCGAATCTTTATATTCCGGCGCGCGCGTCAATCCACAGGCTTCGCACATTGCTAATGTTGCAATTCCGTGGTTGTATCCCCATTTATGATTATTAGACTCCACGAACGATCCCGATTCGTTCTGTTGGTTTCTTAACCATTGCAAACCGTTGCGAACGACGTCGGCAATCTTAATCACGCGTTTCGACGCGGCATCTGTAAATTCTGCCGTGCTCCGTTCGGTGTGGCCCGCGCCGAGGAATGCTAAGATTGCGAGCCCCGTGGCGCCCGTCTTATGTTCGGGATAACCGGCGCCCGCGCACTCGCCTTTGTTCGCGCACTGCGCATCGAAATGATCGGGCGACCACGCGCCGTCCGGGTCCTGATGCCGCGCGAGCCAGCGCAGGTGGGCTTCGACGGCCGGTTCGGTTTTGAAATCCGTCGCGCTGCCTTCGTTTTTGTTAGGATCGGCCGGCGTCTTTGCCGGTTGCGATTGCTGGCATCCTGTCGATTGCAATACGAATAATGTCGCGGCGACGGCCGCGGCGACGCGGACGCGCGACCCGATCGCGGCGTGGATTCGATGAATTTCCATTTTTGTTTACCTTGAAAGGAGAATCGTGCTTTGCGCGCCCCGCGGATGCAACAGTCCGAACTGCGTTGCGCCGGGCGCGCAGGCGCAACGACGCGGGAACGCGGGCGGCGGTTCGAGAGAAATCCGCGCGGCGCGCGGCGGCTGCGCGATCGTTCTGTTGAAGCTGTTGAACCGCCTGTTTTCGATATAAAATCAATTTTGAATTTAATATCCGGACACCCGAGCGCATTGCAAACATTCAACCACGTCGTCGTCGTCGCGAACGCGCGGATTCCCGGCGAGCGCGCGCAGTCGATCCAGACGGTGCGCACGGCGGCGGCCTTCGCAAAACTCGGTTGCCGCGTCGATCTGTTCTATGCGCGGCGGCGCGTGAAGCGCGCGATCGCGGGCGTCGCCGCGAACGATCCGCTTGCTTATTATGGCGTCGCGGAACGCGTCGCGCTCCACGCGGTGCCGGTGATCGATTTTATCGAATCCGTGCCGCGGCGATTTCAATATTTGCCGGCGAAACTCGAGGAGGCGACGTTCGCGCGGAACGCCGCGCGCGCAATCTTAAGAATCGACGGCGCGCTCGTGCACTGTCGCGAAATCGAGGTCGGTCTGCTGCTCGCGCGCAAGCGCCATCCGCACTATCTGTTCGAAGCGCATTCGATCCCCGGCAACCGCGTTCGAAAAAGTTATTTAAACAAAGCGCTGCGCGGCGCGATCGGAATCGTTAGTATAACAAAAGGCCTTGCCGATGATCTCGCCGCGGAGTTTGACATTCCGCGCGAATCGATCCACGTCGTCCCCGACGCGTTCGATCCCGCCGGATTTGTAAACTTGCCCGGCGCCGCCGAGGCGCGGCGGATCACGGGCGCGCCGGCGGACGGATTTCTCGTCGTCTACGCGGGACACTTGTTCGCCTGGAAAGGCGTCGACACGCTGCTCGACGCGGCCGCGCTCGCGCCAAAGCTACAATTCCGGCTCGTCGGCGGCCTTCCCGAGGACGTCGATCGGACGCGCGCGCGGGCGGCGGCGTTGAATTTAATGAATATTGAGATTACGGGCCACCGGCCGCCGTCGGAAATTCCGATGCATCTGCGCGCGGCCGACGCGATCGTCGTGCCGAATTCCGCAAAACAACAAATATCCGCGCGGCACACGTCGCCGCTCAAATTGTTCGAAGCCATGGCTTCCGAGCGCGCAATTGTGGCATCCGATCTGCCAAGTCTCCGCGAAGTGCTCGCGGACAGAGAAAACGCGTTGCTCGTCCCGCCCGACGACGCGCCCGCGCTCGCGGCCGCGCTCGAAACGCTCGCGCGCGACGAATCGCTACGAAAACGGCTCGCGGGGCACGCGCTCGAACAATCGTCGGCGTACACGTTCGAAGCGCGCGCGCGACGCCTCCTCGAAATCGCCCAAAAAGCGCTCCTGCGCGACGGCGCGTGAATCGGCGGGTTTTTTTGTTATAAACGGATTCACCGGATGCGCATTCTCGTCCTCACCGACTCGCTCGCCGACACCGACGGCGTCGGCCGCTACACGATCCGACTCATGCGCGCGATCGAGCGCCTCCGGCCAAATGTACAAATCGAGGTCGCGCTCGCGCGCAAGCATCCGGGCCTTTCGCTCGAACTCCCGCGAAACTGGCCCGTGAAAGTGTGTCTTCCTCCCGATTATTTTTATTATGTTTCGCGCGCGCGGTTCCACGCTTACGCCGCATGGTCATTCTTACAATTGCTGCCGATGGCGCGCCGCGCCGACATCGTGCACGCGATCAAGGATTATCCCCACTCGTATTTGGGGCTTCAGGCCGCGCGCGCCGCGAAGAAACCCTGCGTAATGACCGCGCACGGAACGTACAGCGTGATACCGCTTTCCGATGCGCGCCACGGCGCGCGCGCGCGCGCCGCCTATCCGCGATTTGCGAGAATTCTTTGCGTCAGCGAATATACAAAAAAGCGTATTTTACAACAAATGCCGCTCTCCAATCTCGACGTGATCAAAAACGCGGTCGACGCCGAACATTATGAAATACGGCCGCGGCTCGAGAACCGTCCGTGGAGCGGCAAACGCTACACGGTCGGCATCGGCGCGCTCAAGGAACGCAAGGGGCACCATGTTTCGATCGCGGCTTTTCTTAAGGTCGCGCCGGTATTTCCGGAATTGCATCATTTCGTCCTCGGCCAATTTCAACAAGGCGACGCTTACTTCGAAGATATCGCGCGAAATGTTAAGAATGCCGGTTGCGCGAGTCGCGTGCATTTCCTGGGCCTCGTGCCGGAGGACGACAAAATCGATCTGTTATGTGGCGCCGAGGCGTTTCTCCACGCGCCGGTCGTTGCGGCGGACGGCGGATTCGAAGGCTTTGGAATTGTATATTTGGAAGCCGCGGCCAGCGGCGTCCCGTCGATCGGCACCCTCGACAGCGGGGCGGAAGATGCGGTCGTGGAAGGAGTTACGGGCTATCTCGTGCCGCCGGACCCGAATGCGATTGCGATAAAATTGCAAATCCTCCTCGGGGATTCCAGTTTGCGCGAACGGCTGCGCGAAAGCTGTCTATCCCATGCGCGTCTTCAAAATTGGGATCGGAACGCGGAACGCGTGCTCGAGGTTTACGACGCTTCCATTGCGTGAACGCGTTTATTGAACAAATAAAAGAAAAAGCGAAGTCGCGCTTCCTGCGCGACGCCGCGCATTTACAAATCGGCGCGACGATACAATTAATCGCGGGCGTCGGCGCGTCGGTCGTCATCGTGCGTTCGTTCGGCGTCATCGGATTCGGCGCGTATTCGGAAGGATTGAATCTCTACGCTTTAATTTATTTTCTCGGAAACGTCGGGATGTTTCAAATGACGGTCGCGCGGGTTTCCGAAGCCGTCGGAAGAAAGGATCCGAAAGGGGCGGCGCGCGCGCTCGGCGTGTTTTTCAGAGTTTACAGTACGATTGCAATCATACTGATGTGCGCCGGGTTTTTCGGCGGGCCGCTCCTCGCGAAATTACTAAAACATCCGGTCGAAACGGGAATCTGGGCCTCGATTCTTTGTATTTCGGGACCGTTGATGGCGCCGTTTTACATGGTGCAGACGGCGCTGCAGGGGACGCGCCGCATGCGTCTGCTCGCTCGGATGGAGAATTATAAAGAAATTCTCCGCGCCTACGTCACTGTCGTTGGCGCGCTCACGTTCGGCGGGCCGCTCGGCGCCATTCTCGGCGAAGTGGCCACGTCGCTCATTGCCGTCGGGCTCGCGTATTTTATTTATAGGCAGGCGCACGACGAGCCGGGTATCGAACTGCCCGCGCTCCGCGAAATTTGGCGGCTCT
Source organism: Planctomycetota bacterium (assembly GCA_016200225.1). Classification (GTDB taxonomy): domain Bacteria; phylum Planctomycetota; class UBA1135; order UBA1135; family JACQFD01; genus JACQFD01. Next base: position 73,951 of record JACQFD010000011.1, read on the forward strand.
CGAAGAATCTCACGTGGCAGGAATTTACAGATGAAGTGCGCAGCGGCATGACGATATCTGTACAAAAGAATTTCGCGGCGTTGTTGCCGCAAATCGTGCCGCGCGCATTGTTAGGATATTTCGCGTCGGAAAAAGAAGTGGGTTTCCTGTCGCTGGCGCTGAACCTCATGGCGAAGCCGATGCAGGGACTCACGGGAATTTCGCGCACGCTCATGCCGACGCTCGGCGCCCTGCGCGGCGCGGGCGAACATGAACAATTGCGAAAATTGATTATTAAAGTCATGCTTCTCTCGGGAATCATGATGACGGCCGGCACGGGCGCCGCGGCGATCGCGCTGCACTGGCTGATTCCCATCGTCTACGGGCCGCAAAATCTCCCCGTTCTCGATCTGTTACCGTGGCTATGGGTGTCGATGTCGATCGCCGGTTTCGCGGTCGGCGCCGAGGCGTTTTTCATTATTGTTAATAAAATCTGGGTGGCGATCCGCATTTCCGTGAGCGCGCTGATTCTTACTTCGGGGCCGGGCATTTATTGTATCTATCGCTGGCATGCGCCGGGCGCCGCGATGTTCGTCATGTTGATGTACCTCTCGGCCGCGGCCAACGTCGCATATATCTTTTACTATTTCAGTCAGAATCGCAAACCCGCCGTCGCGCCCGGCGCCGCGTGACGGACGCGTTGCGAAGTGTTATCCTTCCGACGCACATGCAGCATCGCGAAAACGAAAAAACCTTCACGGCCGACGACTACGACGAAACGTATTTTGTCGGGCACATCCGCCGTTACGAGGAGGGCGTCTATGGAAATCGCGTCGCGTGGATTTCTAAATATTTAAAGGACGTCGGCGGCAAACGCCTGCTCGACGCCGGTTGCGGCATCGGTTTTTTCAGTGAAGTCGCGCGCGGCCAGGGCGCCCGCGTCGTGTCGCTCGATTTTTCGGCGCAGGCGTTGCGAGTTTACAAAAAACGAGGAGGCGGCGGCGCGTCGCTGCTCGCGGGCAGCGTCGAGGAACTGCCGTTTCAAAACGACAGTTTCGATTTCGCGATGGCGATCGACGTCATCGAACATTTATATAAACCGCGGACGCTGCTTTCGGAATTGTATCGAGTCGTCAAGCCCGGCGGGCGCGTCATCGTCGAAACGGACAACGAATCGACGTGGTTTACAAAACGCGGCTTCCGGCGTGTGAACAATTGGATGCAGGCGCGCACCGAACTTGGGGTCAAACTCGCGAAAATCCGTTCGGAAATCACGTCGACGACGCTGCACGTCGAAACGTTCGATTACAAATCGCTGCGGGTCGCGCTCGAGGGCGCGGGTTTCACAATTGTACAATCGGAGACGTTTGCGTATCTGCCGGTGCCGTCGCGCGACGCGCTGCTGCGGACGCCCGGACTGCGCGCGATTTCGAACGCGCTCGGCGGCGAAAATTGTATGATTTTCATGGCCGAAAAACCGCGCAGCTGACGGCGCGTTTATTCGTAAATCATCGCCGGCCATGCGCGTTCTCCATCTCATCGATCTGTATGATCCGAAAATCGGATCGTCGATCCGGCAGATGTATCAAATGGCCGATCGCATGCGCGCGGACGGCGTCGAAACGGAAATCGTTTCCGTGACGCAGAATCCGGCGGAGGCGGCGCCGGTCGAAATCATGGGATTTCGCGTGCACCGGATTCTGAGCGATTATCCGGTGCGGTGGAGGCCGATTGTTAGTTTAAGAAACCGCCGTGTTCTCGGGCCGCTCCGCGGAATTCTCGCATCGTTCAAACCCGACGTCGTGCACGCGCATTTGATCCATTCGCACATTTCCTACGGCGCGCTCACGCTCGCGAAACAGTCCGGCGCTTCCGTCGTGTTCACGGCGCACGACGTGATGACTTTTTGTTATCAAAAACTCGATTGTTATCATGGCGGCGAGGCGGCGGGGGGGCTGCTGCGCGACTACCGCGCGCACTGGAGCAAGTGCGTTCCGTGCCAGCGGTTTCGTTATTTTCCGCCGCGTAACGCGATGATTCGTAATATTATGAATCGCGACGTCGATGTTAAGATTGCCGTGAGCGACGCGTTGCGCATTGCAATCGAAGCGAACGATTTGAAGAATTTTCGCGTGGTGCACAACGCGATCGAAATCGACGGCCGTCCGACGGATCCGGCCGCGGCGGCCGGTTTTCGAAAAAAGTTCGAATTGGGCGGCGATTTATTATTTACGATCGCCGGACGCGTGCACGAATTGAAAGGTCATCTGCAGGCGGTGAAGATTCTCGCGAAAGTATTGCCGAAGTGTCCGCGCGCGCGATTGTTAGTCATGGGAAAGAAAAGTGAATATGAAAAATACGTCGGCGAACTCACCGACGCGCTCGGCGTCCGCGCCCGCGTCACCGTCACCGACTGGCTCGACGGCGAGGATCTTCGCAACGCGTACGCCGCCTCCGATGTATTTATTACGCCCTCGGTTTGCCTCGATACGTTCGGTCTCGTGAACGTCGAGGCGATGAATTATCGCAAGCCGGTCGTCGGGACCGTGTTCGGCGGCACGGGCGAAGTCGTTGAGCACGGCGTGACCGGCTATATCGAGAATCCCTTCGACGTCGACGCATTCGCTTCGCGCGTCGCCGAGCTTCTGAACGACGCCGAATTGCGGCGAACCATGGGGGCGGCGGGATACGCGCGCCTGCTGGACAAATTTTCCATGCCGCGCCTTGCCCGCGACATGCTCGCGATTTACGGCGATTGCCGCGCGATGGGCGCCGCGAAAGGGAACCGAGGCTGACGCGCACTTCGTCCGAAAGTTGCTGCCGCGCGCGGATTTACGATTCGAACGCGCTTCGTTTGAAAAAACTCCCCGTGGTTGGCGCGCGGTTGCCAATGTTCCTATACTTGTCGGCCAATTCATGGAATGACGCCCTGGGCTGGCCGCCCGTTTATTTGTATTATGACTGCGATTTATAAATCGCAAACAAATGAACGGCGTGCGATCGTATTTATCGTATCAATATAAATAATCAATTCCGGCTTTAGAACACTAATTTTCCACCTCTGGATCTTCAACAATCCAAGACACCCATGCGCAAGATCCTGCTTTTATATGTAAAACCGCACGTTCAGGAGGACCCGCTCGCCATGGTCCTCGGCATTACGTATCTCGGCGCGTGCCTCGAAAAAGAGGGCATTCCGGTCGAGGCGTGCGACGAGCGCATCGTGGACGATGCCTATGTCAAACAGGCGATCGAGCGAAATGATATCATTGGCCTTTCGTCGCTCACGCCGAACGTCCGCCGCGCGATCGCGTGGGCCAAGTACGCGAAGGAACGCGGCAAAATAACAGTTATGGGCGGCCCGCACGCGTCGGTCGATCCCGGACTGTTCCTCGATTCGGGATATTTCGATTATGTATTAAAAGGCGAAGCCGAATACACACTTGCGCAATTCTTAAAAGCGCTCGACGGCGGCAAGGAAGCGGAAATCGCGGCATGCGCCGGAATCGCGTTCAACCGCGACGGCGACCGCGTCGACAATCCGTCGCCCGCTTTAATTAAGAAGCTCGACGATATTCCCTTTCCGTCGCGACAGCTCCTTCCGCAGGAACGCTATTTTCAATTAAATCCCGAGCGTCTTGCATACATTTTCACGACGCGCGGATGTCCTTATAAATGTATTTTCTGCCAAAAGGAACTCACGGGCCGCGGTTATCGCGTGCGCTCGACGATGAACATCGTCGACGAATTGGAAGCGTTGATCAAAACGTATCATCCCGGATCTGTATTATTTATCGATGAGATCTTTACACTTCGCAAAAAGCGCATTCATGAGCTTTGCGAAGAGATCATGCGGCGCGGTTTGAAGTTCGAGTGGGTCTGCAACACCCGCGCGGACTGCGTCGACTACCCGCTGCTCAAGACGATGTACAAGGCCGGCTGCCGCCGCATTTATTACGGTTGGGAATCGGGCTCGCAGCGCATGCTCGACGTGCTCAAGAAAGACCTCACGCCGTTGCAAATTATCGAAGCAGCGAAAATGACGCGCCGCGCGGGCATCTGGGCGAAGGTTTTCTTAATTGTAGGATCGCCCGGCGAAAAGCGCGAGGACATCATGGAGACCGAGCGCGTGTTGCGCGTCGCGTCGCCCGATCTGATCCGCGTTTCGGTGTTCAATCCGCTCGTCGGCACGCCGTCGTGGGATTTGTTACAAGCCAGAATTAATATTGACGATCTCACCGAAAACTACGTTTCGTCGAACCGTTCCGCGTACACTCACGAGCACTTCACACAGGAAGAACTCGAAGAGGCGAAGCGCGATCTCGTCCGCTCGTACGAGCGATGGTACAATTCGACGAATCAGAAGATGGCCCGCTACATGGACCGCGTTCGATTCTATTTGGAGAATCCGGAGCAGGGCATGAACCGCGTCAAGCGCGCCGTCGGTCTCCGCGCCGTCGCGAAAGTCGGCAAAGTCGAACAGTTCCGGAAAGAAGATTAGTTCCGGATCTGTTATTTAACAAAAACGGCCCGCGGTTGCGGGCCGTTTTTGTTGATAATCTCGCCTTACTGCAGCCGCGCGGTCGCGACATTGGTAACATCCACGATCTGGCCCGTGGCCATGTCGATCATCCACGCTTGTATGGAAAAGGTCTTTCCTGCGAGGCCGCCGTTGTAGGTGCCGAAACCGTAGAATTGTAGCGATCCAGGGGCGAGTGCGAACGGTGTATATCCACACTGCGGACCCACGAGGAGCGTGCGCAATTCCATGACGCCCAAGATCGGATTGCCGCTTGAATCATAAAAGTATGGGCCAAGATTGTAAAGATTGCGCGCGAAGAGTCCCGTTGGATTCGAAACGCTATTGTAGGTTTTGGACGCGGGGCCGGCCCATTGATAGCCCGAAGAGACGTCCGCGAAGTTCAATCCATTCACTAATAATAGCGGATTGTACAGATTATTGCCGAGATCGACGCCAAGCCAGAGCGCGTGCCGCGAATTCGCGGGGTTGAGCGCCGCGCCCGTGCCGGACTGGCAACCGCCCGTCAAAAGACAAAGATCGTCGATGTACGACGCGACCGGCGAACAATAAATATACATCGGACCGTTCGCCCACATTTCGGGGACAGGATCCGAGGCGCCTGACGCGCCCACGTCGCCCGAGAATTGTACAAAGGGAGCGAACCATACAGTTCCGACGGCGCCGGGGTTGCCGTAGCTGCTGTTGCCGCTGTAGGAGAGCGTGTCGCCCGCCTTCGGATATAGCGATGCGTAACCGTCATTCTGATAAAAAGCATACGGAATGGGCGTCGCGCCTCCTCCGGCGATCTGGCCGCCCGCGGAGACTATTTGCGAATTTACTACAAATTGCACCATGGATTGCTCGAAGAAATAGGTCCAGCAAAATTCACTAAATGGATTACCCTCGGAAATAGGCGGGGCGGAATTTGGTATTATTGCATATTGGCCGTTTACGTCCGTGTAGCCCGAAAATGCATTACTACCGGGGCTACTGAACGTGTTGGAATCCGAATGATTGGCTGTGGCAGTGAGCTGGTCCGCATAACTCGTCGTGAAATTGTTCCAAACGCCCATGATGGCATCGCCGACGCCTCCGGGAGCTGTTGGAATTGCCACAGGCGTGGCGAGCAAATATGAAATTCGAATGTTATGTCCCGATGGAATCAAGGGCGCATTAACAGATCCGGGAATCGACAGAAAATCGACATAAATTGTATTGCCGGGATGCCAACGAATGACGCCGGCTGTCTGTGGCACCAGAAACGGCACGGCGTTTCTCATTTGAAAATTAGGACTCGCCACTGGATGCGTGAGTCCATATTGCGCGGCGCCGATTTCGACGCCGCGAAAATCCAACTCGCGGACACATGTAGAATTGTTACGAAAATACGTCGTCAACTCAGGCGGCAAAGGTTGCCAAAGCATGTCTCCAGGCCCGCTGGCTGTGCCGCCGATTATCCAATTAATAGTATAAAGCGTCGAAGAGTTCCAAATGCCGATCGCATTCGGCGTCGGCGCTCCGGACTGCGCCATTACAATTCCCGAACAAAGCATCGCCGCCGATGCCAGTTGTATAATTGTTTTCACTGCAACCGCGCCGTCGCAACATTGGTAACATCCACGATTTGTCCGGAGACAGTGTCGAGCATCCACGCTTGCATGGAAAACGTGGTGCCCGCGAGCCCGCCCATGTAGGTGCCGAAACCGTAGAATTGTAACGATCCCGGCGCGAGTGCGAAGGGGGTGTAGCCGGATTGCGGACCCACGAGGAGCGTGCGCTGCTCCATCAATCCGACAATGGCCGTTCCGTTCGCATCGTAATATCCGGAAAGATTGGTAAGATTGCGCGCGAAGAGTCCGGCCGGATTCGAGACGCTGTTATATGTTTTGGACGCGGGGCCGGCCCATTGAAAGCCCGAGGAGACGTCCGCGAAGACGAGGCCATTTACTAATAATAGTGGATTGAATAGATTATTCCCGAGATCGACGCCGAGCCAGAGTCCATGCCGCGAATTCGCGGGGTTGAGCGCCGCGCCCGTTCCGGGAATACATCCGGATGTTAATAAACACAGATCGTCGATGTACCCCTGGAGCGGAGAACAGTAAATATACATCGGACCGTCGGCCCAAATCTCCGGCGGCGGATCCGTCGCGCCGGGCGCGCCCACGTCGCCCGAGAATTGTACAAAGGGCGCGAACCATACAGTACCGATCGGACCGGGATTTCCGTAGGTGCTATTGCCGCTGTAGGAGACTGTGTCTCCCGCGCGCTGATATAACGATTCGCGGCCGTCGTTTTGCCGGAATGCAAACGATATCGGCGGTGCGCCGCCGCCAAGAATCTGTCCCGAGGAGGATGTCACTTCCGAATTGACTACCATTTGTACCATGGACTGTTCGAAAAACCACGTCCAACAGTACTCGCCTGAAATGACGCCAAATCCAAAGATGTTTCCCGTCGGCAGGAGAAAGACCTGGCCTGTGTATGCAGTTCCCCCCGATAACGACACGGCGGGTGTGATCGGCGAAGCGCTGCTGGCGCCCGTAGTCGGTTCGGATTGTGTCGATACAACAGATAGACTTTGCAATACTCCGGGCGTGGTCGCCGTGAAGTTATTCCAGACGCCCATGACGGCTTCGCCCGCGCCGCCCGTCGCCACCGGCACGACGGCTGGAGTACTCAAGATCATTGAAATACGAATAATCGCGCCGATGGGAATCAGCGCCGTGTTGATCGCTCCCGGGATGGACGCAAGATTTGCATAAATTGTATTGCCGGGCGTCCAGCGGACGACGCCGGCCGCGCTTGGAACATTATATGGAATCGAGTTCCGCACTTGAAAATTCGGACTGTTCAGCGGGGTGGTGGCGCCGAAGCCGAAGTGCGCTACGGACACTTCAACCCCGCGGAAATCGAGTTCGCGGACACAGGTCGAATTGTTACGAAAATAAGTTGTTAATTCAGGAGGCAGCGCCTGCCACATCATATCGTTTGGAAACGGAGGGCCGCTTGGATATCCGGTGCCTATGAACCACGCTGTGAATCCATACGTCGAAGAGTTCCAGATGCCGATCGCGTTCGGCGTCGGCGCTCCGGACTGTGCAATCGCAAGTCCGGAGCTAATAATCGCCGCCGACGCGATTTGTAGGATCGCTTTCACTGCAACCGAGCCGTCGCGACATTGGTTACATCCACGATCTTGCCCGATACAGTGTCGAGCATCCACGCTTGCATGGAAAACGTGGTGCCCGCGAGCCCGCCCATGTAGGTGCCGAAACCGTAAAACTGTAATGATCCCGGCGCGAGCGCAAATGGCGTGTAACCCGACTGCGGACCCACAAGAAGCGTGCGCTGCTCCATCAATCCGACAATGGCCGTTCCGCTCGAATCATAATATCCCGCAAGATTCGTAAGATTGCGCGCGAAGAGTCCCGCGGGAAACGAGACGCTGTTGTAAGTCTTGGAAGCGGGGCCGGCCCATTGGAAACCCGAGGAGACATCGGCGAAGTTCAGGCCATTCACTAGCAATACGGGATTGTATAGATTGTTCCCCAAATCGACGCCGAGCCACAGGCCGTGCCTTGAGTTCGCGGGATTGATCGAGATACCCGTGCCGGGCGGACAGCCGGCGGTTAAAACACACAGATCGTCGATGTAGCTCTGCACTGGCGAACAATAAATATACATCGGTCCGTCCGCCCACGTCTCGGGGGGCGGATCGGTCGCGCCCGGCAAGCCGACATCGCCCGAGAATTGTACAAAGGGCGCGAACCATACAGTTCCGATCGGTCCGGGATTTCCATAACTACTGTTGCCGCTGTAGGAGACCGTGTCGCCCGATAATGGATAGATCGATTCGCGTCCGTCGTTTTGTCGAAACGCATTCGCTATCGGCGGAGCGCCGCCGCCGAGAATTTGTCCCGACGAAGATATCAATTCCGAATTGACCACCATTTGAACCATCGACTGTTCATACAGCCACGTCCAACAGTACTCGCCGGAAATCACTCCAAAACCGAAGATATTACCGGTCGGTAGTATGAAAACCTGTCCGCCGCCGGTCGTACCTCCCGAGAGTGAAACTCCCGCCGTTCCGACGACAGGTTCGGATTGCGTCGAAACTACAAATAACCCGGCGGTTGTCGTGGAAAAATTATTCCAAACGCCCATGATCGCTTCGCCGGTGCCGCTTGGCGCCGTCGGAATCACGGCGGGCGTCGTCAATACTAACGAAAGTCGAATGAGCGATCCCACGGGAATGCCTGGCGCAGCGATCGATCCCGGTATCGATGGAATATCAACATAAACCGTGTTGCCGGGATGCCAGCGAACGGTATTGCCTGCAGAGAAAGGAATGGCATTGCGCACTTGAAAATTCGGACTGTTCAACGGAGCGGCTGCGCCGAAATGCGACACGGACATTTCAACTCCGCGAAAATCGAGTTCGCGGACACACGTCGAATTGTTACGAAAATAAGTTGTTAATTCCGGCGGCAGCGCCTGCCACACCATATCTCCCGGCAGCGCGGTGCCGATGTACCATGCCGTGAATCCATAGGTTGAAGAGTTCCATACCCCGATGGCGTTCGGAGTCGCGGCCCCGCTTTGGGCGAGTGCGCTCGCGGCCAAAAAACAAAATGCTGAAATGAACTGACTACAACTTTTCATGATCTTGCCTCCATTGGTGTAAAACGCAGTTGCGGGACAACTTGCACTTCGTTCGACGGGTGCGCGTGTGTTTTTTGTTCGAACATCCATCCGCGTTTACGGTTCCGCCGAATGCATTCTCCGTCCGTCCATTGTTAATTCCCAACCGACGCCGCGTTCGTGAAGTTCGGCGGTATAGATGGAATCGCGGCGTAGCATGCGAGAAATCATGGTTGCAATTGCCGTCGCGAAGACGAGGGGAAGGACAATCGCATAGTCTCCGGATAATTCGAAGACCATGACCGCCGCCATGAGCGGCGCATGTGTCGTCGCGGCTGTCGCGGCGGCCATTCCGACGAGCGCATAACCCCCCACGGGGCCAAGTTCGATGCCGCCGATCATTACCATTGCGGAAGCATACAAAAAACCGATGCAACCGCCGAGCAGCAGCGTCGGCGTGAAGACGCCGCCGGGGCTTCCGGACGATACGGATGCCGTCGTCGCGAGGCACTTGCCGATGAGTAATATTGCGACGAATCCAAGCGTCAGCCTTCCGTCGAGCAGCGCGCTCAGCGGTTCATAACCGTTGCCCGCGACGTCGGGCACGGCGGCGATGACGGCGCCCGCGAGCAGTCCGCCGAGCGCGGGTTTCCACGGTAATGTTAATTTGGAACGGCTGAACAAATGTTCGCCGAATGTTAACAATCGCATGAACGCCTGCGCGCCGATCGATACGACAATTCCGAGTCCGGCGAACGCCGCGAGTTCGGCGGGCGAATGTAAAAAAAAGCCCCGTTGTCCGTAAATCGGCCCTTCGCCGACGATCGAGCGCGTGAGCGCCGTCGCGAGCACCGTGGCGACCAGAATGGGCACGACCGCGTCGAGCACGACGACGCCGGTTACAATTTCGATAACAAATAAAACCGCGGCGAACGGAGTATTGTATGCGGCCGCGAATCCCGCCGCGGTGCCCGACGCGATGAGCACGCGCGCTCGGTAGGGGTGTAGTCTTAGGAAATCGCCGATGTACTTCCCGGCGGATCCGCCGAATTGTATTAATGGGCCCTCGCGGCCGAGCGAGCCTCCGCATGCGATCGCGCACCATGACGCCAGCGATTTTAGTAGTGTCACGCGCATCGAAAGCCGCACGCGCCCGAGAACGACCGCTTCCATCACGTCGCCGACGCCCTTGCCGCCGCGCGAACGCGAGACCAGCATGGCGATGCCGCCCGCGAGCAATCCTCCGAGTCCGGGAAGACACATCCGGACCCACCACGGCTCGCGGCGAAACGCCGCGACGACATCGTTAGCATCTAACAAATGCCGCAATACAAACGTTAGCGCGGACCGAAACGCGATCGCGAAGGCGGACGCCGCAAGCGCGACGAGGACGATTCCGACCGCGAGTCTCCACGGCGAAAACGACTGGCCGGGAGATTCCTCTTCGGACTCTTTGGGAATGGCGGTTTCCACGGTTTTGTTGATTTAAATTAAATCCCGGGCAGTGCCCATCGACGGTCAATGGCCGGCGTCCGCGCGGCGGCCTTTCTTGTGCATCGTACAGTACATTTCGTCGGGATCGCAGCCCTCCACTTCGATCTGTACTGTCGTGTGGTGGATGTCGAATGCATGATTCAACGCATGCGTGGCGGCGCGGAGCACTTGTTCGCCGCCGAGGATCGCCTCCTCGGATACTACAATATGGCAACTGCACGCGATGACTCCGGGCCCGACGGTCCAGACGTGCAGATCGTGCACCTGCGACACGCCGGGAACTTTTAGTAATGTCGCGATCACGCGGTCCATGTCGACGCCCGCGGGAGTGCCTTCGAGAAGCACATGCACACTCTCCGAAAGCACACCCCACGAACTCCAAAGGATGAGACCGGCGATCATGAGCGAAACGATCGGGTCGGCGATCGGCGAACCCGTCCATCCCACGGCGATGCCGGCGCATGCAAGTCCGACTCCCGCGACGGCGTCGCCCGCCATGTGGACGTAAGCGCTTCGAATATTAATATTATCTTTCGAGCCCGCGCGAAGCCAGAGTGCGATCGTTGTATTTAATAAAATCGCCGCGAATGCGACGCCGATCATCGGCGCGGCGTGCACATCGACGGGATGGCTGATTCTCTCGAACGACTCGATTGCAATAAAAACGGCGATCACAACCAGCGACACGGAGTTCGCGAGCGCGGCGAGAATTCCGGCGCGATGATAACCAAAAGTCTTCCGGTGGTTCGAGGGCTTCTTCGCAACCCAAAGCGCATAGGCCGAAATGCAGAGGGCGACGGCGTCGGCGAAGTTGTGTCCGGCGTCGGAGACGAGAGCCAGACTGTGCGCGAAGTACCCCGCGACGACTTCGGCGGCGACAAATCCCAACGTTAATATAATCGAATACGCCAGACGGCGTCCCGATGTCCCGTCCGCATGCGCATGGGAGTGCGAGTGGCCCATTTGTATTAATGTCGCAACTGCACGACTAGATTGGCGGGGCCGGTGTTGTTCACGCCGTCGCCGAGGAACTTCGCGAGGATCGTTTGTTTACTCAAGAACTCGTCGTAGGAGCGGATTTCGCGCTCGAGTCCGCGCGCCCGCCGCCGCACCCGTTCGTAAAGACTCGAACCCACAATTAAATAATCGTACTGGTTCATCAGGCTTCGCTGGTCCGGACGGACGAGCGTTCCAATGGGCGCGACTTGGTAATCATTATAATACAATTCGATCGGCGGCGTCTCCATCTCGCGGGCGATTCTGGAGTTCGCCGGAATGTTGGCGCGGATCCATTCGAGCGTCGAGTTGCGCGTGTCGGGGAGCGAAGCGCGTCGAATGTGGTCGCGCGAGACCGTGACGGGCCAGTACAAAGATACAGTTGCGCCCGCGGCGAGCAAAAGCGCGGCCGCCCACCAACGGACGCTTCGAAACGCGAACGATGCGGTTTCGCCGCGCACAAGGCTCCAACACCCGTGGACCCCCGCCGCGGAAAATAACAAAAGACACGGAACGCCGCCGATCAGGTTGCGAACGAAAAATACTTTAAAACTGCCGATGAATAGATAGAGCGCGAGCGGAAAAGATAATAAAACGATTCCCAGTCTCCATTTCCTCCATGCGAACCATGCGATGCCGATTCCGCCGAAGACCGTCGGCCAGACGCCGAGACATTTTTTCCACATCTCGTCGGCATATTGTACATAACTGATTCCCGTCGGCGATTCGGTCGTCGGATCCTGTCCGGTGGCGTAGGCCCTGCCCTCGGCCGACATCTGCGTCCAAAAGTTATGAAAGTCGAGCGCCGCGAACGGCGTCGTCGCGAGAAATACGGCGGGACATAACAATAAGAATATGCAAAGATTCCGGATCTGCGCGCGCCGCGATCGCGGACGCGAAAGCAGACTTGCCAGAATTACGGGAAGCGCGACGAGACAGCCCGGGTACTTGCTCGCTCCGGCGAAGCCGACGAAGATTCCGGCTGCGATGTAGTTCCGCAGCCGCGTCGGTTCTTCATAAATCCACACGGCGGCGAGCACGGCGCACGTCGCCCAGAGTCCAACGGTAGTATCTACAGTTGCCGTGAACGATAACGATGTCTGGATCGGATTCGCCGCGAGCAGCGCCGCGGCCAGCAGTCCCGCCACAGGGTGCGCCATGCGCCGCCCGAGTTCGGCGAGCGCGAGAATCGTGAGGCACGCCAGCGTTAATATTACAATTCGAGCGACGACGTAGTGGTCCGGGCTCGCCTGCTCCCCGAGAAATCCGGGCCCGCCGAAAATCGCGCTCACGGCGTGCCGAATTCTGTAAACACCCGCGATCAAATAAAAATTAAGACTCGGATATTTATAAATATGCGGATTCAGATCTCCGGTCCTGGCGATTCCGAAGGCCGCATTGACCATGTGGTGTTCATCGGGGTGGCCGCTGAACGGGTAGGAGTACCAGACGGCCGGATACCGAACGACAAACGCGACGACAACGAGCAGCGCCGCCAATATGTAAAAAGCGGCGCGGGAACGGGAAATCATGATTTATGTGCGCGATCGCTGTCGGTCATACTTCGGGCATCGCGATTCCATCTTGTTCATCGAATGGCGGAGTGGCAAGCTTCAATCGAACGCGCGGTGCGTGGATTCGTTATATTTCGACCGGCGGAAAATTAATAAATACGCGCGTCCGCGGCGTGGAAACGCGCGGACTCACGAGCGGTGTCGCTCGAATCGGGCTGCACTTCCGATCGAGCCCGTATACTTTCGGCGCTGGCATCCGTGGCATCTGAATTGCCGCTATGCGGTGTTCGAGACTCCTTTTCCCAAGCTGAGGTCAACAAACATGATACGTACACCGATGCGAGTCCATTCTTACTTATTCGCCGGTATTTTTGGTATTTCGGCGGGTGTGGCCGCGGGCCTCGCGGCACCCGGACGAGCGGCGTTTTCGCTTCCGACGCTCGTGAACGCGACGCCCTTCGATGTCGTCGTGCACACCGGACAGACGCTCATCATCGATACATCATCGGCGACCGTGACCGACGCGCACGGACAAACGATAACATTTACGAACGGCAATATATTTGTAAATTCACTGTTGGTCGAGACCGGCGGCACGATCATCGGCCAGGGCCCGAACGCGCTCCGATTCTTTGTAACAGATACGGCAACGGTGCACGGCGCGATCCGCGTGGACGGCACGGATGCGCATGATGTCGCCATGCTGCTCACGGCGAGCCAGATTGTACAATTCGGCGCGCCGGGCGAGTGCGGCGGCGGCGACGGCGGCGACGGAAATCCTGATATTACTAAATCGAACGCCAAGGGCGGCGACGCCGACGGCGCGACGGGAACCGGCCTCGCGGGCGGGCTCGGAGGCGAGTCCGCGCTGCTCGCTCTGACGACCGGGGGACAGCCGTGCTACGAACCTGAGGATTGCCATCCGGCGGGCGGCGGAGGCGGAACGTTTGGAACCGTCGGCGAAAGCGGCCGAAAGGGTACGGACACGAATTATAACTTTGGGTCGTGTTCGGTTCCGCAAGGCGTGAGCGCGGTGAATCCCAATACCGCGCCGAAGGGCGGAAGTCCCGGAATGAATATATTTACAAATACGAACATCGCGGACGATTTCCTCGGCACCGCCGTTTACGATACTGCAGGCATTACATCGATCGCGACGGCCGGCGTGTCGACGATCACCACGGATTTAGGTATCTTCAGCGCCGCCGACGTCGGCCGTTTCGTGGGTTGTTATATTGCCGCTCCGAGCACGTGGGAGGACCTCACGAACGGATGTGTACAAAACAATCTCGCGGGCGATCCGGTCGTTTGTCCGCGCTCGCATCTGCTAGTTCGCAAAATCGTCGCCGTGCACGCGGGGAATCAAATCGACGTGCAGCCGGCTTTCCCGGCGAGTCTTCCGACGGCGAGCAAAACGATCGTTAAATATTCGGCGGGCGGCGTTCCGACGATCGGCGAACTCGCGGCGCGCGCGGGCGGCCAGGGCGGCGGCGCCGGCGGCAATGCAATTTATAATTTAACATTTCCGAATCCTAATTATGCGTTTCAGGATCGCGTTGGCGCCGGCGGCGGCGGCGGCGCCGGTATTCTCGAAATTTACGCATCCGGCGCGATCGATCTGACCAATGGTACAATTTCCGCGATCGGCGGCGACGGCGCCGCGGGCGAGAATACGATCAATACCGACCGGGTCGGCGGCGGTTCGGGGGGCGGCAGCGGCGGTCTTGTCAGGATCCAAAGCAACACGAGCGTCGACATGACGAATAGTAAAATTCTGGCGCGCGGCGGCGCGCGCGGCCCCGGATCCTATGCGGTCATCTCCGACCCCGTGGCGCCGAGTAACGCACTCGGCATCGGCCACGGCGGGCGCGGCGGCAAAGGAATTGTACAAATTCACGCGCCGTCCGACGATTTAGGTAATTTAATGATCACCGCGTCGATTACACAATTGACGCCGGCGAATTTCGACCCCGCGCCGATTTTCGCGACGCCCGAGTTTAGTAGCAATCCGGCGCGCCAGCGCGAGATGTGGTTCAAATAAAGAGTATTTTGCGGCGACCCCGCGAAACCGTATCCTTCGGAGCGTGACCTCAAGCGCTCCGAAGCCCGCGACCGGTGAATTGCAATGGCATGCGCGCGAGCCGCGTCCCGACGACGCGGCCGCGCTCACGGCCGTGTTCAACGCGGCGTTCCGGCGCCATGACAAATCGGAGACGCTCGAATGGCGATACAAGCGCAACCCGCACGGCGTCGCGCGGACGATCGTCGCGGCGGGAGCGCGGGACGAACTTGCCGGCGCATATTCGTATATTCCGCGGAAATTTAGTATTGACGGAAAAGTTACAACAATTGTTCAGGCCTCCGATGCCATGGTGTTCGAACAATGGCAGCGGAAGGGGATCTTCACCGGCCTCGACGCGATTCTCGCGGAGCGCGCCGCCGCCGAGGGCGTGCCGTTCGGATTCGCGTTTTGCGGACGGCGCTCGCAGAAAGGATTCTTAGCGAACGGCTGGAAAGCGGTTTCGCCCTACCGGACGTGGACGCGAATCTTAAAAATAACCAAATCGTCGTTCGAAGCGCGAAAAAGCGACGGGCGCGTGCGCCGCGCGATGATACCGATCGAGTGGTGGCGCGCGCGATCGGCAGATCCTTATATAAAACAATGCCTCGACGGTTTTCGCGACGAACCGGTCGAAAGTTTCGGGAAAAAAGTCGCCGAACTTCCGCCGCCGAAATATAAGATTTACGGCGTACGCGATTCGGAATATTTAAATTGGCGGTTTCTGTGGACGCCCCGGCGCACGCACTCCGCGTTCCGTCTGCTCCGCGGCGGCGACGTCGCGGGTTATTACGATATCGAATGCAACAGCGCGGGGCGCGGTTATTTATTAGATGCGCGCGGCGCCGACGAATCGGCCGAACGCGCGGCGCTCGCGGCGGCGGTCGAAAAGTTAAGAATTGTCGGCGCGTCGACCGTGCAGACGACCGTCGTCGAGGGCAGTTTTTTGGATACTCATATTCGCGCGCTCGGTTTCGAGCCGCCCCGCGATCCGGCGCCGCTGCCGTTCATCGTCCGCGCATTCGTGGATTGTAAAGAATCGCAACTCGCGCTCGATCCGAAGAATTGGTATATCTTCGACGGCGACCGGGACGCGGAAAGTATGGTTTAATTCTTTGGAGAAGTGTATACGCGCGCCCGCAACCAACTCGCACACCCACTCCCGGCGGCGCGCCAGGAGAGAAGAAGCATTTTGGCGCCTTGATTCCGTCTAGATGGGCGTATATACTAACTCCATGAAGACGCGCGCGAAACTCTTCCAAAACGGCGGAAGCCAGGCGGTTCGCTTGCCAAAGGATTGTCGATTTCCTGAGGGACAAAATGAAGTTTCGATTCGCCGAAAGGGGCGTCTCGTGATTCTGGAGCCGCTCGACGAATGGCCCGTTGAGTTCCAATCTTGTCTTGGCGCGTGGAAGAGTGATATTAAACGTCCCCCTCAAGAGAGCATTTCGAAAATTAAGGATCGCTTCGCGTCGTAAGTGCGTTATCTGCTCGATACGGATACTGTTAGCTATGCTCTAAGGGGAGCGCATGGCGTCGCGGATCGATTGCTGGAACACAAGCCTTCCGATGTTGCAATAAGCGTTGTCACGCTCGCGGAATTGCGTTTTGGCGCGGAGAAACGGCATGCCCGCAAGTTGCATGAACTCATCGACGCATTCGTTCGCACTGTGCGTGTTGTGCCATTTCACGAGGATGCCGCCGCGCGTTTTGGAAAGTTGGCCGCCGAACTGTCCAGAATCGGAAAACCCATTGGAATTCTGGACACGATGATTGCGGCACAGGCGCTCGTTCTCGATGTGGAATTGATTACAAATAATACACGGCACTTCCGCCTTGTGCCTGGCCTGCGGATCCAGAATTGGAGCACCTGAATCAACCCAATGAACGGTACTCGGCGCGCATTTGTATTTTCTTATACTATTTTCCCGCCGCCTCGCACGACGGGCATTTGTCCATCGAGGAGTACGCTCCGGGTTTGCCGGAGGATTTATAATTATTTAATAAATCGGTGCCGATTTTATTGCGGACTTCGAACGCGAGTTTCAGTTGTGTTCGTTCGAAATGCGATAATCTTAATAAATCCATAAACTTGGGGCGAGTTTTGTAAACTCGGAGCGCGTCGAACGCGGGCATGCAGATCGGACATGCATAAATAAAATTTTTCGGCTGTCCCGATTCGGCGTCGAGGCGCACGAGCGATTCCGCGGCTTGCGTCGTCAGCCCGTCCTGATAACAACCCTCGAGCACCGCGTAGAAAATAAATTGTGAAACGGAGTCGAGCGGATTGGTCACTGCGATCGGGTTTTGTTCGGCGGCCCGCGACTGGGTCGGCGCGACCGGCGCGCGCGCGAAAAGCGCGGCTGCGAGGGCCGCGACGGCGAGAATTGCTTTCATATTTGCGCTCATACTCGAAGGACGCGCGACGCGGGATTTCGAAGCGTGATTTTTTGCTGTAAATTTGAACGGTCAAAAATGATGAACGATCGCCCCGCCGACCGGCGCAAACCGCTGAAGCACCGTGTCAAGATCGCTTTGCGCGGGACGGTCGCGAACGTGAGTTATTACAGCGGTTTCTCGCGGATGCTCGCGCGCCGGAGCCGGCAGCCGCGCCTCACGATTCTCGCGATGCACAACGTGGAGAGCCCGCCGTCGACGGATTTTCTGCCGCCGGATATGAAGACTCCGGCCGCGCTTTTCGATCGCCTCGTCGCAATATTAACAAAAACATTTCCAACATTTACCGTCGACGGCGGCGTGCGCGCGCTCCGCGACGGCAAACTCGCGGGCGCGGCCGTCGCGATTTCGCTCGACGACGGTTATAAAGATAATTTGAAGGCGGGTTTGCCGATATTGCAAAAGCACGGCGCGAAAGGGACGGTCTATGTCGAAGCCGGCGCCGTCGGCGAACGTAAATTATCGTGGACGCATTGTTATTTTTGGGTCTTGCATCATAAAGGATTCGAATTTTTCATCGAACATTACAAAACACTCTCGAAAGACGCGGCCGCGATCGCGCAACTCGAGGCGGAGGCTTGCGCCGGCGGCGATCTTCGTTATCATTTGAAGCGTATTCTTAAATATAAAGCCGATATAAACGATCGCGACGCGACGTGCGAGGCCGTGATGCGCCAGGCCGGCGGCGATCCTCCGGCCGTCGCCGCGCAAATTTACTTATCTCCCGACGAAGTGCGCGAACTCGATCGCGCGGGCATCGAAATTGGCGGCCATACGATTTCGCATCCGATCCTCGCGCGATGCGCTGACTCGGACGTCGAACGCGAAATCGGCGATGGGCGCCGCCGGCTCGAGAGCTGGCTCGGCCACCCGATTACTACTTTTGCCTATCCGTGGGGGCGAAAATGGGATTATGACGATCGCGCGGTCGGCGCGCTCGCGCGCGAAGGATTTGTCGCCGGTTGCTCGATGGACCCCGGGACCAATCATCCGAAATCGGATACGTTACAATTACGCCGTTACGCCGTCGACTCGGGCGTATCGATTCCCGACCTCGTCGCCGAGGCGAGCGGGACGTTCGACTTCGTTCGGAAGTATCTAAAGCTTCCGGTTTAGATAATAACTATTTAGAAAATCGAATAAACGAACGGAATCAATCCGCCGCCGTCGTTGGTAAAGGCGATGACGCCAACCATCAATACAAGGACGACGATGATGGGAGTGAGCCACCACCAGAGATTCTCTTTGAGGAATTTAAGCATCGGATGTTATTGCGAGTTGAGTAATTCGTTTTCTTGTTTGTAAATTCGAGGTGCGAAGCCGGGACCATTCGCTACGCAACACAATCGTAGCCGCGCGCGGTTTTCAACGAAAGTACGTCGCCCGGCGCCGGGCCGCGATTGTTTCGGGAAAGAAAAGTCTACGGGCTCCATTGCTTTCGGAAAACCGGGGCGAAAGATTTTTCGGCCCGCCGTAAGTGTCTTCTAGAACAGCGTGTAGATAAACGGCGCGACGATCGGGTTCTGGGCGACGACGAGCAGAATGCTGATCGTCAACATGACGACGAGCATCGGGACGAGGTACCAGTGGCCGCGATTGACGAGCGCGGCGAAGAGTTCGCCGATGGTTCCGAGGCGCGGCGCGGTTTTATAAAGACCGTAAATCGCGATGCCGAGAATGATCAGTCCGAAGATAAAGACTTTTCCCATGCCGGGGAGCATGCCGGTCAGATAATTGATAGCAATAAAACATCCGACGACGAACGTGAGCAATCCCGCAATCTTTAAAACTACAAAAACCGGGTTTTCTTCTGGATACGCGAGTTTATAACTGATTGAAAGCGCGGCTAATAATCCGCCGACGACGTACGCCCAGTTCGGAATGCCGCCAGGCGCATTGTGTTTCGCGGCGAGGGCGAGGCCGACGGGGGTCGCGACGGGGGCGCCCGGCGCCGGGAGCGCGCCGGCTTTTGTTAAATTAGCATACAATTCCGCGGCGAAAACGTTCGCGCCATCCGCGTTGAAATGCCATTCCTGCGGATGATCATAATAAACGCGCTTCGACGCGCCCGCGGCGAGCAGCGCGGGGCGCGCGTCGATCGGCGTCGCGCCGGCGGCGGCGAATGCTTCTCCGAGTTTCGCGGTCACGCGCGCAAAGTCGAAGGATCCCGGGGCGCATCGGGCGTTGTTTTCAAAAAATGTCGCGTCGCCGGGGTGAACTTCGAATTTGTTAGGAATCGGCGCGGCGAATACATATTTCACGCCCGACGCCTTCGCCTTTGTAACGATTCGTTTCGCGATCGCCGCCGTGGTTTTCCAACCTTCGACGAGCGCGGGCGGTTCGTTGCGCAAAAACGAGAAATCGTCCAGTTGTAGCTTTCCGCCGCCGCTCGCCGCGGGCACTTCGACCGCCGCGGTCATCGCGTTGCGCGTATTGTTCGCGAGCGTGACGAGGCGCGAAATCTTTAATAATAGATTCCGGTTGTCGGGCGTCGAATCGGCGTCGCCCGCGATTTCGCCCTTCGCATCGACGTGAAACAGCGGCTTTTTATTCGATAGATATTTGTCGAGCGCGTTGCCAACGACGTCGTTCGCGTACGGCAGCACGACGAGCGCGTCGGGCTGGTATTTTTGTAAATTCCTCTCGAGCCATAAACATTCCTGATCTGTATAATAGGCCTCCGTACCGGCGGGAATCACCGTCACGTTCTGGCCCTTTTCCGCGCACATCGTTTCGAGGCGCGATGCGAAGGTTTGATCGGCCTCGAGCGCCCAGCCCATCGTAAACGAATCGCCAAGCAACAAAACGCGCGTCTCGCCCGGCTTTTTCGCGCCCGTGCCGTGGCCCTCGGGCGCGCGCAACCGATCGGAATTCGTAACAAAATCCCACGACACGGCGCCGCCGGCGGCGGTGCGCGCCAGATCGAAGTTTTCTTTATAAACCCATCCGAGCGTCGCGTCGGTTTCGGTCGCCGGCGGGCTCGACGCCAGCCGGACGATGATCTCCAATACTATAAAAACGAACACGATCGACGTGACGATCGCGAGGACCCATGCGATGAAGCGATTCATATTCAGTTTCTTAATTAAATATTATTATAAATTTAATGAAAGCGCGGGTCCGGTCACTTCGCTTTCGCGGCCGAGCGGGCCACGGAAGACGTGTCGGTTTTTGTAATAATGTGCCGGCCGATCACGAGCGCGTCCATGCCGGATTTCATGAATGTATTAAATGCGTTCGCGGGAGTCTCGACGATCGGCTCGCCCTTGAGATTGAACGACGTATTTAATATAACGGGCACGCCGGTTGCCTGGCCGAATTTATCAATTAAACGGTGGTAGCGCGGCGCGTGCTCTTTCATGACGCCCTGCACGCGGCCCGAGCCGTCGACGTGTTTGATCGCCGGGAGGCGGTCGCCTTTTACGGGCACGACATACAACATAAACCGCGCCGGGTAGTGATCCTTGGCATTCGGCATGTCGAAGAAATCCTCGACCCGCTCCATCAGCGCCGACGGCGCGAACGGCCGGAACGCTTCGCGAAACTTAATTTTAGCATTCACGATATCCTTCATATCCGTGCGCGTCGGATCGGCGATGATCGATCGCGAACCGAGCGAGCGCGGACCCCATTCGAAACGGCCGTCCATCCAGCCGCAAACGGAGCCTTTTGTTAGATAATCGACGGTGCGGTCAAGCACTTTCTCGTCGTCGCCGACCTCCTCCCATTTCGCGCCGGAGTTGGCGCCGAGCGTTTTGCAAAAATCGTGCACTTCGCCTTCTGTATATTCCGAGCCCCAGTAGGCGTGTTCCATGACGAAGCGTTTGCTGTTATTTAATAAATCGTTCCAGCACCAGAACGCCGCGCCGACCGCGGCTCCGTCGTCGCCGGCCGCCGGCTGCACGTAGATGCGGTCGAATCCGGATGCTAATAAAATCTTCCAGTTGGCGACGCAGTTGAGCGCGACGCCGCCCGAAAGACAAAGATTCTTCATCCCGGTCGTTTTCTTAAGATGCCGGGCCATCGTAATTAATATTTCCTCGGTGACGACCTGGATGCTCGCCGCGACGTCGGCATAATAATCGTCCATGTGCTTGTCGGCGCGCGCGGGGTCGCGCGGTTTGCCGAACACGTCCTCGAACCGTTTCGCGAGAGTCGAATCGGGCGACCAGTGATACGCAAAATAACTCATATCGTGCCAGAGCGAGCCGTCGTCGCCGATCTGGATCACTTGTTTGATTTTGTCGACGTACTTGGGCGTGCCGTACGGCGCCATTCCCATTAATTTATATTCGCCTTCGTTGACTTCGAATCCGCAAAACGCAGTGAACGCGGAATATAACAACCCGATCGAGTGCGGAAAGCGCATCTCATGCGTAATATTAATATGATTTCCGCGGCCGACGCCGAGCGTGGCCGTCGTCCATTCGCCCGCGCCGTCCACTGTTAATATTGCAGATTCCTCGAACGGCGAACAAAAGTAGCTTGCCGCCGCGTGCGACATGTGGTGGTCGGCAAAAATGATTTTCTTCGGATCGATGCCGAGTTTTTCCTTCATCATCGACTTGATCCAAAGTTTATCCGTGAGCCACGTGAGCATCGACTCGCGGAACACGTTCATCGAGCGCGGAAACGTCGCCATCGACGACAGCAGAATGCGCTCGAGTTTAACGAACGGTTTTTCATAAAAAACGACGTAATCGAGTTCCTCTTTCTTGATCCCGGCGCGTTTTAAACAAAAATCAATCGCTAACGATGGAAAACCGTGGTCGTGCTTCTTTCGCGAGAATCGCTCCTCCTCGCCGGCCGCGATGAGAACGCCGTCCTGCACGAGCGCCGCCGCGGAATCATGATAAAAAAACGAGAGGCCGAGAATATTCGTCATGCCTGCCTCCGCGCCGCTTGAATATTTATATTACTGGTCTTGAACGGCACCCAGTTGGAGACCGGGCGTTTTTTGATGCGCAGCGGATCTAACAAAAGTGCGTATACAATTCCGGGCGGCGCGACGAGTATAAAATAAAGCGCCGAGAGGATGATCCGCGACATCATGTGGCCGAAGCGCTCGAAAAAGCGCATGACATGGCCCACGAGGGACGTCGGCGGCGGAGGTAGTTCGGAGATGTGCATTCGCGAGGGGGCAGTGTGGGTGGCGGTCCAAACAACGACCGAAACGCGAACGACGGGTCGTCCGCGCTTCCGGCTTAGGGGATCAAGTCCCGCAGGCTATACCGTCATAAGCCCCGAGGCAACTTGAGGAAGGGAATTCGGAGGCGCGAAACACGTTGGTCATTCGCGACAAGCCGAACCGCGATCCCTCTCTCGAGCGCGTTTCGCCGATTTTCTCTTCCTGCGCGCGCGCCAGCTTGCTTTGTGCAACGCTGACTCGGCGTCAGCCCGTATGCGTCCGCACGGGTTGCGTTAGTATTCTATTCGCCTGCGCGAATCGGGATTGTTATCGGCGCCATCTGCGTCGCTCCGCAATGGACTTTATCAAATCCAAGCAAGGATGCGATCGCGCCGGGTTTCGCGCTGACTAATGTTATCGTTGCCTCGCCCTTTGTAAATGTAACTTCCTGTGCATTCGATCCATTCTCAAATGTAATATCCGGGGCGCCGGCGCCTTGGATCTGTAAATAATAAGAATCTGCCGCGCTCTTCAACAGTCGATCGTCTGCAACGGCGCGGAGCCTGACAAATAAAGTCGTTGGAATTCCCGGCGACAGGCTGATTGAATTGAGTTGTCGAACATCGGCGGATTGGCCGCTCGATTCCACGGAAACCTGCGTTTCACGCATTGTTATTTCGAGGAATTGTGGCGCGCCCTTCTCGTTGGCTCCGACCTTGAGCTGAAAAGAAATCCTTCCATCAAATGTTTGTCGGATTCGAGTTGATAACTTCCATTTTCTCTCCAAACCAGCGATCTCCCACCCGTTCATGCTGGGTTCCGGACACTCCTTCCACGTGCCAGTTGCAATATCCCTCGTCTGATAAGTAATCATAATGATTCCGTCGCCCGAGTCGGTCAAGGGCGTCTCGATCGGTTCGGAAGTTTGAATACTTAAAGAGATCCAGTTCCCGTCGATTGATTTTTCACAAATTGCAACGCCTCCACCGGATGAGAATACAGAAAGAGCCTTGAATACGACTAGAAGCAGAATTTGCAACATAGCGTCACCACGCGTCGTTCAGGGTTAAAATTAGTAATACAATTTTAATTGACATCCCGCCAACGCGGCGGCGCGCTGGCGGGACGCCCATCCATTTACTGTACTGTAATTGGAATCGAGAGTCGTGACATTTGATCATCGGAGGCATCGTCTTTATCAAATCCAACGAGCAACGCAGACCGCGTTCCCGCCCGCGCGGTGATCGTGAAGCTTGCTTCGCCGTTGGTGAACGTGATTTCACGGGACGTAGTATTGTTATCAAACCACATATTGGGCGCGCCGTCGCCAACAATCTGTAAATAGTAACTTCCCGTGGCGGTCGTTACGAGCGAATCGTCAGCGACATTACGAAGGCGTATGTAAAATGTCGTGGCTGTACCGCCGCTTAGAACGATTGGATTTGTCACGAGCGCCAAATCCGACGCGTTGGCACTTGACTCGATCGCCACAGTATGAGCGTTAACGCTTATCTCTGAATACGTCGCGCCTGAAACCGTTTGCGAAGATCCGGTTCCTTTTTTCAGTGTAAAGCAGATTCGCCCTCCAAACGCCGCTTTTATTTTAACCTTAAATTTCCACGATTTGCTTGGACTGCCCGTGGAAACATATTCCGGAGGACATGTCGATGGAGCAGGGTTGCTGTCGGCCCATTTTCCATCGCTACCTTTCTTTTGAAAAACCAGAACGATTTGTCCATCGTCGGGTGTGTCGTTTGGCGTTGAGATGTCAATTCCCGTATCGATATTACAACTAAATTCTCCGCCGTTAAGGTCAACATTGCTGAGCGTTACCTTTGCCGGCGCTTGAAAACACGAGAGTGCCGCGACTAGTGCGAGTGATGATAGAAACATTCAATGCTCCAACTTGCTTGGCAAGTAGTTCTTTGCCCGATTAAAGACCCATGCGGCCGAAATGACCCCCGGGATCGAGAAACCCCGGGATCGAGAAACCCCGGGATCGAGAAACCCCGGGATCGACATCGGAAACGCTATCGAGTAGCCAACGCGGTTGTCAACACTAATTTCTCCGCGCGCGACGCCGTCGCTTCGTATTTGCCTTGTTCGCGGGAATGCTAACAATTCACAATTCGATTTCGTACTCCTCGAAGAACCTCCGATACGGCAATACGGCAACATTACCGATCCGAAAGGGCTCGGGAACCAACGATACAACAACACTCTTGATGCCGGGGTGTTGTTCCGCAAACGAGCGCAAACCAGTAAGGTCCGCGCTCACGACCGTTTTCTTAGCTTTGATTTCGACCGCCATTTGAATTTTGCCGTGTTTTTCGACGAGCAGATCGACTTCGGCGCCATGATTCGTTCGCCAAAAAAACAGCCGTGCCTCGCTTTGCGCGTAGTCGATCGCGCGGACGCATTCGAGGACGACCCACTGTTCAAACAGACGCCCGCGCTCTATAGGACCGAGCGGCGCCGTGAGTCGTCGATTGATAGCATTCGTGACTCCGGTATCAAATAAATAAAACTTCGGATGCGCGACAAGGCGCGCCCGCGGACTTTTGTAATAAGGTTCCAATCGCACGCCGACGAGCGTGTCCTCCAAAATCTGGAAGTATTCCAATACCGTTCGCGACGCGAGCGCCGCGTCGCGCCCCACGGAACTGTAATTTAATAGATCGCCCGATTGAGCCGCGGCGAGTTCGAGGAAACGCGCGAATCCTCCCAGATTGCGAACCAGAGACTCGGATTGAATCTCCTCCCGAAGGTAGGTTTGCGTATAAGTTGTAAGAAAATCGATTGCATCTTTCTCGTCCTGAACGACGGACAGCGGAAGGCTTCCGAGCCTCAGGACTCGCTCCAGATGAAGAGCATCGCCGATCTCGATCATCGTCAGCGGATGCAGGCGCCGCATGACGGCACGCCCCGCGAGGAGGTTTGTCCCTCGCCGCTTCAATTTGCGCGCGCTCGATCCTGTTAATAAAAAACGCGCTTTTGTAGATTCGATGAGACCGTGAATTTCGTCGAGGAGGTCGGGAACCTTTTGAATCTCGTCAACGAAGATCGTTGAAATTCCTTTTTGTATCTTCTCCCTTGCCTCGATCCGAAACTGCGATGGATCCTTTGCATAGCGAAGAAAAGCGTCGTGTTCGAGAAGATCGACCGTCCATGCGCTCTTTGGAAGCTGCGCGCGCATCCATGTACTCTTGCCCGTCTGACGCGGTCCGAGCAGCAGGCAGGACTTGTCTTTGGGCAGTGAAAGCGATCTGGTGAGCATCTTGCCGAATTGTACGGCAATTTGGCATCGAACTTAAGGCCTATTTCGCCGCGCGGCTCGCCGCCAATTCGTCGTCGGCCTGCTCGCGCGTCTGCGGGGGCGCGACGAGGGGGCGATCGTTAAAGATCACGCGGTCCTGGTCAAGAACATAACGATCGCCGTCGGCGAGGATATGTAGTTTAATATTCGAGGCGCGCCCGAAATCGCCGGCGGCGCCGGGCGCAATCTTAGTATCGTCGCCGCGGCGGATTATTGTAATCTGCCGGTCGCCGACGACTTCGAGCGTGCGCATTCCGTGCGGAAAAAACGCGGCGGTCGATTCGTCGACGCCGATGCCGATTTTCCTTTTCGCGTCGATCGTAGCCGAGACCAATCTTAAGAATCGGCCGCGGCGCAGAAAATGTTGATCGAACAATACGCCGGGCACGAGTTCGAGGCCGCGTTCGACGTCGCTCGTGCCGAGAACGGCGAGGTCGAGCCGCGATTTGCCGGTCAGCGCAAGATCGCCGAGGACTTCGCAGCCGGCGCTCGTGCCGCCGACCACGCCGCCTTTCGCGAGCACATCGCGCACCGCGCGCTCCGCGGGGGTGCCGCGCAACGCTTCCAATATTTTCTTCTGATCGCCTCCCGGAAAATAAACAATATTCGCGTCGCGGATCCTTTCTAATAATTCACTTTTCTCCGCGTCGTCGCGGTGGAAATAGATCCAATCCACGTTTTTTGCGCCGCATTCGCGAAAGCGTATTTGTGTCTTCGAACCGGCGGTGTCGGGTTCGGAAGTCGCGAGCGGTAATATTAAAACTTTCGGTTCGCGCCGCCCCGACATTTCGAGGATGCGCCGGTAGATTTTGTCGGGGAGCGCGCCGCCGCCGACGGCCACGACGCCGCCGGCCTGCGGACGCGACGTCCATTCCGATTCGGCGGGCGGCGTAGCCGGCAGCGATGCGGGAGGGACGGCGGGATCCTGACGCGCGGCCGCCGCCGCGATTGTTAAATAAATAAAAACCGCGGCGGCGCGCATGATGACGTTACCGCCGCGCCGCGATCGTTAGTTTAATTTTCTTCGTATCGCCCGCGCGCACGTATGCGACCTCGACTTCCTGCCCGGGCTTGACGCGGCCGAGCGCAATCGTCAGATCGTTAATATTATCGATCTTGAATTCGCCGACTTGTATCAAAATATCCTTCGCGAGCAGTCCGGCCTTTTCGGCGGGCGAGCCCTTGCTCGTTCCCGAAAGCAGAACGCCTTTGATGTCGTCGGTCCCATATTCTGGAATCGTGCCGAGCCACGCGCGCAGACCCGTCTCGGCGCCCTTCTCGTTGCCCGGCGTCGCGGCGGGCGAGGGCTCCATTGGTAAATTTGCCCACGTGATTGGTTTCGGCTCGAGATCGAAATGCCACAATATTTTTTCGGATAGATCGGCGATCTCGGCCATCGTTCCGAATTCTATCTTATCGACGGTATCCGTCGGTTTATGATAATCGGAGTGCGTTCCGGTGAAGAAAAACAGCGCCGGTTTCGACGCTACAATAAACGAACGGTGATCGGAACTCCCGCCGAGCGTCGTTAATGTTTTTGCGACCGACAGCGAAAGGGGGTTTTGTAATTTAGCATTCTCGCCCTCGACGACGCCCTCGAATTCGGGCGACGATCCCGAGCCCATGATGGTTAATTTACGTTCCTTCGAGCGGCCGACCATGTCGAAATTAAGATTGGCGGCGATGCGCTCCATCGGCTGCGTCGGATGTTTAACAAAATAATCGGATCCGAGCAGTCCCATTTCCTCGGCGCCCCATGTTACAAAAAGAATCGAACGCTTCAATTCGGCGCGGCGCGCGGCGAAACGGCGCGCGAGTTCGAGCACCATCGTCGTACCCGAGGCATTGTCGTCCGCGCCGTGGTGGATCGCGCGCACGCCGGGCGCGAGCGAATCGGAGCCGCCCCAGCCAAGATGATCATAATGTCCGCCGATAACAATAATATCGGCCTTCGGATCGGGCGCGGCGAGCAGACCGATCACGTTTTGCGTTTTTCGCTCGACGTGTTCGACGCCGGGATCGATCGCGATCTCGTTTTTGATAGCTAATAATTTCGGAAGCGCGTCGCCGAGCGCGTCGCTGTCCACGGCATAAACAATCGGCAGACCCGCGTCGTGGCTCTCGCCCGACTCGGGTTGAATATCTTTTTCCGATCGAACAATACAAATAAGTCCCTTCGCTCCATGCTGTTTCACGCTGAACGCGAGCGTGCGCAACCCCGAACCGAAACCGTGGGGATTGGCGGCGGCGCCTTCGGGCGCGACCGTCATGCGCGCGATCGCGATTTTGGATCCGGACTGTTTCCAAGCATCCTTTTCAAATTGTTCGGCGCTCGCGTCGCCGACATCGACGAGCCGCCCGGCCGCGGACTCGACGCTCGACGCGAGGGTCGGAACCAATGTTATATTTTTCAATTCTTTCAACAACGGCGCGTCGGCGGCGTCCTTCGTTTGAATCGATTGCGCGACCGACTTGTTTTCGACGACGCGCCGCGCGGGCGGCAATTTGAATATTTGATAATAACTCCCGCCGTCGCCGCCCGGCGCGAGCCCCATATCTGTAAATTGTTTTTGAACGAACGCGGCGGCGCGGTTCGCGTTTTCGGTGCCGGCTTCGCGGCCCTGCAGTTCGTCGGATGCTAAATATGTGAGATCGGCGCGCATGCGCTCGGCGGCGGCGCGGCTGTCGGTCGCGGGGGCGCGCCCCTGCATCGCGGCGAGCGCGAGCGCGGCGGGGGCCAGAATCGTTAATTTTGACATTGCGTGGTGCGAGCGGAGAAATTCCATGGATGTCACTTTACGTTCTTTTTGTTGCGATCGGCGCGGCGATTCCGATGATATGCGTGTGCATCGCGCCGCCGACCGCCTCGCCCTCTGGCTTCTCGCCGTCTTGGCGATCCTTGCCATCGGCCCGTCCTTGATTCCGGGCAAGGCGTTCGTCGCCGTGCACACGTCGACGCGCCGCCCTTTCGATACGGGGTTGACCTCCGAGATCCTGAAGAGCACCCAATCGCGCGGGAATTTCGAGACAGGCGATCAGTTGTTTCAAGTGCTGCCGGAGCGGCGCGCGTTCAACGACGCGATCGCGCGGGGGCAGTGGCCGATCTGGTGGCCCGAAAACGGCGGCGGGATTTCGCTCCTCGGCGCGCCCGGCGCCGAATTGTTAGAACCGCGCGCGCTGATTCTTAGTTTTATATTCGGGCCGGTCGGCGCGCTCGGCGTGCAGGCGGCGCTCGCGATCTTTACACTTGCGGCGCTCTCGTATTGGTGGTTTCGGCTGCGCGACTACAGTTCATGGGCGGCCGCGACCGGCGCGATCGTATTCGCGCTCGGCGGGGCGCTGACGAGCAATTTATATTATATTTGCAAAGTCGATTCGATGATCGTGCTGCCGGGCGCGCTCGTCGCGATCGAATTGTGGTATAAGAACCGGCGCGGACTCTGCGTCGCCGTCGCCGCGCTCTCGGCGGCGGATTCGATGCTCGCGAGTTTTCCTCAAAACACAGCGCTGTGCGTTTATTGCATATTTATATGGATCGGTTTCCGTATTTATGAGAATCGCGCGGCCGGCGCGCGCCCGAATCTTAAATTCATATTGTTTTTGATACTTTCGATCGGCGCCGGTTTCGCCGTCGGAGCCGTGCACCTGCTGCCGGTCGCCGAATGGGCGCGCGAGGCGCAGCGCGGCGCGTCGCTCGGTGGACAGGGATTTCGCGCCGGTCCGGCGAACTGGCTTTCGATGTTCGCGCCGCTCGCGATCGGCGATCCGACGATCGATTGGTCGGATACTTATAAAAATCCAGTCATCTGGATTCTCGAATCTTTACAATCGCCCGGCGGACGCGGATACAGTTTTACCGAAACGACGATATATGCCGGGCTCGGAGCGATTCCGTTGATCGCCGCGGGACTCTTCCGCGGAAAACGCGCGATCGCGCCGTCGGTTTTATTGTTATTTTGCCTCGGCGTATCCGCGGGGACGCCGCTCGCGCTGCTCCCCGGCGTCAGCGTGAGCGCGCCGTCGCGCGCGCTCGCGGGAGCGGGCTTTTTCTTTGCATGGCTCGCGGCCGACGGTTACGACGCGATCGTTCGGGAACGCCGCGCGCGCGCCGCGTTTTTCGCGGGAATACTATTATTATTCGCGGTTTCGTCGCATTCGATATATTTACAATCCGACGCCGGTCCGTCGCCGGAATCGATCGCCGACGCCGCGTTCGAACGCTGGAGTTCGGCGGAAAAGGCCGCGTCGCGCCCGGCGCCGGCGGCGAAGGAATTACAAAAACTCGAGTTGCGGTGGAACGACGGCGTCAAGCCCGAATTATTATATTTAGGAATCGCTTCGCTCGTCGCGGCGGCCGCGGCGTCGCTCGCCGCCGGCGCGGCGAACGGCAGGCGGCTGCTGACGCTCGTCACGGCGGCGGATTTATTATTATTAACGATCCGAATTCTCCCCGCCCAGGATCGCAACAGTTTCCTGCCGGAAACGCCTGCCGTGCGCGAAGTGCGGCGCGCGGCGGGCGCGGGCCGCGTGGCGCGCATCGCGACCGGGGAGCGCGCGATCGAGGGCGATTGGGAAATGTTTCAAGCGTCGATTCCCGCGTGGTTCGGGATCGCGGACGTTTCCTGTTATGTAATATTTCCGAACGCGAATCAGATCAATGTCGCGGGCGCGTTCGCGCCGACGTCGGTATTGTATCAAACGTATTTAGGCGCGTTTCCGCGAAGCGTAACAAAAACCGCGCTGCCGGAATTGTTCGGAATCTCCGTGTGGCTTTGCCGCGAACGGCTCGACGATCCGTCGCTCGAGGCGGTGATCGACCGCGCGGGAAGTCCCGAATTTCACGTTCCCGGATTCCACGCTTATAAACGAAAAAACGCGCTCGGCCGCGCGTGGATTGCGCCCGTCGGGCGCGTCGTGCGCGGCGACGCGGAAATGAAACGACAAATATTGGATGGAAAGTTCGACCCCGCGAAAACGGCGCTGCTCGAAAGCGAACAGTTTACAAAAGAGCAGGAATTGTTAGGCTCCGAATTCGCGGGAGGCGGAACTGTTGAAATTGACGACATTTCGCCGCGCGAGGTGCGCGCGCGCGTCCGCGGCACGCGCGGGGGATTTCTCGTCGAGGCGGCGCCCGACTGTCCCGGCTGGAGCGCGACGCTCGACGGTTTTCCGGTCGAATTATATCATGCAAACCGCTACGGCCGCGCCGTCTGGGTGCCCGAGGGCGATCACGAGGTGATTTTTACATATATGTCGCGCGCGTTCGTTTACGGCGGAATCGTTAGCCTTCTCGCGCTGCTCGCGATTCCGTTCCTGGCGATCCGCGCGGCGCGGACGGAGAGTTAATATATTCAATGCGATTGCAAACACTGGGTTCCGGATCGAGCGGCAACTGTACACTTGTGCAATCCGGCGGGGCGTCCATGCTCGTCGACGCGGGATTGTCGATGGAAAAGATCGAGAACGGCCTTGCCGCCGCGGACGTCGCGCCGGAATCGCTGCGCGGAATTGTTATTACACATACGCACGGCGATCACCTCGGCTGCGCCGTGAAAATGTCGCGGCATCATAAATTAAAAATTTTCGCCAGCGACTCCGCCGCCCGCGCCAACGCGGTCCTCGCGCGCGCGAAACGCCTCGAAACCTTCGCGCCCGGCGCGACATTGACAATCGGTCCGTTCGAAGTCGATACAATTGCAATCTCGCACGACGCGCCGGGAACCGTAGCCTGCATGATCCGCGCGGAAAATAAACAATTCGGCATCGCCACCGATCTCGGTCGCACCTGCGCGGCGCTCGAGCGTGCGCTCGCCGCCTGCGACGCGTTTTTGATAGAATTTAATCATGACGAAGCGATGCTCCGCGACGGCATGTATCCGTGGCGCTTGAAACGCCGCGTTCTTTCTGAGGAAGGACACATTAGTAACGATCAAGCCGCCGCGATTCTTTCGAAATGCGTTTCGCCGCGCACCCGGCACGTGCTGCTCGCGCATTTGTCCGAAAAGAATAACAATCCCACGCTGGCCCTCGAATCCGCGCGCGGAGTATTAGAAAAATCCGGTATTGTGAATATTAAAGTGGAGGCCGCGCCGCGCGCGGAGCCGGGGGCGGCCGTGGAGGTGTAATTTAGTGTTCGTCGTCCCGACACGAGAGCGTTCGACGTTTGTTTAATTTAATTTTTGCAGCTCTGCTTTCACCATGCGAACAGCTCCCGGAGCACAGGCGGGGAGATCGACCGGTTGGTCAGCGTAACCCTTCGCATGAATCTGTCCGGAGACATGCGCGGCGGGAAAGTTTCCAATCGTGCCGCCGGACTGGCGCGGAAATGCATCTTTCCAGAGATAGCGACCGAAGGAGTCGCGATCTTCCCTGAATTCGAATTCATAATCGTTAACGATTTCGCGCGTCGACGCGTCGGTGATATCAAATGCGAGACGGCATTGATCTTTGTATTGTAATATTAACTTGATGAGTTGTCCGTGGGGTTCGATGTGATCGATCGTTTGCGATTGATACTCATCTCCTCCTGCTTCCAAGAAGCAAGGGCCCTCCGGAAGATGTGTAAATACGCAATGGTATTGATCATGCGCGGCGCGAATGTCGGGTTGATAATATTTACCATCGGATCCGCGAATCTGGATCGTGTAATCTTTAAAATAATTTTCCTGGCCGCGGAATTGAACAAGAATCGAATGTTGATTCTTGCGGGACGGCGATTTTGAATGAATGGATCGATCTCCTCCCCGGCGACGATTTCGAGCGGCCCGAGTTCTTCCGATCCTTCGAGCGTAATTAAACGTAAATTAAACGTTCCGACCGGCAGCCCGTCAAGTTTATAATTACCATTCGAATCGACGGTCGCGTGAAAACTCCAGCGATCGAATGGGCGGCTTGGATTCGGATGTGTCTCGACAATCGGATGCGCCTCGATTTGAGCCCACGACCAGAGTTCGCGAAAGAGCGGTGGTCCATCCGATCCATATACAGTTCCGCGGACATCTCCGCCTTCCGGTAAGATTACGTCCGACTCGAGGCAACCTTGCAATTCATCATTAATATAATTGGACGTTGCCCCATAGACCGAGACTTCACCGAGCGCGAATGATTTCTTTCGGGCGCGAAGAGTTACCCAACAATTCACGAGGTCGTTCATGGGAGATCGTATTGAAAATCGACCGTCACCGTCCGTTCGCGCGTTTGTTTGCGCGGTCGTAATCGTATCATCGTCCTCTTCGCGCTCGGCTCGCAGCGTCACCTCCACGCCGTCGATCGGCTGGTGGTTCGCGCCGACGAATCGTCCGCTGAATTGTAGCGTCTTTGCGTGGGTCGTCGCGATGCTTTTCGCCCTGGATGTCGATCCGCGACTCGCATCCCGAATTCGATAACGCAATTATAAATATCATAATCGCGCGGCCCATGGACGAGCGAAAGGGAATTCGCATGGCATCGCGCACTACGTCGCGCGGCCGTCAAATGTTTCGACGCACTTCCGTCCGTTAAGACCGGATGGCACAATGGTGCGATGCTTTCAAACCGAGTACTTCTTTCGATTGCCGGCGCGTGCGCGATTTTGACAATATCTTCCTGCAAATCCGGCGGCGCTGCCGCGGACGCGACGGGCGAGGCCGGTTTTCATCCAATTTTCAACGGTCGCGACCTCGACGGATGGGTGTATGGAACGCAGGGGGGCAAACCCGACAAGGCGGGCGCCGGCTACCGCGTTCGCGACGGAGCGATCTATTGTACAGTTGCCGACGGCGGCAATTTGTATACGGAAAAGGAATATGACAATTTTATTCTTAAATTTGAGTTTCGGTTGACGCCGAACGCGAACAACGGCATCGGTATACGCGCCCCGCTCGAAGGCGACGCGGCGTATGTCGGCATGGAGATTCAGGTTCTCGATGACAGCGGTTCCGAATATAAGAATTTGCAACCGTGGCAATTCCACGGTTCTATCTATAATGTTGTCGCCGCCCGCCTCGGCACGCAAAAACCCGTGGGCGAGTGGAACTCCGAGGAGATTTCAGCCGACGGGCGCCGCATTCGCGTGTTCGTAAACGATCGGCCGGTCGTCGACGCCAATCTCGACGATGTTAAGGATCCGGAAACGTTAAAAAAGCATCCCGGTCTCGCCCGCAATACCGGCCGCATCGGATTCCTGGGCCACGGCGCGCGGGTGGAATTCCGGAATCTGAGGATTAAGGAATTGTAAAGTTACCGGTTGCGCGGAATTTCCTTAATATATATATTCTTAAACCAGAGCCGGTCGCCGTGATTCTGCAATTCGACGGGGCCGGCGTCGTACACGGGAATGGACTTATCCCAATAATTTTCGAGGGGCGTGTGGTCGACGACGAGCTTGTCGTTCAGCCAAACGGTTACATTTTCGCCGATCATGATAATCCTGAAAGTATTCCATTCGCCGGGCGGATGGTCGGCGACGACGAGCGGATCCTTCGGATGTTTTGCATTATTGTATAATCCACCGGAGCCGATCGGATTGTCCCAGATTTGAACCTGCGGAGTTCCGCGAAGGTAAATTCCGCTGTCGCCTCCTTTATTAATTTTCCAATCGACGAACAATTCGAAATCTTGATAATCGCGCCCGGTCGCGAGGCTTTCGCCGTGGCCGTCGAACTCGAGCACGCCGTCGGCGTTCCGCCAGTGCGCGCGCATCTTTTCGTCCGCCGCCGCCTGCGCGGTCGCGAGTTCGGCGGGGGACATCTTCATCCGCTTGTTGATTTCGATCAGACCGCGCCAGCCGGCAAGTTCGTGGCCGTTCACTAAATTAGTAAATCCGGGGTGGAGGCCCGAACCGGCCGCCGCGCCGGTATCGTCGGACTTACAAATCATGCAGCAGCCGGACAACACCGCCGACAGGGAAAGCGGCAGGATCGTTAATAAATTGTAGTTGGGAACGCGTCGCGCCATGGGTTCCAGCTTAGCGTGGTGCGCACTCCGTTCGAGCTTCGATCGCGCGTTCGACTTTCGATCATGAAGTTCGACTCTCGAGCGTGAGTTCGACTCTCGATCATTCGTTCGAGAACGGATTCTGGCGGGGGGCCGACGTTTGTCGCAGGATGGCGCGCATGATTGGACCCAATATCGGCCGTGCCGCGGCGATTGCGTCATTCTGCGTTAGCGCGGCGTCCTGCGGCACTCGCGCGACAACCGCGTCCGCCGACGCGGGCGCGCGAGGCGGATATGTTAGAATTCAAAATGGCGCGGCGGCGCCGGAGAGTTATATCGATATAATTCCGGGGACGGCCGTGAAATTCGAGCTCATAGGCGCGCCCGGCGGCGAAATCGACCTCGCGAGCGCCGGAAAAGTAAGAATCGCGCCGTTTTGGATAGGTAAAGTCGAGGTTTCGTGGGATTTATTCGACATGTATGTTTACGGCCTCGAGCAGCAGAGCGGCGCGCCGCGCGAAAAAATCGACGGCGTGACGTATCCGTCGAAACCTTATATATCGATGGACCGAAGCTACGGACACACGGGCTACCCGGCGATCAGTATGTCGTTCAAGAATGCGCAGAATTTCTGCGCGTGGCTCTCGGCGAAGACGCATAAGAAATACCGTCTCCCCATCGAGGCGGAGTGGCGGTTCGCGTGCGCTGCGGGCGGCGCGGGCGAGATTCCAGAAAAAGAAATATTACAAAAACAGGCGTGGCTATATGACAATTCGGCGGGCACGACGCATCCGTCGGCTTCAAAAGCGCCGAACGCATTCGGTTTATTCGATATGATCGGCAACGCGAGCGAATGGGCCGTCGGCGCGGACGGCAAACCCGTCACACTCGGCGGCACGTTTCAGGACAGCATGAAATCGATTGCAAAGAATCTGCGGACGCCGCCCTCCGACGCTTGGAACGCGAGCGATCCGCAGAGCCCGAAAAGCCAATGGTGGCTCGCCGACGGCGGATTTGTAGGATTCCGCGTCGTGCGCGACGCCGGTTCGCCGGCCGCGAAAGTAAAATAATAATACAACCAAATGAACTATTCAGAAACATAAACTATTCACACCAACTCCATGAATATAAATAACGAATCTCCCCGCGGAATTCACATCAACAGACGCGACGTCATCGCGGCCGGCGCGGGTTTGGCCGCGACGGCGGCGCTCGGCGGCATCGGTTCCGGGGCGCATGTTCAGGGATCTGATATATTAAAAGTGGGCCTCGTCGGTTGCGGCGGACGCGGGACCGGCGCCGCGGGCCAGGCGCTCACGGCCGATCGCGGCGCGCGGTTGTATGCGATGGCCGACGTGTTTCCCGATCGCATCGAGGGGAGCTACAATGAATTGATCAAAAATGAGCATATTGCAGGTCAGCTCGACTGTCCGCCCGAGCGGCGGTTCACCGGCTTCGAAGGCTATAAAAAACTGATCGAGGTCTGCGATGTCGTATTATTATGTTCGACGCCGCAT
This sequence comes from Planctomycetota bacterium, assembly GCA_016200225.1. Classification (GTDB taxonomy): domain Bacteria; phylum Planctomycetota; class UBA1135; order UBA1135; family JACQFD01; genus JACQFD01. The sequence goes on from JACQFD010000011.1 coordinate 110,493, forward strand.
TTTCGCCCGATCCATCTGCGCGCGGCGGTCGAGGCGGGCAAACAGATTTTTTGTGAAAAACCCTGCGCGGTCGACGCGCCGGGGATTCGCAGCGTTCTCGAATCGGCGGAAATCGCGCGAAAAAAGAAAATTAATTTAGTCTCGGGGTTCTGCTGGCGATATCACGAGCCGGATCGCGAAGTGTTCGGCCGGATTCACGACGGTCAGATCGGTAAAATCACCGCGCTGCACACGCGCTATCTGACCGGCGGACTCGGGCTGCGCGCCCGCCAGCCGGAGTGGAGCGATATGGAATATCAAATTCGGAATTGGTATTATTACACATGGCTTTCCGGCGATCACATCGTCGAACAGGCGGTTCATAGTATTAATAAAATCGCGTGGGCGATGAAAGACGTGATGCCGATCGCGGCGACGGCCGTCGGGGGCCGGCAAGTTCGGACCGGTCCCGAGTTCGGCCACGTTTTCGATCATTTCGGCGTCGTTTACGAATACGCCGACGGCGTGCGCGCGTTTCACGACTGCCGCCAGATCGAAGGCTGTTTTAATGATAATACGGATTTTGTCATCGGTACAAAAGGAACGGCATTTATCAATTCGTGGGGGCCCACGCTCGTCATCGAAGGCGAAAAGAAGTGGCATTGGGAAGCGGGCCGCGTCGACGACAAACCGGTGCCGGTCCGCGATATGTATCAAGTTGAGCACGACGAATTGTTTGCATCCATTCGTAAAGGGGGCGCGATGAACGACGGCGTCTGGCTCGCGAATAGTTGTATGATGGCGATTCTCGGGCGCATGGCGGCATACACGGGCAAGCGCATTACGTGGGAGCAGGCGATGAACTCGAAGGAGGATTTGTCTCCGCCGAAATATGAATTCGGGCCGCTGGCCGTTCCTTCCGTGGCTCTACCCGGCCGGACGCCGTTCGTTTAATTTAATCATACTTGAACGCGAAAACCAACATGCAACCAATCATCGACCGCCGCGGATTCATGACGATCGGCGCCGGAGCGCTCGTTGCCGGCGCGTATGCCGCGCGCGGACCCGCGGCATACGCTAACATTCCGGCGGCACGGCAGGGCGGAGCGCCGCGCAAAATGAAGAAAGCCGTGGGCATCGGCATGGTCGGCGACGGCGCGACGCTCGCAGACAAATTTAAATTATTAAAAGACCTCGGTTTCGACGGCGTCGAATTGAACCGGCCCGGCGAGCCCGCGATCGACGAAGTGATCAAAGCGCGCGACGCCGCGCAAATTACCATTGCAAATATTGTAGATTCGGTGCATTGGGGACAGACGCTCTCCGATCCCGACGCGGCCGTGCGCAAGAAGGGCCGCGAAGGCCTCGAAGCGGCGTTACGCGACGCGAAAGCACTCGGCTGCAAGACGGTGCTGCTCGTGCCGGCAGTCGTAAACGAAAAAGTCAGTTATGCCGATGCCTATGTTCGCTCGCAAACGGAAATTAAGAATGTCCTTCCGCTCGCGAAGGATCTCGGCGTTTATATTTGCATCGAGAACGTATGGAATCAGTTTTTATTAAGTCCGCTCGAGGCTGCGCGCTACATCGACGAACTCGAAAGCCCGTACGCGGGATTCCATTTCGACGTCGGCAATATTATTAATTACGGCTGGCCCGAACAGTGGATTCGCACGCTCGGTTCGCGCATTCATAATGTTCATATTAAGGAATACAGCCGCAAGAAGCGCGACGCCGAGGGGCTTTGGAAAGGTTTCGACGTCGACCTCCTCGACGGCGACAACCGCTGGCCGGAAGTGATGAAAGCATTCCACGAAATCGGTTATGAAGGTTTCGGCGTCGCCGAAATCAACGGCGGAGACCGCGCGCGATTGAAAGTCGTGGCCGAAAAAATGGATAAGATTTTCAGTATGTAATGTTTAATTAATATATTAACGATCAAGCACAACATGCAACATTCCGACGTCGAAATCACCCGCCGCTCCTTTATACTCTCGACGCCCGTGGCCCTCGCCGCGGCCGGAAGTCTCGCCTCCGTCGCGCACGCGGCCGGACGCGCGGAACTCCGGGTCGGCGTGATCGGTTGCGGCGGTCGCGGCGGCGGCGCCGCGGTGGACGCGCTGCATGCGTCGCCCGACGTTCGAATTGTTGCATTGGCCGATCTGTTTCAAGACCGCCTCGACGAATGCCGTGCGAATTTACTACAAACCGATCCGCAGCGCGCAAAAGTCGAAAATGACAAGTGTTTCACGGGATTCGATGCTTATGAAAAACTGCTCGCAACCGACGTCGATTATGTAATTTTGGCGACGGCGCCGCATTTCCGGCCGATCCATTTCGAGGCCGCGATCGCGAAAGGAAAGCATGTATTTATCGAAAAGCCCGTTGGCGTCGATCCGACCGGCATCCGGCGAGTGCTCGCGGCCGCCGACGAAGCTAATAAAAAGAAATTGTGCGTCGTCGCGGGCACCCAGCGCAGGCACGAGAAATGTTATTTGGAAGCGATGCAAAGAATCCGCGACGGCGCGATCGGCGACATCGTTTCGGCGCGTTGTTATTGGAACATGGGTACGCTTTGGGAGAAGGAGCGCAAACCGGAATGGACCGACGTCGAGTGGCAGATCCGCAATTGGTTATATTTCACGTGGCTCTCGGGCGACCACATCGTCGAACAGCACGTTCATAATATTGATGTTATCAATTGGGCCATGGGCTCGACGCCGGTGAAGGCGATGGGCATGGGCGGCCGGCAGGTTCGCGTCGCGCCGCGTTTTGGTAATATATTCGATCACTTCGCGGTCGATTTTGAATATCAAGGCGGCGTGCCGTTAATGAGTATGTGCCGTCAGACGGACGGCTGCGCGGATCGCGTTTCCGAGGCGATTCACGGTACAAAGGGTATTTGTTATACGGCGTCCGGATTCGCGAGAATCGACGGAAAGAATCCGTGGGAATTCAAGGATACTAACAATCAGCCCTACGTTCAGGAGCACGTCGATTTGATCGCGGCGATCCGCTCCGGGAAACATGTAAACGAAGCCCACACCGTCGCCCGCTCGACGCTTTGCGCCATCATGGGACGCATGTCGGCCTACACCGGAAAGGAAATATCGTGGGATTTCGTTATGAATTCAAAACTGGATCTCGCGCCGGCGAAATATACATTCGGCGACATGAAGTCCCCGGACGTCGCCGTGCCGGGGCGCACGCCGTTGATTTAGAAGTGGTTTCATAAGTCTCTCGCGCTCGCGTATCGAGATACTTATGAAACCACTTCTAGCTATTTTTCCGCGGCGGGCGACGGCAGGAATATTCGAAAAACGCTTCCCTGCGTTTTGTTATCAACGACTTCGATGCGGCCGCCGTTGCGTTCGATCGCCCGCTTCGCGATGGCAAGTCCGAGTCCGGCGCCGCCGCGCGCGCGCGAGCGGCCCGGATCGATTCGATAAAATCGATCGAAAATCTTCGTTCGATGTTCCGGAGGAATACCGGGGCCCGAATCGCTAATTTCAATGATATTCCAATCGGCGGAGACTCTCTTTACACATACGCCGATCGCCCCCGAGCGCGGAGAATATTGTATTGCATTGTCGAGAATGTTCGTCACCGCCTGGCGAACGACCGTCGAATCGATCGTGGAATATATATTACTATCAATATCGAGCGAGATTTTTTGTTCTTTTTCTTCCGCGAGCACCCGAAGGCATTCGACCACCGATTTTGCGAGTCCGCCGAGATCGGACAACTCGCGTTTTATTTGTAGTGCGCCGCCGTCGCCGCGCGTGAGTTCGAGCAGGCTCTCGACGAGGCGCGAAAGGCGATTGACTTCCTCCAGCATGCTGCCGACCGCGTCGCGATAAAACGTCTCGTCATGACGGCTTTGCATCGCGACTTCGCCGACGCTGCGCATCGCGGTGAGCGGCGTTCGCAACTCATGCGACGCGTCCGCGGTGAATCTGCGAAGGCGCTCGAACGACTCGTCGAGTCTCTCGAGCGTTTCGTTAATATTAATTGTTAATTTACCGAATTCGTCGTGCGGGTTCTCGACGGAAAGCCGCGCGGAAAGGCTCTCCGCCGAAATAGCCCGCACTTTCGCCGCGAGCGCGCCGAATGGAGCGAGCACGCGACCGGCGAGAAAATAACCCGCCGCGAGCGCGAGCGCCGCTCCGCAGATAGTTAATATAATAAATACCATCGCGAGAGTCGAAAGCGTCCGCCCGGTCGCCGTCGAATCGCGAGCGGCGGTTATTGTATAAGTCGGCCCCGCATCGTGCACGATTGCCGTTTGTGTAATATGCATTCCCGCTTCGACCGTCGACCACGCCGCCGTGCGGTGGAGGATTTTTCCGTCCTCCATGACTTCGAACAGCGGAATTGTACCATGGTTCTCGAGTTCGTCGACTTCGTTGGGCTCCGTGCGCACGACATGGACGACATTTTGCAGGTCGCGTTCGAGGTCCTGATACAATTGTCCAAGAATGCGGGCGCGGACGATATAATAATTACCGATCGCGAATATTACCAAAATCGCGAACAGCGCGCATGCGTTCCAGAGCGTCAGACGCCACCGGATACTACGAATAAATCCGCTCATGATTCGTCGGAAGCCGCCTGAAAACCGACGCCGCGAATCGTATGTATAAGTTTCCGATCGAACGGTTCGTCGATTTTTCTTCGCAATCGCGCCATCGTCACGTCGATGACATTGTCGAGCGGAGTCGCGAGCGTGGAACTGTGCCAGACTTCGCGGGCCAGCATTTCCCTGGAAACGGCGTGCCCCGCGTGCCGCAATAAGTAGTCTAATAATTCGTATTCCTTCGCCGTGAGTTCGATCGATTTGTCGCCGCGCGCGACGCGCCGCGTGACGAGATCCATTTCGAGATCGGCGAGTTTTAATCGTAGGATTTGATCCGCGCGGCCCCGGCGCAAAAGAGCGCGAATGCGAGCTAACAATTCGGGAAACGCGAATGGTTTTATAAGATAATCGTCCGCGCCGCTGTCGAGTCCGGCGACGCGGTCCTCGACCGTGTCGCGGGCGGTCAACAGGAGGACGGGCGTTTCCAAATGTTGTTTTCTGAGCGCGCGAAGAACCTCCAGTCCGTCGCGCCGCGGAAGCATCACGTCGAGAATGATGAGATCGAAGACTTCACTGTTCACGAGGAAAAATCCGTCCTCGCCCGTCAGCGCCGTGCGAACTTCATAGTGCCGCTCCTCGAGTCCGGCGCGCAGCGCGTCCGCGAGTTTTTGTTCATCTTCGACGACGAGAATTCGCACGTCTCAACACTAACGGATTTTCCGGCCGATGCACGCGCCTTACAGCGAATTAAGGAAGATTTAAGTGACGCGATCGAGCCGCGCGGTCTATAAGCGATCGACATAAACGATCCGGATTCACCGGATAATATAAAAAGGACGAAAGAACAATGATTAACATGATTCACGCAATTCGAACGCTCATTATAACGATCGCGTCCGTCCTTTCCTTGTTCTTGTTTTCTTCGTGCTCTTCCAAGGACGGAACGCCCGGAAAACCACGAACGAAAGTCGCTTCGGAAGGTGTTGAAAATAGCGCAAACGACGGCGATGATGATGAAGGGGACGAGGACGGCGACGAGGCGCCGGCGAAAAAAGTTAATTTAAAGTCCGGCGACGCTTCGAAAATGGATCTCATGAACGAATATCAATTTGTGAATATAGATAAATTTAATTTTGACACGGATGAAGCGGGCGGGGCCCCCGCGGGCTGGGCCGTTGCCGAAACCGGCGGAAGAGGAATTCCAGCTACATGGAAAGTCGAGAAACGCACGGATGCGTCGAGCGGAGATCGGGTACTGCGAATCGTTGAAACTAGAAACAGCGGCTCGACGTTTAATTTACTTATCCGCGACAAGGACTATGGCGCGGACCTCGCCGTGCGCGCGATGGTGCACGCGGAGTCCGGCGTCGAGGACCAGGGCGGCGGTCTCGTCTGGCGCCTGCGGGATTCGAATAATTACTATGTCGCGCGCTGGAATCCGCTCGAAAACAATCTTCGCGTCTACAAGGTCGAAGGCGGGAAGCGTACGATGTTCAAGTCGGTCGACGTTGCGGCCGACGCATCGAAATGGCACGCGATCGAGGCGATCATGCGCGGATCGAATATAACCATTCGATTCGATAATAAAACTCTCATGGCGTGCGGCGACTCCACGTTTCCAAGCGGCGGCAAAATCGGATTCTGGACGAAGGCCGATGCGGCCACGTCCTTCGACAGTCTCGAATTGGACGCCGTGCTTCCCGTGAAGAAATAAACTAAACTAATAATAATAATCCAAATGAAACCACCTGATCTCGGCCGCCGCGAATTCGTCGCGGGCGCCGTCGGACTCGGCATTGCGCCTTTTGTAATGAACATGAAAAATCCAAGTTTACAAGACGGCGTAGGTTTCGCTTTTCGAAAGCCGAAGCCGCTTGGATACGAGGAAATTCCGGGATTCCTGTCCAAAGCGCAGCTCGCGGCGCACCATACGGCTCATTACGGAGGCGCGCTCAAGAGTTTAGTACAAATCGAGCAGGAACTCGAATCCGCAAATCGCAAGGCGGCGAATGCAAATTATTCACAATACCGCGCGTTGCGGCGCGAGCAATCGTTAACAATGAACTCGGTGTTCCTGCACGAAATCTACTTCGACGGAATGACTCCAAAACCCGCGGACGCGCCGGAGCGTATTCGTAAGGTTCTCGTCGATCGGTTCGGCACGTTCGAGCGCTGGATCGAGGATTTTACGGCGTGCGCCGCCGCCGCGCGCGGCTGGGCGATTCTCGGCATGAGCGCGGGCGACGGCAAATTATATAATATCGTCGAGGACTCGCATGACGCGGGCCTGCCGTGGGCGACGCTTCCGCTCGTCGTATGCGATGTGTATGAACATGCGTATTATATAGATTACCAATCGAAAAAGGCGTCGTACGTCGACGGTTTCGTTAAACATATACACTGGACCGAAATCGACGCGCGATCCGGCCGCTCCGAGCTGGCCGTCCGCGCCTGGCGATGACCGGCGTCGCGGCCGCGGACAAGCCGGGGAATTGTACACTCTGGCAATTCACTTGTTACTTCATACGGCTCGGATCGTTTGGTTTCGGCGGCCCGATCGCGCTCACGGGGGCGATGCAACGGGATCTCGTCGAGTCGCGCGCCTGGATTACAAAACAACAATTCGCCGACGGTCTCGCGCTGGCGCAGTTGATGCCCGGGCCGCTCGCGGCGCAATTGGCAATGTACCTCGGATGGGTGCGCGGCCGCGTGTTGGGCGCGACCATCGTCGGTTTTGCATTCATTTTGCCATCGTTTTTGATCGTTCTCGGATTGTCATGGTTATATTTAAGATTCGGCGGTCTGCCGTGGCTTCAACACGCATTTTACGGAGTGGGCGCCGCCGTGATCGCGATGATCGCGCGGAGCGCGTGGAAACTGACAAATTTAACATTAAAAGCCGACCGGATTCTATGGGGGTTCTTTATAATTAACGCCGCCGTCACCGGCTGGACGGAGTCGGAATCGGCGTTCGTGTTTGTCGGCACAGGATTATTAAATATACTGATCCGGCGATTTCCGGAGGCGCCCGCGCAGAGCGCATGGATTCTCCTCCCGATGCAGTCGGATTGGCTGTGGACGGGCAGTCTCGGCGCCGCGACGGTGGACACGCTCGGCAGAATTGTTATTTATTTCGGCGAAGCGGGGGCGTTCGTGTTCGGCAGCGGCCTCGCCATCGTCCCGTTCCTGCATCACGGCGTTGTCGAACAGTATCATTGGCTTTCGGAGCGGCAGTTCATGGACGCGGTGGCCGTCGCGATGCTGACGCCCGGCCCCGTCGTCATTACAACCGCGTTTATCGGTTATATCGTCGCGGGCCCCGTCGGAGCCGCGCTCGCGGCGCTTGCCACATTTTTGCCATGTTACTGTTTTACGGTGTTGCCCGCGCCGTGGTTCGAAAAGTTTAGAAATAATTTACATCTGCGCGCATTTGTCGAAGGCGTGACGGCGGCCGCGACGGGTGCGATCGCGGGCGCGGTTTTCGTGCTGGCCAAACGCGGAATTCAGGACGCGCCAACCGCCCTGATCGCGGTCTCGACGTTCGCCGCGATTTATTATATTAAAAAAGTTCCGGATCCGCTCTGGCTCGCCGCCGCCGGCGCCGTCGGATGGATGTTCAGTCGTTGATGGCGCTGCGCGCGGCTCAGCGAACGCTTTATGTCGCCGCGTTTGCGGCGATTTGTAATATTATTATTCCAACCGCCGCGGCGCAGGAGAGGACGGCGTCGGCGCCTGTCGCAAGGGCCGTGCGCATCGATCCTGAAAAAGCGCCGGTCGTCGACGGGTTTTTGAATGATCCGGTCTGGTCCGCGATCGAACCGATCCAAGGATTGCGACAGCGCGAGCCGGATGAATACCGGGATCCGACGGAAAAAACGATCATTCGCATCGCACAGGACGGGGCGAATCTTTATTTCGCGATCGAATGTTATGATTCGGATGCCGGCGGAATTCGCGCGACGCAAATGCGCCGCGATGCGGATCTCGATCCCGACGACCGGATTGAAATCGTACTCGACACGCTGCACGACCGGCGGAATGCATACTTCTTCGCCATCGGCGCGGGGGGCGCGATCCAGGACGCGCTCATTTCGTCGAATGGTAGAATTATCAATTCGAGCTGGGACGGAATCTGGAGCGGCGCTGCGCGCGTCGGCGAAAACGGCTGGTTCGCGGAAATTAAGATTCCGATCCGGACGCTCGCGACGCAGGATCATATAACAACGTGGGGATTTAATATTGCGCGCACGATCCGCCGCAAGCGCGAGGAGGACGCGTTCGCAAGTCCGGCGCAAGATATCAGTTTCGAGCGCGTTTCCGCAGCCGGCGATCTCGAGGGAATGCGAAATCTCGCGCAGGGTATCGGACTCGACGTCGTGCCCTACGCTAAAACTACAATTTCGAGAAATGATATTACAAAGAACAACGACTGGCTCGGGGCGGCCGGCGGAGAAGCCTATTTTCGGCTGACGCCCGGAATCACCGCGACGCTCACCGCGAATACCGATTTCGCCGAAACCGAAGTCGACGACCGCCAGGTGAATCTCACGCGATTTCCTTTATTTTTTCCCGAGAAGCGGAGATTTTTCCTCGAGGACGCGGGAGTCTTTGCATTCGATACGGGGGGATCCGGGGACAGCCCCGATTTGGTGCCTTTCTTCAGCCGCCGGATCGGTCTTAACAATAACGGCGGGCGCATTCCGCTCGACGCGGGTGCGCGCATCAGCGGTTACGCGGGCCCTTGGAGCGTCGGCCTGCTCGGCGTCGAAACCGGCCAGACGCGTACGACGCCATCGGATGAACTCGTCGCCGCGCGCGCTAGATATAATATTAACGATCGATCGGCCATCGGTGGAATCTTAACGAGTGGAAATCCGGCGGGCGGATCCTCGAACGATGTGCTTGGTTTGGATTATCGTTATTCCACCGGCGATTTCGCGGGCGGAAAGAATCTTGATATTACCGCTTTTGCGCTGAAGTCGACGACCCCCGGTCTCGCCGGAAATGACGGGGCTTTTGGGGGCGAGATTCGTTATCCGAACGATCTCTGGCAGTGGCGCCTTCGCGCGCGCGAGATCGGGGATCATTTTAGTCCCGCGCTCGGATTCGTGGAGCGCACGGGCATTCGCGAACTGGACGGCGAGATCTTCTACAGGCCGCGGCCGCATAACGATGTTCGTCAATTCTCCTTCGGTTTCCAGCCCGGCATTATAACCGATCTTTCGGGGCAGGTTCAAACATTAACAATGCAGGAAAGCGCGCGCGCCGTCATGGACTCCGGCGACGAGGCGAAAGTCTATATCAAATCCGTCTTCGACCGAGTGCTTTCGCCGTTTGACATCGTGCCCGGTCTCACGGTCGCCGCCGATAGTTATAATTATACGCGATATGGTTTCAGCGCGGAAACGGCCGGGAAGCGTCCTTGGGTTCTCGCGTTCGGGACCGAATTTGGTAATTTTAATGATGGCGCGCGCACCGATATCACGGCTCAGGCGGAATGGCGTCCTTCGGGCGTGTTTCACGCGAGTCTCGAGTCTCAAACTGTATATTTACGATTATTGGGTGGCGACGCCGACGTCCAGGTCGGGCGCGCGCGGACAGAAGTCAATTTTTCGACCGAAGTGTCGTGGCAGACTTTGGTACAATTCGACAATGTATCCAAGGACGCCGGTATCAACAGCCGCCTGCGCTGGATCATGAAACCGGGCAGCGACCTGTTTCTGGTCGTCGACCACGGATGGCAGGAATTACCGTCGCGCGCCATCGTGCCGCAGTCGACGGACGTTACAATTAAAATCGCGTGGACGCTGCGGTTTTGAATGATTGCGTTCGACCAAGTTACATTTCACGCGGTCGTCGCGAGATGATGTTTACAAACGGCGGCGAGCGTTTCGGCGAGATCGTTCTTTGCATTGCGATCCTTTGCGGCGCCCGAACCCGTCGTATAAAGCGCGACGTCGTTTAATGTAATAATACCGATCGGTTTCAATTCGGCGTCCACGACCGGCAGGCGTCGGACGCGGTTGCGGCGCATGATTTCGTGCGCGGCCTCAAGCGTCTCGCCCGAGCGGCAAACATAAACGTTTCGCGCCATCACGCGCGAAACAGCGATCTGCGGCAGCGGGAGACCCTGCGTGAACGCGGCCATGCAAATATCCCGATCTGTGATAACTCCGAGAACAGTACCTTTCTCGGGATCGAGCACGGGAATGAACCCGCAATCGTGATCCCACATGAGTCGCGCCGCGACGGCGCAGGAATCCTCCGGAAAACATGTGTAAACTTCGCGAACCATTAAATCGTCGATCTTCATGGCGAATGCCTCTTGACAATTGTGCGCGTTGGAATCGCGCGGAGAGTGGGAAACGGAATCTGTGTATTGTTGCCTCAAGCGGCGTGCCGGGCGTTTTGTAACCAAAAGGGACAGCCGTGCGGCGGCGATTTTCCTGATTTCGCGACTCGAGTATGACAATCGGCAAGCCGGGCTCGGGCCATACGCTGGATTCGGTTGAAACGTATGAGGGCTCCCGCCCGTAGCGGTAGCAGTGGTTACGTTACATCAGCCGGCGCCCGACGCGCCCATTGCGATCGCGACGGCCGATCTCGACGGCGATGGAAATGATGAAATCATCACGACATCCTACGACGGCTCCATCGTCATTCGCTCCGCCGATGGATTACAACAAATACGTCGGCCGTCGGTCGACAAGAAACGTCCGAGGTTTCTTACGGTTCATGACTTGAACGGGGACGGGCGTGCGGACGTTCTCTATTGTGAAGACTCCGGTCGATTGTGCGCGATTTATGCGACCGGATTGCTCGCGTGGCCGAAATAATTGATCATAATAATATCGATCGTTCGTTGTGAAGGCACGGCGGCTCCAAGAAGAACAATTATTTAACTTCGCTATTGTTGTAATACATCCCAGGAATTGTTTATAATTTTCAAGGGTTATTGAAATAATTCAGGACGAATTTGAAATATCGGCAGCACGTCGATCCCGCCTTTCAAGGACATTGGACGGTCGACGGGCGCGAAAATGAATTTTCGCGCCTTGCGTTTCAGTAATTTCTCAATTTCGAGGAGCGGCGCGCCCCAGTCCGGTTGAAATGTCTGTCCGCTTTTGATTTCGCCAAGGATCAGGTGGCCGGCCGATTCGACGAGGATATCGGCTTCGAGCCCCTGTGCCGTCCGAAAAAAATGCAGGCGCGGGACAAATGGCAACAAAAGCAATGATTTTTGTATTTCCATCATCACGGCGGTCTCGAAAATATTTCCGCGCAACGGATGGATAGAAATCACGTCGGTGCTTTGGATTCCGCACAGACCCGACATGAGACCCGCATCCGTAATATAAAGTTTCGGACTCTTTACGATTCGTTTTGAGATATTTACAAACCACGGTTCGACGCGAAGAATTTGATACCCGGCTTCGAGAATGGATATCCAGCGTTGAATCGACGAGACCGACGCGCCGCAGTCGCGCGCCACTTCGCTAATATTCAAAAGACTCGCCGATCGAGCGGCAATCAAGCGCAGAAATCGTTCGAACAACACCAGATCCGTAACATTTGTAATCCGCCGGACGTCGCGTTCCAAATATGTTTGTAAATAGGAAGATAACCAAAGCGCGTGGTTCAGATCGTGGCGCGAAGCCGTTTCGGGATAGCCGCCTCGAAGCAGCCAGCGATCGACCTCGGTCGCGGCCGATATTTGTAATTTTTGTTCGGTGAGACTGAGAGGAAGCAGCGACAGGACCGCCGTTCTACCGGCGAGCGACTGGCTCACCTGTTCCATCAATTGAAAATTCTGAGAACCGGTTAATATAAATCTTCCGTAATGTTTACGATCGGCATCGATGGCGCCCTGCAGATAACTTGCAATTTCCGGTACTTGTTGGAATTCATCGAAGATCGCCGGACGACGAAGTCGGTTCAGGAACCCGCGGGGATCGGCGGCGATCCGCGCGCGCGTGTCCGGATCCTCGAAGAGCACATAATCGTGGGTCTTTCCGAAGAGCTTCTGGACGGTCGACGTTTTCCCGCTCTGCCGGGGACCCGTGAGAACGACCGCCGGAAACTGCTTTGCGGCAGCCAGTAAGGTGGGCTCGAGTTGGCGGACGAACATGCGTGCAAATGTACTTTCAAAAAGTGAATTTGCAAGCCTCGAATATCGGCCACGCCGCCTTCGGCGCTAAATCTTATGAATGCTGAGACCTATAAATAAACGATCTTCCCGCTCTCGATGCTTTTTCTCTCCGCGGCCAGCAGTTCTGTAACATTCACGGCGTCGTCGAGCGTGGCCGCGAGGACTTTCTTACTTTTCCCGTTCATAACCGTTTCGACGAAGTGGCGAATTTCGCCGTCGTAGCCGGTGCCGGGAGGCAATGCGACGGACGTGCATTCGCCGTTTTTCGATAATATTAATTTTTCTTCGCGGAGAAGGTCGAATTCGGCGGTGGCGCGCTCGAAGATCACGACGTAACGCATGCGGAAGGGGAATCCGAGGCTATGGTTCCAGCCGCCGTGGGCGGAAACGTGGGCGGGGCCGCGTTTATAATGATAAAGAGTCGTCACATGGTCGAGCGAGCCCGCGCTCGACACGGAATCGGGCATCCCGAAGAGCCACGCGGTCAAATCCGCATCGTGAATATGCAAATCGACGAGCGCGCCGCCCGTGCGCGCCGGATCGCGATAGAACTTTTTCGACCAGTTTGGCGGACTCGAAAGCCGCTCGAACGACGCGCTCACTACTTTTCCGTGCGTGTTATTTATTATTTGTTGTTTCAGCCAGTTCCAGCCGGGCCAGAAGCGCATGCACATCGCGGGCATGCAAAGCGTTTGAGCATTTTTTGCAGCGTCGCGCACGCGCCGGACAGTCTTTAGATCCAGCGCGACCGGCTTTTCGCATATGACATGTTTTCCGGCGCGCAGCGCGGCGATCGCGAGCTCGGCGTGCGATTCCGTATTGGTACAAATGCTCACGCTCCCGACGCGCGGATCGGCGAGCAGCTCGTCCGCCGATTCATAACGTTTCACGCGCGCCGGATCATATAATTCATTTTCTTTGAATGCGAACCGCAGGTTGCCCTCGCCGACGGAATTCGGCGCGCGGCGATCGCGGTCGCAGACGGCGACGACCTCGCAGGGAAGTCCGTCGCGTTCGGCGGCATGGTATGCGGAGAGATGCGTGCGGCCCATGAAACCGAGGCCGATAACGCCGATGCCGAGTTTCTTTTTCGGAGGCATTGATAAATTGATATCGTCAAAGTTATTGTAATTAATATTAAACGACGAGATCGTTTAACTTATATTCCGCGAGCCGCCGCGCGAACCGGATGTCGGCGACGCGGTTGGCGCCGGCTTCGCGCTCGATCAGCAAATGACAATCGAGTCCCGTCTCCACGATGCGCTCGAGAAGTCGCGACCAATGAACGTCGCCGGTGCCGTCCGGCACTTCGACGCCCCACGTTCCTTTCTGTTGCGTCCACTTCGCGTCCTTCAGATGGATTTGTTTGATTTTATAAAGAAAACATTCGAACGACGGCAGCGGCTCGCCCTGTCCGTAAAGTATCATATTCGCCGGATCGAAATTGACGCCGACGGAGGGGCGCGACAGTTCCAGGAGCGCCTCCATCATCGCGGGGCCGGACTCCTGTCCGGTCTCGAGCGCGATTGCGACGCCCGCCGCGGCGAACGCGTCGACGATCGCGCGCACGCGATCCAAAACTACAATTCGTTTCGGGTCGCGCCTCCCGTGCGGAATCACGCCCGCGTGAAATGTTAAGAATCCGATTCCGAGCCGTTTGGCGATTTGTGCATTCTCCGCCGCGGCGGCGAGATTCGCGTTCCACGTCGCGTCGGGGAGCACGCCGCCCGTTTTCGCGATGGTCTCGAGCGAACTGTAGTCTTCGCCCGCGAGTTCCATCATGCCCGAGAGAATTTCGATGTTTGCAGCGTCGAGCGCGCGTTTCGTATCATTAACATCCCACTCGCCGCGCCGGATCGGGTCGAGCGCGAGTTGTACGAAACGCAATCCGCACGATTTTACTTTTTCGACGAGGTCGGCCGGAGATTTCGGCTGGAGCGACCAAGAACAGACGCCAAGTTTGCGAGGCATGTTGTGACTTTATTTATGAAACCGAATTGATATTGTAATTAAGCGATCGCCTTCTCGTCCCGGGGGTAAAATAACAGGAGCGCGGCCAGACAGCCGAGCGCCGCCCACATCGCGACTGAAAACAATGATTGATAATCCCGAACTTTTGTAACTTCGTCCGTGTAGCGCGTGGCGATCACTCCGGCGAGCTTGCTGCCGAGGACGACGCCGAATCCGATGATCACGAGATTATAAAGTCCCTGTGCGCTTGCGCGAACGTCTCCCGTGCATTCTTCATCGACGATCATGAACGCGAGGAATATGAAACACGCGAAAATGGGACCGTGCAGCGCGAGCCCGGGAATGACAAATTCGAGCGTTGGAAAATAAGCAAAAATTCCAAATCGCAATGCATAACAAAGGAGGCCGATGGCGAGGATGGACTTCTTTGGAAGGCGCTTTGCTACAAAAGGAATCGCCGCGAGGCAGAAAATTTCGGAGATTTGCCCGATCGTCATGATGCCGCCGCCGCCGACGCCGAAGACCCATTCGACGTATTCGTTAAATTTAGCGACGAGGCTGTCCTTGGGAATCGGAATGTGGCCGAGAAATCCGCCCGTGTAAATCATGTGGTACTGATGCAACATGCTTACGGGAATTGATATTAAGAAAAGCGAGAGCAGCGGCTGCCGCTTGATTTCTCCCATGGCTTTGAGCGGCGCGAATTGCTTTTCGCCTTTTCGCGGCGGCGTGTGCGGCAGCGTAAAACAGTAAAGCCCCATGATGGCGCCGAGAATGGCGCTTAATTTAAATGCATTGGACATGCCCGCGACCACGGCCGATCGCAATTTTGGATCGCCGGGCTCCAGGCCCGCGGGCGAATGGTAATGTTTCAATAATTGGCCGACGCCGATGCCCACCGCGATCCAACCGATCGTTCCCCAGAGACGAACGCGGCCGAAATCCTTGTCCCGATCCGCGAGATGATGAAAGGCGAGAGAATTCGTGAGCGGCATCGTCGGCGAATATAACATTGAGTATACGATTGCGAATGTTAGTAACGCCGAATAGTTCTCTATTTCCGCGAGCTGCCAGATCAGCACGGCGCCGATCAAGTGGCTGATGCCGAGAAACTTTTCCGTAGACATATAACGATCCGCGACCTGTCCGGCGATGAAAGGAGCGAAAATCGCGCCGATGGCGCCGAATCCAATGATCGAGGTCACTTGGTCGGGACTGAGTTGGCGAAATTCATTAAAAAACGATTCCGCGTACGGCAGCCACGCGCCCCAGATCGCGTATTGGAAAAACATCATGATCGAAAGGCGCGCTTTGACGAAGGGCGCGGGAGACGCCGTATCTGTTGGAAGTGGTGCCATGGGGATCCGTGGGATGAAATAGTTAGATCGCGGATATGGGTAAATTTAATGTTCGGAACGGCCGCCGCGGCGCGCGCGCGAGTCGAGCACGGCGGCGACGACGGGATGGCCGTGTTCGTCTTGTGGAATTTTTGCAAGCTCCGCGTCGCCCGCCTCGTCGTCATTTTCGCGATAATACAATTCGGCGAGGATCGCGATGCCCGACGGGGACGCGGCGTTGTTTTGTAATATCAAATCGAGCGCCGATCGCGAGGCGCCGCGCTCGCCGAGCATCAAATGGTTCAACGCCACGAGCGCCATCGCGCGCTCCCACGCTTCGCCGCGCGCGCCCGAGGCTTCGAGCCGTTTCGCCGCCTCGCGATAACTCACGATCGATTCTACAATTAATTCCTGCGCCAGCGAATGTGTAAACATGCCGAGCCGGAACAGCGCCGCCGGATCGTTACTCATCGGATCGGCCGCCGCGCGCCGGTGCGCGTCGAGCGCGGCGAGTTCGGCGAGGCGGCGGTCCGGGTATTCCATATTTTACAATTGACGATAAGTTATTATTGGACGGTCCTTCGCTAAAATTCTTCGTCCGGATCTTCGCCGTAGGGCGCGTCGGCTTCGGCGCCGGAGTCGTTGCTTCCCGAATCGTCGTCAACGCCGCCTTCCTCGTTTTCGTAATCAAATTCTCCGTTCTCGTCCTCCGCCGGCGGATCGATTTCGTACAGCCATTCGATCAGAAGTTCATTAAAGTCCGCCGGTCGCTCGACATTACTAATGTGCGACGCGTCGGGGATGACGGCGAATGTCGCATTCTCGATCGTTTCCGCGAATTGTTTCATTTCCGCGGGCGGCGCGACCGTGTCGTTTGCGCCGGCGATCACGAGAACGGGCGCTTTGATTGTTTTTAACGTTTCGCGCGAATCCAAACGATTTGCCATGGCGCCGAGCGCGCCCATGATTCCCTCGGCGGGCGCGCGGCGCATCCAATGATCGACCTGCGCGCGGATTTCCGGATCGCAGCCGGTTGTTAACATTTTCGAAAGCTGCAATTCGGCGACCATCGCCGCGCCGCCGGATCTTACCTTTTCGATCATTTGCAAACGCACCGCGCGTTGTTCCGGAGAGTCCGCGACGGCGCGCGTGTCGCAAAGTATCAATCCGCGCAGGGCGAAATTCGCGCGCCGCACGATTTCGAATGCTACATATCCGCCCATCGACAAACCGCACAAAATCCACGGTTCGTCGGGGGCGACTTTCTTCATGATCGCTTCGGCGGCTTCGGCGTACGCGGCGATCGTCGTCGACGCTTCCGGGAGCGCGGTGCTGCCGCCGAATCCGGGAAGGTCGAGCGCGACTCCCGTGTGCGTCGGCGCGACGGCGAGCAACTGGTCCTCCCACATGAGCCGCGAGAAGGGGAATGCGTGCAAAAAGAGAATCGGGTGGCCCTTGCCGCATCGCCGGTAGCTCAGCGTGCGGCCGTCGATATCAATTTTCATGGATGCGCGGGCTTACGATAAACGAAAAACCCCGCCGTACCTCGCGCCGAAATTTTGTATCAATTCGGCTCCCGCGCCGCCGCGATTTTGCAAATCGCGCAGCGGCCCTCCGCGCCAAGCGGGATAACCCATGCCAAGGACGCACGCGAGATCGAGCAGATCGGGCGACGCGATCACGCCCGATTCGACCGCGCGCCGCGCCTCGACAGCGATCGAAAGCATCAATCGATCGCCGGCGTCGCGCGCGAGTTCTTTACTATTCGGTCCGCGCGCGGACGCCGCCCACGCGACCCCGATGATCTTGCCGATGTCGCGCGCGACTTCGATCCGACCGTCGCCCGATTGCGGATCCGGTTTTTTGTAAAAACCGCCGCCGGCGGATTTGCGTCCGAGCCGCCCGGCGTCGACGCACAATTGTAAACTATCGCCGGCGCGAAATCGGTCGCCGAACGCCTCCGCGAGCGACGCGCCCGCGCGCACGGCGACGTCGATGCCCACTTCATCTAACAATTGGAACGGCCCCATCGGCATGCCGGCTTCGCGCGCCGCGCCGTCGATTTCAACAATAGAAAGTCCCGCCGCGAGCAATCGCGCTGCTTCTGTAATATAACAGCCGAGCAGCCGATTGATAAGAAAACCCGGCGAATCGGCGACGACGATCGGCGTCTTGCCGAGACGCAGCGCGAGGCCCGCCGCGACGGCCACGGCCGCGGGCGACGTTTTTTTGCCGGCGATGATTTCGACGAGCGGCATGCGGTCGACGGGATTGAAAAAGTGCATGCCGACGGCGCGCCCCGGTTTCGACAGCGATTCTTGAATTTTACTGATCGAAAGCGCGCTCGTGTTGGACGCGAGAACGGCCGTTTCTGTAATGATGGTTTCGAGCGCGCGGAAGCACGCGGCTTTATCGTTTAAATCCTCGGAGATCGCTTCGACGACGAACTGCGCTTTTGCAATATCCTTCATTTCGGCGGCGTTTTGTATTCTTAATAATGCCTCGCGCGCCGCCGCGGGAGTCATCCGACCGCGGCCGGATTTTTTGCCGAAATACTCGATCGCGCGTTTCATCGCGTTGGCGATCGCCTCCGGTTTCGAATCATACAATTGAGTCACGACGCCGCGTTCGGCGAGCAGCATCGCGATGCCGCCTCCCATCGCGCCCGCGCCGACGACGGCCGCCTGCACGATCAAGTCGGCCGCCGCGCGATCGGCCGCTTTTTTAGCATTTTCGGAAAGTATAAATATACGAACGAGTTCGCGCGACTGTTTCGATATGAGAAGTTCCGCGCACGCGTCCGCCTCGCGTTCGAGGCCGCGCTCGATCGATAATTTCAAACCGTCGCGCATGATTTCGATCGCGCGCCCGGGGGCCGGATAGCGGCCGCGCGAATCGCCGACGACGCGCTTGAGGGCGGTCGATGCAATGATGGAACGCGTCAGGCGATTCGAATCGAGAAATCGGTGGAGCAGCGGTTTCTTATGATTGCGCGCGATCTGTAGCTTTCCCTCGGCGATGTCGACCGCGGTTTGATCCAAATCCGCGGGCGACGACACCCAGTCGATGACGCCGGCCCGCTGCGCTTCCGTCGCGTTGTAACGTTTACATGCGAGGACCCAATGTAAAGAATCCTGAAATCCGATGAGCCGCGGCAAGCGCTGGCTTCCGCCGAATCCGGGAATGATTCCTAATAAAACTTCGGGGAGACCGAGGCGCGTGCGCGACGAATCGGTCGCGACGCGGTAACGGCAGGCGAGCGCGAGTTCGAGACCGCCGCCGAGACAGGGGCCGTCGATCGCGGCCACGGTGGGCCATGGAAGGAGGGAGATCCGATGAAACAGTTTCTGTCCGCGGCGCGCGGCCGCGCGCGCTTCGTCGACGGTTTTGTAAGATTCGAAAGTCTTTAGATCCGCGCCGGCGATGAACCGTCCGGGCGCGCAGCCCGTGAAGACCACGCACTGTAAACTGATCTGCGCCTCGATTTTTGTTAGAACGCGCTCGAGCGATACAATAGTCTTTTCGTCGAGAAGCGTCTGCTTGTCGGCCGGGTCTCCAATGCGCACCCGCGCGCAACCGGCGGTGGGGTAATCCACCGAAATCGTGCCCACCGTCCAATTCGAAGCATTCACGTCGCCGCAGTCTAGCACGTTACGATCCGACTTCCGGCTTTCAACTATTTCAGAAATAAATTTACGCGTGCGTCGTCGATCCTGCGTGCGCTTCGTCCCTTGTGTTTTTTTAATATTCGGAGCAGCGGCCGGCGGAGCGCAGTCGCGCACCGCTTCGTTCATTTCAGGTCGCGCGGACACGCTTCCAGCGACGCGGCCGGAGTCGCGTCCGTTTGTCATGACGCTCGGCCGCGATCTCGACGGCGACGGGGCCGCGGATTTTTACCTTCCGGGGACGTCGGAACAAAATCTCGCGAAAGGCGGCCAGACGATTTCATTAGTATCCGGAAAAACGGGCGCTGAGATTCGTAATATACTCGTTTCCGCGTCGGCCGCCGCGCGGACGCTCGGGCGCGAGGATATTTATATGATTTCCGACCGCAACGGCGACGGCGTCGCGGACATCGCTCTGTTTCCGTGGGCGGACCGGGGACAAATGTTAGCGTTCATTTCGGGGACCGACGGCGCGGGGATTCTTAATTTTTTCTCGCCGAACGAAATTCCCGCGCAGCGGCCGAGCCAGAGCGCGTTCGTCGATCTCGACGGCGACGGCGTCGAAGACGTGGTCTTGACAACCCGCGACGGCGTGATCGTTTATAACGGCGCCACGGGGGCGCAACTGTATTTAACAAAAAACGGCGGCTTGAATCTGTGCATCGGCGGCGATCTGAATCTCGACGGCATGCCCGATTTGGCGGTCGGCGGCGACGCCGGATCGCGTTCGAAGGCGGTTTATGTATATTCAGGAAAAGACGGCTCCGAATTGATGAAAATCGCTTGCTCGGCGCCGCCGGGGCCGAATCCGGGCTGTCTCGCGTCGGCGGGCGACGTGAACGGAGACGGATTTGTAGATTTTATCGTTGGTTCGCCGCGCGAAACGCGCGCGGACTACAACGGCGGAACGCTTCGTAACTATTCGGGCGCGACGGGCGGATGTTTCCGGGAAAAACGCCTCGATCTCCCATTCTCCGCGCGGTTCGGCGAACAGATATGTTGCGCGGGCGATGTCGACGGCGACGGCGTCTGCGACGTTTTCGTCAGCGGCCCGAGAGCCGACGCGCGCCGAGCGCGCAGCTCGCGCGAAGGCATGGTCGCCCTGTACTCGCCGCATTACGGAACATTTATATGGCGCCGCGACGGCGACGTCCACGAACAACAATTGGGCGAATACTTACGTTCCGTCGGCGACGTCGACGGCGACGGCATTTGTGATGTTCTGGCGAGTATTGAATTAACGAAAGAGTCGAAGGGGGGATTTGTATTGTTGTCGGGGAAGAATGGTAGTGTGATACGGACGATCGAGAGGTAGACGGATTGTTATCTTTGACCAAGTGGAATTGCGGGGCCGATTGCGCCGAATCGCCTCTTCACGACAAGAGATGGTTTGGGCCGACGACGTTTGGATGTATTATTAGTTAATGAATTTGAGGAAGTCGGTAGTCTGCCAAGATATTAGCGGTCGGGGTTCTTCTTTGAAATCGAGGACGCTAATTCTTCTGCCGATAGCACGCGATCATACGATTCCTTACGCACTTCTTTTGTTTGTAGGTCATTCTTGATTCGCTTGACGAATTCCTTAAAATCTGGATTGAACATGAGTTTGTTTACCATTTCCCAGTCAACAGTAACGCGCCGACGGGGCGCATATAATACGCGGGTGGAATTCGGATCGACTATATCAATCCTCAACACTCCAATTCCAAAGGATTCAGAGAGCCTTTCGAGTTCTTCCCGGAAATCCTCGTTGTCCGAAATTCGAGCCGCACATAAGTAAGCTTCGTTCGCCCATGAGGAGTTTGATACACATTGAAAAAAAGACTCACGGAGGTTTCCCATCGAAAGCTCGCGCTTCAATTCGAAAGAGTACAATTTGACCGCTGAGCTTCCCAAAATTGCGCTTACATCCACAACATGTGGATCCCAGTCGAAATGAGGAAAGTAACATCCTACAATATCTGGATGGACCCATTCCCCAAATTCATCTTTTCGAGATCGTTCGTGTTGAATAGTCTTAAGATATGCATGTAAATAATTGTATCCATAGTGAACCACGAAGGAATGAAGGTCGCGCTCAAGAAAATCATGAAATTGGGGCGCCTGCGGTACACTCAAGGGAGCGGACGAAGGCGGATTAATAATTTCTTTGCTCCACGACCGCAAACCGAATCGCGCCGGCCTTGAACCGATCTTACAAAACGCGCTGCCCGGGTTGTCGCGAGCCTGAATATACAGTTGAGCTGCGACGGTGTGCGATGGCGTCAAACCCTTGGAACCTACTTCTTTGTCGTAGTTTCTGAGTTTGGCCACGTCCCAGATCTCGTCTGGTGTCAACGGCCTCTTTTCTTCGTCAAGGACGCGCTGCGCTAATTGTAGAAAAGTTAGTCCCATCGGTTTTTGTTCAAATTAATATAGGTGCAGTTTTTTTCGCCGGTTCGCCAAAAGACATGGTTTCATAGTCTACGTTCATCTTCGCGGCTTACAATCGCGAATTTGGTTCGCCAAAATCAAAAAGTTACGGAGCGAAACAATTGAGCCATCGCAAAACGCGGAGTGGTTACAATTCATCGACGGCGCGTCCGTCCGTAAGCTCGCGAAACAATTGCCTGGAGAATATGAAGTAGACTGCGGGGGGGGGGACAAATGATGACTTGGGGCCACGGATGCGGCGCGTGATCGGCCGCGACGGTCCCGGATCGCCGACGCCTTCGCGCAACAGAAATCACCTTGTATTTCGTTGGTCTGACCAACAAAATACAAGGTATGAACTACGCCCCAAGATCATGTTCAGCGCAACTCAGAGAGTTACTTGGCGCTTTTCCTGTCATTTATGTCGTTGGACCGCGTCAGTGCGGGAAGAGTACACTGATCCGCCACGAATTGAAGGATTGGACCATTCTCGATCTGGAATTTCCGACGGACTTTCATGTGCTCCATTCGGACCCGGTCGGTTTCTTTGATAAGAATCTGCGACATGTCGCGATCGACGAAGCGCAGCGCATGCCGGATTTGTTTCCAATACTACGATCGGTAATTGATCGTAATCGCGCCAACGGACGATTTATATTATCGGGTTCGGCGACGCCCTCGTTGATTCGTAATATATCGGAGAGTCTCGCGGGCCGCGTGGCGATGCTCGAATTGACGCCGTTTCGCGCCGCGGAATTGAAGAAATCGCAATTGAATGACCGCTGGTTCCTTGGCGGATTTCCATCCGTTCACGAGGCGGTCGACGACCGGCGCCGGATTCTGTGGTTCGAAAATTATATTTCAACGCTGATCGAGCGCGACATGCCCGCTCTCGGTCTTCGACTGGCTCCTCAACGCCTCCGATCGTTGTTAATGATGCTGACGCACGTGCATGGCGACTTGTTGAATGTATCCGATCTCGCGCGTTCGCTCGGCATCAGCGCTTCGACCGTGAATCACTATTTGGATATTCTGGAGGGGACATTCATGATCCGGCGGCTGTATCCCCACTTCACGAATATACAAAAAAGACTCGTTAAGAGTCCTAAACTTTACATTCGCGACACCGGTTTATTACATTTTCTCGCAGGATTGCGCGATTCGCGGGAGCTCGAGACCTGGAATCGCCGCGGTCAATCGTTCGAGGGACTCGTCGTCGAGGAAATACTTAGTCTTGCACGCGAACGGGTCCCCGGATTTTACAGCGCATTCTGGCGAACGCAGGCGGGCGCCGAGGTGGATTTATTGTTAGGAAACGGACGAAAACTGTTTCCCATCGAAGTTAAACTTTCCGCGACGCTTGACGGGCACGCATTCGCGGGCATTCGGAGCTGCATGAAGGACCTCGGTTTGGAGTCGGGATGGATCGTTTATGGAGGAAAGGAACGCCGCCAGGCTGGCGACGTGGAGTTGGTGCCGTGGGCGGACGTGGCGGCTGGAAAAGTAGTGTTTCCCTTCGAGTGACCGACGCAGGACGCGCGAATATTCCGCGACGATTCCGAACGCTACCACAACGGCGTGCGCGAGGCCGTCCCGAATATTAGACTTTCCCCTTGACGCCCGGAGGCGAACCTCACACGCTCGTGCCACTCCTGTACAAAGCCGGCGCCGACGGATTCTAAGAATAGCATTGATAATTCATACGAAACCGATCCCCACCATCATCGCGTTCATTCTCTGCGGATTGTCCGACGCGCGCGACCGACAGGATGCCGCATCCGCCTCCACGCCTTCGACCGCGCCCGCGCGACAGGCCGTCGAATCGCAGCCTTCGGGCAATCTCGATACGTTATGTAACGATCTCAAGAAAGCGATCTCGGGCGCGCCGAATGTTCATTATGCATTGCGCGCGTGCGGAAGGATCGCCGAAGCGGCATGTAACAAAAAACCGTGGGACGACGTGGCCAAAGCGCTTGTCGCGCAAGGGCTGAATCCGCCGGCGCCGAAGGACGGGGAGGAATCGGGTCGCATGCGCTGCGTCGTTTCGCCAAATGCAGTCAAAATCGACGAAAAAGTATCATTCGATCTGTATTTGGAGTGTTCAGTTGAAATTAAAACATCCAAAACGCAGAAATCAAAGTACGTCGTATATTCGTCGATCGCCGGCCTGGAAGCGGACCTCGATGTTGCGCTCGAATCGGTCATGCTTGAAAACCGATTTATTCATATTCCCGCGCTCGATCGCGCACTCCGATTCGAAGGCGTTGTCGACGGCGCGAAGGTTCTGCCGATTCTAAAGAAACTCGACATTAGTTATCAACGATTCGCTGAACGAAGAATCGAATTTAGCCCGCGAGGCTTTCATGTAAAACCGACACTGGTTCGATCGGTCAGCGACGAGTCCGAGAGTCAAGATTTTGAATTGGAAGTGCCAAGTGGTCTCGATCCCTATGAATCGTTCGACGGCCGGCAGGCCGAAATTGGGTTTGTATCAAAAGACGATCTTGCAGAAGTACAATCACGGGGCGGAACAAGGCGCGTTGTCGGCAGAGCGGGTTCCGATTCCGCGCTCATCGAATCGAATTGGGGTAAGTATGAGAATGAATCAAATGTCAAGCCGGCCTGGATTTACGATGTCGGCGACCTGAAGACGCTTGCCGATGATACAGAATCTATTGTTCTTAAGAAGGATTTGCTCGGGCTCGAGGACGTAAAACTCTTCGCACGATTCAAAAAACTGCAACAACTCGATTTGAGCCGTTGCAAGAGTCTTACTGACGAAGCGTTCGAGCCGCTCGGAGCGCTTCAGGAATTAAGATCATTAGTATTCTCGGGTGAAGGACTCAGTTGCCCCCGGTTTATTAATTTACTGAAAGCTCCCAGACTGGAGCGATTGATAGCCAGTGATTGTTCAAAGTTCGGCACCGCGAGTTATGAGGATATTTCTAATTCAACGACCCTGCGCAGGCTGTGGCTTCATTGGGCGGAGAACATCACGGACGACGATCTCGAGGCGATCTCCAAAATGTCGCGCCTCGAAGAACTTTCGATTTGGGGCTGCGGAAAAATAACGGATCGTGGAATCGAGCATATATCCAATCTTCCGGAACTTCGGCGGTTGTCGATCAGTCATTCGCAACATGTCACGGACGCCGGCATCGCACAGCTCGTACAGTTGAAGCATCTCGAGAACTTAACGATCGGTTATATGAATCTCGGCGATGCGACGCTCGAGCATATTTCAGAGATGACGACGCTTCGCAGTCTCAGTCTCCACGGGTTGAAATTAACAGATGCGGGCGTGAAACGACTCAATACATTGCAGAAGGCGGTTTGGTTACAATTCCACGACTGCGGCGTCTCCGGCGACGCCGTGCGCGAACTCGCGAAACAGATTCCGGGCGAACATAAAGTTCACATCGACGGCAAATGATGAGTCTTGGCGCGTCGCGATCGCGGGAGCGCCGAACAATTCTGCTCTCCGCCGACTGAAAACAGCGGCGCGCTGTCATCGCCAAGAGCAGGACACTTCGAGCATTCCCCATCGCGCGCGGCGCCCCGCCCGCTAGAATCGCGCGCACATGGAAACGCTTCGCGCACGATCGGTCGGTGAAATCCTCGACGCCAGTCTTCGCCTCACGTTTCGGAGGTTTTGGCTCTACGTCGGAATGAGTTTCTTCGGAATTCTGCCGGCGGCAATATTTGTAGGCATCGCTGCTATTGTTGCATTTATTGTCGCAAACAGCGCCGGCTCCGGAAATGTTACGAACTCGTTCTTCACGTGGTTTGCAATCATCGGCGGCGTCGGGGGATTAATATTATTAATTCCGCTCATGTGGTGGACGGGAGTCTGGACCGGCGCCACCTACCACGCGCTGGCGATGGAGGCGACCGGACGCCGCGCGACGATGCGCGAATCGTTCGAAGCCGGCCGAAAACGGCCGTTTTCAATGATCATGGTCGATTTCGTGCTCGGGATCAGCGCGTGTTTTTGTTGTATTCCCATTCCGTTCTTCTGGCCGGCGCCGCCCGCCGTGGCGCTCGAAGATATCAATTGGACCGGCGCCCTCGGCCGTTCGAGCATGCTGACCGAGGGGCGCCGCTGGCAGGTATTCGGATTGTTCCTCGTCATGTTATTATTAGGAATGGTGCTCACGATGCCGCTGACGGCGCCGATCGCCATTATTGAGGTTGTATTCGGCAGGAATGGCCTGACTCCCGGATTGCTGATATTGACGGTATTCCTGCGAATGATTCAATTCGCCGTATCTTATATCATGGGAATATTTACGAGAGCCGCCCAGACTCTTTGTTATCTCGATCTCCGCGTCCGCAAGGAAGGACTCGACGTCGAACTCGCGGCGCAGACCGCGTCGCAGGGAACCCAGTCTTAATGATCGCGCGGCTGCCGTTTCGTTTATATCAGGATGCGGGCGGCGACGCGCGGACGGTCGAACAGGCGCGCGACGCGATCCGCGCCGCGTTCGCGGAGCCGGAGTTCCAGCGTTCGTCGTGGGAGTTGTTCGTGAGCCGCTTCATGAATTGGTTAAAATCCATTTTCGGCGGCATCGACACCACGCTGGCCTCGCTCGGTCCGGCGACGCGCGTCGTCGTTATTATAATATTACTGATCGTTCTTGCATTGTTATTGACGCATATCTTCTGGACGCTTGGGAAGGCGTTTCAGGCCATCGGCCGCGGAACCGGTCGCGCGGCGGCCGAAGATTCCGAGCGCGGCGAACGAGCGGAGGATCTCGCGGCGCGCGCGCAGGCGGCCTTCGCGTCCGGCGATTATTTATTATCGATGCGGCTTTATTTTGCCGCGAGCGTCGTCGCGCTCGGGAACCGGAAACGATTATTTATATTACCGGGCTTCACGCACGGCGAGATTCTCGAACGCGGCGGCGCGTCCGCGACCGAGCGCGAGCGTCTCGCGCCGCTCACCCGCCGTCTCGACGTCGTCTGGTTCGGGGGCGAGAATGCGCGGGCGGCCGACGCGGAATCCTTCAAGAATGTTTATATACAGATCGCGGCGGAGCGATTGCAATGAACCGGCGGCGGATATGGATCGAAATCGCGGCCATCTCGATGATGCTGCTGGTGACGGTCGAGGCGATTTTGCGGCCGGGCGATTTCGAATCGTTGGATATGAATCACCCGCGCTCCGCCGACGAACAGGGATGCCGCGCGCTGTGGCGCGCATTGTTACAAATGCACATCGACGCGCGGATGTGGGCCCGGCCCCCCGCGGATCTCGCGGGGCGCGGAAATGTATTATTTCTTTTCCGCACGAGCGACGCCTCCGTGACCGCTCGTTCCAAACACGACGCCGCATCGGCGACCGCGCTCGCGTCGGAGGATCCCGATTATATTCGCAAATGGGTGGAGGCGGGTAATTGTATTGTTGTCGCCGCGGGGGAGGATCTTTCCGAGCAATCATTACTAAAAAACACATTCAAGCTCGGCGAACTCGCGGCGAGCGCGCCCTCGCCGCAGTCGCGCAAGAGCCGGGTGCGCGCGGTCGATCCGAAGGACGCTTTTCTTAAGAATCTGCCCGACGGCGCGAAGATCTGGTACGA
The DNA here is from genome assembly GCA_016200225.1 of Planctomycetota bacterium. Classification (GTDB taxonomy): domain Bacteria; phylum Planctomycetota; class UBA1135; order UBA1135; family JACQFD01; genus JACQFD01. Next base: position 138,158 of record JACQFD010000011.1, read on the forward strand.
CGGCAATGCCGGCCCGTTCGGCGCGGAAATTCCATATGGAAAAGGCGGCATTCTCGCCGTCGCGACGCTCGAATTGTATGAAAACGACAAAGTGCGCCCTGATTTCGAGCCGGCGGCGGAGTTTTTGGTAAAGATTTGCGAACGATTGCGGCATTTTACAAAAGCAAAGCCCGGCGCGCCGTCCGACGACGGCCGCGTCCTTTTGGATACTTATTATTTTGGCGAACGCAACGTCGAATCCGGCTGGGCGCGCGCGTTCTCCGGTTCGGCGTTGCCGGCGACGTTGCACGTGATCGCGGCCGTATTGATATATTTATGTTCCATCGCCTTTCGATTCGGCGCGGTGCGCGAGCCTTCGCGCCGCATCGAATCGGGCAACGTGGTCGCCGCGCGCGGCATGGGCGAATTGTATCGTCGCGGCGGCCACCCCGATCTCGCGGCGCGCGCGATCGCGGCTTCGTTCGCACAGCGCGCGCGCGAGGCGGTCGGGCTGCCGCCGACGGTGGCGATGGCCGCGCTCGCCGCGCGCGTGGCGGATGTTACAAAACGCGATCCGCGCGAGATCGAATCGCTGCTTTCGCCGGACAGTCCGTTCGTCGGACGCAGCCTCGCGACGTACGCGCGCGCCGTGCGCGAAGTCGAAGATCAGCTCGAAACCGGGGAACTCCCGCGAAACGGTTAAATTATACAAATTATCAAACATTCATTATTCCATATCGACGATTCATGACTAACGATAATATTAACGAAAACACCGCCGCCGCGCAGGCATTCCGCGCGCGGGTCGCCGCGTCGGTTCGCAGAGCGGTCGTCGGTTTCGACGACGTCACGGAACTTTCGCTGCTCGCGCTGCTTTGCGGAGGCCACGCGCTGCTCGAAGGGGTTCCCGGCGTCGCGAAAACATTATTTGTAAGATCCTTCGCGCGCGCTCTCGGCCTCGATTTCAGAAGAATACAATTCACGCCCGATTTGATGCCTTCCGACGTGACGGGAACGCTCGTATTCAATCCGCGCGAGGGAGACTTTATATTTCGGAAAGGGCCGGTGTTCGCACAATTGTTACTTTGCGACGAAATCAATCGCGCACCCGCGAAAACGCAAAGCGCGCTGCTCGAAGCGATGCAGGAGCGCAGCGTGACGACGGACGGCGTGACGCGGACGCTGCCGGAGCCATTCTTAGTATTCGCGACGCAAAATCCGATCGAGCAGGAGGGGACCTATCCGCTGCCGGAGGCGCAACTCGACCGGTTTTTGTTTCAAATCGAGATCGGTTATCCCGAGCCCGACGTCGAGCGCGCGATTCTTATGGAACGCCACAAATTTCAGGATCTCGACCCGGCGCGCGCGGGCGTCGAAATTGTTAGCAGTTCCGCGGAGATCATTAGTTTACAAAAAACGCTCGAAGAAGTGGTTGTCGCGGCCGATCTCGGCGATTACGTCGTGCGCCTCCTCGCGGCGACGCGCAATGACGGCGCGCTGATGCTCGGCGGCAGCCCGCGCGCGGGCGTGGCGGTCCTCCGCGCGGCAAAGGCGCGCGCAATGTTGGGCGGCCGGATGTTCGCGACGCCGGACGATGTTAAGAAAGTCTGGCTGCCCGCGCTCCGCCATCGTGTGCTGCTCGATCCGCGCGCCGAAGTCGAAGGCACGAAAACCGACGCGGTCTTGAATTCGATCGCCGACCGCGTCGCGGCGCCTCGATAAATTAATTTACAAAACGTTTTATTTAATATTCGACCGATGCTCCTTCCGACAAGCCGACTCGCCGCCGCCGCGGGCGCCGTCGCGCTCGTTTCGGCCGCGGCCGTCGCCATCGGACCGTTGCGGCCGATCGTTTATGTTCTGGACATCTTGTTAATATTAGCGTGCGCTTTCGACGCGTGGTCCTGTCCGCGGCGAGGCGGCGTCGAGGCGATCCGACGGTTTCCGCGGCGAGTCCCGCGCGGCGCGCCTGTTCATTTACAATATGAAATTCGCGGTATTGATAATAGAACATTCGACGGGCGCGCGGATTCGATGGAAATACGCGACGAAACGCCCGAGTCGGTCCTGGTCTTGCGCGAACCCGCTCCGCGGCCGGGCGAAAACGGCGCCGGATATTTATACGAATCCGAAGTCGTGCCGCGCCAGCGCGGTAAATTTATATTTCCGGCGTTGCATATCCGCTGCCGTTCGCCGTTGCGATTGTTTATGAATCAATTCCGCAAGCCGCTCGAGACCGCGCTCGAGGTCGACCCGCCCGTCGCGGGGCTCGCGGAGGGGCTGCGGCGCGTGCGCGAAATGCGCCGCGAGGCCGGGCGCGCGAGCGTGCGCGTTCGCGGTCGCGCGTCGGCATTCGAACAATTGCGAGACCACGTCGACGGCGACGAATTTCGAACGATCGATTGGAAAGCGACGGCGCGCCGCGGACATTTAACAGTTCGCGAGTATCGTACCGAGCGCAATCGCGACGTGACGATTTGTATCGATTTCGGGCGGCGCATGGCCGGGCGATTTCGCGGCGAAAGCAAATGCGACGCGGCGCTCGACGCGGGCCTTTCGCTGGCGCGCGCCGCGCTCGCGGCCGGCGACCGCGTCGGAATGATAGCATTCGCCCACGAGCCGATTCTTGAAATCGCATCGCGGCGCGGCGACGCGCACTTCCAACAAATATTCGAACAGTCGAGGCATCTATCCGAAATCGCGCGCGAAAGTAATTTATTGGCTTTGATGCGTTATCTCCGCGCGCGGCGCCGCAAGCGCGGGTTTTTGTTAATTATTAGCGATCTTCCGGACCCGATTTCGGCGCGGCGCATTCTTCCCGCGCTCGCGGGCGCCGCGCGAACGCATTCAATGTTATTTGTAGCGGTTGACGACGCGGAACGCCGCGCCATGGAGGAGGCGGACGTGCGCTCGACCGAGGATGTGTATCCGCTCGCGGGCGCGCGCGCGCTGCGCGCCGAACGTTTACAAAGTATCGCCGAGTTTCGCCGCCACGGCATCCGCGCCGCCGATCTGACGCCGTCGGAAATTACAGGTCCCGTGCTCGATGCTTACTTTTCGGCGGCGCGCGGGGAGGAATTTTAATTATTTTGCGCGGCGGGCGCGTTGCGTCCGGCTAACAATAAGAAACTATAATATAATATTCCCGTTCCGAGCGCCACGGTGGTTCGTACAAAAGGTCCGGCGAACGGCGTGACGAACGCCTCGATCAACGCCGTGAATGCGAGCGTCACGGCGACGCCGAATGCTATAATTCCGGCGTCGGCGCCCGCTTGCGCGATCGCCGTGCGGCGCGGCAGCAATCCCGGCGCGACCACGGCGAGGCCGACGCGCATGCCCGCCGCGCCGGCGAGCGCGATGGCCGTCAGTTCGAGAGTGCCGTGGCACATCAATAAATTATACAAATCAAACGTGCGCCCGTGGACGAACGCGAGGCCGAAGAGCGTGCCCAGCATCAGGCCGTTGGAGGCGAGAATGTATAGAGTTGGAAGAATCAGCACTCCCGTGACGAAACACAACAACGCGACGCGAATATTGTTACTTGCGATATGGTATCCGACGGCCGCCGCGGCGTTTTCATTAAATATAAAATTCCCGCGGAATTCGCCGGGCGCGCTGAGCATTCGTTCCTGATGTTCGATCTCCCGGGTGTCGAAGAACGAATACGCGGTTTTGGGAGCGATCGCCACCGCCGCGAACGAAGCGAAGAAGGCCCCTAGCAAAAAGAAAAACGCGATCGCGCACGGAACGCGGTTCGCGCGCACGCGGCGCGGGAATTCGTAAATTAACAATTCGAGAATCCGGCGCGGCCGCGGGCCGGATTTAACATAAATCGCCGCGTGCCCGCGCGCGACGGCCGCGTTGAGCCGCCGAATCAGCGCGGGGTCGTCGCCGGCGTCGCGCACGCGCGCGAGCGCCATTGTTGCGAATCGATAGAGCGCGACAAAATCCGCGATGTCCCCGGCGCGCAGGTTCGCCGCGCCGCCCGACGCCTTCGCGAGCTTCTCCTCGAAGCGCGCGATGTGGACCATCTCATCGGGTGGAAGCGGCATGGGTTGGAGATTCGCAGCGCGATTTTCGCGTTTGTTATCATAACCTAACCGGCCGAAAAAATACGATCCGTGGACACCGACTCTAAATTACTCGTCGAAACGCCCGAGGCGGTGACGATCGAGCGCGACCTCGCGGGACTCGCGTCGCGCGTGGCCGCGCTGTCGATCGATTTGATGATTTTCGGGTCGGCCGCGTTCGGCCTCGCGTTCGTCCTGAGCAAACTGCCGGACGGATGGGATTTTATAATATTAGAATCCGGAATATTGTTAATTCTAGCGCTCGGATATTTTGTATTCCTTCCGTCGATGGCCGGCGCGACGCCGGGAAAAAAACTTCTCGGTCTGCGCGTCGTTTTCGACGACGGCCGCCCCGCGAATGCGCTCGCGCATTTTTTGAGATTCTTAATATTGCCGATCGAGCTCTCGCTTCCGGTGCCCGCGTTTCCGGTCGGCATCGTGGCCATATTGTTATCGAAGGACGGCAAGCGCATCGGCGATTATCTGGCGGGCACGGTCGTCGCGCGCGACCGCGATCACGGCGCCGACGCGGCGGATCCGTTTCCGGAGTTAACTTATCATTCGCTCATGATCCGAACGGTCGAGCTGCCGGCGCAGCGCGTGCGCGAACTCACGGGGGCGGATTTGGTTAATTTGAGAGACTACCTCTCGCGCGCGCGTTCGCTCACGCCCGATGCGCGCGCACGCATCGGCGACGCGCTCTGCGAAAATCTGCGCGCGCGGCTTGAGATCGGTATTATTCAGAATCGCGACGCGTTCCTGAAGGAAGTTTATCTTTGTCTGCGCGACGAGCGGTCGAAACTTTAATGATGAAGGATCGCGCCGTCCTTTTGCTCATTCTTGCGGGGGCGGTTGTCGCCGCGTGCCTGCGCGAGCCGTTCGCGGTGAACGCGGCGGCGTGGGCGGGGATTCTTTATGTTGCCTCGGCGCGGTGCCGCGGCGGCGCCGGCGCCGATCTGCCGCTGCCGCGGCGCAATCGTTTCGAATATCTCGTGCCCGCGGCCGCCGCCGCGCTCGTCGCGGTTCCAACATTAATATTACCTTTCTTGTCCGACGACTACGCGCTGCTCTCCGGCCGCGGCGCGCTTCCCGATTTGTGGTCGGCCATTCAGCCCGACGGCGATTTGATGTTTTACCGGCCCGTCGGGTGGGCGCTATGGTGGGTTTTCGGTAAATATGATATTTCGGCGCCGCCGGTGCGCGCGCTCGCGGTCGCGGTTTTCGCGGCGGGGGCGGCGCTCGCGGCGCCCGCGCTGCGGCGGCTGGGATTCCGCAGGGGAACGGCGGTTTGGGCGGCGACATTGTTTGCATTGCACCCGTTCGCGCTGGAAACGGTCGCATGGCCGGCGAATTTGTATTCATTGTTATCGTTTACATTCGCGGCGGCCGCGCTGGCGGCCATGCCGTCGCGCCGCATGGGAGTTGGACGCGCGTCGATTTGTGCAATATTTACATTTCTCGCTTGTTTCTCGAAAGAGGACGCCTTTTTGTGGCTTCCGGCGGCGGCGCTGGCGGGGCTGAGCCGATTTCAATTTTCGCGCGCGGGCCGGGCGCTGAAACTCGCGTGGCCGGTCCTCGTTTCTGTAATATTAGCGTTCGCGATTCGCTGGTGGGCGCTCGGCGGAATCGGCGGTTATAAGGAACCGGGCACCGGCGCGCCGTGGCCGCTCTGGCGATACGAACGCGGATTCGAACAAATGTTACGATTCGAATTTCCGTCGTATTATTTGGTTCCCGCGCGCGTCGGCAACGCGGAAGCGCGGCATCCGATGCTGCTTTCGCTGATGGGCATCGGGCTGCCGGCGCTTTTCGCTTTTGTAACTATAACAAAAAACGCGCGGCGCGCGTTCGGGGCATTGTTCATATGCGGCATTGCGATGGCGCTGCCGGTGTGCGCGATGCTTCCCGCCGGCTCGGATCTCGCCGGCGCGCGACTGTTATATCCTTTTTCGTTTATCTTGTGCGCGGTCGCGACGACGGCGATCGCGTCGTCGTGGCTGCCGCGGATGTCGAGGATTATTATTTATATCGCGCTCGCCGCGTCGATGGTCGTCATCGGAATGCGCAATTTCCGGACGTGGGAAAAAGCCGGGACGCGCATGGTCGAGGGAACACAACTGATGTCCGACGCGCTCGCGCAGTCGTCGGCGCCGGGAATTCTTCGCGTGACGTTTCTCGGAATGCCCGATTCGATAAACGGCGTCGTCTGTTTCCGAAACGCGATCGCGCCGATCGGCCGAATGTTAAAAAAGGACGCCGCGTTGATCGTTCACGATCCCGGCTCCGATCTGGGGCGGATGAGCCATGTTTATTATGCGGACTTTAATAAGCAATCCATGCGAATGCTCCCGGACGCCGCCGAATCGAAGAATCTCGCGGCGGGGGAATCGTTAAAATATCAATTCGACGGCATCGGACTCGACAGGGCCGCCGTTCGCGCATTGAGCCTCGTCGAATTGCCGTCGTCCGACGGTTGGGCGCTGCGTTCGCGATACTACGGATCCGGATTGTTAATTCCGGGAATCCGCACGGAGCCGAATACTAAAATACAATTGACGATCGAAACCGCCTACGCGAGCGGGGACGCTCCCGCGATTATTGTCACGCGTCGCGCGGGTCCGTCGCTCGATCGCGCATCGTATCGTCCGGGCGATTGGATGCCCGTCGGCGAAGGGGCGCTCTGCGCGCTCGAACTTCGCCTGCCGCCGGGATCGGAGATTCATATCAAATCGCTCTCGATCGCGCGGGAAAAGTAATTTAATATTACGGCTCGTCCTTCTTGCGGCGCGATTCGAAATACTCATCGAGGCTGCCTCTGAACGATTCGAGATCTTTATTGATCGCGCGCGGATCCTCCTCGGGCTGCGGCTGCGCTTGGGACTGTGCCTGCCGCGCTTTTTGATATTGTTCCTCCGTCGCGCGCGGATCGCGCGCCGCGCCGCCGAACATTTTTGTAAACATCGCCTGCAGCGGATGGATGCCGTAGCGCATGCGGACGTTCGCGAGTTCGGCGCCGCCCTGAAACCAAAGGAACGCGCCGAGAACGATGATCATCAGCGGCGAATTTAAATAATAAAACGCCGCGACGCAGCCGATGACGATGATCCAGCGGCCGATGCGCACGGCGATTTCGGTCGCGCGCAAGTACCCGAATCTGTTAATAAACAATGAGCGCGCGGCGCGGCCGCCGTCGAGCGGAAAAGCCGGCAGAAGATTGGTAATGCCGAGAATGGCGTTGATGAAGGCGATGCGGTCGAGAATCGAGTCGTCGTGTCCAAACGTCGGATCCCAGTCGGGCGGCTTCTTGGGAATATAGTGTTCGGTGAACGGAATCTTCAAGTAGGCGCCGAGCGCGAGCGCGCCAAATGATAATATTAAATTAACCGCCGGGCCCGCGATCGCTACGAAAAATTCGGCGCGCGCGCGCTCCGGCAGATGCGTCATGCGCGTGAATCCGCCGAGCGGCCATAATACAATATCGACGACGCGCGCGCCGAATCTCCGCGCGACGACGGCGTGCCCGAGTTCGTGCAAAACGACGGAACCGAATAATACAATAAACTCGAGAAACGGCCCCGATTGAAAGTGGCCGCCGATGAACGCCTTCGGCAAGACGAGAAGGATTAGATATATTAAAAAATAACCGTGCAGCCGGATCGGAATGCCGGCGATGCTGGCGATTTTGAGGGAGAAGTTCACGCGGCGCGCCTGTGGAAGTTACGGTATGTAATACACGAGGATCGCGTGTCCAATCCTCGCGAACGGTTTGTGATTCACGATCCAGCGGCCGGGGACGAAGTATTTATAAAGTCCCGGCATCGGTTCGCCCGCCGTCGCGTTGGGATCAAAGCGTTCGAGCCACGTGAATTGTTCATTTTCTCGGTGCAGCGTCGTTGTGTGGACGGCGAAAAGGCCGCGGCGCGGACCGATGCCGAGCGAATCGAAATCATAACCATAACGGGAAGGGTCGCCTTCGCCATAATAACGATAGGCGAGGCCGGATTTTAATATTGAATTAGCGATACCATCGCCATCGGCCGCGTTTCCTTCCGGCGTCCAGACGTGATTCCATTTCTCCATATATTCATTATTTGGGAATCCGTTGGAGATCATCGGCTTCTGAGCAGTTAATTCGAGATCCTTTGCAAACAAAGCCAGCGCCGGCGCGTCCTGTCCCCAATCGTCGCCGACGCAGGCGACGCGCGCGCCGTCGTCGCCGCCGCCGGCGAGGATACTATAAAACATCGCTTCGTCGGGGTGGATGCTCCATGTCGCGAACAACGGACCGAGGAATGCAAACAATGCGACGACGAATTGTAGTCGCTGACGCGATGTGATCGTCGCGGCGGCGATGAATAATGGAAAGAGCGCCGGCAGAATATATTTAATGCCCAACTGCGCGTTGCTGAAGGAAAACTGGACGATTATTATTATCGGAAATACTAATAAAAACATCCGGTCGACGAGCGGACGTCCGGGCCAGCAGGCCGCCACAATTCCGGCGACGATCAATATTAGACTAACGATCGGAAGTTTCTGCGGAATGACCGCGAGATAATAATTTTTCCAACCGACGAACGCGTCGTATTCGCGGCCCGTGTCGGCGTCTTTTTTCTTTATTATTCCCGTCGATTCGCCTAACAAATAGCCGGCGTGGCCGATCTGGCCGGTTTCCGAAAGCGTATGATCGAGTCCTTTGATCGCCGTGAGCAGCGGAATGCCGCGGTGCCACCCGAAGAATGTCAATATCGGGCCGCGAATCATGTTGCGTTCGAGAATATTCGGTTTGCCCTCGGCATCTTTACTTTTCGCGAGGAACTTTCCGTGGCCCTTCACGCTGTCGAGGCTGCGCGTTTCGAAATGATAACCGGCTGCGAATGTCGAGAACGCCGCCAGGCCGACGAAAATCATATTTAACAAAGGCCGCCAGCTTTTTTGTGAATATCCGGCCGACGCCGCCATCGCGATCAGCGCCGGCGCGAGCAGCAGCGCAGTCAATTTGGATAATAATGCGAGGCCGACGCAGACGCCGGCGAGCAACACGGTCCACGCCGTGTTTTTAATCATTGCATTGCGGAACGCCGCAAGCGCGATGAAACAAAAAGCCGCCGCCGGAAAATCAAGATTCGCGGTCGCGGCCGCCGCGATGCAGCTCGGATCGAACGCCGAAATCGCGAGCGCAGCCAGCCCGGCGAGCGGACCCGCCATCGCGGCGGCGACGGCGAACATTACAATATCAAGCAACAGTGCCAGCGCGACCACCGGCAGCCGCGCGAGATAAAGATTCCGCGCCTGCTGTTCGCCGTTGTGTTCATAAAAATACTGCTGCGGAAAATGCACGAGATCGCGCCATTGATCCGGGAAATCGTTATCTTTACAAGCGGCCACCGGCGCGCCGATCATCATTTTCGTGAGCGGCGGATGCTCGCGGTTTTCGGCGAAATCGCCGGTCTTTACATACGATACGCCCGCCGAAATGTAAAAATACTCGTCAAACGTCGGCCCCTTGATCTGCGGCGAGAGCGGCGAAAAAATATTCGTCGAGGGCGCCGCCGCGCTCAATAACAAAAGCGCATGGATCAAGACCAGCGCCCCCGCGATCCACTTCGCTTTGGCGCGCGTTTTATTAGTTAAAGAATCCCACACGAAAGAATCCCACACGGCGGTTCCGCGGCGGGCGGGCTACGCTTTTGTCCGCGCGCCGCCGGTGATCCGCTGCCAGCGGAGGCGGAATAACGTTCCGATCGCGCGGAAAATTTCTTTTTTTGATATTTTAGATTGTCCGGCGCGACGATCCTCGAAAATGATCGGCGTTTCGCCGATTGTAGCTTTTTCGCGATAGCACAATTCGAGCACTTCCTCGACGAACGAATATCCCGTCGATTTGATAGAATCGCGCGGAATCTTTTTTAACAAATCGGCGCGATAGGCGCGGTAGCACCCCGTGCAGTCCTTATTCGGGAAACCTAACAATATTTTGGATACTAAATTCGAACCGCGGCTCAGGATCTGGCGGCTGATGCCCCAGTTTTTGGTGCCGCCGCCTGGTACGTAGCGCGAACCGATCATCACGTCGTAGCTTTGGATGCCCGCCAAAATCGCGGGCAGATAGCGCGGATGGTGCGAAAAATCGGCATCCATCGTGCAGATCGGATCGTAGCCGCGCTCAAGACCCCAACTCATTCCGTCCAAAATTGCCGTCCCGAGGCCGAGTTTTCCCGGGCGTGCGAGCAGGTGAACGCGCGGCTCCGTTTTCATCAATTCGCGAACGAGTTGACCCGTGCCATCGGGGGAATTGTCGTCGACCACCAGCACGTTCGCCTCGGGCGCGTTTTCGAGGATCTCGCGCGCGAGGCTCTCGATGTTTTCGCGCTCGTTATAGGTGCTGCAGATGATGAGGGGTCGCACTGAATTCGATTCGCAGATCGTATTGAATTTTGAAACGTTACCTCAGACGCGGCGTGAATGCGAACCGGACGTTTCACGGGAAGTCCGCGCGGAATTGTTGTAAATTCGCGGATCCAAGTGTCTTCCGCCCTGCGCAATACGTTGATTCTGCTCGCGGCCGGCATTGCGCTCGCGTTCGGCGCGCGCAAGCTGACGCCGCCAAAGCCCGATCCGCGCGCCCCCGTGAAGTCGCTGACGCAACCGACGCGCGACGATTATGAATATACAATTTTCATGAAGCGCGGCGCGTGGGCGGTCGGGTTGCGCCCCTACCTCGACGTGTTTTCGGAGTATCCGCCGCTCGCGACGTGGAGTTTCGGCATCCCTTTCTTTATTATTAAGAATCCCGAAGGCCCGCCCGCGGCCGCGCTCGAAAAAGTAAACACCGCGTCGATGCACTCGGAACTCGCGCTCGCGTACGCCGATGTGTGGTGTGTACTGATGTGCCTCGCGTGGTTCGCCACGGCCGCGCTCACGGCGCTGCTCGCGGAATCATTAAATTTAAGTCCGGGCCGCGCGTTATTGATGTTAGGTCCGGCGAGTCTTTTTTGTGCATTGCAACGATTCGATCCGCTTCCGTCGCTCGCGATGACGGCGGCGCTGTACGCGTTTGTTAAAGATCGATCGAACGCCGGATTCGCGCTGCTCGGCGCCGGAGTGATGTTAAAGATCTATCCCCTCGTCGCATTTTTTCTCGCGCTCGGATTTGTATGGAAGTCGCGCGGCGCGCGCGCAGCGATTTCGGGAACGCTTGTTTTTGTTGCAATACTTATTCTTTGCGAAGCTCCGGTTTTTATCAGCGGATGGAACGATCCCGCGTGGATGGCGAAGCACCGGCCCGCGTCGTTCCTCGGCATGGAACTAACAAAAACGCCGCTTGGTTCGGCGATCGCGGCGGTCGACGTGCCGTTCGCCTATCAGGGCGAACGCGACACGAACGCCGGTTCGTTTCCCGAACGACTGTTCCATGCGTGGTTCAACGTCGGAACGCACGACAATCTGCTGTTCGGCATCAAAATCCTTCATATACTGCAATTCGCCGCCGTGATTCCGGCCTTCTTGCTCGGATGGCTGCGTCCGAGAGCCAAAGTCCTCGTCGCCGCGACCGCGGCGATGGTGACGGCGTTCGTGCTTTTTCATAATATATATTCCCCGCAGTTTCAGCTCTGGATCGTGCCGCTCGCGGCCGTCGCGGCGGGCGGGCGCCTCGGCCTCGCGGTGTGCGCCTGCGCGTTTGCGATCGACGTGGCGACGTACCTCCAATTTCCCATTCTCGCGCCGCAGGCGCATTTCGACCCCGCGACACAGCGAAATATTTATCCGGCCGCCTTTTTGCCGATGGTCGATCTCCGACTGGCGCTGACGGCGGCGCTACTCGCGCTACTCAGTTTCGCGGCGTTGCGCCGACCGACGACACCCAATCATTAAATTATGGAATTGTTTTTTCACCGCGACTGCGTTCATTACAGAAGCGACCGGCCGTGCGCGCCGCACAAGCGCGAGGGCGTCGTGTGCGACGGATGTAAATATTACGTTCCGTCGCGGACCCGCGTGTTGATTGTTAAATTGGCGGCCGCGGGCGACGTGTTGCGGACGACGGCGATTCTCCCGGCGCTGCGGAAAAAGTATGAAAACGCGTCGGTGCACTGGGTGACGGCCGCGGGTTCGGCGCCGCTGCTCGACAAAAATCCAACCATCGACCGGATCATACCTTTCCATGGAAATTTTCCGGTCGAATTGTTAGTTGAAGAATTCGATGTGATCATGAATTTCGACGCGTCGGTCGACTCGGCCGCGATCGCCACCGCGGCGCGCGGCCGCGAACGCTACGGTTACGGCCTCGACCCCGCCGGTTTTTCGTTCGCATACCGCCCGTCGGGCGAGGCGTGGCTCGCGATGGGGTTGCGCGACGATTATAAAAAATCGAACCGCGAAACGTATCAGAATCATATATTACGAATCGCCGAATTGGAGGGTCCCGCCGAAAGCCCGCAATTGATATTAACGGACGCGGAGCGCGAATTCGGCGCCGCGAAAGCTAAAGAATACGGCATCCGCGAGGAGCAGCGCGTCGTCGGCCTCAACACGGGCGCGGGCGGGCGCTGGCCGCTCAAGCGCTGGACCGAGGAGGGTTTTTGTGAAATCGCGCGCCGGTTCGCGAACGCGGGCGCGGCGGTATTGTTACTTGGCGGACCCGAGGAGGTCGAACGCAACAAACGCCTCGTCGCGGCGACGCGAACGATCAAAAACGGCCGCGTCGTCGACGCGGGATGTAACAATACGATGCGACAATTCGCGGCGATCGTCGATCGGTGCGACGCCGTCGTGACGGGCGACACGCTCGCGATGCACGTCGCCACGGCGCTCGGGAAGCAGGTCGTGGCGCTGTTCGGGCCGACGTCGTCCGCCGAAATCGATCTTTTCGGCCGCGGCGAGAAAATAACAAGCACGGAGATGCCGTGCCTCGTTTGTTATTTGAATCAATGCGATCTCGATCCGAACTGTATGAATACAATTTCGCCCGACCGCGTCGAGCAGGCCGTGCTCCGCTGTCTCGCGTCTTCGATCGCGGGTTGAGCATGCCCGGCGGCGAGCGGAAAATCCGGCGCGTGATTATTACAGTTCCGACGTGGAACGAATCGTTAAATATTCAATTGCTGACGGACGCGCTGCTCGCATTGAACGGCAAGGATATCGTTTATGAAGTGCTCGTCGCCGACGACCATTCGCCGGACGGCACATGGAAACTCGTCGAGGACCGCGCGAAGACAGACCGGCGCGTGCATCTGTTGCATCGCACGGAGGATCGCGGCCGCGGCCGCGCCGGGCGCGACGCGTTCGTGAAAGCGCTCGCGATGGGCGCGGACGCGGCGGTGGAGATGGACGCGGATTTTTCGCACCCGCCGCGCTACATTCCGATCATGATACAAAAACTCGAGGACGGCGCCGATCTCGTTCTCGGTTCGCGCGGCGTCGAAGGCGGCCGCGACCTCGGGCGGCCGTTTCTCCGGCGAATGATAACAAAACTCGCGAATTTATATATTCGGGTCATGCTTGGGTTGAACGTCCGCGATTGCAACAGCGGTTTCCGCGCGTGGCGCGCGTCGGCGTTGCGCGCGGTGTCGGTCGAAAATACATTTTCGCAGGGTCCCGCGATCGTGCAGGAATTATTATTCAAGGCGCGGCGGCGAAAACTTAATATTACTGAAATTCCAATCGAGTTCGTCGAGCGCGAGCGCGGCGAAAGTTCGTTAACTTTCGGCAAATTAATGCAAGGCTACGTCATGGTGCTCCGGCTCCGGTGGCGGTCGCTCGCCGGAACATTGTGGACGCGACAGTAAAATATAATTACAGTGAAAAAAATAATTATTCCGATCGCACTCGTCGCGGCGCTGGCCGCGGCGTATTTTGTATTCTTCCACGGCGGCGACCGGTTGCCTAATATTATTCTCGTCACCTGCGACACCCTGCGCGCCGATCGTTTACATTTGTACGGAAACCCGCGCGAAACGTCGCCGAATCTCGACGCGCTCGCGAAGGAGTCGGTCGTCTTCGATCATTTTTATGCAAATTCCTCGTTCACGCCGCCGTCGCATGCGTCGATACTGACCGGGAGATATGTTAGATCGCACGGGATATTGTGGTGGGATTCGAGCCTGTCGCCGGGCGTGAAAACGATCGCGGAATTGTTAGGAACGCCGAAGGGATCGACGACGGGCGCAGGTTACAATACGGGCGCATTCGTCAACTTGGAGAATTTTAGAAAGCTCGGCCTCACGCGCGGATTCGAACATGTTCGAAGCCGGACGTGGTTCACGGGGGAGGATTTAACAAAAGATTTCTTCGAATGGTTCGACGCGCAGAAGGACGGCCGCCCGGTCTGCTCATGGCTGCATTATTGGGATCCGCACCGACCGTACGCGTATCGCGAATGGCAATATTTGCGGCCGCCGCCGAATAAGCAAAAATCGGAGTCGGAAATCGCGGCGATGCCGGAGATCGATCGTGATATTTACAAACGGAGTTTTGAGGCCGGCGCGCGTCCAATGTTTACATTTAACGAAACGCTCTACGGCAAGGGTTCGCCCGGCGTCGGGCGAATGGATTATCATTATGATCGTCCGGTGAAGGATAAAGATAATAGCTACTTCGTTCCCGGCGAGCCGACTTCGCGGCCTTTCACCGATGACGATAACCGGTTTCTTATCGATCGCTTCGACGGCGGCGTAAAATATACGGACCAGTGGCTCGGCGCGCTCGTCGACGGCCTGCGCGAGCGCGGCGCGCTGGATCATACATTATTAATTATCACCGGCGACCACGGCGAATCGTTCACGGAGCGCGATGTCCAATATTTCGCGCACGATCCTTATCTTTATGAAGAGGTGACGCGCGTGCCGTGCATCATTCGATTTCCCGCGGGTGAATTTGGCGGAACTCGCGTTGCGAATCTTGGCCAAAGTGTCGATTTATTGCCGACAGTTTTTGAATATATCGGATTATCGAATCCGCCGCAACTGCAAGGATCGAGCTTGATCGATATAACAAATGTGCGATCGCTCGCGAGCCGTCAGGGGGATTTTGTGTACGCGCAGACGCAGGGAAAATTAAAGAACGAAGCGACTGGAAAATTCGAATTGGCCGGCAAGCAATTCGCCGTTCGGAGCGCGAATAAGCGACTCATCGCCGCGCCGCTCGCGGGAGGGCATTGGAATCTTGAATATTACGATTTGAGCGCCGATCCCGGCGAGAAAAAGAATTTGCATGCGAAGCCGGCGCTTGCGGAGGAGGAATTATTATTAAAAGAACTTCAATCATGGCTCGGACGCATCCCATCGCCGCCGACGGGTGATCGCGACATGACGGACGAGGAGATTCGCGCGCTGATCACGGGCGGATATATTAAAAAATAATGAAGGGCTCCCGCGCCTCGAAGTTAACATTGTACGCGCTCTGCGCGCTGGGCCCCGCCGTATTCTTAATCAAAGCCGCCGTGAAACCGGAAGGGGATATTGTTCCAATTCCATCGGCAATTCCCGCGATGCCCGTTATTGTTATTACCGTCGGCGGTGTTTCGCCCGCCGATCTCGAGGGGGCGCGTTCGGCCCTGCCGATGCCGAACACAACGGCGCTGCTCCGACACGGCGTACAGTTTAGTTCGTCGCTCAGCGGCGCGCCTGCGGGGGCGCCATTTGATATTAGCGTTCTGACGGGATCGTTTCCTCCGGATCACGGCGTCGCGACGGATACTAATAAAATGAATCCGTCCTTTCCGACGCTGGCGACCGAAATCGCGCGCCAGTCGGCCGAAAAACGAATTCCCTTTCCGTCGGCGGCATTTATCAATTCCAACCTCGGCACGGCGGCGGGTGTGCAGGCGGGATTCGAACAATTTAAAGAAAAGCCGGGAGTCGCCGCGACCGAACTCGCGGCGGATTTCGATACATGGCTCGGAGCGGCGTCGCCGCCGCGGTTTTTCGCGTGGCTCGACTTCGGCGACGCGCGCGCGGCGGGCGACCGGCGCGCCGCATTGTTAAAAATCGACGAAGCGATCGGTAATATTACCAAAATGCTGCGCCGGCGCAGGATTTCGGGCGATTGTCTCCTGATGCTCGCGACCGATCCGGGTCCTACCAAACTCGGGGGGCGCGACACGTCGTGGTCCGCGCCGACCGGCGTTCTCGGAATCCAGCTTCCTTATGATTATAAAATCGGCCAGATCTGTCCGATCGCGCTGTCGGCGGTCGATCTCGCGCCGACGGCGCTCGAAATGTTAAGAATGGCGGCGCCGCCCGCGTGGCGCGGCCGGGCGCGCGCGAAACTCGATATTGCGAAATTCGTCTGCACCGGCCCCGCGGTCGCCGGGCCGTTTTCCACCGTGGATGCCGGCGACGTGTGGATCGCGCGGCAGGGCGCCCAGACGCTCTGGTCGACGGCGGCGGGCGGTGTGTTATTATTTGTCGACGACGCAAATGCGCAAAGCACGACGGTGCCGGCCGCGCTTTTGAGCGCGGCGGTCGCGGCGGCCGCGCCGCGAAATCGTTAATAATACTAAAAACGACGGCGGGCACTCGAAAGATCTTTAATATCGCCGATGAAGACCCTCTTATATCAATCGGGCAGGCTCCTGCAGGCCGTCGGCATGGCTGTCGTCCTCGTCGGGATTTTTCTTAGCGTCGAGGAGGGCGTGAAGGAAACGGGCACGAGCGGGTTCCATTCGATGGCGATCGAATTTCGATATTTGGGCATCGGCGGCGCGGTTTTTATTGTTGGATTTCTGATCTCGCGGTTTTCGGCGAAATAAATATTACAATGGGCGCCGCGTCGTACCTGCCGTTTCTGAAGCGCGCGTTCGCGGTCGACGGGCCGCCGGTGCACTTGACATTGTATGTAACCGGCCGTTGCAACGCGCGCTGCCGCCATTGCTTTCATTGGAAGGAGGTCGACGCGAACGTCGAGGGGCTGCCGCTGCAAGCGATGCAACGAATCGCGAAAACGATCGGCGGCGAATTGTTATGGCTCGCGTTTGCGGGGGGCGAGCCGTTTCTTCGCGACGATTTGCACGAAATCGCGCGCGCGTTCGAAATTTGCAAACCGCGGCACGTTTCGGTGCCGACGAACGCGCTTTCGCGCGCGAAAACGATCGGCGGCGCGGAATTACTATTACAAGCCGCGCCGGATTCATTTGTTAATATATCTGTTTCGTTCGACGGACCGCGCGACATTCACGATTCGATTCGCGCGACGCCCGGAGGATTTGATAAATCGGTCGAGAATTTTAACGAGTTGAAATCGTTGAAGAAACGCTTCAAAAACCTCGGCGTGGGCGTCATCTGCACGGTGACGGCGGAGAATCAGAACGAAGCCGCCGGATTTGTAACATGGCTGCGCGAAAATCTCGCGCCCGACAATATAACGATCAATCTCGCGCGCGGCGCGCCGCGCGACGCGTCGCTGCTCGCGGTCGATTCGAAAAACTATCGCGCCGCCGTCGACGCCAAATCGCGGGCGCTGCGCGACGGATCGCTGCCGTATTTTCAATTCGCGGGTGCGCGCGTCGCCGCCGCCCGCGATTTGATCATGTACGAACAAATCGAACAATACGCTTCGGGCAAACCGAAGTATTCGCCGTGCCTCGCGGGGCGCGTATCCGCGGTGATTTACGAGGACGGGCGCGTGGCGCCGTGCGAAATTCTTCCCGACGATTTCGGTAATCTAAAGAATGTCGATTTCGATTTTCAGCGCGTCTGGAATTCGCCGGCGGCGCAATCATTACGAAAGAAAATCTGGGACGAACGCTGCATGTGCACGTGGGAATGTCAGATGGGGACGAACGTGCTGTTTACGCCCGCGAAGTATCCGAAGTTACTGATGAAAACGCTTTTTCATTAGATTTACGACAATTAACGAATGCGATTCGCGATTCTGATTCCCGCGCGCGACGAACTCGCCGCGGTCGAACGTAAAATTAAGAATACGCACGCGCTGCTGCTGCCGCCGTCGCACGAACCTCACATCGCCGTCTGGATCGACGACCATAGCAATGACGGTTCGCGCGAATGCGCGGAAAAGTGGATTCAACAAATGCCGTCGCGCGGCGATCTTGAGTGGCGCGTGATCCGCAACACGGGGGCGCCCGGAAAAGCGAATGCGCTCGCGGAGGGTTTTCACGAAGCGGCCGGATTCGAAATTATTATCATGACCGACGCCGACGCGCTCGTTTCGCCGTCTTCGCCGCTCGCGACGGCGCGCGCGTTCGCGGATCCGCGCGTCGGCGCCGCGACCGGAATGCAACAATACGTCGAGCGCATGGAATTGTTGCAAACGTCGGGCGACCGCGAGGATTTGTACGATATCGCCTCCGAGGCCGTGCGCGTGCTCGAATCGCGCGCCGGAGCGCTTTTCAGCGTTCACGGGCCATGGTTCGCCGTGCGCGCGTCGGCGGGGGCGCGTCCGCGGCCGGGCGTGGCCGCCGACGACCTCGATCTCGCGTTACAGATCCGCAAGCGCGGGTGGCGCGTCGTCGCGATGCGGTCCGCGGTTTTTTATGAAGTCAAACCGGCGGGCGCGGATTTGTACAATCAACAAATGCGGCGCGCGCGGGCTTATTTCGAGGCCGTGGATCTGCATTTTCGCGAATGGTTACAATTTCGCCCGCCGGTGCTCGGCGCGCTTCAGTTCTTATTTTATGCATTCGCGCCGCCGCTGCTCGCGCTCCTGCTGTTCGCGTCGGTCGCGCTCGCGCCGGTCGTTCTATTGCTCAAAACCGGCGACCCGGCGTTCGCGGGAAGCGTGTTATTACTGTTCGCGGCGATCTATCAAATACCCGCCGCGGCGCGCGTCGTCCGTTACGCCGAAGTCATTCTCCGCGCGCGTCTGTCGCCCGCGCGGGCGGGCGCGGACCGCTGGCGCCCGTTTCCGCGCGCGTGAAATTTAATAATAAATATTAACGAACGAGATTGGCTTCCTGCAACAGCCGTCCTTTATAACTCATAATCTCGCTCGTCGTCGGCTCGCGTTCGACGAGTTCTTTACGAATCGCGTCGCGCTCCTTTCCAAAGTCGTGCTGCACTTCTTTTGTTATTTCGGCGATGATGAATCCCGACTGGATGCGCACGGGGCCGACGAGTTTGCCGGCCGCGGTATTTTGTATAATTGCGTCGAATTCGGCGCCGAAAAGCGGCGGATGCGGCGAGTAAAGTCCGACGTCGCCGCCCTGAATTTTCGAACGATAATCGTCCGAGTACGCGAGCGCCGCGTTTTTGAAGTCGGTGGCGCCCGTCATCAATTTTTTCATCACGCCCGCCGCTTTTTTTTGCGCGTCGTCGACTCCTTTATTAAACATGGCCGCGAGTTCCTCCTGCGAACGGTGCGACGTGAGCGAAGGCGTCTCGGGTTCGAAAAGAATCGCGCGAATATACAATTCGCGGCCGGATTTTCCATATAAACGTTTGAATTCCGCGTCGGCGTCGGCATCCGTCGTGAGCCGCTTGGTCTTTAAGATTCGCGCGATGAGCATGTCGGTTTCCTCGTCCCACGCCTGCTCGCGTTTCCACTCCTCGATGGATTTTCCAAAATTAGCGAGTTCTTTTTCTTCGAATAAATCCTTGCGTCCGCGGTAGCCGCCGGAAATGCGTTCCTCGAGTTTGCGGAGGACCTGCTGTTCGACTTCCTGGGCCGCGACGGAGACTCCATACTGTTTGGCGGTTTCGCGAACGAGCCGCGCGAGCACGTAATCCTGAATGAACGCGTCGCCGTGAAAACTCTGGAGCCAATCTCCATATTCGGCCCGCGGAATTTCGAGACCGTTAATTTTACAATAAACGTTTTTCGGAAGCGGCGTCGTCGCGTGATCGAACAGATGCGTGCGCGGCACGGGGCGCGATTGCGGCGCGAGAGCCGCGGCGGCGCACGGAACCGAACATATCAATAAAATCGATAATATGCGTTGAAAGGCCATGGCGTATCCGGCAATGGGAAAATGATTCTTATGAAGTCACGCCCGCGCTGCGCTCGACACGCCGCCGCTCGCTGCTCGAGAGCAGCCGTTTACGCAGGCGAATGGCTTCGGGCGTCACTTCGACCAATTCGTCGTCGGCGATGTACTCGAGCGATTCCTCGAGCGTCATTTTCCGCGCGGGTTGGAGACGCACATTCTTTTCGGCGCCCGCCGAACGGATATTTGTTAATTTCTTGGCTTTACAAGCATTCACGACGAGATCGTTTTCGTGACAATGCTGTCCGATGATCTGGCCTTCGTAGGCCTGGTCCTGCGGTTCGACAAAATAAATTCCGCGGTCGGAAAGCATCTCGAGCGCGTACGCCGAAACCTGGCCCGTCTCGTGCGCGATCAAACTTCCGAACTGCCGCCCCGCGATGTCGCCGCGCTCCGGCTCGTACTTCGAATAGTTATGATGAATCGTGCCGTTGCCCTGCGTTAATGTTAATATAGCAGTTCGCGCGCCGATGAGTCCGCGCGATGGAACTGTAAATTCAAGATGCGTAAATTCGCCTTTGCGCGACATTTCTTTCAATTCGCCGCGGCGCTTGCCGAGATATTCGATCACGCGGCCCATCGAATCGCTCGGGCAGTCGACGACCGCTTCCTCGATCGGCTCGCACTTCTTGCCGTTTATTTCTTTATAAATGACGCGCGGCGTCGAAACGCAAAATTCGTAGCCTTCGCGACGCATGTTTTCAATTAAGATTCCAAGGTGCATGACGCCGCGACCCGCCGCGCTGAAGGCGTCGGTCGAGTCGGTTTCGCTGACGTGCAGCGCGCCGTCCTGCAGCGCGGCTTTGAACAATCGTTCGCGAATCTGGCGCGATGTTATAAATTTTCCCGAGCGTCCGGAGAAGGGTCCGTTGTTTACGGAAAACACCATCGAAATCGTCGGTTCGTCGACGGTGATTGCGGGGAGCTGCTCGGGGAAATCCGGATCGCAAAAGGTGTCGCCGATGCCGACCTCATCGAGTCCGGAAATGCTACAAATATCGCCGGCGCTGACTTCCTCGGCGGGGAATTTTGATAATCCTTCGAACCACGACAGCGATTTAATTGTACCATCGTGAAACGTGCCCGATGTGTACTCGCGCGAGCCCTGATGCATCACGCGCACGCGCTGGTTTTGTTTAAATTTGCCGCGGAAAATGCGGCCGATCGCGATGCGCCCGACATAATCGTCATAATCGAGCGTCGATGCCTGAAAAACCGACGTGCCTTCCGGATCGGCCTCGGGCGCCGGAATATGACTAATTATCGTTTCGAACAACGGCGTCATGTCGACGGCCGGAATGGATGGATCCTTGGTGGCGACCCCGCCGCGGCCGGATGCGTAAATCGTCGGAAAGTCGAGCGCGTCGTCGGGCGCTTCGAGCGATACGAACAAATCGAAGACCTCGCTCAAAACCTCGTTCGGGCGCGCGTCGGGGCGGTCGATTTTATTAATAACTACAATTGGTTTTAAGTTATGTTCAAAGGCCTTGCGCAACACGAAGCGCGTTTGCGGCATCGGCCCTTCGAACGCGTCGACGACGAGAATGCAACCGTCGGCGAGCGAGAGCGTGCGTTCGACCTGGCCGCCGAAATCCGCGTGGCCCGGCGTGTCGACAATATTAATTTTAATGCCGTTCCACTTGACGGATGTTACTTTTGCGAGAATTGTAATGCCGCGTTCGCGCTCGATCGGATTGCTATCCATCGCGCAGTCGGCGATCCGCTGGTTGTCGCGAAACGTGTGCGCGCCCCGGAAAAGCGCATCCACCAGCGTCGTCTTTCCATGGTCGACGTGGGCGATGATTGCAACATTACGAATGGTTTCGATCTTCACGGTTTGGGGCGGCGCATGGGGCGGCGAAGTGATTGCGGGTAGAGTCTGAAATTCGGGCGTAAGACAATAATCAAATTTACGAAAAAGGCGAGGACGCCGTGAGTGTGCGTTGTAAACGCCGAATTTGCAAACGGTTATATGAGCGGTCGAAGGGGGCCGCGCGCGCTCCGTTGAGTCAGGCGGCGCGCGTTTCCGATGGAAGGAACGACGACAACCCCTTTTCGTTCGCAGGAGCAATTATCCCATGGGTTTCAACGAGCCGACCCGCAGATCCGTTTGGCTATTCTTTGCATTCCTCATTCTGAGCGCTGGCGCATATGTAACTTATTCGCGCGTCAACGTTCTTGCGGGCGAGCGCGACGGCGAGGGCGCGGCGTCGCACGCGGCGAAGGGCGAAGAGGAACGGGCGGTGTCGCCGCTCGTTCTGTGGCAGGACATGCTCGAAGGCAATCGCCGGTTCATGCGCGGCTCGCTCGAACCGAAAAGCATTCTCGGGCGGCGTCAAATGCTCGTGAAAGGCCAGCATCCGAAAATCGCCGTACTCGGCTGCGCCGACAGCCGCGTCGCGCCGGAATTGTTATTTGACAAATCGCTCGGCGATCTATTTGTAGTGAGGACCGCGGGTAATATTACAGATCCAATCGCGCTCGGAAGCCTCGAATACGCGGTCGAACACTTACATGTGCGCACGCTCCTCGTCCTCGGCCACGAAAAATGCGGCGCCGTCGCGGCCGCCGCGGCGGGACAGGCGATGCCGACGCTGAACTTGGACGCGATTGTAAACAAGATCACGCCTGCGCTGCGGAAAGTCGAAAATTGTAACGATCCCGTGGAGCTTGCGATGCGGCAGGTTATTGCCAACGTTCATCAATCGGCAATGTCGATCGTTGAGGACAGTCCAATTCTAAAGAAAGCGACGGAAGCGCACGAGTTAACAATTACAAAGGCTGTTTATTATTTAGAAAGCGGGGAAGTGAAGAGGTTACAGTAGGCAACGTCGATATTGTTATTGATATCGATATGTCATTAACGAGAATAGGCCAAAGCGGGCGGCGGGCTCCGCGGCGCGGCGCAGCGGCGATGCTCCGGCCACGCCCTGTCGCGACCCACACGAAAGCGCGCGGCACACGCCCGGCGGCCGTTTTCAGAGTTTCACGCGGAGACGCGGAGAACGCGGAGACAGGCAGAACATACAAATGTTTTTCTTGGATTTCTCCGTGTTCTCCGTGTTCTCCGCGTCTGCGCGTGAAATTCTGTGTACGAAATTGGCGAGATCCCATATTCGTTCTTCTTGCTTGACTTCCATAGGGGGGGGGGGGTACATTCGGTAACATTGAATTCAGGAGTATCCATGAAGCAAGTCGCTGTAATCCTCACTACACTTGGTGTCCTCACTGCCGTTGGGCTGACGATTTACGTGACGGCATACGCTGGACCATCTGCGCATAGGGAAAATAACAGGAATTCAAAACCATCTACGAATTCGAATGTCTCCAAAAGGTTGAAGGACTCGGAAGTTTCGTCCGTTGCGCAATCGAATTTGACCGCATCCGATACGAATCCCGCGTCGCGTTCGGTAGTCATTGGCGCGTCTTCGGCAAATGAGATCAAACCAGCAGATGAGTCGTTGGATGATCTTTATAAAGTGATCCGCTCAAGAGACATTGATGCGATGTTAAAGAATCGGTTCGTGAATCCGAATGGCGCGGAACTATCCGACTTGGCGCGCAGCCAACTTCTTCAATTATTAGAAACGAAAGTAAACGCTTGCGAACAGGCGTACACTGCTTATCTGGGCCAATTGGATCGTGAAGTAGCGGCTGCGATTAAGGATGGGAGGTGTGAAACATGGGACAGACCATCCGGCGCCGTGCCCGATCCACCGTTGCCTCCGGGAACGTCCCCCGATGCGATTGTTTCAACGAAGTACGTTCGTACGGATGCAGGCGCGACCGCCTATCGAGTTGCAATTGATCCTACAACCAATCCAGTTGTGGCTCCGTTCAAAAATAACTATGACACCGCCAAGAGTGATACTTGCAAAAGTGTCGTTTCTTGGATTTCATTAAACGCGAATCACCCAAACAAATGAGCCCTCTAAGCATGAACAGAAAATCCATCATTCTATTACTATCTATCCTCTCGATTGGGTCGGTCTCCGCCGGCGAGTCTCTGCGCGAGTTGCGTTTTTCTCGAAGACCGGCGCCTGCGCCGAATGATTGCCTTGCAACAGTAACCGTGGATGTAACAAATCTTGCGACCGGTCAAAGCTGTAGTTTGACTGTACTAACTAAATCGAACGGTAACTGTGTAACAGCCGCGAAATGCAAGGCATCTGTTCGCGTTACAATTACAGGGAACTCTACGGATGCCAGCGCATGTTGGATACCCACCAATGGAAGCGGTCGGCAGTGTGCTTTTGGTACCCCGCCAACGCTAACGTCAAACATCGACCTCGCGGCCTTCTGTCCGAATCTGGGAAATCCAAACGCGCAGGAGAACTTCTACTTGTTTAATTCTAATAATGTACAAACGGGTATAGCTACCGTCACGCTCGGTTGCCTTGCATGTTGAGTTTACTGCCACAAAATAAAATTTCAAGTTTAAGAAACTGAGATAAAGGAAACTAAGAAAAAGGAGACGGGTCCAATTTTTCAAGTGGTCAGGAAATAGGTCCCGTCCCCGTTTTTATACAAGACCGACGACGATTCCGGGGTGCATGCGGAAGCGACGCGAGAAATTGGATTTGATAATGTTTTCCGCGGAATAATCGGCGGGCGATCTCCGGTCCAAGTGCCATGCCAGAATGGCGATCAAATTTTTATTACAAAAATTGTTTCCTGAGTTTACTGATCGCGGCATTGGCCGCGTGCGCGGCGCCGTCGACGAGAACGGCGGGGGCCGCGTCGCGATTGAAAGCGTTCAGTCTTCATTATCGTCAATTTCCGCAAGTGATACCGGCGGGAGCGTCGGATCCAACTTATCGCGTCGACGGAAGCGTTGCGGCGGATCCAGGTGTGAAGGCCGGCCTGACGGTGATTCGATTGGGATACTTTGGAAATCCAAACGGTTCCATGCCCGAACATTCATTTGTAGAGTCCGCGACGGTTACGCTCGAACGGTTGCCCGGCGAATTTCGATTGGAGTTTCCCTCGCCAAACGCGCCTACGATTATCATTGTCGACTGCGAAAATTGCGCGCCGCTTTGTATACAGATACCCGAGAATTCCACCCGCGATTATCATTTGGGCGAATTGCGCGTCGAAACGGGAAGGTCAATTTCCGGTCGTATTATGAATGATACAGCCGACTCTCAACGCCTATTCAGTCGCGCGCGCGTGGTTGAGAATACGTGGATCGATCGCTCCAACTCGACACCGACGCTCCTGGATTTATTTTTGATAAGAGAGGCTGTCATAAAACGCGAAGCACGGATCGACAGCGATGGAACGTTTTCGATCCGAGGTCTACCCTCAGAAACCGTCCAAGTCGTAATTCACATACCGGGACTACTGCAGTATACGGTTAACAACGTCAACATTTCCGCGACAGCGGATACCAAACTCGAAAAAATTGTACTTCACAAAGGAAGTATAATTATCGGGAAAATAGAAGGCGAATGCGATCCTAATGGAGAGTATTGCGTCTACTGCGAATGCATGGACGCCGCGCAACTATCGAGACTCGATCGTGTGCGTAAACGAGTTGACGTAGTGGACAGTACATTTTGCCTCACGGATCTTCCGGTAGGGCAATATAGAGTTTGCTTGATAAATAAGTATTCGAATGGGCGCGGGTGTTCCTATGGAAGTCCGTCGTCGAATATTGTTCAAATTGAAAAGCAGGGCTCCGTTTATTATACTTCAATTAAGAAGTAGTTGGGCCGTGCTTGAATGTTCGCACAGCGCGGTCGTTTTGTGAAAATCTTAATAATCCCCCCGCTGTGCGCTCGACGAGCACTTCCATGAGAAGGCCTCTGTGTCAAGGCCGCTGGTGCGGTTTTCCAATCTTTACATCCGACCGATCCGCCTCGCTTCCATTCGCACTCGTTGTTGAGCCCGCTTCTGGGGCCCGGTGCATGCTGAGTTCC
>JACQFD010000013.1 GCA_016200225.1 Planctomycetota bacterium
GATGATCCTTGGGAATCAACGATTCCAATGTGACGGCGAAAAAAAGAGTGCCTTGTGAGTCGATTCGTCCGCGCATCGCCCTATTGTATCAATTATTTGTATGATTCAAGCGAATTTCCTGGTTTTGCACAGGCCTGCTAGCATTCCTGGCTGCCCAATGGAGCCTCATTTCAACGACTCGTATTGCGCACTCACTTACTTGCATACACGAAAGTTCCCTTCGACGACGGATTCCAATGTATTCCCCCTCCTGCCCCGTGACGCCTCGCGAGAACGAAGGATGTGTACGATCCGGCATTCCCGGCCGTCGCCCGCGCCACGCAGCCCGTCGAGTTTTTACAGTTGCCACCGCAACGACAGCGCGCGATTCTCGGTGGAATGCTAATGTTTTCGATTGGAGCGGTGAATTTTGATTATATTTTCGCTCTTAACATCCAATGCGGGTCGGCGTTTCCGCGCACGTCACGCCGTATGCAGCGTTGCTATTTGGTCCTTCGCGCTTCTATCAATGGCAAAATGATGCCGAGAGTGATGGCGAAACGAAATGATGTATCCCAGTCTATAGTGCCTGCTCCATGAACGATAAGATTCCAAAGCAACGTTACAATGATGGATACAATCAGTGTTGTTACGAACACGGTTCCAAAATCAACAAGTAACTTTTTGATGTTTAATTTCAATTTTCTTTTGGATAGGGAAACGACGTAAAAAACTGGCCGCGATTCTACTGAAACGTAAACGTATTGTGTGGTGAATTTTGAATTGTGGACCCGCTCTTAACATCCAGCGAGTATCGGTTTTTCCGCCGCAGGCCAATCTCCCGCGCCCTCGGAAGCCATGCGGGCGGAGCTTGACATCCACGCGCTGCGGCGAATTCGCGGAATGCTGCGGGAAGGGATTGGTGCTCGACGCCATTCTCATTTCGCCATTCGAATTTCCCGCGTCTTGACGGATTGCGGCGCGGGGAGGAGGCTAATGAACGTAATGGATATTCAATTCGCAGCAGTTAGTCGATCGCGACATTTCCGTGGTGACTTATGCGAAAGAGTTTCGCGAATATTACAGAGGTGAGGTTAACTGAATTATGAGACGTCAGGCATTCATAAGAAAATTAACAGGTCGGGCGGTGCATCTAATTGGGACAATAGTCGAGGGAGAACTTGTCCCATTGGCTAAATGCAAGACTCCGGTTCGCGTGGAGATTTCCGAGGAAGACGGGGCGTTCTTCTTGTTCCGATTTGATTTAGATAACGATTGCGTTGCAGATACATGGCATAAAACGCTTGATGAGGCGATGCGCCAGGCTGAAGTCGAATATGGGATATTGGAAAGCGATTGGCGTGATATATAAGAATAGCGCACGTGTGCGGGACGTAAACAATGTGTGTCCAGCATCAAATTGGCACGTTCAACGGGAGTCAGACTGCAACCGCGTCGCGATGCGCTCGCCACCGCGCGTCCGTTGATGCCGCCGGAATCGCGCAAGATGGACGCATGGTCTGTGTAAACGAGTTCGCTTGAACGAATATGTGCGATCGCGGATGAATTGTGATGTTCGGCGAAGCGCAAATTCCAGTATGGGCCAACTATCAATTCATCGTCAGCTTGGATTTGAACACACCGTTCGTGATTGTATTCGTGTCGGGACCCGGACCAAAGGACTTCGGCAGCACGGCCTCCCACGTGCCTTCGATGCTATTCGCCGTCTTGCCGGTAATTGTAATTTTATAGGTAGTATTGGCGAGACCGCTCGTCCAGCCGTTCGGATTGCCGTTATCCGTCTCGATATAATTGATCGTCGCGCCGCCCTGTCCGGTATTGTAAACTGTCGGCACCGTGCCGTTCGTCAAATCATAAGAAAAAGAGAAATCGATGGAGATGCCGGTCATGCCGAATGTCTGGCCGTTCAGGAACACCTGACTCGTGGCCACCTCGAAAGTTCCGGCGAGGAAGGAGCCTTTTACAACAAGCGGCGTACCGTTGGCGGTCGCCTCGATGCGATCGGGGCCACCGATCGGCGCAGGCGGAACGTTACAAGTAATGTTACCCGCCTGAGCCTGACCGATTTTGTTATCGACGACGACGGCGTATGACCCCGCCGCGAGCTTCGGCATCACGAACGTGATCTGTATATTCGTCCACGTCAAAACTTTTGCGCTCTTTCCGTTGACGAGAACTTTACCTTTCTTCGAACCGAAGAAATCGCCGTTGATCGTAACTGTATCCTTTGGCGCGGCCGTCGTAGGCGTAAAATCGGTGACGCCGGGGTCCGGAACGGTCAGCGCCGCCGATGCAGTCGTCGAATCTTTCTTTACCTTTACGCTCACGTCGAATGTCCCCTTCGCGACGGTTTGCAAGGTCGCGACGATTTGCGTCGCGGTGAAGCTTTTCACTTTCAGCGTGTACTTTTTCGAACTCCCGGTCGTCACGAGCGCGACCGTTGGCTTCGACGCGAATCCCGAACCGGTAATGGTAATATCCTGTCCCGTCGTGGCCTGCGGCGGCACGACGCTATTGATCGCGACCTGTGCATTCGCGAACGCGACAAACGTTACAAAAAACAGAGTGAAAGCAGCAATACGAAGGAGAGAATTTGGCATGGCACCCGCCCGTTCAGACTATATTGGGTCTTTCGAGAGCCAATCAGTATTTCTGCCCGGTGCCGGATTGTCAACAGAGTCGGGAGCCATACGTCCAAGGCTTGCACAAACCTCTGTCGGTGCACCTCTTGACGTTCGTCTTCTGTCACACGGATTATCTAACAGTCTGGTTGGGAAATTGTAATATCGAATCGGGAACTCGTTCGACAAAAGCGTTGGAACGGCTGTCCCGACGCGTTGGAGCGGGCGCGGCGAGCGGAGAGCGGAGAGGTGAATTTCGAATTGTATATTTACTCTTAACGTCCAACGTGGGTCGGTTCTTCCGGGGCAGGTCACCGCGGGGCGCGCCCCGATGGATTGATCCGACGGCGTGCTGTCCAAGTAACGATTCATTACTAATAGCACTTGACCGCGAACGAAAATCAGCGAAATTCGAACACCGAAGTTCGATCGGCGCAGGAATTTCGGCATTCGGTGGCCCGACGATAACTAACAACAACTTCGATTTTCGATCTGCCGGTAGGGTACAGGCGCAGTCGAATTCGAATGTCGACACTAGTTATTGTTAACTTCTTCGGCCGTCGCCGCGAAAGTTACTATCCCGCGAAGACCAAGAGACCCGACGCGACCCCGCTCGGCGCCGCGATCCAACAATTCGTCCTCATTGCCGACGCGCACGCGCCCGAGAAACAATCAACGGCTCTCCGCTCGATCCTCGCCGGAGCCCGCGTCGATGTACCGAAGCAGATTGTTAAACTAACGTTTCGACCCGCCGCCGCCGCCGTGCCGCAGATCGCGTGACTTGCCCCGACGTTGAATTCCGTTTGATCGTCTCGACCAAGGTCGGAAACGCGAGGCCGAGGCGCACGTGGGCAAGAACGATGCGCAGGAACCGCACCCGTCGCGGAAGGACCGGCAACTCGCGTTGGCGGTATGGATCGAACGGGAAATTGCCGCCGGGAATGTTTATAATTATGCTGAGGCAGCTCGCGTAATTGAGGTTTTGAGGGTGCGCGTTACACATCTTGTACGATTGCTATAAATGCCGGCATCGGCGGAAAAAGTTAATAATAATTGATGTCGAGATCCGAGTTCGATAGCGTCCGTTCCCTGCCCACAGAGCGAAGAACGAAGGTTTTGTTGCATTTCGTTGCACCGCTAAATTTCGAAGTCTCCGCGACGATCGAAGTTCGGTGTGCGAATTTCGCTGGTTTTCGATCGTGGAAATTGCGTTTTATTAATGACGGAGTTTTTGGATACTGCACGACGAGCAACCGCGGGAGTAAGAAAATCTGGGGAAGGGTGACCTATTCCCGGACCACAACGTCCAGACGATCGCCAGCGGCGAGAAATCGCACCGGCAAAGCTCTCCTCACCCAACCCTAACCATGAACTCCAAAACTGTACTCCTGGACCTCAATCCAAATCGCCCTGAGCTGTTTCTCGAGGACCTCAATCGTCACTTCGCGCACAACCACAACGCGAATTGGCACAAGGTCACACGTCACGCCAACGGACACTACGAATTCACTTTCGAATTTGCCTCGTCCGACGATTCGCACAAGGACTCCGCTCCTGTGCAAAATCCCTCCTCATCTCACCAACATTCCCACAACTCCTAATCCCCTCCAATAAGCATAATCGCTTACAAACTGATATGTTCCCTTCTAGCCTCACCCTCCCGATCATCTTCTGTTCCCTTACTTCTATTCTTAATGATTCCTCTGTCCGGCCAAATCGCGCGCTAAACGGGCAAAATACGGCGCAGGATTCTTTGGTCGCACCTGCTCGTTCGAATGAAATCAGCGTAACAAATACGTGCAATTCGAGCGGCAACTGGGATCGGAACGAATTTACTAATAGCTGGCCGATTGGCAGCTGGATCAATCAATCGACATGGACGAACTTCAATTGGGGCACTATTGGCCTTAATTCCAACGAGTCCTGGGATCGCACCGACGCAGGCACGTGGACCATGTGGCTGGCAACAGGTGGGGTAAGAAAATCGTGGAATGTAAGCGTAAATGCTTCCGCAGGTTTTTGGGCGCCATGCCTCCTGAGTCGCAACACTTTTCTGAAGATTTAATTTATTGTTCTTCCTGACTCTGACTCCGCAAACCGAAGAAAGCCCAGGGTTAAGCCTTGGGCTTTCTCTTTTTATTAATATTTGCTGACCCGATTCCTCGCGTCGGTTGAGACTTGGGTTCTGTTGGTAAATGCTTGCGTGCCACATTCGGCGATATCGTGCGCATCGCTGGTTTGAAACCGACGCGCTCCGTAGAGATTGACCTGACGCGCGGCATGCACTTTCGGGCACGGCACAAACGCAGGATTGCGATCAACTCGGCAACGTCGAACCGCACGGGCGTCGCCGTCCGTACGGCAGATGATTCTGACTGAAACGCTTATGGCGAAATATGGGCAGGTGAATCTTTACTTGTACACTTGCTCGTAACATCCAGCGGCGGTCAGTTTCTCCGAACAGGTCAGGGGAATCGCCGATGGCGCCACGTCGGCGTCTTTCAGGATGTTAATGATCTGCTCGTCGGTGAACTTGCTCTTGCGCATCGGATTGGATTTTTGGGGATGCGGTGTAAAGTTTCAAGTGGACCAGATCTTGGGGGGAAAACGCGAGGCGAGCGCACGGAATTAGGCGTTTGTCGTATTCGGAGTTTTGTGTGAGACTACATCTCGTCAATGCTCGCCTCGCCGGCGACAGCTCGATCCCCCATTCGACCAAGCAATCATCGAAATCGAAACCATGAGCCGAATCACAATATCCATTCTTTCCGGACTAGCACTGATTCCCATGCTTCTGACGCCCGTGCCTGCCAGAGTTGTAACTGTATCAGGACCACTCTCGGGCAGTTGGAAGCTCACGGTCCACTACAAAACATTCTTCGACGACGGAAGCAAACCGGTCATTAAAACTACAATTGACGACGCGGTCATAACGGACGACTCGACAGGCCTCTCTTCCAATGCTACAATAACGGTCACGCCTTCGAACGGCGATCCACAATTTGTACTTTCGGGGAAACGCGTGGGTACGGCATTCCGGGTAGTTTCGGACCCGCTCGCAGCTAGCGATATGACGCTCGCGGGAGAAGCTGTTATAAATAAGAAAACCGCGTTCGCGGTCAGCGCCAGTGGCGCCGGCTCAACATCAGCAGCGGGCAAGATCGGACTCCGAACCTTCACCGGCAAGCGAACGGGTCCGTAATATTGGGTACCGCAGTGTCCAATTATTCCATCGCTGATAAAACATATTGTCCACGAACGAGAATGAGCGAAATTTGAACGCGAAATTTGGATCGGCGACGAACTTTCAGCGTTTGGCGGTGCGGAAAAATGTAACGAACCCATCGAATTTCGGTCTGCCGCCGGGTTGCCGGCGCGGCCAAAACGAAAGCGATTGCCAACGAACCCGACCGAGTTCCCCCGCTCCCAAAAATATTTGAAGCATTGGCCCGAACGGGAATTCGAATGCCGCGCGCGTCGTTCGCCCGCAAAATCAATGTTCTCGACGCGAACAGGACGACCAACCAAGCGCGCCTGCTGGATTCGCCCAACGCCAACGCCACCCACACCGACGCTACTGTTCCGCCGCGAGTATCGTTAAACAACTCGAAACGCGCGTCTCCGAGAGTTTGTGAGACGGAAACCGAGTCGCTATCCGCATCGAAAAACGCCAACTGCGCCACGATCGCGAACACGCCGCCGCTGCCGGCCATCCGCCCAAAATCGCGCGCACGCCGCCGCAATGCGCCACGGCGAAACACTGCGAAAACGGTGGCAATTCAAGCAAACAGGCCCGCGTCCCGGCCTGCTCACCGCAACTACAATTCGACTCCCCGCGTGACTACAAAAGCGTTACGAATTCGATACTTTGGCTCCCCGATCCCCACCATGTGAAGTGGCTCTCGCGCTTAACAAGTTTCCGCTCCGAGCCCATTTAGGACTTGAACTATTTTATAACCAATTAGATTCCAATGAGTTATGATCTGGCCATTTTGCGCGTTTTGTAGCTTTCCGAGAAATCGCGCCGCGGATTCCGCCGTTTCGTGGCCGCCAGGACCCAAAATCGGGGCTATTTGATAGCTAATAATCGACCCAAATTGGAAAAATAGTGTCGCCCAAGAGTCGAAACGCGTAAGTCGCGCGCAAGGTTGGGAGTAGCAATCCCGGCGTTGCCAAAACTAGGTTTCAATGACCCACTCAGGAGCCTTCCTCATGCGGCCACCCTGTGAAATACGCTGGAGCAGGTAAAGGACTCCCAGCCGCGTTTCGATTGCGAAAAGCCATGTCGTGCGTGATTGAACTTCCGGAGTTAAACTATGGACGACTCAAATGTCCATGAACGAACCCACTGATTGGAGCTCGCGCATCACGGTCGATCCCACGGTGCTTGTGGGCAAACCCGTAATTCGCGGCACTCGCATCGCCGTCGAGTGGGTTGTCGAGCTCCTGGCCCGGGGTTGGACGGAATCGCAGGTTCTGGATAATTATCCTGGACTCGCGCTCGAAGACATCCGCGCGTGTCTTGCCTACGCGGCGAGTGCTCTTCAACACGAGCGGGTTTTCCCGATCGCGAAGGGTTGACGGCGAGATCAAATCGTTGGGTAAATTTCTCGCCAACGAAAACGTTCCGCGCTCGGCAGTGTTTGCATTGCGCGACGCAGGTCATGACGTGGCCTGGATCCGAACGGATGCACCGGGAGTCTCAGACGAATTCGTCTTAAAGAGATCATTAGCCGAGGGCCGGGTACTGATAACATTTGACAAGGGATTTGGAGAATTAGTGTTTGCCGCCGGAATGCAAGCAAGCAACGGAGTCATACTGCTCAGAATGAATTGTAATGATCCCACAACGACCGCCCGGCGCATAGCATACTCGATCGGCCTGCGCGAAGATTGGTCCGGGCACTTCTCGGTCGTCGACGATCTCAGGATTCGAATGGTGCCGCTCGGGAACGCGCGACAAAACTAATGTAAGCGGAATTGACTGCAGTAGAATGCAAACATTGCGACAACGTGCGGCCTGTAGCTTGGCCCCATGAAATCCAGCAGTGTGTTGTCGTCTGTGGGACCACTTGTCTTTCTGTTGCTGTTTTTCGCGGGCTTCGTCAACCGCCGCCAGCAACGCGCGATTGAGTATTTACTCGAGGAAAACCGGACACTCCGCGCCAAGCTCGGCCGCCAAAGGCTAAGATTCACCGACGACGAACGCGTCAGCCTCGCCCGGCGCGCGCGGCGGATGAGCTGGGCCGAGATTCAGCGATATGTAACGATCGTCTCGCCCGAAACCATCCTGCGCTGGCACCGCGACCTGGTCGCTAAGAAATGGACATTCAAGCAAAACAGCCCCGGCCGGCCGCGAGTACTACAAATCATCGAAGAACACGTCGTTCGATTTGCCCGCGAGAACCCGATCTGGGGTTTGACAAAACTGGAAGGCGTTCTGGCGAACCTCGGCCACCGCGTTGGGCGAACAACGATCGCTAATATTCTCGCCCGCAACGGAATCAAGCCCGCTCCAGAGCGCGCACAATCAACGTCGTGGAAAACATTCTTAAAATCACACTGGAGCACTATGGCGGCGACCGATTTCTTTACAACTGAAGTCTGGACATTGAAGGGCCTCACGACGTTTTACACATTATTCGCGATCCATCTGAAAACGCGAAAGGTAAGAATCCTCGGCACGACCGACCACCCAAATGCCGCGTTCATGAAGGATGCCGCGGCGAAGTTGATCGAATCGAGCGTCGACTTCCCGTCGAATATCAAATTCCTCATCCACGACCGCGACCGCAAGTTCACCACCGGATTCCTTCGCGCACTCGGCGACGCAGGAATACAACATATCGCCACGCCCCCTCGCGCCCCGAATTGCAATGCTCTTGCGGAGCGGTTTGTAAAATCCATAAAATCCGAATGCTTGAGTCGCTTGATACTGTTCGGACGGCACTCGCTTGACAAGTCGATCGACGAATATATTAATTATTACCATTTCGAGCGAAATCATCAGGGACGTGGAAATCGCATCATTTGTCCCGATCGGAGCGTTGGCAAAAAGCGCGGTCAAGTTCTGCAGCGCGAGAGACTTGGCGGGCTTTTGAAATATTATTATAGGAACACGGGATAGTATCATTCGCCGCGACGGACGAAGTTTTTAATAATAATTGACGTCGAGATTCGAACTCGACCGCGCCAGCACCCTGGCCGCAGAGCGAAATTCGAGGTTTTTATTGCAAATTGTCACAGTGCCAAACGCGGAAATTTCGTCGCCGATGCAAATTTGATGTGCAAATCTTGGTCATTTTCGATCGCGGTTAAGCGCTATTAGTAGTGACTTAGTATTTGGACACTAAGAGCTTGAAACGCTCGAACGCGAGACTGCCGAAAAAAGTAAACAGCAAGCCGTGGCCGCGATTGAACAATCGAACGAGCGCCATCTTAAGATGTATCAGTTAATTCAATCTAAAGCGTTGGAGGCGCTCAAAACTGTTACGTTAAAGACGGCGCTCGACGCTGTGCGCGCGTTGGATATATCGATTAAAGGCGAACGATATGTTCGCGGCGAACCGGAAAAAGTGACGACGATACAAATTGAGGAACGTATACGAATCGAATGTGAGCGTTGGGTTCCACCTAACATTAACGTCGGCAACGCCCGAAACATAATCGATGCGCAATCGGAGGTGCTTCGTGGGTCTCCGGCGGCTTGATAAAAAGGCGTTCTTCGCCGATGTAAATTATACGCCCCATGTCGGCCAGTGGCGCGTTCATAATTCTCAGGCGTCCCGTCGAGTTTTAGCGTGTGGTGTTCGTTGGGGGAAGTCTTTATGTGCGGCGATGGAATCATTAGCAGCCGCATTAGAACCATGTGAGCGATCTGTAGGATGGTGCTGCGCGCCGACATATTCTTTAGCGGACAAGGTTTTTCGTGAGATTGTAGTTATAATCGGCAACCATCTTAAGCATCGTTTGATATCCACTCGCGAGCATGAGAAGCGTATTGTTATTCGCAACATGGGCGGAGGCGAAAGCGAAATATGTGCGAAAAGTGCCGATAACCCCGTTTCATTATTGGGCGAAGGCTTAAATTGGCTCGTCGTTGACGAAGCATCACGATTGCGGCCGATGATATGGAATTCATACCTATCTCAACGTTTAATGGATAAGAAGGGTTGGGCGTTATTCATATCAACTCCAGCGGGAAAGAATTATTTTTATGATTTGTTCCGACGCGGAAAGAGTGGCGATCCCGATTATGAAAGTTGGAACAGTCCGAGCTGGGAGAATCCACATCTCGACAGATTAATGATCGAAAAAGAGCGCGAACGCATTCCGCAACGTGTGTTTTCACAAGAGTATGAAGCCGAGTTCTTAGAAGGCTACGGATCTGTGTTTCATAATGTTAGAGATTGCGCGACGGGAAAGTTTGCGGGGCCGATACTTAATGAATCATATCTCGGCGGCTTGGATTTGGCTAAGGTTGAAGATTTTACAGTTTTAACGCTACTCAATCGCAATCGTGAACTCGTTTACGTTGACCGATTTCATAAGATTGGCTGGGATTTACAAATAACGCGAATTCGAGGCGCAAGCGATAATTACAATCGAGCGCGGATACTTTGCGATTCGACCGGCGCCGGCGAACCGATCTTTGATAATCTTCGAGCCTCTCAATGCAACGTTAAAGCATATCCGTTCACGGCGCAATCAAAGCAGGATCTAATCAATAATCTGGCGCTGATGTTTGAAAAGAAACAGATTACACTTCCAACGCCCGAATTGTGGCCGGACGGAATTGAGGAATTGGAATCTTACGAATATGACGTTAGCGATAGCGGCGCCGTGCGAATGGGCGCTCCGTCGGGGCAGCACGATGATTGTGTAATCTCCTTATCTTTGGCGGCTTGGTTGGCAAAAATTCGTCAACCGCCGATCGTTTTGATCGCGTGATCGACGCCATGCCAAAGAGGTCGCATTTTCCGCTTGCCGGTCACTACGAATACTGGCTCATCGTTGCCATGCCTCGCGGCCCCTGAATCGCAGGAGCCGGAGGCGCAACGACCGATCCAAACGGAGCCTCCAGCCATGCGACTCGACGAATGTCTCGACCAACACTTACAACAAATGCGCGCGAACGGACGCGCGACCTCGACCCTCGGCCAGATCCAACGCCACATCACAATGTTAATGAATCATCTCGGCCACGATATCCCGATTGAAGCCGTCACGCGCGAATCGCTCGCCGGATTCTTGACGCTCGACTCGACGCGCACGCGCTCCGACGGAAGCTATAAAAATGAGACGTCGCTCAACGCGCTTCGAAGTTCGATCCGCAATTTCTTCCGCTTTTGTTGTGACGCGGGATATTTAACGATCGACCCATCGCGACTGATTCGGGACGCCATCTGCGAACCGCCTCCCCCGCGGGCGCTGACGGACGACGAATGCGAACGACTGCTCGCGGCGCTCGACGCGGACAACGATAACGAATCCACGCGCGACCGAATCCTGTTCACGCTTTTGTTACAAACGGGAATTCGCCTTGGCTCGGCGCTCGCGGTCGACGTCGCTGACATTGATTTTGATAACGCTATAATTGAACTGCGATGCACAAAACGCAACCGCCCCGATCGCGTCGAGATCCCTCGGGAACTTTGGAGCGCGCTTCGAGCATTCGTAGCTTTTCGCAAGGACGGACGATTGTTTGCGATTACGTCCCGCCACGCGCAACGCCGTTTTCAACATTACTGTTCGCGGGCCGGGATTTCGCGCCACGCATCACCGCACGCCCTGCGGCATACGTTTGCCCAGAATTTGTATGCGCAGCGGCACGACATATTTGAAGTGAAGCGCGCTCTGCGGCACCGGAGTTTTTCTTCGACCGAAGTCTACATGCGGTGCGCCGAATTATAGTCACCAAGAACCGCCGCCTCGCCCCAGCATGAACCGCTCCAGCCTATCTAATCCGCGAGAAACTTCCCACGGTTTGGTAGTGGGTGCCGACGCTCTCGGATTTCGCGATTTGATGACTTGCTCTCGTTTCGGGGTGGCCGCTGATGTCTCTCCATCGACGGGTTTTCCGCCGCCGCGCACGCCCCGCCATGGGCGAGTACAAAAAGCGATGATTAACAAACTCCAACAACGGCGACCTGAGCCGAAAATGGTTCTCGATCCCGATACTTTATATCTCGGCGACAACGGCCGTTGCCTCTGCGGGCGCTGCTCGGGCGCGACGGCGCAATATACAGGTCGCGACATCAGCGGCCAAAAAGTCGAACCCGTTACCGAGTCTACAATTCTCGAATTCGCGCGGATGGGCTTCCGCGTCCGGTGCGAGGGCTGCGGCGCGTTGGCGATAATTATAAAGGGCAAC
The DNA here is from genome assembly GCA_016200225.1 of Planctomycetota bacterium. Lineage (GTDB taxonomy): Bacteria > Planctomycetota > UBA1135 > UBA1135 > JACQFD01 > JACQFD01. The sequence goes on from JACQFD010000013.1 coordinate 11,995, forward strand.
GGCGTCGCGATCGAGGCGGAGGTGCAAAAGTCATGAACGCGAACACGCAGCCTCTCCCGTCGGTCGAAAAACTGGCGGAACAATTATTAGCGTTCGTCGCGGCGCTCCCCGAACACGATCGCAACTTTGGCGTGGACGTTATTTTTGCAAACCGCGACTGCGCGTGGACGATCGAACGTATCGAATTCGAAAGCAATCTAGACAATCCCGCAAGATTTTACATTGGCCACCCAATGGCAAGATATGAGGCCTTCGCCATCGCACGTGGGATGTTACGAAACGCGAACGCGCAGGTGCAGTCATGAAAACGGATATCACGAAAATGGAGTATTTGCGGGACGTCGAACGCGTGCGCGAGCTGCAGGCGGAAATGTTGGAATCGCTGGCCGAGATCGAACGCGTTTGCGAAAAATATAAATCGATCGGGCTGCCGGTTGCTAATTATCAAGCCTATGTGTTCGCGCATTTGAAAATTAATCTTACGGCCGAACACGGGTTTTTATCGCGGGATTTGAATCTTAGCGAAGTCGTCGAGGCCATGGAACAGTTAGAAGAACACTTTGACGAAAGCGAGGCTCCCCATGAATAAGAACCCAACGCCGTCCGCGCCCGCGTCCCCCGCAGTTTCGGTGGTCGAGGAGTTGCGCAAGTTGTCGACGGACGATCTCGTTGCTAAGTATCACGAGGTCTACGGCAAGGCGCCTAGAATTAAACACCGCGAGTTTTTGTGGAAACGCATTGCGTGGAAGTTAACAGAAAACGATCTCGGCGGATTGCCCAACGTCGCCAAAGCCCGCGTCGAGGAACTGGTCGCGCAAATAAACATTCCGCGTTCGGAGAGCCGGCGCACGGTCGCGGGCAAATTGAAACCGTCGCAGGGAGCAGCGTCGCTAAAAGTTGGAACCGTGCTACAAAAAACATGGCGCGATCAAGTCATCCGCGTTCGCGTGACGGAGGCGGGATTTGAACACAACGGCGAAACGTACAAATCGCTTTCCGCCGTCGCCAAGGCCGTTACGAATACTCATTGGAACGGATTATTGTTTTTCGGTCTGCGCGAACGGAAGCCGCGGAAATGATTGTCAAGAAACCGTCCGTTCCCCGCCCGCAACGCGTCGCCGTGTATTGTCGTCAATCGGTTACGGATGCTACAGAAGAGTTCGGCAGCCTTGATGCGCAGCGTGAGCAAATCGAACTATACATCCAATCTCAACGCGCGCAGGGTTGGGTCGCATTGCCCGACGTTTATTCCGACTCGAACGCGTCCGGCGGCAATGTTGATCGACCCGCGTTTCAACGAATGCTCGCCGATATCCGCGCCAAGAAAATTGATGTTGTCGCAGTATACAAAATCGACCGCCTCTCGCGCTCGCTACTTGACTTTACACAAACGCTGAATCTGTTCGAGGAATTCGGCGTTTCATTCGTTTCGACGACGCAGCAATTTAATACCGGCACAAGCGTTGGGCGGCTGATATTAAATATTTTGGCGACGTTTGCACAATTCGAACGGGAGACAATTAGCGAAAGGACGCGCGACAAAATGGCTGCGGCGCGGCGTCACGGGCGGCACACGGGCGGTTGGCCATTGCTCGGCTACGACACAATCAACAAAAAACTCGTCGTCAACGAACCCGAGGCTGAACGCGTACGCGAAATCTTTAGTTTGTATCTGACGGCACGCTCCGTATCCGCGTTGCTCGCCGAAATCACAAGTCGCGGTTGGCGCGGAAAAGTCTTTACCAACGCCGCCGGGACGCAGGCAGGTGGCGGGCCGTTCAGCGTCGTCACGCTCCGCCGAATGCTACAAGACCGCCGCTACCTCGGAATGCAGCCATCCAACGGCGAATGGCACCCGGGCGAACACGAAGCGATTCTCGACGCGGAATTGTTCGAAGCCGTTCAAGCGAAAATAAACAAACGCTCAACCCGCCAACGCCAGCGCAACGGCCACCTGCCGTCCAACGCGTTGCTCGCCGGTATTGTTAAATGCGCCGTCTGCGGATCGCGCATGGGCGCGGTCACGAAAGTGAAAGACGGGCGATTGTTTGTTTACTACGTCTGCGCGAAACTACAAAAGCAAGGTGCCGACGCCTGCCGGGGTAGCCGCGTTTCCTCCGGAGATTTGGAGACGGGCGTGATGGAGCAGCTGCGTGCGCAAGCCGAGAAGCCCGACGCGACCCCGCTCCGCGCCGCGATCCAACAATTCGTCCTCGTTGCCGACGCGCTCGCGCCCGACGAGCAGGCAACCGCCATGCGCTCGATTCTCGCCGAAGTCCGCGTCGATGTGCCGAGGCAGATTGTTAAACTAACGTTTCAAACCGTCGCGGCCGCCGTGCCGCAGATCGCGTGAGCTGCCCCGATGTCGAATTCCGTCTGACCGTCTCGACCAAGGGCCGGAAGCGCAAGGACGACGCGACTGCGGCCAAGAGTGACGCCCAGGAACCGCCCCCGTCGCGAAAGGACCGGCAGCTCGCGTTGGCGCTATGGATCGAACGCCAGATCGCCGAGGGGAATGTTAAGAACTACGCCGAGGCCGCGAGGGTGATTGGGCTGAGCAGGGCGAGGGTTACGCAGGTCATGGGGTTGTTGTTTTTGAAGAGAGGCCCGCGGTATGGAATTTTGATCGAAATTCATTGCGATGGAGGGACTTCGGCTTGTCGTTGAAGACTATTGGTATCCTTCGGACTCAACGATAGCGGGTCACGCGCTCGTCGGATAGCGGGGTCTAACGTTCTTGGTGGCCCGACTCTTCCGAGGCACGTCAATATCACGCGTCGTCTCCAATATCTTTTTAAAAAGTGGTTGCACGAATGAGGAGGAATGCCCATAACTCCGAACTTGTCATGTGGATGAACGCTCTAAATTCGATTACTTGCTGGAACGTCAAGATTGACCGTTGGCGGGAAGCATGTAGGCGTTTCTTTACACTGCACACCTGCGTGGAATGGCAACGCGGATTTGTCAATGTTAGTGTTGTATTGCTGCGAGGACGCAGGCGCGAGTTCCGTGGAAAACTAATGGCGGTGATTCAATGAGCCGACGATTCGACATCGGCGGAGGGTGTCTCTTTGGATCGCTGGTATTTTTTAAGATTAGTACAGATCTACCGGTTCCTTGGAACGGCATCTTTGCAGCAATTGGGTGCTTATTATTAGTAGTCGGTTCCTTCGCCTTCTTTCCCGAACGACTTCCAGTCAAAGTTCGAGATCTTTGGGCTCGGGTTATTTCGGGTGTATTGAATGCAGTTGATCGACGCCTCAAGAGGATGCGTTCAGTGTTACACGTGATTTGTGATTTACTCGTGGCAGCCGCTGCTTTAGCATTCGTATCAATATCATTTGTAGTCGCGACATCCGGAAGTGTACCCGGCTTGGCATACTCGTCACTACCTGTTTGGGGAATCGTCGGCCTTTCAATCGCGTTTGTATGGATAATCGCCTACAGAATCCATCGTCGTAGCGAACGATTGAGGCAAGAAGCGTTTGAGTCTGTACTCCGTCCGGTTTCAAAACTCACATTTGAACTCGATTCATTCATCGCATCCACGGACGATTCTGTAATCGCTAAGTGTATCGAAGCACTTCGTGCTATGCGGGCGATTATTCTAAAGAATCACGGCGTCGCCGAAGACGATGGTTTGTTTCTTTCGTTTCATGAGCTCGATTCAAATAATTCGATTCGTCAGTTTCGAACATTGGCTATTCCTCACAGTGGAAATGTTCCCGAACAACTCGTACAATCCGTTGTCACCACTGAGAAGTCGTCTGTCCTCGCCGTAATTAAGGACAGGAAAATGAATACTCCGAAGCAGATGACCTTTGGTAGCGTTTGCGGATTTGGCCTCGTGGATAACAAGGAATGGCACGGCGAGAATCCAACTGTAGTGCGGATTGACAAGGCCGAATCATGTCAGGCACTAGACGACAGCTACCTCTCAGTCCTTCCTAAGAAAACTCGCGCAAACTTCCTAGTTGGATCATACCTTCGAACGGAAATCGCGTGCCGGAATCTGAATTTACCGAATGAGCTGGCCGATGATCATTCCTTTCCATTGTTGATTTGTTACAACGCGCCGGCCTATTTTACCCAATATGATGTAGCAGGATTTCGTTTGGTCTGTGATTCCCTTCAACGGTTTATGCGTCGGCACCAGCCACTTCTAATTCAGCGACCGCGGTTGGTTCCAGGGGAGCGTTGGCTATTGCGATCGTTACTTCGCGAAAAAAACGGCTTTCGATGCATTGGACCTGAACGACCACTCGACACACGTCGCCTCTCTAAAGCGTTGGCGCGATTTTCGTGTGATGTAGATTCTATGATTCACGCCCGAAGTACTATTCGGAGCTTTCAGCAGTGTCTTCGCACGAAGTGGTCACTCGTTTCAGCTGAAAGCAACAAAGTGGTCGGAAAAGAGATTACTCATGGTACACGCGACCCGATGCGAAATTGTCAAAATATGCTAGACGAGATTCCCTCGTCAAACGTTGCCGCTATTGCCGACTGCTATCTTGCATGCACCGCGGTAGCAGACTTGCAATTCGACAATGGCACGGATCTCTCGTTCATACGACTTGAGCCCCGAACCATCTTAACTACAATTGGAAAATCTGCAGTGAAATGGCTAAGCCAACGATGCGGCAATAGGCTCGTAATTATTCTTAGACCCGACGAATATTTGGATCAACACGTTGCGCCGTTAATTGACGTGCTGAACGAAGCAGGAATATCAGTTTGTCTCGATAGTGTATCAACGGCCGAGCATGTTCGGCTTGCCAATCGACATAACATTCACTGGGTCCGCCTCGGCGTTGAAATGGTTCAATCAACTCAGGCAGATGCAAATAAGCTCAAGAACATTCGACAGCTTGTTCAAATCGCGTGCGACCTTGATATCACGACGGTTATGCCGGGAATTTCAAACGAAGTCCTCGCGACCACCATTGGACGGTTATCGAATCCATCACAGATTCTCCTTGAGGGTTCATTAATAACACAACGAGCACCATAATCTCAATGCCATGCCAAATACTATAGACCGTGACACAATAGAAACCGCTCCGGGTTTTGCTCGTCAATCGCATTCTGGACGACTCCTACCGCAAGCAAACGTTGGACTCGGCGAACCGTTCTTCCTCGATGCCTTACGCCCCGTACTGTATTTCATATTCTCCGTACACTTTCGCCGTAAGGCGATGCGAGATGCGGAAACTAAGAGTGCGGCCGAGCTAGAGGCAAAAGGTGAACTCTTCGACCACGTGATCAAACCTAGTCCTCGGGAGGGGGCAAAGTTGCCAAGCAAAGTCGAAGACGACCATGAAGAAACATAACATTGGCCAATACCTGGCATCTGAGGTCAGCGCCGCGACGCCGACGCGAGATTCTCGGCGGAACGCTAACGCCCGCGATTGGAGTGGTTAATTTGGATTTGTAAATTTACTCGCAATATCCAACAAGGTGCGGTTTTTCCGGGGCAGGTCACCAAAACCCTGTCCACAGAGAGAAACTTGAAATTCTAGTTGCATTTTATCGCCCGCCAAACGCTGAAATTTTTTCGCCGATGCATATTTTTTGTGCAAATCTTGGTCATTTTCGATCGCGTCTAAGCGCTATTAGTAGTGACTTAGTATTTGGACACTAAGGGCGAACGATTACCGTTTATCGACAATACGCGCCTCGCCAAATTCATACAGATGCACGAGTAGAATCTGGTTCTTTCGTCGGCTTTCAACCAGCCATTTGTAATATTCGACTTGCATTACGGCTGAATCGTGATCGCCAGCCCGTTCGACGAACTGAGCCCCAACGGAAAATTGAAGCAAACGGTCAACGCCCATGCCCAGATGTAATGTAGAGAACATCTACGGTCGGCAAGGTTTGAGTCGAGTATTGTTAGTGTCCTGCATTTGGAATTTTGGTGGCGATAATTATGGCCCCTGTTAGCTGGCGCAATCGTCATACTATCGCTTACGCTTGCGCAACTGGTTGACTCCCGGCGCTCGCGATACTACGTCGGCGCATTTCTGAGTCGGCAATGGCCCGTAAACGATCCCAAGTGTCCGATTGTGACGAAATCATGGTTTCACTGTTGGAAGGGCTGATATCAACGAGACACTGGTAACTTATCGGCGTTCGCTGCAAAATCGCGCTCAAGACTTCTGCGGGCACAAGTGGTCCTGCCCGACGCAATACTTCAATTAGCACCATTGCAAAGTTTATATTTCCTTCCAATTGTTTTCCAAGAAGTAGACTAGTCGGAGCACTTATCCTCATCTTAAGTAGGGAAATCACACACTCAGCCGTTACTTCATGAGAAGCGCAACCACCTGCAATTGATCTTTGGGACAAATCAAGCAAAGTATCCGACGCTCGCGGATCTCCAATAAGACCCAGAGTAGAAATGACAAAGACGCCTTCGTCCTGGGACAAGTTTTTTGTATTAATTGCACCAATCAGGCGACCAACGGCTCCGCTGCCGTATTTCACCAAAGTGTCTTTCGCCAGCGTCACTACCGCGACCAAAACCCGATCGTCGTTTGATTCAGGGATCCAATCTAAATTGCTGAGTGCATTAGCGACCGCACGTCGGACTTCGAAACGGACGTGTTCGTCTCTCAGAACGGACAATAGCGGATCAACTGCGCGTGTTTCGCCCAACTGCCCTAGTCGAATTGCCGCGTATTTCATCGCGTGTTCACGTTCTCTGATTTGCTCATCGGGATTCAATAACAATTCCAAGAATGGATCGACCGCATCAGGGCCACCAACCCGATCCAGTAGGTGCATAATTTCGTCGCCATTAAAACCACCAACCCTCGAAGCAAGAGAGACAATTGGTATAATAGATGCCGGTCCTTCGTCGGCAGCCTCGGAGTACTTGCTACATGCGAAGAATAATCGAATTCGGAGATTCTTGTTGTATTTCGATAATCCCGCGCGACCACTGGCGAGTTCGTTTTCCACAAATAACTTTATCCAATGACTTGTACGATAGTTTGCCTCCGCGGAAGCCAAATTCAACACGCAATCTGCACCAACAGGATCGCCCATCTCGAGCAGAGCTTGCGCCCCGAAACGGCAAACATGACTGTTTTCGGAATTGACTGCCTCTATCAAGACAGGGACATTCTGAGGATTCCCGACTGCGAGTTTGAATTGTGTGCAAATTGCATCGCAAATTACGCAGCGGCGTGGCTCGGTGAATTGTGGAAAAAAATCGTGTTCATGGGAACTCAACAAAGCAAGCACCGCATGTAAAGCATCCGGCCCTTCTTGTATTAGTTTTATAAAGTCACGTAGTGCAAGCGCAAGCTGTAATCGGTGTTCTAAACTTGCTGGAATCCAGTTGAGCGCCTTGAGTGCGTCTATGGTCAAGAAACGAGTTTCCCTGTTTGTGGATGACAAGAACGGAATAAGATGTTCAATTGCGCCTGGGGATTGGAGCCGCCCCAATGCTTTAATTATAATATCCTGGTTTGAATTCGTGTTTGACATTAACAATTCAACAAACGTTTCAACCGCCGCCGGATCTTTAATTGAATATACTGCTTGGATGATGTCACTTCCTTGGATTGACTTCCTATCTAACGCATTGAGGAGCGGCCGAATGGCCGTTGCTCCGAAACCAGCGGCGCGATTCCAATTCATCTCCGCGATTGCAAGCGACACCGATTGACAAACGTTTGGTTTCCAGCCAAAACTTGCAAGTGCTGATCCAATAGCGCGACGAGTTCTTCTGTCCGAATGCCGCTCGAAGGCCACGACTAGCGAGGGAATTGCTTCACTATTTCCAAATTGCGTTAGTGCCTTTGCTGCGGCGACACAAGATTCAGGACCTGAAGTTGAGAGCACTTTCGTCAATTCCTCCTGAACCTCATCGCCTCCAATTGACGCAAGCGCTGTTCCAAAGATGTTCACGCTGTGGCCGCGAGGGTCCGTCAAGAGTTTCACAAGTGGGTCAATCGCGCGCCCGTCACCGATCGCTCCCAATGTTTCAGCAGCGGCCTCTACAACTTCTCGGTTGCTTAGGCAGTGAATCAAGAATTCGATGGTTTTGTCATCCTGGTATGCGCCCAAGGCTCTTACGTTGCGATTCTTAGCGCCCAAGCTACCGTATCGAATAACTACGCGCTGCCACCAATGATTCATATAGATAAAGTCCTATTTGCTACTCTTCAAAAAGTAAATAGCCTACGCAGGGGGTCGTGCCGACGCTGGCCTCGTTCAGGATATTGATGATCTGATCGTCGGTGAATCTGCGCTTGCGCAACGGTTTGGTTTCTTTTGGGGAGAATGCGGTGTGAGATTTTGACTTGGTTAAGTTTTTGCGGGAAGACCTGGATAGCTCCGACGCTTTTAATATCATCCTCGTCTCTCGCCCGTGTCGCAACCGACCTCGAACCCGCCCCAGTCTCAACGTTACAACTCGCCGACGGCAAATGCCCGCCGTCATCGGCAACGCGCGCGCGCACGCCGTCCGCCTGCAGTCCACTTCCCATTCCACGACGCATCACGCCACGGCCCAACATCGCGCAACCGTCGCGCGCCACCGCGGGTAATAGGTCTTCGTTAATATTCAGTCTGACGGGTCTGCGGCTCATTTGTAAAATCGCTCGTTCGTGAATCTTCCGGCGTGACGTGGGGACGGTTCTTCGCCGTTTCGAAAAGCTATCCGCGGCGGGAGGGGCGCGCAATGCCGGCGGGGCGAGTCACTTTCCTCTCCCTCAAAATTATGCGCCGTTCTGCGGGCTGAGGGCCCTTTTGCGCAGGATCTTGGAGCGCCCACAACGCCAACGCCACCCACACCGACGCTACTGTTCCGCCGCGAGTATCGTTAAACAACTCGAAACCCGCATCTCCGAGAGTTCGCGAGACGGAAACCGAGGCGCTTTCCGCATCGAAAAACGCCAACTGCGCCACGATCGCGAACGCGCCGCCGCTGCCGCGCCTCCGCCCAAAATCGCGCGCACGCTGCCGCAACGCGCCACGGCAAAACACTGCAAAAACGGCGGCAATTCAAGCGAACACGCCCGCGTCCCGGCTGCTCACGGCAACTACAATTCGACTCCCCGCGTGACTACAAAAGCGTTACGAATTCGATACTTTGGCTCCCGGAGTAGGACTTGAACCTACGGCCCGCTGATTAACAGTCAGCTGCTCTACCGACTGAGCTATCCGGGAATTTGGGGGCGGTATGGTAGCCGCGCGGGTCTCGCAGTCAATGATCGCGGCACAGGGTCAGCGGCGGCCGTCGACGGCGGCGAGGACGTCGGCGAGGGCGGCGGCGGTGTCCCGGAGGACGTCGCCGTAAGGTGTTTCGACGCGGCAGCTTCCGCGTGTGAGGGCGGCGTCGGCTTTGATTGTGACTCCTTCTTTTTCGAAGGGGCGGAGCTCGCCGCCGGTGATGGCAGTTTCGTAATCGTGCTCGTTTAAGTAAACAACCGCGCCTTTGTCGACGCCGCGCGCGATCGCGAAACATTCATTAACAATCGCGGGCAAATTGTAGTGACCGCCGTCGAGTTCGCGCCGCGTCACTTCGGCGGCAATCGCTTTTGCGAGTTCGAGAACTTGCGGTTTTGCATCGGTCTCGAGCCGCTCCAAACGGGCGGCGAATTGTGTACTCGCCGCCGCGAACGCCGCCAACACCGGTTCGAGCCGCGCTCGCTCGGCGCGCGCCGCGTCGTCTTTTATTTGTTGTAAGTGCGCGGCCGCAGCCGCGATTTCCGTTTCGTCGGGAACGGCGTTCATCGAGCGCAGCCGCGCCCCGCGCAACGGCGCCGGAAACTTTACAGATAGTCGGGATCCTCGAATGATCATGATCGTATCTGTGATTATACCAATCCGCCGCCGCCGCCGCGCGTCGGCCGGATCTCGCCTTTCTCTATCAATGCGCGGATTCCAACCATGATTTCAGTCTGCGCTTTCATCACTTCCGTCAACGGCACCGGCCCGAGCAACTCGAGTTCCTCCTGCACCATTTCCTTCACGCGCTTTGTCATATTACCAAAAAAGTTTTCCGCGATTTCCGGATCGGCGGCCTTGAGCGCCATCGCGAGAGCGCGCACATCGATCGTTGAAAGCACTTTTTGCATGCCGCGCTTGTCGAGCCGCGCGAGGTCCGCGAACGTAAACATTCGCTCGCGAATTTCGCGCGCAACCTCGGCGTCGCGCGCCTCGAGGCCTTGTAATATTTCTTTTTCCACTTCCGGTTCTGTAGCATTTAATATTTCCGCGACCGAACGCAGGCGCCGATTCATGTCGTCGACCGGCATCGCGTCCTGGCTCTCGGCCTTCGACGCGAGTCCGCTCGCGATATCATCGATAACGTCGCGCGTGATCGGTTGCATGCTTGCCATGCGATCCGCGATGTCGATGCGCTCTTCCTCCGTGAGCGCGCTCAGGAACACGCCCGCGCGGTCGGGAGGAATTCGCGAACACACGAGCGCGATCACCTGCGGATGTTCGTCGCGGAGGATTCTTACCAATCGACCGTCCTCGAGACGTTCCAATACTACAAAAGGGCGGTCTCTTTTTACAGTTTCCTCGATGCGCGACAGGATCTGCTTCCCGCGTTCCGGACCGAGAGTTTTTGTAAGTAATTCGGAGAGACCCGGCGGAATCGACGCGCCTTCGCGCACGGATGCGAGGAATTCTTTTTGTATATCCGAAACCTGCTCGCGTTCGATTTCGTCGAGATTGATTTCCGCCATCGCGCGCCCGACATATGTAATGGAGTCGTCGGGAAGCGTCGATAACAATTTCGCCGAAGTCTCGGCGTCTAATGTTAATAAAAGAGCCGCCGCCTTTTGAGGGCCGGTGAGCCGCCTTTTTGGCCCGGACTGTTTCATCGGCGCTTTTCCTCAAGCCACGTGCGCACGACGCGTCCGGCGGCGGCGGGATCGGAGGAAGCCGCGGCCGCCGCCGATCGTGCGAGGCCCTGTCGCGCGATGTCCTCCGGCGTGCGCTCGGTTCCGGCGGCGACGCCGCCCATGGGTCCGGTCGCGGCGGGCGCGATGCCAGCATTAACATTTCCGCGCGGCGATCCGACGCCCGCCATTTCGGGCGAACCGGGCGGAGCCATCGGTCTGATTTCGACATTCGCGGAGCGATTCGCGCGACGTAACAAAACGAGGAATAGTAATATTAATCCCACGAGCGCGCCGATGCGGCCGCCCGTGGAAATCAATTCCGGAATGTTACTGCTCGAAACCGGCGCCGGCGGCGCCGCGACATCGGGCGCCTTCGCGAAATCCGATTCGGCGGTCGCGCTGAATTGATCTCCGCGTTGATCGTCGAAACCGACGGCGGCTTTGACAGTTTTTTCCAATTCGCTCAGCCGCGATTTTAATGTTTGATCGACGAATAATGCAATACTCAATCGCTTGACTTCGAATCCGCGCTTTTCGAGCATTCGATCCGTATAAGAAAACGCGCGTTCAGTCGTGGATTTCTTGTCTGAATTGTGAAGAGTGTCCGCGCTCGATGCGCTCTTGTTTTCCGCCGGCGAATTCGCCGACACCCCGGTGACGCCTCCGCCGGAGCCGCCGCCGTCGCCGTTGCTCTTGATGGAATCTTGAGATTCCTCCTTCTTGACAACAACTTTGTCGGGGTCCACCGTATATATCTTTTCGCTCTTGGAGTCGAAGTTGAGATCGGCGTTGATTGTAATATAAGTTTTGGAAACGCCCTGCGCATGGTCGAGCGCGTCCTGCGCGCGCCGGCGCAGCGTCTCTTCGAGCTCCACCTGCGCCATCAGTTGATTATTAGCCATCGCGAACTGGCGGTCGTTGCCCTCGGCGATGTCGCGAGTCAACTTCTTACCATTCGCCATGACGGAGACGTTTTCGGGGCGCAGCGAGTGCCATGCGTTCGCTACACAAGACTGAATCGCAGCCACGTCGGCGGCGGTGAGATTGATGCCATTTCGCGTCGTAACGCTAACGCTGGCGGTGCCGTCTTTTTCGCTCTTGCTGCGCCAGGTTTCCTGATCCTGCGACATTAATACTCGCGCGGCGGCGATGCCGGGATAACTGCGCAGAATGCGCTCCAATTCCCCCGCCACGGCCCGCTGAACATTTACTTTCTCGAGCAGCGACGTCGTGAACGCGTTCGTGCCTTTATCTAATAAATCGAACCCCGGACCGTCGGCGCTCCAACCGCTCTTTGCAACAATTAAAACGGATTCGTCATAACGATCCACCGGCACCTGGAGCGTGTTGACGCTGACTTTCGGTTTGATGCCCGCGCTTTCGAGAAGCGTCGCCATCTCGCCGATTTTTGTCGGATCGCCGGTCGAGAGCGATCGATACTCGACGCGGTTGCCGAAATAAGACATACCCGCGAGCACGCCCGCGGCCGCGAGAACGATCAGTATCGTTCCGACGCGCTGCGCCGCGGTGAGCGCTTTCCAAGTCTGAGTGAGGGATTGTAGTATATCCACGTTTTATATTAATTAAATCAAACCGTCATCCGCATGACTTCATGATAGGCATCCATGACTTTGTTGCGGACTTCGAGTCCCATCTGCAACGCGAGCCCGGCTTTTTGTACATCGATCATCACCGCGAACACGTCGTCGCGCTTTCCCGCCGAAAGATCGGCGACCGCCTTGCCCGAATTCTGCTGTGAAGTTATCAATTGATCCATCGCATGCGTGAGGGCATTCGCGAAATTCGAGTTTTGCGCCGCGCCGTCGATCGATAACAATTCGCCGGCGCCGCCGTCGATCGGATCCAGGCGTCCGACCGTCTTGGCCGCGCCCGCCGCGCCCGATTGGATGGCATTCAATCCGGAGATGGGTTCCATGGTTCGTTATTGATTATTATTTATTAATTATTGCTTATTTTCCGATCTGTATGGATTTCAACACCATTTCACGGTAAATCTTGATCGCCGAGAGGTTGGCCTCGTAGGAGCGGGCCGCGGTCATCAAGTCCACCATTTCCGTCGCGGGCGTGACGTTTGGGAGAACGACGTCCCCGTTTTCATTAGCATAAGGATTGCCCGGCTCGTGGCGCAGTTCGCCCGGCGAATTGTCAATTTCAATTTTCGCGCGCACCATGCCGGGCGTTTCGCCGTCCGCCGTCGCGCCGGCAAGCACCGACTCGAACGAAACCTGGCGGCGCTTGTACGGGCCGCCGTCGGGCGTTCGCAGAACATTAGCATTCGCGATGTTGCCCGCGATCACGTTCATGCGAAGGCGCTCGGCCACGAGCGCCGACGCGCTCACGTCCATCGAAGAAAAGGGACCGTCTGTCATGGGTTTGCGCCTTCCGCGCTTTTTGTTAAATTAAGCATTAACTATTTCGACTGGATCGCCATCCGGATGCCTTGAAATTGCGAATTGATAATTTCAGCCATCGCTTCGAACTGCAGGCGATTTTTTTCGAGATCCGCATACTCGCGATCGAACAGTACATTGTTGCCGTCCGAACGGCCCGGCGTGGTGTCCTCGACAATTTTCGGTTCCACGGCCAGCGTATCGTTCGAGTTACCCGCCTCTCGAAGCAACGATTCGAATTGCACCTCTTTCCGGCGATAACCCGGAGTATTCGCATTCGCGATGTTGGTCTGAATGACGCGGTGGCGCGTCATCGCGACCTCCATCGCGCGCTCGAGATGGTCGAATCCGCTTCCGATTCCTGTAATGTCCGGCGGCATGGGATTGGTTATTTTGTAATTTGTTAATTATTACAAAGGACGCTGGATTTTCGGCGGTACCGCGGAGGGGGGATTCGCCGCCGGCACGGGCGCCGGCGTCGGCAGCGCCATTGGCCAGCTTCCAAGTCCGGGCTTTCCCATTCGCGCGAACCGCGCGTCGAGGAGACGGTACGACTTCAATTTGTTAGAAAGTGTGCGCGCCGTGACGCCAAGAATGCGCGCCGCCGCCGTTTTATTGTTATGAGTCGATTCGAGCGCTTTTTCGATCGCTTCGCGTTCGATGTCCGAGAGTCTGCGGCCGCCCAGATCCGTCATGCCGGAGTCCACGTGCGGGTCGCCGGGACCGGCGGCCACATGTGTCGCACTACCCATTCCGAGGTCCGCAAGTACATCCTCTGCGCGGATCTCCTCGCACGAATCGCGTACTACAATTCGTTGAATGAGATTCTCGAGTTCGCGCACGTTGCCCGGCCAGCGATGGTTGTTAAGAGTCTGAATCGACTGCGCCGAAAAACTCTTGACGCGCGAGTGGTTTTCGGCCGCATACCTCTCGAGGAACTGTCGCGCGAGCGGTTCGATGTCCTGGATGCGATCGCGCAGTGCGGGAACGCGGATCGGCAGTACATTCAATCGATAGTACAAATCCTCGCGGAAGCGTCCGTCCTTGACCTCTTGTGCAAGGTCTCGATTGGTTGTTGCGACTACACGCACATCCACATGTAGAGTCTTGGTGCCGCCGACGCGTTCGAACTCCTGTTCTTCGAGTACTCGCAACAGTTTTGGCTGCAAACGCAGGGGCACCTCGCCGATTTCGTCGAGCAGTAGAGTGCCGCCGTCGGCGAGTTCGAAGCGACCCTCGCGCTTGCCGACCGCGCCTGTGAACGCGCCGCGCTCGTGGCCGAACAGTTCACTCTCGAGTACTGCTTCGGCGAGCGCCGCGCAGTTCACGCGAATGAAGGGTCGGTCCTTGCGCGGACTTTCCTGGTGGATCCTATGTGCAACGCGCTCCTTGCCGACGCCGCTCTCTCCAAGAATGAGTACAGTAGACTTCGATTTCGCGGCGCGCGTCGCCTCTTCAAGAGTCTTCCTGGCAAGCGGAGATTCCGCGACGATGCGCTGCTCTTTGGAACCAAGTTCGGCGCGCAAGTAAGCGTTCTCCTGCAACATCCGACGACCGCGCTCGATGCGCGCCATCAGTAGTTCAATAGTCTCAGGAGTACATGGCTTCAGCAGGAAGTCTTCCGCCCCTTCCTTCATGGCCTCGACAGCGCGTTCAACAGTGCCGTATGCTGTGAGAATCGCCACAGGGGTCTTGGGCGCCCGGCGCTTGATCTCTTTCAAGAGGTCTACACCAGTCTTGTGCCCCATCTGGTAGTCGGTTAGTACCGCGTCAGGCAAATCCTTGCCGAGTCGTTCGATGGCGTCCTCTGCCGTTGCAACGGATGTGACGTCGTAACCCATGTTACGAAGTGCTTCACCGAGGAATTCACGGCCTAGAGGATCGTCATCCGCGATTAAGATGCGTTCGATTGTCATTAGTTTTCCTGCTGGGAATTGCATTGAGGGAACCAGAGGGTGAACGCAGCGCCGCGAACAGAAGGGTCCAAGTAGACTCTTCCGCCGTGCAGTGCTGCAGCCTTCGCGACCACCGCGAGGCCGAGTCCCGTTCCGCGCGACTTCGTCGTGAAGAACGGTTGAAATATTCGATGTCGAACATCCGGGCGCACACCCGGACCTTCGTCGCTGACGCGAATGGCAATGCCGGACTGTTGTTCGTCGACGCGCACGTCGACGCGTCCGCCATCGGGCATCGCTTCGATGGCATTGTTTAATAAATTCTTCACGGCGTGCGTTAATTGTATTTCGTCCACCGTGCCCATGAGCGTCCGCGGCGCATGGAACTCGAATGGATATTTCTTAATATTCTCCGGCGAAAGTGACATTTTTACTTTTTCAGCGCAACGCTTTACTATTAATACGACGTCGGCGGTCTGTGCTTGAAATCGATCGCAGCGCGCGAAGTCGAGGAGATTGGTAACGACGCTATTGAGATCGCGAACGCCCCGGACGATTTGACTCGCGTAATTCCGCAACTTTGCATTCGGCGCGTCGTCCTGCGCGGCGCGCAACAGTAAACTTGCAAAACCCTCGATCGAATGCAACGGATTGCGAACTTCGTGCGCCACCGTCGCGGACATTTCGCCGACGAGCGCGAGCTTCTCGCGATGCGCGACCTGTTGTTCGAGTCTCCGGCGATCGGTCCGATCTTCCAACAAATCGACGGTGCCGATGCACTGGCCTTCCGCGGTTGTAACATTCGCGCGAGTGCGCGAAAGAATGCGCGTCGCGCCTTCTGTAATTTCATATTCCCGCTCGCCGGGACGGCCCGTTAACAGTTCGGTGCCGAGATGCGATTTGATATCTTGCAGCGAGCGATCTGTCAGTTGATTCGCACCGCTGCCGATCGATTCGGCCGCTTTTCGATTGGCGCGAAGGATCCGGCCGTCGTTGTCGGCGAAAATGACGCCCGTCGGCATCGATGATAATAAAGCGTCGAGACTCGCGCGTTCATGATTCAACTCCGCATTTCTTGCGCGCAACTCTTGATTCGCGCGCGCGAGTTCGCGTTCCATGGCGGCGACACGTACTAACAATCGCGCATACGACTCGTGCAGCGCGCGAATTTCTGTAATTTCGCGCGCGTTGTCGCTTGTACACAGTTCGGCGGCGAATTCGTTCATTTCCGCGCCTCCGATTTGTTATTTGCGCCGGGACCCGCATTCGGGCCCGTAACGATGGCCGGATTGCCGGCGGCCTCGAGCGCCGATTGTAACATTTCGGCGACTCCGGGCCTGCGCAGCGCGGCCGTCAGGTCTTCCGGACGTCCGAGTTGCATGCGCCATTCTGTAGCTTTGAGCGCGCGCGTCGCGGCGACTAATAATCGCGCGTCCTTGCCCGACTCGGCGATCGCGCGCTTGAGCGCGCCGACGGACTCGTCGAGTCGATTCAATCCATCGAACGCGCAACCCTCCAAAAACCGCGCGTCGGGACCTTTAACTGTATCGAGATACTCCAATGCCCGATCGAATTCGCGGCGCTTCAAATGTACAATTGCGAGGCGAACCGGATCGGGCACCGCGAGCGGATGCGGATGCGGACCATGTGCTTCTTCATTGGCGGCGGCCACTTGATTCGCCTCCTTCGTTCGCGCGACAACGACTGCGTCGAGTCGCTCCTGATGCGCGGAAAGCCAACGATCTTCAAGTGTTATAAGTTCTTCGCGAATTCTCCGCGTCTGCAGATCCGCGTTGTACGGAGGTAATGTAAATGTCTCTTCCAACAGATTCGATTCGAGAATCTTGCCATCGAGGATTTCGCGTTCCGCGAGCGATGCGGCAGCGCGTTTCGACTCCGCCAGTTTTAGTCGACTGTCATTCTCGAGCGCGACGCGCGGAATACCAAAAATACCGCGCTCCTTCCTGCCGATCTGTAGTTCCGGCGAAGGAGTCGCTACAATTGCCACGGCGGGCGCGGATGCGGGCAACGATGCGGCCTGCGACTCCGGACGCGATGTTGGAGTAGATTCCGGGCGCGTCGACGGCTGCGTTTCCGCCGACCGTGTCGGAGCCTGCCCAAACGCCGCGGCGATGCAGACGAGCGCAGTACACAATTGCAAATTCACAGTCTTTAGAATCGTTTTCAGGTTCATTGTCCCGGCACCTCCGGAATGATTCCCTGATAGGCGAGCGTGGCGCGCTCCAGATCGTTCTGCGCCAGGTACGCGTCGCCAAGACAACGAATCGCCGCATTAACAAAACTCGCGTCTTTCGAGATCTTGATCGCGTCGGTGAGCAACACGGGAACCCGCTGCGATTCGTTGGAACGGAGCGCCAGTTCCGCTTCGACGAGTTGTCGGATGTGGTTCCAGGCGAGATCCGTCGGCGCGGACTTTAATAATCGCCGCGCATCCTCCAATTCTCCGCGCAGAATTAATTCATAGGTCGCCCGCAATTGCATTTCTACATTTGCGTGGAGTCGGCGCGCGGCGAGATCGATCTGCCCATTCTCGGCGAGCCACGTGCCGATGACGACTTCATGCGGATCTGTAGAGAGCGTGGCGCGCAGAAAAAGTTCGGTCAAGGCCTCCCCCGCGCGGTGCGCGGCGGTCCGGGCCTTTTCTAAATATTTACGTTTGATCTGCGGCTCCGTCGAAAGCGACGCCAGCGCCAGCCAGCCCTCGAGGGCATCGTGATCTTGATGAAACGAATCGGATAATTGCGTTCGGATTCGTAACAATTCGATCGCTTGCAGCGGACTTAATATAATATTCTCCAGCGTGCCGATTTCCTTCCACGCGAGTTCGATTTCGCCCGTCTGGCGCAGAGCCTCGACGCGCGCGATGCGCGCGACAACGGCGGCGTCGGTCTCGGGAAATCGTTCGAGTACAATTTCAAAATAGCGCTGCGCGACCGCGGGTTCGCCGCTCGAAAGGCGGCACATGCCAAGATAAACGAAAGCGTCGCCCGCGATCGGATTCGAAGCGTGCTTGTCGGCGATCGGCGCCAATACCAAGACTGCTTCTGTAGCATTGTCGCGCGCGAGTTCGAGCCGGCCGATTTCGACGTCCGCCCGCAGCGTCTTTTCTTCGTTACTAACGCTTTCGCGATAGGATCGAAGCGTCTCGATCGCGCTGATGTAGTTTCCCGCCTCCTCCTGAAGCGCGGCGAGTTCCTGCCATGCCACGGGAGAACGCGGATCGCTCGAACCGCGGACGAGAAAATATCCAAATTGCGATTCGCCCGCGGCGCGAACGATGGCGCGCGAACTTTCGTTAAATTCCGTGGGAACCGCGAAAATGGAGACTTCGTTGTTCTCGATTTTTACTAAAAATCCCTGAGAACCGGCGATGGCTTCGAGCGCGTCTCCCGCCGCGAACGAGCGCAGGACGACATTCTTTAATTTACCGTTAAAATCCGACGGGAGATCCGCGAGAGAGTATCCCGAGACGCTACAAATACGCGCGATCGCTTCCCGCGCGAGGCCCTCCTCGCAACGCAGGTTGATGCGGATGGGATCGCTCCCCGGCACCGCGTCGATCGTGATCGAGTCCGCGCGATCGTCCTCGCGGACGGCCGCGGGGCTCCCGATGGCGGCTTGGATGAGTAGTAACATTGCGGCGATAATAAACATTAACGATCGCCTCCAATCGTAAATTCCTTGGTGAACCGGTTGCGAATGGGCGCCGCGTCGGGCGCGAGTTCGCGCGCGAAACAACGGGCGATGCCGAGACGCGCGGTGAGTTCGTGTTCGCGCGAAGCCCTGCCCGGGGGCAAATGTAACAGTGCTTGATAATATTTCTTGCGCGCTTCGCCGTAGAATCCGTGGTCAAAGAGCGCTTGAGCTTCTAACAATTCCGGCGTGGGTCCGGTCGACTCCTGGCCCGCCGCCGGTTGCGCGGCCGCCCGGTTTTGTTTGTTTGGATTCGCCGCTTCCGCATTCGGCTTGCCGCCCGCGACTCGGTCGGGACCGGCGTTATCGTTATGATTTGGAACCGCCGCGTCGGGACGCGCGGATCCCGGGTTTTCGAGTTCGCGAAACGTCCCCGGAGGTCCAAAACCGTTATTATGCTTGAGATACGCGGAAAGCTCGCTCGACCGCGATTCGAATTGATATATTAAATATCCGATGAACAAACTGTTGACGACGATCGCGAACGCGATCCACGTCGACGATTTTAATAAAAACGAACGGGGCGCGGCCGGCGACGGCGCGAACGCGGCCCCGAGCAGCGCTTCGAGCGAGCCGGGAGCGGGCGAGCCCGTCGATTTCGATTCGAACGCGGAACTTCCGCCCGCTGCGGCGGCATGCGCGGCGGCCGCTGTCGCGCGTTCGTCGCCGCCCAATTCAAACAGATCTTCGACCGCGTCGCTCGGCGGAACGGGCGCGGTTTTCACGCCGTGCTCGTCGGTGGCGGTCGCTTCGGGTGCGAAGAGGTCGTCGGACATTATTTAACTCCAGAGACAGGCGACCGCGAGGTCGTCGTCCGACGGTTCCATGAATTCTAAAGATTCGGAATCGAATGCATTGCGGAAGCGCAGTTGCACGCGCGTGCCGCGTCCGGGCTCGGAATCGAGACGGACTTCGTCGGCGCATTTGTGAAATTTAATCAAACCGGGAAGCGCATCCGGGCGTTTCGACGATTCGCGCGGCGCGAGCGCGCCCGAGAGCGCGGCGGATACATCGAATCCGCAGCCGTGATCCTCGACTTGTAACAAAAGTCCGTCGCCGTCGCGGCGCACGCCGACGCGCACGTCGCCGCGCGTCCCCGGGTACGCGTGGCACATCGTGTTTTCGAGGGCTTCACATAACAATTCGAGCGATCGCGCGCGCACCCACGGCTGCGTTTGTAAACGATCGAGTTCGGTCTCGATTTGTTGTGTCAGTCCGAGCACCGCCCGTTCCGTGGCCTCCGCGCTCGCGTTGAATCCTTCGTTCGCCGCGGCTGCCGTTTCGAGAGGATCGATTTCGGCGATAATCTTTACAAGTTCGGCCGGCGAAAACGGTTTTGTAAGGAACGCGCCGACGCGCAGACGGATCGCCTCGACGGCCTGTTCGTACGTCCCGTAGCCGGTTGTAACAATTGCCGTGAATTTCGTGTCGAGCGCGCGCAATCTTGACAACAGATCGATGCCGCATCCGTCGGGAAGCCGCAGATCGGTAACGACCACTTCATAACGATCCTCGACAAACGCGTCCCACGCCGCCGCCGCCGTCGCGACTTCTGTAATGATATGTCCGGCGCCCGCGAGCACTTCGGCGATGGCCGAGCGCAGCGCGGGTTCGTCGTCGACGAATAATATGCGGCGCGGCATCATTCCGACGCCTCCGCGTGCGAAACGGCTTTCAGCAATATATATAATCGCCATACGCCGCCCGCGTGTTCGATCTGCAATTGACCGCCGAACGATCCGAGCCGCGCCCGGACGAGCGGAATCTCGAGGTTCAAACCGCCGGCGTCGTGGTTCGCCTCGCCCGTGCCCTCGAGCAGAATGGTAGTAACGCCCTCGGCGCAGCGCGACGACGCCTGGATGCGCGCGGCGCCATTGTTAAATAAATAATCCGCGCAGCGCGAAATGCATTGTATTAATATTTCGGGATCGGCGGCCGCGTCGCCCGCGAGATTCCCTCCAAAAAACCGGTCGCGTTCCACGGCGGCGCGCGCGAGCACGGATTGGTGATATTTCCAAAACGCTTTCAGTTCGACCGGTCGCGGATGCGCGGAGGCGGGAGTCGCCAATTCAACCAATGCGCGGACGGCGTCTTCTATCTTATGAATACACTCGAGCGCCCTGCCGCACGCCTCGTGTTCCGGCGACGATTCCGCGACCGCTTTTTCAATTTTCTCGATGTTCGCGCGCGTTCCCGCGAGCGGATTGCGGACCGCGTGCGCGACGGCGGACGCGAGTTGGGAAATGCGCAGCGTGGGAGCGGAGTTGGGAACGGCCATGGCGGGCGCCGACGGTGGGGAGATCGCCCGGCGCGCCGTCCTTATCGGCAACTGAAGAGGGAAAAGTTTTGCGCGTTTGCGTCGCAATTTTCCGGCGCGAGGCGGCGGCCCGAATTGTTATCACATTGTCGCAAAATGCGGCAGTTTCGTCGCGCAATCGCGACAGCCGCCCGTCCGCGCGGGGCCGACTCTTATTATTAACGATACGCGGCTATCTCGGCGCGCCGGCGGTTTTCCGCTGATCGGGCGTGAGCCGGTTCAGATACTTTTCATACAATTGCGTATGCTTCGATTCGAGATTCGTTTCGCGGCCGCCGACGATCATTCGTTTCACGTGCGTGCGGACTTCGAGCGGATTTCCATCTGTAATAATTATGTCCGCGATCTTTCCGGGCTCGAGCGAACCGAGTTTTTCGTCGACGCCGAGAATTTTCGCGGCGTTGATCGTTACAGATCGGATCGCCGCGTCCATCGGGAGCCCGTAGGCCGCCGACATGCCCGCTTGAAACGGGAGATTCCGCGCGTTGCTCGAATCGGCCATGCCGAATGCAAATAATACGCCCGCGGCGTCGAGAACGCGCGCGGCCGAATAAATTGTATCATACGGCGCGAACGGCGACGACGGAACCGACGTCACCGGAAGCAGCAGCACGGGAATTTTCTTTTCGGCGAGCATGACCGCGACTTTTCCGATTTCGTTGCACGAGGATCGGAGAATAATCTTTAACTTATTTTCCTCCGCGAAACGCGCGGCGCCGACGGCGTCGCGCGCGCCGCCGATATTCATGATAAACGGACGCGTCCCGGACGCATAAGGCGCGAGCGCGTCGAGTTTTGGATCTTTAACATTCTTCGCCGGATCGGCCCCGTAGGCCGCGGCGCGCTCGATCCAAAGCTTCAATTCGCGCGTCGAAGTCTTATAATTCTTTTCGCGCTCTTTATCGTTATCGGCGGCGCTTTTTTCGGGATCGTCCGCGTACTGCGACGGAAAATCGACGTGCATCGCGAGCCGGTCGACCACGAGCATGTGCGCCGTCGTCCAACCGTCGAGGTGGACAAGCGCGCTCTGTCCCCCGAGGAGGCCGCCGGAGGAACTAACGAGCGCCGACGTGATGCCGTTCGCGCGCGCGACGGGAATGTGTTCGCTTTCGGCGTGGACCGCGCGCCAAGTTAATAAATCAGGTTGTAAAGAATCGCTCTCTCCCGCGTCGTCGGTGCCTGCGACGCTGCCGACTTCGGCGAGTCCGACGCGCGATATGGCGTCGATCATTCCGGGATATATGTAAAGTCCCTTCGCGTCGATGACTTTATAATCGCTCGGGGCCGGAAGGCCGGGTCCGAGCGCCGTGATCGCGCCGTTCTCGATTAATACAGTTCCGTCGACGAACGCGGGCGACGTCACGGGCACCACCGTGCCCCGGATGATGGCGATTTTCTCCGCGGGCTGCGCCGCGACCTTCGGGGCGGGCGCCCAAGGCGTCGTCGAAGCGAACTCCATGCGCGCGGCGCCCGTTCTTTGCGAATGCATCGAAAGATTATTTAATTTTAATTCTTCCTTGACGTCATTGATATATTCGATCCACGCATCGCGGCGCTGAAATTCGACTTCGCCGTCGACGATCGACATCATACATTTCGCCTCGACCGAGAGCGGATGCGCGTCGAACAGCGCGATGTCGCCGTCTTTGCCGACTTCGATCGAACCGAGCCGTTTGTCGATGCCGAGTTGTTTCGCTGTATTGATCGATACGGTGGCGAGACATTCGTCGGCTGTTAGCATTCCGTAGCGCATCGCTTTGCCTGCGTCGAGATGCAACCGCCGGATGAGTTCGCCGCTGTCGCTGTTAATCGTAACATTGACGCCGGCGCGCGTCATCAGCGCGACATTGTATGGAATCGCATCGTAAGCTTCCATTTTGAACGCCCACCAGTCGCTGAACGTCGACGCGCCCGCTCCGTGGCGCGCGATTTCGGGCGCGACTTTGTAACCTTCGAGAACGTGCTGCAAAGTCTTAATCTTTACGCCGTACGCGTCCGCGACGTCGAGTAACATTGTAATTTCGTCGGCGCGATAACAATGGCTGTGCACGGCGACTTCGCCCGCGAGAATTGCTACAATTGTTTCGAGGCGTAGATCGCGCCGCCGAGGCGGAACGAATCCGCCTTTTGCAATTTTCTCGAGATCGTCGCGGCGTTCTTTAATTAAATCATTCGCTTCGTCGAACGAACGCCGGATGAGCGCCTCGACGCCCATGCGCGTCGTCGGATAGCGGAGGGGGCGGCCGGGCGCGCGGAAATTGGATTGTTTAGGATTCTCGCCGAGCGCGAATTTGATGCCCCGCGGCGCGTCGGCCATTTCGATCCCGGCGGCCGTGCGATGAGTCTTTAATTTAATGATCGCGTGCTGCCCGCCGATCGCGTTCGCGCTTCCATGCAATAATCGCGCCGTCGTACAGCCGCCGGCGAGCGCTCGATAAATTTCGAGAGAATTGGGATCGATCACATCGCTAATTCTGCATTCCGCAGTGATCGCGTCACCCCCTTCGTTGACGTCGCCCTCGATCGCGATGTGCGAATGGCAGTCGATGGCGCCCGGAACGGCGAACCATCCGCGCCCGTCGATCGTCGTCGTCCCCTCCGGAACACTAAGATTCTGTCCGATGGCCGTAATCTTACCGTTACGGATCAGTATGGATGCGTGTTCCAACATCGGCGTCGTCACCGGGATAACATTAACATCGGTAATCAATACATTTCCGCCCGTGTGGATCCGCGGCACGCGGTCGGCGTCGATTTCGACGGGCCATTCGAGCTTCGCGCGCGCGGGCGCCGAAGCGGGCTGCGACGCCGGTTTCGATTCGGGCGCGGTCGCAACCGGTTCCTGCGGCGCCGCGCCTGCATTTATAATAAATGGAACGAACGCCGCGGCGGCGAAGTATCGTGAGCATCGGATCATAATTAGTTTCCTCCCTTTTCGCTCTTGGAATTGAACGTATCGAGCGATGCGCCGCCGCCATCGTCGTGGTCCGCATCCGCGCGCGGCCTCCGCCGGCCGCCGCCTCCCGCCGGCTGCGACGCGGGCGCGGCCGATGCGCCCTCCTCGTCGAAATCGAAGCGTTTTTTCTGTATAAATACATATCGAATCTTAAATTCCTTGTCGCCCGGCGCGCCCTTTGTAATTGTTAAATAAGCGGGACGCCCCGTCTCGATCTTTCCCAGTATTTCCGAAACGCCGAACAATTCGGCGGGCGTCGTCGTGAGCGCCGCGAGCGCCTGCTCGCGGGTGAGTCCTTTTTCGACCAATTTCGCGATCAACGCGTGCAGTTCGATGGCGGATTTGAGTCCGCGTGTTGTAAATAAAAACGGCACGCCCGCTTTCGCGACCGCGACCGCATTATTAACTTTTTCTTCATATAAACGCTTCCGTTCGGCGCGCATTTTCGCGGACATTTCGTCGGGATCGGGCCATTTGTAACTTTGCGCCGCGGGCCCGGACGCGGGCGCGGACGCCGATACGGAGGCCGGCCCCGAAGCAGGCGCGGAAGCCGGCGCCGACGCGGGCTTCGACTCGGGTGTTTTCTTAGTATCCGCCGCCGGAGGATCCTTCGGTTCCGCGCCGAAATCCAAAGATAACAATACCGGAACGCGCTTCGCGAGCAGCGCATCGGTACATTTCCACGCCTCGGCGCCGCCGACGATCCACGGCTGAATATTAAATTCTTCGGCGGCCTTGAGCGCGCGCAATATTTGAGTCGAGGTGTTCGCTTCGAACGCGACCGGCATCGCGCGGTCGAGCACGGGCTCGAGAGATGCTAATATTTCGTCGGTCGCGGGAACGGTCATTTGTTTGGAATGCTCGCGCCACGCTTTCCACGATTTTTGATACCAATCCGCGTCGAGCAGCGATTGTCTAAATAAAGCAACCGCCCCCATCGCGCTCACCGGATAACCCTCCGACGGCGCGGGGCGCAATTCCGCCGCCATCGCGACGTCGATTCTTAATAGTACATCGCGCCGGCGCCCGCCGGACAGATCCGCGAGCGCGGCGCGGCCGCCGATGGTTGCCGCGGACGGCTCGAAAAGCGCGGCGGCGAATCCGGCCTGCCTGC
The DNA here is from genome assembly GCA_016200225.1 of Planctomycetota bacterium. GTDB lineage: Bacteria > Planctomycetota > UBA1135 > UBA1135 > JACQFD01 > JACQFD01. Next base: position 37,270 of record JACQFD010000013.1, read on the forward strand.
GGCCGCCGGCGATTTCTTCTGTTATATCTAATAAATTCAAACCGCTCGCGTCCGGACGGATTCCTTTGCGATGCGAATCTTGCATTTTCGCCGACGCCTCGGCGCCCGGATCGCGATTCGGTCCTTCGTGCACGATCGCGGGAGGCGCGATGCCGGCCGCGACGCTTCCATCGATGAAACCGGGATATATCATAAGTCCGGTTCCGTCGATCACGCGCGCGCCCGGCGGCGCTTCGGCGCCCGAATCTACAATTTCGATTCTGCCGTCCCGGACGACGACGCGGCCGTTTTCGATAACATTTCCGTCGCCGTTGTGAATCTTAGCATGCAATATGCAATGCGTTTCGGGGGCGCGCGAACCCTGCCGGGGCGCGGCGGCACCGGGAGCCGCGAACGCGGCGGCCGCGGAAATCGTTAATATTAATAAATATGGATGGAATCGGAGCGGGGTTTGGTTCGCCATCGCGTGCGTATTACGCGACGGAGGCCGCCCGCGGCAACGATCGTTTACGAAAAAAGCGGGAGCGACGGAAACGCGCCGTCGAGGACCGGCGACGGGTCGACGTCAAGCCAGTCGCGCATCGCACTGGCATAGACGCGGCGAAAATCGATTTTCATGGTGACATCTCCGTCATCCAAATGGGCGAGATCGGGCGGATCGCCGTGCATTCCTGCCCGGATTCCGCCGCCGAGGAGAAAGACGGGCGCCGCGGCGCCGTGGTCGGTGCCGCCCGAGGCGTTTTCGCGCAGGCGGCGGCCGAACTCGCTGAACATGAGCATCGCGACGCCGCGTTCCCGGTGCATCGAGCGAATGTCCTTCCAAAACGCCGCGACGGATTCGTCGAGTTCGCGCAGCAGCAATGTATGCAATTGCGCCTCGCCCGCGTGCGTGTCGAAACCGTCGATTTCTAAATAATAGATCCGCGCGTCGAATCCCGCATTCATCAATTGCGAAATTGTATATAATTTTTTCGCGAGCGGGGAATTTGGATAATTTACATTCGTCCGGCCGGCGGCGGCCGCCGACTTTAATTTTGCGGAGAACTCGTACGCGGCCGACGCCTGCCGCGCGAGCCACGCCGATTGTTTAGATTCACGATGCACGGAGGCCGTTTGCGCGAGCGCCGCCCCCGCGGCGCCGGCGGCGAGCAGCGCGCGATCCAACTTCGTGAGCGACGGCGTCACGGATCGGCCTCCGACGAGCGAAAGAGGTAGTTCGGTCGAACCGACGTGCAGCGCCGCCGCGCCGCGGCCGCCGCCGTCGACGGAATCGTTTAATTTACCGATCCACCCCGAATCCGCGCGCGCCGGATCCGTGCTTCCGCAATGCCATATTTCCATCGATCGAAAATGCGAGCGGTCGGGCTGCGGATAACCGACGTTTTGAATAATAGCGAATTCGCCGTTTTTGTATATTTCGGCGAGGCGGTGCATCGCGGGATGCAGACCCGCGTGTTCGTCGAGCCGGATCGCGCTCTCTTTCGGAATGCGAAGCCGCGGACGCGCCCGATGATACAGATCATCCTCGATCGGAATGCAAGTATTCAATCCGTCGTTGCCGCCGGTCATCTGTAATATTATCAAAACGCGTTCGCCGGCCGGTTCGCGGGGCGGCCGCGCAAAAAAACCGTTCGCGCGCGCCGACGCGGACGCGAACGGCAGTCCAAGTCCGAACTTTACAAAATCGCGGCGGTCGAAGTTCATGGCGGCGTTCGGTTTGATTTTAATTTAAATGATATTCGGGAAGACAGACGACGGCGTGCAGCATCGCGCGCGCGCCGCCGAGTCCGGCGGCTTCGAGCCGGCGTATCGGCTCGCGGACGTCCGGCGCGACGCCATTTTGTAATAATAACTCAAGCGCGCGGTCGGCGGAGTTCGCATTGCGCCGATCGCTTGCAACAAATTCCTCCGCGTCGAATTCGCGTTCGAGCGGCCCGCCCCGTCCGAGCGCTTCAAATGCAAAATTCGTCCGCGCGAGCCACGTCGCCGGATGGATCCACGCCCGCCCGCCGTCCCAACCTTTCACGCTCGGAGGATCGAACAAATTCTGGCCCATTTCGGCGACGGCGCGCGCGAGCGCGGCGCCCGAAACCCGGCCTCCGAGCGAACGTAACAATCCGACGGCGAACTCGACCGGACTCTTAATATTACACTTCCGCGCTTCGGCGGCGTAAAAACCGTTCGATTGAAATAATAATTCGAGGGCGCGCGATAGTACGAATCCCTCGTCGGCCAGCGTTTTCGCGAACGCGTCGACAAATGGCGCCTGCGGCTCCGGCATGACATAAAATACGAGCAATTTGCGCGCGACGAACTTCGCGCACGCGGGCTGCGCGACGCACAGTTCGGCGACGTCGTTATCATTAAAATTGCCGCGTCGGCCGAATATTTGTTTTTCTCCGGCGTCGAACGAGGGCGCGTGGAAATGCGCCGACGGACCGTCGACGCGCCAGCCCGTGAGGGCGCGCGCGGCTTCGCGAATGTCCGCTTCATGATAATTCCCGCGGCCAAGTGTAAACAATTCCATCAATTCGCGCGCGAGGTTTTCGTTCGGGCGGCCTTTCGCGCTTTTCGCGCCGTCGAGAAATACGAGCATCGCCGCGTCGCGCACGATTTGTTTCGTTAAAAGAACGAAACCGCCGCCTCCGTGTTCGATGAATAGCTCCGCCTGCGCGCGCATTGCGCGGGCCGATTGTACTTTTCGGTGCGCGGTCGCGAAGTGGCCGTGGAAAAACAATGCTAATTTTTCTCGGAACGGCGCTTTCGTTCTTAACATTCGAAGCAGCCACCACGATCGTAACGATTCGATGCTGTCGGCGCTCGCGATCGCGTCGAACATTGCGTCGAGTTCCTCGAGCGCACGATCCGCCGGCGCGCGCACGATCGACTTTGCCGCCTCCGCGGGACCGGATTCGGCGATTCTTTGCAATTCGTCCGGCGCCGCGGGGCCAAACGCCGCGCGTCTTAACAGATGCGCCGCGGCCGCGGCGTCGAACGGGTTCGCGTCCGACGGAACGAACGGCTCCATTAAAACCCCGCCGTCGCGCGGACCGGTCATTGCTTTATTTACGATTGAACGATTCACGTGGAGACTCGGGACGGATGCCGGAATCATTTAATTTAACGATCGACGCGCGCCGGCCGCGAGGCGGGTCCGCCGGCCGCCGTCGGCGCCGAATTCCATTCGATCTCGAGCGCGCCGTCGAACCCGTCGGCCGCCGCCGTAATCTCAAATTTAACATTCGAGATCAATGATAATAATTCGACAAATGTTCGCAATTCGCGCTCCGCGGTTTTCTTATCTTTTCCTTTTTCGAGCACTTCATTTGCAATAATCGCGTCGGCGTTCTGCGCGAGCATTTCGGAAATGTCGCGCCCGGCCGCGTCGAGGCCGTCCAACGCCGACGACGCGTACGGCTTGGATGCGTCTGGTTTGGACGCGTCTGGTTTGGACGCGTCTGGTTTGGACGCGTCTGGTTTGGACGCGTCTGGTTTGGACGCGTCTGGTTTGGACGCGTCGAGCGTCGCGATCAGATCCTTCGCGAGTTCGCGCGTCGACGCGATCGCGATATGTTTTCCGTATGAAAAGAACGCGGGCGAAAAATTATAATAAATCGCCTCGCCCTCGTTTTCCGTCGGTTCCGGAAATGTAGCATAGGTCAATTTGACGCGTCCGACGCTCTCCTCGTTGAGTCCGAGCGCGGGCCGCCCTTTCTGCGCGGCGTCGGCCGCCGAGAGCGCCACCGCCGTTTGAAACGCCCGCCGGAATCCGTCGCCAATCTTTATATTTTCCTTTGCATCCGCGCCGCGCGCCTGCAACACCATTGCGATCGCGGGAAGTTTAATTTTCGGCGCCGCGGCCAGTTCGCCAAACGTCTGGCGCGCAAAAACGAATTGTGCAATCGGACTCAGTTTCGGAAACACGTCCTCGTCCATGCGCTTCACGCCGAAAATCGTGCCCGCCGTACTATTAAATTTAGCGAATTCCGCGTCGAGTTCGCCGGCGACGAGACCTTCATGATCCTTCCAAAAAGCGTTAATATCGCGCCGCATCGTGAGCGATCCGGCATAACGCGGAACGTGCACATTCGCCGTACTAACAATTTCAGGAAGAAACGTTTCGCGCGCAATGCCCGGCAGCGCCGACGTGAGCACGCGCATGGACAACGCCCGATCCGTAAAATGTAACGAAGCGGCGAGCCATTTTGAATCGACGAGCGATTGTTGTATTCCGCCGAACAACAACGCGGCCGCGGGTTCGAGCTTTCGCTCCTTTTTCTTAAACTCGTCGTTGACGTCGGCGGCGTATTTGTCCACGTCGAGCCACGCGAACGCGTCGGATCCTTCCAACAGAAACGCAGCGGGCGCGAAATGGATGGAATCGGCGAGGCTCTCGCCGCCTTTCTCGATGCGCGAAAGCGTTTCCAACATCAAAGGCAACGAAGATGTAATAACTGTTACATCGCCGGCGACGGCAAAGCACCCGGTTTTGTCGGATTTAACGATCTCGACCGCGCCGAGCTTTTGAAAAACCTGCGGCACAATCTTTACTTTATCCGCGACCCATTCGCCGTCGGCGCGCAGTCCCGCGAATGTCGCGAGCGAATTGCGAATATTTATGATCGAATCGTGCCCGTCGCCGCGCGCGATCATTAACACTTCCGGAAATCGAAACCAACCTTGTTTTTCGCCGGGCGGCAGCAGCGCCGCGACAAAACCGCGCCCCGAAACTTTATCGATAGCGTCCATGAAATCGACGCCCGCGGCCACTCGAAACGCCGCGAGTCCCGCGAGCAGTTTCAGGCCTTCGCCCTCCTTCATCGCTTTCTTATATTCGGGTAATTGTTGTAAATTCGAGAACAAGGCTCCCGACGCCGCCGAATGCAACAATTCCCCCGGTCGCGGAACATCCACACACGCGATCGTCTCTTTCGGAAGATAACGTTCGAGGGGCGCCGGTCTCGACGCCGTCGAGTTCTGGCCGTGCGCGGCGGCCGATACAAACCATAATGAAAAGACCAGTGAAACGACTGCGTGTCTGTTGAACATGATTTTATTGCCCGAGGAACGGACACGATGATAACAAACGCCATTCCGCGGCGCCGCGTCGAATTCGACGTCGCCGAAACGTGCGAATCCCGCTACCGATGCGCCCACGGCACGCGCGCGGCGAGCGCCGACGCCGTGACCGCATGGCCGGCCGGCGAAAAATGAAAGTCCTGCGCGAAGTGGAGTTCGGCGCCGCGGCCGCAGTCGCGGTAATCGGGGCTGAGGTCGACCGTCTCGATGCCGAGCGATTGCAGCGCATTCGCGACGAGCGCGTTCGGGCGCGTCGAATCGATCGATTCGGTCGCGACGCCCCACGCCTGCGCAACGCGCGTTTTTAATCGTAAATCGTAGTCGAATGTTAATGATAACAATACAACTGTTAATTTAGCATTTATTGCGCGGCATTCGTTGGCGATGGATTCGAACAAATGCGGAAATCGCCGCCAGCCTTCCGCGACGACGCCGGCCGACTCCGGAAATCCGTGGTCGTAGTCTTTCAAATCGACGAGCGCGCGGACGGTCTCGTGCGCCATGTTCGCGATGCCGACTTCGCCGTCTTTCCGCGGCGGCGCCTGCGACTTCGTTAATTTTCGGGCGGCGCGCGGAATGCCCCACGACCACGTGTGCGCGGCGAGATTCTTAAAGAATCGCGGAATCGCGCCCGTTTGTTTATATAATTCCGCGTTGACCAAGCGGCCGCCGACGACTTCGAACGATTCGTTCTGCGCGCAATCGTATATATCATTCAGCGGAAAGAACATGACGATGACCCGCGTCGGCTTCAGTTGTTTTCCGAGGCGCCGCAGCGTGGCGAGTTCCTCGACCGGCCCGTACGCCGAACAACCCGCGTTCCATACGGCGGCGTTCGCGGGGAGTTTGTGATTTAACAAATAACAAAACGTCTCCTCGTCGCGAACCTCGAGTCCGATCGTCATGGAGTCGCCGAGTATTAATATTCGCTCGGACGCGTCCGCGCGCGGCTCCGGACCGCGCGTCCCGTCGGCGTTCGTCGTGAATCCGTCGAATTGAAGATTTGGCAGCAGTCGGAAACGCGCCGACGGATCCGCCGCGAAAATCGGCGCGCCGACGCCGAACGGCTCCGCCGGGAGCAGCCAGCGAAGTAACAATTCGATCGATAATATTAATAATAACCCGACGCCGATTCCGGCGAGCGCGCGCCTGCGTTTCGTGCCGGGATTCATGACAATTCCGATAATTTATTTTAAACGATCGGCGAGGATGCGCGCGAACGCGCGGTGGCCGGCTTTGGAAAAGTGCAAATCGGAGGGTTCGTGCAACTGCGCCGCGGGGGCGAGTGCGGCGAGGGCCGGGCCGGCGTCGAAAACCGGGATATTTAGTTTCTCGAGCGCCGCGTTCAACATGCGCTCCGGCCGCGCGGCGTCGATCGAGTCGGGCGCGACTTTCCACAATTTCGCGAGGCGCGCCCGCAGCGCCGGATCATATACGATCGGGAGCGGAATCACGATCACGTCGAGTCTCGCGCCGAATCGCGCCGCCTGTTCGCGGATTTTTGTAAATTCCGCGGGGATCCTCCTCCAGCCGCGGCTGACGAACGGTTCCTTCGCCGGATCGATATTATTATAATCCTCGCTTTCTAATAATACGCGGATGGCTGTGCTGTCCATGCCGCAGGGTCCGTCGTCGGACCTGAATTCCGCGGCCGCGCCGCGCGCGCCGGCGAGCATGCGGGCGGCGCGCAGGAGGCCGAACGACCATGCACGCGCGCCGATTTCCTTAAAGAAACGCGCCGCCGCCGAAGTTTCATAATATCGCTGCCGCGCGACGAGCCGTCCGCCGATCACTAGATATGTATGATCCGGTTGGCCGGCGTCGAGGTAATCGTTGCCGCAAAAAAAACAAATCCAGATCCGCGTCGGACGCACGATCGGCGCGAGCCGTTCGATCGCCGCGCTCTCCTCGATCGGACCGTATCCGGGACAGCCGGCGTTGACGATCTGTAATTTCGAGCCCGCGTTTTGTTGTAAAAGACTGCAAAATGTTTCATTATCTTTGACCTCCGCGCCGAGCGTGATCGAATCGCCGCATACGAGAATCCGTTCGGCGGCCGCGGCGTCGGGTTCGCCGGAGCGCGCGCCGAAACTATTGGTAGTAAACCCGTCGAAATGCAAATTGGGCGCCACGCGAAAACCGACCGCGTCGTCGATTTCATAAATAGGCGACGACGACGAGAACGCCTCGCGCGGGAGCAGCCCGCGCACGACGATCTCGGCGATCGCAAGCACGACCAATGCGACAAAAAGGCCGATCGCGAGTTTTCGTAAAATTCGCATTTCTATCATTTCGGCGCCGCGGCGCGCAGCAGAAGTCCCTGCGTCGCGAGATTCTTTGCAATAATTCCGGCGACCGCCTTGCAGCCCTCGTCGGTAAAATGATCCGTGTCGCCATCGGGAAAATAGTTACGATTGCGGACCAGCTCCGCGTCGACGTCGACGAGAGGCGCATGGCAAGTCTTTGCGGCGTCGCGAATATATTGATTCATCGCCTTCATCGCGTCGCGGGCCATCGCCCAATTTGGAAGATACATCGCCGTCGCGGGCCCGTCTTTATGATATTGATCCTCGGATTCGTTTCCGTTAAATCGGAATGCGAATGTACAATAAATCGGGCGCGCGCCGCTCGCGGCGGCCGCATCGCGATAACGCGCCAGTTGTTGCTTGAAGTATTGTAAATGTTCGGGCACGAGATAAAGATTGGTCGCCGCGGCGCCGTCATAATGATAATCCGATTCCCTGGCGATGGCGCTCTTGATCTCCTCCACCCGGCCGCGCCGCGCCGCGCGCCCGGCCGCCGTGCGCACGTCAAGTCTGGCGGCCTCGTCGAGTTCGCGTTCCTTGTCGCGGCGATTGCCCGCGGTCGCGAACACGAGCCAGATCGCGCTGTGCGATAACAATTTTTCCACGGCGCTGTCGGGATTGACGAGCGGACGCATTCTCGGATCGAGGCCGAGCCGCGCGCGCCGACTCTCAAGCATATCGTTTACGAGATTGTATAATATAACAAAATCCGGCGCATATTTAGCAAGCCGCCTTTCATAACGATCGATGGCGCGCGCCGTCGTGGCGCCCGGAATGGCGCCGTTCATCACTTCGACGCGTTCGGGCGCGCGCGCGTTTGCGCGCAACTCTTTTTGTAGAAATCCCTCGATCGTCGTCGCATCGCCCGAACTCGTCGTTCCAAAGCACCCGGAACCGCCGATCATACAAATACGGAACCCGTCGGCCGGTTTCGGATCCAGAACGGGCTCGCCGCGGAATCCCTGAGAATTAATATGTATTAAATCCCCCTGAAACGAACCCGGTTTTATGTCGACAAGTTCGCCTTTCTCATCTGTATCGAATATGGCGATCGGCTCGCCGAGACAGCGTCTGCGATAGGATTCGAAATCGGTCGCTCCGGATTTCGAAACGACCGACGCGCGCGCAATCCACTCCGCGATCGCAACCGCGGCCGCGCCGGCACAGGCGGCGAGCAACAGTTTTGCGACGAGACGGCCCATGGCAAAAAGATAATGAATCGCGCGCGTCCGGGAAAGGGCGCGTTTCTGTTGAAATGACTGATTTCGCGCTGGAAGCGACGGCGCCGAACGCTACGATTACTTGCGATAACCGATGACGACGCCCGCCCCGTCGGACGCCGGCGGCGCCGAGCCGCGCGACGTTCTGCATTTCATATTTTTCTGCGACGCCGAGAGTCACAATGGGTGCCGCGAGGCGCTCGCGAAACTCGGATTTCGCATCCATTATGACAGCACGGCGCAGCCGGATTTCGATCCCGAGGAGAGCGGCTTTTCATTAACGATCGCGCGCCCCGAGCAGGGATCGCGCGACCACACGGAGCGTCTCGCGCGCGAACTCGGATTCTACGCCGAAGAATACGGCGGCAATTATGACGGCTGGGAATACGCCGCGCCCGCATGACGACGCCGGATTTTATAATTTATATAACAATCGAGACCAGTTTTCCCTTAATAATAATAATTTTTTTCGGCGTCTTGCCGCCGAGATCGACGGCGGCGAGCGCGGATTGTTGAACTTCCGCGTCGGCGGCGCCGGCGGCGACCTCGATGCGGCCGCGGACTTTGCCGTTTACTTGCACCGCATATTCGACGACGTCGTCGACCGTGAGCGCGGGATCGAAAACAGGCCACGGCGCGTGCGCGATCGATTGTTTATATCCGAGGCGCGCCCAGAGTTCTTCACAAATATGCGGCGCGAACGGAGATAACAATTGAACGAACGGTTCGAGCGCCGCGCGCGGACGCGGCACGGGCGCGTCCGCGATCGCCGTTTGCAATTCCATCAACGCCGCGATCGCGGTGTTTAATCTTAATTTTTCGATGTCGTCGCCGATTTTACGAATCGTTTTGTGAATTCTCTTTTCGAGTTCGCGGTCGGCGATCGGCAGATCGGCGACGGGCAGAAAACGATCCTCCTCGCCGCGCCGCCCTTCTTCATGAAAAAGGCGCCACGCGCGCTGCAAAAATCTGTAGGGACCCTCGAGACCCTTCGTATTCCACGGTTTCACCGCCTCGAGCGGACCGAGAAACATTTCAAAGATACGAAACGCGTCGGCGCCGTAATCTTTAAGAACGTCGTCGGGATTGACGACGTTGCCGCGGCTCTTGCTCATTTTCTCGCCGTCTTCGCCGAGAATCAGGCCCTGGTTTACCAGTTTTTGGAACGGTTCGACGGTCGATACAATTCCAAGATCATATAAAACCTTGTGCCAGAAACGCGCATATAATAAATGCAGCACCGCGTGCTCGACGCCGCCGACGTAAAGATCGACGTTTTTCCAATATTGTTCCCTGTCTTTCGACCACGGCTCGCGGTCGTTCGCGGGGTCCATGAAACGTAAATAATACCAGCACGAACCCGCCCACTGCGGCATCGTGTTGGTTTCGCGTTTCGCGGGACGGCCGGTGGACGAATCCTTAGTATTCACCCACGCGTCGATCGCCGCGAGCGGGCTCTCGCCCGTGCCCGTCGGTTGATAACGATCGACCTCGGGGAGCAGCAGCGGCAATTCACTCTCGGAGAGCGGTTTCATGGAACCGTTCTCCAAATGTAAGATTGGAATCGGCTCGCCCCAGTAGCGCTGGCGCGAAAAAACCCAGTCGCGAAGTTTATAACTAACCGTCGGCTCGCCGAGGCCGCGTTCGCTTAGGAACGCGCCCATTTTTTTCTTAGCGTCCGACGTTGCGAGTCCGTCGAGAAATCCGGAATTAATATTAATACCGTCGCCCGAAAACGCGGTCTCCGCGACGGGAACGGCGCCGCCGCGCACGACTTCGACGATCGGCAGGCCGAATTTTTTGGCAAATGTATGATCGCGCTCGTCGTGGCCGGGCACGGCCATGATCGCGCCGGAGCCGTAATTCATTAATACATAATCGGCGATCCAAACGGGCATTTCTTTACCATTCGCGGGATTCACGGCGAACGCGCCCGTGAATACGCCCGATTTATCTTTAGCAAGATCGGTGCGCGCGAGATCGCTCTTGCGTTTCGCTTCCTCGCGATAGGCGTTCACTTCGGCGCGCTTCGCCGGAATTGTAATTTTATCGACCAGCGGATGCTCCGGCGCGAGGACGCAGTAGGTCGCGCCGAAAAGCGTGTCGGGACGCGTCGTGAATACGTTGAATTCCGCGTCCGCGGACGGAATCTTAAACTTCACGCGCGCGCCCTCGCTGCGGCCGATCCATTCGCGCTGCATTGTTTTGATACTTTCGGGCCAGTCGAGATTTTCCAGATCCTTAATTAAACGATCCGCGTACGCGGTAATCTTTAAAACCCACTGCCGGATGTTTTTCTTTATAACCGGGCCGCCGCAACGGTCGCACACGCCGCCGACGGCCTCCTCGTTCGCGAGGCCGGTTTTGCAATTGTCGCACCAGTTGATCGGCGCCATCGCCTCGTACGCGAGGCCCTTGTTATATAACTTAAGAAAAATCCACTGAGTCCAACGATAATATTTAGGATCCGTCGTATTGATCTCGCGCGACCAATCGTAACTGAAACCCAGCGACTGCAATTGTTGTTTGAAGCGCGCGACGTTGCTCTCGGTCGTGGCGCGCGGATGCGTGCCGGTTTTAATAGCATAATTCTCGGCGGGCAGACCAAACGCGTCCCAGCCCATAGGATGCAATACACAAAAACCGCGCATGCGCTTGTAGCGCGCGACGATATCGGTTGCCGTGTAACCCTCGGGATGGCCGACGTGGAGGCCCGAACCCGAAGGATACGGAAACATATCCAATACATAAAATTTCGGTTTCGCGCGGTCCTCGACCGTGCGAAATGTTTGATTCGCATTCCAGAACGCTTGCCAGCGCGCTTCGATGGCGGAGGGGTCGTACGGCATGAGCGGGGTATTGTAATCGAAAGTCGCGCGACTCCAACACGCGAGCGGGTTTCGCTGCGAGCCGCATTGGGCGTTGCGACGCGCGGCCGGCTCGTGCATCATCCGTCGGGCGCCGCGATGACCGCGGCGAGAACCGAAATGCGCCCGCGAAATCCAATCATTGCCATTGCGTTTTTTCTATTCGCCATCGCGCCGACGGCGGCCGCATGGATGCAAGCGGCGGATTCGAACGATAAGAATCCAAACATTGTCGATCTGGATCCACCATTTTTTACATTTCGTATTAATTATAAAGATGGCCTGTTCGCGGAGTCGATTACAAATAAATTAACGGGCGACACGATCGACCTCGGGCACGGATCGGAGCTGGACATCGCCGTTACCGTTCCGCGCGCGCAGGGCGCGGTTGTACCGAAGTGGACCATCGGGAACGAAGCGGGGGCGTCGGGGTCGATGGGCATATCGACCTATTTATTTTCATTGATAGCCAAAGACCCGGCGATTGCGGCTTATATTGCCTATGAATGGAATTCAAACGATTCCTATATGTATAAATATGTCACGATTATTAATCATGAACCCACGCCCATCACGCTGTTGAACGTTCGACTCGGCGATTATACTACACAATTGCCCGTCGAAGAGCGCGAACAGGGATTTCCGATTTATATCAATAACGAAATCTTCATGAGCGTCTCGCATCCGGCGGGTTTCGCGAACGCGTCCGGTGGTAAAATTAGTCTTCGTCATTATCCGGGCATCGTTCTCAAGCCGGAGGAACATTATGAATGCATGGAAACCGTCTACGGCGTCGCGAAGACGGGCGGCGCGCGCGACGCGTTCGTTTCGCATGTGCGGAGCCGGATGCGGCGCGTCGAGCGACATCACGACAAACCGTACGCAATTTATGATAATTTCGGGTCGTGGCCTTCGGGAGACTTTATGAATTCCGAAAGCTACGAACTCCACAGTCTGAATCTGCTCGCCGAAAGCCAGAAAGCGACGGGCTGCCGGTTCGATATCTGTAATATACATTTCTGGGTCGATTCGACGGGCGATTTGAAGCGTTTCGATCCTTCGCGATTTCCGAACGCGTTGACAAAGATTAAACCGCTGCTCGACGGCCTGCGCACGGCGCCCGGACTTTGGATCGACAGTTCGACGACGTGGGGCGGCTGGGGAATCGGCCAGAGCGAGGCCGCGAAACCGTCGCTCAGCGACAATCCTAATATTTTCTGCCGCGCGAGCGAACCCATCAAATCGATGTATCGCGATGCGTTTATTCATCATATACGCGAGAACGGGATTCGTGAAATTAAATTTGATAATCTCAACGCGGTTTGTAATAATCCCAAGCACGGCCACCTGCCCGGAGTTTATTCGACGGAGGCCATTTACAATTCCGTCATCGAACTTCTGCACGATCTCGACAAGGTGAATCCCGATGTTTTCTTAATATTATATTGGGGCCACCGCTCGCCGTGGTGGCTGTTGCACGGCGACACTCTGTTCGATTCGGGAATCGGAATCGAGGCGGCGACTCCCGCGCCGCAGCCCGCGCCGTTCGCGCGCGACGCCGTGACGCAAAAACTCGATCAGGCGCAATGGTATAGTAAGGATATTCCGGCGCTCGGCAAAGATTCGCTCGGCGTGTGGCTCTCGAGCTGGGGATGGAACAGTTCGATCGGTAAAGAACGCTGGCAGGAGGCGTTTGTTATGGACATTTCGCGCGGAAGCCTGCTCGCGCAGATTTGGGCCGATAACAACTGGCTTTCGCCGCCCGAGTGGACGCAACTCGCGGATTTCATCGCGCTCCTGCGGACGAATCGCGATTGCTTCATCAATCCGCTCAAGATCCTCGGCGATCCATGGAAAAATGAAGTTTACGGATACTGTTGCAGCGACGGCAAACGCGCATTTTTAGCTATCAATAATTGCACGTGGCGGGATCAAACAATAACTCTCAATCTCGACGCGCGTTGGAATCTCCCGAACGACGGCGAATGGGATTTAGTTCAATGGTATCCCGACCCGGCGCGCCTGACCGGCCCCGACGCACATTACAAATCGGGCGCAAGATTCATCATGAAACCGTTCGAGGCGGCGCTTCTCGAAGTCGTGTCCGCGGGCGCGCGGCCGAGCCTCGACCGCGCGTTCGCCGCGCGACCGGCGCCCATCGCATTCGCGGAACAAAGCCGCGACGTATCATTAACAATCGCCGGGCCCGCCGCCGAAAAAGAAGATATGTCCGTCTGGACCGTTCTCGAACCCTCGGCCGCCGCGTCCTCCGCCGGCGCAAAATTAACGATACGTCCGGACCATACCATTTCCGCGGAGGGTCCCTCCCCGTCGCCCGACGTTTATACCATTCGCGCGTCGACCAAGTTAACTAAGATTACCGGCTTCCGCCTCGAGGCGCTCGCCGACCCCGCGCTGCCCTCGAACGGACCCGGGCGATCGTACAATGGTAATTTCGCCGTCGGCGAATTTAATGTTATGGTCGCCGGCAAACCCGTTCGTTTACAAAATCCCTCGGCAAGTTATTCACAATCGAGCTACGGCGGCTGGCCCGTCGCCGCCGCGATCGACGGCGATCCCAAGACCGCATGGTCGATCGACCCGCGCGAAGGCGAAACGCAGGCCGCCGTCTTCGAAACTTCGCAACCGATCCTCGACGCCGACAAATCCGAAATTGTTATCAAGATCGATCAAGGCTACATAAACGGTCCGCCCGATCATACACTTGGCCGCTTCCGCATCCTCGCCACCGACGGAAAACAACCGATTCCTCCACCGAAGCCGACCGCGCCGCTCAAATATCAACTTTCCTCGACCGTCGAATCCAGACTCGGCGGTCTTTTTGTTATTTCAGCGGAACTTAAAGATTCGAAGGGCGCCGAAGTTCATCTTCCCGACATCGGCAATTACTTCACCATGAACGGTAACGAGGGCTGGGCCAGCGTATTGGGAAATGCAACTTATCCGAGCTGCTGGCAGGCGTGGCGCATCCGATTGGACGCGTCGGAGAAGAGTAAAGTTCACGATTTGAAGCTTTCGATTTCATGCGCATTGCCGCCGAATGTTAAATTGGAGTTTAAGGGGCATTTTGTTCCCAACTAAGGCTCTGGCGCCGCGTGGCGCTTGCGCTGCGCGCGCGGCGTCGGAGCAGTCACTTTCGTTAATAATTATTATTTATTATTTTTTTATATAATATTTAATATATTTCTCCGATCGTCGGCTGTGGTTCCGGCGCTCAAACAAGTCCTCGCCGACGATGGCGGCGCTGCGCGCCGCCATCCCTCGGCTGCGGAACTCGCGCGGAACCACTGCCGACGATCGTTGGGGGTTTGGGATCTGTGGTTTGTGTCATGTGGCCGGGATCACTTACAGCGAGGCGGTCGCGAGACGCGCGGTGTGGCCGCGCTTGCGCGGCCACGCGCGCGCCGCGACGGCCGAGCAGCCGCGTATATTAGTGTTCGGCGCCATCGTTAGTACTGGCGGGCGGCGGGTCCGTGGCGCTAGACAGCGGCGGCGAAGGCGACGCCCCGTCGCGTCGAGCGCGCCGCTGCGCCGCGCCGCGGAGCCCGCCGCCCGCACTGACTTCTTTCGTCATGATTTATACTTGCTATTTCTTAACTAACTTTAGAACAACGTCCTCGCCGCCCGACTGAATGCTGCTTTCAACATATTCCACGCCGTCCGCGAGTATTCCACCTTCGACGACAAGATTGAACAATTTATTTGGCGGTCCCCCGACGACAATGGGAATTCCGAGTGGAACATTTATGAATTCGAATTTACCATTAGCGTCCGTCACGACGGGCGCATTGTAATCCGGTTCGATGAAAACATGAACATTCGGAACCGCTTTTGCGTTCCAGTCGACAACCTTTCCTTTAATTGTCATGAATTCTTCTTCCGCGCGCGCCGACGGCCTCGACGCCGGCGCGCCGGGTCCGCGCCCGAACATAAAATACATCGAAACCGCTTCGACGCCCACCATCAGCATAATTACAATAACGATGATAATTTTCATCGTCGATGCGCCGCCGATGGGATGATTCCGAATCATGATACGATTTTGATTGTTGGAAGCGCGCTCGACGCGAGGTTGAAACGATCCTGACGCGCGGACGGCGAAATTCAATCCTAAAACACCGCGGGACGGCGCGATGGCCGTCCCGCGTGAATATAAATGTTTGAGATTTATCTCGCGGCGACTGAAATCGGGCCGATGACCTGCGATTCTCCGTAGATGTCGACGGACTCGAGCCAATAATGATAGATTTTGCCCGGCACGACCTTGCGGTCGAGTTGCGTGTACGACGCGGGCATCGCGGGTCCGCCCATCGCCATGATCGGACTCTTGTTTACCAATGTCGAACCCATAAGTTGATTGCCTTCGCCTCGATAAATATTAAAGAACGCGTTGTCGATTTCGGACGAAGTCTCGAATTGAATATTGACGGGTCCGCCAAGGTACGCGGAGGCTCCGATGAATTTTGTAACTTCCGCCGAAAGATCCGGCTCGACTGTAATCTTAATATCGCATTTCGGCACAATCTGGTCGAGTCCAGGAATAAACGTTGTAAATATAACGAGGAACGTCTGCCCTGCGTCGGATATCTGCGGCGTGAAACAAAATTGCGTTGTTACAAATCCCTGGCCCGCGGTGGGACACGGCGGCGTCGTCGTCGCGGTAATTGGAATGTCGTTCCATGCGAGGACGACGGTGTTGACTTGATTGGGATCGAACGCGGAAACATTAAAACAAACCTGCTGCCCGGGCACGGTGATGAATTCGGCATTGCAGGGCGTGTCTTCCGTGAAAATCGGCTGAGACGTGAGTCCAAAATAACCAAACGCGTTGGACGCGATCAGCGAAACAAAAGCGAGCGCCGCGGCGCCGGCAAATGTTAAGATCGGGGTATTGAGCTTCATATTATTAGTAACGCCGGAACGGAACCGGCCTGCCCGGAACCGAAGGCGCTTCTTGGGGAGTGAATGTTAAAACTGTACGCAAGCGTGGATTTTTGCGCAAGTTGAACTGCCGGGATTCGGGCCGGTTGTCACTCGGGAAGAAACGAGGCGCCGCCCGCCGCGAGGCCGCGGTCCGCGCACACGCCTATAAGCCGTTCCTGTGGCGCAACTTAGCCAAGCGCATTCGGCGCGCCGCCGGCGCCGCGTGCTCCGGGTCGGCGACAGGCATCAATTCCCGATCGTGAATTTCGCTTTGCGCGAAATTTGCGCTTCGCCGACCGTCATGACAATTTCCAGAACATAATTTCCGGGCTCGGCTCCGGGCGGAATGGATAATTTAAGAGTTTCCGGGGAGAGATCGCGGCCGTTTCGCAAATCGCTTTCGAGTCCCGGACGTTCGACGGTCGCGAGCGTTCGAGGACCTTTCTTTAATATTAAATGTTCCGTCAACGCGACGTCGCGAAAAGGGCAGCCGAACGAGCCGCGAAAAACGTTTATTTCGAGTCTTTCGCCGGGATTCCATATTTCCTTGGAAAGTGATATATAATAATCAGCGACGACGAACGGACCCTCGCGGAGCGCGCGGCCCGCCCGGTAGGCGGCGCCGAGCGGGTCGACGTGGCCCTCGTAATCCGGTTCCAGCGCGACGGCGACGAACCACGGCCCCGTTGCGAAGAAAATGCCGTCTTTCAAGTCGATAAGTTTGTTATCTTTAATTTGAATATCCGCGACTCGAATTCCATCCTCCTCGCCGCGCGCCGCCGCTGGAATTGTAGCAGGTGAACTCTTCCCCTTGATGCGGCTGCCCAAAGTTTGAAATGCAAAACGCGCGTCGACATCGCTCGCATACAATGCCGCGCAGATCACCGCGCGCCCCGCTTTCGCATCCGCATACGGACCCGATGGAAACTCGATCCGAAGTGTAGTCTTTGGAATTTCGTCGTCGGGAAACACGCCGTGCCACGGCAGGTCGTCGAGTTTCGCGCGCATCGCCCGCGAAACGCCGGTGCCGGACGGCGCGATCTCGAACCAATTATAATCAATGAACGCGCTCCCGGCGCGGATTTCGTCGGCGGAAAGCTTCATTTGCCGGAAACCGTCGAGAACTGTAGTATTCTTCGTCTGCTGGGGCGGCGCCGACGCGGTGCCGGCGAAGAGCATCACAAATAATTGAGCGGCGAAATGTTTCATTTTTTTGAGTTGTCTTTTTTCTTCGTTTGTTTTTCGGGAGTCGCCGGAACCGGCGGAACCACGAGCGGCGGATTGCGCCGGATGACGGGCGAGCGCAATTTCGCGCGCGCTTCGTCCAGCGAGAGCACGACGGCGAGATCGTTAGTATCTCCGACCATTCGTAGTTGTTTACTATCGATCGCGCGGCCGTCGCCATCGTAATAATCGACGACCGGAACGCCGTCGAATCCAAGTATTTGTATTTCAGGGGCGGACGCGTCGAACCGCATCCACGCCGCGTCGTCGCGCCGTTCTACTACTATTTTTTCGTGAAAAACGCCTTCGACGCGGCGCGCGACGGGCGATGACTTGGATGTAACGAATACGACGACGGGGACGTTGCGCTTTTTCGCGTCCGCGAGCGCCGCAATCCACGACTTGGCCCACGGGATTTCGTCGGGAATAACAATTTCCCCATTCGCTTGTTTATCCAATTCCGCGCCCAATGTTTGAAATGGTTTCGCCCACGGAGAATTCGGATCGACGGTAACGCCGGGATTCAACTTCGGCGGCCGCGCCGGCGCCGCGCATTGACAATCGTCGACGCCTTTACCCTCGAGCCTGTGCTCGATGTACGCTCCCATCGTACAAATATTCGACGAAGTCAGTCGGCGGCACGCTTCCCAAAGCCACTGTTCGCGCGTGCGGCCGCCCGTGTCGGCCGGAACGGCGGTGATCGTTACAGATTTCGTTTTGCCGTAAAGGGTGCCGTATTTATTATATTTCAAAAACGAGCCGGGTTCGCCCGGAACCTCGACACGCGCGTCGCGCAGCCACTCATCCATTAATTCTTTCACGCGCGGATCGTCCCACGGCCGGAGCCCGGAGAGAAGTTTGACGATGGCGTCGTGATTGGATATAACAGTTCCGGAACCGGCGCCGCCGCCCGTCGGATTTCCGCCGCCCGTCGGATTTCCGCTGCGCGGCGGCTCGCCCGCGGCAAGCCCGCCTTCCAAATTGTAGTGCGCCTTGATTTGTAACTTTACCCAGTCTTTTCCATCCTTCGAGATTTCGGCGTCGAATGTATAATCCTGTTCCGCGTTTCTAAACTTCGGAACCGCGCCGTGCGAATTGTCAGATCCACGTTCGGTATTATTCAAACCGTCGTTCGAGGGCGCGTCGCTGTGGACGTTATAGCAAAGAAACGTCTCCGGAGAAAAGAAACCGTCGGCGCGGCCCTCGCTCGGTTTGCGCGATTGTATAAAACTCCATCTGTAACCGAGATCCGCGGTTCCTTTGAATGTAAACGATTCGCCCGCGTGCAATTCGCCCTGTCCCGCGGCGCCCGGAGCGACCTCGGCGGAGTCGACCGCGCGCGCGCCCGACGACGCGGACAACTTGACCCGGAGCGGAGATCGGGTCGATCCGGCGGCGTACGCGAGCCTTGCAGAAATATTATAATTACTTCCCGGATCGATAAAATCCGGAATATTAATATCGAGCGCGAGATTCGCCGACTCGCCGTCTAATTTGATATTTGCCGCGGCCGATTTCGCGGCGGTCTTTTCGGTCGTTTTCTTACTATTTCCCGACGCCGTCGGGATCTCGCGCGCGACCTCGAGCGACGAGAGCTTGAGCGGCGGATATTTTGGTTGCGCGGCCGGCGTCGCGATCGGCGGCGCGGGCGGGTCGGGCGTTTTGCGATCGTAAACGATGCTGCCTTTTCCGAGCGGGCGGCCCTCGGGAAATTCGGGCGTCGGCGCCGAAAAACCCGCGACTTCGATTTCGACAGGGCCGCTTTTTGTAACTTCCATCCTGACCGAGTCGCGGCGCCGGTCGTCCGCCGGAAAAGCTGTATAATTCGCCGAGCCGAGGCTCTCTTCGTCGCTGCGTTCGTCGTTCTCCATTTGTTGTATTCGCGGCGCGTCGACGCGCCGCGCGACGCCGGCGAGTCGTTCCTCCATTTTAAATATATTTTTTCCGTCGGGCACGCGCACGCGGAACGCGTAGCGCCACGGCAACGGATAAGTATCAATCGGCGCATCGCATCGAATCGTCAGCGCGAGATCGCCAAGAATATCGCCCGATTCGCGTTCGCCCGCGACGCCTTCGAGCGCGAAACGGGGCACGCGCGCGGATTCCTGATTTGTAACTATTCGCCCTTCTAATAATTCGTCCTCGAATCGCGCGGCGAGCGGTTTGCCGAACTCGCGCTCGCGAAAGGCCGCGTCGAGTCCGCGCGCCGAGGCGGTTCTTAAGAATGCCGCGTCGATCTCGCCGGCTTGGAGCCGCGCAAGGATCGATTTTTCGATCCACGCGAGACGCCGCGCTTCTTGTAATATCGATTCGCGATAGGCAAACTTAGTATAACCGTCGCGCCAGTCGCGTTCGAGCCGCGCCGCAAGGCGCGCGGTCATGTCCTCGCGCGTGAGATTTCCGGTTTTCATGGGCGGAATGAGGCTCGGAATCTTTGCATCCATGTACCGCCGCGCATATCTCATGAAGAATGTATTATTATGAGATATCTCGATCGGTTGATTTCCGATTCTTAATTCTCCGCCATTGATGATTTTTTCGCGCCGGAGATCCCACGTCAACGGAAGTTCCGTTCGGACCTCCTCCGCCGTCATTCCCGTGTCCTGTGCGCAGAGACGCGCCGTTTCGCGGGCAATCTCGCCTTCGAAAAACGCCCACATGTTGCGGCGGCGCATCGAAAACTCGTGGCTTGCCCGCGTTTGCGCGTCGGGATTGCCCGCGAGCGCCGCGCGATCGTTAAGAATGGGCTCCGACCATTCTTTAGATTCCCATTTTTCGAAATCCAGAAGCTGGCGCGCCGGACTGATATTTTGTTCTTTTCCGTCGATAACTATTTTATGCGGTTCATCGGAAAGTAAATTTAACGATCGGCCCAGATCGACGAGGAGCGGAATCCTGTCGATCGTCGTTCGATCGGTTTCCTCCTCGGCGGGCGGGACATAACCGAAATCTCTCCCGCCAAGGTTGAGCGGCACCTCGCCGAGAATTGTATCAAATTTATCGTTAACAACCGTTTCCGAATTCGTCGCGCGCAGCGCGCGGCCGACGATGGACGCGTCGTCGGTGTAAAATCCCTGATAGGCACGATCCGCGATTTCATCGCCGAGCGGATCTAAATAAAAGTGCCCCGCGACATCGACCGCCGCCGTCGCCGCCTGTATCATAAGAATCGGCGTGCCGAAACAGTCTTTCATAATCAATTCGGCCCCTTCCTTCGCCGCCAGGCTTTCGGCGGTCGCGAGCGCCGCGGCTTCGCGGCCCCACGCTTTCTCGATCATTGAAATTTCATTGCTATTCAACGCGCCGAGCGATTTTTCTATCAAATGTCGCGCGAGCCGTGGATACAGTTCGGGAAGCAGCGGTTTCAGGCTTCCCGAGGAAAATGCATTCATTCCGGAATAGAGA
Source organism: Planctomycetota bacterium (assembly GCA_016200225.1). Classification (GTDB taxonomy): domain Bacteria; phylum Planctomycetota; class UBA1135; order UBA1135; family JACQFD01; genus JACQFD01. The sequence continues at coordinate 58,315 of JACQFD010000013.1, forward strand.
AACGACAGTCGTGGACTTCGCAAAAGCGCCTCGACGGAAATAATCTTGGCGAGCGCCCACGCGCGATCCTCGGGCGCGCACTCGCGCGACTCCTGCCACGCGCGCATGATGTGTAACATCGAGGCGGAATTTTGTAATAATATTTCGCCGCGCAGCGCGCGCGACAGATCCATTTGTAATCGCGTGCCCTGTTTAACGAACGGATCGGGCACTTCGTGGACGCCGACGCCTTGCGCGATTTCGAAAAAGGTCTCGCGGATCATCCGGCGCCCCTCGGCCGCGAATTCATTTGTTAATTCACGCGCCGCCGCGCCCATTTCTTGATGAAAAGATTTTTGCGCTTCTTCCGCCGCCTTCGCCAGTTCGGCCGCCGGATGCGACGGATCGTCGGGCGACGTCGGCGCTCCCGGAGGCGGTTGAGCGCCTTTCTTTCGGAGTGCGCGCTCTTTGAGCGCGAGATGTATCAAATCCTCGATCTGCCGTCCGTTTTCTACAATAAACCCGGCGCTCATCCGCGTCGGATCTTGATAATCGCGAAGCATTTTAACTAACATTTCCGCGAGCGCGTCGTTTCCATGAACGATTGCATTCTTAATCGCGTGGAACGCCGAGGCCTTGTGCGCCGCCCGCAGTGTCCTGGCATCGAGCGCGTCGATTTCGGCGGCGAGTTCCAGCGACATCGCTTTCAATCGGGATCTAACTTTTCCGAGCTCGGCGTCCGACGGCGGGCGGAGCCAGTCGCGCACGCGCTCGGGAAACGCGGCGACCGCCTGATCGTGATTCATCGATTCGATGGATTGCCGCCAGTGCTCGGCCGCGAATTGTAGATATTCATTCAGCACGGCCGGGTCGGCGGGATCGCGCCCTTCGCGGCGCGCCATGCGTTCGGCAAGCGCGCCGAATACTTTCTTTCGGGTCGCGGGATCGTTAAATTGCTTGCGATTCTCGCGCACTTCGAATGCAATATTTAATAATTCGACGATTTCCGGCGTGCGTTCGCGGATGTAAGCGCCGAGATCCTCGCGCCCCAGCCGCTCCGCCTCCATTCGGAAAATATTTGCAAACGCACGCTCGATCAGATCCGTTCGCTGAGCCGGAGTCAGCTTGCCGTATTCTTTAACTTGTAATTTTCCTCCGGGATCCTCGACGGCAAATCGCACGAGCGATCCGCGGACGGTGCGCAGGCCGTATTTCGCGAGGACAATCATATAGTCGGCCTCGCCAAAATGATGTTCCGACATAACAATATTCGAAACGGCGACGTCGAACGCGTGCGATCGCGCCTGCTCGGGCCGCACTCCTCGAAAGACTTCGAGACTCGCGTCGGCGGGCCGGATGCTAACGTTGCCTCCGGAATCTTTTTCGAATACTCTCAGCGTCTTTTTCGGAGAGTCGAATGTTGACAATTCCACTTCGGTCCGCATTCCGCCTTCTAATAAATATGCCTCGTTGTTCCCCGCGCGCTCGCGATACTGGCGCTCCATTTCCATTTTATAACTAACAATATCCTTGGCGCGGCGCCAGTCGGGAAACGTCGCCCGCCCGTCGAAGAGCGTCATTTCGAGATTCGTCTCGGCGATGCCGCCGTTTCCGGAACGCGCCCGGAGTCCGTCGCGGAATTCCTTCAAGAAATCGTTAAATTCCATTCCTTCGAGCCAGACCGTGCGGTCTTCGTCCGCAAGCGCGTTTCCGCTGTCGCTGAAATTATTGATCAATATTTTTACATTTCTTCGATTCGTAATTTCCGCGGTAACGTCGTCCGCGACGCGCGCGCGAATGTTAAAAATGTGCCGGCTGTCGATATTAATACTATTCCGCGCCCGCTCGTCCTTCGCGTCTTTTGCAAGATTCTGAAAAAGCCAGTGGACGCCGCCCGGCCCCGCGATGGAATATAAACGAACGAGTTTTTGTATCGTTTCGCGCGGGACGGACCGGCCGTCCGCGGGAAGCGCCCCGAGCTGCCCCTGCGCGATGTCTTCCGCGTAGGTTTTACGGAGTTGCGCCTGCTGTTCGTGTGACAGGATCGTCACATGGCCGGCATCGGTTGAGGCCTCGGAGCGGTCGGGCGCGGCCGCGCCCGCGAGAGTGAGAAACGCTGCAAAAACGACGCGTCGAAACATAGGGGGGTCCTCGCTCTACGGCTATCGGCGCCCGCGACTCTCCTTCTGTAGCGCTTTGGGCGCGCGCGCCGTGCGTTCATTAACAAAACGGGGACGGGCCGCGGCCCGTCCCCGATCTTACGATTGACAATTATCTATATTTATCGAACGTTGACGGACGTCGGTCCGAGGATCTGCGTCGCTCCGTAAATGTCGACGGTCTCGATCCAATAATTGTAAA
>JACQFD010000008.1 GCA_016200225.1 Planctomycetota bacterium
GGAGAGAGAGTAGAATGAGACATGGGTCGGTTTCCGTCCTTTGGGCCTCGAGCCCGCATTTGTAGGGAATCTAATTTTAGATATCCCGCCGGCGGAAACCGGCCTTCTCATCTCATCTGTCTGAGCCGCCGACCCAACCCGCCGAGCGGCCATCTCGCCGCCCGCGGAGGGCACGCCGCGCGCGTAGCGCAAGCGCCATGCGGCGCCAGAGCCAACCTTAATGATCCTCAACATAATCCACATATCCGATGAACATCTCATCCCAACTCTGTTCGCCGAAATGTACGGTTGCGTTCGGGTTGGGATTGGCGGGGTTCGCGGCGGAATTGTCATAAACGCCGGTGCATTTGATGACGGAGGTTTTCCCGACGGCAAGCGGTTTCACGGGGTGGTAGACGGCCTGCCAGTTGAAATCATATTTCGGGACGCTGAGGAGCGTCTCCGTCTTGCCGTCTTTTGTAATATCGAATTGAAACGATTTGCCGCGGTAGTGCATGTGCGGCGACACGCCGAGAATCGTAATATCCTTCGGCACAAACCATGAAGCCGAGTATTTGGCGGCGGGATCGTTCGGTTCGATTCTTAGTTTATGTTGCGTGATTCCGCGCGTCGTCACGATTTGTTTGGGTTTTTCTTTACAAAACTTAAGTCCGATTTCGGAAACGTCTTCGCCCGCGATGCCGCTCGCCGTATAATGGATTTGAAACATTAAGGTTGCGCCGGCCGGCAGCAGTTTTCCGGTCCCCGCGGGCCAGACGTTTGGCACGTCGCCCGGGACGAGGCTTGCAAAGAATCCCGCCTCGAGGCCGCCGTCGATCGGCGGCTCCTCGGATTTGCGATCTTTTGGATATTTACAAAAAACCAGAATGTGATGCACGTTCTGGCGCGCGCCAGCGTGAATTTCGGCGGCCTGAATCCAACGATCCTCCTTGAGCGCGGTGTCGACGTTTAAATAACGATACTCCATCGTCCCCTGCTCGGGGATCTGTTGTTTCGGCGCGCGCAGCACAAGATCGGGTTCGCCGATGTGCCAGCGCGACTTTTCCACGGCCGTGGGCGCTTTGATCACAAATTCGGCGCCGTCGCCCTTCGGCGCGCCGGCTTTGACCCAGTTGGCGATCGTTAGTTTTTCCGGATCGCTTAATTTACGTTCGTTCGACCATTTCCCGAACCGCGGATCCGCGTGCCACGGCGGCATGCGGCCGTTGTCGACGACTTCGCCGATCATGAGCGACACATCGGCCGCGTTCTGATAATTTAACAAAGACATCGGCCCCACTTCGCCCGGTTGGTGGCACTGGACGCAGTGTTTCTGTAGAATCGGCGCGACGTCTTTATTGTAAGTAACTTTCGCGGCCTTGACGTCCTTGCGCTCGCGGCCAATCAGGCAGCCGGCGGGTTTTGTCGTTTTCACGGCGGGCGCGGCGCCCTCGAGAACCGAGCGGAGTGCTTCTATCAAATACTGCCGCTTCGGCGCCGGTTTGCGCGCGCCCGGAATATACTGATCGTCGACGGCGCCGCGGTACGCGAGTTTTCGATTATTATCAATAACCAAAACTTCGGCCGTGCACGTCACGCCGAGCGCGTCGGCGATTTTCTGCTCGGGATCGCGCAGCGCGTTTTCTTTAATTTGAACGTTCTTCGCGAACTCCGCGAATTCATCCGCGGTCTCGCCCGGGTTCGAATCGATAAACAAAAACCGGACGCCCTTTTCGCCGTATTCTTTACTAATCTCGACGAGCCGCGGCGCGAGCACGGCGGCGACCGGGCAGCGCACGCTCGTGAACGCGATCACCGTCGCTTTCGGCGCCGGTCCGTGCACTTGCAGCGAATTCTCTTTTCCCGTGAGAACGTCGGTCGCGGCGAACGTATCGACGACGTCGCCGGGATGGATTCGAATCCTATCATCGCCCGGCGATGTGATCGTTAATATACAAACGGCCGGCAGCAGCGCGTGGAACAATCTTGACATTTACTTTTCATCCTTTGGTAAATAATACGTCGATTCGACCGGCCGCAGCGGACGGTTCATCCAGAGCGGACGCCGCAGGCCGCCCGCTTTCGGCGGCCGCGTCATCGCGAGCCATTCTTTATATATTTCCTGCGATTTTTCGGGCCACACTTCCACGTCGCCGTAGCGGTCGCCGGTCCTCGCTTTTTCGACGACGACTTTTTGATGCCAGCAGTGCATTCCCGACCACGGATCCGGTTGCACGGGAAATGTTAGATTCTGATGCACGCCGCCGTCGACCCACCAGACGCGTTTGCTGTCGGGATCGGTGCTGTCGAACGGCGCGATGTCTTTCACCCGCGTTATCTTAAATTTACCGTTCGAAGTATCCAATTTCACCTCCGCCGCCGCCCATTTGTCGACGCCGACGCCCGAATCGTCCGTGCGCCACCGCCCGAGATGGTGCGAACAAGCTACAATTCCGGGAAGGATTCCCTCCGTGACCCAGACTTTATTGACGAAATAGCCGAGGCGCGTGGTCACACGCACGAGATCGCCGGTTTTGACTTTCAATCGCCTGCCCACCGACGGATGCATCCACACGGGATTCGAATTGGATAATTCATATAACCATTTCGCGTTGCCCGAGCGCGTGTGGATCAGCGTCGGCAACCGGAACGTCGGCACAAGCGCCATTTCGCCTTTTGTAATATCTAACTTATCCGGATGCACGTGCGATTGGATATACGCCGGCATCGTCTGCTCGGGCCACCCGAAATCGGCCATCGTTTTCGAGTAGATTTCGAGCTTGCGCGACGGCGTCGGAAATCCCGCGAGCGGTTCGCCGTCGATCTCGACGCCGACCGCCTTGCCGTCTTTTATTATTTTCTTCGTTTTCGCGTCCACCGTCGCGCCGACGAGCGTTTTCGCGTCGAGTTTCTCGGCGAAATGTTCATAATGTTCATTTTCTACTAAAAATGCCCCGTGGCGTCGCATGTAGTCGAGCGGCGACATTTTTGCATCCGCCGCCGCCTTCGGCAGTCCGGGCACGGAGTTTTCGAATATCCAACGGTAATATTCCTCGACCGACACGCGTTGTCCCGGCCGGTACGGCGATTCGTAATATTTACGAATTCCGAGCGAACCGTCCGGATCGACGCGCCACGAGAGGTTGATCCACCACTCGTCCTCCTCCCAAACCTCGCCGGGATTCGCCTGATACGTATGTTCGAACTTCTCGCCCATGCGCTCGCGCGCGACGCGCAGCACGGGCTGGCGGAAACCGATCCATTTGCCGGCCTGCGTCTCCTGCGATTGGATATCATGCCGCTCGGGACCGTGGCCCATTGGAAGCACATAATCCGCGAAGAGCGCCGTCTCGTTCCACGTCGGCGTGAGCGCGCCGTGCAAACCTATATACTTTTCTTTCGTTAATATATCCATCCACGCGACGCCGTCGGGATTCGTCCAGACGGGATTGTAAACGCGCGTGAAATACGCCGAAATTCTGCCGCGCCCCTCTCTTAACAGATGCGGCAGCAGATAACTCATTTCGTAATGCGCGAGCGAATATTCGCGCGGAAATAACAATTCGCTCCACACGCTCTGCGGCCCCGGTTTCATAAACGGCACCGGCACGAATTTATTATAACTATTCGGCAGCGTGCCCCCCTTCGTACCCACGGCCCCGACGAGTACGGATACAAATTCCAAACAGCGCGCGACCTGCCAGCCGCCGAGATTGCCGGCGGCGGTGTTGCGCCACACGTGCGACGCGAACGCGGTGCCCGCGCGCCCGATCTCGCGCGCGACTTCCAGAATTTTATCTTTAGGAACGCGCGACTCCTTCTCCGCCCACGCCAGCGCGTCCGCCGGTATCCGCGAGCGAAGATAGGGAATCACTCGGTCAAAAGTAATATTACCTTTCGCGCCGTCCGTTCCGCGCGCGCCGTCGGGCGCGAGCGAGTCGATCGCTTCCAACATTTCCTCCCAATTCGTAAATTTGCGAACGAATTCGGCGTTGACATATCCTTCGTCGATGATGACGGCGGCCATCGCCAACAAGATCGCCGCCTCCGTGCCCGGCCACGGCGCGAGCCAGTAGTTCGACATCGACGCGGTGTTCGAGAGCCGTATATCGATACTACAAATCTTCGCGCCCGCCATCTTGCCCTCGATGATGCGCTGCGCGTGCGGATTGAAGTAATGTCCCGTTTCCAAATGCGAAGATAACAATAAAATAAACCGCGCGTTCGCATGGTCGGGCGACGGCCGGTCGGCCCCCTGCCATAATGCATAGCCGAGCCGCGCGCCGGCGGAGCAGACGTTGGTATGTGAATTATGTCCGTCGACGCCCCACGATTGTAAGATTCGGTCCATGTAGCCGTCGTGGCCGGGCCGCCCGACGTGATACATCACTTCGGTTTTGCGGTTCTCTACAATTGCCTTTCGGATTTCTTTAGCAAACGCGTCGAGCGCCTCGTCCCACGTCGTGCGTTCGAATTTGCCCGAACCGCGCGGCCCCGAGCGTTTCATCGGATATAATATACGTTGCGGATCGAGCACTTGATTGATCGTCGCCGGCCCTTTTGCACAATTCCGCCCGCGCGATCCCGGATGGTGCGGATTGCCCTCGAGTTTTTGTATACTCCAAGTCGACTTATCGATATATGCGATCAATCCGCACGCCGCTTCGCAATTGAAACATGTCGTCGGCACGAGCATGTACCGCCGCTCGACGCGCTTTGGCCACGCTTCCGGATCCCACTCCGTCCAATCGTCCCATTTTTCCATCGGTGGGAACGATGCGAGCGGCGTGACGGTCATGTTGTCGGTCCAATCGGGCATCGACGAATGGTAAAGAACGCGCGCGCGCGCCGCCAGCGCATACCGCCGCGACGTACAGCGGAATTTCGTTTATAGTCAAGTCCGCCCGCCATGCCGACGCGCGACGAAAACCGTAAAATGTGGAATGAACTCCACGACTGGACCGATCTCGGCGAAATCTGGACGCCGCACGCGGATTGGAAGGTCGATGTCCTGCGCTGGACGATCGAACGCTATTTGAAGCGCGGATTGCGGGTGCTCGAACTTGGGCCGGGCGGCGGTCGCTGGACGCAGGAATTGTTAAAATACGAACCGCGGCACATCGTGCTCGTGGACATCGCGCGAAAATGCGTCGATCTTTGCAAACAAAGATTCGCGGACGCGGAGCGGCTGGAGCTTTTCGTTAATGACGGGAGAACATTACCGTTTATCGAGGACGCATCGATCGATTTTATCTGGAGCTTCGACTGTCTCGTGCACGTCGACCGCGAAGATATTCAATCTTATTTTAAAGAATTCCGGCGCGTGCTCGCGCCCGGGGGGATCATTATTATTCACTATCCGACGATCGACCGCGCGACCGACGCGGATAAATATAAAGGATGGCGCTCGGATTTCACGTTCGACGACATGGTCGAACTTGTAACTTTACACAAATTCAAGGGCCTCGACGACATTTACAACGGTTATATCGCGCATTCGAACACTTCCATCGCAATTATCGGCGCCGACGAAGCCTGCAAGCAGGCGCCGTATCCGAAAATCACGCCGCCGAAACTGTAATTATTAATTCCGGCGGCGGCCGCGCGCCTATTTCGCCGCCGCCCGCTCCGCTTTTTCCGTCTCCGCGCGCGCGAGCACGATGCGGGTCATTAACAGCGGCGACGCGCCGTTTTTGTTAATAAACTCCTCGGCCTGTTTCAAACATTCCCGCGCTTTCGGCGCGTCGCCCGCGCGCGCGTGCGCGAACGCCATGCCCGCGAGCGCTTCCGCCGCGAACGGCGGTTTTATTTTTAATACTCGCTCGAACTCCGACAGGCTCGCGCCCGTGTTTCCCGCCCGCGCTTCCGAATAGCCAAGAATGACCGCGAATTCGGCCGAACTGTTGTGCGCCGCCGCCGCCTCCCTCGCCATTGCGAGCAATCCGGCGTCGTCATTCTTTAACTTAAGAATATCGAGCACGCAGGAGTAATACAAAACGTCCTTCGAACCGAATTCCTTCGTTTTCGCGAGAGCCTCGAGCGCGGCCTCCAGTTCCCCGATCATATAGTGTACAACTCCCAGATGATACCACGCCGTTCCGCTCCCGGGCGCGAGCCGCGTCCCCTCGCGCGCTTCGTCGACGGCCTCCTGTTTGCGTCCGGACCTGGCCAGCATGAAACTGTATTTGGAGTGATGCGAGGCATTCTTGGGATTCATCGCGATGGCGTCCTTCAATTGTACGATCGCCTCCGCGAGCTTGTTATAATTATTATATAAAAAAACCGCGTATCGTTCCTTCGCGTCGTCGTTGCGCGGATTGGCCGCGATCGCGCCCAATATCGCCGAGAGCGCGGCGTCCTGTTGCCCCAGCACTTTGTAAGCTTCAAACAGGATCAAATACTCCTTTTCGCCCGCGTTCCTGGTCCGGGCCGAATCATTGATTATTTTAACCGCGGAAGCCGGATCTTTTTTGTAAAATAGATACGACTGCGCGAGATTGTTCATCGCCGACCTAAGCAGCGGATCCAACTTATGCGCGAGCTCGAAACGCGCCATCGCGAGATCCGGCCGCCCGGTTCTTTCATAAACGTAACCAAGCGCGCCCTGCGCCTCGGCAAAATCCGGAAATTCCGCGACGGCGGCCTTTCCCGCCTCCTCCGCTTCCTTTAGTTTTCCGGAATCCGCAAAAATATATACAAGTCCCGATCGAATCGACCTGTAATGCGGCTCGATCTCGAGTCCTTTATTCGCATATTCGAGCGCTTTGTCATAGTTGCCCATGTTTTTGTAAACATCCGAAAGCGCGGTCACCAAACCGATGTCCCTCGGCTCGATCCCGAGTCCTTTTAATAATAGTTCAACTCCCTCGGCGGGCCGGCCGCCGTCGGCGGCGACGAGTCCGAGGTGGCGCCAGAAATGCGGATCGCGCGGCGCGGCCTCGACGGCGATTTTGTAGCAAGTTTCCGCCGAGGCGTGATCGCCCAATGTCTGTTCGAAGTATACGCCGAGGCGATGCATGAATTCGGTGTTCGTCGGGCGCAGGGCGATCGCGGCCCGCAGCCACGACAACACTTCGTTCATATTCGAACGCGTTCTCGATAAATATAATGCCAATCCGGAGTTCGCCGCGAAATTCGCCGGCCGCCGCGTCGCGACGATTCTTAATATACGAATCGAATTTAACATTCCTTCATGGCCGGTTTCCGCGACGGCGTCGGCGAGAAGAACCAAGGTCGAATCGGGCAGCGACGGGAGATCGGCGCGCGACGCGAACTGCGATAACAAAACAGTATTGTTGGATGCCATCGCGCTTCGAAGCGCGGCGCGGTCCTTTTCTCCATCGAGTTCGTTCGCGAGCGCCAACAATTTTGCGGCGCGCGCGGCGTTCTCCGATCCGCGCGCGGCGCGGTTCCACGTGTCGAGGAGCGCGGCCACCTCCACGGCGTGGCCGAGATTCGCGAGCGCGCGCGACGGTGTGCCCGCGCCGGCGTTGTTTATATCAATTCCGATGTTCACGAACGCCGAATCATACTGTTTCTCGAGCGCCCGCCAGTCGTTCTTTTCATACTTATCGGACTCCGGCATTCTCGCGGATTCGAAGGCGGCCGAAACGGATTGATAATGATCTTCGAGCAGCGCCGATTCGCGCGCCGCCGCCGAATCCTTCGCCATGTCCGACGCGGCGGCGCGCGTTCGTTTCGCGAATTCCGAATCGGGATCGTCGCCGTTCTTTAACAATAGCGAAACGCGATCGGCGGCGGCGGCAAGGCCCGGCCAGTCCTTTTGTAATCTTGCATTCGCGCCGTCCTCGAGAGCGCGCGCGACCTCGTTTTCCATTTTCAAATTGCGCGTTTCGCGCTCGCCGCGCACCCAAATCCATCCGCCGAGTCCGATGCCCGCCGTGCTAAGAATAAAAAACGCGAGCGCCATCGTTAGTTTTCGAGCCTTGCGCTCGGACGCGGCGCGCACGCGCGCCTCCGCCGCCGAAATCTCCGCGCGGCGCGCGCGCTCCTCGACGCTGGACAAATGCTCCGCCACCGCGTCGGCGACGACTTTCGCGTTCGCGGGGCGCGCGTTCATTTCTTTTTGTAAACAGCGTTTCGCGAGTTGTATCAATTCGGGATCGGCGCCGCACGATTCGAGGCGATCGTACACTTCGCCGAGTTCGCCGGCGACGGCCATTCTTAATATAAATGAAACGTCGGGACCGCGATAAGCCGGCGCATTCGTTAATATTTCACTAAGAATCGAGCCCAACGAAAACACATCCGATCGCGCGTCCATGTCCTCCGTCGCGCCGCGCGCCTGCTCGGGCGGCATGTACGGCGGCGTTCCCATCACCGTTCCCGAGAGCGAACTGCCCGTTTCCGTATCGTTCGAGCGCACCGTCGCCACGGGAGGTTCGGCGACCGGCGAACTCGCGGCCGGTTTATTGTTTATTAATACTTTCGCGAGTCCCCAGTCGACGACCTGTACTTCGCCGAACGCGCCGACCATGACATTCGAAGGCTTCAAATCGCGGTGGATCACCGACCGCGAATGTGCATATCCGATCGTCTGGCAAATCTGCTCGAAAATAGTAAGAAACCGGCGCCGGTCCGCGTCGGTCGACGCGCGTTCATGTAACAATTCTTTCAGCGTGCGCCCCTGCACGAGTTTCATCGCGAAGTATGGCCGTTCGTCGGCCATCAATCCCAAATCATAAACCGGCACGATCCCCGGATGTTGCAATTGACCGCCGACCTGCGCCTCCTCGACGAATCGCGCAAGCGCATCCCGCTGTTCCGCGAGATCTTTCTTAAGAATCTTGATGGCAATATCGCGGCCGAGATTCAGATCCCTGCCGCGCAGCACCTCGCCCATGCCACCTTCGGCGATCTTATTAATAATCTGATAATGTTTCTGGTCGGTCGTGCGTCCCGGATCGAAAGGCGCCGAGTTGGCCGCGCCGCCGGCGTTCGCGGTCTCGCCGTCGCCGCGGACAAGGTTCAGTTTTCTTAAGATGAACGATTCTTGCGGCTGATTGGGGCGGCGGGGTGCGTCCGTCATTCGTTTATATAAACATTACTGAAACGCGGCGCATCACGGCGCCTGAATTGTAATCGCGAGGCCGCGCGAACTGGTCAGACCGAACCACGTCGTCGGACACTTCGGATCATACCAAAAAACCTGGCTAAACGATGTCATGCCGATAAGTTGCGGATCGTTGGGAATATACGTAACGCCCACGCCGTATCCGTCGCGGTCGCTCAGCGTGTCGAAATAACTGAGATAGTTTGCATGATTGATATCGAGCAACACCTGCGTTCCCAAATAAAAAAAGTCCGAACCGATCGGATCCTGCGCATCGCAGTCGAGTTCGATGCCGAGCGAATTCGGCGGCGCATTTGTACAGATCACTCCGAATTGTGGATTTCCAACTTTCGGTTCGCCGAGCGGCGCGAGCCCGTGGATGCCTCCGCAGCCGGGGGTGCCGGTGCCGTAGACGGAGACGCCAACGGGAAACGCGGTCGAGTTTAATAAAATCGGAGACCCGGCAAGTATCAAATCCAGGCGGCCGTTGGAATCGACGTCGGCGCATTCGAGCGACGATAATTGTGAAGAGTAAATTCCCGACCAGTTCGAGAAACCGCCCGAGCCATTGCCCAGTTGTATAATAACATCGCGGTCGATCGAAGTGATTCCGTCGACGCGTCCGTCGAAATTCAAATCCGCGACGGCGGATTCGAACCCGTTTTGTGTCGAAACGGAGATTCCATACTGGGCCGGCTGGAAAGTTCCGTCGCCGTTGCCCACGAGCGCGGCCGAGGCGGCGAAATTTCCGGGAATCGAATAGTTTATTATGAGATCGGCGTTGCCATCATTATTAAAGTCCGCGGCGTCGATTTTCGCGTGGCTGAATCCGGGCACGGGCACGTCGATTTTTGTTAAGAATCCGCCGGCGCCGTCGCCGGACAGGAGGGCGAAAACCCACGGCGACGCATCGTTCGCGGCGACGACGTCGGGCGCGCCGTTATTATTAAAATCCGCGACGGCCATCCGGATCGCCGAGTTCGGTGCGCCCGAAAGTCCGAAGTCGCCCATCGCTATAAATCCTCCGGCGCCGTCGCCGCGGAACGAGCTCGCGGACGTGAATTGTGTATTCGCCACGATTGCGTCGAGATTGCCGTCGAAGTCGAGATCCGCGATCGCCACGGAAGTCCACCCGGTCGATGTCGCGCCAAAACCCGCCTGCGCGCCGAAGCCGCCGCCGCCGTTATTAAGAAAAAGCCCGAGCGCCCGCGCGTTCATGGAAGTTAACAAATCGGCGCGCCCGTCATTATTAAAATCCGCGAGCGCGAACACGGAACCGCCGGCCGACGTTGCAATGGGCTGGGACGGACTCGCGCTCCCGATATTAATAAATGATCCGGCCCCTGATCCTCTAAATATCCAGAATTTGCTTCCCGAATCCAGCATCACGAGGTCGCGGTTTCCGTCGAGGTCGAGATCGGCGCTGTGCACGCCCTTCATCGAAAGTCCGAGCGTATCGATGTTCACCGCCGTGAATTCGAACGGCCGGATCTTACCGTTTCCCAATCCCGCCGGCGAAGTCGGCACAATCGACAACGTGTTCGATCCGCGATTTGCAACAATACAATTCAATTGCCCGGAGGCGTCGATCGCCGCGAATTCAATATCCATCGGTTGCGCGCCGGTCGCGACCGAATGGTAATCTCCAAGCGTTCCCGCGCCGGTTCCCAGGCGAAAGTTAATATCATAATCGGACGAATTGGTATTTAATAGATCGGCAATGCCGTCCTGATTGATGTCGTTCACGCGAAGCGCCGCCGGATTGCTCGCGAATTTCGTCGAATAAATTTCCGCGCCGACCGCGCCGTTCCCGAGGCCGGCGGCGATCACGATCCACGAGCCCGTAACGCCGCCCATGACGAAATCCGGTTTTCCATCGGCATTGAAGTCGGCAAGAGTAACATTGGACCCGGACCCATTATATAAATTCGAATTCACGGCGAATCCGCCCGCTCCATCTCCGAGCCCCGTCAGCATGCCATGGTATGAATATGTCAAATTGTACGGCCACGGATATCCGTTGCTGATTGTTACTGAATACGGAACGGCAAAGTCGAGCCTTCCGTCGGAATCGAGGTCCGCCATATCAAATCCGCCCATCGGCGCGAACACAGGGCCAATGAAGGGAGCGAAAACTTGCGCATACGACGGACCCGCCGAAAACGTCGCGGTGCCGGAGTTAATCAATGTGTCGACCTGTGCCCACGCGAGCGCGACAATATCAAGATCGCCGTCCCCGTCGAAATCCGTCGTCCGCGTGTCCCGAATATTAATTAAATACTGACCCGCGAGAGCGAATCCGCCGGTGCCGTCGCCGAGGTAGACAATGACGCCGCCCGGATTCAAAGAATTTATTGATGTAAATGATGCAACGATGTCCAGTTTTCCGTCGCCATTCAAATCGGCCGCGTGCGCGTTGGACGCGGCCGCCGAAGTCGTCACGGGCGGGAGAGCCGATTGTTGAAAATGTCCCGTGCCGTCGTTCATTAATATTACAATTGATTTCGCGGCGGCCGCCGCCACGACGAGGTCGTTCGCCCCGTCGCCGTTCAAATCGGCGACCTCGACGGAGACCGGCGCACCCGACACGACAATTTGCGGAATCGTCCCGGCCTGCGCGCCGGCGGTCGCCGTAAATGAACAAAAATAATAGATAAATTCGAATAATATCGAAGAGCCCGCCTTGGTTTGAAACAGCATGAGTTTTCTCAATTTCCGACGCGGGACGAAAACGACGTCCCACGGTCAGAATTCTAATCCAACAAGCGGGCCCGATGAAACACCCCGATAAGACGGATTCTCTACACGAACAAGATCGTTCCCTCTCGAATCCAGCATGTCCCGGGGGCAGCGGGCCACGCGGGAAGCACGACGAGGGTGCCGTTTCTTAACGATTCGACGCGCGGGTCGTGGACGTGGCCGCAGACGACCGTGTCGTAGCCTTCCGCGAGGCGCGCCTCGACTTCCGATGTTACAATTCCCATTTCGGCGGGCGTTTTCATGCGGATTTCGTCGACGGAGGTTTTTCTTAGTTTTGCGGCGATCTTTAACGATATGGACAGCGGCAGCGCGCGCGACGCGACGCGCAGCACGGGCGACCGGAGTTTGCGCCGCATCGCCTGATAACGAACGTCGCGAATGCAAAATAAATCGCCGTGGACGAATAGTATTTTTTTGCCGCCGCTAACGATCGCGTCCTCGTCGCCCGCGACGCGGACGCCGGTTTTTTTTGTAAATTGCCCGTCGAGAAGAAAATCGCGGTTGCCCTTCAACGCCGTGACGCGGATTCCGTTGCGCTCGAGTCCGAGCAACGCCGACACGACCTCCGGATAGCGCCCCATGCGGAGATGTTTCGCGCCGACGTACGCTTCGAACAAATCGCCCAATATAAACAATTCGTCGACGACGCCCGCGAGCGTATTTATAAATTCAATGAAACTGTCGATTGCGGCGTCGTCGCCGGGCGAAAGATGCAAATCGGAAATCACCGCCGCGCGCCGTACAGCGCGGAGCGCCGGACCGGCCTTCATTCGGGCTCCTCGCCGTGTTCGTGAGCATTGTTCGTAACAATTCCATAATCGCGGATTTTTTCCCAAAGTACTTTTCGCGAAATGCCGAGGAGATCCGCCGTTTGCAGCCGCTTGCCCTGCGTTAATTT
Organism: Planctomycetota bacterium; assembly: GCA_016200225.1. Taxonomy (GTDB): domain Bacteria; phylum Planctomycetota; class UBA1135; order UBA1135; family JACQFD01; genus JACQFD01. The sequence continues at coordinate 12,711 of JACQFD010000008.1, forward strand.
TAATATTCTTTCGATGTGCGATTTTTCGGTGGAACGCAACACATCTTTCAGTTGCGTCACCTCCTCCTGAGGTTCGAGCGCCGAACGGTAGTCGGGCGAAAGCGGGACCAGATGTTCGCGTTTCAAAAATGTAGCGTTCTCGGGCGCGAGCGCGATCGCGCGGTGGACCGCATGTTCGAGCTCGCGCACGTTGCCGGGCCAGCTGTAGCGTTCCATCCATACAATATCCTCCTCGTGAACTTCATATTTGCGCCCGCCGCCGTACGTTTGCAAAAAATGCGCGGCGAGGCGGCGCACGTCACCCGGACGTTCGCGCAGCGGAGGGATGACGATGGGCACGACGTTCAAACGATAATATAAATCCTCGCGGAATCGCCCCTCGCGCACGCGGCGGTCGAGCGGCACTTTGCTCGCCGCGAGGACGCGCACGTCGACTTTTAACGTTCGCTCGCCGCCGAGCCGCTCGATCGTGCGTTCCTGGAGCACTCTTAACAATTTCACCTGCGTCGAGAGCGCGAGATCGTCGACGTCGTCGAGGAATATCGTGCCTCCGTTCGCGATTTCGAAACGTCCGCGTTTTTCTTTATGAGCGTCGGTGAATGCGCCTCGTTCGTGGCCGAACAATTCGCTTTCTAATAATGTTTCGGCGAGCGCGGCGCAGGAAAGCGGCACGAAACGAGCCTGCTCGCGCGCGCTTTTTTGATGAATCATCCGCGCGACGCATTCCTTTCCGGTTCCGCTTTCGCCGACGATCAGAACAGATACATCATTTCGCGCAACCGCGTCGATGCGACGCAACACTTCCTTCATCGACGGTGAATCCGCGATAAATATATTCGACGGCGGCCGGCTCGACATATCCGATGCGAGACGCCGGTTTTCGGACTCGAGACCGCGCCGACGGTCGATTTCGGAAAGTAAATGAATCACCGCTTCGTTTGGAAACGGTTTTTGTAAATATGAGATCGCGCCGAGTTTCATCGCCTCGACCGCGCCCTCGATCGTCCCGTAGCCCGTGATAACCAATACCTCCGGCGCCGGCATTTTCTGCCGCGCGCTTTTTAATACATCCATTCCGTTCGCGCCCGGCATCCGAAGATCTGTTATAACAACGTCGAAATTGCGCCGCCCGAGAAAATCTAATGCTACTTTTCCGTCGCGCGCCGATTCCACATGATGCCCCGCGCCCAGCAGCGCGTCGCGCAGCGTGACCGCAATCGTTTTTTCGTCTTCGGCGAGGAGAACGTCCACGGGGGCTATAGTAACTCCGGGGTGGATGTCGCAGGCGAACAAAGACGCGCGCGCACTGCGTGCGATCGGGGCGGCGGAGTGAAGCGCGCGCGGTGGAGTACGAACGGACGATCCGGACAATTGGGTGCGCGCCTCTCACACCTTGAATCCGACGGACGTCGCCATCGTCCATTCTAAATACTGGCGATGTCCACACTGGACGCTCGAATATGAATATTTCATCGACACAAAAAGGCGGCCGGTCCAATTATTTCAACGGATTGGAAATTGGCCCCGTCCCCTTTTTTCTGTTTCTAATTGTGATGAATGACGATCTTTAAACCGTCCGACGTGCTGAGGTTCAAAGGCGAAGGAACGCACGGCCCGTTCCAGAGCCAGGCGGCCTGGGCGTAGTAGGTCTTGCCGATCAACATTGGATTGTTAGGAATTGGGGCGGCCGCCCACCCGACGTCGAGAAACGTTTCGCCATACATGTCAAACGGTATGATCGTGGCCATGGATCCCGGATCGATATAAAGAATCACTCCAACGCCGAGCCAATCGCTGCCATTCAAGTCTTGAACGTCGCTCACCATCACGACTCCGAGAGCCGACTTCGGAACATGATTGCAGTAAAACGTAAAATCAGCATTCCCCGGCTTCGCGACGGAGTTGGCTGTAATAATCTCCGGACCAGTGCATCCGGGTGTGCCGATTCCATAGTGAGACTGCCCCGATGGAACGAGCGAATAGACTTGCACAGTGCCGGAATTATTATTAGCGATTGGATAGTCAAAAGTCGGTCCGCCCATTAATAAATCGGGGAGCCCGTCTTGATCGACATCGCCCGCGGCGCCAACCACCTGGCCAATACAAGAATTGGTCGATCCCGCTTTTATCGTGTAGATCGGCTTCAAGTTCGGTCCGGAAAGAACGACCGCATATTCCGTCATACTTGGATAAATTCCGCATCCGGTCGCCCCGATTGCAAGATCCGGATAACCATCATTGTCAACGTCTCCAAGCACGGCGCCAGAATTTCCTGGATTAGTATTGCTTCCATTTGTAAAAAATGGGTAGACCGTATATATGCCGTTATATTCATTGTAGCCTAGTTTTCCGGAATAGATATGAATTGTTGCATTATTTGTATGCAGGCCGCCGCAATACCATGAATACGACCCGCCTCCCGCGAAATCAGGTATTCCGTCGAGATCGATGTCAGGCTCTCCCTGCACCCAGAGTCCCAAACGTTCCGCATATCCGAAACAATCGGGGGGCACGCCATTCGTATAGACTCCCAATTCTATATAAACGGTCGATGTATCCTTTCCTGAAAATACATAAATAGCCCCGGAAGTCCCGTAGCCTCCCGAGCCGCCGCCCGTGTCATAAATGGCGCCGGCGGCAAATTCAGGATAGCCGTCGCCGTTCAGGTCCCCAACTCCGGCAACTTGGGTATTCCCTAATTGATTGAATTTATCGCTCTCTTTTGTTAATAATAGCAATCCGGTCGCGCCCGAGTAGACACGCAACACTCCGGTTCCGGTGCCCGACGAAGCCGGTTCGAGCGGAGCTGCGATAAGTAGATCCACGGTCCCGTCCAAGTCAAAGTCGCCCGCAAACGCGATCGAATTTCCAAATCCGTTCGAGACGCCGCTTGGACTGGAAATCTGAGTTAACAATCCGCCGTTCTCGCCTCGATAAATATAAACGGTTCCGTACTTTCCCGTCGCGGTATTCACGCCAGGCGCGCTCACTGCGAAATCAGGAATCCCGTCGCCGTTGACATCAATGTTGCCCGCGATGGACCAACCGAAGAGTGAACCTGCCGTGCCCGCAATTGTATAAAGCATCGAAGCGGATTTGCCGGAGTACATGTGCACGACGCCGGAACCCAGCGTTGCAAGACTTGATCCTGAAATCCAATCGGGGAAACCGTCGATGTCGACGTCACCCGCGGCGGCAACGGACGTCCCCAACTGCTCATTCGGAAAACCGTAAACTTGATGAATAAGCTGTTGAGCCTGAATCGAGCCCGTAACCAACCCTACAAACATAAGCAAAGTAAACGCGCAAGAACAGAAGCGGTACATCGGCGACTCCATTTTGAGAAAAGCGTCGCGACCATATCACTCGATTCGCCTCCAATCCGCCACACCCAGTGCGAGATTTTTGCGAGATTTGCTTCAGCGCGGCGTTGCCCAGAGCATGTAGCAACTATTCTAAAAATCACGATTGCAGGGCGCTTTGATGGAATTTGGAAATTGAATTTGGAAACTGGACCCGTCCCCATTTTCGCTACAATTTCGACTCCAACTTTAACAATCCTACCCCGGCCCCGCGTTCCGATCCCCCGGAGGCGATGCCTGCGCGGAATCCATGTACATGACGTGATCGCCGATCGCGGCGGCGCGTTGGGCGGCCATTTCGGCGGCGTCGCGGACGGTGTCGAAGAATAGTGTATTTCCGTCGCGGTATTGTGATATTCCGGCGGAGATCGTGACGCGAAAGGCCTTGCCCTCGAATTCGAATTCCTGCATTGCAACAATTCGGCGGACGCGGTTCACGAGGACGCGCGCGCCCTCGGCGTCGGTGTGTGGGAGAAGTAACAAAACGCGGTCGTCGGTGAAGCGCCCGACGAAATCGCAACTTCGCGTTTCGCGCCGCAGAACCGATTGAAACCGTTCGAGCACGAGGTCGCGCGCTTTGTAGCCGAAGTTTTTAGATAGATCGCTGAGCCGGTCGACGACGAACACTACAAAAGCCAGCGGCAGCCGGTAACGGCGCGCGCGCGCGAACTCCACTTTCATCAAATGGTTCATCTGCGCGAAGCTGAAGAGCCCCGCTTCGGAGTCCGTGAAAGTGATGCTTTTGAATTCGCTCATCCGATGTCAGTCCACAGGTGCGCCGGCCGTTTCGCGATAAGTCCCGGCGTTGGCGCCGCGATCGCTTCGTCGTATCGCAAGCTCGGAGTTGAGTGGCGACAGATCATTTATAACGTTTGAAATTGCTGTTTCCATGGATCTATCGATCCTGCCGGCCGCGGTTTACTGCTGTCGTCGCCGGAATCTCGATGGAAACAGCACACGTCTCGCAGGCCGCGGCGACGAGCGGTTCCGAATCGAAGGATCGTTCGAGCGCGAACACGCGCACGAGCACGCGGCGCCCCGGCAACACGTCGCTGAATCGAAACACGCCGCCGTCATCGGTTGTCGCGCTACTGCGCGTTTCCGTCGCGCCCATCACGTTGTCGAGATCGACGACGACAACGCGGCAACGCTTCGCGGGCCGGCCTTTGGTGTCGCGAACGACGCCTTCGAAAGCGCCGGCCGCGGGAAGCGAAAAGTGAAACGTTTCCGCCGAATCTTTAACAACGCCGTCGGGCGCGCGGCTCGCGGAATCTTGCATTTTACCAAAACCGTCGTTCATCGATCCGCTGTTTTGTAAAATATACGGATCCAATTCCGCCGCGGCGGTCACATGGCCGGCTTTCCGAATTAGTAATGTCGTCGCGCGCCGCGGCGCGTGCGAAAATTCGAATTCGCCGCGGATATCCGTAAACACCGGCGCCGGCAGCGCGGACGCGGGAACCGGTTCTTTACAAACAATCGAAACCTCCGCTCCCGTCACGGGCTCGCCGCCGTCGTCGACAGCGACGCCGCGAAACGGACCCGCGGGCGATAAGGTACATTCGACGGGCGCCGCCGGCCGCGCCCCCTTTAATTGTAATATTTGTATTTCGAATCCCGCGAGCGCGACGATCGCGGCCGTCGCGGCGGTTCCGGCGTTTTGGCCGCGCGCGATGCCGTCGGCGCCCGTTTCCAAACGTTCCAAACCCTCGGAATCTTTGATCATTACCGATGCGCCGCGCAGCGGTTGTTTTTGTAAATTATAGATTCGGAATTCGAGCGGCGATCGCCGCGAATCGGGCCGTTTCGACTCGCGTCCCGCCACGGCGAACGGATTTTCGGTAATGTCGGCCTCTGCGGGCGCCGTCAGAATTTCCGCCCCGTCGCCGTGCGTATTTGTTTGAAAGAACGAAGCCGCCGCCTGACCGACGAGGCAGAACGCGAGCAGGATGGCGCTCCAGCGCGCAAGCCGGATGCGCAATGCCATCGCTTGAAAATGACCGGTTTCCCTTTTGTGTGAACGCATCTCTTACCCAATGATCCCCGCGTGAGTTCCCTCTCGACCTTTCCTGTTCGGGTGCCCGGCTCTCTCGACCTGAGCATAGCGCGTTTTTTGCTAACTCTGGCCGAGTTGCTGGACGCGGGACTGACGCCCGAGCGGGCCTTCGATCAGGAAGGATTACGCCGATTGGCGGGTCCGAAGGCGCCGGACGCGTGCGCCGCACTGCGATCGGGACGCCCCCTTTCAACGGCGCTCGCGACGCTGGGATTCGAGCCGCGAGTTCTCGCGCGGGTCGAGGCCGCGGAAGCTTCCGGCCGCGTCGCCTCCGCGCTGCGTCGACTCGCGAACGAACATGGGCATCGCGGCGAGCAGGCGCGCAAAACGGCCGCGAGTCTTTTGTATCCGATGTTTTTGATACATTTCGCGGCGGTTGCGCGCGGCATCGTCGTCGGCGTCGGCGCGGGAATGGCCGCGGGAATATTTGCAACATTACAAATCGCCGCGCCGTTCGATATTGTTATTTATTTGATATTTCTGGCATTTCGCAGCGCGACGCGCGGCGGGCGCGCGTTCGCGTTTTTTGATAAATTACCGTTCGCGAACGCGCTGCTCCGCGATCTTTCGCTCGCGCCGTTTTTGTGGTCGCTCGCGGATTTGTATGAATCGGGAATGCCGCTCGACCGAGCGGTGACATCGGCGGCGCGCGGCGCGAACCCGGCGTTCGCGAATGCAATGATGGACGCGGCCGCCGGCGTGCGCGGCGGCAACGCGCTGCTTCCCGGCCTCGCGCGATCGCGGCTCGTCGACGACACGGTGCTCGCGGTTCTCCAGCCCGCCGAAACCACCGGCACGCTCGGCGAAGCCCTCCCGCGCGCGGCCGAGCTCGTGGACGCGCGCCTGCGGCGTTCGTTACAATTCACGGGCAACGCGCCCGGAAAAATCCTTTACGCGGGGGCCATTCTCCTCGTCTTTTGGATCGTCTATCAATTTTATGGAAATTACTTTTCGTATCTGGACAAATATAAATAACTTATTGTAATTCGCGCGCCGCCCGTCCGCGCCCGTGCAACGGCGCCGCGCGGGCCGGATAACGCACGCAGTCCCCCAATGATCCAAACTCCATGCATTCTCTTCGCGCTCGCATCGTTTGCGCTCGCGGGCGGCGAACGGACGACACAAATCTATTCCCTCCGCGCGGTGAAAACGTCGGCGAACGCGGCCGACGCGAACCGCGCCTCCTTCGGGCGATTTATACGATTGCCGAAGGAGGAGGCCGAACCACCGCTGCCATACTTCAATTCGACCGACGCGGGAGTTTTTAATTCCAGCGAAATTCTCGAAATATTACGATTCGCGACGGCCGGTTCGGGCGACGCGCCGCAATTCGAAATTTACGAAGATTCGCTTCTGGCCACGGCGAGCGACGAGCAGCACAAATCTATCAAAAGCGCGATCGCCGAACTCGCCGCTCAGGTCGCGCCGGTCGAAGTGAATGTTACCGTTTTCGCGCTTCCGTACGGTTCGCCGGCGCCGCGCGGAGGACTGCTGCCCGCGGCGGATATTAAGAATCTTCGCGAATCGTTAAAGAACGCGCGCGTCGCCTGGAGCGGAGTCGTCGGATCGGCGCCGAAACGGGCGTCGCACGGCGGCGTCATGTCTACAATTTCATTTGTAGCATCCTGGCATTCCGAAGTCGCCAAGAAAGCGAAGATTTCCGAACCGTGGTCGGGCGAAATTTCGGGCGGCATCGAAGCCGACGTCGAAGCGACTCCGCTCCGCGGCGGCAGTTCCGTATTGTTAACATCCGTCGTCGGCATCACGACGCTCGCCGGAATGGAAAGATTCGAAACGCGCTGCCCGAATCTCGGCGATATTGATATTCCAAAAGTCGCGGGCGCGCGCTTCGCCACCAGTTCGGTCGTGCCCGCGGGCTCGGCGCTTTTGTTGCGGGCCGACGACCCCGACGCGGGGACGATATTGGTATTATTCCAGCCGCGCCCCGCCGATCGAAAATTAAAAATTACCAATCCGCAGTCCAATTTGTTCATGGTCGCGAACGCGCTCGGCGCGCAGTCGGGCCGCTGGCTCCCCGATCCGTTCGACGCCACGGCACCCCCCGCCGCCATGTCGCAACCCAACCTTTCGACATTGTTTAAATCCGAAAGCGCGAAATTGCGCTGCGTTTCGGGGCCCGGCGGTTCCTTATTATTAATCGGCGACGAGCCTTCGATACAAAACGCGTTGGCGGGATTCAACGCCGCCGAGAACGACGAAATATACAATTCGCCGATCGAAATCCGCGTCGTGCGCGCGGCCGACTGGGCCGCGGCCGCGGCGCCAAATGCATCGATCGCCGCGACAGCGACGCTTTCGGCGTCCGGACACCGAAGCGCAGGCGTCGTCGTTGGACGGGAAGAGACGTATGTCGAAGGCTACAATGTTAGCGTTGCCGAGGAGTCTTCCGTCGCAAGTCCCCGCGTGAAACTGTTATTTCGAGGATTACGCGCGCGTGCGCGTGTACTCGAGGCGGGCGAAGGAACGAGTACCATCGAACTCGATGTTCAATATTCCGAATTCGGCCCCCGCGAACGTCAAATGCAACGATCGTCCGACGTCGGCGACCACGAACGCGTCGCACGACAGCACAGCGACATTCATAAAGTATTCGAAGTTCCAAAAACCGGATTGTTAGTATTAGGCGAACTCGGCGCATCTGCAACCCCTAACGAAAAACTCTTCCTCGTCGTCGGCGCCGCAACCGCGTCGAAATAAGGGGACGGGTCCAATTATTTTTAATAGTAATATCAAATAGACCAATGCGGGCGGCGGGCTCCGCGGCGCGGCGCAGCGGCGATGCTCCGGCCACGCCCTGTCGCGACCAACCCGCCAGCGAGCACCACACGCTCGACGCGACGGGGCGTCGCCTTCGCCGCCGCCGCCTTGCACCACGGACCCGCCGCCTTCGCGGCTCTCGGCCACCTCGCCCGTCGCGCCATCGCCTCGCCGTCATCGATCCCGGCCACATGACACAAACACCCCCGTTCTTGTAATATTTATTATCCCCCCGCTGTGCGCTCGATGGGTTGGGTCGCGACGAGCACTGTCCGAGCCGCCGACCCAATCCGTCGAGCGCACAACTCGCCGCCCGCGCAGGGCACGCGGCGCGCGCAGCGCAAGCGCCACGCGGCGCCAAAGCTATCTCTCGGACAATAACGCGGTGACGATCGCGTCGATGTTTTCGAATGAGGAGTATCCGACATCGATCAGGCGAACTTTACCTTTTTTGTCGATGTACATCGTCATTGGATAACTTTGGGTGCCGGGGACTTGCTTGAAGATTTCGGGTGTTACAAGTCCGAGCGGGAATTGAATATTATTTTTTGTCGCGAATTTCTTAACTTTTGCCGCTTCCGCCGCGCCGTTGATGTGGTCGATCGAGTGTTCGTCGTTCAGGCCGATCATGACGAATGCGTCGTTTTTGTGCTTGTTGACCAATTCGACAAAATTAGGAATCCCGACGACGCAGGGGAATTGCCATGTGCCCCAAATATGTATAATCGCGACCTTTCCTTCATACAATTTCGAATTCATCGGCTTTCCGTCGATGCCCGTCGCTTCTAACTTAAAATCGAATCCGGCGCCTTTTTCGTCTTTTAACTTTTCGAGCAATTCGGTTTTCTTGTCGCGAATTTGCTTGTCCCATTGGGCGCGCATGGAATCCGTTTTTTTCTTAGCTTCTGCGTCGGCCGCGTCCTTTTTCGATTGGTTGCGTTTCATGGCGTCGGCGATTTTCGAGTCGTTCGCGACCGAGGCCGTATCTTTATCATCGGCGAGTCCGTCGAAATCGTAAAATCCGTTGTCGATGGCATTCACGAGCGCGGCGACGGCATTTTCTTTGTTTCCGGCCATCGCTTCGGAGCGGCCGAGCGAATAGTAAATATTCGATTTCCGTTGCGGCGGCAATTCGGGCGCCGCGAGGACTTTCGCGTAGCCCGCGGCGGCGTCGGAATATCTTTTTTCGTAGTATGCTTTCCCGGCGTCGATCAGCCCTTTATACCATTCCGGCGTCGCGGGCTTGCTTTGGGGAGCCGGCAAGCCCTTCGGCGCCGCGCCCTGCGAAGCCTGCCAGAAAATCGGAATTACTACGATTACGGAAAGAAACATGTGGGTTTCGTACCAATTAAAGACAAGGGATGAAATCGGCGTCCGGCGGTTCATACGCGTTGGATGGATTCGAGTCCAATCGAAACAGGACTGTTTCCCGAAATCGCCGGACTTAGGCGTTAAATTCTCCGGAGAATCTCGAGTTGCGTAACATTTTATGCGCGAATGACGGATCCGAAGCCGCGGACGTCCAGAAATCTGGAGTTTTCAGTGAATACGATTAGGATGGTCGCCCCGTTGCGGTCTGGCATCCGATTCGCAACGAAACTGAACTCCGAAATCAACAAATCGAGCGAATATTCATGGACCCAAGCGAGGCCCGCCGCGAATCATTACAATTGCACGACGAACTTCGTCGGGCGATGCGCGATGCATTGATTTTGTCGACGCGCGTAAAAAACGGCGAATTCGACGCGGGTCCGCAGCTTCGCGCATCGGTTCGCGATCTCGAACGCGCCGTCCGAAGCCATATCGACGTCGAAAATCACGATCTCGCGCCCGTTTTGAAAACGATCGATGCGTGGGGAAGCGTCCGCTGCGGCCAGCTTGAAAATGCACACAAACAGGAATTATTAGCAATTTACGACGCCGAGGCCGCTCTCCTCAAGGTTAACTTTAGCGATCGCCGATGCTGGAGCGAGTTCGCAATGGCGGTCCACGGTCTCGTGCGCGGCGTCTTGAAATGTCTGCGATTCGAGGAGACTCACCTGCTCGATCCGCACACGCTTCGCGATGACATTCTCGTCGTCGACAACATCGATGGCTGACGGATGCACGCGATGAGGAGTGGCGCAGGGGCTGCGTTCTCCGTTTTCGAGCCTATGGGGGTGTGTAACGAACGCCCGCGCCCGCAGGTTTGCAAATCGCACCGCCCTTCGCACATCACTCCAAATCCAGCTCTCGTATTCGCAAACTCGTTATATATATTTTACAATCAACTTTTGACGCCAACGCATGACCAACGAAACCACTCACAAGGTCCGATCGATTGAACAGGTTGTGATCCGCCTCGCCGGCGATTCCGGCGACGGCATGCAGATCACCGGAAACGAATTTACAAAAACCAGCGCGATCGTCGGCAACGACCTCGCGACGCTTCCCGATTTTCCGGCCGAGATCCGCGCCCCCGCCGGCACGCTGCCGGGCGTTTCGGGTTTCCAAATTCGCTTTGCATCGAAGGATATTCATACTCCGGGCGACGATCCCGACATTTTGGTCGCGATGAATCCGGCCGCGTTGAAAGTTAATCTTCCCGACATGCGCCCGGGAAAGACGATTATAATTAATACGGCGATGTTCGTCGAAAAGGAGTTGCGCAAGGCGCTCTACGTCAAGGACGACGGGACGATCATCAATCCGCTCAACGATCATTCGCTTTCGAATTATCATGTCATTCCGGTCGATTTAAATAAACTCGCGCTCGAGGGAACGAAGGAATTCGGGCTTTCGCCGAAGGAATCGCTTCGTTGTAAAAACTTCGTCGCGCTCGGAATGATGTACTGGCTCTACAGCCGTCCGCTCGAACCGACGATCGCGTGGCTCCGTGATTACTTCAAAGGCGACAAAGTTAATTTTGCAAATGCAAATATCGCCGCGATGAAGACCGGTTATAATTATGCGGAGACGGCCGAACTCTTCGTCGAACAATATAAGATTCCCGCGGCGCATCTCCCGGCGGGGACGTACCGCAACGTCATGGGCAACCAGGCCGTCGCCCTCGCGATCGCCGCCGCCGCGAAGATTTCGGGCGTGCCCGTGTTTTATGGTAGTTATCCGATCACGCCCGCGTCGGATATTCTACATCAAATATCGAAATATAAGAATTACGGCGTTTATACATTTCAGGCCGAGGACGAAATCGCGGCGATCTGCTCCGCGATCGGCGCGAGTTTCGCCGGCATGATCGGCGTCACGGGGTCGAGCGGACCCGGCATCGCGTTGAAAGGCGAAGCCATGGGACTCGCGGTGATGACCGAGCTGCCGCTCGTGATCATTGACGTTCAGCGCGGCGGACCGTCGACGGGACTTCCTACAAAAACGGAACAGGCCGATTTGTTGCAAGCGGTCCTCGGTCGCAACAGCGAAGCGCCGATGCCGGTCGTCGCGGCGAGTTCCCCCGCCGATTGTTTCGATCGGTTTCTCGAGGCGGTCCGCATCGCGACGAAATACATGACGCCCGTCGTTTTTCTGTCGGACGGATATTTAGCGAACGGTTCGGAGCCGTGGCGGCTGCCCGATATCGATAAACTTCCGAAAATTGATATTAATTTTCGGACCGAGCGCGACGGTTTCCAACCCTACCTTCGCGATCCGGGAACGCTCGCGCGCGTGTGGGCCAAACCCGGCACGCCCGGCCTCGAACACCGCATCGGCGGCATCGAAAAGCGCGACGGCGTCGGCTCGATTAATTATGACGCCGAAAATCACGATTCGATGGTTCGTTTACGTTGGCGGAAAATTTATAAAGTCGCCGACGATTGCGCGGCACCCCTCATGGCCGGCCCCGAACGCGGTCCGCTGCTCGTCCTCGGCTGGGGCTCGACGCTCGGTTCGATCACGAGCGCGGTCGAAATGGCGCACGCGCACAAGATGCCGATCGCGCGATGCCATTTGCAACAAGTGTGGCCGTTCCCGTCGTCGCTCGGCGCCATTCTTTCTCGGTACGATCGTATATTAATTCCGGAAATGAATCTCGGCCAAATGTGGCGCCTTGTGCGTTCGGAATACGCCGTGCAAGCCTACAGTTTCGCGAAGGTTCAGGGCCGCCCGTTCACGACCGGCGAATTGTTTAGAAAGATCCAGCAAACGCTCGAACTGCCGGCGCACGGATCCTCGCATCCGCTCGATACAAAACTCGAACGCGCGTCCGAAGTCGCCGCGGACGTTTCGGGCGGCTGAGGCCGCCCGATAAATAATAATTATCCAATCAATCAATAACAATAAAATCGAATACCAAAAAACCATGATTTCGCCTCCCCTTACAAAAAACGATTTCAAGACCGACCAGGAAGTGCGCTGGTGCCCGGGCTGCGGCGACTATGCCATCCTGAATGCCGTGCAGACGGTTTTTCCGATGCTCGGGATTCCTAAAGAAAAGTTCGTGGTCGTCTCCGGCATCGGATGCTCGAGCCGCCTTCCTTATTATGTCAATACGTATGGATTTCACTCGATCCACGGCCGCGCGCCGGCGATCGCGACCGGAATCAAGATCGCAAATCCCGAATTGAGCGTTTGGATCGGCACCGGCGACGGCGATTCGCTTTCGATCGGCGGCAACCACCTCATCCACGCGATGCGCCGCAATCTCGACGTTAAATTATTAATGTTTAACAATCGAATTTACGGTTTGACAAAGGGACAATTTTCACCGACGTCGGAAGTGGGCAAAGTTACAAAATCGACGCCGTACGGCGTGGTCGACCAGCCGTTCAATCCGATCGCGCTCGCGCTCGGCGCGGGCGCCACGTTCGTCGCGCGCTCCGTCGACATTATGAGTAAACATTTGATCGAAGTCTTGCAGCGCGCCGCGAATCATAAAGGATTCGCTTTCGTTGAAATTTACCAAAATTGCAACATTTTCAACGACGGCGCATTCGATCATCTCGTCGACGCGGGCATCCGCGACGAACATTTGATCGCGCTCGAACACGGCAAACCGCTCAAGTTCGGCAAAGCTAAGGATAAGGGAATCAAACTGAACGGATTCAAGCCGGAAGTCGTGCCGCTCGCGAGCACGCCCGACAGCGAATTGTTAGTTTGGGACGAACACGATCCGTCGTCCGCGCTCCCGTTTTTCGTGAGCGCGATGCCAGAGGGCACGATGCCGCAGGGCATCGGCGTTTTCCGCGACGTGGATCGCCCGACGTTCGACGGCGAAATGGCCGCGCAGCACGCAAATGTCATGAAAAAATACGGCGCGGGCTCGCTCGAGAAATTATTGTATGAAGGCGATACCTGGAAGGTCGGCTGAAATAATAATTTAACTTTTCGGCCGATCCATCCATGAACGACGATTCGAACGAACGCAAGTCGTCGTTGTCGGCCGAGGATCTGGATGCAATCCGGGGAAAAGTTAAGTTCGAGGTCGTCTCCGAACTCTCCGACATGTTGCGGGGAGCGGAACGACAGGGCGAATATTCGGCGTCGCGCGCGCGGTGGGGCATGCTCTGGATCGCCCTCGGTTCCGCGCTCGTCTCGTGCGCCGCGACGGCCGTGTTTTTACTTATATTACAAAACAACTCGCAGGCCGCGCTCCGCGACGCCGAGGAGCGAACGCGCGAATCTTTACAAAAGCCGCTGCGGGAAATCGAAAACCTGCGCCAGTCGATGGGACAGTTCGTTCGCGAAAATAATGGCGGCGGACGCGACGACAAACTCGGCGGCCGCGTCGACCAGCTTGCGAAGGAACTGAAGAACACCGAAGAGTCGCTTCAAAAACTGCGCGCCGAACTCGTCAACGCGCGCGTGATCAAGCCGGATTCGGAAGGCAAATAATCGTTCGCCGATTCGCGGGAGGATTTCCATGTTCGTTCATGGGACGGCCGGACTTTGTCATTTTGCAGTCTCCATGCCGCAGCGGATTTTCGCGGGATTATTCTTAATATCACAACCCGAAAGAGAGGAAATCGACGATGACGACGTCTTCAATTCTCGAATGGCCTCAAATCGAACAGCGGATTGCGCGTGCGACTCCGAAGTCGTTTCGCGAAAAGCCGGAGGGTTTTTTGTTAGGAACCAAAGCGGTCATCGGCGAACTACAGACTCAAGGAACCGAGATTTCGAGGGCCGCGCTCGATCAATGGTGGAAACAATTGATATTGAAGCTTGGCGCGGGAAATATCGGAACGAAAGCAAACGCCGCGGAACTATTCCTCGATCTTGGAACGGGCCCGGCGGGATTCTCGCAATCCACACAAGACACGAATGCAATTATCTCTCGGCGCGAGTCCGCGAATTCGAGCGATATTCCCGGCCTGAGAGTCGATCAGCGGGTCTTTCTTTTTCCAAATGAATTTACTAATGAACACGACGCCCTCGACCGCGTTTCCAAACAATTCGTCGAAGACCCCGCGGTCGACGGCGTGCATCTGCTCGCGGGCGTCCGCGGGAGCGGAAAATCGACATTTCTGAATCGCGTCGCCTACTGGGCGAAAACATATGTTCCCACGAAACGAAACACCGCGCCGCTCCTCGTGCGCGTCGACCTCGGCTCGACGTTTGAGGAAAGAAAGTTCACGATCGATCTGGCATCGCAGATCTGTCAGGACGCCAAATTAAGATTACTGAAGGCCCCGTATTGTAATAATACATGGACTCGCTGGGCCGCGACGTCGATCGGGCACTTCGGCAGGTGGTGTTCCGTAAACATCGGCTGGGCCATCGGCGCCATTTTGGTCTCAATTGTATTTTCCGGAGCGTTGGCCATCGACGAAATCATGGGTAAGGCGGCTCCGGCCTCCAGCAAGGAGGTTCCCAGCAGCCCGCTCAGCAATTTGCCGACATCGAAGGGAATTCTATTCGTGCTCGGCTGCGTTTTGTTTATTGGATTCGCGTACTCGGCATGGAGCTCGCATGCAAACACCCGCTGGATGAAGAGATTCGGAAATAAACAAAATCTCCTCGCGGCCATGTTCTTTTTCGTGATTCCGCTTTTGTGTTGTTTTGTTACATTAGAATTATCGCATGTAATATTTCCATATGTAAAGCCCGCTTCGGCCGCGGCCGTGGGCAATGCCGTCTCGAACGCAAACGACCTCGATGTAAAAATAGACAGCGCGATCCACTTCGCGCTCTTTTCGCTTTCACTCGTCGCCGGAGTGGTGATTAGTTTCATATTTCTCCCGTCATGGTGGAACGATTATATTACCTATCGAAAATTGTTTTTGACGCTGCGCGCGCGCCAGGACGAGACGTCGCCCGATCTTCCGTACTTTACGAGTCTCACGACGCTCGTCCGAGCCGTGCTCCCCCACGGCAACGACTCGGACCGCATCGAAGACCTGAGCGTTCCTTTTCTTCAGGATCAGTTAAAAGATATATTAAAGAAATGCGTCAAGACGTTTGGCCACGTCGTGATCTTGCTCGACGACGTCGACGTCCTTTCGAGCGACAAGTTCCCCGAATTCTTTAGAATCATCCGGCCGATTTCGAAGGTGACCGGCGTCCGATGTCTCGTCAGCGTCCCCGCGTATTTTTATTTTCAATTCAATTCGCACGTCATTAGCGATCTTCACTCGACCGTTCGCAATGTTTATTTTCTCGGCAACCCCGACATCTTTCACGGCGCGGAGGAGTTCTTCGTTTCGAAGAAGTTGACCGCGGCGGTCTGGACCGAATTCATAAGTAAACTTCTCGAATCGCGCCTCCGCGTCCGGGTCGTTCCGGCCATTGCGGGAGATCCCGTGCCGCGGCCCGGACCGATCGGGTTCACGATGGCTCCGTGGAGGGAATTGTTAAAAGATCCCAAATTCTTGAATAATACTATACCGGATTTTCTCAATTCCGTCGGACAGAGCCGGCGCGAATTGATACGCGAAATCGAACGGACGCTTCGTGAAACCGCCGACAGCGGCACGCGGACCGGCTATTCGCCGATGCTGTCGACACAGGAGGCGTCGCGATCCAAATCCTCGGACGTCGCAAACAATAAGAAGACCGAGTATTTCCGCGTCGAAAAAGCGCTCACGACCGCCCATCCGGGCCCGAAGGAACCCATCGACGTCGCGGTGGATCTAAAGAATCTGCCGTTGTCGTTGAATATTAATAGAAAACTGGCGTCGTAATCCCCGCGACATTACTCAAATAACCATGAATCCGAACCACCCCTTTCACCCGATTATTTATGTCCGCGGTTTCGCCGCGAGTTCGACCGAGATCGAGGACACCGTCGCCGATCCGTACATGGGATTCAATCTCGGTTCGACGAAAGCGCGCGCCGTCTGGACCGGAGATATCAAAAAATTCTTCTTCGAGTCGCCGCTCGTCCGCTTGATGAGCGATCATGAATATAATGATGTTTTCGTCGACGGCGAGGATCTCGTCGCCAAAGAAAATTCCGACGACGCGATTCCATACAAATCGATTATTATTTTTAGATATTACGACGAAGCCTCCGAAACCTTCGGCACGGGCAACACGCCTCCGATCGAACATTTCGCGCGCAAACTCGACGAGTTGATCCTGCGCCTGCGCGAAAAGATCTGTGCGAATCCGGCGAACGGAGTCGATAAAAATACATTCAAGGCCTACCTCGTGGCGCACTCGATGGGCGGGCTCATCTGCCGCGCATTCTTACAAAATCCCGCCCTCGGAAGCGCCGAAGCGCGCGCGGCGATCGACAAGTTCTTTACTTATGCGACGCCGCACAACGGCATCGATCTTCGCATCGTCCGCAACGTGCCCGGATGGGCGTCGTTCGGCGATGTTAATAATTTCAACCGCGACCGGATGGCTCAATTTCTCGCGGTTCCTCCGGGCGACGACGTCTCTGTAGTTACGAATTTTCCGCCCGAAAGAATCTTTAATTTAGTCGGGACCAATCCGCAGGACTATCGCGTGCTCGGCGGACTCTCGGCGTGGGCCGCGGGCGAGGCGAGCGACGGTCTCGTCCGCATCGAGAATGCTACAACTCACGGCCCGGGACCCGACGGAAAAGATATATCTTCTCCGCGCGCGTTCGTCAACCGGTCGCATTCGGGGCATTACGGAGTCGTCAATTCCGAGGAGGGCTATCAAAACCTCACGCGATTCCTCTTCGGCGCGATCCGCGTCGACGGAATTCTCGATATTGACGATATCACCCTCCCCGCGGAAGTGCAGAAGGCGCTCGACGCCGACAAGACCGTCCACGCTTCCTATCAATTTGAAACTGTAGTAAGTCTGCGGGGTTGCCAGTGGCAGATGCACCGGCGCACGGTTCGCGAACATTCCGCGATTTTCCGCGCGTACGAAGACCTGTTTCCGAAGGGTCCCGACGGCGCGCGAAAACCCGACCGGACGCAGAGTCCCCATTTATTCTCGGTGTTTCTCGATCCTAACAAAAGCGTTAAACAATCCGGATCCGTGAGTTTCGCGTTCGATTTAAACGTTCTCGTGCCCGATTACGAAGTCGACGGCATACTCTTCCTGAAGCGCCATTACGAAGGCGGATTCATTTATCGCGAATTGATACTTGTCGAAGCCGTTCCCGACGACGCGGCGAAGGGCGGCTGGCGGATCAAGTACGGTTATCAGGACGACAATCCGGGCCTGCCGGGCAAGGTCGCGGAAACGGAATTGTTACAAGACGGCTCGATGGCGTTCACCATCGACGTCATTCAGGACCGGAGGCCCGGAATCAAGGCCACGCTGCGCATCGCGGCCCGACGGTGGACTTAATATAAGTTATCGTTATTTCTTATCTACAAATACGATCGCGCCGACTTCGCCCTGCACGCCGGGGCCCGTCACTTTTATCTGGTAATCCCCGGGCTTGAGGTTCGGGAACACCGCCACAAAAAAGCAGTTGACGACGATCACCGGAATCGGCACCGACACCGCCGGCTGGCCGACCTCGGATTTTTCGAGCGTAACTGTAAGACTGACTCCGGTTCCGGGCGAAAAGCCCATGACGACGATGGTTCCGTTGTTGCCCAAAGCGTTCTTCGGCGGCACGGCGACGGTATTTGTAACTTCCGTCGATTTCGCGTTCCCGCCCGCGTTGTCGCCGGCGATGACGGGAATTGTATTGCCAATATTCGGGAGCTGCGTTTCGTTAAATACGTCAATAAACAACCCGCTTCCTTTGAATTCGCTTTGAATATCCTTGGCCGCTTTTACAAACGTCTTGTTCAAACTTGTGTTCACCGCCGTATTGAATGTGTCGAAGGGCCCACCCGAACCGGGCATCAACGAGATCGGAAATGTAGAATTCGTCGTGCCGGGCGGCAGCGCCTGTTCGAACACACCGTTAGCTTCCGTGAGCTTCGCATACCGGAACCCGTTCATGGACTGGACGAACGACGAATAATCCGCCGCGGTTGCCCCGGTTGCGCCTTCGTACGTCATGGCGCCGGATTTGAATTGATTCACGTGCGCGAATACAAAATTAATAAAAGTGCCTTCTCCGGACGTGAAACTCTTGTTCGCATCGCTAAGAATGGACGACACGGACGGTGCCTTGAATTTCGGCTGCTGCGATACAGGCCCCGGCACGAACAGACTCACCGAGTCCGATGCAATGTTTGCGTTATGTTGAAATACCTGAACTTCGAACGGCCCCGCGGGGAGGCCAAGAAACGAACCCTGCCACGTGTTATTCGTAACGGTCGTGTTAACGAGCGTTACAAATGAGGGACTCGACCCCGAGAGCGAGAACAGCTTCAGGTCGAGAGATTGATTGGGATTGCCGATGCCTCCCAGAAAAATGCCGCCGTTGCTCGAGTTATTATTAAATAAACCGTTCACACAAGTGGTGTGCACGATGGTCAGCAGCTCTTCAGGAAACTCGGCTTGAGCGAAGGCATAAGGATCGTATTGTTGCGAAACCGGAAACGTGTTCGTCACCGGATTGAATAGAAAAGCCGGCACGGCATCATTCTTCGTTTTCAACGCCGCCGCCAAAACCTTCTTCTGAATGGCGGTGAACTTTGTGAGCGGGGCCGCCGACGGAACTCCGTTTTCAAACGTATGCCAAGCGTCAAAAAACGACGACGACACATTGGACGCGTCGAGAAGGCAATCGTTCAGAATTGTAGTGCCCTCTTCCTGAACATTATTCGCGGAATCCAGATTTGCCTGAATGATGGCATTGCGCAGTGTGATCAAGCCATTTCCGAGATCATTCGTCGCGATGCCGCCGCCGGTCCCGCTCTTGGCGGCGTCGAGGAATTCGTTGATAACCGGCGTGGCATTATTGAATGCAGTCGCGGTGTTATTCTTAATAGTACTATTTTCAATTTTAATATCGTTCTTGAAATCCGTCAGCGCGATGCCGCCGGCCGACACCAGGACCGTATACGAATGCGTCGCCGCGGGACACGTGCCGCCGCTCGTGAAGATCGTCACGTCCGTCAATCCGGGGGCGTTCGCGGTTAATACAAAGTCCTGCGTGAGTTGTCCCGACGCACTCTGCGGCGAAATGCTGACGATGTTCGAATTGGTAACCATCGCCGTGGCGTTGAACGTGCATTTGTTCACGCCAAAAATATGAATTTTCGACGTTCCACCTTTAGTAATATTAATTGTGGATCCGTCGGCCGGCGTTGTAAACGTCGCGAGCGCGGCGCCGGAAAGAACCGCGAGGGCAAGCGCGAGAGTGGGGACGATGTGGAGTGTGCGCGTGTTCATGCACTCCGGTATATCGACGAAGCGCGTTTTGCACAACGATTCGCGCGCGCGCGAGGGGTGGCGGGCCGATTTACCCTCTGTCCGTATGCACAAAAACGAGATTCCCGTGCGCGGTCAAAACGCGCGCGGCCGGGAAGATTTCCATAAAAACGTCGCGAAATTGTAATGCCGCCGCCTGGCGCCGGACGCGGTTCGCGAGGCGATTGTATACAAGCGACCCGCCCGGCCGGAGGCGCGCAGCCGCCAACGCGAGGCATTCGCGCGTTTCGACGTGTTCGGGCGTTTCGTCGTCGATAAATATATCCATTAGAATCAAATCGTAAGTATCGGCGTCCGTACGAATAAATCGCAGCGCGTCGTCGTTTACAATTTCGAGCCGCGGATCGGAGGCGCGTTCGAAATATTTCCGCGCGAGCTCGATCACGACGGGATCCACCTCGACGGCCCTTGCCGATCCGTTTATTGCTAATTTTCGATCCAACAGTTGCATCGCGCTGCCCGCGCCGAATCCCAACATTAGGACGCGGGAGAGACTCCCGTCCGGAATTTCCATTTGTAAGAACGCGCTCCGGAGCACGTCGTGCAGTTCGCCGAAACTATAATTTACAGTCGCCGCGTCGAGTTTCGGTTTGCCGCGGTCAAGCACGACCTCGAGTACCGGGTTGTGCGCGCTCGACCGCCGTTCCAACACGACTTGCTGAAACCAACTTTGTAATATCTGGGAAAACCGCGGTCGGAGAAACACGCGGGGAGCGTACGCGCTTTCGGCTCGGTGCACAGCTCGATTTTGTCCGGGGACTCCATAGGGAAGCGACGTCACAACAGACGGAATCGCCGTCGGGCCGGGACCGATCGCAGCCGTGGCCGCGCTCCCCTTGCGCGATTTGGCATTCCATATTAGCGTTTCGAAAGTGCGGGGCGCGAAATCGGAAGTGCCTTTCGACGATCGAACGTCCGCGCGGAACTTTCGGAGAATCGTCCAATGCGAAGATTATTTACCATCCTGGGTTTGTTATTATTCATTCTCGCGCCGGCAATTCGCGCGCAGTCGATTCAAATATTAAATATCGGAAGTCCGTTTCAAGGGAAACTCGACACGCCGTCGCAAAGCGACCAGTGGATATTCTTCGTGCCGCAAGGAACGAAATCGACCCTCGCCGTTCAGGGTTCGCAGGGACTCGCTCCGTCCGTCGGAATTCAAGACTTGACGACCGGCGCCCCTCTCGACATCTCCAAGCTGACAAAGACAGACAAGAAAGGTAAGATTACAATTTCGAATCTTACTTTTCCCGCGAGCGGCCCGTTCGCTCTGACGATCGCATCCGCGAACGCGACGTCCGGCCCGTACACCGGGACGTCGTCGATGTCGCTTCCAAAGTCGGCGGGTTCGATTCAAAAGACAACGGCCGTCAACGCGGGCGAAACCGCGATGATCGAATTCGTCGCGGTCGAGGGATCGAAATTCGGCGCCTCGATTTCGCCGAAGAACGCGAAAGGCCAGAGCGCCATGCCCGGCAGCGCGACGTTGACGGGATTCGCGGGAGACGTCGATTTGACAAATTCGACAAAAGTAAAGAATGGACACATTACCATTTCGAAGGTCGCGCTTCCGGACAACGGCCTTTATACTTTAAAGATTACGAATACCGGCGGCGCGGGCTCGTTTAATATTAAAATTACGATTCAAAAGCCCGCGTTTGCCAAAAATACGCCGCCGGCCGCGGAGTCGGCGCACCCGTCCCCCGTACTCGACTCCCTTCCGCCGTCGACGTCGGGTCCATCTGTAATATTAAAAGGATCCGCGTTCCACGGCCGCAGCCGCCTCCACGTCGACACTCCCCTGGGGCCGTTGGATGCGATCGCGGGCACGAACAAGACATTTACGATTCCGGTCGATCTTCAGCCGAACGTACTCAATAAATTTTTCTTAACAGAACAACTTTCCGTCGGCATCGATCTGCCGCCCGTGCCGGCCGGCATCGTTCAGGATTCGCAACCGCCGGTGCTATTTGTAGATTTTCCGCTCGAAGGCACGATTCTCGCCGAACCGACGACGCCTGTTGCCGGACGCGTCAGCGACGTTTTATCGGGATATCAGGGTCTCACCGTGACGGTCAATGGAATTCAGGCGACCGTAAACGTCGGCATTGGAACCAATGCAACATTTCTCGCGGAAAACGTGCCGCTCAACACCGACGGCACGCCGACAATTATTATTGCAACCGCGACCGACGCCGTCGGCAATTCGGCGGGAACGCCGCCGCGAAATGTATTGTATGAAGCGCCGACCGGGCCATCGTTGCATACAGTTTCGGGAAATAACCAAACGGCGCCGGTCCATTCGTGGCTCATGAATCCGATCGTCGTCAAAGTTACAAAACTCGACGGTTCGGACTTTCCCGGTAAACTCATAACATTTACAGTCATCAAGAGCGACGGCCGTCTCAGCGCGACGGGGACCGACGCCGGATCGGTCGGTTTACAAGCATTCACGGACGCGAGCGGCAACGCGACGGTGTTTTGGAAAATGGGAGGCGACGCCGGATTCGGTAATGATCGCGTTCAGATTTCCAGCACGGACATCAGCGGCACTCTTTACTTTTGCGCGTCCGCGACGCCGGGACCGGCAACGCAATTGAATGTCGCGTCCGGAAATAACCAAACCGGCGCCGTCAACGGCATCGCGCCCGAACCCCTCGCGGCGTGGGTGAGCGACAGTTGCAACGGCGTCGCGGGGGCCATGGTATCATTTACTGTAGTATCCGGTTCGGCGACGCTCGAAAGCAACGGCCAGAATTTCGGACCGCAACATACCGTTCAGGCGGACATTACGGGGCACGCGGCCATAAACTTACGATTTGGACAGGACGCCGGGAAGTGTACAGTTGAAGCGACCTTCGCGGGCTATGCCGGTTCGCCGGCGACATTTGTAGCAACATCGCTGGCGCCCAATCCCGCGACGCCCACGTCGCTCTCGGGAATCGTCATGGACAACGCGTCGCAGCCGATTCAAAACGTGAAATGTATATTAACGATCGGCGGCGCGGCGCTGCCGTCGATTCTAACGAATATCGACGGCGGATTCGCGTTCGCGAGCATTCCCGGCTCGGGTCCGGCAAAACTCCGCGTCGAGGGACAGCTCGCCGATCACATCGGCGGCGCTTCGGGAACGGCCGTGCTTCCCGGGAGCTTTCCCGCGTTGGAATATGAACTTGTTATTATTCCAAATGTAGCGAACACGATGCCGTCGCCGATCCTGCTGCCGCAGCTCAATCCTAATAATGCCCGCGTCTACGACGGCACGCAGGACGTCGTATTGACCGTCGAAGGGATCGCGGGATTGCAAATGATCATCAAAGCAGGTTCGATGACGCGCGCCGACAACAGCGTTCCTGATATCAATAATCCTGAAATTGTTTCATTGAATCAGGTTCACCACGACGATGTCCCGATGCCCATGCCCGACGGCGCCGCGCCGCCGTTCGCGTGGACGCTCCAACCGGGTGGATCGCATTTCAATCCGCCCGTTCAAATAACGTATCCGAATATGTCAGGTCTGCCCGCGGGAGCGGTTACTAATTTTCTTAGTTTTAACCACGCCACCGGAAAATTCGAAATCGTCGGCGCCGGACACGTTGTAAACGATGGATCGGTCATTGTTACAGATCCGGGATCGGGGATTTCGACGGCGGGATGGGGTTGCAATTGTCCGCCGTATGCGGTTACGGGGAATTGCAAGGACTGCACACCAAAACCAAACGGTTGCGGAAGTTCCGATTGGATGACAAAGTTCCTGAACACGCCTCTGGGTCTTGGGGTTGATTTTACGCCGGCCTGCAACGCCCATGACATTTGTTATGGAACCTATCCAGCCAGCAAATCGCAGTGCGACTTGGCATTCTATCAAAACCTGTTGGCAATTTGCGCAGCGACCTTTCCGAATGATCAAAGCAAAGCAGCGAAATGCAATAATTTGGCGTACATTTATTATAAGGCGGTCGACAAGTTTGGCGGCGATCCATTCAAAAAAGCACAGGAGGAATCCAAGGCGTGTCAACAATCGCAGTCGTCGAACGTATTGGTAACGAAGACTGTATCAACTGTCGCCCCGCCGACAGCGCCATTCATCGATAAAGACAATGATCTGATGCCCGACGATTGGGAGGTCCTTGTTGGCCTCAACCCCAACAATCCATTGGACGCCGATTTAGATAACGACGGCGATGGGCTAACGAACTTGGAGGAGTACATTCACGGTACAAATCCATTCATGATCGACTCCGACGGCGATGGTGTCGACGACAAGACTCAGGTCTTAAATAACCAGCCGTCCATGCCAATTGAACTGGACGAGTCGTGGACCGTGAGCGCCAATGGACAAAACGTATTAGTAGATTCAATCGGAACATATCGAATCACTAATATTTCGGCGTCTGACCAATTCGGCGCGACTGGTCCGGGTTCATCGCCGGACTTCAAGAGCGATAATTTCGTTCGGGTTACGGGTGTGAGCAATAAAGATGGAAATATGCGTTACGCATTCAGTCAACCGTTCCAAATTGCCAATGGGCAGGACTTTAATGTTTCACAATTAGTTTTTACGAATACCCCGCCTCCAATGCCCGTGTCGCTATCCTTGTCGGTGGATCTGCCGACGTTGACACAACTTGGACAGATTACAAATGCGCACACGGTTGCAAAGTTACAGGATGGATCCTTTCTGGATGTATCGCCGAGTACATCTTGGACCGAATATCAAACGAGCAGCCTGGCGATTGCAAAGATCGATTCTGAGGGTAAGGTCACGGCCGTCGCAAAAGGAACGGCGTATTTGACCGCACAGAACGGCGGCACGACTGCGGTCGCAACCGTCACCGTCTCCCCCGGCGACCCGCTCACGACGCTCGTCGGTTTTGTACAATTAAACGATGGGACGCCTGTCAATAATGCAAAAGTAGTCATACCCGGTCCAAACTTGACGGCGTTTACCGCCGCGAATGGTAGTTTTGCAATTCCCGGTGTTCCAGCACTCACGGGCAATTTGTCGCTTTCGGCGTCCGCGACGATCGGACAGGATAGTTATTTCGGTACTCTGGCCAACATCGTTCCCATGCCCGGAAGTATCACCGACGTCGGCATCGTTACCATTGTCAAAGTCGATTGCGTTTTTGATACAAATTTTGGAACGCAGTTATCAATGAGCGACGATTCGTCCATCCTTGAATCGTTCAATCAGGGATTCACGTTTCCGTTTTTCGGCCAGACGCGCACGCAAATGTATGTTAATTCAAATGGGAACATAACATTTACTTCGTCCGACTCCACGTATAATCCGCAGCCGATTCCGGGTTACGTTGTCAACGGTCAGCCGCGGATTTCGATCGCATTCGTCGATTGGAATCCATCGGCCGGAGGCGCGGTATATTACAAACAACTTCCGGACCGCGCTATTGTGACATGGAAGAACATGCCGCTTTATATTTTAGGCGGAAGCAGCACGTTTCAGATACAACTATTCGCGACCGGGCGAATTCATTTTCTTTACAATGGAATGACGGCGAACGGAACGGGCACAGGCTTCAGCGGCGAAACGCTCGACATCTCCGTCGCCGTGTCGCCCGGCGGATCGCCGACGGTCAAGTCGGTTAATTATAATATTCAGAGTCCGTTCTCCGGCGGCAGTCCGACGGAGGCCGTATTTGAGAATTTTAATTCCGGCAATCATCTCGACCTCGACGCCAATTGTATGGTTTGGAATCCGAATGGCACGGGGTTCGACGTCACGGTCGTGCCGCTCGTAAGCATGATCTACTCGGCCGTTTCGGGTACGGTCACGGACGAGGAGGGACGCGGAATCGAAGGCGCGGAAGTTACAATTGAGTCTTCGCGCGACGAAAATTTTATTAAGAAAACAACGTCAACATTCGGCGGCCGTTACCATTTCGACTCCATACCCGCTCCCGGTGGCGCCATGCTCACGGCCACGTTCGGCGGCAAGACCATCGGAACCGGAAGCGCCGCATTGTGGAGCACGCGAAATCACATTCAGATCCGGCCCAATGTGAGCGTGCCGACACCGAAACATCAGTAAAATTAGATAATACAATTCGGCGCGCACGTGCTTCCCGGCGGCGCGCCTCCGGAGCGGGCGATCTTCCCGTTTTCGATTTTCGTACACCCATCCGTTGCCGCGCGGCGTCTCCGTATCAACGACACGATGGCAACCGACTCGATCGACAAGAGCGCGCTTCTCGCGCATGACGCATTCGTGCGGGCGCTCGCGCGGCGTTTGTTGCAGAACGACGCCGATGCCGACGACGCCGCGCAGCATGTGTGGCATCGCGCGCTGACGGCGCCGCCGCGCGCGGCCGCATCGGCCCGTGCCTGGATCGCGGCGGTTCTTAACAATTACGTCCGCGACCTCCGCCGGAGCGCTGCGCGCCGAAAAGCGCGCGAAAACGCTGGATCGCGCGCCGAATCGCTGCCGGCCGTGGACGAGGTTCTCGCGCGCGAAGCGGCCCGCCGCCTCGTCGTCGAAACTGTTTTGAACCTCGACGAGCCGTGGCGGACGACGCTTTTGTTGCATTACTTCGACGGCAAGTCGGCCCGCGAGATCGCCAATATTTGTAGTATCCCGCCAGAGACGGCGCGCGCTCGCATCCGCCGCGCGCTCGCGCTCGCGCGGCGGCGGCTCGATCTTCAGAGCAACGGCGATCGCGGCGCGTGGTGCGCAGGCGTCGCATTGCTTGCATTCGCGCAGCCGCCGGTTCCATTCATAACAATTCTGAACAGTTCCAAAAACGTCGCCGGAAAGCTGATCATGGCATCCACCAAAACGAAAATCGCCGCGTGCGTTGCATTTATATTATGCGTCGCCGGCTCTATCTTTTATATAACAGATCGGCCGAACGTAAACGATCGAAGCCTCGCGCCCGAGGGACGCGCGGACGGCGCGTCCGCGGACGCCGGGGCGGAACCCGCGCGCGCCGACGAACCGTCCGGCGGCGTGGAGGACGGCCGGAGGATCGACGCTTCGCCGCGCGTCGCACAAAAACAACAAAACGGCCGCGGTTCGATTCGCGGCCGCATCGTGGAAGCGAACGGCGCGCCCGTTCCGAACGCGCACGTCGACCGCCTCGGCGCGTCGCTCGATTTCTTAACATTCGGATTGGATACGTTCATCCACGGCGGCGGCGCGCCCGCTCCTGTGGGAATATTAGATTCGGCGACGACGGGACAGGACGGCCAATTTCAATTTTCGCGCGTCGCCGGGCACGAATCGTGGCTCCTCGGAGTCAATCTCGGCCGGCCGCGCGCAACCTTACGATTTCTCGACGCGGCCCCCGCCGACGACGCAACGGTCGACGTCGGCGACATCGTGCTCGACCGGGCGCGGCGCCTCGCGGGAAAATTACAATACGCCGACGGCGCGCCCGCGGCCGGCACGATCATTAAATTTACCAATCTGCCGCCGGCGATCGCGGAGGCCGGCCTCGAGTTTTTGACGCGCGGACGATCGTATATCGTCGACGCGCACTGGCTCGGCGCGCGCGAGCCGGGGTACGCTTCGCTCGCGTGGACGCCGCCGTCGTGGGTCGACTCGCTGATTCCGCTGCTGCCGATTCCCGAAACGAAAACGAACGGCGACGGATCGTTCGCGATCGACGGCGCGCCGGGGGGAAATTATTATGTTTACGCGGCGGCGCCCGGCCGCTGCCCCGCGCGATTCGGCCCCTTTTCGAGCGACGGCGATCTATCGTTAATATTACCTAAACCCGCGCCGGTTCGCGGCGTCGCCGTCGACGAAAAAGGCGTTCCGGTCGCCGGCGCCGAAATCCGCCCCGGCGTGCCCTCGGCCAAATATAACGATTCGCTCGCGTTTTTGTTAAATTCCGTCAAGTCGGGCGCCGACGGGAGTTTTACTGTTCCGGATCTCCCGGGAGAGTCGGCGCGATTCGCGGCGCGCGCGCCCGGCGCGGTCAGTTATAATATTTCTCCGATATTACAACTATCCGCGGAGCCCGTCCGCGTGGTCGTGCCGACGCCGGCGGCGCTCACCGTGCGCGTTCAGGACGACAAAGGAGAGCCCGTGGACGCGGCGCTCTCGATACTACAATTCAGCGGCGCGGCGAACGGCGTCGACTCGAAAGCCGGAGTCTTTCTCGACAGCCTGCCCGTCCTGTCGACCTATATAACAAAAGGCTCCGCGATCGACGAAAAGTCGCAACTCCTCGCAGAGTCCACGGCGCGCGTCTACGCTCTCGACGCGCAGCGGGCGATCGAGAAAGCCGCGATCACGCATCTCAAATCCGGCGAGTTGCGGCTCGAGTATTTCGGAAAGAGGCTCAATATCAATTCGCGCGCGAAATACGATAGTTCGACGGATTTGTATCGTTTCGCGCTCGAAAAACTGAAAGTAAAGATCACCCGCGTCGAGACGGGCGTTTACAAGATCGAGGGACTCGGACCCGGACAGTACCGGGTGCTCGCGCGCAATCCGGACTTCGCGCCCGCCTCGCTCGGAGTCACGCTCGCGAGCGGAGCTTCCGAGGAGCTTCGCTTCGCGCTCGAAGCGGCGCGGAAATATCAATTTTACATTTCGAGCGGCGAAGGCCCCGCCAGCCGTCCCGTCGCCGGCGCGCGCGTAACCCTGCGGCGCAACACCGGAACCTCGCCGTTCGCCGCGCCCGTCGACGGCGCCGGCACGACCGACGCGTCGGGTAATTGTAACTTTTCATGGATCGGCGCGGGAGGATTTATCGTAAGCGTCGTCCATCCCGATTTCGCGCCGTATTATCAATCGGTCGCGCTCGGCGAATCCGGACAATTGTATATTACAATCAATCAGGGCGGCGCCTTGCGTGGGCGCGTGCTGTCGGGCGGCGCGCCCACGCCTTTGCCGATGGCGGTATTCTTACAATTGCGCGGCGGCGCGGGCCCCGAGGGTCCGTTCCGCGCGACCACGGACGCGAATGGCAATTTTCATTGGAACCGCGTCCCGCCCGGCGATTATGACATCTTCGCGGGCGACCGCTTGATCGCGCTGCCGAATGGCGCGGGCGGCGTTCTCTCCGACTGGATCGCGACGCACTCGCGCGAGGCCGCCAGTTGTAGCGTCGTCGCCGGCGCGACGACCGAGGTGACGCTTGATTTATTACATCCCGAGCGCCCCGCGCTCCGCGGTAGAATTACGATCAACGGCGCGCCCGCCGCGCATTGTAACTTTTCCGCTTCCGGCGAATTCGGCGGTTCGCCACGATTTGCGACGGACGACCGCGGCGAATTCGATCTCGGCCCGGCAAGTCCGAATCATTATGAATTGACGGTCTTTCCGAAAAATAATATGAATTTTCCGCTGGGGACGCGCGGCGTGGAAGTCGTGCGCGGCGAATTGTTTTATTTAGATTGGAACATCGAGGCGGGCGGCATTCACGGATCCGTACAATTGGAAAGCGGCGCTGCCGCCGCCAATGCCACAGTTCTGTTCCGCGTGCGCGCGGCCGACGGCAGGGGCAAACCCGTCGTGCGCACGATGGAAGCCGACGCCGACGGAAAATTTACAAACGACGCGCTCGCGCCCGGCGATTATTATGTATATGCGGTCTGCCAGGAACAGCGCACGCTTCCGGCCACTATTACAGTTTCACCGGGAGGTTCGGCGCGGGCCGACTTATCGTTAAAACCGTCGCACCCCGTCCAGGGTGCGATCGACGCTCCAAACCTCGAAGGCGCCGTTTCCATAAAGTTACTATTGCGCCCGACCGACAACCCCGACCCGTTCGCCATCCGCGAAACCGAAATCAACGCCGAATCGCTCGAATTCACCGTTCCGGGCCTCCGCCGCACACGTTTCGCCCCTCGCCTTCAGGTTTCCTTCGACGACGGGCGCGTTCTTCATTATAAAGCTCCCGAATTTAACGTTCCGCATCCGGCGGATCAAAAATTTATTATACATTTCGAGATTGAAGACTAAGTAAAAACAGCGACAGGACCACTTCTGTCCCGCTTTTCTCCCCCCAACCACACCCCATTCCCGTCGATCGCCGGGCTCCGGTTCCGCGCGAGTTCCGCAGCCGGCTCGAATGCAAACGCTCTGCGTTTGCATTCGCCGGCGAGGACCTGCCGAGCGCCGGAACCGGTCCCGGCGATCGTCAAAAATACATATATTATTATTAAAAAAATAATAAGTCCCCGCGGGCTGAGCGAAAAGCCCTCGCGGGCTGAGCGGAAGGCCCTCGCGGGCTGAGCGAAACATTCCCTTCTTATGTAGAAGTGGACCTATCCCCTTTTTTCCGTTCAATTCGTAATGTCAACCTTCAATCCGCGCGACGTAACAATATCGTAAGTTGCCGTCGTGATGGCGCGCCCGTCGGCGACGCGCTCGACCCAAAGCGATTGAATGTAGAATGTCATTCCGACCAAACCGGGATCGTTGGGAATCGGCGTCGCGGCGTACGCATTTCCCTGTGCATCGCTATAAATATCAAATAACACAAAGGTCGTCGACATTGCCAGATCTACGTGAATCATTGCGCCGACGCCGAATGCGTCGCTGCCCGCGAAGTCGATCACGTCGCCGCCGTAGCCGAGGCCGAGCGAGCTCGCCGGAGCGTTCGTGCATGTTAAATTAAAAGTCATATCATTAATTCTAGGCGAACGCGGCGCGCCCATGGCGAGGCGCCCCGAAGCGCCGCCCGAGCCGGTTCCGTAATGACTCATTCCAAACGGCTGCGAGCCGGCGTCGAAAATCACGGTGACGTTGTCATTCGTCGGATTCGCCGTGACGAAATCTACTTTTCCGCGCAACTTGAAATCGGCGCATGCAAGCCCGGCCGGGTTCAGTCCCGTCGAAACCGACGTCGCCGAGGCCGCTCCAAGCACGCGCCGGATCAACGCACTTCCACCCTCGCTCGTATTGATAAGTTCTCCGATTCCATCGCCCGTAATATCTGTAAGAATTACACCGGTTGGATTCGCGCCAGCGGGATGGATCGCGGGCGCGCCAAATCCGCCGCCGCCCGCGCCGATGTACAATGCAAGATCATTGGTAGTATACTCGGCCATGACAATATCCATGACGCCGTCGCGATTCGCATCGCCCGTCGCGATGGCGACGGGTTTCATGCCCGGGGATAAGTTTAATGACGCAAGCGAGAAGACGCCCGCTCCCACGTTAATAAGTATATCCATATTGCTCGATCCCGCAAGAATGCCCTCCTCGGCGATGGCCAGATCCGGCAATCCGTCGCCGTTGAAGTCCTGAAGGAGGATCGCATTGACTTCATTAAAATATGCGTTGTAAACGGGGAGCGCGAATGAACCACCCCCATTGTTCATAATGATTCCGTATCCGGATCCGGTCGGAATCGGGCCGGCGCCGAGGTCGACATAACCAAAAACAAGATCCGGATCTCCGTCCATGTCGATATCTGAAATAACAATTGAATTCGGCTGGTGAATCAGTGGAATCGTGCTAATACCTCCGGTCAATTGTGTGCCGGTTCCATGAATAATCGTCAGCGTGCTTCCGAGGAAATCGGCTGTTACAATATCGAGATTTCGATCGCCATTGACGTCGGCGATCGCGAGCGCCCGGGGTCCATTTCCGACAACAGGTACCAATGGAGCCGAAAACCCTCCCGAGCCGTCGCCGAAACGAATCATAACATTATTCGAGTTTTCGTTTACAACCGCAAAATCGGGAAAACCGTCCTCGTCGATATCCGCGGTCGCGACCGCGACAGGACTCAAGAATGCCGAAATGATTGTATCCGATACGACCGGGTCGAGTCCCTGGTTGAATAGTATATTAATGATCCCGTCGATCGCCGGCGTCTCGCCGCAAACGGCCGCGTCGGTCCTTTGATCGCCGTTCCAATCGGCGAGCGCAATTGCGCGGGGCCGCTGGTTTCCTATATGCATCTCATTCATCGAAAAACCGCCTGATCCGTTATTTTGATAGGCATCGAGCGTGGCGTCGGTCACCATCGCGCTCGCGTGGTGGCAACTAACAAATACATCCGCGAGGCCGTCGCCGTCGGCGTCGGCCGCCGAAAGCCGCATCGGCTCCACGTGCGTTGGAACATTATGGATGGCAATCAACAGACCCCCGCCGTTGTTCCCGATCACGCCAAATTGATCGCTCGCCGTTCCGTAACATACCAATACTTCGGGCGCCCCGTCGCCCGTCGTGTCAGCCACGAAATGATCGACGGCCGGAAAAGGTAATATAAATATAAATTCCGGGCTGAAGGTCATCGCGGGTCCGCCTTTGCGCACGGCGACGGCGAGCGGCGCAAGACACACCAAATCGAGTTCGCCGTCGTGATCCAAATCCGCGACTCTTAGTTTTTCAACGCCGACTGCGGACGCGTACACGGGCACACCCGCAAGAGTTCCGTTTCCAAAGCCTGTCCAAATCGCAGTGCCGGGGCCGATCCAAATCTCCGCGCAATCGAGATTGCCATTTTGATCGAAATCGCCCGCCCCGACGCCGCCGGAGGGCCCCGCAACGTGAGATATGCTAAACGTATTTGCTAACATTCCGGCTCCATCCCCGGTGAAAATACAGATTTGGTAACCTCCCGACGCGACGGCATCGAGATTGCCATCATTATTATAATCGCCAATTGTAATAAATTGCGGCGTCATCGCGACGGCGGGCGGCGCAAACGATGGCGGCAGCAGAAGTCCCGTTCCCTGTCCAAGCCGTAACTCAAGCCGCGCCGCAGGCCCGTCGTGCGCCGTTAACAGATCCTCGATTCCATCATTATTAAAATCGCCCGCCGCCGCATCCGCCGCGGAATTGTTAGGTCCCGTCCCGTAGGTTTCGGGCTGTGTGTACGTCTGCGCGAGGGCGCTGCCGGAAAGAACCGCGGAGAGAACGAGGAGGGCAGGGGCTGGGGTTATTCGCATGGCAATGTACTTGTCGCCGTCCAGAGGGAACATCCATCACGCAATTAACCCCAAAAACGGAGTCGGGTCCACTTTTGCAGTCGCAGAAGTCGACCTGTCCCCCTTTTCGCCCCCTTTTCGCCTAATTCGTAATATCCACCTTCAATCCGCGCGATGTGACAATATTGTAAACGGCATTCGTCGTTGCGCGCCCGTTCTCCGCGCGTTCGACCCAGATCGATTGAATATAAAATGTCATCCCGACGAGTCCGGGATCATTGGGTATCGGAGTCGCGGCGTACGCGTTGCCCTGCGCATCGCTATAAATATCAAATAATACAAACGATGTCGAACTCATGAGATCGACATGGATCAGCGCGCCGACGCCAAATGCATCGCTGCCCGCGGAGTCGACCGCGTCGCCGCCAAATCCGACGCCGAGCGAGTTCGCGGGAGCGCCTGTGCAAGTTAAATTATAATCCAGATCATTAATTCTCGGCGAACGGATCGCGCCCATCGCGAGCCGCCCCGAGGCGCCGCCCGTGCCGGTTCCGTAGTGACTGATTCCAAACGCTTGCGAACCGGCGTCAAGGAGAACGGTGGAATTATTACCAATCCTGTTGGCCGTCACAAAGTCTACTTTTCCCCGCGATTTGAAATCGGCGCAGGCGAGCGCGACGGGCCCTGCGTCGGTGGCAACCGACGTCGCCGTCGCCGCGCCGAGCACACGGCGGATCAATGCATTTCCGCCTTCGCATGTATTGATGCATTCACCCATGCCGTCGCCCGTAATATCTGTAATGATCACCGCGCTCGGACCCGCGCCGGCCGGGTAATTCACCGGTGAAAATGGGAACACTCCGCCGCCGAGGCCCATAAACAAAGACAGTTCATTCGTGTCGTGTTCGGCGACTACAATATCCATGATGCCGTCGCGATTCACGTCTCCCGTCGCAATGGAAACGGCATGAATACCCGACGAATCGGAGACTCCGGAAAGCATATATGCGCCGCCGCCCATGTTTATATATATGAGCAACTCCGACTTCACTGCCGCGATGCTCGTACAAACCGCCACGTCGGACAGTCCATCGCCGTCGAAATCCTGCAGAACGGCCGATTCGCAGGAAATGACCGACGCATAATAAACCGGCGCTCCGAAGACGCCGCCGCCGCCGTTTAAGATAACTCCAAATCCAGATAATGTCGTGCCGAAAAACGGTACAAACTCAAAATAAGTAAATATAAGATCCGGGTCGCCGTCCATGTCAAGATCGGCCACCGCGATGGAATTTGGATGATATGCAACGGCAACCGACACGGAAGCGCCGAAACCGCCGGCGCCGTCGCCAAATATACAAGTAAGCGTGTGGCTCGCCCAGTCCGCGGTCACCAGGTCAAGATTATGATCACCATTCAAATCCGCGATGGCAAGCCCTCTGGGACCTCCGCCTGTTGCAACCATCGCCGGCGCGGAGAATCCGCCCGAACCGTTGCTCAAACGGACGGAAATATCATTGGTAGCTTCGTTCGCGATCGCGAAATCGGAGTGGCCATCTTCATTAAGATCTCCCGTCGCAACGGCGCTCGGACTGCCGCCGCCCGACGCTAACGAAACGGCGTTGACAGGATCGAGCCCTTGCCCAAATACGACTGCAAGGACGCCGACCGCGGCCAGCGTTTCGCCGCCAATGGTAGCATCGATTCTTCGATCGCCGTTCCAATCCGCGAGCGCGAGGGCGCGGGGCGTATGGCTGCCGATGAGCGTAGTATTTACAGAAAGTCCGCCCGCGCCGTCGTTTTGATACACATCGAGCGTCGCGTCGCCCACCATCCCGTTTTTGTGGTGACACGTTACAAATAAATCATTCATGCCGTCGCCGTCGGCGTCGGCCGCGGAGATTCGCATCGGCTCGAGGTTCGACGCATAATTATTGATTGCGACCAACGTTCCCGCGCCGTTGTTTCGAAGGACGCTGAATTGGTTTGCCATAAATCCGTAGCATACGAATACTTCCGGGGCGCCGTCGCCCGTGAGATCGGCCGTTCCAAAATCCTCCGCCGGATTGGGTAATATAAAGAACTGTTCGGCTCCAAATGTGAATGCGGGACCGCCGTTGCGAACGGAAATCGCCGCCGTGGCCATATCGACGAGATCATCTTCGCCGTCAACGTTTATGTCGGCGATTCTTAATTTTTGGACGTTGACTCCGGATCCGATAACCGGACCCAATGCCAAAGCGCCCGCGCCATTGCCGGCCCAGATCGCCGTGCCGGGGCCGATCCAAATCTCGCCGCAGTCCGGGTTTCCATCATGATCGAAATCGGCAGCCGCGACGCCTCCGGTGGCGATCCCCGCGTGGTTGGCGCAGAAAATACTAACGATCGACCCCGCACCGTTGCCTCGAAACAAACAAATCCCCGTTCCGCCGGACGCGATCGCATCCAGTTTTCCATCATTATCATAATCGCCAATTGTTAGAAACGCCGGCGCCATCGCGGCCCCGGGAACCGCGAACGTCGGCGGCAGCAGCAGGCCCGTCCCCTTCCCAAGTCTCAATTCCAGGCGCGCCGCCGGCCCGTCGTGCGCCGTTAACAAATCCGCGATGCCATCATTATTAAAGTCCCCCGTCGCGGCGTCGGCGGCGGAATTGTTAGGTCCGGTGATATACGAATCGGGCGACGTGAACGTCTGCGCAAGCGCGCGGCCGGATTGGATTGCGGGAAAAACCAAGAGCGCGGGGAGGATCAATTTTCGCATGGCATCTCTCCCATCGCCGCCCGGACTTCCGGTCCATCAAGCGAATGGACCCTGGAATCGCCGAACCGGTGGCGTTTGATTTTTGTGGCAAGTCGAAGTCCGCACACCTCGGATCGAAAAATCAAAATACGCGCACCGCGGCGCAATGGTTGACCGTCAAACCGTTCTTGCCCATGATCCGTGTCTTGCCAGTGCAAGTCATGGCTCAGCCAAATTCAGATACTAATTCCAGCGAACATTTGCCTCCCGCGGACGACGAACCATCCGCGGAACGATTGTGGGGAATTGTATATAATCAACTTCGCGCGGCGGCACAATTACAATTAAACAATGAACGCGCGTCGCACACTCTCTCCGCGACGGCGATGGTCCATGAGGCCTATCTGAAACTGGAACAGCAACGCGCCGTCGACTGGAAAAATCGCGCGCACTTCTACGCCGCGGCCGTCGAAGCGATGCGTCGATTGTTAATCGATCACGCGCGCCACAAGGCGGCGAAAAAACGCGGCGGCGCCGAAGCACGCAAGGCGGCACTCGAACTCTCGAGTCTTCCAGATCTTGGCTCCGAGGAACAATCCGCGGGATTCTTGATCCTCGATGAAGCGATTCTCCGCCTTGGGGAGTTGGATGCACAGGCCGCAGCCGTCGTTCGATTGCGGTACTTCGCCGGTCTGACGATTGAACAGACGGCGGAGACTCTTGGCATCTCGTCGCCGACGGTGAAACGCATCTGGTCCTTCGCAAGAGGCTGGCTCAAAGAACACATCGAATCGGGGCGAATTTAATATATTTAATATTCGAGGCCGTTCATGAACTCCGATCGCGAAATCCAACTGCGGCGAATTTTTAATATCGCTTTTGAATTGCCCATTTCAGAGCGGAGCCTGTATCTCGATAAGGAGTGTCGCGGAGATGCGGAGTTGCGGCGCCGGCTCGATGCAATGCTGGCGGCGGCCGGAGAGGGCGTCTTTCTCGCGGATCCAACGCATTCCGGCGCGACGTCGACTCTCGCGACACCGCTCAGCGAGTGTCCGGGCACGCGCATCGGAAATTATAAATTATTACAACAAATCGGAGAAGGAGGATTCGGAACTGTATTCATGGCCGAGCAGGAGACTCCGGTCCGCCGGCGCGTTGCGTTGAAAGTTATCAAACTTGGAATGGACACGCGGCATGTGATCGCGCGCTTCGAGGCGGAGCGGCAGGCGCTTGCCATGATGGATCATCCGAATATTGCGCGCGTCCTCGACGCCGGCGCCACGGAAAGCGGGCGGCCGTATTTTGTAATGGAACTCGTCAAGGGCGTCCCCATTACGGAATATTGCGATCGCAATCATTTAACGGCGCGCGAGCGGCTGGAATTAATGATTCCCGTCTGCCAGGCCGTACAACACGCACATCACAAGGGCATCATTCACCGCGACATCAAACCCGCGAATATTTTAGTAACTTTGCACGACGGCAAACCCGTGCCCAAAGTGATCGACTTCGGCATCGCCAAAGCTACAGAACACCGATTGACGGCGAAGACGCTCTTTACTGAACACAATGCGTTCATCGGCACTCCCATGTACATGAGTCCCGAGCAGGCGGAGTTAAGCGGACTCGACGTCGACGCGCGCACCGATGTGTATTCGTTGGGTGTGCTTCTGTATGAATTGCTAACAGGCACGACTCCGTTTCGAAAAGAGGATCTACTCGCGGCGGGTTATCTTGAAATGCAAAGAATCATTCGCGAAGTGGAGCCGCAGAAACCCAGCACGCGGGTTAGTACACTTGGAGATTCGCTTACAAACGTTGCCGGCCTGCGCAGAGTCGAGCCGGGGAAACTTGGACTACTTCTTCGCGGCGACATGGACTGGATTGTCATGCGGTGCCTTGAGAAGGACCGCACACGCCGTTACGACACTCCAACGAGTCTTGCCGACGATTTGCGGCGTCATCTTGCGGGCGAAGCCGTCGTCGCCGCGCCCCCCAGTGTTAACTATCGAATGCGCAAGTTCATCGCGCGCAATCGACGTGTCGTGATCGCCATCAGCGTGATCGCGGCAGTCTTGATATTAGGATTGATCGGCACGAGCACAGGAATGGCGTGGGCGCTGAGCGAAAAGGACATCGCGGTTATTGCAAACGCCAACGCACGCAAGGCCGAGTCGATCGCCACCGAGAAAAGTAAAGAAGCGGAAGTACAGCGGAAGAGGGCGGAATATGGTGTTTACGTTGCTAACATTCAGGCGGCAGACGCGGCTGCGAAGATTGGGGATAGTAGTACATTGAGAGTATTGTTGGATCGATGCAGTCCTGAGTTTCGGGGGTGGGAGTGGAAGTATCTACAAGCCGCGAGCGACCAGAGCCTGAGCACCATCAGTCTTTTCAAGGCAAACACGAGGATTGTTCCCACTCCGGATCCTACGAAAATACTCGCGCTTTGCGGTGGAAATCAGACCATATCATTAGTTTCAACCGAGGACTTTCATACACTATATACGTTGAGTCTGCGCAAAGGCACAACTCTCTCATGGAAGGGCGATAGTAATGAAAATCCGGAGATTGAAATTTCCCACGATGGCAAACGCTTATGGGCGCATCGTTGGTCCTCGAATACAGGCCCCACCCACTTATATGATTTTGCCACAGGACGCGAGATCACCGCATTCCAAAGCGCAGAATTGTCCGCGGAAGAGGCGGTCTTCAGCCCCGATTCGCGTTTTCTTGCCACGACGGATTGGTTATTAACAATTGCCTCGCTTTGGCGATCGGAAGATGGAAGTCGCGTCGCATCGCCCGACTTTGCACCTGAAAAACCGCGCGGGAGTGCGTTCTCGGCCGATTCTTCCATCTGGATCGTGGGTACAACCGATGGAATACTACATTTATTTGACTCGGCTCGAGGCGAGCCAATTCGGCAAATTCAAGCGAGCCGTTACGGTATTGATTTCATGAGTTCAAGTCCGAACGGAAACTACTTTTTCACGGGCTTCGGTAATGGCTCGTTCGCCGTTTGGGATTCGCACAATTTCTCAATTGTGTGTCAAGGAACTAATTATACTGGAGTTAGACCTGGAGACTTCTGGAATCGGACGTTGATCGTATGGACGCCAGAGACTGACGGATTTGCAAGATTGCTTGCACCGGCAGACTCACGCATGACATTGTTTGAATTGCCTTCCGGGAAAGCAGTTGATCATGCGTGGAAACTCAATGCATTGGAATCGCTTCAATTTGCGCCTGACAATGATACATTTGCTGCGATCGAGCACGGCGGGACAAGTCGTTCACAGGCTTTGATGCACACGGCCGGTGAACTCGAGAAAGAAATGAGTGGTATGCAGTCTTCACTATCCTGCATGTGTCTTAGTCCAGATTCTAAGTATCTGCTCTGCGGTACAGTGGACGGCACGATCCGAATTTGGGACAGACGGGGCACTCAAGTCCGCACACTCTTGGGACACGCGACTGGAATTGAATCACTTTTTTATCTCGGCGACGGCAAGTCACTGATCTCCTGTGACTGGAACGGTACTATTAAAATTTGGGATCCCGCCGCAGGCGCTCCGGTGAATCTTGAATTTAGCGAGGATGACGACGGTGAGATCTTTACGGATTTGAAATTCACTTCGAATGGCAGTCGAATTTTGGGAGGACAGTCTGATGTCGTTCAGATTTGGGATACTCTCTACGGAAAGCAGATTGCAAAATATGATACTTGGATCTGGTTTGAGGATCCGGACGGTATCCGTAACAATCGAGAGTTCTTAACTATTAGCGGAGATGGGAATCGGATTGCGGCTGGAAATACAAGACTTGGTGCAGATGTACTCGATGCCGACACCGGTTACCCACTCGCGCGACTTCACTGGCCCGGTGTCAAACCACGTCTTCCGCTTGACGGTGGGCGCCCCTTTGTAGTTCTCAGCGGTGACCTCTCCCGTGTCGCGTTGTGGTTCTCCAGTCAATATGAGTCCGATGATGGAAAGGCGACCGGTGGTATCACTATTTATAGCACATCGGATGGAACTACAATCCGGTCGTTTCCAGATATTAATATTCGATTTCCGGACAATCCAGACTTCGCGCAGAGGGGGTCGACGAGTGTTGCTCTCGACGGCAGTGGCGCCAGACTGTTCTTTACAAACGGCAGAAGCATGCACGCCCTTGATGTTGCTACAGGCCAAGATCTGTACGCGTCTTTTCTTCAAGACAATAATGCACAATTTTCAAATTGCGAGTCGCTTAGCTTCGAACCCAACCGCGAATGGATGGCGACAACTCACTATGATGAACCTGCTCGAATCTGGGACATGGGAAGACTGCAACTTGTAGGTAAATTGTTGCATTCCAAATCCATTTTTGGAAACTTAGAGATGAGTCCCGATGGAAACCGATGCTTGGGTCAATCGAGCGGCAGGTTTCGACTTTGGGATGCGTTGACGGGAACCGAATTATTGTCATTTCCGGACTTTCGGAGCGAGTTTGTTTCCGCGCGATTCGATACAAGCGGCGGGCGAGTTGTTATTCAGCCAGATCTGGGCACACGCCAAATCTTCGACAGCGTCCCCTTCTCCGAGCGCCGACGCCAACAACAGTCCTACGACGCTGCAATTCCCGACGGCCGCCGTGCGTGCTCCGCTGCATTAGTAGCATCAGGAAACCGGATTCGGCTCGCTACAGATGCTATTCGCGCCGACAAGTCCTTGTCGACCACCGTTCGCGCCGCCGCGCTCGATACACTTCGAGATATCTGTAGTGAACGGCGGGCGCGCATTCGGGCGCTTTTCGACGAACATGTTTTCGAAGCGCAAGTACAACAAGCGATCCACAACGATACAAAACTCGACATCGGCGAGAAGGCCGACCTCTCCGAAATTGCAAAGTTCCGCGGCGATTCTCCCGTATTCTTAAAAAACGCCGCTCTCGCGAGACTCTCCAAGCGCGACTCGACACCCGAACAATTCCAAATCGCGCTCAATGCCGCCCGCCAAGCCGCTACGTCACTTCCCGACGACGAGATGGCGCTTACCTCGCTCGGCCTCGCTTACTATTCCACAGGCAATTTCGCGGATGCGATTGTTTCACTTGAAAAAAGCGACGTGCGCCGGAACACGAAACATTACTACAAATCCGCAATGAACCTTGCCGCACTCGCGATGTCACAATTCAAAATGGGCAAAACCGACGAAGCCCGCACTTTGTTCGCGCAACTACAAAAATTGTTTGAAGATCCCGCAAGTATCCCATATCTCGATCTCGCGAAGGCGCTTTTTACCGAAGCTCAAATCCTCATCCATCCAGAATCTCAAAAGTAGCATCAAGGCACACATCCTCGCGACCGCCAACCTCCCCCATTCCCGTCGATCGCCGGGCTCCGGTTCCGCGCGAGTTCCGCAGCCGGCTTGAATGCAAACGCTCTGCGTTTGCATTCGCCGGCGAGGACCTGCCGAGCGCCGGAACCGGTCCCGGCGATCGTCAAAAATATATATATTATTATTAAAAAAATAATAAGCCCCCGCGGGCTGAGCGAAAAGCCCCCGCGGGCCGAGCGAAGAACCCTCGCGGGCTGAGCGAAAAGCCCCCGCGGGCCTAGCGAAACATCCCTTCGCGATACTCCGAAATCCGCCCCTTCACCGCCGACGCCGCGACGCTCATCGGCGATGCTAAATATAATTTTCCGGGACCGGATCGTCCTTGAAAATTACGATTGATCGCGGAAACGGTGACTTGT
This sequence comes from Planctomycetota bacterium, assembly GCA_016200225.1. Taxonomy (GTDB): domain Bacteria; phylum Planctomycetota; class UBA1135; order UBA1135; family JACQFD01; genus JACQFD01. Next base: position 53,942 of record JACQFD010000008.1, read on the forward strand.
TCCCGCGTTTCCGACACGCCGGGGCCGCATCCAATGCACGCGCCGCAGCCGGGATGTATCAATTTGACGCCCATGCGCTCGAACATTTGTGTATATCCTTTTTCCTTCGCGTAGCGTTCGACGGTTTCGCTTCCGTACTGAATATAAAAATGAACGCCGGGCGCGAGCCGCCGTCCCGCGCGCTCGGCATCCGCGATGACGGTGGCGTACGCGTCGATGTCGTCGAATTTGCCAGCCGTGCAGGAACCGCCGTACGCGATGTCAATTTTAGTATCCGGCAATTGTGATATTAATTTTCCATACGTCGGATCGCCGGGCTCGGCGACGCGCGGTTCGATCGCGTCCAGTTCGATGCGATGGACGCCGCCGTCGTAGTGCGCGTCCGCGTCGGGCCGCACGGCGCGGCGTTTCATCGGCTCGATTTGCGCAGGCGACAGTTTTCTCATGTTCGCGATCCACTCGAACGTCCGTTCGTCGGCCTCGCAAACGCCGCCCGCCGCCGAACACTCGGTGGCCATGTTCGTGAGCGTCGCGCGCTCGTCCATCGTTAAATTTAATAATCCGGGCCCGCCGAATTCCATCACGCGGTCGAGCGTGTCCTCGTTTCGCGCGTATTTGTCGAGAATATGTAATATAACATCTTTTGCCATCACGTTGGGCCGGAGTTTTCCGAACAATTCGAAACGGATCGATCCGGGCACGCGCACGAACGTGTGTCCGGCATGCGCGAGCCCGGCGTACTCCGTGGCGCCGACGCCCCAACTGAGCGCGTTGCTGCCGCCGCCCATGCAGGTGTGGCTATCTGTAGCCTGTACAAAATCGCCGGGATTCACAAACTGTTCGCGCGCGACTTGATGACAAATTCCGGGCGAAATGCCGCCGACCGCCGAATAATCGCGGCAGCCGGTGTGCCGCTGGAATTCTTTTTGTAAATCGCGCAATGTTTGTATCTGCGCGGCGAACTTCATCATCTTCGCGACGCCGTCGGCATAAAGTAAATGATCCTCGAACACCGCGAAATTCCCAGGATTCTTTAACTTATAATCCGCGCCGTACTCCTGACCTAGAAAATAGTGCACTTGCGCCGTCGTGAATTCGTGGCTGTAACCCGAATCGACGCCGACGAGCACCGAGTCGCCCGGTTTCAAGCAGGCTTTCGCGCCGGCGTCCGCGAGCTGCCCGGGCAGCAGGTGATTCACGAGTACTTTTTCGGCCATGGTCATCGGCCGCGCCGAATTGTTAATTTTCGGTAATTGTATCTTTCCGGCCGCGAGCGCTTTTGTAAACGGGAACAGCCCCCCCTCGCGCAACACAATTTGCGATATCGGATCGTACGGTTTCAAAAACTCGCCGACGGGCACGCGTTCGCCGTTTTGTAAACGTTCGAGAATCGCGTGGCCGGCCATCAACTGTCCCTGTTGAATATTGTTACGTTCGTGAATCGGCGCGAAGCTCGCAGCGATCACGATGCGGATCCCGCACCATTTTTCGCACTGCACGGCCGTCTCACGCGAACTCCCGGTTCCTTTGCGATGGCCGGACACGATCGCCTCAAAATTGCCGTCCATCAGAGCGCGCGTTCCGAAAACGCGTTCCCCTTTTTCGTCGAGCAGCCCCGCGTACGCGTCGAGCGCGATGTCCTGCGGCCTATAACGAAAACAGACCCACGCGGGCGTCATCACGTCGGTGTTGATGTCGTCGAGCAGGTCCTCGACGCGCACGTCGCGCATTTTTAAATTTAACTTTCCGGCGAGTTGAGCGCGGATCAATTCCGGATCTTTTGTTAAGAAAAGAATGCGCTTGCCGGACGCGAGCGTGATAAAATCGGGATGCCGCATGCGAGGATCATCGTACGCCGAAACCCTAATCACAACATTTCGTCAAACACGACGAATCTGCGATTCCCCATTCGTGCCGTCGATTCCTTTTCTGCCGCATCCGTGCCTCCGCGGCGCGCACGCGCAGACGCTTTTCGGGACAATGGGAGCCGGTGATTTGGTGCCGGCCGCGCGCGAACACCGCGTCGAACTCGAAGACGGCGACTCGATGGTGCTCCACGAGGACCCGCCCACGAGTGGTACGATCGCCTCGCGCGCCGCGCTTTTAGTGCATGGACTTACGGGCGATCACGCGGCCGGATACATGGTCCGCGTCGCCGCGCGCCTTCGCGAGCGCGGATACACGACGTTTCGCGCCGATTTGCGCGGCGCGGGGCGTTCCGCCTCAATGTGTAGAAAGTTTTATCATAGCGGCGTCAGTTCCGACGTCGCCGCGGCCGTCCGGTTCATATCTAAAAGATCCGGACGTCTGCCGATCGACCTCGTGGGGTTCTCGCTCGGCGGAAATATTATATTAAAATACGCGGCCGAGCGTCTTTACAAAAAAGACGGGCCCGGAATTCATATCAATAAGATCGCCACCGTGAGCGCGCCCGCCGATCTGGCGCGGAGTTTTTCGAAACTGAGCCGCGGCTTCGGACGCTTTTACAATCGTTATTTTACAAAACACGTCGTGCGCACGCTCGACAACCATTTAAAACTCGTCCCGGGCGCCGCGGTCGCGCGTTTCGCGCGCAAACCGCGCACGATGCTCGAAATCGTCGAAGGCTACACCGCTCCCGTGCACGGATTTTCGAGCGCGCTCGATTATTACGAAAAGTGTTCGTCGGCGCCGCACTTGGCGAATATCGAGATTCCAACGCTTGCTATTATTTCGCGCGACGACCCTTTGGTCGACTCCACCGCGTACGAAGATTTCCGCGGCACCACCATCCGCGTACTCTTAACAGAAGCCGGCGGCCACATGGGATTCTTCGCCAAATCCGGATCGGATCCCGATCGAAGATGGATGGACTGGCGAATTGTAGAGTGGTTGACGGAAGCGTGATGTAGTTTAACAAACCGGCCGCCGGGATTCTCCCGCGGCGGCCGGTTCGATGCCGAAAACATTAGATTTATAACTTCACGTTTTCCTTATGTTTGTCGCAGGCTTTTTTGGCTTTCTGACAGGCGGCGCACTCGGATTTGTAGCCGGGCATGCCCTGATCGACCAATTCCTGCGCGTGTTTCTTCGCCGTATCGGCGATTTTGGTGCCGGGGCAGGATTTGATCAATTCGGCGTAGACCGCGACGGCTTTTGTGTATTCTTTCGCGGTCTCGAATTCGTGCGCTTTTTCGTACTTCTCGCCGCCGGAAAGCTCGGATTTAAATTTAGCGTTCGATTCGAGCGATTTTAAGAATTCGGCCGCGTCTTTCGTCGTCGGAAACGGCGGCGCGGCTTTGGCGACGGTCTGTACGAGGCGAACGGCTTCATAAATAAAACCGTCATCGTTGGCTTTCTTCGCGGATGTTAACGATGAATCCGCCTCGCTTTCGAGAAATTTAGTAAATCGCTCCGTCCACGCTTTGTCCGCGCCGGAGATTTTCTTAATATCCGCGTACGCTTGCGAAAGTTTGCGCGCGCGGAGCGAAGCCATCACGGGCGCGAACTTTTCGGGAACGACGCGGCCTTTCTTCGCGCTCGCGAGCGCCGCCATGACTTTCTGTTCCGCCTCGGCGGCGCCGCCGGAAAATATAAGATTTCCGCCCGGATCGAGCGCCGCGCCCGTCGGAAAGAACTCCACTTTCAACGCGACGTCGAAATCTTTATTTTTAATAATAACGATCGGGTACGTCGGCTTGAATTTTTGTACAAATTGATCGACAAGCTTCGGATCCTCGTCGGTCACCGCGATGACGACCAAACCGTCGGCTTCCTTCTTTTCAGACGTGGTGTTGAGACCGGGGACCCCGGCCTGGCAGGGTCCTCACCACGTTCGAAAAATATCGAGATAAACGGCCTTGCCTTTCAATTCCGAAAGCGTTAGCGGCGGCGAATTATACCATTTTACCGCGTCGAATTCGGGGGGCGGCGCGCCGAGTTTTGCCTGCGCGGATGCGGCGGGAGCGAGCGCGCCCGCGACGGTGAGAATCGCGATTGTGATGTTTCGCATATTAGTAATAATAACGTTGGTGAACGAGAAAATTATGATTTTCGCCTGCGGTAGACGGCTTTCATAATAGTGAAAAAGCCGCCGTCCGGCGTCGGGAGTTCGATCGTAAATAACAATTCGTCGGGCGTAATTTCGCGCGTCGTTTCCTTTAATTTAGAAACGCCCATGGCCGATTGCATCTCGCCGACAAACGTCATCGTTTTCGCGCGTTCGTCGAGCGTGCCGGTCATGTTGAGGATCGACGTCGACATCGAATCGACCCAGCAATGCACATATTTTTGCTGCATCATATCAAATCCGGCGACGCCGTGGCCCGTGAAGGGGCGGCCCGCCATGTCGCCGCGAAAGTCCATCACTTGCCAAAGTCCCCCGCCGGTCATGCGAATGTTCATTTCGCCCGCCCCGATCATTCTGCACCGGAATCCGCGAAAATATGCGAGACAAATCACTTCGGAAATTCAGCTTTGGAGGTCCCCATGCGGCCCGATCGTCGAGGGCTTCTGGAACCGTTGCCCGGCTGTGCCTTCCGGAGAGTTTGAATGATTCATGGGGTCGATTTCGCACGATCATCGTTCTTGACAATTCTAGCCGCATTGAAATATAAATTCTAATCCTGCAACACCCGAAAATTCATGTCACTATCAAGAATTCTACTAATCATTTCGTGCGTCGTTCTTCTACTCATGAGCGGAAACGCGGTGGATGCCGCGGTTTTCAGTCCATTTAAACCCGTCGCTGTATTTATATCAAATCAGGTTGGCACGGGCAAGGCCGAGTTGTTTTCAACCAATATTATTGGATCACCAGATTTAAATTTATCCGACAATCTCGTAACCGGCGGAAACGTCTCGTCGTTTACGTGGTCTCCGAACCGAAAATCGGTCGGGTTTATCGCCGACAAGATCACGGATGGTGTTCCCGAATTATTTATAGTTTCCGTGACAGGGAGCGCACTGGTTCGAGTATCTGCGCCCCTTGCCGCCGGCGAGTCCGTGACTCTTTTTGTATGGTCGCCGAAATCAAATAAGATCGCGTACGCAGTCTCCTCGGCCGGTCACATTTCCGTCCACGTCGTGAATCCCGACGGTTCCGCAAACGTGAAAGTAGGACAGACGCAATCTGTCAATTCGATCACTGCCGCGAAAGTTGCATTTTCGCCGAAGAGCGATAAATTAATGTTCATGGTCGATAACGATACATCGGGAGAGACAGATGTGTTTGTTTGCAACGCCGACGGTTCGAATATTCTTAATATCTCCTCCCCAATGGTCGTCGGCGGCACGTCAGGGGCCGCCGCGTGGTCCCCGGATTCGAAATTCATCGCATACGTTGCGGACAAACTAATTGATGACAAGTCGGAATTATTCATTTGCAAGCCCGACGGCACCGGAACGCTAAAAATGAACGGAACGCTTGTCGCGAATGGTAATATTTCAAGTTTTGCGTTTTCGCCAAATGCGAAAAGCATCGTGTATCGGGCCGATGAAGTGACGGACAATATCTTCGAATTGTTTGCGACCAACGTGGACGGAAGCGGAAAGGTAAAGATCTCGCCCGCGCTTTCGGCGACACAGGACGTCGCGAATGTTATCAAATGGTCGCCGAAAGGCGATCACGTCGCTTATTTTGTCACCGATACGGTTGCTGCAAACCCAACGGGTATATTCGTAGCGAAGCGCGACGGTTCGCAGAATATACAAATCAGCCCGCCTGCCAACAAGGCCAAGAGCATCGGCGGAATTGTATGGACAAAGGACTCGAAATCGATCATTTACGAAGCGGATCAGAACGTACTGGGGCAGCTGGAGTTATTCAGGGCGGCCCGCGACGGCTCGAAGATGACCGATCTCGTGGCAGGCCTTGTGACAACTGGGAGCACGTCTGGATTTAATATATCGCCAAAGACCGATCGCGTCGCGTTCGCGGCCAGCGAAACGTCGACGGGTCCTGTTGAAGGCTACGTCGTCCGCGCGGACGGCACAAACCTTACAAAAATTTCGATTCCGCCGGGTGCGAACAAACTTGTTAAAGCACCGTTCTTCGCGTCAAAGCAAAATCGGATTATTTACAAAGAAGACAATTTGACGGACGGAACCAGCCTATTGTTTATTTCCAATGCGACGGGAAGCATGATCGAGCTCCTTTCATTCCAAGCGGGATCGGGCTCCGTCGTAAGTTTCGAAGTCGAATAACTGGGACCGAGAGGCGGCGGGGACGCGGCCCCGCCGTCGTTCTCATCAATCATTATTGTCTTTATCGTTAGCTACTTCCGCCGCGTGTAATCGATCTGTAGCATTTTATTCTCGACGCCGAGGTCGATCTCGCTGAGCGTCATCGTTCCCGCGTCGTTCCCGTGATATTGAAAGACGTTTTTGTAATATACGACTTTATTGTTACGCATCGGATCGGGCGCCGAAGCATAAGTCGTCATCGTATTGGTCGCCGCGTCATAGGATCCCTCGTACACCGCGCCGATCGGATTCATCGAATCGACGCAGCAATGCACATATTTTTGCTGCATCATATCAAATCCGGCGACGCCGTGGCCCGTGAAGGGGCGGCCCGCCATGTCGCCGCGAAAGTCCATCACTTGCCAAAGTCCCCCGCCGGTCATGCGAATGTTCATTTCGCCCGCCAGTGGATACCTATTGTACGGTGATTGAAAGGGCGCGTGAACTTACAAGCTGAGAGTCGCCCGCGCCACAGTTTTCGCCGATCGAAGCGTCCTCGAGAAATATGAATTCGATGTATCTTACGATTCCATGAAGGTTCGGATCATTTGGAATCGCGATGGGCAGGAACCCCTGGCCGAATCGATTACAATTCAGCGGACAGGCCGCGAGCCCCGACGAGGCAAAAGGATCCACATATAATAATAGATTAACGAAGAAAAAGTCGGCGCCGTTTGGATTTGACACATCGCCCAGAATCGCCGCGCCGGCCGCGCCGCGCGGAGCATTGGTTACGTATACGCCAAAAAGTGAATTCCCAACCGTTGGAAGCGACGCCACGGAGACTCCCATGACTCCGAAACAGCCGGGTGTTGCCGTGCCGATTGGCGATGTGCCGGAGTAGATTGTTTGTATATTCATTAAACTATAAATCGTCGACGATCCAAAAAACGCGGCGTCGACGCGGCCGTCGGAATCGAGGTCGCCAAGCGCTGGATAATCCGTAACCAGTGGAGTGGAAATAATACTTGGAAAGGTGATCGATCCGGATCCATCATTAAGGAATGGCGCGATGACATGCGCTCCGGGAAATCCGATCATCGCATCATTTGAACCGTCTCGATTCAGGTCGACGCAGAGCAAGCTGCTAATTCCATATGTAACAGCGGGAATTTTTACTGGCGGGCCCGCGAGACCTAATCCGGTATTATAATAAACAAAGAGCTGGATCGGATCGACGTTCTGCGCCGACATTAGAAGTAAATCGAACTGCGCGTCGCCATTCAAGTCTACCAATGTAATCGACTGAGGATAGGCCACCGCCGGATCGACGACCTGTGGAGGCAAAAACGTGCCATTCCCATTGCCGATATAGTAAGAAGTTAAAAAATTGATAATGTCCGCGACTCCATCATTATTGATGTCGCCGACGTCAATTTTGAGCGGAGTCGTGGCCGTCGACGCCGGAAGCGACGCCCCCTGCGCAAATGCACCGACGCCATTATTAATATATATTTCGGTGGCCTTTCGCGCGATGACGAAATCCGGGGAGCCGTCGCCGTTCAAGTCGGACACATGGGTCTCGGCACCTGCGCTGGTTGAAAGGTTTTGATGTGGCTGAATTGTCTGGGATAATTGAAATGTCCCGCCAGCGCCCCCATGATAGATATTAACAATTTTCTTATCATTCGCCGGAATTATCATATCCAATACACCGTCCAAATTCAAATCGGCAACGGCCACGTCGCCAATTCCGGCTGAAGTGAATACTGAAAAATCGGATGTGAATAGAAATCCCCCGACACCGTCGCCATTCAGGATCGTTACTTTGCTTGCGTTTGCGCACACGTCGTCCAATTTTCCGTCGCCATTGATATCCACAAGTTTTGATATGTAACAAGAACTTGGCGCGGCAAAACTCTGGAAGGCCGTGAAAAATCCACCCAAGCCGTTGCCCCGCTTGATACCAACCCGATCAATATTAGATTCGGCAAAGACCACGTCCTGTTTGCCGTCGCCGTCGAAATCGGCCGCGCGCGCACAGACCGATTCAATGAGTGAATCGACGAATACAGGATTCACGGCGCCGCCGTTCCCGTCCCCAATTGTCAGCGTACATCCGCCCGTTGCAAGATATGTGAGCGGATTTGCCGCGATGAAATCCGCTTTTCCGTCAGCATTATAATCTCCAAGGTCGAGACAATCCGGTGATGCGCCCGAATTGGAATTAATAATCGTTGGAAACTGACCCTGCCCGTTACCGAGGGCAATTGTAAGGATATGGTTCGGAATCGCCGATATTAAATATATATTCGGTCCCCTCCAGAAAAAGACAGAATACCCGGAGTAACTGCATCCGACGACCAGGTCTTCATTTCCGTCGAAATTTGCGTCGAGGATCCGCACATTCGACGGCCCAAGCTCGGTTATAACTACAAAAAATGGCGGAAATACGCCCGGAGAACTAGCGAGAGAGACTTGAGCTGTCTTGGCGGCAATGTATGGAAGCGGACCTGACGAGGGCGAGGGAACGAAGCCGACGGATTGGTATTTATTCGTTACGACAAGATCCGGAAGTCCATCGTGATTCAGGTCTCCGGTCGCCGCGTCGGAAGGATAGTAGCCGGCAAAGAGCTTGGTTGAACTGGTGAACGCGCCAGTGTTATTCGCGAAGGCAATACTAATATCCTGGGTCGATGCCTGCAGGTGGGTTGTCACAACATCGATGAAACCATCCAGATTCAGGTCGGCCGCCGTGATACTTGACGTGTTTCCGAGAATGATTGGATACGAGGCGCCTTGTGGAAAACCTCCGAGTCCATTTCCTAAGAATACCGTAAATGCTCCCGATTGGCCGCCCGCGCAAAGGATATCAAGTTTTCCATCTTGATTCATATCGGCCACGGCGATCGGGCCAGGTCCCGTGCTGACACTAATATACTTCACGTCAAAGGGCTGGCCGTTTAATTGATTTAAGAGAATCGCGATTGAACCGGTTGGCGTCGATGTTACCAATGTTACGGCGGAATCGGGCGCTCCGTCCTGATTGAAGTCCGCCACGACCATCCCGGCGGGACTATTGGAAAGCAGTACACAATCATCCTTAAAGATCCCCTGCGCGTTCGCGCGCGATAATAACAATACAAAGAGACTAATGAATACGCCCGTCCACGCTGATTGAGTCAAAAGCTGCCGCATCGAATTCGTCCATTGGTTAGCAAACCGACAAATGGAACCGGGACACCCTACCCGGGAACGCCTCCCCACGGGGGCCTAAAATAAATTTGCAATGCAGCGCGCCGTTGTCGGGAACGCGGAGAGCCGTTGCCAGCCGCGCGACCCGAAACCGGTTCGCGCGGCCTTTCAGGCGGCCAGAAACGCAATAATAAATCGAATCCTATTTCCGCCGCGTGTAATCGATCTGTAGCATTTTATTCTCGACGCCGAGGTCGATCTCGCTGAGCGTCATCGTTCCCGCGTCGTTCCCGTGATATTGAAAAACGTTTTTGTAATATACGACTTTATTGTTACGCATCGGATCGGGCGCCGAAGCGTAAGTCGTCATCGTATTGGTCGCCGCGTCATAGGATCCCTCGTACACCGCGCCGATCGGATTCATCGAATCGACCCAGTATGTTACAAATTTTCCCTTGACCGGATCATAACCATTCAGTCCGTGGCCGGTGAACGGCGTTCCCATGAAATCGCCGCTGAACTCGACCACCTGCCAGAATCCGCCGGCGGAAGTTTTTCGCGTCTCCATGGCCTTGCTCACCATTTCGGGCGCCGACGGATCGGGGCGCATTTTAATAACTGCGTCCCAGACTCCGTCGTTTTGTTGTATCATCGCGTGTTGCGGACCCGGCTTCGGCATCGCCGCATCCATGCTCATCGCCATCGACGCGTCCATCGTTGCCATCGCGCCGGACGATTTCTTGTCGTTAGTCCCAGACTTGCATGCTACAAATACAAGAAGCCCCGCGGAAATAACGACTGCTTTCAAGGAAGTGTTTTTATTCATCATTGGGTTTACGTAATATAACAAACAGGGTTTTCAGGCGGCCATCGCCCCGCCAATACGGGGCGATCGCGGAACGTCCGGAAATGAATAGCCCGAAATTACGTGTCATTCGTCCTCAATACCAACAAAATCGCCCTCTAAAACCCGCATTACTCATGAAGTCTATGAAGATGGCCGACAGTGTGTCGCCAAATGTAAGGCGCGACGACGGCGCGACCGAGCACGGTCTCGCCGGAGGAGCAACGCAACAGTTGGCGGCACAATGTGTGGCCAGATTCGTGGAATTCATGAATAATGCGGGTTAACATGCCTTCCGCCGCGACCGCAATTCTTTGGGATCTCGACGGCACGCTCGTCGACAGCGAACCGCTGCACCGGCGCGCGATTCTGGAGGCGCTCGCCGCGCGCGGCGCCGATCCGACAGCGCTCGATCCGCGCGATTTTGTCGGGCGCGGCGAGCGCGATTTCTGGCTTTTTTGTAAAGATCGATTCTCTCTCGCCGAACCGGTGGAGGCGCTCGTCGATCATAAAGATTCGATTTATACAGAAATGGTCCGCGTCGAATTGCAAGTAATGCCGGGCGCGATCGATTGCCTCGAACAATTCGCCGCGGCGCGCAAACCCATGGCGATCGCCTCCGGTTCGTCCCCACGAGCGATCGCCGCGGCGGTCTCCGCCGTCGGCCTTGGTCACTACTTCCGCGAACTCGTATCGTCGCTCGACCCGGCCGTCCGTCGCAGCAAACCGCACCCGGATGTTTTCCTCGAAGCGGCGCGCCGACTCGGCGTAGACCCGCGGGAATGTTTGGTCATCGAAGACGCACAATGGGGAGTGCGCGCAGCCGTTGCGGCGGGAATGCGCGTCATTGTCGTTCCTAACAGTTGGACCCGCGATCATGATTTTTCGGGGGCCGAAAAAGTATTAAAGTCGCTGGCGGAATTAAAGTAAACGTTGGATCGGCCAATCATTGACAACAATATTAACGATTGGCTTTTGTTGTTAAGGAAATGCAGTTATATCGGCAAGAGCGTGCGGCAAACCCCGACGCGACCCACACGCCAGCGCGTGGCACACGCCTGGCGGTGGCCTTTCAGAGTTTTACGCGGAGACGCGGAGCCAGAAGGAGACGCGGAGGACAGAGAGAACGCGGAGAAAACCGAGAATACAATTGTAAGTTTTGGTTTTCTCCGCGTCTCCGCGTGCAGGTCTTCTCTCCGCGTCTCCGCGTGGATTTTCGGTTCCGAAACGTTACAATTGAATTGCGCGCGGGTGCGGGCTCTCCGCGTCTCCTCTCCCCTCCGCGTCTCCGCGTGAAATTCTGAGTGAAGTGGACCCGCCCCGCGTTTATTAGCCTTATTGTTTACTTATCAATCCGCCGCGATCGCTTCAATTTCTACTTTTGCCCCTTTTTCCAACAAATCGGCGACTTGAACCAATGTCATTGCGGGGTACGTCTTCCCCATGACATCGCGATAAACTTTTCCAATGTCGGCCAGCCTCGAACTGTATTCATTTTTGTTTGTGACATAAATGACGAGTCTTACGATCGCCGAAGGCTCCGCGCCGCCCGCGCGCGCGACGGTCGCGACGTTTTCGAGTGCTTTTTTAAATTGTAAAACGAAATCGTCCGAAACGATTTGTTGTTTTTCGTTCCAGCCGACTTGTCCGGCGATATATAGAATCTTCTCCGCGCCGGTCACGGCGATTCCATTATTATATCCGCTCGGGCGAGGCCAGCCCGGGACATTCACGGGTTCGATGCGGGCGGTCATGCCGTTGTTTCTCCGCCGTCGATCAGTAAACATTGTCCGTTGACGCCCGATGCGGAATCGCCGGCAAGATACAATACCGTCGAGGCGACTTCTTCGGGCGAGTACATTCGGTTTTGCGGCGAAAATGATTTGTAACTTTCAAGGATCGCGTCGACCGGTTTGCCGGTGCGCGAGGCGACCTGCGCGGCGGCGGCGCGCGTCGAGTCGGCGTCGAGAAAACCGGGCGCGACGAGATTGGCTGTGATGCCCTCGGACGCGACTTCGATCGCCAGCGACCGCGCCATTCCTAATAATCCATGTTTCGCGGCGGCGTAGGCCGAACAATAACGAAAGCCGCGGCGCGACGCGGTTGAACCGATATAAATGATCCGTCCGAGGCGGGCGGCGCGCATGCCGGGCAGCACGGCGCGCGACATGTAAAATGCGGATGTTAAATTTAATGAAAGCATGCGCGCGAACGCCGCGTCGTCGGTCGCGTCGAGCCGGGAGGTGTGCGCTCCGCCCGCCGCATGGCACAAAACGCCGGCCGTTCCGTGTTCGCGCTTCGCCGCGTCGACCGCGCGCGCCACGTCCGCCGGATTGGTAACATCCGCGGCGATCGCGATCGCGGAGGGAGCGCCCGCGCGGCGGCATGCATCGGCAACGGCTTCGATCTCCGATTTCGTGCGCGCGATGCAGGCAACGCGATCCCCGGCCGCCGCGAATGCGAGCGCGCAGGCGCGGCCGACGCCGCGACCGGCGCCCGTGACAAGAACATTGCGATTCACGCCGCGACGTTCGCGCGCGCCCGTTCAAACTTCAAGAAGAAATCCACCAAATGAAGCGGGGCGCGTATTGCGCCCCGCGGAACTTGTCGCAGTAGCAATTCTACTACTGCAAACCAAACTTACTTTTGCGAAACCGGCCTCGGAGCCCTTTCGCGGGCGTCCATCGGCGGAATGCAAACAACTGAATTTTCTGTAGTGGGTTCATTTGAGGAACCGACGGCAGAAGTTACACGCCCAAATGAGCCCACTACTGAAATTTCCGCGCTCGAGAGTCGGCGAATTCGCCGACGATTGCGCTCACCGCGCTCCCGGCGCCGTCGCGCTCGCCGAGGGGCGAATGCGCTTGTTAAAATCGGTGCCATATCCATTTATGTTAGAGATAACGAAACTGTTGACTTGTTACTTGTGACTGTTACTTGTGTAATTCCACATTTCGACCGTTCAAGGCTGGAGCTTGAAAGAATTTCCTGTTCGAAAATTCCTCCGGCCGCGGCGACTCCATGAGTCTGGGCGCCGTTCGTCAAGAATGCATGAACGGTCCGTGAATTAAATTCGAACGGGAATCGCCCGCGTTTTTATTCTGAGTTAACCTTTGTCTTTGTCCTTATCCTTGTCTTTGTCGGAAGCGCCGCCGTCGTCCTTTTCTTTGTCTTTTTCTTTGTCTTTCGATTTGGATACGGGCGCCTTCTTCGAATGTTTGTCCGAACCAGATTTCTTATCTTCATCCTCGTCGGGATTCGGTAGCGGCGGCTCTTCGCCCTTGTCGACGGCTTCGACAATGGTCTTGGCCTTCACCCAATCATCATAATTCTTCAGGAATGCGGACTCTTCCTCGTCGGGATAGAGATGTTTCGCTTTTTTGGCAATAATCGCTTTGTACTTATCCTCGCCCCAGCCCTGGTCGACCGGAAAGCGATCCATCATGTGCTGCGCTTTTTCGATCGCCGCCTTTTTGTTTTTTAATTGTAATTTTTTCAGCGCTTCGGCGGCGGCTTTTGCGTCCGCTTCGCGCTCTCCGTCGCGATTGGCCGCGCGTTTTTGTAGTTCGCCGAGCCGTTCCTCGGCTTCCGCGTCGCGTTGCGCCTTCGCCTCTTCATATAGTTTCTGCTCGAGCTCGCGAACCTCGAGTTCGCTCACGCGCGCGAGCGTGGCGACGGATTGAATATCTTTATAAGGAACGAACAAATAATTTTGTCCTGGACGCGAAAACCAGATCCGTACTCCCGCGTCTTTTTCGTCCTTGTCGGCGATCGAAAAGTTAAATCCCTCGGCGTGCTCGGCGTAGCGATGGTTCTTTACAATTCCCACGAGCTTCTGGCCATTGTTTAAGTTGATCTGGACGCGGTCGTGGTAGACGTCGTCGGCGCCGCGCGACGCCGGCCGCGATTCGCGCGATTCGGCCGCGGGTTTGCTGGCGCTCTTCTGGTCGCCGGAACCGCCGCCCACGAGCGCTAGAGCCGCGGTGGCGCACAGAAATTGACCGAATGGCAGGGATAACATGTTTGTCGACAAGGCTTTCAATCGCATGGCGTTTCGATCTTCGGCGCGAAAACAAAGCGCCGGATCTCCTCTTCCTTCGTCGCGAATCCGTTCAATCTTTAGCGTTCTCCGACGGTTATGCGCCGCGGCGCCCTTTGGTAACAACACGAGCCCTCCGGAAGGGGCCGGCGGGCTCGTTGAATTTTAAGTTTCGAATTATTCCATTCCCGCGACCGGCGAAGGCATCGGCGCAACGGCGCGATGGTCCTCTTCCGGCGTCAATTCGATCAATCCCTGTTGCATTTCGAGAAATGCAATTTTGATGGGATTCTTCTCTCGCGTGTCAATGAGCGGAATGGCTCCTTTGATCAATTCGCGCACGCGCTTTTGTAGTAAAGCCGTTTTGTGGAACGATCCGCCAACGAAATCCTGAAGCGAAGTGGGTAGTGAAGAATCAGTCACGTTTTTTTTTCGGTTTTTGGGGGCGGCGGCGATGAATTCGTATCGCAGGGACCGGCGCGAGGCCGGGAGCGCCCGGAGAATCGAGCGAAGTAGTGTGCGCTGAAGGGGATGTTTGTTCAAGGGTGTGCGTCGCGGCGCATGGTCTAATCTTGCGCGCAAACGCCCCTGAATCGGCGTCGCCCCCAAACATTCAACGCATGATCGCGAAGTCGCACAGCCCCGCAACCATCACGCAATTCATGACGCGCAACCTGGCGCGCGTCGAAAAGCCCGCTCAATACGTCGGCGGCGAATTGAATCAAATCCGAAAAGACCCGGCCGCCCTTTCGGTTCGCTCGGCGTTTCTGTATCCGGATGTTTACGAAATCGGGATGAGCCATCTCGGGCTGCGGATTCTTTATCATATTATTAACGAAAGACCGGCGTGGTCGGCCGAACGCGCGTTTCACCCAGGCGCCGACATGGAGACCGCGATGCGCGAAGCGGGCGTGCCGCTCTGGTCGCTGGAGACGCGGACGCCGTTATGTCAATTCGATATTGTAGGATTCACGCTACAATACGAAATGTCGTATACGAATATCGTATGCTGCCTCGATCTCGGCGGCATTCCGATCCGGCGCGAAGACCGTTCGCTCGAACATCCCATCGTCATCGCCGGCGGCGCGGGCGCGCTCAATCCGGAAGTGATCGCGGACTTTATCGATTTATTCGTTCTCGGCGACGGCGAGGACGCGATTGTACAATTCTTCGAAGCCTACGAAAGCGAACGCGGCAAACACGCGACGCGCCGCGAATTATTAAGAGCGCTCGTCGAGAAATGTAAATTCTTATACGCGCCCGAATTTTGGGAACCAAGTTATCTGGACGACGGCCGCATTCGCGAATATAAGGCTCTCGACGGCGTCGCGCCGTCGCGCCGCTCGGTCGTGTACGATTTGGAAAACGCGCCGTTTCCTACAAAACCCGTCATCGCGCACACGCAGACCGTCCACGATCGCATTACAATTGAGATCATGCGCGGCTGCGTGCAGGGATGTAAATTCTGCCAGGCCGGTTACGAAAAACGTCCGCAGCGATTCCGTTCGAAGGAGAAAGTGCTCGAGATCGCGCGCGAATCTTATATCAATACCGGCCACGACGAAATCGGGCTCACGTCGCTCTCTTCGTCCGACCACCCCGAACTCGGCGGAATGATGGATTTGTTAAATGCGGAATTCGGCGAACGCCGCGTCAACCTTTCGCTGCCGTCGCTGCGCGTGAACGAGCAGGTGATGGAACTGCCGAAACGTATCAAAAGCGTCCGCAAAAGCGGCCTCACGCTCGCGCCCGAAGTGGCGTCGAACCGCCTGCGCCGGATTATAAATAAAAATATTTTGAACGAAGATTTATATAATGGCGCCGAGGAGGCCTGGAAGAACGGCTGGAAAACGATCAAACTCTATTTTATGATCGGAATTCCGGGCGAAATCGAGAGCGATCTTCGCGAAATCGTTACGATGGCCGAGACGGTGTCGCGATTACGACAAAAAGCCGGCCGCGGCGGCGCCGGAAAAGTAAACGCCGCCGTTTCGACATTTGTACCAAAGCCGCACACGCCGTTTCAATGGCATGGACAAATGCCGCTCGAACAGGTGCGGCAACATCAGCGACAATTGTATCATTGGAAAAACGACCGCGCTGTAGAATTAAAAATGCACGATTCGGAACGATCGGTGATCGAAGGCGTGCTCTCGCGCGCCGACCGGCGGCTCGGGCGCGCGATCGAAACCGCGTGGCGGATGGGCTGCCACCTCGACGCGTGGGATCCGTATTTTCAGTATGATTTGTGGCTGCGCGCGTTCGCGGAAAGCGGCATCGATCCGATCTGGTATGCGAATCGTCCGCGCAAAAAAGATGAAGTCTTCGCGTGGGATCACATCGACGGCGGCGTGAATAAGTTATTTCAATGGATCGAATATGAAAAAAGCATCGCGCAGGTCGAAACGCCCGAATGCCAGGTGGGCGGCTGCGGCGACTGCGGCGTCGGCGCGCGCAATTGCGTTTCGATCAAGGCGGTCACCGGTTATTTTGGATATTCCATGCCGGCCGAGAAAGCTAAATTTAAGGAACCGAAGTGGGACCACGCCGCGGACGCCGCGGAACTCGCGAAATCGTAGTTTTCGAACAGTAAATATAATTTTCGCGTGGATCTGAGAGCGCAAATTCTGCAACGGGAGCTCGAAGCTTCCTCGCTCGAACCGCCGGCGGCCGAACGCGAGCGGCTGCGCGGCGCGGTTGTAAATTATACCGAAGAATTCCTCGGGCGGATCCGCGAGGCAAAGGCGTTTTCCGACCCAGAGGCGGACGCCGCGGATATTCTTAAACTAACGATCGACGGCGCGCCGCGTCCAATCGCGGACGTTCTGCGCGCGATCGGCGCGTACATCGACGGCCCCGGGCTCAATCCGGCGTCCGGCGGCCACCTCGGTTACATTCCCGGCGGCGGAATTTACATTTCCGCGCTCGGCGACTACCTCGCGGATATAACCAATCGCTTCGCGGGCATTTTTTACGCGGGGCCGGGCGCCGTTCGGATCGAGAACCAACTGATCCGCTGGATGGCCGATCTATTGGGGATGCCGGCGGAGGCCGCGGGCAATCTCACCTCCGGGGGAAGTCTTGCTAATTTGATCGGCATCGTGACGGCGCGCGATGCTAAGAATGTTCGCGCGCGCGACGTCGAAAGTTCGGCGATTTATTGTACGTCGCAGGCGCATCATTCGGTGGACAAGGCGATCCGAATCGCGGGATTGCGCGAATGTAAAATTCGCAATATCGAACTCGACGATCGTTATCGAATGCGCGCCGACGCGCTCGAACGCGCGATCGCGGAAGATAAAGAAAACGGCGTCCTCCCTTTCGTCATCATCGCGTCCGCGGGCACGACCGACGTCGGCGCGGTCGATCCGCTCGAAGCGATTTCCAGGATCGCGCGGCGCCACGATTGCTGGTTTCACGTCGACGCCGCCTACGGCGGATTCTTTATATTAACGAAAGAAGGCAAAACGAAACTCCGCGGCATCGAACTCGCCGATTCGGTGGCAATCGATCCGCACAAGGGTTTATTCTTACCATACGGACTCGGCGTCGCGATCGTCCGCGACCGCAAACATCTGCACGCGGCGCATTATTATCTTGCAAATTATATGCAGGACGCGCGCGGCGCCACCGGGGAGGCCTCCCCCGCCGAACTCTCGCCCGAATTGACGAAACATTTCCGCGGCATGCGCCTCTGGCTGCCCTTGCAATTGTTAGGAGTCGCGCCGTTCCGCGCGTGTCTCGAGGAAAAATTGTTACTTGCGAAATATTTTTATCGACGCATCCGCGAAATCGGTTTCGAAACGCGCGTCGAGCCGGAATTGTCGGTCGTGACGTATCGTTATATTCCCAAAAACGGCGACGCGAATGAATTTAACCAAAGACTCATCCGCGAAATCGTGAAGGACGGCCGCGTATTCATTTCGTCGACCATGCTCGACGGCAAATTCACGCTGCGTTTCGCGTGTCTCGCGTTTCGCACGCATCTGGAGACGGTGGATTTATTACTTTCAATGCTGGAAGAGAAAGTAAATTCAATCGCGGCGGGAAAATAAATATATTATTTCTGGCGGCGCGCCGTCCGGGACGCGCTCGACGGCGAAACCCCATCCCCCTCCGACTTTGTAAAGGCGCGACTTCACATTCCAGCCGGACGCCTCGTTCAATATCGTCCGGGCGTGCGCGGGCGAAATCGCATCCGAGGCCTGAACGACGGATTTATTGTAATGTTCCACGAGCGTCGCGACCGCGACGCGTCCGCCCTGCGTTAGGATTTCGCGAATGCAAAAGCGGTGGAACGGATGTAATGAATTCCATTCGCTCGCGTTCGTCTTCAATTCGACGGGTGGCGGGCCGGCCTCGGAAATCGACCAATTTGATATATTAGATGCGTCCGCGGAATCCGGCGCATTGTCCTTCGACAGCGCCAGACAAAGATTCCGCAGTTCCGCGTGCAGCGCGGGACGATCCGCCGCCGGAAGGATTCGAAATGAATATAAAACTTCGCCGCGAATCTTAATATCGTCTCCACCGGTTTCGCCCGCGCGCCGAAGGACGAATCGCGCGAGGCGAACGGGAAATGGTAGATTTTCGTCGCAGGGTTTCAGTAGTTGTATCCGTTTATTTGTATCCAGCGCGGCGTTGTGCAATATTCCGATCCATTCCTGAATGTCGGTTTCGCCGGGAAATCCCTCCGTCGATTTTCGTTTCGCCGGAACCTCCCGATTCGCGGCTCCGGGGCTTCGATTCGTATTCTCGGAATCATTCATATCAAATCGCGACGGTTCCGCGCCTTCGGAGTCCGATGTTAAAAACATGGCGTACGGGTGCGTGTCGTCGCTGTCGGAGTTTATCATGATCGGACATTCACTAAAAAGGAATGCCGCCGTCGTGTGTTGTCATTCTTTACACACGCCGCGGGACGGTGTTACCAATGGAATGAGCGAATCGGGCCGATTGTTAATTGTTTCGTCGAGCCGCCCACCACGACGGAGTGGCGGCGCGCGCGCATGCGGGTTTTTTCCGCCGCCGGAGCGGCCTCGCGACTGGAGGCGCGAGAACAGACCGCCGGGACATTGGAACTGTTGTCGGATAGACTCGAGGAAGCGCTGTCGAGACCGAGCCGAATGAAAGGCAAAATTCGCGACCGAAAACACGAATTCCCGGTCGATAGAAATCGGACTCGCAACAAATAAACATAATTAAAATTCATCCAATGCGCATTCGAAGTCTTTTTCCGCCCGGACCGATCGACCCGCGCCGCATGCGAACGCGCGCGTCGTTCGTTGCGCGGCGGCTTAATTTAATTCACGTCTGGCGATGGGTGTGGCTCGCGGGACTCGTCGGATGCGTCGCGGGATTGGGCGCGCTGCTTTTCCAATGGTTGACGGAACAGTGCATCGAAGTGTTCTGGGGCCGCGTCATCGGTTACACGCCGCCCGGCGCGGGCGGCGAGCCCTTTCCGTACGCGGCCGCGGCAGGCCCGCCGTCCGCGTTATTCTTAATTCTCGCCCCCGCCGTCGGGGGCGCGATCTCGGCTTTTTTAGTATATCGATTCGCCCCCGAGGCGCAGGGCCATGGAACCGACGCCGCCATTCGCGCATATCACAAAAACAACGGGCGGATCGATCCCAAGGTTCCGATCGTTAAATTATTCGCTTCGGCGGCGACGCTCGGCTCGGGCGGAAGCGCCGGCCGCGAGGGGCCCATTGCACAAATCGGCGCGGGATTCGGAAGCCTTCTCGGGCGGATCTTGAATGCATCCGATCGCGACCGAAGAATACTAATGGCCTCCGGACTCGGCGCGGGAATCGGCGCGATTTTTCGCGCGCCCTTCGCGGCGGCGCTGTTCGCCTCGGAAGTTTTATATAGCGAGCCGGACATGGAACCCGACGTCGTGCTACCCGCGCTGCTTTCGACGATCACTTCGTATTGTATCTATTGTTCCGTGCATGGATTCGGCCATCTCTTCACCGGAACGGAGGGATTTGCATTCTCGCATCCGCTTGAATTGTTACCATACGCGGCCCTCGGTGTCATCGTCGCATGCGCGGCGATTCTTTATGTAAAAGTTTTTTACGGCGTCCACGGATTTTTCAAAAAACTTAATATTACCAATTATGTCAAACCGATCATCGGCGCGGGATTGACGGGCGCTCTCGGTCTCGCCGCATGGAAGATCGCCGGGAGCACGAGCGTCCTCGCGATCATGGGATCGGGCTACGGAACGCTCCAGCAGGCGGTGCGTTCGTCGGCGGGCGCGGGTCCGACAATTATTATATTACTTATCGTCGCCTTCGGAAAAATTGTAACGACGGCCCTCACGATCGGCTCGGGCGGCAGCGGCGGCATTTTCGGTCCCGCGATGGTCATCGGCGGCTGTCTCGGCGCGGCGGTCGGGGCGATTGCCCACGATTGGATGCCGACGATCGTCGTCGACGCGGGTCCGTTCGCAATTGTAGGAATGGCCGGATTTTTCGCCGGCGCCGCGAACGCGCCAATATCCACGGTCATCATGGTCGCGGATCTGACGGGCAATTACGGTTTATTGTTACCTTCGATGGTCGTCGTTTCATTAAGTTATCTGATCGCGAAGCGCTGGACGATTTATCGCGAACAGGTCCCGACCCGCACGGACTCCGACGCGCATCGCAACGAAATCATGATCGACGTCCTCGATAGTCTTATGATTACGGATATTCTGATTCCGGTCCGGTCGATCGACGCAGTCTCGATCAATGCAAGCATTGCGGAACTGCGCGGCGCGGCCGCCGCAAGCCGCCAGTCGTTGATTCCCGTTCTTTCGGACGGAAATAAACTATCGGGCCATTTTGAAACGCAACGATTGAAACATCTGCTCGCGAATCCGGAGTACTCCGGCGCCGCCGCGCTCGACGCCGGGATCCGACGCGACATTCCGTGTCTTTCGACGCGCGACACATTACAAAAAGCATTTATAGCATTCGCCGAACATGACTATAATGAACTGCCGGTTCTATCCAATGAAACGACGCGCGAACTCGCGGGATTCATAACGCGCAAGTCCGTGATCGCGTCGTACCTCGGCCGCAGGACGAAACATTAACGATTGAGGGGCGCGGACGGCGTCCGAGTCGCGCACATTCCCCAGACCGGTGTCGCAATCCGCGTTCGCCTGGACGGCGCGTCGTCCGTTCCCGACGCCGAAGCGTCAGTTTCGCGATCGTTCCGCCGGAAATCCCCTGCGCCGACGCCCACCGCAACCGGTACATTCACGCCATGCGTGAATTCACCGTTTTCGCAGGCGTTTGCCTTGCGCTTGCCACGTCCGCGGCGCCGTTTGCCGCCGCACAGGAAAATCAAACGCCGCCCGCGGCCGCCAACCGGCCGCGCGGGTTCACGGCCAAATCCGCTCAGACCGAGATCGCGGCCGAGTCGCGGTTCTTGGAAATTCCGTCGGCCGCCGAGTGCAGACACTTCTTGAATATATTAACCGAAGACCCGCATCCGGCGGGCTCGGACGCGAACAAAGTGCTCGCGGAATTCGTGAAAGCGCGATTCTTACAATACGGTTTCGAGGCCGAACTGGTTCCTTACGAAGTATTGTTAAATGCGCCCGACCCTAAGAAAAAAATCGAACTCACGCTGCTCGAACCCGAAAAGTATGAAGCGAAACTCGCGGAAGCGGGCGTTCCGTGGGACAAGGATTCATACACATCGGCGGCGCTCGGCCATTTTAACGGATATTCGCCGGGCGGCGATGTCACCGCCGACGTCGTTTATGCCAATTACGGCCTGCCCGAGGATTATGATAAACTCGAGGCGCTCGGCATCGACATCCGCGGAAAAATTGTTATTGTTCGATATGGTAATTGTTTCCGCGGCGTGAAAGTCCGCGAAGCCGAGCTGCGCCGCGCGGCCGCCGTGATTATTTATAGCGACCCCTTCGACGACGGATTCGCGAAGGGCGACGTCGTTCCGCGCGGACCGTGGCGTCCCGAAACCGCCATCCAGCGCGGATCGGTCGGTTATATGTTCATGCAGCCGGGCGACCCGCTCACGCCGGGTTGGGCTTCGTCGAAGGGCGCGCGCCGCATCGATCAGGAGGCTGTCACCGGCGCCGCGACCAACGGAGGCGTGATTCCAGGGATTCCCAGTATTCCGATTTCCTACGCCGACGCGACGCCGATTCTTAAGAATCTCGCGGGACCGAACGTCCCCGAGGGATGGCAGGGAAGTTTACCGTTCGCGTACCACGTCGGGCCGGGACCGTCGCGCGTACACTTAAAAATGGATATAATTTGGGAAAATAAGTTAATTTACAATGTCATCGCGAAGTGGAAGGGCACGGAGCGCCCCGACGAGTGGGTCGTGCTGGGAAATCACCGCGACGCGTGGGTGCACGGCGCCGTCGATCCCAATTCGGGCACCGCGTCGATGCTCGAATGCGCGCGCGCTTTAGGTAAATTAAAGGAAGCGGGATTGAAACCGAAGCGCACGATAATATTAGCTTCGTGGGACGCGGAGGAATACGGCCTCGTCGGCTCGACGGAGTGGTGCGAGGAGATCCGCGACGCGTTGGAAAAGAAAACCATGAGCATCGTCGCTTATATCAATTGCGACGCGGGCGTCGCGGGGCCGAAGTTTCACGCGGGCGGCGCGCCGTCGCTCTCGCGATTCGTGCGCGAGTGCGCCGGAGCGGTCGAGGATCCGCGCGAACGCCGGTCGATTCTCGAAGTCTGGAGCGAACAACGTAAAACTAAGAATCCGACCGCCGAATCTTATTCCGGCAACGACGGCGAACTCCCGCGCGTCGGCGATCTCGGCTCCGGCTCGGATTATACTGCTTTTCAACATCATCTCGGCATTCCTTCGATCGACGTCGGATTCGACGGCCCCTACGGAGTTTACCATTCCGTCCTCGACGATTTTTTCTGGATGGAACATTTCGGCGATCCCGATTTCACGAGCCACCGCGCGCTCGCGCGCTACCTCGGAATCCTATTATTAAGATCGTCGAATTGTGATTTACTGCCAATCCACGCCGAGGCGCAGGCCACAGCGTTTACGGGATTCTTAAACGATTTCGCGAAACAAAACGCCGCGATATTTCCCGCGAACTCCGACAAAGCGAAGGCGCTCGACGAGGCGAAGGCGGCCGCCGCGCGCGTGGGCGCCGTCGCGCGCACGCTCGAGGGCGAAGGCGAGCGGGCGCTCGAGGCCGCCGACGACAAGGGCCTCGAATCGACGAACGCACGATTATTAAGATTCGAGCGCGAATTGTTATCGAAGGACGGACTGCGCGGGCGCCCGTTTTATAAACATCTCTATTCGGCGCCGGGCGTGCACGCGGGCTACGCCGCGTCGACGCTGCCGGGACTCCGCGAGGCCATCGCGGAGGGACCGACCGACGACCGCCGGATCATCGCGGAATTGAAGCGAATTTCGGAAGCGCTCACGGGCGCGGCCGACACGCTCGAAGGCAAGAAGGCGCCCGCGCCGCCGGCCAATAAGTAAACCGCGAACGAATAAATTTAACGATAAAGCGTCGAATCGTATCATTGCATGGAAGCCAGGGCGCGAATTCCGATTGTTTATAAAATCGGTTTCGCGCTCATTCTTACCATTGCGCTCGCCGAACTCGCGCTGCGCGCGGTCGATTGGAAACAGGGGCGCGACGCGGACTTCTATTTTCCAAAACACGGAATGGAGGATTCGTATTATATCCCCCATCCGTACATGGGTTATGCGCTGAAACCCGGATTCACCGGAGGACTCACGGTCGGACATATTAATAATCTCGGCATGCGGGGCGCCGACATGGAGGTTCAAAAACCGATAGGCGTCGTGCGCGTGCTCTGCCTCGGCGGATCGACCACATACGGAACGCACGTCTCGTCGGAATATAATACATATCCGAAGCAGCTCGAAGTGGCGCTCGGCGAAACGGCGGCGCCGGGCGTTCGTTTTGAAGTCGGCAATTGCGGCGTGCCCGGTTACAATTCCATCGAAAATTTAATACAATTGGAATTGAAGCTTCTCGACTTGAAGCCCGAGGCGATCGTATTGTATGAAGGCGCGAACGACGCGCCCCCGATTCTCGCCGCCGGATTTCGCGCCGACTACGCGCACGTGCGCCAGAGCTGGCGATCTGTTGAAATTACGCGTTTTGAACAATTCCTGCTGCGCTGGTCGCGCATTTTCGCGTGGGCGACGCGCGGAACCGCGCCCGAGGAACAGGAGAATTCGCTGAGCCATTATGTATTCGTTCCGGATTTCCGCGGATTTCACGTCCGCACGGATACTAAGATTCCTGACGAGGGCATCGCGGCTTTTTCGCGGAATATTCGCAATATGGTCGCGCTCGCGCGTACGCGCTCGTGTACCCCGATTTTATGTACATTCGCGACGTGCCGTTCGAAACAGGCGCCCGGCGAGCACACGATGCTCGACACCATCGCGCGGCTCAACGACGAGACGCGCGCGATCGCCGCGGAGACGCATTCGCCGCTCGTTGACGTCGCGGCGAACCTGAACGATAAGAGTGAGCTTTTTGCCGACTGGATGCACATGAACGACCTCGGCTCGCTGCGCCACGGACAACTCGTCGCCGCCGTCGCGCGGCCGGCGCTGCTCCCCGCCGGCGGAAAGTAGTATATTTAATAATACAGCCGTCGATTCATTTGTAATTCCGAACATGCGCATATTTAAACGATACGCCGCCTATCTATGGCGCGAGCGCGTGTGGCTGCTTTTCGGCACGCTTTGTTTAATTCCGTCGTCGCTGCTCAATTTGATATTGCCGCTTTTGTTAAAAGAGCGCGTGATCGACAATCTCGGAAAAATTCCGGTCTCCGAGTTTTTGTTAGGCGCGCTCGGAATTTATCTCGCGCTCGCCGCCGGCAGAGGCGTACTCCGATTCGGTATGCGCTGGTTTTTGGTGACGTCGTCGCGCCGGATGGAGGCGAATCTTCGCAACGACTTTTTCCGCCATCTCGAATCGCTGTCGTTTCCGTATTTTAATAAAACAAAAACCGGCGATTTGATATCGCGCGCCACGCAGGACATCGAAGCGATTCGAATGTTTCTCGGACCCGGTTATATGTATATTGTCGACGCGCTCGTGCAAATTCCGATCGCGATTTTTGTATTGATCCGCGTGCAGCCCGTGCTGCTGCTCGGCATGGGCGCGTCGCTCGCGGTTCTCGCGATTTCGGTAAAGCAGCTCACGCCGAAGTTAAGTAAACACAGCGAACGCGTGCAGGCGTCGATCGGTAAATTAAGCGATAAAGCGAACGAACTTTTCGCGGGAACGCGCGTGATCAAGGCGTTCGCGCGCGAGGAAAATGCAAAAGAACAATTCGACGCCGTTTCGCTGGATTACAAAAGCCACAGCATGCGCCTCATTTCGGTCGGCGCGCTTTCCAACGTATTTTTCGCGGGCGCGAAGGATCTCACGCTCTTTACGTTATTCGCGATCGGAAGTGTATTATATATGTCCGGCCGCGTGAGCGTCGGCACACTTTATCTTTTTACCGATTACACCGCGCGGCTCTACTGGCCCGTTTTCGTGCTCGGCTGGATGGTGAGCATGTATCCGCGCGCACGCGCCGCGGCGATCCGCCTCAACGAAGTATTTGATACAAAACCCGAAATCGCCGACGGCCCGCTGCGCGATCTTCCGGAAGTGCGCGGCGCCGTCGAATTTCGTAATTTAACGTTCACTTACGACGAAAAACGCCCGCCGGTTCTAAAGGATCTTAGTTTTAGGATCGAAGCGGGCCAGACGGTCGCCGTCGTCGGCCGCACGAGTTGCGGCAAGACCACGCTCGCGTCGCTGCTCGGGCGGTTTTTCGAAGTGGAGAAAGGCATGATCTTTCTCGACGGAATTGATATTAACGATATGACGGCGCGGCGGCTCCGCGATGCGCTCGGTTACGTTCCCCAGGATCATTTCCTGTTCAGCGATACGATCGTCGAGAATATCGCATTCAACGCCAACGCGATCGACGTCGAACGCGCAAAATGGGCGGCCAGGGCGGCATGTTTACAAACGGATTTGTCGACGTTTCCGAAAGGAATCGACACCGAAATCGGCGAACGCGGCGTGACGCTCTCCGGCGGCCAGCGCCAGCGCGTCTGCATTGCCCGCGCGCTTTATAAGAATCCGAAAATACTCATTCTCGACGATTCGCTTTCCGCGGTCGACACGTCGACGGAGGACGCGCTCGTGCGGAATCTTAAAGATGCGTCGCGGACGCGCACGACCATACTGATCGCGCACCGGCTTTCGACGGTGCGCCACGCCGATTGTATCTTCGTCATCGAGAATGGCCGCGTCGCCGAGCAGGGAAACCACGACTCGTTGCTACAAAAACGCGGCATTTATCACGACATGTGGCAGAAACAACAATTGGAGCGGCAACTCGAGACCGACGCAGCCCCCGAACCGATGGCCCTGCCGTGATCGAACACGACGACAAAATATCCGGCCGCATTTTCGACCGCAGGATCCTGCGGCGAATCTTACCGTTCGCGAAACCGCATGCGCCGTTGTTCATCCTGGCGACGGTGCTGCTTTTTGTATTATTTGGCATCGAAGTTTTCGTCACGTTTTTGTGGCCGAGAATGATCGACGGGATCGTGGGAGGCCCGGAGCGCACATTATCGCAATCGCTGGCGATCATCGCCGTTCCGCTCGGCCTCTACTCGGCCGCTGTCGTCGCGCTTGGCGGATTACGATATTATCAGAATAAGATTCTCGCGCACGGCGGCCAGGAAGTTATTTATGATATTCGAAAGGCGCTGTTCGGACATCTGCAAACGCAACCGTTCGCGTTCTACGACCGACACGCCGTCGGGCGGCTCGTGACGCGCGTCACGAGCGACGTCGAAAACGTTTCCGAATTATTTACATCCGGCCTCGCCACGGCCGTCTACGATGTATTAAAAGTCGCGGGCGTCGCGATTATACTTATTGTTCTCGACTGGCGCCTCGGCTGCGTCGCCGTCGGCCTCGCGCCGCTGCTCGCGCTCGTTTCGTTATGGTTTCGCGGCCGCGCCCGGGAGTCGTTTCGCGGCGTTCGCACGTGGCTCGGCAAGAGCAACGGTTATTTGCAGGAGGCGATCGCGGGCATCCGCGTCGTGCAGGTTTTCGGTAAAGAAGAAAAAGTAGCATTGAAATTCGAGAAAATTACACAGGGCTACCTCGCCGCGAATATTCGAACTGTATTTTATTTCGCCATTTTCTTCCCGCTCGTCGAATCGGCGATGGCGCTCGATCAATCCTCCGTTTTCCTCGTCGGCGGCCACGGCATCGAGGCCGGCCGGGTCTCGATCGGCAAGTTCATACAATTTACATTCCTGCTTGAATTTTTATATTCTCCGCTGCGCGAACTCGGCGAGAAATATAACGTTCTGCAGGCGGCGATGGCGAGCGCGGAGCGAATCTTTAAATTGCTCGACGAGAAGTCGGCCATCGTTTCGACCGCCGCGCACGCCGCGCCCATCCGCGGCGACGTTCGATTGGATAAGATTAACTTCAGTTACGACGGCGTGATTCCGATTCTCAAGGATCTGTCGCTCCGCGTCGCGCCCGGCGAAACATTAGCCTTGGTCGGCGCGACCGGCGCGGGAAAGACCACCGTGGCCTCGCTGCTCGCGCGTTTTTATGATATCGGGAGCGGGACGGTCGCGGTCGACGGCGTCGACGTGCGCGCATGGAACCTCACGCGCCTCCGCGAATCGATCGGTTTCGTCCCGCAGGATTTGTTTCTTTTCGCCGGAACGATTTTAGATAATATAACATTGTGGCGACCGGGCATTTCGCGCGAAAAGGCGAAACAGGCGCTTCGCGCCGTCGGCGCGGACGTTTTTGTAGCAAAACTCGCCCCCGCCGACGCCGCCGACCGCCTCGAAGCGGGCCTCGACGCCCCCGTCGCCGAACGCGGCGTGACGTTCTCCGCCGGCGAGCGACAATTATTAGCTTTCGCGCGCGCTCTCGCGGGCGACCCGGCGATTGTTATACTCGACGAGGCCACGGCGAACGTCGACACCGAAACCGAAATAAAGATTCAGGAGGGCGTGCACGCGCTGCTTCGCGGTCGGACGTCGATCGTCATCGCCCACCGGCTTTCGACCGTCCGCGAAGCGACGCGAATCGCGGTGCTACACCACGGCGAATTGCGCGAACTCGGGACGCACGAGGAGTTGCTGGCGCGCGGCGGAATTTACGCGAAATTGGTTAAATTACAATTTGAAGGATAACGCTCTTGCGCCGCTGGGCGCATTAGCTCCAGCGCCGCATGGCGCGTTCGCACTCGGGCGCCGTTGGGCTCTCGCGCTCTCACGCCCCGCAGGCGGCGCACTCCGGCGCCGCGGGGCGCATTCACTTTCGTTAATAATCATTATTTATTATTTTTTATATAATATTTAATATATTTCTACGATCGCCGGCTATGGTTCCGGCGCTCACACAGGTCCTCGCCGACGATGGCGGCGCTGCGCGCCGCCATCCCTCGGCTGCGGAACTCGCGCGGAACCACAGCCGGCGATCGTTGGGGAAGTGGGTTGGTGGAGAGAACTGAATTATACACTTGACGGGATTTCGCGGTGCGAGTACGAATGGGTGGAACTCCTATTAGGAATATCGCGAAATGAAAGCTCTTCACAAAGCCGGTCTGCTGGTAGCGCTTACGATCTTCGTTCGTCCCGCGAGGGCGATCACGGGTCCTACAACTATTTTTGGACTATCTTTTAATGGAAAGAATGTGCAGGCGCAGGTTGTCATGAATCCCGGCGTGAAACCGCCGACCGGTAAGGTAACCGACAAGGTCATCAGCGAAGTCCTGCGTGGCGAAAAAACCGATTGGTCGGCGCAGTTTGTCGACGTCAACGCAGCCAACGACGGAAAGTATTATTTATTTTATGACGGCATGAACGACTGGCGCGTCGGAATTCACAAAAACGGGCTCGACGCCGTTTCGCTCCACGGCTGGGTCGACAGCTCGGGAGCTTATATGATGTTCGGATCCTATAATTTCGCGATTCAAGGCGTGACCCCCCCGATGTTCGATTGTTTCACCACCGGAAAAGTTACATTCGCAAAGGGCACGTTCAATCCAACAAAAATCACCGGCAATTTCTACATGGCAAGCCCCATCACCGGAGACGTGATGACATTGGCGATTAAGACGACGGGAATTGTGACGCCATAAGGGTGCGCTCTGGCGCCGCATGGCGCCTGCGCTGCGCGCGCCGCGAGCCCTGCGCGGGCGGCGAGGTGTGCGCTCGACGGGTTGGGTCGGCGGCTCGGACAGATGAGATGAGAAGGCCGGTTTCCGCCGGCGGGATATCTAAAATTAGATTCCCTACAAATGCGGGCTCGAGGCCCAAAGGACGGAAACCGACCCATGTCTCATTCTACTCTCTCTCCCACTATCACAATTGGAATTG
>JACQFD010000015.1 GCA_016200225.1 Planctomycetota bacterium
CGCTCGAGTGGGACCTCGGAAATGGAAAAACAATCATTTTGGGAGAGTTTACATTGGAATCCAAACAGAACGCTAACAAAGCTAAACATTCCATGCTACAAAATGAACTTATTCGACTCCTTCACGAATAATGCGGGCTAAGAATTCCGAGCGGCGCGCGCGTCAGCAGCTCCTGATGTTTTTGTTACGTCAGGGATTTCATTATTCGGGCAAGACCAATTGGACGGAAGCCCATTTTGCCTGGATACATAAACTCGAATTCCCCCTGGAGGCACATCGGCTCACGTTGACCGATTATTTACATACCGTCGAGCAGGCGACCGCTCGCGTCGCAAGAACCAATCAGTATATTCACGAAGTGATACAATCGTGGAGCGGACTCAAACTCGTACAGGCGTTTCAATCTCTGCACGGCATCGGCGAACTCACCGCGGTCGCGCTTGCCGCCGAGGTGGTCGACTTTAGACGGTTCGCCAAGGCATCCCAATTCATGGCATATGTCGGGCTCGTGCCGTCGGAGCGCTCCAATGGAGAATCCATCCGGCGCTCCGGGATAACAAAAACGGGAAATAAACATTTACGAAGATTACTCGTGGAGCCTTCGTGGAATTATCGATTCCCGCCGCGAAAGTCCGCGGCCCTGAAGCGCCGGTGTCGCAATGTCGACCCGGAAATAGTAGAAATCGCATGGAAGGCTCACCTTCGCCTGAATAAGCAATATAGGAAATTCGTGAATCGACCAATGTCCCCGAAGAAAGCCATCATAGCCATCGCACGCGAACTTGCTGGATTCATATGGTCCATCGGATCTACTTTACAGAACAACGCTGCATAAAATACTTGTAATATAAATCTCTTATTAATACTTCGGAATACTCATGAAGACACAGAGGCGGAGAACCGGCTGAACACGAGAGGGGAACCCTCGGCCGCTGTCTTGGGCAGAGTGTTACAACTCGACGCCCGTCGCAAGAAAGAGGAAGCCCCCGACGAAAACAGCTCCTGCGGTATCCAACCCGCGCATATCAGTCTGATCCATCGTCGTCAATCTTCCGGTTCTCCGCTTCTGTCTCTTCAGGATGAAAAACTATTGAAAATTCTTAATTCATTCATCCCAACACGCTTGACACGTCCAACCACATCAGACAGCGGCGGCGAAGGCGACGTCCCGTCGCGTCGAGAGTGTGCCACACGCTTGCGTGTGGGTCGCGACAGTGCGTGGCCGGAGCATCGCCGCTGCGCCGCGCCGCGGAGCCCGCCGCCCGCTTTGGCCTATTTGATATTACTCTTACAAGGAAATTGGACAGTCCCCTTTTTCTCTTTTCCCCTTATGTCCCTATCTTCTCAATTGCGATTCGTTCCATATTATCGCTGTCGTAGCCGATTAAACACTCCGATAATTTATTAGTATCCGTCACCGATGGATCCAACCAATTCTCGAAATCCTTAAAATGAAGAATGGCGGGCATGCGTTCGTGGATTGGCGAGATCAATGCATTTGCGGCGGTCGTTACAATTGTGCAAGTTTCGACTTCGACGCCCTCGGGCGATCGCCAATTTTCGTATAATCCGGCCATGCAGAAAATGGCGTGGTCCTTCAGGCCGATGCGCCAAATCTGTTTGCGCGCCGCGCCTTCCACCACGGACCATTCGTAAAATCCCGTGGCGGGAAGCAAACAGCGGCGTTTTTTGAATGCTTCACGAAAAGACGGTTTCTCGCCAAGCGTTTCGGCCCGCGCGTTGATCAGTTTCGACCCAAATTTATCGTCCTTCGACCATCGCGGAATCAGTCCCCATTTCAAATCTACAATTTTCGATCTCCCGAGCGCGCCGTCGAAACGAACCGCGGGCACGTTCTGCGTCGGAGAAATGTTCGTGCGCCGCGGGAGGTCGCGCGCGCCAAGATTGATTAAATAATCGGCGACTTCATCCGAGTTCGGATTATTTAACTCATAAAAAATCTTGATGGGATCGTAAATATATCGTCCGCACATGGGAAGGACCGCCGGAGCCGCATTCGAGCCGGGCTCATCATGCGAAAAAAAAGCGGACAGGTCCATTTATCTTGGATAATAATCCCCCCGCTGTGCGCTCGATGGGTTGGGTCGCGGCGAGTTGCGCAGGCGCGCCGCGCGCGTAGCGCAAGCGCCTCGCGGCGCCAGAGCCTATTGCACGACAACCGTCAGCGCGTAGCTCAGCGGGAACGGAAAAATATTGTTCAATAAATTGTTCAAGTCGACGTCGGCGAATTGTAAATATGCGGTTCCGTGAAATCCGGCCGGAACGAGGGCGTTCAGAATCACGAGGCCCGAACCGTCAAATGCGGGCGTCGGATCTGTAAATGTAAGATCGCCGCAGCCGCCGATATTATATGTAAAATACGGCGGAATCGGCATGTCCTGAAGGCAGACGCTGTACGCGATCAGCGGATACGATCCACCCGTGGGATTGACGGCGTAGATCGTGATCGGTCCGCCGGACGTCGGCACCGGCGGATCGACGAGCATCACCCGCTGCGTCGCCGGCGAAATGTAAACACCGCCGGGAGCGCTCGAACCGGCCGACGTCGTGACGACGACATTTTGCATTCCGGTCGAGAGCGGCGGCGGGAGAAACTTCACCTCGATTTCGTTATCATTAATGATTGTGAAATGCGCGGTATCGTAATATTGCAATCCGATGGAGACCGACTGCGCCGCGAGAAAACCCGTGCCCTCGATCAACAGTTGCGGCGTCGGCAGCGCGGCGATCGGTATCGAAGCCGGGCGGAACGGCTGGATCGCCGGGACCCACGAATTCGTCGCCGGCATTTCATTAAAAATAACCGTAACATTATTGGAATCGTTGTTCGCGACGGCGAGGTCCGAATGGCCGTCATGATTGAAATCGCCGACGATCGCGGACGACGGATGCGTGCCGGCGCCGATCTGCGCGGCCGCCTGGAACGCCCCCGCGCCGTCGCCGAGGCAAACGCTTACATTCGTCGCGCCGCGGTTCGCGGTCACGAAGTCGATTTTTCCATCGCCGTTCAAATCGGCCGCCGCCACCCACGCGGGCTGCACGCCCACTGCGACGGTCGCTTGAAATGTAAAGATTCCGCCGCCCGCGCCGCGATAGATCGACACCGAGTTCGCGTCGATATTGGATATAAACACATCCGTTTTTCCGTCATTATTCAAATCCGCGAGCGCGACGGACTGCGCGCCGGCGCCCGCCGGATAATTTACGGGCGCGCCGAGCGATCCGTTTCCCAAACCTAACAATACGGAAAAGTTCGCCGCGGCCGCGTTCGCCGTGACGACGTCGAGGACGCCGTCTCCGTTCAAGTCCGCGACCGACAGACCGCGCGGCCCGCCCGCGACGGCGACGACGGACGGCGGCAGGAACGTTAACATTCCGTTGCCGGGATAAATGCTAACAGTTCCGGCCGTCTGGCTCGCGACCGCGGCATCGGCGCGCCCGTCTCCGTTCATGTCTGCTACAAATAACGCCGACGGAACACCCGCAAGAGCGGTGCTTCCGTACGATCCCGCGCCGCCCATGCCGTCGCCGGGAAAAACTGTAATATCGGACGCGCCGCCGTTCGCCGTCACAAAATCCGCCCTGCCGTCGCCGTTGACGTCGGCCGTCGAAATGGAAACGGGAGTCTTGGTCCCGAGCGAGAGCGTCGCGGAATTATTAAATGAACCGGCCGCGCCCGCGACGTAAACACTAATACTTTTTCCGGCCGCGTTCGCCGTCGCGAATTCGAGGGAGCCGTCGCCGTTCCAATCGCCCATCGCGATGCCCGTCGGGGACGCGCCGGACGGATATTTCTTAAATTTACCGAAAACGGCCGCGCCTGTGTTGCCGAGGACGCTAAAATTAGAATTGGCGCCGTTCGCGACGACGAGATCGGCGACGGAATCGCCGTTCAAATCGGACGCGTCGATCGCGTCCGCGCCGGCGCCGACGCTTTCATAATTCACGGCGCTCGCGAACGCGGCGCCGCCCAAATTAACCAATACGGAAACCGATTCCGCGCCGGAACCCGTGTTCGCGACGGCGAGATCTACGCTGCCGTTATTATCCAAATCCCTCGCCGCGATCGAAACGGGGAGATTTCCGGCCGCGTAGTTCGCCGCGAGCAGCGAGAGCGATCCGGTTCCGTTCCCTATAAATACATAAACGCGGTTCGAAAGGCCGCTCGCGCAGGCCGCGTCGAGATTGCCGTCATTATTAAGATCGGCGACGGCCGCGCAAACGAGTTGCGACGGCGACGATACTACATTTGGCGCGTGAAATGTCCCCGTCCCCGTGCCCGTCGCGACGGCCAGCGTCGACGCGCTCGAGTGCACCGCGAACAGATCGGTATTATTATCATTATCGAAATCCCCCGTCAGCACGCACGCCCCCACGCCGCCGATACCGGCATTGATCGAACTCGAAAACGTCAGCGCGCCCGTCCCCGAAAATACGATGGCGTTGTTTCCCGCGATGACCGACACGACGGCGTCGAGGTATCCATCATGATTAAAATCGGCGAGGGCGATGGAATTCGGCGGAAGCGCGACCGCCGTCAATTGCGCGGCGTTGAAATTTCCGGTGCCCGTTCCCGAGAGAACGGATATGTTGCTGGAATTAATATTAACAATAGCGACGTCGAGTTTGGAATCGCCGTTGATGTCACCGAACGCGATCGACGCGGGCGAAACGCCGCCCGTCGAGAAGTTTTTCGTCGCGCCGAATCCCCCGGTTCCGTTGCCGCGAAGGAACGAGAAGTTATTTGCGCTAAAATTAGCAATAACCGCGTCGGCTTTTCCGTCGCCCGTGAAATCGGCGAGGCGAACCGCCTGCGGCGACGCCGCCGCGCCCCACTGCTGGCCGGGAAAGAGCCACGACGTCTGCGCGACCGCGACGGCCGGCGCCCATCCGCCGCACGCGGCGACGATTGTTAATATAACGGCGTCGGTTCGCGCATTCGATAAAATAACGAATCGCCGCGAAACGGTAATATTACGAAACGAAGGCATGCCGGGGTGCATGGATACCTCCAGAGTTTATAAGCATTCGTCGCGCCGGGGGAAACGCGACGATCGTCGGCGGCGGCGGCACTGCAGCGGTTGCAATGCGGTCGAAACCGGCGAGTTTCCAACGCTAGCACCGATCGCGCTTCCGCGATACGGCGCGAACGGGAAATCGCCGCCCGCGGCACAACCCCTTGCCCGGCAAGCGCAAATGCGCGCGGCCGCGTTATTACTTTTCTTCGCCGATGTTCATCGAAAGCCGCCACCGTTTCATGCATTCCTCGAGCGTCATGCGAAATTCCGCTTCGAAGGCTTTCGGCTCCGCGACCGGCGGCGTCGTTGCATCGCCCGCCAGCGACCGGAGATATCGCGTGATGGACGCGAATCCGCGCTGCTCGACGAGATATTTCGATAAAGATAAAGACTGGTCGTACGCGACGCGGGCGCGCGCGCTCGATAATTTTCCGACGAACGGCGCGCCGAGTTCGGCGGCGGTTAATAGTAATGTTTTGCTTTCGCGGAGGCGGTTTTCGGCCTCGGGAACGTTCGCATTCTCCGAAATCTGCGCGAGGCCCTCGTTCAGCCACGTCGGACAACGGCTCTGCGACAGCGAATGGACGACGCGATGTGTATATTCATGAAAAAGGGTCTTCCATAACGAATCGCGGTGCTTTTCGAAATCGCGGATCGGCACGCGGATTTTCCCGTCGTAGAGCGCGCCCACCCATTCGTCCGCGCGCGTGACCGCCGAAAAATCCTTCACTTCATAAAAAACGACTTGCGTGCGCCCCTCCGGATAATGATCGAAATTGCGGCCTACGGTCCAATACGCGTCTTCGAGCATGCTCGCGACGAGATCGGCGGTTGTATACAAATCCGATCGATTCTGCGGAAAGCGAAATTGAAAATGCGACGAATTCTGCGGAAGGAAATCCCCTTCCACTTTGAGTTCGCCGCGGATTTTTTCGATGCGTTCCGCGAGTCCGGAGCGGTTGGGCTCGAGTTTGAGCGCTTTTTCGAGACTATCGATCGCGCGGCGGAGGTCGCCCTTTTTGTAACATGTCTCGCCGAGGAGCACCCATGCGTCGGTTTCTTTTTCGAAGGCGCGCACGACGGCATCGAGCTGGCGTTCCGCGGAATCGTAGTCTTCCTTCAGATACGCCACATACGCGAGCGACGTCGGATAACGTCCCGTCAGCGGATCGAGTTCGATGGCGGTTTTGTAGTCTTCGACGGCCCCGTCGAATTGTTTCTTTTGCAGTCGGACCGTCCCGCGGCGCTCGTGCGCGTTGGCTTTATTCTTAGCGATCGATTTTTCGACGGCATACAATTTCATCGCTTTTTCGAACGCCGCGATCGCGCTCTCCGGATTATTATCTATTTCGAGGCGCTTGACGCCTTCGTCGTTCCACGCCGCGCCCAGATTGCGCGTAATGGTGGGATCCGACGGCGCAAATTCGAGCGCTTTTTCGAAGGCCTCGATGGCTTCGCGCGTTTTGTTCTCTTTTTTGTAGTCGACGCCCTTTTTGTTCCATTCGGCGGCCTGTTCCTCCGGGGACGGTTTCGACTGCGGCGGATCCGACTGCGCCCACGACGGCGCGGCCGCGAGAGCGGCCCCAAAGGCGATCATGCAAAGCGGACCGTGAAACTTACAATTAAAACGCATGCGTTTATTTTAGTTTATCGAGGAGCGCGAGCGCGGCTCGACGCGCCGGCAACAGTTCGACAAAATCGCCGTATCCGGGCGGGTAATCGTGACGGCGCGCGAGCGCCCTCAATTCCGATAATAATACCTCGTGAAGCGCGAGCAACGCGTCGGTCGTGGTCGTATCGCAAAAGAATACGCGGCACGCGAGCGGACGCGCCTCGCGCGCGTGACATTTTTTTTGATGATAAAACGCGCACCAGTCGTCGCGCTCTGCTTGCGATAAATGGGCTCGCGACAAGGGGGAAAGGTCCACTTCTTTCGCGCTTCCAGCTTGTATTGCGGGGCCGTACTCGGCGGCGAAATCGGTCTCGAGCAGAGTCGCGTAGAGTTTGTGTCCGTACTCGGGAAAATTACAACAATTCCCCGAAAGTTCGCATTTCGGTTTGAGCGCGCCGATGCGCGCGTCGGCGGATTTGTAAAATTCGCGGAGATCCGCGTACGCGGCCTCGCGGCGCGCGGGCGGCGGAACCTCGTGAATGCCGGGGCAGAGTTCGCGGGCGTTATTGTAAGATTCGCCGCCGTCGAGAATCGACGGCCAGAACGGAAATTCGCGGCACTGTCGCGGGCGGTCGTCGTAAACCGAGCATTCGTTTTTATTACGAAGCAGCGAACACGAGCCGTTTTGTTCTATTAACGAAAATCGTCCGTCGACGCGGCGTACGAAACGCCGCGCGAACGCCTCGACGGTCATTTGTAATCTTCGCGCCATCGGCTCCAATTCGTCCGGTTCGATCCATACGAATCCCGACTGGTTCGAACAACAATTGCCGCAGCGATTGCACCCGAACGCGAAACGAACCCGGCCCTCGGCAAGAATGGGGGGCGTGAACGTCATCGTTGCCGGCTCGCGGAACGCGCGAAAATATAAATATTAATTTTTCGGCCTGAACTGCGCCGAGCGCCGGCCCTCGGTGATTCGCTCTATATAAGTTATCAACTCCGCCGGATCGGCGAAGCGGATTTCGCGCTCCTTGGCCATCATTTTTTCGATGAAATACTGCAATTGCGACGAGATCTTGCGGCTTTTAAGCGCCGGCGACGATAATGTTTCGAGGACGTGTTTGCGGATGACGTCGCTCGGCGCCTCGCCGTGAAACGGAAGATCGCCGACGGTCAAATGAAACAACGTGACGCCGAGAGAATAGATATCGCTGCGGATGTCGACGTCGTGCTCGCCGCGCGCCTGCTCCGGCGAAAGGTAATGTACGGTTCCAACAGTAGTATCCGATTGCGACGCGTCGCCCGCGCCGTTCGCGCCCTCCTGTTCGGTCGCGAAACCGAGATCGATCAATTTGACCTGGTGATTCTGGTCGATCATTAAGTTTCCCGGCTTGACGTCGCGGTGCACGATGCCGCGCGATCGTAAATATTCGAGCGCGCGCGCCACATTTAATATGATTTGCAGCGCCGCGTCTTCGTCGAAGGTTTTGCGGTCGTTCAGATGCTCGAGCAGCGTTTTTCCCTGGATGTACTCCATGGATATTAAATAAACCGTTTCGCCGCCGCCTCTCGGCGTGAAACGCGCCGCGCGATAACCCTTGACGATGGAAGGATGATTTAAATCTAACAATAACTTGCCCTCCGCGACGAATCGATCCCGATACGCGGCGTCGGAGGCGAGGTGCGGATGGAGAATCTTTAATGCAACCATTCGATCCGATTGTTTGTCGCGCGCGCGGTGAACGTTTGCTGTCGCGCCGATACCGATGCGTTCGAAAACTTCGTGTCCCGGAACCTCGGGAGCTTCATCGCCCCCTCCTTTGCGGAGTTTGTAAACCTCGGCTTCCGTGAAATGACCAAACGCCACGAGACACTCGTCGACCGACCCGCTTCCGGCGGCATTGGCGCGCAGCACCGCCGCCGCGGACTCCTTGGTGAGCCGCCCGCGGTGAACAAGCACAGCGAGAAATTCCATGTCGTCGCGTGTCGCCATCGATGTTCTTGAAGTCAGTGTAGCCCCGAACGCCCCCTTTTCGTCCACGCAGTCCGTCAATATCCGCCTCGAAATTCGCGAAGGCTCCAACGACCCCGTTGCGAAATGCGACATCGCCGGCGGATTTTTGTTAGTCAACGGAAAGGATTCACGACGGCAATGCGCGCGTATGCTTCTTAAGTTTTCGAACTCCGCGACGATAACGGTTGGGCATTCGGCGTTCGAATTACACATATTCAAGGAGAGCTGACGTGAGGGAAGGAGACTCGACGGTCGTATTTAAATATTTCGACCTCATCGACGGTTTTATTAGGGTTCGCGCCCTCTCGGACGAAGAGGTCGCCCGCGCCATCGCGCGCAAGCCCGCGCCGAACCGCGCAGAATACCGCCGACGGATCACGGAAGTCTGCGTCGTCGATCTCGATCCTTCCGTGCGCCAGTCCGCGCTCCGCGCCTGCGGCAACGACTCGGCCGCCGTCGAAGATTTGTTATATCAATTGTGCATCGACGTGAATCCCCGCCTTGAAATTCATCAAGTTTCGCTGCCCGCGGCAGCGGGCGCGTCGACGGAAACCGAACCCATCGAGGGCGACGGCGATCCCGAAATCGCGGCGACGCTGCGCGAACTGCAAAAACGCGTTGGCGGCCTCGACGAAAAGTTAAAACGCAATATTATCGGACAGGACGCCGCAATCACAACAATTACGCGCGCGCTCCGCAAGGCCGCCGCGGGCCTGAGCGAGCCCAACCGCCCGGTCGGTTGTTTTCTATTCGTCGGACGCACCGGCACGGGCAAGACCGCGCTCGCGAAACAGATCTCGAAACATCTGTATGAAGCGCCGCAACAATTCGTCCGCGTCGACTGCACGGAATATTCACTTCCGCACGAAGTCGCGAAACTGATCGGCGCGCCCCCCGGCTACGTCGGCCACGGCGAGGGCGGATTTTTAACAGAAGCGATCCGCCGCACGCCCGACGCAATCGTGCTATTCGACGAAATCGAAAAAGCGAGCGACAAGGTCCGGAATTTATTATTACAAATTCTCGACGACGGCATTCTTACAGATTCCAAGGGCAAGACCGTCCGTTTCGACCGCGCGATGGTTTTATTAACATCCAACGTCGGCGTCGAGGAAATCGAACGCGCGAGTTCGCGCTGCGGTTTCGGCAACACGGCGCGGAAAAGTTTCGACGCGCGCTCGATCAAAGAATTAACAACCAGCGCGTTGAAAGAAAACTTCCGTCCCGAATTCTTAAACCGCCTCGACGAAGTTGTAGTCTTCCGCGATCTTACCATTGAGGACGCGCAGCGCATCGCCGCGCTCCAACTCGCCGACGTCGCGTCGCGCATCCGCCGGACCGGCGTTAAAGTAATATTCGAAACCGAGCTCGATCCGTGGATCGCCGGCCGCGGCTATTCCGTCGAATACGGCGCGCGCGAAATTAAACGAATGGTAAGACTCCATATCGAAGACCCGCTCGCCAACCTCGTCCTCGACGGCAAAGTAAAACGCTCCCAGCGCGTCCGTGTCGCGATCAGCAACGGCGAACCTAATTTTAAAGTCGAACGCAGTTCGGAGAGGGCGACGGTGGAGTCGGCGGGGTGAATGAGATAGTATTGCGTGATCCGCCTCGCGAACCCTCTCGCGATTACTTATAATCTGTGTACTTAATATCGTAGTTAAATATTGACTTGAAGCCGTCTTCAAGTCTCTGGCGCGCCAAGTCGTCAGGCGACGATTGCACCGCCAGCCAAATGTATTTGTCTGGAACGATAAATGGATGCGACTTGAGCGAGCGCACCGCCCGCTGGCTCGCATCGAGATCGGAATTCGCGATGGCAGCCACATTGAAGTCAATCCATTTTAGTATCCCGACATTTACGGCTCCCGCAACGCACAACACGCATACA
Source organism: Planctomycetota bacterium (assembly GCA_016200225.1). GTDB lineage: Bacteria > Planctomycetota > UBA1135 > UBA1135 > JACQFD01 > JACQFD01. Next base: position 10,560 of record JACQFD010000015.1, read on the forward strand.
AAACAAGAGAAACCATACTTAAAGCAAGGATTCGCGACAGAACGATTTGAAAGCGCGCGTTTAGTAAAAATGGCAAAGTTGCACAGGGAACCCAGAACGATTGCAATTGCCGAAAGTGGAATTATGAGGGTCCCGGCCCATGCAGTCGACGTGAGGCGGAGCGTCATCCCCAATAAGAACAGTGACGCGAAGGCCAACGTGGGAATAAACGGCGCGGCTCCCAGTAGTACAACACCGTCCAACATACCCAGGAAATTATCCGCGCATTGCGAAATGTTTATATATTTCCTGAGTGAAGCAAGATAGATGCACGAAGCGCCAAAGTGTGCCATCGCAAGAATGAAAACGCCGGGCCTTACGAGCAATAAATACTTAAAATGAACAAATGTGCCGGGCAATTGAAATGGATCCAGGAGCAGCAGGAAAATTAACAGGAGCGCCGAGTGAATGATTCGGAGATACGGCGCCGCCGGCGCGAATCGAAGAGACCAACTCCTCCAAGCTGAAGTCCGGATATTTTCCATTATAAACTATTTATAATTGTCATGGAATATGTATATAGTCCGGTTTATAGTATATGATCAAGGCGTTGTTGAATCTGATTTGGGGAACAGGCGCGCGCGACGCGTCCATTCTCCGCGCGTTTCCGGCGGCGTCAACGGGGAACGTGAATGAATTGAAGGTTGATCGCGCGCGGATCATACTGATAATGCTCTTATTGCATTCCACCGCGCGCCGCCAACCACCGAAAATTCGTCGGCGATCGAAGTTCGACGTGCGAATTTCGCTCATTGTCGATCCTCGACAAGGCGTTTTGTTAGCAACACAATAATTGGACCCTACGCCGTCGAGTCGGCGGGTGACGGATATAGTAAACTTACGTTCCCGTTCGGCTCGCAGTGGTTGCTTGTCACTTACTTCTTAAACCACTTCAAAAGATCCTCCCGCGCCTCTTTCAGATAACTACCTTTTCCGGCGCGGATGTAGTCCTCAAGCGCGATCTTTAGCATTCGATTCGCGTCCGCCGATTTGGCCGGATCGTTTTTGTAACTGACCGCCGCTCGATAACGATAGACACCGGCCGCGACGTACGGCGCCTCCGCGCCGAACGGCGAATTCGGGTGGCGGTTCGCAAAATCGAGGAAATGTGCGACTTTCGTATCCGCGTCGGGATCGCCAAGAATCGCCGACGGCGCGAAAGAATACTGATAGGCCTCCGTGGCGTGGAGTTCCATCAATTCGCGGCGTTGCGGTTCGGTCGGCTCGAGGATTGTAAATGAAACGGTCGTCGAGACAGCGGCGCGTTTCGACGTAGCCGGTTCCGCGCCGCTCCTGCCGTTCACTGAAATCGTTAGTGTATAGTTGCCCGGCTGGCACAGCGGAAACCGCTCGGTCGACCAATCGTAAACAAGCTTGAATCTCGCCGAAATCGACTCGCGCGGTTTCAGATCCTTATAAAATGTCTGATTTTCGGGTTCGGGCGAGGGCACCGGCTTCGAATAAGGAATCGCAACGCCGTCGCGGACGGCATGCATTGTAATATTTCCGTTCACAAATGTAAGCATGGGCGCGTCCTTTGCGACGCCGGTGCTTTCGTTTGTGATCGTGAGGTCGAGGACAATCGGCTCCATCGGCAACGCCGAGGCCGGCGCCACTCGCGCGTCGAGCCGCAGTCCCGCCATCGGTTGGGTTTGGGGCGCGGCCGGCGCCGCGGCGAGGGAGCCGAACGCGAACGCGGTAACTATGAATATACCTGCGCGAATTTGAATTATTATATTCATGAAATTATTCATTTGGACGGCTTTCCGGGACTCGACTTGCGGCATCGAAGCATATTTTTGTCAATATCATGAAAATTCCAGGGCGAATAAACGTCGGGGCCGTGCGTCTGAGTTTTTTCCATTACAAATCCATTGATGCCGTCGCTGTCGTGCGCGAGTCCGAATTGATGTCCGATCTCGTGGGCCGCGACGCGCGCCTCGAGACCCGGATCGGCTTTTTTATCATCAGCGACTTTATTGAGACGATCGTCGATGGTTTCTAAATAAACGCCGCATCCCTTCCCGCCCCGTTTTGCGACAACTTTATCGACGTCGGCATCGATCACGGCGCCGCCCACCGCGCCCTGGCTGTCGGGTGTCGGATCGTTGTCCCAGGAAGTCGCGAATTGATATGCACTTAAGACATAAGCAACCCAAAACGTATCGCGCTCGTTTGCATCCGATTGGATTCCGTAGAAATACTCCATTTCGGCGATGACGTCCGGGGGGATTTCAATGTTTGGATCGAAGTCGACGGGTGTATTCGCAGCGCTCGGCCGATCTGTAGTTTCAACGCCGGTGCCCATGCCGCCGCCGTCGAACACGGGCCAGATGTAAGCTCCGCGGTAAGCGGAGATCATGAGACCCATGTTGGCGAGGGCGTTTTCGGGAAGGAGATTTGTTGTATCGTCGTCGACGGCGACGAAATCGAGTTTGGCCTTCGTCGTAAGTGTTACAACCGTGATTGAATTCGTCTCAACGTCAAAGGTCTGCGCGCCGATCGTAATCGTTCCGTCCTTGAACTCGTCGGGGTTCATCGTGTCCGTAATCGTAATATCGCTTTTCCCGGTTGGCGCATCGAAATACAGAGTCTCAAGTTTTGTATTCTTCTGCGCGGCGCCTTTCTTTAAAACACAATCGGGCTTGATGACCGTTTCCAAATCGATGGTAAGATTGCCGTTCTTTACAATCTTAAAATTGCCGTCGACCTGGGCAAGCTTCAAAACCGCGCCTTTTTCAAATCTCCCCGGCGGCGTCGGCGACTTGTCATTAAGACTGGGAGCGAGCGCTCCGTTCAAGATGACGCCGTCGGACGATAGTGTTAGTCTCTTTCCCTGGTTGTCGATGGCCTGAACGGTTCCCGAAACGCTATTATTCACGAAAGAGAGCGCCATCATCGAGTCGCGCTCCACGTGCAGCATGCGCCAGACCGTAAGAATATGGGAACTGTATGGAAGCGCGTACGGAACCGGCGCTCCCGTTCCGCCCGCCTTCGTCCGCGGATCCACGATTTCCACGCCGTCGTTCTTATCGAGATTTCGCAGATGCTTCAGAAACTCGGGATCGGCGTTGATCGCCATTCGATAATTATCGCCGGGATAATGTGAAACTTGAAATTCGATCGTTTGCTTTTGAACCAACGCGGGAAACTTCAACGGCGCCATGCCGGTCGGGTCCATGAATGCTAGTTTTCCAAATTTCTTTCCGTCGACGGCGCCGCGATTATCATCATCGGGCGTATAGGAGAGTTTTCCGCCGGTGTAGGGCGCCGCCGCATCCGCGCTCGTGCCCGAGTAAACGTCGCCAGTGCCGTTGTCGTTGGGATCGATCGACGACGTTTCATTCGACGGATCGTCGACGTCGAAGGCGCGCACATATAATGTAAGATCCTCGGTCGGCGGAACTGTTAATTCCACTTCCAGTTTTACGATATCCTTCGGCAGGCCCGGCGCATCCGCCGCGTTTCCCGTGATCGCTTCCGTGCGACCGTCGGGGAACACGGCATAGCTGAGCAGCGGGCCCGGAAAATTAGCGTCCGCGATGTCGAGAATATCGCTATTGAAGGCGTTACTGTTATATGTAAATCCGTTCCCTTCGCCGACCCACTTCGTCGCCTTCACTCCGACGACCGTGATCGCCGCGCGGTCGCTGACCGTCGGATCCAGATCGTACGTCAATTCGATCATGCTTCCCAGTTGTTGCGTATGCGCCTCCACGCCTTCGACCCAAACGGTCGTTTCCAACCAATTGTTATCGGGAGTTTTTGCAAGTGTATTGAGCGGAAACGTAAGTTCGGCCGCGGTCTTGAGTTCTTTGAATTTATTGGCCTTTTGCCAAATCTTAGTATTCGTGGCGCCCTTGACGACGGCAAGCTTGAGCGCCCCCGCGTTCAACGTGGCGGGTTTGATTCTCAAATTCGTTTTGATCATTTCGTTCTCGCCGGCGACGTCCGTGTCATTGTCGCCGGTATCGTAAAATTCATCGCCGTCGTCGTTGTCATTATTCACGACGGTCATGACGCCCGGATTTTCCTCGAAGTTTTCGAGAACGGCGGGCTCACCGGCGTGGAGGACGCGCGGTTTATGTACAATCAAGTCAACGACGGGTTTCGGGGCGGGCGGATTCGGAAGAACCGTGACGACGGCGACCCAGCTACATAACAATTTGCGCGTCGGCGTGTCGCGAACAACGAGTGTGAATTCCACAATGCCGTCGGGCGCTCCGGAGTTAATATAAATCAACGATGGAATCGTAGTGATCTCCCCCGGCGCGAGCGTCATCGTACCCGTCGTCGGCGAAATGTCGACGTAGGTGTCGCCTCCCGATTGATAAATTTCCCATTCATATTCGGTGTCGAGCGCGCCCTCATTGACAATCGAAGAATAGATCTCGAACAGGGCGCCCTGAGTGCCGGCGCCGTCGGTGAGAAAGACACTACACATCGGCTCGCACACGTCGGGCACGCCGTCGCCGTCGCTGTCGCCCTGTTCCGGATCATAAATATACGGACAATCGTCAAACGGATCGCCGATGCCGTCGCCGTCCGTATCCGCAAATACGCGAAATGTACAGTTCGCGCTCGTCGTGCATTCAAGATCGGTTGTGTACGTCAGCGTTAACATTACAAATCCAGGCGATACGGCGTCGAACGTAAACGTGCCTCCCGTTCCGCTGTTCGGCACGATGATGGCGGCACCCGCCGTCGCCGACCAACTGTACGTTCCGCCCTGCGGCCGTCCGATCGCGTGCAGAATTTTAGTATTTCCGACGACCATATCGCCGCACGATTCCGTAATCGTAACGCGGCAGAAATCCTGCGCGGCGGCGGAGCGCGCGACAAATAGATAAACGAACGCGATCAGAACGAACGCAATTGCAGAACGCGCGCAGGGTGTTTTTCGCACGGGTGGCCTCTGGCGACAATGCTACCAAGGCCGTGCGCCCGCGGGCAATGTGGAGTGTCTGCGACCGCGGCCGCAAGACCTTCCACACCGTAAGTTAGGATTTCGCTGCACGTCGGAACTACGTTGGCGTGGAGGCAATCGAGCGCGCTCCGAGAGAACTTCCGTCCCGAATTCTTGAATCGCCTTGACAAAGTTGTAGTAATCCGCGAACTTATGTAGTATTCACAGGATTCGTTCGCGCATAACACCGTGGAAAAACAACCTGCTACTGCTGAATAGTCATTGCAATTCCGTTTGACGAACTGAGGCCCAGGACCGAGGGTGTGCAAATACTTGACGGCCACAAGGAGATCACTTGCGCGTAGTATTTGTTACCCGCGAGCAAATTATTGTTAGGAATCGGCGTCGGGGTCCCGGCTCCTCCGAGGGAATTACTCATAATATCCAAGGCGAAGACTTCAGTCGAAGAAAAGAGATCGACGAGCAAATTGAGACCGATGCCGAACGGATCCGAATCTGTGGCGTAGGTCTGATTGGTGATCAGTAACAATCCAAGGGAGTCCGGCGGGCAGTGACTACAGGTAAATTCAAAAAGTGAATTTCCAACTTTCGGAATTGAATAGACTGCTAACGATTGGGGCCC
>JACQFD010000014.1 GCA_016200225.1 Planctomycetota bacterium
AATGCCAAAGGGATCCGAATCCGTGGCGTAGGACTGATTGGTGATCAGTAACAATCCAAGGGAGTCCGGCGGGCAGTGACTACAGGCGATTTCAAAAAGTGAATTTCCAACTTTCGGAATTGAATAGACTGCTAACGATTGGGGCCCTGCACATCCCGGTGTGCCATTTCCATAAGATGTGATACCATCCGGCGTGCCAATTGTAACCTTGGCAAGGAAGCCGTCGGTAAATCCAGACGATGCGCCATTGTTATTTAGCACAGCGTCAAAGGCACCCGGAGTGATGGGGAGGTATGGGGAATTTGTAAGGCCACCAAGATAAATCGCACCGTCAGCGCCCCGCGCGATCACATCCGTGCCTCCACCTGTATCAAGTGCGCCTCCCAAATACGAACCATACAGTAGTCCCCCACCTAGACTGTCGAGCACCGCCAAGTATCCATTGGTATTTGCGGGCGCCGCATAGGAGGGCTGAAACGCGCCAGGCGTGATTGGAAAATCAATATCAGACGTGAATCCCGTGACATACGCATTCCCAAGCCCGTCAAGTGTAATCCCCCATGCGGATCCACCGCCAACCGAACCTCCAAGATAGGTCGAATACACAAGACCAGTGCCCGTGGGATTTAGTTTTGTGATATATGCGCTCAGCCCACCTTGAAATACAGTCTTGAACGCGCCGGGAGTGATCGGGAATCCGGGACCCGACGTGGCACCTGCAACATAGACACATCCTTGCGCATCAACGGTGATTGCGAGCGCTTGTTCATCAGAAGAACTATACTGAAATGGACTCCCAAGATAAGTTGAGTAGACAAGCGTCGTCGCGTCCGCGCTAAGTTTTGAAACAAATCCGTCGCTCGTCCCGCCGGCGAAAGTTGGCTGAGGGGCGCCTAGTGTGATGGGAAAGGTAGGGCCGTCTACCCACCCTGCGATGTAGGCTCCGCCTTGGTCATCGATCGCAATAGCATTGCCGTTTCCTCCAATGCCCTGAGTTGATGCCCCAAAAAGCGATGAGTAGATGAGGGCCGATCCTGTTGTACTGACCTTGGTGATAAAAACACTTCCATTATTTGTACCGTATGTTCCCGATGTCACGGGAAACGGTGAATTTTGATTATCACCCGCTCCACCACACACGTACGCCTGACCTTGGCCATTAATAGCGATACCATATGAAGCGCCAATCCCGCCAATATAACTGGAGTACACCAGTGCATTGCCCGTTGAATTGAGCTTTCCAATGACCGGCGTATAGTTCTGAAGTACATAACCCATCGGGTTGAATGAATGTGGAGTAACCGGGAATCCTTTGGTTCCAGTTCCCGCGAAATACATCGAATGGCTAGTATCGATGCCAATGGCCCCAAGCCCACAAAAATCCAATGCTGTTGCAAACAAGAGTTGACTTCCGCTGGAATCTAGCTTTGCAATGAACGATTCATAGTAAGTCGCGGATGGAGGTACTGTCGTATCGAACGATCCAGGTGTTGTCGGAAAGTCCGTGGAGTAAGTCGATCCTGTTATGTAAAGGGTCCCTGCTTCATCGACGGCAATGTCCGTAACAGCATCGGCCGAAGCGCCACCAAGGTAAGTACAATACTCAAGTCCGGGATCGATTCTGAGAGATGAAGATTCGGAATGCGGGACAGTGAAACCAAATCGCGAATCGTCGATATGCCTGAAACTACAATCCACGCGCTCCCTCGGTTGCCCATGTTCATCCAGTTGTTCCGCGAGCGGAGCGTTCTCATTCAAGACGCCAACGGATGTTTCAATTGATAAATCTCCGTCGTGTGAAAGAGTAAGTCTCTTGGCTCCATCGCACCGAATAACTACTTGTGATAAATCAGCGCCCGGATTCGCGATTAGGTCATACTCGAGTCTCCCATTTTTATCATAAACAACCAGATCAATTCCTGCATAAAGACCCCTGTAGCGGATTGAGGTGAATGATGCAGCATCAGGTCTCCAAGCATTACTGTCAGGACCTCGAAAATGATGCTCACGAGTAGGCAACTCCGTCACGCCTACTACCGTAGCCGTTCGAAGGGCTCCCTCGAATGTAAAAAACAGACTCTCAGGACTGCCTTCTGTGCTGCATCCCTCCGACCCCACTTTCGCGAGACTCAATACAAAAGCATTATTAGTAAAAAACGCCGTAAGTCCGGGCTTGCGCGCGAAGAATTGTACTGCGCCATCGAATTGACCAGCGTTTTCTACAAAACGCAGCGGGAAACGATCGAATCGCTTGGCATTCAGGTCTGGCGTCCCCGCCTTCACAGACCGCGAAGGCGCCGATTCTGCTAATTGGCAGACGGCGAGGAATCCGAGAACAAGTCCGATGGCCATGAAAACACCAATAAACCGCCACCCAAGAAAATGCGAAAGAAAGAACGTAATAATAGGCAACGCCCAGTGTCCGGATGCCAATGGACACCGGGCGCCCGATAATATTACTGCAATTTAACCCAAGAGGCGACGGAAGGGATTGCGTTTCCCGCTCCTCCGGCTGTGTCGACCACAAAAAGCATATACCATCCGGGGGGCGCGGCATTTCTCAGAACGCCGTTTGTGCCGGATGGCGGTGCGAGAACGGACAAGTTTGCGGTCGGCCCTGGGTGCCGACGCCCTCGGTGAGAAAGACACTACACATCGGCTCGCACACGTCAGGCACGCCGTCGCCGTCCGAGTCGGCATACACGTGAAAGGTACAGTTCGCGCTCGTCGTACATCCAAGGTCGGTCGTGTAGGTCAGCGTTAACATTACAAATCCAAGCGACACGGCGTCGAATGTAAACGTACCGCCGGTTCCGGAGTTGGGAGCGATGTTGGAGCCGCCCGCGGTCGCGGACCAACGGAGCGTTCCCCCTGCGGCCGTCCACGCGCGTGAAGTATCTTAGTATTTCCGACGACCATATCGTTGCAATCCTCGACGATCGAAACGCGGCAGAAACTCTGCGCCGCGGCGGGGCGCGCTACAAATAGATAAACGAACGCGATCAGAACGAACGCAATTGCAGAACGCACGCAAGGTGTTTTTCGCACGGGTGGCCTCTGTCGACAATGTTACCAAGGGGTCGTGTTTGTGGCCAATGCAGAGTGTATGCCAAGCGTTTGCAACACGTCCGCGTCACTACCACCAACGGCGAGCCTAATTTTCGAGTCGAACGCGGTTTCGAGCGGACGACGATAATGACGGCGGGATAGCCTTCCGTTTAGTTGATTCTTCCGACGCAATATGATAAATGAGGAAGATCCTGCGCCAAGCCGTTCCAAACTCATCGCTCCTTCGAACCGCCCATGAGATTTTTCTCGAACGATCCGAGCTGTATCATATTATTACTTTTTCTGGGGTTCGCGGGTGCGCGCGATTCGGCGGCCAGGTCGACACAATCGCGACCCGCTTCGACTTCAAGGCCGCGCGAGGACACGCGCGTCCTGCCCGCCGTCCGCGACGCCGAATTTTCGGACCGCGTTGGTAAAGTATATTCCTTTCGGCCGAATGAAATTAACGAATCGGAGAAGGGCGGCCGCGGCGCGGAACTCGATAAATTCTGGCAGATGGTGAAGGGCGATCGTGAACGTTATCTTTCGCCGATGCGATGGGAATTGGCACAACCGCGGGAGTACAGTTATTTTTATCTCGACGGAAGTTCCTTATTATTAACGATCTCTCTGGCGCCGGAGGACGGCTACCGGGCGCTGGAGGCGCTCACGAAAGTCGATCCGCGCGACATGCAGAAGACGATTTATTTTCAAATCGTACACATTCTCGCGGTCCGCGGATTTGATACGTCCGCGGCGGCGTTTAAGGTTCTTGGCTACGCCGATTTCACGGTGAACGTTCCCGAGCATTTCATGACGATCGATCGGGAACAGGCGCTTCTCTACATGTTACTTCCGACGCAAGACGAATACGTGATTCCCAACGTTCTTCGCCGGTACGCCGTCGAAAAAGACGAAGGCGCGAAGGGCGCGTTGCTTTCTCTCGCTTATTATACGATCACGAAAGAGGGCGACGCGCTCCTTCGGCGCGTCGCGGCGAATTCAAAAGAGCCGAAGGCCGTGCGCGATCGCGCGGCGCAACTGGTCACACAGATCGCCGCTGCGGCCAAATTTGATATATCCGAATTGAAACATTTGGGCGACAAACCGACCGACGCGGCCGCGGCGCGCAAATTGCGGAAGCTACGATTCGGCGCGGTGGGCGACGAGGCGCTCGGCGAAATTGATATATTGACCAGATTCATCCGTTCGAAAGGCGAACCCGGAAAGTGACGCGCCCGCGGGGGTTTTCGACGATCGCTTTACCTTTCGTAAGCGCGGCACCCGGGCTCCGCGATTAGAAAACTCGCGATAACTAATAAAAACGTCGGGTCGAATTTATATATTCATAATCATAACCATTCGGAAAACTGCGGCCCCGTCGGACCCTCGAATCAGCGGGCGTCGGAGCGCGTAAGCTACAGTTTCCGCGCGCGCTCGATTCCCCGACTGCATCCATCAACAGCTCGAAAATGGAGCGACGATTATTACCGCCGCATTTCCCCCGGCACGTCGCCCGGAAAAACGCCGCCCGGCGACAGATGAATCGCGGGCGCGCTTGCGGAGTGGCCCGTGTCGGTTCGCGAAGCGCGGATCGGTTGCGACTGCGGATGGGCCGGCGCTTCCGCGACCGGCGTCTCGTGGATCTTTCGCAACAAAACCGCGCGCGTCACCACGCCGATCCAGACAAGCGAGGTGAACGTCGCAAGCGCGGCGATGAACGCCGTCAATCCTTTGTTTGGCGAGTGGCTACGCGTCATTCCCGTCGAGTTTCCTTCATGGCACCAAAACAACATGTCGGGAACGGCGCCGCACGGCCAACCAGGGAAGTTTTTTCGGCGGCAACCGTCTCCGGGGTTACGATCCACTCAGAAATTGATGCATCCCTTCCCACGATCGACCGTTCTGCTTGCAGCGTTGTGCGCCGCGTCGGTTCAGACGGCGCCTCCGTCGACTGTCGCCGCGACCTACAGTGTTGCCGCGACATACAGTGGCGCCGACAGCCGTCCGCGAACCATTACAATCGATGCATTCGAAAAGTATCTGTCGCAACGCTTCGCGCGCGATCAGATCGGCAAGGAGGCGGTTCAGTATATTATCCAAGACACGGTTGTCGACCGGGAGATCGAGCGGCGCGGCATTACAATTACGCCCGAGGAAGTGCGGCAGGCCGTCGGCGCGATCGAGGCGCAATTGAAACAATTTACGAATCGTACGCTCGAGGACGAACTCGCCTCGAAGGGAATGGACCGCGCGACGTTCGATAATTATTATAAAAAACAGATCGCGTGCGAGCGCATGGTCCGCGCCGATCTCGGCAAGAGCATGGAGGAACCGTTGCGCACGGAAGAACAACAATTGTGGATTTCCGACCGCGTCAAGAATGCGAAGCCGCAATTGGACAACCTCGCCCCCGGCCTCGTCGCGGCTTTCGAAGGGCGCGCGATCACCGAAGGCGAAGTCGGACATTTGATACGTTTGAAAATGACGAGGCAGGACGCGCGCGACGCGCTGCAGTCGCTGCTGGGTATTTGTATAATTCAGGAACGCGGGGAGAGCGCCGGAATTATATTAAAACCCGACGACATCGAAAGCGCGATCGGCCGCCGGCGCGAGCGTTTTTCGAATCATCCGATGATGGCGGGCGTGAGTTTCGAACAATTCCTGCAGGCGCGCGGACACACGCTCGACGACGTGCGCGCCGAGCCCGCGATCCGCGCCGAGGCGTATTTGTGGAAATTTGCATTGCAACAATTTCCCGACGAGGACGTCGACAAACGTTACACCGCGTCGCGCGAGCGCTACGACGGACTTTATGGCGAACAACGCAATGTGTCGTGGATCGTCATTCCGGCCGGACTTGTTAAAAATGAAACTGTAAAGAAGTCCTTCGAGGATGCCGACGCGGAATTGAAACAAATGATCCCGCGCATCGCGACGCCCGAGGAATTCGGCCGCCTCGCTTCGATGTATTCGAAACACGAGGAGAGCCGCAAGAACAACGGAGAACTCGGATGGCTCCACCGCCGCGAGCCGGGCGTCGAACCGGTCGTGCTCGCCGCCGTGTTCGCGCCCGAGGCCGCGACCGGGACCGTCGCGGGGCCCGTTCATATCAATCCCGGTTCGGCGTTATTGTATATTCATGGACGGCGCGCGGGCCCCGCCCCCGACGTCATGCGCCGGTTCGTGCGCGCCGATCTGACCGCGGATCTGTATCATAAGATTTCCGCGGAAGCGAAACCCTCCACGTACCTCGACCCGCCGCCCGGAAAGGCCGCGAAATAAATATAAATATATGATTATCGGCAAAGTCATCGGTTCGGTCGTCTCGACTCAAAAAGACGACAAAATGCGCGATATGAAATTACTGATCGTGCAGCGCCACGATCATAATAATAAACCCGTCGAGGAAATCGCCGTCTGCGTCGACGCCGTGGGCGCGGGATTGCATGAAATGGTGCTTTATTGCACGGGTTCGTCGGCGCGCCAGACGAAATTAACAGAAGGCAAACCGTGCGACGCGGTCATCATGGCGATTCTCAATTCGTGGGACATCGCCGGAAAAGAAATATTCCAAAAGGAGCGCGACGCCTGATGGATCTCGCCCGCGTGATCGGCCGCGTCGTCTCGACACTAAAAATCGAGGGGCTCGAAGGCGTGACATTACAATGGATCCAGCCGCTCCACGGCGACGGGACGCCGCTCGGCCGTCCGCTCGTCGCGTGCGACACGGCGCATTCGGGGATCGGCGATTTGGTATATTATATCGACGGGCGCGAGGCGAGTTTTCCGCTTCCCGTGCGGTTTGTCCCCGTCGACGCGACGATCGTCGGCCACGTGGAGGAAGTCGGCCTGAAAAGTAATCAAACATTTCCGCGATTCGATCCGAAATATTAATTTACAGATTCAATTATGAAAATCGCTGACGTGATCGGCACCGTGGTCGCGCCCGTGCAGCACCCGTTTTACGCCGGGCGCAAATTATTATTAATTCAACCGCTCGACGCGCGATTCCGACCCGTCGGACGCGCGCAGGTCGCCGTCGACCGCGCGCAGGCGGGCGTCGGCGATCGCGTGCTCGTCCTCGACGAGGGCTCGAGCGCGCGCGATCTCTTCGGCGACCCGTGGGCGCCCGTCAAGACAACCGTTGTCGGTTTCATCGACGAAATCGAAATCCGCGGCGACGTCGTTTATCGACCCGTCGAATTTAATTCAATTCCGCCGAAAAGTAAAAATAAACAGAGTAACAATAAACAATGATCTGGTGCGACGAGGAGGCGGCGCTGCGCGGCGCGATCTGTCAAGTGGCCAGAATGGCCTACGACAAGGGTTTTATAACAAATGTCGACGGCAATTTTTCGGTTCGTTTCGGCAACGATGGAATCTTAATAACGCCGGCCGGTCTGCCGAAGGCGTTCTTGACGCCGGATCAAATTACACATATCGACCTCGAAGGCAACGTCGTGGCGGGCTCCACGCGGCCGTCGTCCGAGGTCACGATGCACGTCGTCGCTTATAAAGAAAGACCCGAAATGCGCGCGATTTGCCACGCGCATCCCAAACACGCCGTCGCGTTCACGCTCGCCGGACTTTCGCTCGATGTTACAGTTATTCCCGAAGTCGTCGTTACGATCGGCACCATTCCGACGGCGCCCTACGGCACGCCCGGCACGACGGAACTTCCCGAATCGTTACGATCGATCGTGCGCTGTTCGGACGTCGTGATGCTCGACCGCCACGGCGCGCTCACGCTCGGCACGAGCATTATCGATGCATTCCGCAAGCTCGAAGTCATCGAGCACACGGCCGAAATATTATATTATGCGCGGACGCTCGGCGCCGTGAAGGAACTCTCGCCCGAGGAGGTCCGGAAGTTGCTCTCCACGCGCTCGCCGCTCGGCGTTACCACAAAAAACACCCTCTGCAGCCGCTGCGGCGGTTCGCACGAGGGTTACCAGTGCTGATTGAATAACTGTTAATTTAACAATTCGCGTCCGCGAACTTCGCACCATCCATGCCGTTCACCATCGCTCTGCTCGCCGCGTTCGCGTGTCCTCCGGCGCAAACACCCGCGCCCGCGCCCGCGGCCACTCCGCCCGCCGTCCATTTCGCGAAAGCGCGGCTCGTCGAAGCGGGCTGGCCCGATCTCTCGACGATCGTCCTGCTCGCGGATTTGGATAATGATAAATTCGGCGATTTGATATCGATTAATTTAAACGATCGGGGAAATATCGAATTCGCGCGCAACGTGCGCGGCGGAAAATTCGGCGCCGGCGCGATCGGCGCCGCGATGCCCGAGGGGACGAAACTGGAGCCGCTGCAGGAGGTCGCGATCCGGCGCGCCGAGGGCAAGCGGCCCGAATTGTTATTAAAACGCGCCGACGGCGTGATTGTTCATTTTCAGGTTCCCGAAAGCGGCCCGTGCACGATTACTACAGAACTGCCGGCGTCGCGGCCGGCCGCGACGTCCGCTTCGCAAGAGGCGGCGTCCCAGCCTGCGGCGGGCCAGGCGCCCGCGAACGTTAATATTAATAACGACCGCGTTCTGTGGACGAAAGGCGACGCCCGGATGCTCGGCGACTTCGACGGCGACGGCAAAATCGATGAAATTGTAGATTCTAAGTTAATGCTTGCCGCCGGCGGTCCTCCGATCGACGTGCCGTTCCTTCGCGAACTTCCGCCGCATCCCAAAATCGTCGTCGGCGATTTTCAAGGCGACAAAAAAGATGATATATTAGTATTGCGCAACGACGACGCGTGGCGCGTCGGGCGCGATGTGAATATTTACTTATCCTATCTCGATGCCGACACCGACTGGGACGGCGACGGGCTCGATAACAAAACCGAGGAACAGCTCAAGACCGATCCGCTCGACGCCGACACCGACCACGACGGCCTCCTCGACGGCTGGGAGGTGCGCGGCGAGGGCTCCGTCGATCTTCCGCTTTTCGGCGCGTCGCCGACTCATAAAGACTGCGTCGTTTATTTACAACGCTACGACAATACGAATCCGACCGGCGTCAAAAACGACATCGCGCGCGCCGTCGATTATTGGTCGAAACTGCCTGTTAAGAATCCCGACGGCCAAGCCGGAATTCATTTAATACCGATCTGGCTCGGTCCGTTGCCCGCGGCGGGCGGCGGCCGTCCGTGGTGGGAACTCGGAGAAGAGAATTTACCGATACCGGCGCGCGGCATCGCTCATTATATGGAAATCAACGGCGGCGGCGGCGGCCAGTCGTCCGAACTCGGCGACAAAGGCGGCTGCGGCGAAGGCGCGCTGTACGCGACGTTTTTACATGAATTCGGCCATCAAGTCGGACTCTCGCACGCGGGCGGACCGCTGCCCGGGATGTGTCCCACCTATTCGTCGCTCATGAACTATGCGTATAGTTATGGATTCAACGACGATTACAATCAAATCCATTACAGTTCGGGCGATTTGTCGGCGTTGATTCTTAATAAAGCGAAACTCCGCGAGCGCGTCGACGTGCCGTACGATAAAATTAAGTTTCTCGCGAAGGGGCCGTGGAATCTCAAACTCAAGGCCGACGGCGCGGGCACGTGGGTCGACTGGAACCGCAACGGACAATTCGACGAGGGCGTCGTCCGCGCGGACATCAGCGACACGTACGGCGTCGACGGCGGCGTGCGCCATCCGGCCGGCAAGACGATATTCGCGCCGGCGCTCGCGACGCACAAGGATGATTTATATCTATTCGGCGTCACGCGCGAAAAGAAATTGTTTATAAAGAAAAACCTCGACGAGGGAAAATGGGACGCGGAGATTCCGCTGCCGCAGGTCGAGCCCGCGGGCGATCCGTGGACGATCTCCGACGGCGCGAAATTGTATTGTTTCATTCCGGTGAAGGACGGCGTCGCCGCGATGTCCGCGGCCGACGCGAAGGATTTTCCCGCGGCGCCCGCGGCCGTGCTTCCCGGGAGCGAAGGCTGCCAGATCTCTGCGTGCATGTTTCAAAAACGCCTGATCGTTTTATTGTGG
Source organism: Planctomycetota bacterium (assembly GCA_016200225.1). GTDB lineage: Bacteria > Planctomycetota > UBA1135 > UBA1135 > JACQFD01 > JACQFD01. The sequence goes on from JACQFD010000014.1 coordinate 10,052, forward strand.
CATTCGAAGGACGAGCCCGTGCGCTTCACCGAATTGGACGCCGACGGTAAATTTATAAATCCCAAGGAAATGACCGGCGTCGATTCTTACAATTGTCCGTCCGCCGTCGAAGATGTCAACAAAGGCAATCTCCTCCTGGCCACGACGTACGTCGGCAAGGAAAACAACGCCGAGAAACGCCGCTGGCGCCTGCTGCGCGCCGCGCGCGCGGCCGACGGCGCGTTTTCTGTAGTTAACAAAACGTGGGTCGGCGGCGAAAACTCCGGCTGGGTCGGCAATACGCGGCCGATCATACTATTCGACTCGGGCGCGGACATGGGCCCGAACGGCCGCATTCACATCATGAGCGTCGGCTGGACGGATCCGCCGAATCACAACGGTTGTTTTTACGAGGCGATCTCGATCGGAGACGCGTCGCAGAACGACGGCTGGCGCCTGCGGCGTTTTTATGATGAATGGACGACGTCGCGCTCCCCCATCGGCGCCTGTTGGTACAAAAACGACATTATGTTGGGTTTCCGCTGGTTCGGCAACGTCCACGGCGACGACGACGATAATTTATTAGTATCGCATCACGCGCTCGGCATCACCGACGCCGACATGCGCGATTTCGACGATGTTACCGAAATCGCCGAATGCGGCCTCGCGCATTCGATCCCGTGGCGCATGGGAACTGTGAAATAACAGTTCCGAAAAATAAACTATTCCTGCCGGAGCGATCGCAACAGATTTTCCATCAATTCGGCGCCCGGCGGCGCCTGGCTCTCCGGGTTTTTCGCGCTCCATTCGATCAATAACACTCGATCGCCGAGGTCGTGCGCGTGCACGCGCGACCAGACGCCGCTCTCCTCGTCGCGCGTCGCGATGTCGGCGTGTTTATCGGTAGTTTTCAGCGGTTCGATAATTTTCAGCCCCTTGGCCCCGCTGCTCAGCACGGACGCAACGCCCGCTTCCGGAATCGGCCGCACGCTGAGCGAAAGCGCGAGTTTATTTGGATATTTAATGATAATTTCGGCGTCGCCCCTCTCGAGCGCGTTTTCAGCGCCCTTCGGAATTTCGAGCGACCAGCCCGCCGCGCCGAGCGCCGCGAGTTGAATGCGCGCCGATTTCGCGATTCTTACTGTTTGTTCCGCGCCGAAATTCGAGCGAAAACCGGTCGACGCCATGCCCGGCGCGAACCAACCACCGACAATTGTAATGATAAAACTGAGGGGCACGAGCAAAAGCGCGATCCCTCCAAGCATGCTTATGAACGGCGGCTCGGCGGTCGACGCCGCCGAACGGCGGATCGGCGGCGCGAGCAAAAATCCGAGCGCGAATCCGCCCGCGAATCCTCCGGCGTGCCCCTGCCACGAAACATTCGGGACCGAAACGGATAATATTACAATCAACAGGACGTTTTGTAATAATTGTTGTTTTACCATCTGTCCCCAGGCGCCGCCGACCCGGACCCCGAGCGCGAGGCCGGCTCCGAGGAGGCCGCAAATCGCGCCCGACGCGCCGACGCACGCGGAATTCAACAAAATCACCGCGATGCTCGCGCTGATCGCCGATCCGACATAAATTATAGAGAATCGCGTGGAACCGAACTCGGATTCGATAAATTTACCGAGCGACCACAGCGAGAGCATGTTCAGGACAATATGCAATAATCCGCCGTGCAAAAACGCGCACGTGAGCAGGCGCCAATACTCATGATCGATCTTGATCGACTCCGTATACAGAGCGCCCAGAAACGCGTTGACCTCGTTGCGCGCGCTCAAGAATCCCATCGCGCCCCCGCCTTCGAAGGCGGACGCGCCGGAGAGCGCGAGCCCCGCGATATATAATATAATATTCGCCCAAAATAACATTTTCGTCACGCTGCGCCCCCGCAGGAGCGCGCGCACGCGCAACGCCGTCGAGCCGCCGATGCGCGTCGCGCCGCAGTGCGGGCACGAACGGTCGGCGGCCGAGATCAACCGGCTGCAGGAATCGCATACAACGGCGCGCGTTTCGTCTTCGGACATCTGTAGTAATATGTCGCGGCGTTCCGCAACCATTTGGCTGGAAGATTGTTCTTTGCCGATATTACACTCAAGAGTCCCCGTCCATTGCGCATCCTCCTCGTCCCCGCCGATTCGCGACCCGGCAACGCCGGCATGCCGCGCGCGCTTGCCGCCATCGCGGGGCACGAGGTTGTGCTGCCGCCGCACGAGACGATGGGCGCCATCGCGCGCCCCGCGAATCGCGACGCGCTGCTGCGGTTCATCGCGGACGAGGCGCCACTCGCCGATTTAATAATAGTTTCGATCGACGCGCTCGTGCACGGCGGCGTCGAATTCGGCTGCGACGCGACGCTTACGCAAAAGGAGTCGCTCGACCGCCTCGCGCAACTCGCCGACGCGCTCGCGCCGCACGCGCCGCGCGCGCAGCTTTTTAGTTATATTACGCGCAACACGTATCCGGCCGCGTCGAGCCGCATCGCGGAGGCCTGCCGCGATTTCGCTCGCTACAATTCGCTCCGCGCGCACGCGCCCACGGACGAGAGCCGCAACGAGCGCGACGCGCTCGCGAAACGCATTCCCGACGGCTGGGCCGAAAACTACGATTTCGCGCGAAAACGAAATCATCAAATCCAGATGCGCGTCGCCGATTTAATCATAAATCGCGGATTCGCCCGCGCATGTTTTGTTACCGACGAAAGCGCGGCGTACGGGCCGGGCGACGCCGAGGAGGCCGAACTCCGCTCCCGCGCGCAGGCGGCGAATTGTTTATTTCTTCCCGGCGACGCCGAGGCCGCGGCCATGCTCACGGCCGCCGCGATCCTCGAGGAGGAGGGGCATTTCTTTAAAATTAGCGTTCTGCTCTCCGACGCGCCCGGCATGGGGCGCCGTCCGCTGCGCGAACGCCATCCGTTTCGCGAGACGTTCCACGCGCACATGCGCGCGCTCGGACTCATGATCGAACACGGCGAGCCGGCGCTGGAGTTATATTTACATCCGCCCGCGCCGAATAGTTGCGATCTGTGGCTCAACCCGTCGCCCGCGCAGACGCTCGACCTCGCTCAATTTGTAGATTTAATAGAAAAAAGCGTCGCCGCGAATCGCGTGGCCGTGCTCGCCGACTGCGGCCACAACAACGGCGCCGATCCGCAATTGATGAAAGACCTGAGTCCGAAAGTCCTCGGGCGGCTCAGCGGTTTCGCGGCGCGCAGCACGGCATCGAACACGCTTTGCGCCGCGCTCGCGCATTGCTCCATGCTCGCGCTCGGCATCAAGACCGGTAAATTTAATGAAGACGAGGCGGCGCTCTGGACGCACACGCGGCTGCTCGAGGATTATTTATATCAAACGATCGCGCGCGGAGAATTTATCAAACGATGCGCCGCCGAGCGCGTCGATCGTTATCATTTTGGCGCGCACACCGTGGAATTGAACGAAACGCTCGACGCGCGCCTGCACGAACTCGCCGCCGAATGCCTGCCATTTAAATTATCCCCGTTCCGCGCGTCGTTTCCCTGCGCGCGGCTCCACGAAATCGAGATCGATTGGAAATAAGCTCTGGCGCCGCATGGCGCTTGCGCTACGCGCGCGGCGTGCCCTGCGCGGGCGGCGAGTTGTGCACTCGATGGGTTGGGTCCGCGGCTCGGACAGGTGCTCGGCAATAGTAAGAAAGTCGGCCGCGACGCGGCCGACTTTCTTACTATTGCCTGCGCAACTCGCCGCGACCCAACCCATCGAGCGCACAGCGGGGGGATAGTAAAGATTACAAGCGGCAAAAAGGGAACTCCCCTTTTTTGCTTTCTTTCTTAGTGAATTTCGATCTCGATAATGTTTGAAAGCGATCCGCCGCTCGGCGCATTGGCTAGATGCGTCCACGATTGTACATAAAACTTGACTCCAAGGAGTTGCGGGTCACTTGGAATAGTAAATGAAAAACCGCCCATTCCGAGTGAATCGAGTGAAAACGACGCTACCGGGAAAATAGGATCGGCGATTTGTTTAATTCCGCCAAATGTTGGAAATGGTTCCCACGTCAGCCCGACGCTGGCGTACAGTTCTGTAACATAGCTGGACGCTCCGCAACCCTGTACGGTTACTAACGATCCAAGCGTCGCGTCGCCCAGCATCCGAAGACCCGTTTCGACCGCCTTGAAATGAGTCTTCAAAGTTGGGTTTAATACAATTTGTCGGATACCCGACGGCCACGCGATTTCAATGCGATCCATCGCAGTTTCCATTCCGACTCCGAAATGTTGCGTCGGGCTGTCGGTATTTGAGAATCCCTTTCCCGCGGCCAGATATCGATACACGCTGCGCCCGGTCGAAGTGATCGCGACGCTTCTGGCGCCGACTGCCGAGCGATTGGAAATCACGCCGACAAGATCCATTTCGATCCAACTATTCTGGTTTCCCTGATTCTGCCATAGGAAATTGTTTTCCTGCATTGTCGGCGGATTGCTCTCGGGACCTCCGTTGTTCATATACATATCCAGAAACCCGTCATTATTATAGTCGCCGAACGCGGAACCGTGCGAGTGAGTCTTCCCCTCGACCCAGATGCCGCTCGCGCTCGAAACATCGGTTGCCGTGAATCCGCCCGCCGCGCTCGGCGTGATCATATACAAACGCGCCCAATCTTCACCGTTCGCGTGCGGACTGCCAGTACCAATGAATATATCAGGATATCCATCGCCGTCGAGGTCGCCGGTATTGTGGCCCATGTCGGTGTGGGTTCCGATTCCGCTCGCCGCGCTCACATTTGTAAATGTTCCATTCCCGTTATTCTTAAAGAGCTCGCTGGTCCCGAGGGGAAGCGGGTAATGCTTCGCGACGTAAATGTCCATCCAACCATCGTTGTCGAAATCTTCAAATACGATTCCGAAGTTATAGGTTGAATTGGGAGACGTCACGCCGATGGCCGTCGCGACCTCCGAAAAACCACCAATTCCATTATTTTTATAGACTATATTTTCGCCCTTTGTGTTTGAAGCGCCAAGTTCCGTGAAACCATCATTATTTATATCTCCCGAACCGCAAAACCGAAAATCGCCGAGTTGAGTGATACCCGCGGCCGGCGCGACGTCGCTGAATGTCAGTCCGCCGTTGTTTCGATAAAGATTGCACGTTTGCATCGCGGATCCAATCATTGCGTGAGATATGAAAATATCCAAATCGCCGTCCAAATCGTAATCGACCACAGTCCCGCCAACGCCGGACGCCGAGAGGCCGCAAAGATCGCCGGTCGCGGCACTGATGTCCGTTAGTATTCCGTTGCTATTAATATCGTTCCGCAGAAATTGGCATTTCTCAACGGAGTGAAATCCGCCATTTATAAACAATACGTCGTTGTCTCCATCATTGTCAAAATCCGCCGCGAGGACTCCGTATGTGTGCCGGTTGTCGACGGCATAATTCCATGTCTGATTTGCATAACTAAACGAATGGCCGGATGTTTGCCGGTAAAAAACATTATTCATCACCGAATCCGCACAAATCAAGTCGAGAAGGCCGTCGCCATCCAGGTCGATCATGCCCGCGGCGCGGCCGAGTCCGAAATTATCAACTCCCGCGGATTTTGCTTTATTTTTGAACGTGACGGGTGGAGTTCCCGATTGCGGATAAGCGCGGAACGAAATGGACGCCGCAGCGGTGACCGAAAACACGACAATCTTTAAGAATGATCTCATGGGGACGCGCCTCCTTGGCGCTTGGGTCGTCGTAAACGAAACAGTCGCCGTCCCTCGCAGCAATTGGCATTCCGCACATTTACAATTGTGGATTGATAATAATCACACGGCGCCCGATTGACGACAATCAATAAAATACAACGACACGGATACGATTAGAATCGGGCCGCTCAGATTGGCCGGCGCAAGAGGCGCGCTCTGGCGCCGCATGTCGCTTGCGCTCCGACGCCGCTGGGCGTTCTTCGCTCGCGCCGCGGGGCGCATTCACTTTCGTCAATAATTATTATTTATTATTTTTTTTATAATATTTAATATATTTCTACGATCGCCGGCAGTGGTTCCGGCGCTCAAACAAGTCCTCGCCGACGATGGCGGCGCTGCGCGCCGCCATCCCTCGGCTGCGGAACTCGCGCGGAACCACTGCCGACGATCGTTGGGGATTTGGGGGTTTGGGGATTTGGGATCTGTTGCTTGTGTCAAGTGGCCGGGATCGATGACCGCGAGGCGGTCGCGCGACGCGCGTGTGGCCGCGCTTGCGCGGGCACGCGCGCGCCGCGACGGCCGAGCAGCCGCGTTTTTATTAGTGACGTGCTATCGTTAGTACTAGCGGGCGGCGGGTCCGTGGCGCTAGACAGCGGCGGCGAAGGCGACGCCCCGTCGCGTCGAACGTGTGGTTAACGCTGGCGGGTTGGTCGCGACAGGGCGTGGCCGGAGCTTCGCCGCTGCGCCGCGCCGCGGAGCCCGCCGCACGCCTCGGCCTATTTGATATTACTCCTAATCGATAATCATGCTGACCTGACACATGGGGCGAGCGCGCCGCGGAGCCCGCCGCACGCTTTGGTCTAAATATCAATCACTCCATTGATAATTACACATCATTGGGCCGGCCTCTATTCAGTCTCTACGGCTGAATCGTAATCGTCAGCCCTCTCGAGGAGCTTATTTGTAGCGGAGGCAGTTTACAAATATTGTATTGTGACCAAACGAAGATTACGCTCGCGTAGTATGTATTCCCGATTAGGTTCATATTATTGGGAATCGGCGCTGAGGCGAAAGCCGCGCCTGAGCCGTCGCTCAAGGAATCAAGAGCATATAATTCTGTTGAGTTGACAAAATCGATATATAAATTCGCGCCGATCGCGAATATGTCGCTTCCGGCAAGATCCTGCGCGTTGCCAACGATGCAGAGTCCGAGTGAAAACGGAGGCGCGTTCGAGGCGAGAATGCCAAAATTCGGATTATTTATATTGGGCGGACCGTTTGCGGTGATCGCGTGCGCGCCGATGCATCCCTGCGTGCCGGAGCCGAATGTGGATGTGCCCGCCGGCGTTCCAATTCTATTAAGAATCGACGACAGACTGTCGTCGGCGCGCGCCGCGAGATCGATCCGGCCGTCGAGGTTCAAGTCGATGGGCGCCGCGCGGTGGATACCGAAGGAAAAGTAAAATTCCTCGGCGCCAAAGCCCCCGATGCCGTCGCCGCGACGCACGATCGCGGTCGATGTCCCCTGCGATGCGATGACAATATCTACAATTCCGTCGCCGTCCAAATCGGACGCGGCGACGTCGTCGCCCCTGCCGGTGATACTATAAATCGGCCCCGCGCCGAGGCCGGTGCCGGAAAGGTTATTAACAAGTATCAATTTCTTCGGCGTCGCGCTCGTGGAACCGTAGTCGATCACCGCGGCATCGACGAAACCGTCTCCGTTCCAATCGCCGAGCGCCAGCGCCTGAACATTTACAACAGATGTGACAATATTAGCATTATTTGGAAACATTCCGGATCCGTCGCTCACGGCCGCCGCGAATCCGGTATAGGTAGTAACCGCAAGATCGAGCACGCCGTCGCCGCTCATGTCGGCGGCGCGCGTCGCCATGGCGGCGAGTACCGCGCCCGTCACGCCGGCGGAAGACCACGAGAAATTCCCTGAGCCGTCGCCCGCGAGAAGATAAATATTATTCGATCCGGACGTAACTAAACAATCCGTCCGCCCATCATTATTAAAGTCCCCGGTCTCGGCGCCCGCGATCGCTCCGATATTGGGAGTGGCGATCGGCGTCTGAGAGGCGAGCCCGCCCGAGCCGTCGCCAACGAAGAGTTTCGCCGACTGGTTTTGTATCGCGAGCACGTCGTTGTTTCCGTCTTCATTATAATCGGCGATGCAAACGAACGCGGGACTATAGGTTTGGGAAAAGTAGTTATTAACACTATAAAAATGTCCGAGCGCGTCGTTGAGCGAGGTTTGCAGCGCGATGTTCACGCCGAGGAACCCCGTCCCGAGCGCGGCGTCGGGGTAGCCGTCATGATTTAGATCGCCGTAGGCGGCGGACGAGATCAACGATCCGAATTGTAATATAGAATTGAACTCGAGCTGGCCGTTGCCGACGCCGCGAATCACGTCGACGACGTCGTCGGCCGCGCAGGCCACAGCAACGTCGAGCCGATTATCACGATCGAAGTCGGCGAGCGACAACCCCGCCGGATTTCCGCTGGATTGCGCCTCGAATATTATATTATAACCGGCGGGGCCCGCGAATTGTATCACGTCGACGCCGTTCGAATTAGTTAAACTATTCGTTTTGGAAAACACGGCCTCCGGGACTCCGTCGCCCGTCATGTCGCCCATCGCGACGCCGTTCAGTTTGTCGGCGTTTGCGCCCGTGATGACGATGAGCGTCGGGAACATGGACGTTCCGTTTCCTAATAAAATCGTTCCCATCGGACCGAAAGCGTTTGCGGTCGCCGCGTCGGAATAACCGTCCGAATTGATATCTCCCAGCGCAATCGCGGCCGGCACCGCTCCTGACAAAAGCGGCGTTTCGCCGGGCGCCGGAAACGAACCGGTGCCGATTCCTAACGATACAAAAACCGACGCCGTCGACGACGATCCCGCGCTCGCGACAAAATCAATATTGCCGTCGAGATTTATATCGCCCGCCGCGACCTCGCGCGGCCATGTATTCATTCCATATTGCATCAATACGGGCGCCGCAAAACCTCCGGTCCCGTTGCCGATCAGTATGGATGTGCCGCCGCTCGCGCTCGTGACCGCGACAAGAACGTCCGCGTTACCGTCATGATTCAAATCCGCGGTCGTTAGACCGGTCGGATTTCCCGTTACCACCGTGTTCAGGCCCGCGCCGAATCCGCCGCCGGGCGTTCCGAGCAATCTTGTTATCTTTCCGGAATTGTTATTTGCAGTGACGACGTCGATGTTGCCGTCATTATTAAAATCCGCGAGCGCGATCGCGACCGGCCGGTTTCCGGTTGTATAAAAGACGGCGGGGCCGAATCCTCCGTTGCCGTTGCCGAAGCAAACTTCGATTTGATTGCTGCTCGAATTTGCGATGACGAGATCGCCGTTGCCGTCATGATTTAGATCGCCGACGACGACGGCGGCCGGATTGTTCGCAGCCGGGACGACGACGTGCGGCAAAAGCGGCGGATCCTGTGCGAAGCACGAACCGGAAATCGTTAAAAATAGAATCGCGCGGATAATCGTCATGTTAGATCTTGTCGAACTTGTTAATTTAATATCGTTATATTCAATCCCCGCGACGAACTCAATCCGAGCGGCGGCAACTGGCAGGGATTTCCGGCGGTCCAGGCGAACACGGCGCTTCCATAGTAATGATTTCCGACGAGCATCGGATTATTGGGAATCGGCGCGGAGGCGGCGGCGCCGCCCGCCGCGGCGGCCGGCATGTCGAACGCGAATAATTCATTCACGTTGGCAAAATTAATATATAACTCCACGCCGATGCCGAACGGGTCGCTTCCCGCGGCGTCGATCGCATCTCCCACGATGCACAATCCCGTCGAAAAAGGCGGCGCGTTCGTCGCGAGAATCTTAAAGTTCGGAGAGTTAATATTCGGCGTCCGATTGGCGGAAAGCGCGTGTTGTCCGTTGCATCCCGGCGTGCCCGATCCGAACATTTGCAATCCCGCCTGCGGCGCGCCGGTTTGATTCAGGGATGTAAATATACTATTGAGCGTGTACGTCGCGAAATCCGTCCTGCCGTCCAAATCCAGATCCGCTTCGATTAAGAATCCCGCGTTCGAAATATAATTTTCCTGCGGACCGAAACCGCCGTTTCCATCGCCGCGCAGAACCATCGTCAATCCTCCCGCGGACAAAACGAGATCGGCGCGCCCGTCGCCGTCGACGTCGCCTCCGGCAGCGGCAAATACCGAACTGCTGCTGATATTCAGCACGGGCCCGGCGGAAAGCGCCGCCGCCGAGTTATTCATAATAATCGGAATCAGTGAAGGCGGCGAATTATTTGTTGTGTGCAAGACGGCCGCGTCGACCCAACCGTCGCCGTTCCAATCGGCGAGACAACAACTCGAATTGAGAGTACCGGTTGTAATATTTAGATTCGCCGGAAAATGCCCGCCGCCGTCGCCGAAGGCGGCCGTGAAACCCGAATAGTGGGAAATCGCGAGATCGAGCGCGCCGTCGCGGTTGAGATCGGCGGAGCGCGTCGACGTCGCCTGCAAAGGAGCTCCCGTCGCTCCGTTCGCGGACCACGCGAAATTCCCCGCGCCGTCTCCGGATAATAAATAAACTTGATTGCTATTTGTCGTAATCAGCACGTCCGCGTGCCCATCGAGATTAAAATCGCCGGTCTCCGCGCCGACGCGCACTCCGACATTGGGCGTGGCGAACGGCGCGTGCGGAATCAAGCCCCCGAGCCCGTTTCCGAGAAACAATACAGAATTCTTCGACACGCCGATCACGTCGGGCACGCCGTCTTCATTAAAGTCCGCGGAGCAAAGGAAGTCGGGAACCTCCGCGATATAGTATGAATTTGAAATAGTATAAAAATGGCCGAGGGTATCGTTGAGCGCGGTATTGATAGTAAAAGTCGTACCAAAAAGATCGTAGTTCACCGCGCAGGCGTCGGGATGGCCGTCGCGATTCAGGTCCGCCAATACGACGGGTTTCGTGTAGTTGCCGCCAAATTGCAACACTCCATTACTCATAATAATTCCGCCGGGCCCGCCGCGAAGCAATTCGACGACATCCGAATTATAAATAGCAACGGCGGCGTCGGGATGCGAATCGTGATCGAAATCGCCGACCGCGAGTTTTCCCGCGATCGACTCGGCGGCCACTTCGGAATGGATTTTGTACCCCGTGGAATTGTCATATTTGACGACATCGAGATAGGCGCCAATTCGAGTGAACAACGCTTCGTCCGCGCCGTCGCCGTCCAAGTCGGCGACCGCGACCCCGCGCATGTATTGTCCGCTCGCGAATGGGATACTAATAATATTCGAAAATTGTTGGGTTCCGTTTCCCATCAAAAATGCGGCCGCCGGAGGTTGGTAGAAATTCCCCGACGCGACGTCGCCGAATCCGTCGCCGTCGAAATCGCCGATCGCGATCGAAACGGGAACGCCGAACCACGTTGGAACCGTCGCCGTTGGCGGCGCAAAGATTCCCGCAGGCGAGCCGAGCGATGCATAAAAAGAAATCGGCGCGCCAATCATTGTATAACCGCTCGATACGAAGTCTACATTTCCGTCTGCGTTCAACTCGCCGATCGCGAGCACGCGGGCCGAGTCGGATCCAAATGGTATCATTGCGGGCGCGGCGAATCCTCCGAGACCGTCGCCCATCGCGAGCGAAACGCCTCCAGGCGCGCCTCCGTTCGCATGCGATATGGAAATAAACACGTCGGCGTTGCCGTCATGATTCATATCGGCCGCCGCGATGTCGCTCGGATACGTTCCAACTGTAACATTCAATCCCGAACCGAACGCGCCCGTTCCCGCGCCGAGCAATCTTGTAAATTTTCCAGAATTACTATTCGCCGTGACGACGTCGAGATTTCCGTCATTATTAAAATCGGCGAGCGCGAGCGCCGCCGGACCGTTGCCGACTTGAAACGTCGCCGCGGCGCCGAAACCGCCGTTGCCGCCGCCGAGCGCGACGGCTATCTGGTTCAATTTGGAATTAATAATAACAATATCCAAATTGCCGTCGTGGTTCACGTCGCCCGCCGCGATGCCGTTCGGCGAAGCACCGACGGTAATCTCGGAATTTAAGAATATCGGCGCGTTTTGCGCGGCCGCGTTCGCGGCGAACGCCGCGGCCGCGGCGACGATCATAAAAGGACGCATCGAAAACGATTGTGTCATTTAAATTCTATTTTCAAAGTAGTGGACTCGCTCGAACTCTTGAAATTCTTCTGCACGCCGTTGTCGACATAATTATAATTATAATTCAGGAGCGCTTGCGCATAATAGGTTTTTCCGGCGAACGAATTGTCGAGCGTGATCGAGCCCGACGAACCGTTGATCGGACCGAGCGTTCCATCGGCGATTACAAATAATCCGCACGCCGAATCGAACGGCGGCGATGGCAACTGCGTCGGCGGGTCCTGCGGGCTCTGGCCGTAGACGACGGAAATGGATGTAATCTGCGCGGCGACGTCCTGATTCGCCTGATTCTGAATCTTAATATTCCCGGTGCCGCCGCCGACGTTGAATTTTAGTTTCGAATTCTGCACGTCGAATTCCGCGGACATCAAAAAAGATTTCGACACCACCGACGTTTGCGCCGGCACGCCGAGGCCCGCGCCGCCCGCGTAAATCGTCACCGTGGCTCCCTTGATCCGCAGCGGCGCGCCCTGCGCCGAAAGCGGCGCCTCCGCGAGCGCCAACAAAACGAGATACGCGGCCACCTTTGAAATTGTTAAATTGTAACGGTTCGTAAGCACGGGAATTGCCTCCGTTGGGGGTCGGAATTTGGAGTGCGCAAGACGCGCGAATTTGTGCGGCGTCGCGCTCTCTTGGAAGGCTACTCGATTTGCCCGAATCGCAAAAGGGGGACAGGTCCACTTTTACACTTTCGTAACGGTTACTGAATTTTATTGATGCATCATGACCCACACGCCGTTGACCGGGTAGCCTCCGTCCGGCGCCGCGAGATCGGGCAGGCCATCGCCGTTCAAATCACCGATCGTCACCTGCGAGGCGCCGTAATCAATCGCATATTCTTGAAATTCAGGAAACGATCCAGTTCCGTCGCCGTATAGTATCAAAGCTTCGGAAGGCATGAACTTCATCGCGATCAGGTCGGCGATTCCGTCGGCATTAATATCAGCAATCTCGACGGTACGGGGCGGCGTAATTGTTGAAATCGACACCAGCGGTCCAAAGGTACCCGGTCCCGTCGCAAATAGTAATGATATGCCGTTAGTAATGATGCTTCCGACCGCCAGATCCGGCAAGCCATCGCCGTTCAGATCGCCGGCGCGGATCGACCACATGGCGACATTGCACGGATACAACTTTGGCATGCCGAACCCCCCGTTAGTTTTGCCGAGTACAACACTTACATTTCCCGAACCAAGTGTCGCTATTGCAAAATCAAGATTCCCATCGCGATTGAAATCTCCGATCGCGGCATCGGAGGGATTCAGGCCCGGATGAAATGTAAGGGCGGACCCAAAGTTACCATTGCCATCTCCGAAAAGTATACTCGCGGTGTCGGGGCCCTGATTTGTAACTAACAGATCGACCTTGGAGTCGTGATTGAAGTCGGCTAACCCGCATTATTCATGAAGTCTACGAAGATGGCCGACGGATTGTACCGGAATGCGAGGCGCGACGACGGCGCGACCGTGTACGGTCTCGCCGGAGGCGCAACGATGCAGTTCGGTACAATCCGCGCGGCTAGATTCGTGGAATCCCATCGCCGTTGAGGTCGCCTGCCGCGATCCACCATGGCTTGATTCCCACGGGAAACGCGCCCGTCGGCAATCCAAACGCGCCGTTGCTCTCGCCCAGTAAAATCGATAAATCATTTGAATACGCATTTGTAACACTGAGATCAGGCTTACCATCATTATTAAAATCCGCGATCGCGATGGATGTAGGCGAATTTCCCGCTTTGTAATATTTACCGGTAACGAAACCTCCGACGCCGTCGCCGAACGCAATCGTTACGTGGTTGCTGCCGGTGCCGACCAGGTTGATTCCACAGATTGCGTCAGGAACTCCGTCGCCGTTGACGTCCGCGAGGACCAGAGAATTACAATACTGGCCGATTTCGTACAGAGCGGGAGCGTTGAAGTTGCCGGAGCCGGCGTTTAGTAAGACTTGAATTGTTAGATTTGAGCCATATTCCGTGCGGGCGACGTCCATGAGACCGTCGCCATTCAGGTCGGCGGTCGCGAGTCCATTGACTCCATTCGATTGGTGTTTGAATGGGTAGAGACTCACGGGCGGCGCGAACCCTCCCACACCGTCGGCGAGGAGAAGTGAAGTACTTGTGTCGCCGAATACGACGTCGGGCGCGGCGTCTTCGTTTATCCGACTGACTACCATTAAATCAGGCGGACCACCAATGGTATAATTCGTCGGGCCGCTGAAATTAGCTTGTCCGTCTCCGTGATAAATGTATATGACACTACCGTAAGAAAGGGCAAGGTCGAGATGCTGGTCCGTGTTGAAGTCCGCAAGGGCAACCAAACCGCCGCCGACATTTGGAATCATGTTGGGTCCAGTGAACAGGCCGTTCGATTGTTGAAGAAGCATGAATGCCCCTGAATTGCTTGCGACGACGACCACATCGGCGAGTCCGTCTTCGTTTAGATCGCCGATGGCGAGCCCGGTGCAATTTTTGCCGGGCGCGTATTTAGTTTCCGCGCCAAAACCGCCTTGGAGAGTTCCTAACAAAATGGACACGCCGCCGTTGTTTTTATAACCAATCGCCATGTCCGGCTGCCCATCGTTATTCAAATCACCCTCCGCGACGGACTGCGCATCCTTGGAAATCGGGAATATTATAGGTGCTCCAAAAACACCGCTTCCCAAGTTCAGTTGCACGCCGACATTACTCTGATTCTGATTCGGATCCGTGGTCACTTCTATTAAATCCGGGCGGCCGTCGCCATTCACGTCTTCCACGACCGTCAACGGAGTACCGGAACTTCCGGATACCATTGGAGCCGGATACTGCGGTGCGATTTGTGCGAATATTGAACTTGTTTCAGAAGTACAATATACAACTAAAACTAATATTCGAAGAGGATGATTCATGAGGCCGCCCTGTTGGTGGAAACCTGTGTCCACCATATTATTAATTTGTTATTGCTGTATAGTGATCGCGAGACCATCCGAGCAACTTAAATAATAGGGCGATGGCACGCACCCGGGAATTCCCGTCGGCCAGAGCCAGATGGTCTGCGCGAAGTATGTCTTACCGACGAGCGTCGGATCGTTTGGAATCGGGGCATTTACATCCGCGAATCCGCCGGCGGAACTGTAGATATCAAATCCAAAGAGTTCGGTCGATTGATAAACATCAACATAAATCGTAATGCCGATTCCAAAGATATCACTTCCGTTCTCGATTTGTACATTTCCGATGAGCGCGAGACCGAGCGCGGACGGCGGCGCGTTCGTGCAAGAGATATCAAATCCAGGGGTATTCACCTTCGGCTGTGCGTGCGTATTTAACACTTCTGCGCCGTTGCAACCGTTCACTCCCCTGCCGAATTGTTGCAATCCATTGGCAAAGGAAAAGACGGTCGCGGTGCCCTTGTCCCAATTGCCCATTTCCACGTCGCGCGGCGCGCCAACGATGAGATCAGAGATGCCATCGCCATTGACGTCTCCCGCACCCCGGACGGAATATCCAAATATATCATCATTATTTTTTCCATGGAGCAGCGCCAGAAGCGCACCGTTCTGGCCCGAATGCACTTGAACACCACCCTCATGAATACCGGGAAGGTTTGCATAGGGCACACCCGCGGCAAAATCGGGAATACCGTCTCCATTAACATCGCCAATACTATCGATGGAGGATCCGAGTGCGCCGCCGGCAACCAAGGCGGGAACGGAATACATCAGTTGTGCGTTGCTTCCGGAATACACGTCGACTTTCCCATCATTATTGTTAGCTACGAAATCGGTGACGGCAAAGTCGGGAATGCCATCAAGATTAATATCGCCCAGGGGTGCAACGCGTGAATTAAAGCCATTGTCCGGCACCGAGAATATTAAGTTTGCGGTCGGACCGGACAGGATTTTTGCAACGTATTTTTCACATAGGATCACGTCGGCGAGTCCGTCGCCATCGATATCGCCGACAATTCGCATGTCGTTTGTGAGAAACGGATCCCAAACATTATAAATATCCGCTCCCGTCGCTCCGGAAATCGCCCGATAAAACCCGCCCGCGCTTGACATGGAGATCATGACCAAATCGTTCACTCCGTCTCCGTTGATATCCGCGCCGCCGTCGATCGCCGCGCCGAAATAGACTTTGCTGGAGCCGTAGCCCGATGGCCCGTAAATCGTAAAGGCCGTCAAAAGGGAAGCGCCGTCGACAACTTTTAAAACTGTCTGCGGAATCGAACCATCACAATAATCCTCCTGCGCGCTACCGAACGCGAAATCGGAATGCCCGCTATTTGAGAGATCGCCCATCGGGCAAACCGACCAGCCAATTTGATTATCGTAGTTTTTTGTAAAATATATTTCCAAGCCGTCCTTCCCGGAAAATAAATAAACGGCGCCGCGGTCGAAGCTATCCGTAGCTTCCGCGAGCGGCTGCCCGACGACAACATCGGCGAAACCATCGCCATCGACATCACCCGCTCCTGCGACACTGAAACCAAACTTGCCGATATCATCAAAAGCGTGCGCTTTGAACGTAAACAATTCCGTCTGACCCGACGCGTTGGCTTCAATAACGGCGGATGCAAGGATGCCAAGGACGTATATTCTTATCGAATCGGAGTGCACTGAATTCCTCATTAGGGTCAAGTCTAAATATAGTATCTGATTTTGTCCCGCCTTTTCATTCTACTGCTGTATCGTGATCGCCAGACCGTGCGAGCAACTTAAATAATAAGGCGATGGCACGCACCCGGGAATCCCCGTCGGCCAGAGCCAGATTGTCTGCGCGAAGTATGTCTTACCGACGAGCGTCGGATCGTTTGGAATCGGAGTATTTACATCCGCGAATCCGGAAGGAGAACTGTAAATATCGAGGCCGAATAGATCCGTCGATTGAAACACGTCCACATAAATGGGGATCCCGATTCCGAATATATCATTTCCGTTCGCGATCTGCGCATTTCCAATCAGCGCAAGGCCGAGCGCGGACGGCGGCGCGTTCGTGCATGTAATATCAAATCCAAGAGAATTAATTTTTGGCTGGAAATGTGAATTTAATGTTTCCGGACCGTCGCAACCGTCGAGCCCCGTGCCAAATTGTTGCAATCCTTTCGCGAAGGAAACGACGGTTGCGGTGCCCTGATCCCAATTACTATAACTAATCTCGCCCGGAGAACCGACGATCAAATCGGCAAGACCGTCGCCATTGACATCGCCGGCGCCGCGGAGGGAAAAGCCGAAACTATCCTGAATATTCTTTCCGCGAAGAATCGCGAGGAGACTGCCGTTCGCGCCGGAGTGGACTTGGACGCCGCCCGTATGAATTCCGAACAGACTTGCATACGGCGCTCCGCCGGCAAAATCGGCAATGCCGTCGTTATTGATATCGCCGACGACGTCCATGGAGGAGCCAAATCTTCCGCCCGGGGCAAGTCCAGACATTACATATAGCGGCTGGGCGCTGCCTCCGGAGTATATCGTTATCTTTCCTTTATTACTGTTCGCCGACACGTCCGAGACCGCAAAATCCGGAATGCCGTCGAGGTTGACGTCGCCCGCCGGGGACACGCGCGAATAGGCTCCATAGCCGGGTACTGTAAATAGTAAATTTGCCGCGACGCCCACGCGAACCTCGGCGACGATGTTTTTTGTTAATATAATGTCCGCGAGGCCGTCGCCGTCGATGTCGCCAACGATGCGAATGTCGCCAGCGACCTGCGGATCGAGAATATGATAAATATCGGCGCCCGTGGCCCCCGAGATTGCGCGATAGTAAGGAGTCCCAGCTCCCGGAAAACCTGTAAATGTCATGACGAGGTCGTTCGTTCCGTCGCCGTCGATGTCGGCGCCGCCGTCGATGGACTTGCCGAAAAATACCTGGCCGAATCCGCCGCCATTCGGGCCGTTGAACGTGAACGCCGCCGTCAGCGTCGCGCCGTCGATGACTTTAAGTATCGTCGGCGGAAATGTAATATCACAATAATCCTCTTGAGCGCTGCTGAAGGCAAAATCGGAATTCCCATTGTGCGCGAGGTCGCCCATCCGGCAGACGGACCATCCGATCTGATTTTCGTAATCTTTAACAAAATACTTCTGCGAGCCGTCCCAACCGGAAAATAAATAAACGCCCCCGCGATCGAAAATTGCGCTCGAGTCTCCGAGCGCCTGACCGACGACCAAATCGTCAAACCCGTCGCCGTCGGTGTCCCCCGCGCCCGCGACGCTGAATCCGAAACTGCCGACGGCGTCGCCGAGGTGCGGCGTGAACGTAAACAATTCCGTCTGACCCGACGCGCGGGTCGCGACGGCGGCAAAGGCGAGGCCGGAAAGAATGACGATCTTGATCGAATCAAAATGCATTGAAATCCTCATCGCGAGGAAGTCTATGCGTTGAGGCTAATTTTGTCCCGCTTTTTCCGCACGCCTTCTGTACTACCCCTTCATCGCGCGCAGCGCCACTTCGAGCGACATCACGCCGAAGCTCGTTCCGTATTGCTTTTGAAAGTTAGCAATATAAAAGTCCCACATCGAGCCGTCTTTTTCCTGTGTTTTGATAATTTCTTTCTGTAATAAATCCGCCCACTTCGCGCGCTTGTCCTTCGGAAGCAATTCGATGACGCCGGAAGCGTAATAATGGCCGAAATAATAGAAATACCCGGCATTATAATAATACGCCTCGTGCGGAATCGGTTTCTGGCGCGCGACGTCGAGGAATTTGTGTTCTGTAAAGAACGCGTCGAGGCCTTTTTCGAGATCGTCGTCCGTGATTTTTTCGCCGGCGCGGCGCAACGCGAGATTGCAAACCTGGATCCGTCCGAGCGAGCCCTTCACTTGATTGATATATTCGGAGCCGCCCGTCTGCGGCGTCGACATCACATCATAACTATACGCGCCGTTCGGCAATCGGCAGCGTTTCACGGCCTTGACGCATGCGTCGATCACTTTTGCGTCCACGGCGATGCCGGCTTCGCGTGCGTCGACGAGCGCGAGTATCGCCGTCGACGTCATAAACGATGTCGACCAGCTCGGCTGCCAGCCCGCCTCCCCCATTGAATAGTATCCCCAGCCGCCCGTCGGCGATTGATACTTTTTGAGCATATCGTTATAATGCGACGCCGCCTTGAGCCACGCGTCGCGTTTCGGCGCGTTCGCGAAATCTTTATTTAATAATCCTCGCGATAACGATTCGAGGCCGTAAATATAACCCCACGTATTGTCGGTGTCCCAGTCGTCCGGACGCTTCAAATCGAAATTCGCGGCGACGTAGTCGAGCGCGCGCACCGAGGCCTCGCGCTCGCGCGCGCCGCCTTGCATCAGCGTCATCGCCGCGAGGCCGGTGGTCGCGATGCACCAGGCCTTCGGCGTCTCGGGATTGTTCCAAAACGCGTTCAACGAATTATTCTGTACATCGCCGAACGATCCGTCGGGTTTTTGTACTTTTAACAAAAACTCGACGCCGCGGTCGATCGACGCCCGGATCGCCAGACCCGGATCGGCCGGCCGG
Organism: Planctomycetota bacterium; assembly: GCA_016200225.1. GTDB lineage: Bacteria > Planctomycetota > UBA1135 > UBA1135 > JACQFD01 > JACQFD01. The sequence goes on from JACQFD010000014.1 coordinate 29,368, forward strand.
CTCCCGGTCGCGACGGGCTCCTGCGCGGCCGCGATCGTATATATAACGATCGGAATGGTTATCGAAGCCGCGCGCGCGATCATGATTTATGTTCCTTTTTGGCCGACGCCAGCTCGGATTCGACGCGGAAAACTTCGGATTCGGCGCCCATGACTCCGATTTCCCGGTCGGCCATGCCGTCGCGCGCGCCGCGCTCGGCCGCTTGCATCGCGCGTTCCTTTGCATCCAATTCGAGTTCGAGTTTCGCGCGCTCGAGAGGAATTGTTTTGTTCATGAGATTCTCGAATTCTTCCTTTTGCATTTGAGCGTTCTGCGTCAAGCGCTCGAGCCGGCGCTGATTGCGGCGGACGACGATCTCTTTTGTTTTGTCGGCAATTTCGTTATCTTTATACATCGAAAGTATCTGATCGAGTTCCTCGCGCATCTCCTGCAGACCGTCTTCCATTTGCTGCATGCCGAGTTTGCCGCGCTCGATTCTAATTTTGGAATCGAAATCGTTATATTGCGCCAGCGCTTTGCGCGCGAGTTCGAGATCGCTTTTCGCCCGCGTGAGACTGTCGCGATTATTTAATTCCTGATTCTGAACATCCACGCGCGCGCGTTCGAGGCGATGACGCGCCATGTTCAAATCCCGTTCGAGACGCGCGATTTTCAGTTCCAATTCCTGCGCAGCCTTCGGATCTAACTTATCCTTCTTGGGATCCTCGGCCTGCTTCTGCGCCGCGGAACTCTCCGGCGCGGAACGGATTTCCGTGCGCGACGACGGAGCGGAAATACAACTTGGGAGGAACAGCGCGGTCGCGGCGGCGACCGGGGCGAGAATAGTTAATTTGAACTTCATAATTGTAGTGTGACTTCCAAACAACGGAGATCCGCGCACCCGCGCGGCCGTGACCCCAATCCTATACGCGTACGGGCGTTCTTAACCTGTCGCTTTTCTTTGGATTTCCTCGAGCGCTTTTTGCACGCGTTCGAGTTCGTCGCGAGTCTTTTGAAGTTCGGCCTTCGCACGCTCCTGATCCGCTTTCATCTTTTCGCGCTCGCGCGCTTCGAGACCGCGCGCCCGCTCCGCCGGATTCAGTCCTTCCCAGAGTTTGCGAACGGCGTCGACGCGCGACTGCGTCGTCTCCCGGTTTCGCTGCGCCAGATCGCGGAGCGTCGCCGAGGTTTCTACAAAAAACCGCTGCAGATTTTGTTCCCATTCGAGCGCGCTCGAACGGCGAACATTTTCGAACGCCGCCATCGCCTCGTCGAATTTCTTTTGTGTATTTTCGATCGAAGCCCCGCGCGTTTGCAGCGCGTCGTCGAGCATTTTCGCCGCGCGCTCGCGCGCGAGCCTTCCGCGTTCGCGGAGCGTCGCGACGCGTTCGTTATATTCGGGTTGTTCCAATTGTAATTGTTTCAAAACGCCCGGAGCGGTCTTTCGAATTGTTTGAAACACGGGCGCGACGCGAGTATTCAATTCCGCGACGAGCTGATCGGCCAGTTTTCGCGCCTCGAGGTTTTTCTTAGCTTGATCCTCGCGCAATTGATCGAGATTTTTCACGGCGAGCGCCGCGCGCGTCGCGGCGGCCGCCCAATCCTCGCGCGCCGTGCGGCCGGCGTTCGTGAGTTCGTCCAGTACGGCGCGCAGCGCGTCGTGGCGCAAACGCAACCATGCTTCGAATTCGACCGCGCGCTTCTCCGCGAGCATCGCGATCGAGTCCGCGCCGAGATTCTTAATGAATTCGCGCTGTTCCGCTTCGGTTTTTTGTGAAGTTTCGGAATCGCGGAACCGCTCCAGAATCGCGCGAATCTTTACACTTTCTTCCAACGATAATTTCCAACGATCGCGCGCCGCCGCGAGCAGCGCGTCGACGTCGAGCGACTCGCGCAATTTAAATAATTTTTCGGCGAGCGGTTTCGATAATATTTCGGCGCGCAGCCGCAAATCCTCCTCCGCTTTCGCCGCGATGCGCGTCGCTTCGTCGAAGTTTTTTTGTAAGTCTTCCTGCGTATGAATCGCGCGCGCCGCCGATTCTCGCGAAAGCGCGATCGACATTTCCTCGACTTCGTGTCCGAGGCGGTTCAGTTCTTGCAATATCTTTTCGACCTCCGCGTCGCGGTCGCGGATCCAATCGCCGAACGCGGCGCCTTTTTCGGCGCCGAGGTCGCGCTCCGCGTTTTTTTGTATATTAACAATCGCCGCCTCGATCGCCTCGCGCGTCGACTCGGTCATGCGCGCCGCGCGCCATCGCTCCATTCCCGTCCGTACCGCCGTTTGATTGGCATCGGCGTCGCCGAGCTTTTCGCGCGCCGACGCGTGCAGGCGCGCGAGGTCGAGCGCGCGGTCGAAACCGGCCGCCGTTTGATTCAATTCGCGCGAAACGCGGTCGAGGTTCTTCACCATTACGGCCGGATCCTGATTGCCGGCCGGCCCGTCCTGCCTCGCCGCCGTTCCATAATATAAAAGAAACGGCGCGAGCAGCGCGGCGCCGCCGATTTGTAGTTTTCGAGATATTATAAACATTAGGATTCCGTTTTCAACGGCCTCCGGCGGTCGGAACGAGCAGGCCCTCGCGATCGAATTTTTCCTGAATCGCGGCAAGCCGCTTTTCGAGGCCGTCGGCTCTTTCGAGTAAATTTACAGTTTCCGCGTCCATTTGCGCGCGATCGGCATTCACCATTTTCGCGGCGCGGTATTTTTGCCGCATCGCGGCAATGTCGAGGCGCACGGCGCGAATGCGCTCGCTCTGTACAATTGCCTCGATGCGATTGTTACTTTCGAGTTCAATGAGCCGCCGCACGTCATCGTCGGCGCTCGCTTTCGAAAACATCATTACAGTTGCGGTGATCGTCGCCGCGACGACGGCGGCGGCCGCGAAGTGGCGGCGCTCAAATCTTAATATACGATTCCGTCGCGGGGCGGCTCGCGTTGTCCGGGCAACCTCCGTCCGGGCAACCTCCGTCCGCGCAACCTCCGCACGCACCGCCGCGAGCATCCGCGGCGCGGGGTTTACTGTAATATCACTTTCGCGCATCGCCGAACCCATCGCACGCCACGAACGGACGCGTTCCGCGCAGGCGGCGCAATGTTGCAAATGTTCCACGACGCGCTCGCGCGACGCGGGGTCGCTCTCGCCGTCGAGATAACAGGAAAGATCCAGTTCGAGAATGTCACACGGAGTCACGTTTCGCCTCCATTGCAAGCCACGCGTCTTCCATTTTTCGACGCGCGCGGAAAATCCAGGTTTTTACAGAATCGACGGGCGCACCGAGCGACTCGGCGATTTCTTTATATGATAATCCTTCAAATTCGCGCAGCGTGATCGCGGCGCGCTCGCTGTGCGGAAGTTCTCCGATCATGCGTCTTACAATTCCGCGGCGCTCGTCGCGTTCGACAATAAAAGCGGCGTCGGCTTCGCGCGTGGCGGCGATTTCCATTTCGAGCGCGGCGTGTCCGGCGCGTCCGCGCAGCCGGTCGATGGCGAGATTTCGAATCATACGAAAAAAGAATGGTGCAAACCGGCCGCGCGCGGGATCGTATCCCCCGTCGCGCAGGACGGTGACTAATTTAACAAAAACATCTTGTGAGAGATCTTCCGCCGCGTGGTGCTCGCGGATGAAGTGTTGCGCGAAACGCACGGCGGAAGAACTGTATCGTTCGACGAGCTGTTCCAAGGCGACGACATCCCCAAGCGCATAGGCGCGCACGAGGTCCTCGTCCGTTGCGTTCATGGGTTGGAGGTTGATGTCGGCGAGAATCGCGGCTCGTCGTGGAAGACCTTACGTCGTCGCGTGAATGAATGTTTCGAAAGATGTCGCGATTGGAAGTTGGAATGGCCGTTCCTCATTCAAGAATGACCATTATTAAGGATTAGGGTCAATGCGGGCGGCGGGATCCGCGGCGCGGCGCAGCGGTGATGCTCCGGCCACGCCCTGTCGCGACCCACACGAAAGCGAGAACCACACGCTCGACGCGACGGGGCGTCGCCTTCGCCGCCGCCGCCTTGCGCCACGGACCCGCCGCCCGCCAGTTCCTATGACGGCACTGAACGCTAATATTAGCACGGCAGCTCGGCCGATCCGGCGCGCGTGTGGCCGAGACCGCTTCGCGGCTCTCGGCCACCCCGCGCGTCGCGAATCCGCCTCTCCCCCTGAAGCGACCCATTATGATCGTGCATCATAAATTTTCATATCGTTAGCGTTAGTGCTGGGAACACGGCGCTGTCGCGGGGCGCGCCGTGGCCAAGTCAGATTCAGCGCTTTCCCGACAAGAAGCGCAAGTACGAGAGATCATTCTACCAAAATTTTATCAAAGAATCGTGTTGTCGCGACACCGGCGAAGATACCCCTCGACAGTCGAGTAGTAATGATATTCGCGTTGCGCCCCGGACGATCCGCACAAAGCCACAAATCGCTCGGCATGGTCTCGATTCGAATTTATTACATTCAGGTCAATTGCACCATGCGGGCGCAAACGTGATGCCTGCCTGACCAGCCAATGAAACTCAAAATCGCTTGGTGCTACAGATAGACCAAATGCAATTATCTTGTCCGCGGAAATCAGCTCCCGCAGAGCAAGACTCCAAAGAAATGAGAGGCGGCCCAAGGAGTCAAACTGTATGACGCCAACCGGTGGAATTATCATTGTTCTCAGTGACGAACCACACCGTCGGCAAGGGTTACCCTGAGACTGTTGATATGTAGGATAAATACATGATGGGAAGTACACACGATTATTTAGGCAAGATTCAGTTGGGCAATACAACCAATCAATCGAGCCGTGGAGTTTTAGATAGAACCCAGACTCTCGCTCCCCGGGCATCAGCGTCATCGGCTGTCCTCCAGCATATAAATCACTAATCCCTAGAGTCATTGCTAATTTTCCCATTCGGCTATTCTCGTTTGACCAATTCAAATTCTCCCCAGAGTCTATGGCAATTGAAGGATTCGGAAGCTCACAATGCAAGAGCGACTGGTCACATATTAAATCATAGTTTAAACTAATGATGCTGTCGCGTGGATGAAGCGTCTTAACCAACGAAACATGTTTATCGCAATGCTCAGGGAATGTATCAATCTTGAGGACACCGATTACCTCCTTCACAACTTCGTCAAATCGCACAAGTCTTCCATGATATGCCGGATCACCGAATTCACCCCAAAGATGTCTTCGTGACTCTGATATAAATAAAAACGAAAGTGCTTCTTCAATATTCCATTTGCTCCGATCCGCAGTCGAATGAAACCAACTAAAAAATGCCGCAATGTTCTCCGGCAATTGCTGATCATTGAAGAAACCTGTCATAACAGGTTTTCCAAACTTCGACGCGCACGAAGCTCCCGCGCCGAGAATTAGGACGGTTCGCCGAGGATTTGCGTTCATGCCTATCGTGAAGGATACCTCACTGTGTCGCAAACTCGATTCCTGAGATCTTCAGTCAAATACGTCGACAATATTCACATGCAAATCGCGACTCCATCGCTTACGCGCGCTTTGAATAGACGAGGACACGTGCATTTTTACAATTGAAAGAGTGTACGTGTCCCCGTTCATTCTAACTCCGCGGCGCGATCGACGCAGGTGTCTGGAAATGATTTTATTCGAGAGAGTCCATGACGAAACAGGACAGTGCGGGCGGCGGGCTCCGCGGCGCGGCGCAGCGGCGATGCTCCGGCCGTTGCCCTGTCGCGACCTGCGCGCCAGTGCGTGGCACACGCTCGACGCGACGGACGCTATTTCGGAATTTCACGCGGAGACGCGGAGAACGCTGAGGCAACCAGAACTTGCAATTGTATTCTTGGAACTCTCCGCGCCCTCCGCGTGAGAATCTGAGTACGGGGAAAGAAAAGGCGGCCGGTCCATTTCTTTGATCACTCATTATTTGATCATAGTTGTTTTTATGATGATTTTGTCCCGACCGTTGTCTTTTCGAGCATTCGATTCATGAATATACAGAACGATTTATCGTATTCGTCCCGAACGTCGGTCCACACGACTTGGAACGCATTGCGGAGCATCATTCGCTCGACATAAGCAATCCAGCCGTTCCATTGTCTTTCATAAAAACTTCTGGCCTGGCCGGCGGCGTCGTTGTGATAACAAACGTAAGCGACCTCCATGACATCGATTAAAAGGCAGTACAGGAGTTTTTGTTGGGTTACTTCGTCCGCGTTCAGGGGAGGACTTGGAGGGGCCGCGTCCGCGATGCTATAACAATTCAATCGCGGATGCCGAATCGCAATCTCAATGAACTGAAAAAATTTGTCGTCGACTTCGCGATAAACACGCTCGGCTGCGTCGCGCTGCGCCTTCCTTGCGTTTTCTTTGGAATCGCGCAGCTGAAAAAACAGCGTGCCCGCGGCGAGCGGCGCGCTGAACATTACCGCTACAAATGAGAGGTTTTCAAGGACGGGCTTGACGCTTTCGAGGAATGGTTTAGTAGCTTCGATGGATTGAAAGAGATTCATGATACTTCCTTTGTAATCGACCGGATTTGATGAGAATAATACGCGGATTACTAAAAGAAGGAAAAGAAAAAAAGGCTCGGGCGCAATTTTCTTTTCGTGGCGAAATTGGACGCGTCCCCAGCCCCACCCCACTTCCCCGACGATCGCCGGCTGTGGTTCCGCGCGAGTTCCGCAGCCGTTGTTGTAGCAAACGCTTCGCGTTTGCTACAACAACGGCGAGGACCTGTTCGAGCGCCGGAACCACAGCCGGCGATCGTAGAAAAATATTAAATATTATATAAAAATAATGAATAAAAATTATTAACGAACTGTGTATGCGCCCGCGGCGCCAAAACGTAAGCGCCGGCGCGGCGTCGGAGCGCAAGCGCCAAGCGGCGCCAGAGCTAGCTTTCGTTGCGGCTCCGGCTCGTGCTATTCATAAATATCATAATGTAATACAACAATTGCAAAATCGCGGTCAGCGCAGCCGCTACATAAGTCCAGGCCGCCGCGTGAAGCACTTCACGCGCGCCGCCGCCTTCTTCACCCGTCAGCAAACCCAATTGATCCAGCGCCTTCACCGCCCTGCGCGACGCGTCGATCTCGACGGGTACGGTGACCAATGTGAAAATTACCATCAATGAGAATAGTAAAATACCGGCGAACATGATCATTTCGCCGAACTTGCTGCCGCCGCCAGACATTGACAATAACGCCATGCCGATCATTAACAAAAACATCGAAACGCCGGAGCCGAAACTCGCGAGCGGAACGAAGGAGCTGCGGAAGTTTAATAAAGCGTATCCGGTGGCGTGTTGAATGGCGTGGCCGGCTTCGTGCGCGGCGATGCCGAAGGCGGCGACGGAGCGGCCGTCGTGGTTTTGTTGGGATAGTCTCAGGGTCTTGGAAGTCGGATCATAATGATCGGTGAGGACGCCTTCGATCGACTCGATCTGTACATCATTTATATTCGCGCTCCGCAGCACGGCCGCCGCGGCGTCGGCGCCGGTCATGCCGCGGCCGGCCGCCACTTGCGACCATTTCGCGACCGCGGCCTTCACGCGCACCTGCGCCCAGAGCGCGAGCAGCATTCCGGGCGCCACAAAAAGTAAATAAAGCGGATCGAAGAAGAAAAAGAATGAGAGCATTGGTTTTTCGTTGAATTTGAATAATTTCGGCGGCGTTCCGTCGCAAGGAAATTCGCGCCGCGGCGGATACGATGATCGGTGCGCGATCATGACGATACCCTCCGTTCCGTGGCAAGCCGAGCGCGCGCTGGATCCGGCGGCGCTCGCCCGCGAACTCGAAATCGCGTTTCCCGAACTCGCGCCCGTGCGCGCGCGCGTCGCGGGCGAGGGTTTCGACAATCTCGCGCTGCTGGCGAACGACCGCGTCGTGTTTCGTTTTCCGCGGCGCAAAATTGCCATAGCCCTGCTCGAGCGCGAACGGCGCGCGCTGCCGGCGATTGCCGGATCCTTAAATTTACAAATACCGGCGCCGGTTTATCGCGGAACCACCGCCGACGGATGGCCGTATTCCGGTTATATCAAAATCGAAGGCGAGCCCGCGTCCGATCTTAATTTAAACGATCGCGAACGCGCCGCGTGCGCGCCGGCAATCGCGGAATTCTTACGTAAGCTGCACGCGATCGACGTCGCCGCCGTCGCCGACTCGCTGCCGGGCGACGAACTGGGTCGCTTGGATATGAATAAACAAGTTCCGCGCGCGCGCGAACGCATGGCGCGGCTCGAACGCGCGGGCGCGCTTTCGAAAAGTGAATTATCAAATATTCGCGAAGTCATCGAAAAACCGGCCGTCCCTTCGAACCGGCGGTCCGCCGTCGTCCACGGCGATTTTTACGGCAGACATATAATCATATCGAACGGCATTCCGAGCGGCGCCATCGATTGGGGCGACATTCACCTCGGCGATCCCGCGCTCGATCTCGCGATATTATATATATTTTTTCCGCCGGAGGCGCGGGCGGAGTTTATACGAAACTACGGCGGCGCGGACGAACCGACGTTACAACTGGCGCGTTTCCGCGCGACCGCGCATTCGCTCGCGACGCTCGAATACGCGCGCGATCGAAAGGATGCGGATCTCGAACGGGAGGCCCGCCGCGCGTTTCTATAATTTATATAATATCGCGCTCTTTCAGCGCCGCGACGACCGACATTTCGGGCATGAACGAATAAAAATGCCGGCGGACGCGCGCGCGGACGACGCGCGAATAAAGGCGCGCGACCGCTTTCTGCGCGGGTTTGTCGCGGAAATAATTGGCAACCGTGTTCCCGTCGAGGAAATAAGTAAAATACGACGCCTTGCGAAGGAAATTCTGATCCTTGTCGCCGATCCAGACGTGTTCATTGACGCGGTTGAAATTCGAGGACGACCATTCGTCGATCGTGGCGGGCAGTTTCATGCCGTGCTCGAGACACCATGTAAACAATTCGGTCCCGGGGTAGGGCGCGTAGATTTGTAAATTACTCGTCGTCGCGTTCGGACAAATCGCGGTCACTTCGAGCATGAGCGAAAGTGTTTGCATCACTTCGTCCATCGTCTCGGTCGGATAACCGGCCATGAACGAACAGTGCGGCGAAACGCCCGCCTCGTGGAAGACCTGCGCCGACTCGAGAATCTTCTCGCGCGTGATCTGCTTTTTGATAAATTTAAGAATACGGTCGGAACCCGATTCGACGCCGACGAACATGTATTTGAATCCGGCTTTCGACTGCTTTTTCATATATTCGACGCCGAATCCCGTCGCGTAATCGACGCGGATGTCGGCGCGGAATGTCATATTGAGCTTGCGATGGATGATTTCCTCGGCCATCGCGTCGGCCCACTTCTTTTTTCCGTAATATAAATCGTCCATGAACGTGACGGCGGTGATGCCGTACGTTTTCTTAACATATTCGATCTCGTCGACCGCGAGCTTGGGGTCGACCGCGCGCCATTGATTATTGATATTGAACGCGGTTTCATAACAATACGTGCACTGATGCGGACACCCGCGGCTCATCATTAATATAAAATCGCGCTCGCCGAAAAGCCGCGTCGTAATATAACGCTTCATGTCGACGAGGTGGTACGCCGGGCGAATGTGTTGATTCAGATCGAGCGTCGGCGGCAGTTTTTTGTGTAAATGCACTTCGCCGGCGCGCCGGAACGTGATGCCGGGGATGTCGTCCCACGGAGCGTCCGTGTCGACGGCTTTCACCCAATCTGTAAACACTTCCTCGCCTTCGCCGACGCACACCGCGTCGACGAAATCGTTTTGTATCGTTTGCTCGGGCAGCAGCGTCGGATGCACGCCGCCCCACATCACGGGAATTGTAGCATCCAGTTGTTTGACGAGTTTCGACGCCTCGCGCGCTCCCAGGAGCTGGCGCCCCGTCATGGTCGAAACGGCGAACGCGAGCACGTCGCCGCCTTGGATTTCGCGCCGCAGTTCCTCGCGCCACTGCGGATTGATTCGCTGATCGATAATATGCGGGACATAACCGGCCCGCTCGAGCGGCACCGCCACGTACATCAACGGCAAGGGCAACGACAGATTGACGCCCTCGGTGTCCCAACCGGTTCGTGGAAAAAACAGAATTACTTTTTTGCGAGACACGTTGCGAAATTCCGGAGTTTTGGGGCACAGTCCGGTCGACCATCGCTCGGACAATTGCCCGCAACTATCGGCGCTTCGAGAGCAAACGTCAACTTAAGGGCCGGCAATTGTTGAAATTTGCCGAGCGATGCGCGAATCGTTGGAAAACCTTGCCGCCAGTTCCCTTCGTTTGTCGCGTTTACGCGAGTAAACTCCCCGGCACGCGGATTCCGAGGAATTCCACTCACATCTCTTTCCAAGCCGCGCCGAAAACAAGCTCGATGTCGATACAAATTGAATCCCCCATTCAAGTTAAAGTTAGCGGACGGAGCCACGTTTTTTCGTGCGCCGGGGGACAGCTTGGAACGCTGATTTATAACAAAAAGATCGCGAGCTTCGCAGCCGCCGAAGGACTGCCGCTCTCGATTCGGCGCGAACCTGGAATCACGGCAAGCCATTATCAAATGTGGAATGTCAAGGCGAGCCAGGGGGGCGAGTTCTTCGGCGCCTCCTATCGCTGGTCGATTTACATTCGCGAAATCCGCGTCCACTACGGAAATAACGATTATCTGCTCGTCGCCCGCCCGGGTTGGATGCGCGGCTACGATTTGGTGGATAATAAACGAAAACGCATCCTCTCGATTCAGCCGTCGGGATTCCTTTCGAGAAATGTTACAATAACAATTGATAAAATTGAGACGGAACTTGCCTGCATCGTCTTCGCGTATTTCCTTGCGCGGACCACGTGGGTTCGCTCCGTCTTCCCGGGCGCGTCGCTGGAGCAGCTTGGCGAACGCAAGGCCGCGAGCGACGCGGCGACTCAGGCGGCCACGCGGAAGGCCGAAGAACTCGCCCAAGCGATGATGCCGGGCGGGGTCAAGAAGGCCGGTCTCGACCAATAACGCGGCGCGCCCGCGGAATTCGCAACTCCGGGAATACCCGAGGAGCGCCGTTCGTCTCAATTGCGCTTTTTCGCGGTTCAAACCAAGCCGATTTCCACAGTGTTTCCACGGTGATTTCGATTCTCCACAGACATGGCTAACAAAACTCTTATTATCGGCGGTATTGGCATTCTCGTTCTCGGCGCCGCCCTTGCGATTTATTTAGCGTTCGCGGGCAGCGACGCGACCGTCGACCCGGGGTCCAAAACTACAATTGAAAAGACGACGCCCAAGGTCGAGGATCAGCGACCGGTCGCGGTCGCGGATAACAATTCGGCAAAGAGCGAACGGAACGTCGTGAATACGAACAATACGGCGCCGCTTGACTCGAAAAGCGGCATCGAAGGAACAGTAACAAGCGCCGCAGGCTCCGCGATCGTGGGCGCGCGCGTCGAAATTAAGAAAATTCCGATGTCGTTTACATTTGGAGCGAATCCGGTGATCGCGGCGAAATTGCGACAATCGGACATGCAGAAAGCCGAATCCTATTCGGGACTCTCGGGCGCGGACGGAAAATTTAGAATCGTCGCGACTCCGGGAGACGGTTGGACCCTCATCGCGACACACTCGGAATACGCGCGGGTCGAACATACGAATATATCCATTCCCCCCGACGGATTTTATGCATTCGCGGTCCAGATGGCCGGCGGTTGCCGCGTTTACGGACGCGTCACCGAACACGAAAAGAACATGCCCGTCATGGGCGCCACGGTGGTTATGGACGGCGATCCGGGCACCACGGGTTTCGGCGCATCGATGAACGACAAACGCGAGACCCAGACCGACAACAGCGGAACCTTTAAGTTCGAAAACGTCGGCACCGGCACGCATTCGTTTACAATTAAAGCGCTCACGTACGGCACGAAGAATTTTCCTAGAATTAGCATTCCGAACGATCAACCGTACCGCCTCGACGCGATGTTGATGCCCGGATTTAATATATCCGGCCACGTCGTCGACGCGTCGGGCCATCCGGTTCCAAATGCTCACGTTCGCGCGTCCGCCTCGGGCGGCGTCGCCGCGCCGAACGAAGCGGTTACGAATGAAAACGGCGAATTTGTTATTACAGATCTCGAAGAAGGGCGTTATTTCGTCGACGCCGACGCGGGCGATCTCGGAAGCGGCAAGCCCGATTCGCAGACGCCAATCGCGTCGGGAACCGTCGACGTGGAAATCCGCCTCGCGGCGCGCGCGGGCGTCGCCGGCATCGTGCGCGACAAAGCCACGGGACAACCGGTCAAGAACTTTACAATTGATGTCCGCCGCGGCGTCCCCGGAAACGCGTTGCTGCGCCATGAAATCGGGCCTTTTACATTTAAAGACCGCCGCGACGGATCGTTCGAGATCCTCGGAATGGATCCGCAGGGACAGCATTTGTTATGTGTCACCTCCGACGGATACGCGCTTGCGATTTCCGATTCGTTCACAGTTCAGCCGGGACAAACGACGCGCGGCGTCGACGTCGCGGTGATCACGGGAGGCATTTTGAAGGGCGTGGTTTTGGATAACAAGACCGGCCAGCCCGTCGCGAATGCGACCGTACAATTGCGCGATAATAATTATAAAGACATCGGGCAGGCTCCCGCGTTGTTCGGTCTGTTGATGGGAGGTCCGAACGATCAGAAAGGTTCGAACATCAATGTTCAATCCGACGCCGAGGGCCGATTCGCAATGCAACATGTGGAGGAGGGAATTCACAAATTGCAGGTGACGCACCCGCGATTCACGACGTTCTTTCTGTCGGATATTAGTATATCGAACGGCCAGACGCGCGAAAACCTCGTCGCGCGGCTGCTCTCGGGCGCGCGCGTGAGCGGCACCGTGCGCAACGCGGACGGAACGCCCGCGGGAAACGCGGAAGTGAGCGTACAAAAATCGGGAGGATTCGTTCCCGGCGGCGGGCTTTTTAATAAGAAAATCCGCACCGATGCGAACGGTAAGTATTCCGTCGCGGGAATTCCCGCGGGCGATTATACCATTGTCGCCGTCCCCGTGAATTCCGGCAACAATCCTTTCATCGGCGCCATTTATAATAAATATCGCAAGCCGATCTCGTGCTCCGAAGGCATCGATCAGGACGGAATCGATTTCGATCTTCCGAAAGCGAATCAGTAGTCATTCACTTCGGCAATGCCGGTTCCCGGCGGCGCGAACTTGCCGTATTCGGCGGCGAAACTTAAACAAATTCTCGAGGAGCGCGTGTCCGCGCCCCTTGAGGTCGTTATTGTAAAAAACGCATGGACGGTGCTGCGGCAGACGCGATTCAAAGACGGCCGGCGGCGCGTGCGCGTCCACGAGATTTTTCTCGACGCGCCGATCGACGTTTTGTTAGCGATTGGCGATTGGGTCCGCAAACCTACAAAAGCCGCGAATCTCGTATTGGATACTTACGTTCTTGGATGCCACGACCGCATCCGCGCGCTCACTCCGCCGACGCCCATCCGGACGCGCGGAAAAAACATCGATCTCGCGCCGATTTTTCTAAAATTACAAAAACAATATTTCGAAAAAACCATCGATTGTAACATTACATTCGGCGACGCCCCCGGCGCGAGCCGCCGCGGCCGCCGCGCGATCCAATACGGAGTTTACGATTCGGTCAAAAAACTGATACGAATCCATCCCGTGCTCGACGAACCGTGGATTTCGCGCGCTTTCGTCGAATTTATCGTATTTCACGAAATGTTACATGCCGCGCTCGGCGTCGAAATCGACCTCGACGGCCGCCGCGCGCACCATCCTCCCCGCTTCCGCGCCCTCGAGCGCGCTTTCGATCGTTATGAAGAGGCGCGCAAGTGGGAAGACGTGAATTTTAATAAAATACTGAGAGCTGCAAGGGAAGTGACACAGATACGTTAAGGGGTTTGGGCGAATTTGATTAATAATGATGATGATGGGTCAGATATTTTTTTATCAAAATGTAATGATCAAATAGGCTATTGCGGGCGGCGGGCTCCGCGGCGCGCTCGCCGCATCAGCCGAGACGACAAGATGATATGCATTGGCAATGATACTCATACAGGCCATAGCGGGCGGCGGGCTCCGCGGCGCGCTCGCCGAATCAGCTGAGAATACAAGATGATGCATTGGCATTGATAATCATACAGGCCAATGCGGGCGGCGGGCTCCGCGGCGCGGCGCAGCGGCGATGCTCCGGCCACGCCATGTCGCGACCCACACGCCAGCGAGAACCACACGCTCGACGCGACGGGGCGTGCCGGCGGGCGTATGTCCGGGGGCCGCATGCGCGGCCCCCGGACATTTCACCCGTCGCGGCATCGCCTCGCCGTCAGTGATCCCGGCCACCTGACATGAGCACTTAGTTAGCGTTCCTATCATTAGTGTCGAAACGGAGAACGCGAGGCGGTCGCGGGACGCGCCGTGTATCCGGGCGGCCGCGGACGCGGCGCCCGGATACACGCGCCGCGACGGCCGAGAGCGGCCGCCAGATCGTTCATATAAGACTGGAGTGGTTACAAGTGCGCTCGTACGCGGGGCGGGTCCGTGGCGCTAGACGGCGGCGGCGAGGCGGCCGCGCCGCGCCAAGCGTGTCGTTCGCGCTGTCGGTTTGGTCGCGGCACCGCGGCCGAAGCCGCCGACGCGCCGCGCCACGGAGCCCGCCCCGCGTTCAAGCCCAATTATAATTATTCATAAACAATTCAATAAAACTCAACACGAACGCTAAAATACTTCAACCGCGTATCCGTCGAAATTCGTAACACATCCCTGTGCGCACCAAATCCCAAATTGTCCAGGCTCCATCAACCCGTCGTCCGTCGCCTCGAATTGTAACAATCCGTCGCAAGAAACCTGTAATACTTTTCCTTTGACCGCCAATTCCAACGAATGCCATTCGCCTTCGGTGACGATCTTATGATGAATTTCGCCGATGAGCTTCCGTTTGCCTTGCGCGACGCGGTGTAATTGTATATTATCTTCCCGCGTGTTCACGCGCGCGATGTAATAATTATTCTTGTCTTTATATCGTGCGACGAGGCCGGCGACGCGCTGTTCGGATTCGCCCGACAAAGTCTTAAAATATACGGAAACGGCGGCGTTTTTGGCGCGGACTCCGTCTTCGAGCAGCGCGAGGGCCGGGCGCGCGGCGGTCGAGGGCGCCGAAGCGGGGATTTCGCTTGCGGCGGGCGGCGCGATTTTTTTAGTAGTTAAAATATTTCTTCCGCGCGGCGAGGTCGGATCGTTTGCAATCGTCCACGCCATGGAGGGCGGCGCCTCGCCGAGAACCATCGAAGTGAAGCCCGGCGGAAGTCCGCCCGTCGCGGCGTTTTCGAAATCGAAGGCGCGCGCCCCCGGCGGCGGCTCCAATGTAAATTGTGCAAATCGCGTCACGCTGTCGGCTTTGGTCCAGAGTCCGGCGCGGCCGGCGTCCGGAAATGTGTCGTCGTCGGCTTCATATAATAACTCGTCGTCGTACCAGACTCTAAAATGCCGACCGCGAATCTCCATTTTTAACGAATGCCAGACTACCTCTTTTATTAATTTATGGTCGAGGCCTGCGAATTGTATTCTCTTGCCGCCGACGACGCGGTAAAGGCGGATGTTGTCCTCGAGCGCATTCGCGCGGACAAGATAATAATTATCCCTGTTTCGATATCGCGCGACAAGCCCGGCGGCGCGGTCGACCTGTCCGGCAATCGGCTTGAACGCCGCCGAAACGCAAACGTCGCGCGCGGACGCCCCGTCGAATACACAAATCGGATACCGGCCCCCCGTTTCGTCGGTCGTGGTCTGTTCGATCGCGCGGCCGCCCGGCGCTCCGGCGTCTTCGACGACGGCAAATGCGGGCGGCGCTCCCGGCCCCGTCTGTTCGATCGTGAATCCGGCCGGCGCGGCGCCCGGGCGCATCGCCGAAAGGTCGATTGTAAGTTTCTTTTGTAAGTCTTGCGTTTCGGGGACGGCGAGCAGCGGCGCGATCGTGAATATTATCAATAGTAAATTCGATTTCATGTTCGTGCGATTGTCGATTGATTATTTACCGGCGTCGAGATTCTCGATCGTCAGGTGGTCGAAATACGTGATGCTGTCCGACTTTGTCCAGAGGCCGACCCGCCCCGGGGCGCGAATCGTCGCATCCGCCGCTTCATACTGAAAGACACCGTCGTGCCAGACTTTAATTTTCTCGCCGCGCCACTCGACGCGGAGCGTGTGCCATTCCTCTTCGGCGAGTATCAAATGACAGGCGCCGGTAATGAGATTTCGGCGGCCGGGCGCGTCGTAACAATACAAATTGACGTTATCCTCGAGACTGTTAAATCGGACAAGATAATAATGATCCACGTCCTGAAACCGGGTGACGATTCCGCCAGAGCGGTTCATGCGCCCCGCGGTCGATTTCCACCGCACGCTCACGGCCACGTCGCGGGCGGTGACATCGTTAAAGATACAGATCGGAAAATGAAAACCCGAATCGTCGCGGCTCGACTGCACGAGAACATTCGCGCCGTTCGGCGCCGACGAATCGCACGAAACGCTCCATGCCGGCGGCACGCCGCCGCCGGTGACGAATGTTTGGAATCCGGCGGGCGGGTGGCCGACTTGCATGTCGTCGAAATCGATTGTAACTATTCGGGCGTCCGATCGCGCGCGCGAGGCCGCGCAACCGGGCGCCGATAATAACATAATTGCAAGGGCGGCCGCGAATGAATGGATCCGTTCCAAACGCATGTTCGGAATCATGATAATTAATAAATTGTGATCGCGGCGGGATTCGTTAAATAAACCGACCACGCCGGAGTGACGACGAGCGATTGGAAGTAAACCGACGTTCCGCTGAGCGACGGATCGTTTGGAATGTGCAGCGCCATGTCGAACGCGCCGCACGGCGAGAGCGTCGGCTCGACGTCGACGACGAGATTCGACGGATCTACATATAACATTCCGTACTCCGTCGGCAGCGCCATCGGCG
Organism: Planctomycetota bacterium; assembly: GCA_016200225.1. Lineage (GTDB taxonomy): Bacteria > Planctomycetota > UBA1135 > UBA1135 > JACQFD01 > JACQFD01. Next base: position 46,268 of record JACQFD010000014.1, read on the forward strand.
TCAGACTCGCGAAAATGACCGATAACGATCCTGGTTCGGCGGCGAGCTCGACGCGCGTCTGGCCGTTGATCGCTACAGTTCTGAAATACTCGGGATACTCGCCATTGGTAGTAAGTTGTCCCAGCGCGGAGTACACGTGCAATGCCGATCCGTCGTAAACCGAGCCGGAGCACACTTGCGCTTTCACGTTCGAAGCGAGCGGCGTCGCGAGAAGGTCCTCATGCGTCCAGCGATCGTTATATATACCGAAACCATACGCTTTCGTTCCGTCGACGACGAGCATCGACGAAAGATGCCCGGCGACGGCCGTCGGCGACGGCGACTCAATGGTTAAATCGCGCCAGATGTCGCTCCGCGGATTGAATAAATGAAATTTGTTGCCGTTGCGGGCGCAGATAATTTCGGAGAGTCCCTGCGGCGTGTTGAAATTATAAACTGTCGTCGGCGCGGGCGCATAATAATAAACCCAGCCGCCGGTCTGTTGCGCCGACATGCCGTAATAACCGATTCCCGGATCGACGATCACGGCCGACATCGCGCCCACGTAAATCGAAGGCGAAACCGCGACCGGACCCGCGAGCCATTGGTTGGTGTAACCCGAGTATCCAAATGTCGCGCCCGACGGATCTGTAACAACGGCGACGTTCTGACCGCCGCCCGCATTCGAATAAATTCCATAAATCGTATTGCTAAACTCCCCTTTCGGCGCGCTGAACGCGGTGAGCGAAACGCCGTCGTCGATCAATGCATAATAATGTTGCATGGTTACGGAGACGGGATTCGCGAAACTCGTCGGCGAAACTTTCGCCAGCAGCGCCGAATATCCGTATACATTCAATCCGTCGACCGCGATCGCGCACTGGCGATGCATATAAACCGGCGTCGAGGACGGCACCGGCAGCGTCGTAAAAACTCCGCGCGAGCCGCTGAAGAACGCGATCGAGTTCGCGTCCACGATCTTTACAAATCCAGGGTTTTGCGCGAATCCGTTCGACACGGACGCCGTGCCCGCGACCGGCATCGACGACCACGCGTTTTGATGCGCGCTGAAGCAATGCACAAATCCGGGCGAGGTCGCGACCGCGACCGTCCCGTAAACGCCCGCGGGCGACGCGCCTGCTACAAATAGCGGCACGGGATTGCCATAATAACAACTCACCGCCCAGACCGTGTTTCCGTCGCCGATCGTCGCGCAAAAATTCGTCACCTGCACCTGCGGCGGCGAATTATAATATAACGATTCCCACGCGCCCGTGAACGCAAAGTACAGATGCACGTTCGTCCCCTCCTGCACCGCGCTCATCCACGTTTGGGATGCCGACGACGACGCGACCGCGCCCGAAGGCGAAAACGTCAGCAACGTGCTGAATTGTCCGGTGCGCGCCGAGAAACCGTAATAATTCACACCGTCCTGAACGATAAAGTGTTCGTTCCACTTCGTAATGATCGGCGATCCGCTTTTTGTATGAATCTTGGCCGCCGACCGCGTGTAACAGGAGTATCCGGTGACGTCCGCGCCGTTCTGAACAATCGCGATGGCATGTTCCAGTTGCGCCGTCGATCCGGCGGGCGACGGCACCGCCCCCCAGTCGCCCAACTGCGCGTTCGCGGGCGCGCCGAGAATCATAACAAAAACAGCGGGAGTCGCGATTCGTGACAGTTTTCGAGGGATCGTGAACATGGGATTGCGCCTTCGGGAGACGAAAAGTCTTTTTGTTAGTGAGCGGGTCCGGATCTCGACCACCTCTAGCGACTCCCCTGCCGACGTCACGTCGACGCGGACGTGAACCGGTGCCCATCATGACGATTCTCAACGCAATCCCCGCAAATGCGGGCGAAGTCTTAATATTTATCAATAAAAAGGGCGCGCCGCGGACGAACCGCGACGCGCCCAGGGCTGAAATAAATCTCTGCCTGAATTCGATCTTACTGAATGATCATGGAAAGTCCGCGCGAACCGATCAGGCCGCTCGCGGAAGGATCGCAACTGTCGTTCGCGGGCGCCGCCCAAATGGCCTGGGCGTAATAGTTCGATCCGACGAGCGAAGGCAGCACCGGCACGGAAACCGAACAGAGCGACGTGCCCACGGCATCGCTATAGATGTCAAATGCATAGAAATCCGTCATCGCGAGCAGATCCAAATGAATCGGGACATCGACAAAGAAATAATCCGTTCCCGGAATATTCTGAGCATTGGCCACCATAAGTAATCCGAGCGAATTCACGGGCGGATTGCTGCATACAAATTCCGCCGTCGCGCCGACCGCCACCGGCCCGGTCGCCGTCAATCCGCACGCGCCGCGGCAGCTCGCGCGTCCCGACCCGTAAATCGACAACCCCGTCGGCTGATTTGTTTGATTCACGAAAACATTTAGATTCCTTCCGGCGCCTATGACGACGTCGCGCATGCCGTCGCCATTGATGTCGCCGATGACGGCCGTCGATTTGCCGAATGCGCTGCCCTCGTTGCCCGTGATAAACGTCTGTCCCGCGTCGAACGCGCCGCCGCCGAGGTTTTGATATAATGCAAAGATACCGGCCGATTGGTTGGCTACAATAATGTCGAGTTTTGTATCATTATTCACGTCGCCGATCGCGATGGCCTGTCCTTGATTGAAATTATCGATCGTAAGATTCGTCGTGCTTATAAACGATCCGCCGGAATTCCAATGGATTTCGACGCCCATGTTCGCTTCGGAGAACGCGGCGTCGAGATCGCCGTCGGCGTCGAGGTCGCCGATCGCCGCATTCTGCGTACCGCCGCCGCCGAAAGTAATTGTTGTAAATGGATTCGCCCAACTTCCCGCGGAAAGTAACAAAACGCCGCCGGAATAGGAGCCAACCGCGACGTCGAGAAATCCGTCGCCGTTCAAATCGCCGCTATCCATGTCGGCGGGATTGAATCCGGCCGACGCCCACGTCTCGCCGGACGACGGAAAGGCGCCCGAGCCGTCGTTCGTTCGAAAGACGACCGCGCCGTTGTACGCGGCCGAGAACGCGACGTCGATGCTGCCGTCATTATTAAGATCGCCGGCCTCGAGATCCATCAATACGTCCCAATTGATATTTTGAGTGTTGTTGCCGATTTCGACGAAGCTTCCGTGCAGGAAATGTATCATTAAATGATTATTAATCGAAAACCCGTCGTCGATCGTCGCGAAGTCGGGATAGCCGTCGCCGTTGAAATCGGCGACCGCGACGTCATAAATCGTCGTCTGCGCGAATATAAAATTCGAATCCTCGGCGATCGCGCCGGCGCCGTTGCCCGTCCACGCGCGCGCGATGCCCGGGTCGTAGTCGGAAATGATAAGATCGCTCGCGCCGTCGCGATTGTAATCGACGAGTTCGATGCCGTAGACGCGGCTCGGCGTGACATAGGGCTTGATCGTATTTGTAAAATCGCCCGCGCCGTCCCCGAGCAGCGGCGCGAGCCCGCCCGTCGAGAGCACGACGGCGTCGGGTTTGCCGTCATTACTTAAGTTCGCCGTGACGATCGCATTCGGGTATTCGCCCGCATTCGCGCCGTTCGGCGACGTGCTCGTAAACGTTCCGCCCGCGTTCTGCAGAAGAATCGTAACATCTCCGTTCAGGTTCGACGCGAGGCCGACGAGAATGTCCTTGCGCCCGTCATTATTTAAATCGCCGATCGCGCACATCACCGCCCCCGCCGTGGCCGGACTGCCGACATTATTATCGACGCCGTTCGGAAAACCGCCCGCATTGGTTATAAACACGCGCGCCGACGAAACGATGCCGTCGTTCATCGCGCAGACCGCGTCCGTTTTTCCGTCATTATTTAAATCCGCCGTTTTTAATGAATTCGTCCCGGGAGCGCTGCGTCCGGCGCCGAACGCACTGAAAACCGCGCCGCCGTTGCCCGTGTAACATCGCAATTTACCATCGCCCTCGCAGTACACGGCGAGATCGACGTTCGCGTCGCCGTTCATGAACCCGGTCGCGACGAATCGCGGCGTCGACGGAAGCGCGACGGTCGTGATCGCGGCCGCGAATCCGCCCGTTCCGTTGCCGCGCGCAACACTAAGATTCGAGGCGCCGTTGTTCGCGACGATGACGTCGAGTTTCGAATCATTATTTACATCCGCGGCGGCGATGCCGAACGGGTTCGACCCGACGGTCGGCGATGCGGAAATTGTAAAATTGCCCGCGCCGTCGCCGAGCGCGAGAAATATTTGATTGGTCGAATAATCGGAAACGGCGACGTCGAGTTTGCCATCATTATTAAAGTCGCCCGCCGCTTCGGCGATCGGATAGGAGCCGAAAAGCCCCGGCGAATTGATACGTCCGGGAAAACTCCCCAGCCCGTCGCCTGTGAAAAGCGCGAGGCCGAGCGTGGTCGATTCGGCGACGAGCACGTCGCCCTTGCCGTCATTATTAAAATCCCCCGAGGCAAGATCGGTCGCGCCTTGAATGGGCCACGCCCTATTCTTAAAAATGTCCTGGGCGAATCCCGCGGTCGCCGTCGAGGGAATAACTAATAATACTAGGAGCGCTCGATTGGATCGCATGGTGTTGTTTCGCGCGTCCAACGCGCGGAGGCATGGAGAGTGTTTCCGCGGTTCATGCGCGGCCCCGGCTCCGCGAGTGCAAAAAACTTTCTTCGCCGCCACTGGACGCGCTTGCGGGCGGGCGAATTTCGCGGTACCCATCGGTGGCCACTTCATGTGGCCATCCGCATGTCGACACCCACCGAGATCACCGAGTTTTTGAAGCAGGCGCGGCTTGGCGACGCCGCGGGCGCGGAGAAACTCTATGAAATCGTTTATCAGGAGTTGCATGCGCTCGCCGGCGTGCGCATGCGCAAAGAGCACGAACACCGGACGCTGCAACCGACGGCGCTCGTACACGAGACATTTATCAAATTGGTTGGCAGCCCGGGCGGATTCGAAAACCGGCAACATTTTTTCGGCGCGGCGTCGCGCGCCATGCGCCAGATCCTCGTCGAACGGGCGCGCGGACGGCTCGCGTCGAAGCGCGGCGGTTCGCGCGAGCGGGTTGGCGTCGTCGACCTCGAATCTACAAAAGACGAGTGCGTCGACGATTTGATAACACTCGACGAGGCGCTCGGGCGATTCGAACAAATCGAACCGCGCAAGGCCCGCGTCGTCGAATTGCGATTTTTCTGCGGGCTCGAACTCGAGGAAGTCGCGCGGATACTTGATATATCAAAAAGAACTGTAATTTTAGACTGGAACTTCGCGCGCGCGTGGCTTTACCGCGAACTCAGCAAGACGTAACGTTATATTATCAACCGGAATCATGAGTGAAGAGGCGAGACCGCGGCTCGAGGAGATTTTCCATCGCGCATCGGAATTGCCGCCCGCCGAGCGCCCGCATTATTTGCAAGTAGCCTGCGCGGGCGACGCCGCCGCGCGAATGGAAGTGGAATCTCTGCTCGCGGCGCTCGACGACGCCGGCGAATTCATGGCATCTCCCGTCCCGCCGCCGTCCGCCACTGGCCGCGATGAGGAACGGGGGGCCGCGTTCGCGAAACGCATGATCGGCGCGCGCGTCGGCGCCTATGAAATTATTCGATATATTAACGAAGGCGGCATGGGGTGCGTGTTCGAGGCGCGCCGGCAGTCGCCTCAACGGACGGTCGCGATTAAAATTATGAAAGGCGACGCGCTGTCTTCGTCGGCCGCGCGCCGGTTTTCTTATGAATCCGAAATTTTGGCGAGGCTCCGGCACGCGAATATCGCGCACGTTTACGATGCGGGTCTTTACAATATCGGCGCCGCCGACATTCCGTGGTTCGCGATGGAATTTCTCGAAGGCGCGTCGCCGATTACGCATTTCGCGGAGAACGCCCGCCTCGGCCTGCGCGATAAAATACAATTATTCCTGCAGTGCCTCGACGCCATTCGCCACGGACACCAGAAAGGCATCATTCATCTCGATTTGAAGCCTTCCAATATTCTCGTCGACTCCGCCGGGAACGTTAAAGTTATCGATTTCGGCATCGCGAAGGCGATCGAAACCGAAGGCGCCAATCCGACGCTTTCGGCGCCGTCGGCCCGGCCGGCCGGAACGATCGCTTACATGAGCCCCGAACAGTGCGAAGGCGGCGCGGGCGCCGTCGACGTGCGCGGCGACACGTACAGTCTCGGAGTTGTATTATATCAATTACTGTGCGGCGCACTTCCTTACGACATTTCGACGCGCTCGTGGCTCGGCGCGGCGCGGGTCATTCACGACGCGGAACCGAGGGCGCCGCGCGCCGTCCGGCCGGAAATTCAAGACGATCTGGAAGCGATATTACTGAAAGCGCTGGAGAAGAACCCCGCGAATCGTTACCAATCCGCCGCGGAATTCGGCCGCGATCTCCGGCGATTCATAAATAACGAACCCGTCGAGGCGCGGACGCCCGGCCGCGCCTACCGGCTGAAAAAATTCATTATACGTAATAAGGCGGTTTCGGCGCTCGGCGCGATCCTGCTCTCCGCTCTTCTGGCGCTCGTCGCCGTCCTGTCGTTGCTTTATGTCGAATCGGAACGCCGCCGTTCCGAGATGACGGCGCGGCAGGGCGAAAAGACACAATACGATCAGGCGCTCCGCACGCTTTTATATACCATTTTCGGCCAGGCGGAACCGCTGGAGCTCGGCAAGCCCCAATTGTTAACGGATGCCGTCCAAACGACGCTGCGGGCGAAGATACGGATGATGGCCGACCCGCGTGCGCGGGCCGAATTATTATATTTTCTAGGATTTGTATTGACGAGGCAAAAATCCTTCGAAAGCGCGATCCGCGCCTACGAGGACGCGATCGCCGAGAATTCGCCGGAATTTAAGAATTCTCCTCAATACAGTTGGTGCGTCACGTATTTGACCGATGCGTACCACGAGATCGGCAATAACGAACAAACGCGCAAATACGCGAGACTCGCGCTGCGCGAAACGCGGACTTTTCCAAACATGCAGGTTTCGATGCATTCGATGATTAGCGAAGCCTGCGTGCGCGACCGCGACTGGGAGGGCGCGTCGGCGGCATACGACGCCATCGTCGGCATTTACGAGAGAATCGCGATCGATCCGCAATTTAACGATAATATTTATCATTTTTTGCTCCATTCCGGAATTCTGCTGAAAGTCATGGGGCGTTTCGAAGAGTCCGAAAAGAGGTTTCTTCGATTTAAGGAAATACTCGACGGCCTCCCCGAATTCGATCTCAACCGCACCGTCGCGATCGACAACGCGCTCGCGTCGCTTTATTATCGATGGGGACGCCCTCGCGAAGGCGTTCGATTGTTAAAGGAGGCGCTCGATCTCCTCGGCGGCATCGACAACATCGCGGGAGAGAATCTTAGTTTTATTAATAACTACGCGCTTCTGCTCGGCGCCGCCGGCGAAACGAAGGAATCGCTCGCATTATTCGATTTAAATATTCCCCGGGAAATCGCCGCTTTCGGCGACTCGCACGTGCGCGTGGGACAGGCCTGTCTCGACCGCGCCACGATTCGATTTCAATCCGGCGACGCGGACGGTGCGGAACGCGACGCGCTCGCGGCGCGCGATATTTACGATCGAACCGAGGGGCCCGACCGCGCCGAGTTCATGGGCGCGATATTACACTTGTTGGGCAGGATCCGGTTCTCGAAAGCGCGGCTTTCCGAGGCCGAACGCGACTACCGCGCCGCAATTGAGGAATATTTACGTTGGGCGCCGGATATTAATTTTCAGATCGCCGAAGTGCAACAATCGCTCGGCGAGTGCCTCGCCGTTTCCGGGCGGGCTCCCGAAGCCGGAAAATTGTTAACCGCGAGTCTTCCGCCGATCGAGGCCGCCTACGGACCCGATCATTACAAAACCGTCGAAGCGCGCGCCCGGACGACGAAATATAGGTAAATTTACTCCTCCTCGCGCGGTTGGAATTTCGCGAATTGCACGCAAAGCGCCGGAAGCACGAGTAAGTTTAATGTTGTCGATGTTACCAATCCCCCGAGAATGACGATGGCCATGGGGCCTTCGATTTCGCGCCCGGCTTCCCCCGAACCCCACGCGATCGGTAATAATCCGAGTCCCGTCACGAGCGCGGTCATTAAGATTGGCACGAGGCGCTCGGACGCGCCGCGGAGCGCCGTTTCGAGGCCCCACGGCTCCTGCTCGTGGACGACCAGATATTCGAAATGCGATACCATCATGATCGAATTGCGCGTGCTGATGCCAAATAACGTTACAAATCCGACGAGCGATCCCATCGAAAGCGATCCGCCGCCGATCGAAGCCGCGAAAACGCCGCCGACCATCGCGAACGGTAAATTTAATAATACGAGCGCCAGATTTTGCCAGCTCCGGAATACGATGGCGAGCAATATGAGTATTCCAAGCGCCGCCGTCGCCGTGTTTCTTAATAACTCGGCCCGCGCCTGCGCGTTCGATTCGGCGGCTCCCGCGAACGCGACGTACATGCCGTTGCCGAGCGCGACCTCGGCCGCGATCCTGCTTTTCGCCTCCGCGACAAATCCGTCGAGATCGCGTCCTTCGACATTACAAGTTATCAATTGCCGGCGGCGCGCGCCATCGTGTTTCACGCTCGCACGGCCGGAGTCGCTGCGGACGTCGGCGACTTCGCGAAGCGGCACGGACGCGCCGCCCGGTGTTTGTAATAAAAACGAACCGATCGTTTCGGGATCGCGGCGGCGCGCCGGATCGAGCACCGCGACAACGTCGATCACGCGGTTGCCTTCGAACAATTCGCCGATGTTGCTCCCCTGATACGCCGTTTGAATTGTAGATAACACATCGCCCGGACGGAGTCCGAATTGTTGTAAACGATCGCGGCGCAGTTCGACGACGACCCCGGGCACGCTCGCGAGGTTCGCCGGCTGCACGTCGACGGCGCCGGGAACCCGCGCGAGCGACGCGGCGGCTTCGCGCGCCTTCTGATCGAGCAAGTCCAGATCGTCGCCGAATATTTGTAATACAACCGGCGCCGTCTCCCCGGTGATCGTCTCGCCGATGCGGTCGCCGAGAAACGTCATCACATCATAACGAATACCCGGAAATTCGGCGAGAACCGCGCGAATTTCCTTCTCTACAATTTCCTCGCCGCGCACGATCTTCGGTTTCAATTCGATGTGGAACTCGCTGCGGTTCGGACCCCAGGGATCCTCGCCAAGCTCGGCGCGGCCGATTTGTTGCGACGCCGTTTCGATCTCGGGAATTGTTAAGAGTTCTTTCGTTATACTCGCGCCGAGCCGCGACATTTCGCCGATCGACGCGCCCGGCGCCTCCGTGACGTGCAGCACGAAATGGCCTTCGCGAAACGCCGGGAGAAATTCGCCGCCGAGCTGCGTCGCCCGGTATGCCGCGAACGCGCAGATCAGAAACACGACAATCGCTACAACTTTCCGCGCGACCGCGATCTTTCGCAGCAGATGCATATAACCATATTTAAGAATCGTCTGCACGCGCGGCTCGCGCGCGTCGTGCACGCGATGCGAAAGCCACATATACGAAAGCGCGGGAGTGACGACCAGCGCGACCAGCAGCGAGGCCCCCGTCGCGAGAATATAAGCGATACCGAGCGGCGCGAAAAGCTTTCCCTGCAGGCCCGACATAAAGATTACGGGCACGAACACGAGGCCGACGATAAATGTAGCATACACGACCGCGCCGCGCACCTCGAGCGACGCGTCGAGCACGACGCGAAACGCGGTTTTCGACTCGGCGCCGGACGTGTGTTGTAATAAACGATTTTCGCGCAGGCGGCGCACGATGTTTTCGACGTCGATGATCGCGTCGTCGACGACTTCGCCGAGCGCCATCGCGAGGCCGCCGAGGGTCATTGTATTGATCGTGACGCCGAAGCGGTCGAGCACGAGCATCGCGATCAGTAATGATAACGGTATTGCGGTGAGCGAAATCAACGCCGTGCGAACGTCGCTCAAAAATACAAATAATACGAGCGCGACGAGCGCCGCGCCGATCCAGAGCGAATGTTCCAAATTCGAAATCGCGGTCTCTACAAATGTCGCGGGACGCTGGAGCCGCGGATACAATTTCGCGCCGATCGATTTCATCGCGGGCTCGAGTTCCGCAAGCGCGGCCTCGGCGGCGCGCGTGACGTCCATTGTATTCGATCCATACTGGCTCAGCATTGTCATGAGCACGCCGTGTTTGCCTTGGATGAGCGCGTCGCCGAATTTCGGCACCGGTGCAAATGTTACTTTTGCGACGTCGCGCAACCGAACGGGCGTTTGGCCTCGCATCGCGATCACCGCGGCGCCGATCTCGGTCGGAATTGTTGCCTGACCGCGCGTCTCAATGACGACGCGGTCGGAGCCCGATTCTACAAATCCGGCGCCGCGCACGCCGGTCGCCTCTTTCGCGGACGCGATGACATCTTCATAAGTAAGACTAAATGTTATTAAACGATCGGGATCGATTTGTATTTGTATTTCGCGGACTTCGCCTCCGAAAATATTCACGCTCGCGACGCCCGCCACGGCGCGCATCCGCGGACGAACGACGTAATCGGCGAACTCGCGGAGTTCCATCGGCGTCGCCTGATCGGACACAAGGCCGATTTTTAACAAATCCATCGTCGCCGACGTCGCGGGCGCCATCCGCGGCGGGTGCACGCCCTCCGGCATCCGTCCGGCGGCTTCCGTTAACAATTCCGAAACGAGCATGCGCGCGCGGAACACGTCGCCGCTCTCGTCGAATTGTAATATAATAATCGAAAGTCCTTGTATCGATTCCGAACGCATGTCGACGAGGCCGTTCACGCCCGCGATCGTTTGCTCGAGCGGCTGCGTCACGAGCCGTTCCACCTGCTCGGCCGAGAATCCCGGCGCCTCCGCCTGAATTTCAATCTGCGGCGGCGCGAAATCCGGGAACACGTCGATTTTCGCGTGGAGCGTTGTATAGATTCCGTAGGCGCCGACCCAGAGCGCGAGCGCGAGGACCGCGCCGCGGAATCGCAAACTGATTTCGACGATTGATTTTAACATCTGGCGCGCCGCCGATTACTTCTTTTCCGCGGATTCTTTATCTCCGCCTTCGACGTCGCTCATTAGGATTGCTTTCAATTCCTCCGAGAGCATTTCGCGCGCGCCCGCGGTCACGAGCTTGTCGTTCATATCAAATCCGGAGAGCGCGATCCAGCCGTCGTCGGTCGCGTCCTCGAGTTTCGCCTCGCGTCGCGCGAATTCCTCTTTCCCGATTTGTATATAAACCCACGCCTTGCCGAGCGCGCGCACGACCGCGTCGCGCGGAAGAATCCAGCCTTCCCGCGCGCCGCCCGAAGCCGGCAGCGCCGCGACGACGGAAAGGCCGGGCCGCAACGGAAGCGCGCCCGCGTCGCAATCGAACAAAAACACCGCGGCGATCGCCGCCCGGTCGCCCGACGACGCGGCGCCGATTTTGACGCCGGAGAATTGTAATGTTGCATCGCCGGCGGCGCGAAACCGCGCGGCCTTGAAATTGTTATCGATCGTCTCGCCCGCGCGCAATTCGACACGCGCAAGCAAATGATCGAATTTCGAAATACGTAATATCGCCTGCCCCGCCTCGACGGCCTCGCCTGGGCGCGAGAGCACCTCGACCACTTCGCCGTCCTTCATACAAATCAACGGCAGCGACGCGAACGCGCCTGCGCCGGCGGCGGCGTCTTTTGTTAAATTTTCATACCAATGCAACGCTGTGTCCGCGCCGGCGGCGCGCGCCTCGAGTTCGCCGACTTTCGCCTGCGCCTCCTCGACCGCGCGGTCGGAAATATTCTTATCATCCGCGTTGAGTTTCTTCGCGCGCTCGAGCGCGACGCGCGCCTGCGAAAGCTGCGGATCGAGCGCCGCGCGGTCCGCGCGCGCCGCGGCGGTTTTTGTAACAAGATCGGCGCGGTCGAGCGGCGCGAGCCGCGGCGTTAATGTAGCAATAACAGTTCCGGCGGCGAGCGGGTCGCCGATCTTGGGGAACGCGGCGGCCGCCGCGCCGACGGTTCCGCCCAGTGGGGCGCGTATTGTAAACGATCGCGCCGGGTCCTCCTCGAGACGCCCGTAGGCGGCCGCTTCGCGCTGCGACGACGCTCTCCGAATCGCCGATACTACAACTCCGGCGGCGCGCTGCCCCGCCGCGTCGAGATGCAACACGGGCTCGCCGCCCGGTCCCTGCGACCGCGAAGCCGGCTTCGAGGATTCTTTATCGTGCGCGTCGCCGTGTTCGGCGGCCTCGTGTTTTTGTATAAAATACCAAACGGCGCCGCCGCCCGCTGCCGCGCCGGCCAACAATGTTACGATGATAATGATAAGCGATTTTCGCATACTAATAATTACTTTTGTTCCGTCGCGGAATTGTTTATTTCTGGAAGCGCGCGCGCGCCCTCGCCGAGAGGAAACTGCATCGCGTCCTCAAGTGCGGCGACCGCCATTTGCCAGTCAACGGCGGCGTTGGTTTCCTCCTGCCAGGCGGCAATGACATCGATGTTTAGTAATTCGATGGCAAGTCGATCCTCCTCGCCCGCTGCGACGCGGCGCGCGGCCGCCGTCCGTCGCTTTGTCTGCATTGATTTCAATATTTTCGCTTTCTGCAGTCTCTCCGATGCTCGATATGTGCGCACCTGCGCCGCCTCAAGTTCCTGAATCGCGGCGGTCTGCGTTGACAGAAATTGCGCCGCGACCGTCTTGCGGCGCGCCTCCGCTTCGGCAATCGGTCCAGCGTGTTTTTGTAATATCGGCAGATCGAACGAAAGCCCGAGAGTAAATTTGTTTTGACCCTGATCATACAAATAACCGGGCGAGAGATGAATGTCAGGATATTGACTCGCAATTTCCAATTGTAACATTAACTCCGCGACTGCATACTCGGCCAGCGCCCTCCGCACGTCGGCGCGATGCAACAATCCCGCGCGTTGAATATTTTCGAAAATCGGCAGACCGTCCGAAGCCACTGGCTCGCTCAAGAGATCGACAATCTGCGTGGCGCCCAATTTCATCAAGCTCCACGGCAATCCCAAAACGGATTGAAAGACAAATTCCTTCGCCGAAACCTCGCTTTCCGCGCCCGACACCTCCGCTTCCGTTTTAGTTAGTTCCGCATTGGCGCGACTCCATTCGAATTGTGATATATCGCCCAATTCGAGCCGTCTTTTGAGTGCTTTGGCGACTCCAAATCGCGCACTCACTTCATTGGTCAACCGCGACAATCGATCAAATCCGGCCTCCATATCAACCCGCGCCGGCCGCACCCGGCTCGCAACGCGCCAGACTGTTTCTGTAACAACGAGCCGCGCAACTTCCAATTGTTTTTTTGCGAGTTCGATTTGCAGATCGCGTTTGCCGGCTGTTTCAAATGTAACATCTAACGATGGACCAATCACCCAGGGCGACACGCCGCCGGGATTCAAGCTATACTCCGGACCGATCGTTAATGTTGGATTCGTGCGCTCACCCGCCGTCACAACGGCGGCCTCTGCCTCGTGCAATTTGGCCACGGCAACCGCGACGTCTGGATGTTCATAAATCGCGATCAATCGTAATGTCGCGAGATCGAGCATTTTCGGCGGAAACGGCGCGTCCGCGGGATAGCCGTTTTTTAACAAAAACTCCCGGAGCCCCGGATCGTCGAGCGTCCGCGCTCTGAATCGCGCCTCGGTTTCGGCGGGATCGATCGGCGCGGCGTGGTACGTCGCGCACGCGGCGGCGTTCATTAATATGATTGAAAAAATGAGTAATTTTCTCATGTTCGCGCCGCCCCGGCCGCGTCGAACGGGAATTGCATCGTCACTTTCGTGCCGGAGCCGACGCGGCTTTCGATTTTAATATTTCCCGCGTGCATTTCTACAATTCCGCGCGCGATTGCGAGGCCGAGACCCGAACCCTCGCTTGCGCGGCGCGCGCGGTCGGCGCGAAAGAAGCGCTCGAACACGCGCGGCAGATCCTCTTCCGCGATGCCCGATCCGTTGTCTATAATTTGTATCGAAAACGACGGCCGCGTCGCGCCGGGCGCGCCGTCGCGGTTTATTATAATATCAATTGTGCCGCCGCGCGGAGTGTATCGAATCGCGTTCGAGAGGATATTACCAAACGCGCGCTGAAACAGCATGCGGTCGAGCGAAGCGCGGATTGCCGCTGGCCGTTCCCAACGGCACTCGAGCCCCGATTCGGCGATCATCGGTTGATAAAATTCGAGCGCGCGGTCGATTTCGGCGGCGAGGTCGACCGCGCCGATTTCGAGCGAATTCGCGCCCGCTTCGGCGCGCGCGAGAAACAGTAAATTATCAATAATTCGCGCGAGCCGCGCCGACTCCTCGAGAGCCGAATTTAATGTTTCGCGGTACTCCTCATCCGTGCGCGGGCGGCCGAGCGCCACCTCGATTTCGCCGCGCAGATTATTAACCGGCGTCCGCAGTTCGTGCGCGAGATCGGCGGAGAATTGTGATAATTGATCGAACGACGCCGCGAGCCGGTCGAGCATGGCGTTGAAATCATCCGCGAGCGCCGCGAGTTCCCTCGGAAATCGGGTGGGATCGATGCGTTCGCGCAGCGATTCGGAGCGGACGCGGCTCGAGAGTTTTGCTATATCGGCGATCGGCGCGACGCCGCGGCGCGCGAGCTGGTATCCTACAAATCCGCAGATCGCCGGCGCGAATAGTAATATGATCGCAAGGCGTTCGCGGTGCCGCTCGAGAATCTCCAAATCGTGGTCGCGGTCGAAGGCGATTTGTATCGAATGCGTCGCCGCCGCCGATTCGCCGGAAGTCGCGAGGGCCGCGATCGCGCGCATCCGGCGGTTTTGTTGAATATTCATATTCTCGCCGCGCGACGGCGCCGCGTCGCAAGCGATCGCCGCCGGAAAATCGGACGGCGGAATCGTTTGCATTCCCGGCGTTTCGCTGACGACGGCGCCGTCGAGGCGCGCGACGCGGACATAAACTTTCGTGTAACGCCGCGCCTCCGACTCCGCGTGCGTTTCCTGCTCGAGCGCCGCCGCGTCGTCGGGGCGCGTTTTTAATAATTTTCGCAGCACGTGAACCTGATCCGCGAGAAACAAATCGACGCTCGATTCGAGATTGTTCGCCAGGTCCCAATATAAATAAAGCGAAACGGCCGCGACTAACAAAAACGACGCCGTCGTGTACCACGCCGTCAGTTTCACGGCGAGCGACCAACCCGGACGAGTCGTTCGGTTCACGGCGCCATCATGGCGTCCGGTGTTTACATTTCCATGACGCGAAGATGACAATTCCGTCATGTTTCGCGATCGTCGATCGCGTAGCCGACGCCGCGCACCGTGCGAATGAGCTTCTCCGGAAAGGGATCGTCGACTTTCGCGCGCAGTCGCCGCACGTGGACGTCGACGACGTTCGTGCCCCCGTCGAAATTCATATCCCAAATCTGTTCGGCGATCAGCGTGCGAGAAAGCGCCTCGCCGGCGCGCCGTGCGAATAGTGATAATAACGAAAATTCCTTTGGCGTGAGATCGAGACGCCGTCCGGCGCGCGTCGCGCGATGCCGGATCGTATCGATTTGAAGATCGGCAATTTGTATTATTTCGGCGGCGCGCGTCTGTCCGCGCCGCACGATCGAACGCACGCGCGCCAGCAGTTCGGAAAACGCGAACGGTTTTATTAAATAATCGTCGGCGCCGAGATCGAGACCGCGCACGCGGTCGTGCACGGCGTCGCGCGCCGTTAAGAATAAAACCGGCGTCCCGACGCCCGCGCGGCGCAATTCGCCCAGAATTTCGAAACCGTCGCGCTTCGGCAGCATGACGTCGAGAATAAGCAAATCATAGTTTCCGGAGATCGCGAGCGAAAGACCCGTTTCGCCGTCCTCGGCCGCGTCGACGACGTGGCCGTTTTCAAATAATCCCTTTTTTAAATATGCGGCGGCCTTGCGCTCGTCTTCTACAATTAAAATTCGCATGGCGGCGACGGCGGCGTGGAAAATTAAGTTTTGTCCGACGAAAAATGACCGATGACGCGGCCCGATACGACGATAAAATTAAGATTCGCGGCGTCGCGGCTCGCCTCGGGAAATAAGTTATCGTCGAGCCATGTCAGGATTTGTTCGATTTCCGCGTGCGGGTGTTCGGCATTATCGGTAAATATAAGCGTCGCCTGCACGTGTCCGCCGTCCAGAAAATGACAATCGAGCGCCGCCAGTTCGGCGCCGCCGCGCATCAATAAATATCGTTCGGAGCTCTGCGTGCGGAAGACGCGTTTCAGTTGTATGTCGGCCATTTTGATATAAATAATCGTCGATTATGTTTATTTAATAAAAAAACGCGAAGAATCCCGCGAACATTACAAACCAAATCATGCATCCCGCGGAGCTTTTTCCCGTCGGCTGATAGGAAATCCCCGTGCCGGGAATCGTCACGCGCGTGTAGCGCCGCCCGCCCGCGCGAACGCCCGTTCGAAAACCGCCGCCGCCCACGGAATATCCAATTCCGGATTTGGATACATTGACCCGCACGGGGCCGAAGTTGATGGATTTGCGGAAGGACCAGCCCATTTGGCAGTTGTATTGAAACCACGCCGCCGTCCGGTTTCTACAGTTTTTTCGGTGTTTTCCCGTTCGGTCTCCCGGCGCCCAGAGACGCCGCCGCCGACCGCGCGCCGAAACTTTCCAATTCCAACTCCGCCGCCGCCGTCACCATGTTCGATTTCGCGGCCGGACGCGCGCCGCGATGTCGAATCGCGTTGATTATGCACGCGACCTTGCTAGACTCGCCGCAGAATAATGTTCATAACGAATCGGCGCCGCGGACGGCTTGCGCTGCCACAAAATGCCGGATAACAAATCGGCGGGATGCTATAAATCCGCCGCGTCGGCGCACGGAATTTTTTCGGTTTTTTTTATTTGTTATGCGATCATATTCATATCGACGCTGCCGCGGTACGGCCTCACGTGGGACACGTTCGCCGAATATCCGCGCGCCGCGGCGTACGTCGAAAAGTTCATATCGGGCAGGGAATCGCCGTCGGAGGTGCCCGCGGACGAGCGGCTGTCGTGGGCGACGTATACGTATGAACAAGCCAAAGCTTCGAATACGGCGAGCGCGAACGGTTGTTTTCCGTCGCTCGTCGCGGCGGTCTGCGGAAAGATATTTTATCAAAACCTCCACTGGCTCGGGCCGATCGATGCTTACAATCTCGGGCTCGCGCTTTTGTGGCTTTTCGCGCTGGCCGTTTTTTATTATAATACAGCCCGACTGACGAATCCGCCCGTCGCGTTCCTTGCCGCGGCGTTTCTCGCGCTCGCGCCGCGGCTTTTCGAGGACGCTCATAATAATATGAAGGATCTGCCGTCGGCCGCTTTCGGCGGCGTGGCGGTGATGGTATGGCTCCGCGGATTATTAACAAAGCGGCCGGCGATCCTCCTGCAGGCCGGCGTCTGGTTCGGCATTTCGCTCGCATCGAAACATACGTCGCTCGTCCTGCTCGCGCCGATGGGCGCTGCTGCACTATTTATATGGTTCGAGCGCCGCGCGCGGCCGCGTCCGGTCGAATTGTTATCGATGGCGGGAGCACTCATAGTCTCCACGATTATACTATTCGGCCACCTCCCGCATCTCTGGGTCGCGCCGGCCGAGGCGATCCGTCGCGTCGGCGCGATTCTCTCGATCGGGGCGTTTCGTAAGATCGAGAATCCGCACTTCACGGACGCGGCGCTCTGGATGGCCGCCGTGAGCACGCCGCCGGTCGTCCTCGCCGCCGCTGCGGGCGGCGTCGTTTTCATGATATTACAATTCCGGAGGGCGGCGCGGCGGCGGCGTATCTTACTATTCACGCTGGCGGTCTGGATCGCCGCCGTATTCGGCGTCTGGTCGTCCGGACGGTTGCAAATTTACGACGGCATCCGCAATTTTTTGCATTTCTGGCCGGCGCTCGCGGTGCTGTCGGCGATCGGCGCGACGGGATTATTTATGATGCTGGGACGCCGCGCGAAACTCCCGCGCGCCCGGTGCGCGTTCGCGGGCGGCGTGCTCGCGCTGATCCCCGTCGCGGCCGCCGATTTCGTGTATCATCCACATCAATTGACATACTTTAACTCTTTCGTCGGAGGTTTCGAGGGCGCGCAGAATTACAAAGATCGCTTCGATGGTAATATTTGCGTTTTCGAGCCGGTCGATTATTGGGGTTCGAGCATCCGCCAGTGCGTCGAGTGGGCGAACGCGAACCTTCCGGACGGCGCGCGCATCGACGCGTCGAATGCGTCGCAGTCCGGCGTTTATTATACATTTCGTCCCGGACTGAAGTCGGACTGCCGCGACGGCGCGCCGGCGATTTGTAATGAGTTCTACGCGGTCGTTCTCGAGCGGCCGTCCTACGAAACCAATTGTTCGAAGCATGCGCGCGAACACGGAACGCTCGTATTCGAGGAGAAGATTCGCGGCGTGCGCCTCTGCTCGATCATGAAACTTCCGGGCGGTTTCAATCCCTGCCACAACCCGCCTTCGCTTTCGTGGATTATAAATTCCAAGGAAACGGTTACATTACAATTGCAATGCGAACCGTGCGCCGCGGGCGCGGCGCTTTCGTTCGTCGTCGGCGGCCGCGGCGAATTCGAGGGGAAATCGTTCATGGTGGACGGCTCGGAATGGATCTGCTCGCCGCTCCGCGTCGCGGCCTCGCAGCATATTAAGAATGACGCCGAGCGCATCGCCATCGAAGCCCTGCCCGACCGGGTGCCGGAGACGGCCGCGACGAGCGGCGTCATCGGGATTTCCCTTCCGATCTCCCTCCTCGCGCGCCTCGCCGGCCCCGCGCGCACCCTCGCATTTGTAGCATTCGTGGGCGCGCCTGAGCACGACATACTTTCGAATCCCGTGATTGTTAACTTGAAATAAACAATCGATCGCCGGCGTAGGCGCGCCTATTCTTTACGTTTAAGATTGATATCAATCTCGCGCGCTTTTCCGTCGCTCATATCAATTTCAGCGGAGCCGGCGAAATGCACGGAAGTCAATTGAATGAATAATTTGCAATGCGGGACGTCGAGTTTCAATTCCGTCTTGCCGCGGTGCGCACTATTGATCGCATACACATAGTCCTCGGCATCCTTGGCTTCGGCGTGGAACCACAAATCGCTCGCGCCGTCCGGATATTTTGCGCGTATCGTTAACATTGCGCCCGGTTCGACGATGACTTGGAAGCGCGCCTCGCGGTCGACGGTCGTTTCCGCGTGTTTTGAATAGTAATATCTCGTCAGATCATTATTGATATAAATCCGCGCCTTCAGAGTGCCGGATGGAAGGCCAACGACATGGGCGACGCCCGACGTGTCGGCTTTATAGGGGCTCGGATACTCCAATCGCCCGGATTTGTCATTTGAATAAAACGAATGAATATTTGCATTTTGGATCGGGGCTCCCTTCGCATCCATGACCTCGACGGCGGCGCACGTTCCGGCTTCGAGATCGAAGTCGACTTCGACCCCAACTCCATCATTTATAATAATATCCCTGACTTGACGGGCGAAGCACACGGGACCGCGGTAGACGGTCCAGTCCGTAAGTAGCATTATATGCTGTAAGCCCGGATCGAGGGGTTGAATTTCATAATAGCCATCTTTGTCGGTCCGGCCCGCGGTATTCGATCGCCCGGGGCCGTCATGGTTTGTTTCGACCATTATGAACATGCCATCGACAGGTTTTCCGTCGCGCGCCGATCGAATGTGTCCGCTAATTTTCGCGGTCGAAAGTGTAAGATCGAAATCGATGGAGTTCTTTTCCGGAACCGTAAATTCGCGACTGCCATAAATAAAATCGTCATACACAATAAGGCCGATATACCGTCCCGGCGCGACATGTCGAATTATAAATTTACCGTCATCCGTAATTCTAACCTTTGCGGATCGCTCTTTCGGATAGGGTTCGTCGATGCCCGCCGGATGCACGTAAATCGTTCCGCCTTTTACGGGCTTTTCGCCGCGCGAAATTCTTCCGCGAATATCGCAGCCGCCGTCCGGAGCCATGTCCGCTTCGTAACCGATTTCCATAGGTCTGGATGCCGGTTTACTTATATTTACCGAATCCTGCTCGGCCGGTTTTGATTGGGCCGCGCGCGCAACTCTCGCTTGCGCGCACGCGACAATTGCAACAAATACGCACGCCTTGAGGCAGTCGAATATGATTATCCGCGATTTGCCAAATCGAAATTCCGGTTTCATCGTCGAGTCATCCTACGCGCCGGTGTCCGGCCGGTCCACGCGTCGCGACACGCATTCCTATTCGAAATTCGCGGGCCGGGAACCGATGACAATTTCGGCTCCCGGCCGCGTAAATACTACTGAAGAATTGTAACCATCAACGCCCGCGAGCTGCCGAGGCTCGAAAACGTCGAAGGCGTGCACGTCGCCGCGAACCAGATCGTCTGGACGCAGTACGTCGAGCCGACGAGGAACGGAGCATTCGGAATCGGGACATTCGAGCGGCCGGTGCCGGTCGCATCGCTAAGGAAATCGAATGTTTGTATATCCGTCGCCGTGAACAGATCGGGATAGACTACAAAACCGAGGCCGAAGACATCGAATCCATTCGAAAGCGCCGCGTTTGCCGCGATGCCGAGGCCGAGGCTGCTCGGCGGAACGTCCGTCGACACAAAATTAAAATTCGCCGCGCCGACATGGGGTTCGACGGGCGCGATGAGCCCGTGAATCGTGCCGCACGTCGGCGTTCCGGTTCCGTATGCAATCAATCCGTCGCCCATCGAATTATCAAAAAACACGGCCATATCGCTCGAATACGTTACAGTTCCCGTAAAGTTGGGAAGCGCGGCTACAAAGGCCGGAGTCAAATTGATAGGATCGAAGCCGGACGGCAGACCCGAAAGATCCTTAATCATCGCGTACGGCAGCGACGGGTTCATACCGTTCGTGACGGCAATTGTAGAATTGAGCGGAATTGCAAATCCCGCATTCGTAGCCGCCAGTTTGCCGAAAAGCTTGGCCGGTCCCCCGCCGCCTCCGCCGCCTGTCGGGTCGCCGCCACAATTGTTGCCGACGCCGCCGCCCGAGCCCGACGACATTGCAATGTCGTCGTTCGAATCATTATTTAAATCGCCGAGCGCGATCCCCGATATTTCATGATTCGTTTGGATCGGACTCGCCGCTGCGAATGCGCCGCCATTATTTACAAACGTGGCCTGGCTCGTCGCGCTCTGATCGGTGACCAGAAACTCCGCAACGCCGTCTTTATTAAAATCTCCGACCGCGAGTTTCGCGGGAGATCCGCCGACGGTGATCGCCGTGGGCGTCAAAAACGCGCCGCCGCCGAGGCCGTACGTTAAACAAACATTGCCATGATTAACATGCGACGAAAGAATGTCGGGATTTCCGTCATTATTAAAATCCCCCGTCGCGACATGGTAGGAGGGATTCGGAAGCGCAATGGTAATAAAAATTCCGGATTCTCCGCTTATTATTTGTAAATTATTCGCCGCGGATTTTCCGACAATCGTATCCATCGTGCCGTCGCCGTCGACGTCCGCGCCCGCCAGGCTCGAGGGCTGGCCCGATACCGCGATCGTCGCCGTCGACGGGCCGGCCGAATTGTAAAATTGAACCGAATCCGATCCGCTGTTTGCTACAATAACGTCGGGGATGCCATCATTGTTTACATCGCGGGCGATGACGGCGGCGGGGGTCGTTCCCGCGGCGCGGGTTGTCGCCGCCGAGAAGCCCGTGCCGTTTCCATTCAATATTGAAATGTTATTCGAAATGGAATTGGCGACGACGACGTCGGGAATTCCGTCCGAGTTGAAGTCCGCGGACGCGATGGCCACCGGCGTCGTTCCGACGGCGAAATTCGACGGAAGCGCGTATCCCAAAGTTCCATTGCCCAATAGTAGCGAAATATTGTTAGATCCCGAATTCGCCGTCACGGCGTCGAGATTGCCATCCATGTTCACGTCCGCCAGGACGATATCCATTGGATTGGCGCCGGCTTCAAACTGATCGAATTGTTCGGACGAAAAGCATGCGGCCACGGAACTCGATCCGGATGTAAACACCGGAACATTCATACTCTTTTCCCAGTAAAATTGGCCTCCTCCTCCCGGAGGGCCGCCGCCTCCCGGAGGCCCGCCGCCGTTATTTCCGCCGGAATTTACTGATTTTGGAACATCATAATCCCAAATATTGACATTACCGCTGCCTCCGTTAAAATACACATAAACGTGAGTCTCGGGAACCGCGTCGATCGTTTTATAAATCTTGCCGTCGGATGCGACAGTGGCGGTGACGGTTATGGGCAAGGACGTCGAGGCATTCGTATACTTTATCGAAACGACCGAACCTACAATTAAATTGGTTTGTTGACAGATCGAAACTTGATCCGCCGCGGCGGTTCCGTAGCAAATCAGCGGCGCCGCAATGCATGCAAATAATAACTCTCGCGAAATGGATAGTTGCTTTGACACAGGAGACTCCATCGTTTGGGGACAAATAAACCTGGCGGGGTGTGGACGCACAGGAAGTCGCGCTTGTGACGGCGCTGAATTTCGCCATGTTCCGCGACCGCGCCGCCGGCCGCCACGCGAAATCGCTTATATCGTACAACCGACGAAGCGCATGGCGCTTCTTACAGAGTCGCTGATCCGTCCGCCGACGAATGCTCCAAGGCCCGCGCCGCGCGGCGCCGTCGGAAACATGAAAAACCGCCGCGAGCGAATTTTTCGTCGTCGCGGCGCGCGAACGCCGGATTTATTAATACCGGCGATTATTTATTTTAACTTCTGCCAAAAATCCGCCGGCATTTCCTGCGCGATCTTTAACGCTCCATTCGCGCCGCCGTAAGTCGGTTCGTCGATGCGCATGACGTGGCCGGTGCCGAGGCGTTCGTTCATATCCATTTCGATCGCGATGTCGAGGCCGCCGATGAGCGAGCCGCCGCCCGCGAGCAGAACGTTGTTCTTCAAACGATCCTGAAAATCGGGATCGAACGACGCGATTAATTTTGCAATCGCGTCCGTGATCGGGCGCACGATTTCGCGGCAGCCGTCGCGGATGCAATCTGTAATATCGAGCGGCGTCGGTTTGCCGGCGATCGGGATCATTGCAATTGCCGGCGTCATGTCGGCGAGGACATTCGAATATTTCTCCTTCAACGCTTTGATCATCTGCCGCGTCAACTGCGCCTGCGGGAATTTTTCGCGAATATTCTTTTCGATCGCGATATCAATAAAATCGCCGGCGACGGGAATTGTTATTTGATCGCCTTCCTCCGGCATCGTTCCGTGCATGCGGCAGAGGTCGGTCGTGCCGGCGCCGATGTCGACGACGAGCACGTCGTCGAGGCGGTCGATGCCGTAGGCCACCGCGAACGGCTCGGAACAGATCATTACAGAATCGAGCACTTCCTTCGCGCATTCGATAAGATTCTTCTGATTCTTGACGCTCGCCTGCGCGGGCGCGCCGATCACTCCATATAACAATTCATCCGCGCGCGGTTTTACGAGCGTCACGGCGTGTTTTAACAGATCCTTCGCGGCTTTTAAATTCTCCGCCCACTCCTTTTCGGACAATTGTTTGGATTCGTGCGTTCCCGAACCCTTGATGACGCCGTATTCGAGCGGACGATACAAATTCAACGCGAGGCGGTTTTCGACGGCCTCGTCGCCGAATAACATTTCTTTCTTTAACAATTTCCGCGACACGACGTCCTTCGGATATCCGACGTAGGACAAAACGGTCGCGCGCTGGCCGTTCGTCGCCGAAACGGACGTCCGCGACGTTCCGAAATCGATTCCAATATATAAAACGCCATGGTCTTTCTTGGCATCGCCCGTTTTGGTCGGCTCCGACATGATGATACATTTCGCCCCTTATCGGGAGGCGGCTCCTTTTTGTAACACGAGGTTTTTTTGGAATAATTCGGAAAGCAGCGCGCGCTTGCGTTCGAAATCCTTCGCGGATTCGCGGAGGCCCTGCACCGTTTTGAATATCGATGCCATGCCCTCCTCGCGATTGCTGTTTTGCAGCGCGTGTTCGAGTTCGAATTCGGTGCGCGCGAGCGTTTCGTTTAATTTCGCGAGGCGCCGTTCTAACAATTCGACGCGCGCGCGGTGTTCGATCGCGGCTCTCGCCTCGGCGGCGTCGCGTTCGCGTCTTAAATATTCGACGACGGCGCGCGCGGCGCGCTCGGCCTGCGCCGTATTTGTAATTCCCGCCTGCAGAATGACACTATACAATACCGCGATGTCGGGCTCGGGCATGCGCGCCGCGTCCATGCGCGCGGCGGCCATGATTTCCGCGTCGAGCGAGGCGCCCGCGGACGCGAAATCTTTATGAAGTCCCGATAATTGACTTTCGAGATCCGTCAATTCGCGCCGTTTTTTGTCGGTTTCGCCCTCGAGACCATGCAATTCGGCGCGCAATGTTTCGAATTCTTTCTGCGCGCGGTCGAGCAGCGCCGCCTTTTCGGGTTCGCTCAATTCGAGAACGCGATGTTCGAGCGCGCGGTCGAGCGATTTTTCTATTAAAACCGCGAGTTGATCCGCGCCGAGTAATGTAACTTTATCGACGCCCTGGCGCTTCAGATCCGATACGCTCGCGTCGCGGCCTTCTTTTGTAAATAAATCGAAAATATTCTTCGCAAGCCGAACTCGCATGACTTATGAACGGCTCCGCATCCGCGATGGTTAAATTAAGCGTTCGCGGAATCGATGGCCGCGGACTTTCCGCCCGAAACGCCGACCAGAAACGTGCCGAGGAGATTCGCGCCGAGCGCGCGCAACTGCGTCACCGAATCTTCGACGATCGTCCGCGGCGCCATTTCGAGTCGCACGACAAAAATAACACCGTCGCATTCGCGCGAAATCAAACTCGCGTCCGTCGATTCGCTCGCGGGCGGCGTGTCCAATATGATATAACTATAATCGGGCTTCAGCGCGTGCAGCAGCGGTTGGAGGCGGCCTTTTGCTAACAATTCGGCCGGGTTTTCGGGGAGCCGGCCCGCCGATAACAAATCCACGCCTTTAATTAATGTCGGCCGGATCGCGTTCGAAGGCGAATATTTATCGCTCAACACGTCGGCGAGACCCGGATGGCCCGGCATCGCTAATATTTGTTCGAGACCGGGCTGCCGCAGATTCGCATCCATTAACAAAACGCGCGTGCCGGCCAGTTCCGCGAGCGCGATTGCAAGATTGACGCAACTCGTGCTCGAGCCCTCGCCCGACGTCGACGCCACGAGCGCGACGCTGCGCGGCGCGCGATCGGGGTTCATTGCTAATATTGAATTTCGAAGCCCGCGAAATTGCTCGGCTTCCCGCGAGGCGGGCGAGTGGAATAACACCACGCGCGGATTGATGGCGCGTTCGACGACGGCGATCGGTTGGATGGGCGTGTCTTGCAACGGTGCTAAGGTAAGTCGGTTTTCCACGGAGGTTTCGCGCTTTCTAATGGCGAATTCGGCCACTTTCGCCGTCGGACTTCAACGGACATTTGTTCGCGGCGAATTTCTCGCGATAGAGAACGCGCAATCAGTATTCGTCGGGCGCGGGAAAGGACTTGGCGCGATCGAGGGCAATTTCGACCTGCGGACGACCTGGATCGCTCTTCACAAATGCGCCAACGCCTGTCAACGAAAGGAGCGTTGCCGCATCCGCGAGCGCGACCCCCCGCTTCGGCGCGCCGTCGGAAAGATAGTCCAGAAAACCACTTCGTTCCGAGCGCTCGAGCGATAGCAAATGTCCACCCAGCATGTTTCCGAGCATCCGCAGACGCTCCGGCGTCGGCGGTTTTCGGGGCGTCGGATTTGGATCGTTAGTATCTCCAGGCTCCGTCTTGGACGCCGAAACCGTCGCCGGTCGCGTCGCCGGCTGTGTCGCCGGCCTCGAATCGATCGCGGACGGTTTTGTTGGAATCGGTTTTGTAGCAATCGGATTTATTGGAGTCGGCGGCGCCGGTTCTTTAACCATCGGCGCGAGCGCGTCGACGATTTGATTTTTAACAAATTCCGAACTTGCTAACATTCCCGCCGCCTCGCCCGCGAGGTCGGCGAGGTCGCGCGGCGCGCCCGCCAGAATCGCGGACGCTAACAATTCATCCTTCGAACGATCTGTGGCGTTCACGAACGCCGCGACGATCGCGAGCGGAAGTTCGTCGGCGAGATTCCGTTTCGCGAGCTCGGATTTTATTAATTTTACATTTCCTTCGAAAACGGCGTCGCGCGCGAATCCGGCGACCATGCGCAGCGCCTGCGGATCGCGGATCGAGCGCGCGGCCGCGAGCGCGCCCGCGACGAGTTCCGGTTTCTTTGAATAGAACAAAACTCCGGCAACGCAGGCGCGGCGCCAGCCCGAACTTTGTTCTAACAATTCCGCCGCGGCGTCGCACGCGCCTTCGCGAGTAATGATTATTCTCGCGGCGGCTTCGAGCGCCTCGCGCTCGGCGCGCGTTTGCAAAACCTGCAATGCGAATGCGTTGGCCGCCGCGCCGTCGATGCGATGCAGCCCGCGGAGCGCGATCTCGCACGCCATTGGATTTGTATTTTTTACAGATTCGGCGAAAAACGAGGACGCTTCCTTCGCGCGCCGGAGTACGAGGGACTTTAACATTCCGAGTTTCACGGACTCGTCGCCGGACGCCGCGATTTTAAGTAACATCGCGTTCACGCCGCGCCCCGACGAATCGGCGTCGGGCAGCGCCGCGAGCACGCGAACGGCTTTTTGCGATATTCCCGCGTCCGCCGCTTTTTTGATAAATCCGTCGAGAGCCCCCGGATCGGCCGCGAGCAGCGCCGCGCCGCGCGCCGGAACATTACAAATACCCGCGAACACCGCCGGAGCGGCCGCGCAGCCCGGATCTCCGAGTTGCGCGACGACGGCCGCGTCGATCGGATCGGTTTTTAATGTTAACAATGCGGCCGCGGCGCGCGCGCCCTCGAGGCCGCCCTCGGAACATGCAAGCCGCAGCCAGCCCGCCACGAGATCCTCGGGGCGCTCGCCGGCGCGGCCTCCGACGCTAACAAAAACCGGCAGCGTCCTGTCGCCGGCGCGGTCCGAGCCGCACGCGAAAATCGGAATGTTATTGACGAGCAGCGCCTCGAGCGCGACCGATTCGGCCGTCATCACCGATTTTGTAAAACTAATCGTCCGCGCCGCGCACGACGGATCGACGACGACGTCGTATGCAAATAATCGCGCGCGGCGGATTTCATATATCAAATCGTCGATCGTGAGTATTGTCGCGCGGTTTTCGATAAATTGACAATCGCCGAAACCCTCGACGATCATCGACACCGTTTCGCGCGCGTCGCGCAGCGGTTCGAGCCCGAATTTGTTCATCCGCGCCCACGCCGTCGACGTCAGGTCCAGAATCGCTTTGTCGTTTTTATCTATAATTTTTATGAATTCGAGCGCGAGATCGCGGCGGTCGACGATCAAATCGAGCAGCGCGCCCCGCTGGCGCGGCGTCGCGCTTTTCAGCGTCTCCGCGACGGTGGGGAGGTCTTTCGGCGCGAGTTCCGCGCGCAATTTGGCGGCCGCTTTCGATCGCGTCTCCGCCGACGGAGAAGCGAGGGCGCCGAGCGCCTCTTTCACGCCGTCGGCCCCCGCCGCGCCCGCGACGGACAAACAACAGAAAACAAACGCGACGACGGAGGACATGCGCGCTGCATAATAACGTTCGCCGTGCCACCCATCGTTACCATCCTTTTCAGTTCGATCGCGTTTCTCGCGCCGCCGCAGACGACGTCCGCTCCCGCCGCGCCCGAGGTCGTTCCGCCGAAGAGCGGCAACATTACTCCCGAGGAAATGCGCGATCTGTTATATGTCCTCGCGTCCGACGATTTCGGCGGCCGCTGCAGCGGCGACGCGAGCGGACGCAAAGCGGGCGATTTCATCGCGGATCAGTTGAAATTGCGCGGCGTGCAGCCGGCCGGCGACGCGGGCACGTACTTTCAGAGTTTCAGCCAAGGGGGCGGCGACGGCGACGGCTCCTATCGAAATATTGTAGGAAAGATCGCCGGCACCGATCCGAAACTTCGCGATCAATACGTCGTCGTGGGCGCGCATTATGATCATTGCGGAAAAGGCGATCCGGGAACGGGGCCGATGGGCAACGCGGGCGAAATCCACCACGGCGCCGACGACAACGGCTCGGGCACGACGACCGTGCTTTCGATCGCGCGCGTCATCGCGGCAAAACCGCTGCCGCGTTCGACATTATTTATATTATTCGACGCCGAGGAACGCGGGCTCTGGGGATCCGAGCATTTTGTTAAGAAACCGCTCGTGCCGCTCGACAAGATTCAAGTGATGCTCAATATCGACATGGTCGGCCGATCGTACGGCGGCTATTTGTTCGCGGGCGGCCTCGGATCCGCGAACCAACTCGACGATATATTAACGAAATCGTTGAAAGGCGAGGCGAAGTTCTTAACGAATATCGAACGCAGCAACGACAGCGAAGGCCGCAGCGACCAGCATAATTTTATATTAAAGAAAGTGCCGGCGATGTTTTTCTTTTCGAAGATGCACCGCGATTATCATCAACCACGCGACACCGCCGATAAAATTCAATACAAACCGATGGCGTCGATCGCGCGCGCGATTTTGGAAATACTAAAGATCAGCGCGACGATGAAAGATAGACTCGAATTCCATCCCGTCGGCGCGAACGGAATGCCGAAGGGCGACGCCGCGATGGAAAAGGAAGTCGTCGACATCGCGCGCGCGACAAAACGCCGCCTCGGCGGGCAGATTCATGCGACTCCGGAAGGAAAACCCGCTTTCGCCGACACCGAACCCGCCGGCGTGCGCGCCGGATTCGAAAAAGGCGACGTCATCCTCGCGATCGCGAAAGGGAATACTAAGAATCCGAAGGACTTCAAAGAGGTCAAATCGGTCGAGGAATTGCGCGTCGAATGCGAAAAATTCAAGCCCGGCGACGCGATACAACTAAAAATCCAACGCGACGGCAAACCGCTTACGATTCCGACGACAATCGGCGACATCCCCGAATGGAAATACGGCCCCGACAAGGACGGCGGCGACATGCCTCCGCCGCCGAAACCGAAAGGCAAAGCATAGTTTTGGAAAGAAATCGCGGCGTGGCGCCGTCGGATCTCCGCGTTGCCGATCGAATTCGCAAACGAACCATAACAAATCGAATGAATTTCTGTAATAAATCCGTTTTCGCACTAGCCTGTGTCATTCTTTCGGCCGGTTGTAAATCTTCCGAGAAGTCGAATACGCCGGAACCGTTCAATGCTTCGCCCGACGACAAACCAAAGTCGATCGGCGTGGTGATTACGACACTCGACAATTTGCTCGCGCAGTGGAACGACGCGATGAACAAACCGGAAACGAAACAAACGCTCGACCGGCGTTTTTCGCTAACAAACGAAATTCGCAAGTACTCGATACAAAGATTCGAAGAGTTAAAATTACAATTGGAGACCTCTCGCGTCGGCAGGAATCGCGAAATCATCGCGGCGGCGCTCGGGTTTTCTAATAAAACCGAAGCGTTAAATCCGCTGCTGACGGCGGCGCTGCAGGATCCCGATCCGTCCGTTCGGGAAAAGGGACTGCTCGGTCTGTCGCGGCTCGCCGATAAGAATACTCCGGTTGAGTTGATCGCAGACCGATTGAACGTCGATTATACAGAAGGCGAACAGTGGAATGCATCTGTTGCATTGAAACGGCTCGCGGAGGCGGGAACGAAAATGCAACCCGCGCTCCCGATGATTCGCAAGGGGTTGAATCACCGGAATCCTACAATTCGCGTGCATTGCGCGATCGCGCTCGGCGCGGCCCACGATGCGCAGTCGACGCCGCTGCTTGTAACATTACTAAAGGACGATCGCGCGCTCGTCGCCGCGGCCGCCGCGAACGCGCTCGGTCAAATCGGCGATCCCGAAGTCGCAAGTGCGTTGATCGACGCGATGGCCTCGACCGAATATGCGCTTCGCACGGAAGCGCGCGCCGCGCTCACGCGCATGAACAGCGGCCAGGATCTCGGCGCCGATCTCGGCCCGTGGCGCCGGTGGCTGCAGCATCTCGAACTTTCTCCGAAGAAAAACGATGCGCCGGCTTCACGACCGGCCAATTTGCCGGACAGCCAGCCCGCCGCCGCCGCCGTCAACAAGTAATCGAACGCGGGCGCTGGGTCGATTCCTGCTAAAATGGGCGCGCAAGTCGCGCCCGTTTTATTTATATAATCAAAAAGTAATATAAACTATTTACACTCACTTTCGTGAAAAAGTTCACTTCTCACAAAGCGGATCAATTTACAGAATCGGTCATTCGCGAAATGACGCGCCTCGCGAACCGGCACGGCGCCGTGAATCTCGCGCAGGGATTTCCGGACTTTCCGGCGCCCGAAATCATGAAACGCGCGGCGTGCGAGGCGATTCAAAAAGATATTAATCAATACGCGATCACGTGGGGCGCGAAATCGCTGCGCGACGCGATCGTCCGCCGTTCGAGAAATTACAATAAAATCGAGAGCGATCCGGAGACCGACGTCGTCGTGACGTGCGGCGCGACGGAGGCGATGTGCGTCGCGATGCTCGCGTGCGTCGATCCGGGCGAGGAAATCATTGTTTTCGAACCGTTTTATGAAAACTACGGTCCCGACGGGATTCTCGCGGGCGCGTCGCCGCGATTTGTAAAATTGCGGCCGCCGCATTTCGATTTCGACCGCGACGAACTCGCGAGAGCGTTTAATAATAAAACGAAAGCGATCGTTTTGAACACGCCGAACAATCCGACGGGCAAAGTGTTTTCGATGGAGGAGATGCGGTTCATCGCCGATTTGTGCATTCGCCACGATTGTTTGGTTTTTACCGATGAAATTTACGAATATATTCTTTATGAAGGACAAAAGCATATTTCGATGGCGACGCTCCCGGGCATGCGCGAGCGAACCATAACGATCAGCGGATTATCCAAAACATGGAGCGCGACCGGATGGCGCATCGGCTGGATGATTGCTAACGAAAAAATCACCGGCGCGCTTCGCAAAGTACACGATTTTCTCACGGTGGGCGCGCCCGCGCCGCTGCAGGAGGCCGCCGCGATCGCGCTCGATTTCGGACCCGAGTATTTTATAGATCTCGCGCGCGCGTACGAAGCCCGCCGCGATTTAATGTTAGATGTATTAAAAAAGACTCCGTTCGTTCCGTACAAGCCAATGGGCGCTTATTATATGATGGCCGACATCCGCGGTTTCGGCGCGAACCACGACGTCGAATTCGCGATGAAGCTCGTCGAAAATCCGGGCGTCGCCGTCGTGCCCGGTTCGTCGTTTTTTGCAAATCCGAACGACGGCCGGCATTTGATACGTTTTTGTTTCAGCAAACGCGACGCGACGCTGAATTCGGCGGGCGAGCGATTATTAAAATTATCCGCCGCGCGAACATAAGTTAAATTCAAGCCGCCCGCGCGAACGAAATTGAAACCCGCCTTCAAAATTGTGATAATACTATTGTTGGCCGGCGCCGGCGCGGCCGCCGCGTTGCATTTCGGAAACCGGATGCGCGGCGAAGCGTCGCGTCCCGGGCGGACGCAGCTGGCGGAGACGCAGCCCGCCACCGACGCCGATCGGGCGGCCGAGGCGCGCGGCGGATATAAGTTATTGCGTTCGTTCGTCACGATCGCGCTGCGCGGTAAATTACAGATCGGTAAACAACAATTATCGTACACGGCTTATGCGGATCTCGCCGACGATCAGCCGAAGTTTTATTTATATACAGAAATTCCGGGCGCGCACCGGATTCTTTCGCACTTCGGCGGACGCGCGTTCGAAATCGTCAAACCGGGGAACGAACCGCAAACGAAAGCGGTCGACGCGGCGACCGCCGCCGATCTCCTCGTGAAAGCCAGGGCCTTCTGGTTGCTTGCGAGGTTTCCGTTCGGCGACGCGTGGACGTCCGATGCTACAAAAACGTTCAAGCGCGAGCGCGACGGATGGACGCTCAAACTCGACGATCAAAACCGTTTTGTATCGATGGAACTCGAAGGCGCCGAAGGACACGAATCCTGGCAATTCGAAGGTTTGATCGAGAGCCTCGGGGTTCCGTTTCCGCGCAAGATCACATCGTTTATGAACAAGATCGAAGTCTGGTCGCTCACGAACGAATCGTTTACTGGCCACGCAAACATCCCCGATGCGACGTATCAGGGAATTCCGACGATCGAAGTAAAGTAAAAGCGCCCATGTGTTCAAATGGGTACACGGAACCAAAGTCACCGAACGCGACCGCCGGCGCCGATTCACGTAAATCTTGTTTTCCCGAGGATTTGCATTCGTACAATTCTTCGGGGTCCCAACCGCGCGGGCGCGGAATCCGCTTTGCAGTGCATTGGCACAGCGAGCAGAAGTAGCCATCCCGAACTTCTGTAACAATATGTCCACTCTCATCACAAAAACGGCCTCCCGGACAATCCTCATCCCAACGGCGCTCTCGATCGCCGCTCTCGCGCTTGGTTCAAGCTATGCGAGCGCCTGGACGGTCCAAAAACAGGGCCACGGCCAGCAAGGTGGTGGTCATCAGGGCGGAGGAAGTCATCAAGGCGGAGGCGGCGCCCCGTCTCCGGCACCTGCGCCCGCGCCCGCTCCGGCGCCGACACAACATTCTCAATCTCCTCCGCCGGCTCCTCCGCCGCGTCCCACTCCGACGCCGCAGGCCGGCCCGATTATAAATCAAGCGCCGCCGCAGGTTACGCGGCCGACGATTCCCGATCGGAACCCCGTTCCTAACAATTCGAGATTTCCGAACGGTAATCCGAATAGTAATTATGACAATCGGCCCGAATTCGGCCCGCGGCCGCCCGTGAATTCCGCGCCCGGTCGCGGAAACGATTCGCCGGGCAGCGATTCACCTGGCAACGCGCCGTCGCGGCAGCCGTCGACGCATGACTACAATAATCCGCGGCCCGAGAATTATAATAATCCGTCGCCGTCGTCAAATAATCGGCCTCCGATCACGAGCGGTCCGTCGAATCAAGCCTCGCCGCATTCGCCCGAGAATTATGATCGTCCGTCGAACACGGACGCGCCCCGCGAGGGAACTAACTTTTCGCATCCGGCGAAATGGCGCGTTCGATACAGCGATGCGGCGACAACAAATAAGAACAACGGCGCCGGCGCTCCGCCGACGATCAGTAATAATAATGGATCCGGCAGTAATAATAACGGATCCGGCAGTAATAATAACGGATCCGGCAGTAATAATAACGGATCCGGCATTCCGGCGACCGGCAACGACGGATTGCGCGTCCACCCAAAGGAACAGGGCGGCGCGAATCCAAATATTCCGCTCGTAAACAATGAGCAGACGGGCGGCTCGCGCGGTCGTTACAAAAACGCGTCGCCGCGCCCCGAGATTTCGGGCGAAGCTCCGAAACGGCACTTGCCCTCCGCGTCCGAGAATCCGACGATTAATAACACATTCAAGAATACAAATAATAACAACGGCCTCAGTAATAATCGCCGCACCGCGCCGGCCGCGGAAACGGCGGGCACGGTCACGTCCAGCGTTCCGAAACATCGCCCGGCCGTCGCCGAACATCGCGTCAAGGCGGACGCGGCGACCGTGGAAACCACGGCGAAGATCGTTAGCAAAGCCGCAAAGACTACAAAAGCGTCAAAAGCGAGCAAGGCCTTCGTCGCCGGACTTTTCTCCGGCGGATTCGGCGTCTCGGGGACGCTCGGCACGTCGGCCGCGGCGAGCACCGGATTCAGTTGGTATAATTTTGTTAATTATGGATACGGCGGCCCCGGTTCCTTCGGACTCTCCGCATACTATGGTTGCAACTCCTACGCGAATTGGTATCACGGATGCTGCTCCACCTATTCGCTCGCGGGATTCGCATTCTTTATCGGCAGCCCGTGGTGGTGGTCGTACCCGTCCTGTTACTTATCCTCTTACTATAGCCCGTGGTATTCCGGCTCGTACGGTTTTGGATATTACCATCACAAACCGTTCGGCTATTCGTATGGTTATCCGGCATATTACTATTATCCATACGACTATCCATCCACGGTCGTTTATCAGACCGAAACTATTTATTATCCTGAAGTTCACGAATCCACCACGTACGTTCCGTACGAAGCCGAAAGAAAGTATGGCAACGGCGGGCAGTATGGAAGCAGCGGGCAGGCGGAGGCCGCGCCGCAATCTGTAGCAAACGAAGGCGAACAGCCCGTCGGCCGTCCGCGCGTCGCGCAGGGCGAGCACAAGAGCGCGGGCCAACCTTCGCCGAACAGTCTTCTCGCCGATCGTTACGCCGGTTTGGGAGATATCTATTTCCGCCTCGGGCACTACGAACGCGCCGTCGAAAGCTATCGCCGCGCGCTTTCTTATGATTCGAGCGATGCTAACTTACATTTCATTCTCTCGGACGGATTGTTCTCGGTCGGCAATTATTCCGAAGCCGCCGCCGAAATCACCCGCGCCATCAAGATCGACGCGGGCCTCGTCGAGAGTAATGCTAACAAAAACGATTTTTACGGCGTCGCCGCCGATTTCGATATTCACATTCAATCGCTCGAACGCTGGCTGAACGACCACCCCGACGACGCCGACGCGTGGCTCGTCCTCGGCTACAACCGATACTTCAAAAAAGACTACAGCCTCGCCCGCGTCGCCTTCGACCGCGCGCGTCAACTCGCAAGCCAGGAAACGCGTCGCGCGGCGGAGTTATTCTTAGCGGTCACCGACGTGCGCATTGCGGAGAATAAATAGGCTCTGGCGCCGCATGGCGCTTGCGCTCTGACGCCGCGGGGCGCTTGCGCTCTGACGCCGCGGGGCGCTTGCGCTCCGCGCGCGGCGAGCCCTACGCGGGCGGCGAGCTGTGCGCTCGACGGGTTGGGTCGGCGGCTCGGCAGTGCTCGTCAATTGTAAGAATGTCGGCCGCGACGCGGCCGACATTCTTACAATTGCCTGCGCAACTCGCCGCGACCCAACCCATCGAGCGCACAGCGGGTGGATTATAAATATTACTGAAAGCGGGGTGTTTGTGGCTGGTGGCCGGGATCACTGACCGCGGTCGCGCGACGCGCGTGTGGCCGCGCTTGCGCGGGCACGCGCGCGCCGCGACGGCCGAGCAGCCGCGCTTTTATTAGTGACATGTTATCGTTAGTACTGGCGGGCGGCGGGTCCGTGGCGCTAGACAGCGGCGGCGAAGGCGACGCCCCGTCGCGTCGAGCGTGTGGAACGCGCTGGCGGGTTGGTCGCGACAGGGCAACGGCCGGAGCATCGCCGCTGCGACGCGCCGCGGAGCCCGCCGCCCGCTTTGGCATAGTTAATATTCTCCCGAATTGACATAGTTAACATTAATTATGCCAATGATGCAATTGCCTACTCCAGATCCGCGCGCCGTCCCGCGCCCATTGCGGGTTTGAATGGATAGATTCGGGCGTGTAGTCCCGTTCGTTTATGATAGATACTGGCCGTTTCTTTAATGAATCGATCGATTTCATTGCGATCGACGACGGCGACGCAGCAGCCGCCGAACCCGGCGCCGGTCAGTCGCGCGCCGAGCGCGCCGTGGACGGAGCAGGCGGCTTCGACGAGCGCGTCGAGTTCGGGGCTTGAAACTTCATAATAATCCCGGCAGGAGGCGTGCGATTGTATCAATTGTTCGCCGAATGCCGCGAGGTCGCCGCGGCGCAGGGATTCGACGCCGCTGCGCGTGCGTTCGATTTCGGAAACGACGTGTATCGCGCGGCGCGCCAGCAACGGATCGAGGGTGTTTTTGTATTTTAACAATTCATCCATCGAGAGATCGCGCAGCGCGTCGATTTGTAGTCCCGCGCGCCGCAGCGCGGCGACGGCTTCGGCGCATTCGCGGACGCGATCGTTAAAGCGGCCGTCGGCGAGTTCGCGGCGCCGGGTCGTGTCGCAGACGACGACGGCCGCGCGTCCGGAGTCGAACGGCACGTCCGCGTGGGTGTCGGTGCGGCAGTCGAGATATAACAAATGATCGTCGCGGCCGAACGCGCTCGCGTAATGGTCCATGATGCCGCAGCGCACGCCGACGAAATTCACTTCGGCGTCGCGGCACAAATATACGATTTCGCGCGTGCTCCGTTTATTGGTAGTATAATGATTCGCGGCGGTCGCCGTCGCGACGAGGATGCTCGCCGACGAGGAGAGTCCGGCGCCGATCGGTAAATTGCCTCCAAATAACAAATCCATTCCGGGCTGCGCGGGACCGAACGCGGCGAGCGCGCCTTTTGCGTAATTTGCCCACGCGTGCGCCGGATCATAAGAAAGCGCGTCGAGATCGAGGTCGAGGACCGGTTCGCGGTCGAGCGAGCGGAGGCGGATGCGTCGATCGTCTCGCGGCCGCGCGAAAACAAACGTGCCGCGATCGACGGCGGCGGGCAGAACAAATCCTTGGTTGTAGTCGAGATGCGCGCCGAGCAGATTGACGCGTCCCGGCGCGAAAAACACCTGTGCCGGACCTCCGAATTCGGCGCGCCAGCACGCGCGCAGCGAGTCTAACAATTCATTTTGTTGCCTGTGGAGTGCGGGCACGACGGTGTCCTTCGATTATACTCCTTTGGCCCACAATGCGTTCGATCACCCTTCTCTTTTGCGCCGTCCTCGCGCAGTCGCAGCCCGCAGGCGCGGGCTCGAGAGTCGCGCCGCCGAGAAGCCAGGCGCCCGCGGCCGAGGCAAAACAACAGTTCCTTTTTGATAAGATTAAACTGCGCCCGGTCGCGCGCGTCGGTACGCGCGAAATTACAGTTGGCGACGTGATCGAGGGCGCGGCGGCGTTCCATCCGCGCATCGCCGACGAAATCCGCTCCGGTTACGGTGACTGGTTTCTCTCGTCGGACACGTTCGATCAATGGATTGATTGTTATGTCGATCTGTTCGTGCTCGCGCGCGACGAACGCGTCAAAACCGTGATGCCGGAGTCTGCCGCGATCGAAAGTATCATCGCGGACATGGCGATGCGCAATCTCGCGTCCGTTCATAACAAATCGGCGGGACCGCCCGCAAGTTTGCCCGCGCACGAAGTCGCGGTTGCCATGGATCAAATTCGCCGGTCGCAGGGATTCGAAGCGGCGCGCCAGGCCCGCCTCGATCAGTTGGTTCCGATCGTGACGGAATTGCAAACATTGCGACAGGAATTATTAAAAAAGCCGTCGCTATTGATGGATCAAGTGCGCGCGCGACACTTAAATATTACAGTTCGCGACGTCGGCCAACGCCGGTTTCCGCGCGAGCGGCGCGAGCGCATTCGCGAGGATGCGCAGCGCGTACTTGCGCGCCTGCGGTCGGGCGACAACTTCAGCGAAGTGAGCGCGCAATTGACCGGATCGCCCGACACGCGCGCGAAAGAAACCCTTCCGTGGATCTCGCAAACGACGCCGCTTCCAGTGCCCGTTCTGCGCGCGCTTTTCGCCGCCAAAGCGGGCGAATTCGTGGGCCCGATCGAGACGCGCGACGGTTTTTACATCGGAAAAGTCGAGGAAACCGGCAAGGCGCACGCCGAGGAGTTCGAACACTGGGTTCCGCTGCTGCAACAAATCCTGCGGCGCGAATCGCAGTTCGATTTAATGTTAAAATTGCGCGGAAGCGTCGACATTCTCTTTTATTAATTATGATCGATTTTTGCCGCCGCACCCCGATGGTCGAAAAGGCAATGACCGGACAAGAAAAATGACGCCACGCAAATTATTCTTAGCTTTCGCGTTCGCAGGCGCGGTTCTGGCCGGCTGTTCGACGCGCACGTTCAATCGCGAAACGGATACATCGGGCACGTTTCGCACCGAGGCCGCGTCGTTTCGATTTTTAATATTCTTCGAAGTGCCCTACGAGCCTCGGCTCCGGGCGATGGAACTCGCGCGCGATTCGTGGGGAGACAACCTCCGCGTGGAGCGGGCGTGGGAATGGCCCAATCTCGGATTCTTTCAATTCTTGAACGGATTCATCGTCGGCGTTCGCGGCGCGGTCGTCGAGGGCGAATATGGCATTCCGCCGAATACTAAAGAAGGAATGGCCGCGTTCCAGAAAGCTAAAGATGCGCGCGGTCCCGTGCGCGCCGTCGACGGCACGCCGTCGACGCCCGGCCAAGGCGAGCGGCGTTAATAAACCTCCGGTTATTGTTTATTAATTATTCGCGCTCGAGCGACAGGCGATTCATTACAAAAAAACCGTATTCGGTTTCATAAATAAACGGTTCATTCTCTTTCGCGGCCGAAACGGCGATCACCTGCGCCGGACTACCCGGGCTGACGCCGATCGTGCGCCTCCCCTTGCGCAATTTGTCCGCGTCCATTTCCGCGTACTGTTCCACGAGCGCTGCAAAATTAGCATTGGGCTTCCGCGCCTCCGCAAGAATCACCTCGGCGCGCCTGCGGGCGTCCTCGCGCGAACGCACCTGCGTGATGGCGGCGCCCGGCACTTCGCGGTGCTCGACCGTGAGCGCCTCGAATGTTACATAATCGACATGCAGTCGGCGGAAGACGGCAAAACCCTTCGACGTCTCGACGGGGCCGCGGATCTCGCCGTCCTTCGAATCTAATAATTCCTTCTCGAGATCGGTCGAAATGTCGCCGCGCGGCACGGGCGCGAATTTTCCGAATGTTTTCTTTGCATTCGGATCGTCGGACTCGGCCGCCGAGAGCGCGTCGAATTCGCCCGGGTTTTCCCGGGCTTTTGTTAATAATTCCTTCGCGCGCGCGAGCGCCTGCTCCTTCGTGCGCGCGACGAGCGGCATTCCCTCGACGCCGCCCCACGTGACCACCGCCGCCTGATAGGAAACCTCCTCGACGGGCACGCGTTCTATCAAATAAAATCCGCGCGGCGATTCGAGCGGACCGGTAATATTACTGATGTCCATTTGTAACAACGTCCGCGCGACGGCGTCGGCGTCGCGCCCGAGCCGCACGGTGCCGGCGAATCCCCCCGAGGCGCGGGTCGCGCCGTCGTCGCTCCACTCGCGCGCCAGCGCTCCGAAATCGGAATCCTTCGATCGCGCGACGATCGAAATCGCGCCCGCCAGAGCGCGCGCGTCCTCCTTCGAACGTGGCATTTCGGCCGGCGCGAGCGACGCCCCTTTATAAGCAATCAAAATCGCGCGTCCCTGCGCGCGAAGAAGCTGGCGTTTCGGCGGTTTCGGTTCGCGCGCCGGCTCGGGCGCGCGCCCGAGCGCCGACGGCGGGTTGCGGTCGCCGTCGGAGGCGAAAAGAAGCGCGGCCGCGCCGAAATAAAGAATCGCGAGAGTCGATTTCATATTATTAAATTGTATTTAATTATAAATTTTCGAATTATAATTATGATCCGGCGGCCGGCGCGCGCAGCAGCGGAAGTTCGAACACCATCGTCGTGCCGGGGGTCGCTGACGCGTCCCACCACGCGCGTCCGCCGTGATCCTCGGCGATGCGGCGCACGATCGCGAGGCCGAGGCCAGTGCCGTGGGTCTTCGTCGAAAAGTAAGGTGTAAATAACTTTTCGCGCTGTTCGGCGGGAATGCCCGCGCCCTGATCGCTCACGCGGATCTTAACAAAAGCCGCGTCGACCGCCGCGGCGAGTTCGACGCGCGATCCGTCGGGGGCGGCCTGCATCGCGTTATCGGTTAAATTAACCAATGCGCGCCGCAACTCCTCCGCGTCGCCCGGCGCGTTCGCCTCGGCGCCCGTCCGCACGATTTGTATATTCCGCGCCGCCGCCTGCGCCATATACAATTCGACCACTTCGTCGAGCAGGCGGCCGATCGACACCGGCTCGCGCCGCCGGTTTGGCGAGCCCGCGAACGTACGAAAATCCGTGGCGATCCGCCGCAGCGATTCGATTTGTTTATCCATCGCCGCGATGGATCTTTGTAATATATTTTCAAACTCGGGCGATTTATCGCGCCATGCTTTTTCGAGAAGCGAAATGGATAATTTCATCGGCGTGAGCGGATTCTTTATTTCATG
Organism: Planctomycetota bacterium; assembly: GCA_016200225.1. Taxonomy (GTDB): domain Bacteria; phylum Planctomycetota; class UBA1135; order UBA1135; family JACQFD01; genus JACQFD01. The sequence continues at coordinate 86,120 of JACQFD010000014.1, forward strand.
CGATACCTGCCGCGCCATTTCGCGCCATGCTAATTCTTTTTCGGCGCGCACCAATTGTTCGCGATTGCGCGCGATCTCCTCGGCCATGTGATTGAACGCGCGTCCGAGCGCCACCGTTTCGGCCGGCCCCGACGGTTCGACGCGCGCCGAAAAATCCCCCTCGGCGATCCGCTCGGCCTCTCCCGCGAGCGCCGTCAGCGGTTTTGTAATGGCGCGCGACAATACCAATATCCATAATAATAATCCGAGAATGCCGATGACGAGTCCGGAGACTAATACAATTCGGACGAAATGCGCGGGCGCAAAAATCTGCTCGTCCTCGAGCGTGACGCCGGCGATCCATCCGAAACCGCCGTCGTCGTTTTTTGTAGTTTGTTGAAACGCCGCGCGTTTTTCGGTGCCGGCCGGATAATCGTAACGAACGATTCCGTTCGGATTCGCGCGCACGGCGTTGGACAATTCCGGAAGATTGACCGGCGCCTCCGAAACGAGTTTTCCGTATAAATTACGATTCACGTGGCCAATGATATGATTCGCGTCCGAAAGCCACAAAAACGCGTAGCCGGTTTGAAAGCGTTCGCTCACCGGAAGGCCCGCCGCCGCCGTCGACACGGGATCGAGAATTTGACATTGAATCGACTGCCACGAAACCAAACTATAAAAAGCGCCCAACACTTCGCCCGTTTCGCGATCCTCGATCGGCGCGGAGAGGCCGACCGAATAATCCTCGGGACGGCTCGACGGCGTCGCGACGTCCTCGACCTCGAGCGGATCGAGATGCCAGTCCTCGCCGCCGCGCTTTCCTTCGAGCGCGCGTTGAAACCAATCTTTATTAAAAACGTCGGCGCCCTTGATTCGCAATTGTGAGAACTTGCGAATCGGTTTTTCGCGCGCGTCGACGCCGTTCCACGCGACCGCGCGGCCGCCGCGGTCGAACACGATTAATAATTTATAAACGGTCTTGAGTTTACAAAAAAGATCGAGCGTGCGCCGCAGTTCGTTAATATTCTCACCGTCGGGTTCGCGCAGCGCCGCCGTGGCCGTGCGCTCGGTCGACCAGATCACGAGGTCGCGCTGGCGCTCCTGCAACATGACGTTCAGTTTGTCCGCGACGTCGCCGACTTTGCTTTGAAGGTAGAATTCAACGTTTTCGGTGGTGATGCGCCGCTCGACAAAATCGGCCACAAAATATACAAATGCGGCGAACGGCAGACCCGCCGCGAGGAACACGGCAAGCAAAAGTCTCGACGAGAGTGTGCGCGGAAGGGCGGCCACGAACTAACAGATGAAATCCGTCGCCCAATTTTACAAAATCCGGGCCCGCGCAATATCGTGAATCCATCCAGGGCCAGAATCCTGCTCACCGCCGCCGTCTGCGCGGCGCTCGCGTTTCTGTTTTATTTTCGTCCGATTCAGGACGACGACGCGTGGCTGCACTTCGCGGCGGGGCGGTGGATTCTCGATCAACGCGCGGTGCCGGCGGTCGACATGTTTTCGTGCACCGCGCCGGGTGTCCCGTATGTCGATCACGAATGGCTCGCGCAGGCGATTTTTGAAACAACGCGCCGCGCCTTCGATCTGACCGGCTTTCGCGCGCTCATCGCGGCGTGCGCCGCTTTCGGTTTCGGACTCTTTGCAATGGCGGCGATGCGCGCCGGCGCCGGCGCGAAGGCCGCGATCGGCGCCGCGATCGGTTGTTTACTGTTGCAATGGCACGTCGCGCGCGCGCGGCCGCAGGTTTTTACGATTCTTTGCGTCGCGCTGATTTATTATGAATTTATAGGAAAACACGACAAATTGACTTTCCGGAGAATCCTATGGTTCGCCGCGATTTGTATATTTTGGGCGAACACGCACGCGGCGTGCGTCATCGCGCCGATTTTTCTCGCGCTCGCCGCGGCGGGCGCGTGGATCGCAGGCGCGCGCGCGAGGGCGCAACAGTTGATATATTTAACGATCGGCGCGGGCGTTTTGTTGTTGATCAATCCGTACGGTTATAAAGTATATAGTTATGCACTCGAAACGCAGGGCCTCGCCGATTTGATACCGGAATGGAAACCGCTCACTAAATTACTGTTCGATCCCGCCGAACTGGCGCGCGAAACGCCCGGCAGCGATTTTCGCGCGCACGCGGCGTACGCGGCCGCGATCCTCGCGACGACGGCGGCGCTCGCGGCGCGGCGATTCATTCATATATTCAAAGGCGGCGTCGCGAACACGACCGCCGCGGCGGCCGCCCCCGTCGCGCTCGCGTGCGCCGCGATGCCGTGGATCGCGAACCGCCACGATTTATTCATGATGATACCATTTGCATTCTGCGCGGCCGAATTATCAGAAATCGCGCGCGCGGGCAGCGCGCGCCGCGCATGGGTGGCCGCCTTCGGCTGGACGGCGGCCGTCATCGCAATCTTTGGATTGTTTAGGGACGCCGACTATCGCTATCGTAATTATTCACAATTCCAGGGCGGCGCGTTCGCCGACACGTGGCCGCCGCACGAACCCACGGCCGCCGTCGATTTTATCGAAAAAGCCGGCCTCGAGGGAAACTGCCTCAACCGCCCGTCGTGGGGCGGATATTTATTATATCGATTGTTTCCTAACATTCGCGTCTCCTTTGACGGCCGCATCACTACCCTCGGCGCCGACGTCTACCGCGACCACGTCGAATTTTTCAACGGCAAACGCAATCAAGAGATCGCCAATCGTTATCAATTCGATTTCGCCATCATGCTTCCCGCAGTTTTCGGCTACGGCAAACCGATCGATGATATCAACTATCGCGCGCCGGATTTAAGTAATGATTGGCTGGAGGTCTGGCGCGACGAACACCCCGAACGCGAAGGATCGGCGGTGGTGGCGTTGCGGAAGTCGAGTCCGCGATTTGAGGAGAATTTAAAGAAAGTGAGGGTAGTCAAAAGATAGATTCTCGGATTATTTAAATGTATTCTTACTTTTCTTCTGCCGCCGGTCTCGATGCGGGCATCGCCAGTTCCACATTTGTAATTTGGCCGTTGGCGACGTTGAATTCTGGTTCCTTATTCGATTTGGAATCAAAGAAACCGGGCGGCCCAACGATCGAACTTCGCTGCTTCGGGATCGCGCGGATCTGCCATTTGCCCGGGAAGACATGTTCAATAGTAAATTCACCATTTTCGTCGACGGACGCGCTTCGTGCATAATACATCGGAAGAAACAACCCGGATTTCATCGAAGCGATTTCCGCATAAATGCATCCTCCCGAAACGGGCTTGCCATCGCAGGACTTAACTTTTCCGTGAATCGCACCTCCTTGCGACATCATGATATTACCAATGTCGCGGGATTCGCCGGGCGCAAGTTCGATGACTTGAGACTGCGCTTCGCAATAGCCTTCGGCATCGATGAGGATCTGTAACATTCCGCCGACACCGCCGAGGCGAAATGTTCCATCGCCGACGGTTTTTGCAGCATCGGTGCCCCGGCCGTAACTGCGATAAGGAATTTCACGATATAGAACGCCCGCCAGTGCTACGGGCCGGCTTGTCGCCGCATCAATCACTTTTCCGTGGACACCGCAAGAACGGAGAAGATCGACGGTGATTTCTTTTTGTGAATTCTCGTGAACTGTTTCGCGGATCCGAGCGTTCTGATAGCCGCCCGCGCGAATATCGCACCACCAGTAATGTTCCTCGGACCGTCGAAGAAACATCGGCGGCCCCTCCGCGTCAATGACTCCATTCGGGTCCTTGTTCGGATCATAAGTTTCGGGGAGTCCCATGCTCATCCCCGGACCGTTCAATATTAAATAATCAAATTTGACAACCGGCCGGCTCGTAACAGCATCGCGAACGTGAATGATAATCTTCGACGATGGGCATGAAGCCGTTCGCTCGCGCCATCGCTCCTCCGAAGGGCGCGTCACCACCGCGGGAATTGTAAATATAGGAATCGGAGCGCCGGGCGCCGACGGCACTTGAACCGGCGCGGATAAAATCGGCGTCCGCCCATTCTCAAACCGCGCTTCGAAATTATACCGTCCGGCCGGAAGCGCGGGCCACACGCATTCGCCATTCTCGTCGGAAGATACAGATTGAACCCAAGGGTAAATCTCATTGTCTCCATCCGGTCGGTTCGTGATATCCACATTTTTCGCGGGTGAATGGTCCTCACATTCCAACTTAATCTTCAACGGATACCCGCGCTGCAGCCGCGTCTCGACATTTTGTCGTTTACCAATGATATTTTCGAACTCGCATTCTGCCGAAACGAGCGGAATCCTACTGTTCGAATTCGGAGCCCATATTTGTAACTTACCGTCCGCGACTGGAAAATAATATTCCCCGCTTGCATCGCTACAACGCGCAAGCGGAAGCATTTGTGCATATTTTACGCCCCATTCTGGATAATATTGCCTTCGAACCCACGCACCCGCGACCGGCTTCCCATCCGGATCGAGAACCCGACCCGCGACCGACGGCGCCGTTTGCATGATAATAATAATTCCCTCCTTCGTTTCCGGATCGTCCACGGAGTGCCTCGGACCATCATTACAAATCAAACCCTCCGCCTCCGCGTCGACGACGAAGAAAATCGAATCGCGCGGAACGTTAATATCAAATGTCCCGTCCGCCCGCGTTCGGGCCGTGCGCGCGGGTTTCCAACCGCCGATTTCGCGCACGCGTTTTTGTATATAATCATATCGACTCGCTTCGCGAATTTTAGTCACATCGCCGAGCGCCGCCCACGTCTGCGGAAAGTCGACCGCGTCGTCAGCTGTGCGCACCATTAAGAACGCATCCGCCACCGGCTGCGCGTTGTCCGCGCGAATCGCGAGCCCGTGGATTTTCACTTCGCGCGACGATGCCGCCTGTTCCTGCTTCGCGGGCATATCCGCGAGTAGACCGGCGAGTATAAGAATCGCCGCGCGGATCGTCATTTTCATAATGCACCGATCTTCGGCGCAGGTTCAACGATTCGCAAGCGCCGAAATGCAAAAAAAAGGCGACGCTGCCGTCGCGGGAATGCGAACGGCGGGCCGCCTTTCGAGAGATATGGGACGAGTCCGCGCAGTTGCGCGGTCTATTTATTAAATTCCATTTCCGGATACTGTATAATTAGCTTTCAGGTCGTTGCCCGACGGAATGCCAATAATCAATTTTTTCCAATTCCCGTCGACGAAATCCGGACTCGTCAATGAATGCGTATTCTGCGGAATATAGGGACCGAAGGGAATCGCCGGGAAACCTGAAGTGGCGGTCATGATCGACGTACTGTTTTGAATTTCAGTGCCGGCAAATGCCTGCAGGAATTCCGCGTACGGCGGACGATTGGGATTCAATCTTACTGAAAACATCGCCCGAGAACCGAAAGTATGGGGCGAATAATAAAATGGTTTCGAATTGTAGCTACAAGGAAACGGAGCCCTGACGCCGTCCATATATGTATTATAGCCGGCGATCGTCGGCGAAACGTCTGTAATTACAAATAAGCTGTCCGTCAAACCGCCGATAGGCAATATCTCAAAATTGGAGTGGACTCCGGTCACGCCGAAATTCGAACAGTTCTGATTCGTTGCCGCGAGATAGCTGAGATAAAATAAATAATCCGCGGGGATTCCAAAAGTCAATGTGAGATAATCATCGTATGCCTTGGACGGCGGTGGGAAGAATCCCGGCGTCGACGTGACGAGCCAATTCGCGCTCCCCCATCGAACCGTGCCGTCGACGGGCCAGCCCGCCGTACTGCTCCATGGATTGAGCGAAGTTGGATACGATATCGAACCGAGACTGGCGTTGAGTAGTTTTGGGCTCGTCACGCTCAGGCCACTAACTGTTGGATTATAAAAATAATCGTGGCCAATATTTTCAATCGCGTTATTCATGAAATCGATAACGTGGTCCCAGACCTGATTCGGCTGTCCCTTTAGGAAGTGCGCGGTGTCGTTGGCCGCCGCAATCGTATACGCGGGGTCGTTGCCGAGTCGCGCCAATGCCGTTTGATCGTCCGTGCTGTAATAACTCGACTGGGCCTGCACCTGTCGTTCGTAATAACCCCGCAGTAATGTTATATATACTTCTCTTTCCGAAAGCTTGTCGGCCGTGAATTCGGGCGTCGCGCCATAGTATTGCAATCCGGTTTGAAATTGTCCCGAGCCGCTTTGAAGCCAATTGAGAAACAGGGCGGCATCATTACTAAAGGTCGGCGTATATTGCGGCGCCGCCGCGAAGAAAAGAGGAAGCATGACGCGAGCCCAATTGTCAACTTGGTCGTGGCCGGCATCTTCGCTCTTTTGTATTGTGATCGCGTTTGCGCTCTGATTTCGTAACAATTCCTCGGCTCGAAATTGACGCCAACTCGACGTCTGATCCGTTCCGAGCAAGTACGACGGAAACGAAGAGGGAGTAATATCCGTCGGCGTCCCCGTCGTCAGCTTGGGATGAACATTTGTATTAATCCACACTTCATTTCCCGTCGCGCCGGCGGTTTTGAATGCCTTCGGCTCGTCTGCATAGGTATGAAATCCCGCCCATCGTTTTGTAGGATCGCTTCCGTCCATCGTCGGCAACGCGTAATCGCCGCCGGCCGCTCCCGTCCCCTGGATGGGCGTCCGGCCCATGCGGACGTACTGCATCGAACCGTTGGATCCTCCCACCAGAATATTTTGACCCCAAGGAAATATATCCAAATTGAATACGGCCGCGGTGCCGTTCGTAATCGTAGTGTCCGACGTGACGACGCTCGCTTGTCCAAGTTTAATATACAACTCCCACCAGCACCGCGACGTCAGTCCGGATTTTTGCGCGAATGTAACCTGTGTCGAAGTCGAGTCGTATGTGGATATTATCGGATATCTGCGGGCGGCGGCGCTCGTCGATTCGCGATCTATAAAATAAGAATCGATCGGCTGTACATTTTGTAATATGCCGCCTGTCGTGTCGTACCAAACGAATGGATTGGCTTGAACATGGACGACGTCCTCGTATACGCCGTTCGACATCAATACCGATTTTTGCGATGTCGCCGGATTTGTTGTAAGTGCGGCGCTCCATGCGTTGCTGGAGATCGGGTCGGGATTGGCCGACGTCAACGCCCAAGCGAGAGAACCGTTAATTCCATTTGTAATACAAGGCCAGCCGGGAATCGTGTTGCCGGCGACCTGATACTGACTTCCATGAATATGTACAAAATAACCGCGAAAGGTCGAACCCTCGATCAGCGGCGTGTGAATGTCCGTGTGAAGTATCAAATTTCCATTCGCCGCGGTCTGACTCGCCAGCCATGAATTCGAGCTGTTATTAACATTCAACGCGTAACGCAAGCCGTTACAAAGCACGTGGTACAACGTGATCCGCATATCGCCATCCGGACCGAGAGGTCCCGTCGCGGGCGGAACGCTGAATAAATGATTCAATGTCGCGACCGTTTGCCCGGTGGCCGTCGAAAGCGAGTTAATATATGTGACCGTCCCTCCGGTCGATGCTGGATTATTAACATTTGCGTTGACTCGCCACCATTTTCGACCCTCATTGACGCCTTCGACGTATGCTTCAAGCAGCGTTTTCACCTGCGTATCGATAACCGGAACTGTAGAATCGCCCGGATTATTCATTTGCGCATTCGCGATCGCGGGGATGTCCGCGGCCCAGACTTGAATATCGATTCCCCGCGCATTGATGCCAAGTGCCGTCTCGGCGCTCCCTGTGTTTGTCCAAAGCGCTCCGAGTGTCTGCAACGGAAAATCCATCATCTGTTGAAATCCAAGACCGAAAAACGCGTCGGGATCGGACGCCTGTCCGGTCGCGATCGACCTCCCGTAAATATGAGCAACGTGGGAGCTGTCATAATAAATATCCGCCCGATACGTCGGCGGCGTCTGCGCCCCGGCCGAAACTGTTAATATTCCCGCGGAAAATAATGAATATAAACAATAAAGCGTCTTGGATCCCATCTCTCAATTCCTCGATGACCGTGCGATGGACAGCCTCGTCCCGCGCAGTGTCGACCGTCATTCTCAGCGAACGCGTTGAAAGCGATCAATCCACGAAATGCGCGCGCTGCCGCCGTGAAACCGCCGCGTCCCACAAACGGGTGGGCCCCGTTCCCGAAGTCGTGGCTTCCTAACCCGGCGTTATTCATGAATTCCACGAATCTGGCCGCGCATTGTGCCGCCAACTGTGGCGTTGCTCCTTCGGCGAGAGCCCCGACAAGGGAGACGCTGCAGGTCGCGCCGTCGTCGCACCCGACATTTGGCAGCGCACTGTCGGCCATCTTCACAGACTTCATGAATAATGCGGGCTAAAGACCCGACTTCCTGAAGGACACATAGAAACCGATCGAATACTGCGTCCTGCCAAACGCCAAAATCTCCTCGCCGATCGAAGTCTTGCATGCAAATTTCGCTCATTTTCGCTCTTGAACATCGCCATTAGAAGTATTCTAGTATTTGGACACCACGTTGGTAATTGAGATTTTTACCTGACGCTTACGACGTGATCAACGTTTGGTAATAAGCATTAAATGACATCCCAGTTCCGATCCAGGGTCAACTTGATCCACTTCCTGAATATTATTTATCCAGTCTTTTAGAAATATGGTCAAACCAATCTCCTCGCGCTTCACATTGAGCCCGAGTTGATAATAATTCAAAGTACGGCCCGAGATCGACAATTGACTCAACACGTTCATCAACTAGGGGATTATTATTATATTCTACGATAGCCGATAATAGAGTGTTACGGACGTCGGAAGTCTTGAGCCCTTCGATTGAGATAAAGAATGATGAAGCCTTCGAACTCATTTCTCGCGCGCGTAATTTGGATTCGATACAAAGCTTCTTGAGCCGACCAATCCACGTAAAGACGATTAGCAGACCTGTGCAAAACCGATAATAACTCGAATTCGGGATCGTTTTTGATTGAAACGCAGGGGCGCCACGTTTTCGGGGGTGGCTGATAAATACTTCGCCATCATTTATTTTAAATGATTCGTGAATGTTGTGTACATTGCTTCTCATTCTCTCGCCGCTCACGCGACTTTTGCCGCCTCAAGATTAATAAGTTTTAGATAATTCAATGTCGCGCCCGCGACGTACGCATGAATCTGCGTCTTCCATCTTCCAACAAATCGCGTGCGTTCCAATCCGGCGACTTTTTTCAGCCAGCCGATGAGCGCTTCGGAGCAGCGGCGGCGCTTCTGACTCATTTGATAGCTACCATATTGGGCCAGATTTCTACACTT
>JACQFD010000002.1 GCA_016200225.1 Planctomycetota bacterium
GCGCAGCCACGCTTAAAGAAGGACTGCATCGTATTGTTAATAATTTACCCCCGGCATCCTCCCCGCGTCTCCGAGTAAATCAACCGCCTCGTATTCCATGAATCAGATCTCGTTTCCACGCGGAGCCGCGGAGAGTTCGCGCCGACACGCAACTCAATTGTAATATTTCAGAGCCGGAATTCCACGCGGAGACGCGGAGAAAACCAGAACTTACAATTATATTTTTGGTTTTCTCCGCGTTCTCTCCGTCCTCCGCGTCTCCGCGTGGAACTCTGGTTCTGGCTCCGCGTCTCCTTCTCGCTCCGCGTCTCCGCGTGAAACTCTCATACAATGAAAGAATTAGACGACATCACCGGTATTATTGTAGATGCGGCGGTGAAGATTCATAAAGAACTTGGTCCAGGTCTTCTTGAATCGGTTTATGAAGTACTACTCGTTCGCGAATTGGAGCGTCGGGGTTTGCGCTTGGAGCGTCAAAAATGTATTCAAGTCGAATACGACGGAGTCGTATTCGAGGAAGGCTTCCGCGCGGATCTTATGGTTGAAGCGCTGGTCATCGTTGAAGTCAAGTCCGTCGAGCGCCTTGCACCGGTTCACGGCAAACGACTATTAACTTATCTTAGAATTACGAAACTGCCTGTCGGTCTGCTTATTAATTTCGGCGCAGCCACGCTTAAAGAAGGACTGCATCGTATTGTTAATAATTTACCCGCCGCGTCTTCCCCGCGACTCCGGGTAAATCAACCGCCCCGTATTCCATGAATCAGAGAATATTGAACGCTGAGACGTGGAGACGCGGAGAGCCGAGGCGACACGCCATGCAATTGTTACGTTCCGGAGCCAGCATTTCACGCGGAGACGCGGAGAGAAGACCTGCACGCGGAGACGCGGAGAAAACCAGAACTTACAATTGTATTCTTGGTTTTCTCCGCGTTCTCTCTGTTCTCCGCGTCTCCGCGTGCAGTTCTCCTTCTGGCTCCGCGTCTCCGCGTGAATTTCTCGTTCTGGCTCCGCGTCTCCTTCTCGCTCCGCGTCTCCGCGTGAATTTCTCGTTCTGGCTCCGCGTCTCCGCGTGGAATTCTCGTTCTGCCTCCGCGTCTCGCTCTGGCTCCGCGTTCTCCCTAGCCGACCTTATTCGGCGTATCGCAATAATCGCATCGTACAACACCACCGCGGGGCGCTTCGTTGTGGGCGCCGCAGCCGCGGCAGGTGTAAACCATCGCCGCGCCCGCGCCGGCGGAGGAAACGACGGGCGGCTGGCCCGTGCCTCCGCCGATCTTAATGATTCTTCGCGTGTCGCGATCGAGACGGTATCCGGGGAGGAATCCCTGATCGATGATTTCCTGAATTTCGCGCTCGACATCCATAATATTACTATTCTTGAGCGCCGCGGCGATTTCGTCGACCGAATCGTACTTTTGATTTATGATTAAATTCATATAACGGCGCGTGGCGGCCGCTTTGCCGACGAGCTGGGTTCCTTTCAATCCCACGAACAGCGCTCCCAGAAACAACAGGAACACGAAGCCCATTCGCGGACCGGCCTCATACCTCGCGACCGAGATCGACGCAATTCCAAATAATATCGCGAATCCGAATCCGACGAATTGTAGTATACGTCCCGACGTGATGCGCTGCGAACGATCGCGGCTGAGCCGCAGAATCAACAATACCGCGCCGAGGGGCTGGCACAGAAAAAATGCTATAATAATGATCGGCCAGCTGAGGCATCCCCACGACTGGCCCGCGTCCGGTCGATCCGACATGCTATGGTTTTAGAACTGTTCGCGCCGCTTCAGCAGCTGCCGTATTTTCAGGACGTCGCTCGCGAGTTCATTCATTTTCGCCGAAAACGCGTCGGCGCTGCCGCGCTGCTTCGTTTCTTGCAATTCCTGCATTTTATTATTGAGTCCGTCGACCGCCGCCTTCATTTGAATATCCAAATCGAGCGACTCGGCGCGTCCGACGGCGCGCGCGTATCGCGCGTCGTCCTGCAGCAATCGGAGCGCGTCGAGAAACGGCGACGACGATCCTTTACAAATCATGTCGGCCGAATCTTTAATGATAGCGATCTGATTGCGAAATTCGTTCAAACGCGACCGCTCGCGCGCCGACTCTCCCGCGGCGTCCTGCACGCGCGATCCCATGATCGCGAGTCCGCCGATCGAGATCGCCGTCAGCAGGAATGCGATGATATGTAAAGTTATGAGTAGTTTGAGTCCGAAACCGATCAACGCGCACAGTGCGATGACGACGACGACGACCGCGTAAATCGCAATGATCGTGCCGACGCCCGCGCGCACGGGAGTTTGCTCGCCGCCGCGGCCTCCGGCGATCTGAACGAGGATCGGATATCCAAATGCTAACAATTCGGCCAGCGCGAGCGTCATCAAACTTAACCAAAAGATGTCGCCGCGCGCGGAGACAGGCGTCCATAGGAACGCCACCGAAATAGTGGCGCCTATCGTTAACAAACCGAGCAACGCCAGGATGCCGGTGGTTTTCGCGGTGGAGGCCATGGGTGTATTCTTTATTTGTTAGTTAATGATCGTGGATACAGGATCGATTGCCGCGGTCAAGGCGTGGTCGGCGTGTTTGGCAATGTCGGGGTGCCGCAAGACGGACAGAATTTACTTTGCGGCGGCAGCGGCGCGCTGCACTTGACGCATTTCGTCGTGAGGGGTTTGCCGCAATGAATACAAAAATTCGAAACGCTTGGCGACGCGCCGCCGCAGGTTTTGCAAGTAATCGGCATCAGCGTCGAGCAGCGCTGGCACGCGATCGCGCCGCCCGGATTGTTGGATCCGCATCGCGGACAAATGTAAAATGTCGCCCCGCAACCTGCGCAGAATTTGGAATTGGGCGGCGACGACGCGGAACATTTATCACATTTAATCGCGGCCGGCGCGGCGGATTCGGGCGCGTCGAACAACCCTCCGCATTTCGAACAATATTTATTATCGGCGGGATTCGCCGTTCGACAGGCGGGACATGTTTTCGCGGCGCCGCCGCCGCCGACATTCATAACATCCGACGCCGACGCCATCGATTTGCCCACCGCGCCGCCGAGTCCGAGTCCCATGCCGAGTCCGATTCCCGCGCCCATGATCGGCGCGGCCGAACTCCCCTGATTGCCGGCGGCCTTTTCAAGTGTATTGAACGATCGCTCCTGTTGATATGTATATCCTACAATATCCATTTCGGCTTTTCGCGCGTAGGCGTCGCGCAGTTTGATGACGGCCGGATCGTCGTCGGGAACATTGATTGAATTAACAAAAAACCGGACGAGTTTCAGTCCGAATTCCTCGAATTCGGCCGCCATGTCCTCCTGCAACGATTTCGAGATTTCCGAGAGGTTTGCCGCGACTTCGAGAATGGAAATTTGATCCTTAATGATCCGTTTTGCAATGATGTCCTTGGCGTTCGTCACCATGACGCCGCGGAAATATGAAATTAACTGATTCTTGTCGAAAGACGGCAGCGTGCCTACGAGTTTAATTAAAAACTTTTTCGTATCTTCGATCTGAACGCCGAATTGTCCGAACGCGCGCACCGGAATCATGACGCGCGACTTCGGATCTAACAATTGAATCGGATCCGCGGTGCCCCAGCGCACGTCGAGCGGAATGGTACGATTGACAAACCAGACCTCGGCCTTGAACGGCGATTTTCCGCCGAATGGGATCTTTACAATACTCGTGAGGAGCGGAATATTCTCGGTGGTGAGCGTGTGCCGGCCGGCCTTGAAGTGACCCAGAATTTCGCCGCCGCGGAATAATACAGCTTCCTGCGACTCGGAAACGATCAGTTGCGTCCAAGTCGACAATTCATCCGAAGGATATTTCCACGCGTAAACATCCGCGGGCGCATTCCATTTAACCAGATCGATGACAGCCATGGGTTTTGTTGAATTTTACGAATGCCAGGAACTACGAATGCTAGAAACGCCGTGTGGGGCTGTCAACCGTTGCGGGCGGCGGCAGCCATGGCAACCAGCGCAAGGTGTGTGCCGTCCGCACGGACAGAAACCGATCCCAAACCCTTGCGGCGCCGCAAGCGGCTCGTGCGGGATTCGCACGGTTGCGCGCCGCGCGGCCTCACCCATCTCGAAGCATCGCGGCGATCTCGGCGGCGAATCGCTCGGCGACAACGCGTCTTTTTAATTTTAAAGTCTGCGTGAGCATGCCGCTCGCGAGATCGATCGGTTTTTTTAATATTACAAAACGAACGGGCCGCTCGTACGGACGGAAACCGGAAGCGGAACTTACGAGTCGGTCGATCTCCGCGCGAAAAATCAGATTCGCGGCGTCGTTCCGCAGCCAGTCGCCGGAAGCGTCGATCGCTTCTTTACCTATCTTCGCTCCAAGGTGCTCGAGATTCGGCACGAGAATCGCGCCGACGACTTTGGCGTCCTGGCCGACGAGGACTGCCTGCACGATGAACGGACTCGTGATCAGTTGTGTTTCCACGCGCTCGGGTTCGATTTTCTCGCCGCCGCGCAGCGCGATTGTATCTTTAACCCGGCCGACAATTGTAATATTACCGTTCCGGTCGACGCGCGCGAGGTCGCCGGTGTCGAACCAGCCTGGAACCGGAAACGCCTTTCGCGTCTGTTCGTCGTCGCGGTAATAGCCTCGCGTCACCTGCGGCCCGCGCACGCGAAGAACGCCAGTCTCGCCGGGTCTTGCGGGGTTGCCGTCGAGATCAAATAATTGTATTTCCGTGTCGTCGAGCGGCGTTCCGACGGTTCCCGCAATATTCGCTTCGAGCCGCCGAACGGCGATCACCGGCGACGTCTCCGTCAGTCCGTATCCGTTCAATATTGGAATTCCAATCGATAAGAAAAACTCGTCGAGCGCGAGCGGCAGCGAACCGCCGCCGGAGACGCAAACGTTAAAATTTAATAGTCCGTATTGTTGTAAGCGCGGCTTGAATACCAATTTTGACGCGAGCGCCGCCGCGGGGGCGAGCGCCGCGCTCAATAATATATTTTCCTTCGCTCGCGCGCGCAGATGCGCGACCGTCACGCGCGACGCCAATGTAAAGATTCGCCGCTTCCACGGCGGCAGTTTCGCGACCGAGTCTCGAATGGCGTCGTGCAATGTTTCCCAAATGCGCGGAACGGTCGCCATGAGCCGCGGCCGCTCGCCCGCGAGATCGGCGCGCATGCGGCGCGCATCGGTATAAACTAAGATTCCACCGCGATCGAGAACGGCGTATTCGACGAGCCGTTCGAACATGTGCCACGTCGGCAGAATCGACAACGCCACGTCGCCCGGCGACACGGGAATGCGTGCGCGAATATGATAAAAATTCGAAAGCACGTTGCGGTGCGAGAGCATGACGCCTTTCGGCGCGCCCGTCGTTCCCGATGTGTAAACGAGCGTTAACAAATCGTCGCTCTTGACTTCCGGCGCGCGGCGCGCGAAATCGTCGACGCCGTGGGCGAGCCGGTCGCGCCCGTGTTCTAACAATTCGTCGAAATAAATAAAACGAACCGGCGCGCGCCCCGTGGCGGGCGCCGGCCCGGCGGCGCCCCCGGCCGCCCCGTCCAATATTACAATAAATTCGAACGCCGGCAGATCGGAGCACGCGGCCGCGATCGCCTGCGCGCGCGCCGGCGTATCGACCACGGCTCCGCGCGCCCCCGAGTGCGCGAGAATCATGACAATTTCCACGTTCGGCGTGTCGGCGCCGCGCGGCACGTCGACCGCGCCCTGTCCCGTGATTGCTAAACTACTGATAATCCATTCGCGCCGATTATCGAATATAAGTCCGACGCGGTCGCCGGGATGGAGGCCGACCCACGCGAAGCCGGCCGCCGCCTCGCGGACGCTTTGATACAATTCCGCGTACGTCATCGGCGCCGTTTCCTTGCTGTTGCGGCGCCGGATCGCCTCGCGCGCCGCAAATGTGCGCGCGACGCGTTCGAACCAAAGTCCGAAATTGGGCTCGGGAAGCTCTGACAAGCGCGTGAGTCTATGGCGGCGGCGCTGACGCATCCAACACGGCCGCGACGCCCCTCCTTGCGACCCGCCCGCCGGGCGCGTAGCCTCCGCTCTGGACTCCTCACACCCGGTCGCGGCTCAACCGCGGCTCGCGCAAAAATCCATCAGGTCGGGGCGTGGCGCAGCTTGGCTAGCGCGCTTCCTTGGGGTGGAAGAGGTCGCAGGTTCAAATCCTGTCGCCCCGACCAATTTTGTATATGAACCGCGGGCGTGGCAACTCGGTCAATTTGCGCCGCGTTCTCAAAGCACATGCGCACGTCCGACACCGCACTTTTATTAATAATTTCCTGCACGGCCTGCGCGCGCGCGCGGGAACTCGATCGTTTACAATCCGCTCCCGACGAAACGACGGATGACGGGCGGATTGCGGCGCGCGTCGACGCGTTTTTGAACGCGTCGGGCGTCCGCGGCGGAATTCTGGTCGCCAAAAACGGAAAAGTTATATTAAGCAACGGCTACGGATGGGCGGACGGGAAGCATACGATTCCGATATCGACGGAGACGGTCTTCGACATCGGGTCCATTACAAAACAATTCACCGCCGCGGCGATTCTGAAATTGCAGGAGGAGGGAAAGTTAAGAGTAACGGATTCTATTACAAAGTTCTTTGGAAACGTCCCGCCCGACAAACAAACGATAACCGTGCGACAGTTGCTCACGCACACGGGCGGGTTCGCGCACGACGCCGCCGAGCCCTCGGAGATTCTGACGCGGGACGCGGCCGCCGACAGAATATTAAATTCGAAATTATTATTAAAACCCGGCGAGCGCTATGGATATTCGAACGCCGGATACGCCCTGCTCGCGATCATCGTCGAAATCGCGTCGGGCGCACCCTACGAGAATTATCTGTATTATAAACTCTGGAAACCCTCGGGAATGCTCAAGACCGGATTCGCGTTTCCGAACTCGACGGATCGCGAAATCGCGCACGGATTTGATATTTCCGGCGACCTCGGATCCCCGCGCCAACGCTGGGGAAACGACGGCCCGTCCTGGGGCGGACGCGGTGCCGGAGGCGTTTTGTCGACGCTCGAGGATCTTTACAAATGGCATCGCGCGCTGGAGGGCGGCGAAATACTTACAAACGAATCCAAGGCCGAAATGTTCACGCCGCGCGTTCCGGAGAACGACCAACATAGTTCATATTATGGTTATGGCTGGGCGATTTTTACGACGCCGCGCAACACGCGACTCATTACACATGACGGAAGCAACGGAACGTTCTTCGCCGACTTTCGCCGCTACGTCGACGAGAACGTCGTTATTATTTACTTTACGAGCGAGCGCAATTCGGTCTCCAGAAGTCTTATCAGTTCCGTGCCCGACGCGTTTTTCGGCGCAGAAGTGCCGGACGTCCCGCGACCGACCGCCGAAATCGAATTGTCGAAATTGGAGAATTACACCGGCACGTACCGGCTGCCGTCCGGCGCGAGTTTCGCGCTTGAATTGTGTAATCATCAACTCTCGACCGCGGCCGCGACGCCGGGCGCGTGCAAGTTGTTAACGACGTTTCCCAAATTGGAGAATTCCGCGCGCGTTCGCGAGGCGGAATCCGCGTCGACAAAATTGATAACATCCATTCTGAACGGCGAACTCGACTCCGTCCGCGAAATGCTTCAATTCGATGGCGCGTTCGAGGAAGAGGCGGCCTACTGGAGCCGGACGCGCGCGGAGTGGACGAAGCGATTCGGGCAGTTCGCGGCACCCGAAATTCTCGGAACCGCGATCGAAAAAAATCTTTTAATAACGTATGTGCTTTTACAATTCGAACGCGGAACGACGATCGTACAGTTGCGCCAGGAAGTAAATAAAAAGTACTTCGTCGGAACTGGCAATAATTTGTTGCCCGGAGATTATCGTTTCATCCGCCGGTCGGATGCCGAATTTATTGTATATAATCATTCCCTCCGCACGTCCACGCGCGTGCGCTTCGACGTGCGGGGAAAAAACGGCGATGGCGGAATGACGATTTTCCATGCGGACGGAGAGACGCGCGCCGAAAAGACATCGCGGTGACTCGGGATTTGTTTACAATGTAAAGAAGGGGCGGAATATTATTGATCGCGAACGTCACCGCGAACGCGATAATACAATTTTCTTCGCCAGTTCGTCCACGCCGAAAATCGGAGATGAACAACGATGGGTCGAACATACAAATGCGGCGGCGCGGTCGAGCTCGGGATATTCGATATCTTTGTTGCGCAATCCGCCCTCGGCGCGATCGTACCATTCGACGCGTCGATAGGTCGAAAACCCCGCCAGCGCCGTTCGATACAATTGCCGGGCGGCCGCGTCGCGCTTCGAACCGACAATGGTAATATGCAAAGGATCGGCGCCGAGTTCGCGTTCGGCGAGAAGCGCGGCCGCGGTTGGAAACTGTCCCGCGATCGCCGGACTCGCGAGCCATCGCATCGCGCGTTTCGCGCGCTCCCCATGGACGGAATCGCCCGTGTGCCGCCAAAGTAAATTCTCGAATCGTACAATATTAAGATTTTCGTCGCGCTGCGGCGGCTGCGGCGCGATGTTCGTTTTATTATCATCGGAGGAATTCGCGACCGTCCGGTAGCCGGCGTCGCCGGCGAATTGTTCATTCATAAAACGCGACGCGTCGACCGCGCAGTCGAGCCACGCCGTGTCTGCCGTCGATTCATACAATGCAAGAAACGCCTGGCCCATCGCCAGCGTGTCGCCGAGATAGGGCCCGAACGGATCGGCCGCGTCGTGCGAAAATCCGCCGTTCTTTAACATTCGAAATTTTAGAATCCAGTCCGCCGCGCGCTTCGCGTCGGCGAGCGCTCTTTCGTCGCCCGTGCATGAGTAAAATTGACAAAGCGCGCGGATAAACCAGCCGTTTTCGCGCGAATAGATATGTTTATCGACGCGGGGAATTCCGCGCGCGCGCCGGCCGGCGTCGTCGAGGGCGAAATATTCGCCCGAATGCTCGCCTTGCACGAGATCGGCGTCCTGGCTTGTATAAAACGCGCCGTCGGGCCCCGTCAGAAAATTGTGAATATACTTTTGAATCGCGCGGGCCGCGTCGAGATGTTTTTGCGATTTCCACGCCGCGTACGCGAGCGAGTAAATTCTTAAGTTCTCCGATTGTACAGATGCGATTTTCTCGAAATGCGGCTCCGTCCAGACGCCGCCCGTGGAATATTGATAGATACCACCCCAAGCCGGATCGAGCAGCGCGAGGCCCGCGTCGAGCGTCTGGCGCGCCTTCGCCTCCGCGGCCGCGTCGCCGTCGAACCCGGCCGCGATCGCGTATTCGGTATTGGTTGGATTCAGATATTTGTGAGAAAAGCCCCAGCCGCCGTGCGCCGAATCATAACTGTTCTCGAAACCGGCGATCAGTTGCGTCCACAGTTCGCGCGAAATCGTAGTATCGGACGCGATCTTTACATTTTCCGCGCCGACGACCGACGGCCCCGGCGTCGGATCCTTAATGATCGCCTCCAGCATGGATCGCATCGGCCCGGGCGGAATATAACCGGAGCGTTTTACGACTTCGCCGCCGTTTTCGTTAAATACGATCGTCGCGGGCCATCCGTAATCTTCATAACGATTCGACAGATCGGGACGCGCGTCCTGATCGACGCGGACACAAATATAATTTTTTTGTAATAAATCGACGACCGCCGGGTCGCGGTACGTCGTTTCGGACATGACGTGGCACCAGTGGCACCACACCGCCTCCAGATCGAGTATTACAAAACGATGTTCGGCTCGCGCGCGCGCGAACACGTCGGCCGACCAGTCCGTCCAGCGGAGCGACGCCGCGCGCTCGGGCGCGGGCGGTGCCGAACACGCTCCCGCGCCGAACGCGATCGCGAAAAGTAATAATTTCTCTCGCATGTCGGTTTCATGCGCGCGACGGACTTGGATTCGACCGACCGAACGCGCGCGCCGCAAGTATACGCCGCGGCGCGTTCGACTAGAGTTCTCGAGTTTATTGAATTGTAAATTCCAAGCCGTTCGTTGTACTCAAATTGAGCGGCGGCAGCGAACAGGTCGTCCAGTACCAGACGCCCTGACCGTAGAATGTCTGGCCGGCCATCGAAGCGGGAATCGCAATCGGATTCGTCGCCGCGTGGCCCGTCGAATCACTATAGATATCGAACGGCATGAGCTGCGTCGAATTGATTAGATCGAGGTAGAGAATGACTCCAATTCCCAGGACATCGTTGCCGATGAAGTCGGGCACGTCGGAGACGAGGACGAGACCAAGACTGTTCGCCGGCGCGTTCGATCCTACAAATCGGAAACTCGTCGTTCCGGCCTTCGGCGAACTCATGCCGGCGATGGTCTCCGGTCCCGTGCAACCGGAAGATCCTGCGCCGTATGCTAAATATCCGGAATTGCCATAATCGATTGTCGTTATATATGTGATCTCGGCGCTGCCGCCGACGCCCGAAACCTTCGGATCGGAGGTGTCCGGAGTAAATACAATTCCTGATCCGGGACCGGAATCCACCTGTCCCTCGTAGAACATTCTTATATTATCATAAAACGTATCGAGGACCAGCTCGCATTGGTAAATTTGCGAATAGGTTCCCGTGGACGTCGCGAGATTGTCCGTCGCGGCAAGACTGCTAAAGCCAAGAGTCGCCGGATCGACGAGTATCACGCGCGTTTGAATTCCAGAGGCAATTGTATTCAATGATACGGCAATTTTGTCTCCCGGTCCGCGCGAAACACCCGACGGAGAAGGAGACCCGATGCACATTGCCTGGGAAATGACACTTCCGACCACTTGGGAGCCGTCTGGCGTAAGTGAAATCCTATCAACCCAGAGGGAGTTTCCGTAACTTCCGCACGGGCCGATCGGACCGGCGTAAAATTCAAGAATACTATTTGTGCCGGCATCATAATAATAGTATGCCCGGCCGTTGCTCGGCGCCGTCACGTGCTGGTTGCCTGTTCCCGCGGCGTTCAGCAAACCATGGAGCGTATTGCCAGAATCTAAATAATAAAGCTCGGTCCATGCGCCATTATTGAATGCGAGGTAAACATTACCGTTCCCCGCCGAGAAGACCGCATAAGGAAGAAACGGAAGCGGAATTTTTGTAAGCGTTCCAGCGGCGTCGCAAGTGTAGAGTCCGTTGACATAGGGCGTGAAACTGAGCTCCATCGCCATCATCAGCCGGTCGCGGAACGGATCATAAGTAATATTACTATAAATCGCGCCAACTTGCGTTACAAACGAAGTTGCGCCGGTGATCCCATCGACGCGAATGAGGCCCTGAAACGACATGTTCGGCGGCTGGCTGCTGATCTGCAGAGAGGAACTCCACACGTAGGCATCGCCCAGTTGAAATCCGCCGGTCGGCACTTGCGCGACGGCTGTAGTGGAAACGAGGAGTGCGGCTGCGAGCGATGCGAGCCACGAGCATTTTTTTTGAGTGTTCAGGTTCATGGGAGGTTGTGCGATTTGGTATCGCACCGCATTCATCAACGTCCGGGCGGCGATGTGGCAGGCAAAATCCGTTCATCTCCGGTCTTGTTCCATGAAACCGCGGGAGTGGCGGCGAACCACTCCGATCCATTTTAAACAAAAACGCGCCGCGGTGTTGATGCCGCGGCGCGTTCGAGGAGAGTTCTCGCGTTTATTGAATTGTAAACTCCAAACCGTTCGTTGTACTCAAATTGAGCGGCGGCAACGAACAGGTGGTCCAGTACCAGACGCCCTGACCGTAGAATGTCTGGCCGGCCATCGAAGCGGGTATTGCAATTGGATTCGTCGCCGCGTGGCCCGTCGAATCACTATAGATATCGAACGGCATGAGCTGCGTCGAATTGATCAGATCGAGGTAAAGAATGACTCCAATTCCCAGAACGTCGTTGCCGATGAAGTCGGGCACGTCGGAGACAAGGACGAGACCGAGACTGTTCGCCGGCGCGTTCGATCCTACAAATCGGAAACTTGTCGTTCCGGCCTTCGGCGAACTCATGCCGGCGATGGTCTCCGGTCCGGTGCAACCGGAAGATCCGGCGCCGTATGCCAAATATCCGGAATTGCCATAATCAATTGTTGTCATAAATACGATCTCGGCGCTGCCGCCCGGGGACGAGACCATCGGATCGGAGGTATTCGGCGTGAATATAATTCCGGAACCGACACCCGCGTCCGTCTGTCCCGGATGGAACATTCTTATATTATCAAAAAACGTGTCGAGCATCAGCGCGCTTTGATAAATTTGCGAATAGGTTCCCGCGGAAGTTGCAAGATAGTCCGTGGCGGCGAAACTATCGATGCCAAGCGTCACGGGGTCGACGAGTACCACGCGCCGCTGGATTCCAGAGCTAATTGTATTCAAACACAATGCAATCTTATCCCCGGGGCCGCGCGAAACGCCCGCGATGGCCGACGAGGGTCCCGTACACAGCGGCTGGGAAGTCACGGCGCCGATTACCTGACCGCCGTTCGGCGTGAGCGAAATTCTATCAACCCACGCCGTGACTCCCGGACCGCCGCACGCGGTGCTCGAGCCTATGCCGAATACGAGTATACTATTCGTGCCGGCGTCATAATAATAATTCCAGCGGCCGCTGTTCGGCGCCGTCACGTGTTGATTTCCCGTTCCGGCGGCGTTCAGCAGGCCGTGAAGCGTGTTGCTGGAATCTAAATAATAAAGCTCGGTCCATGCTCCATTATTGAAGGTGAGGTAAACATTACCATTACCCGCCGAAAAGACCGCAAAAGGAAGAAACGGCAGCGGAATCTTCGTTAAGTTTCCGGCGGCGTCGCATGTGAAAAGTCCGTTGAGATAGGGCGTATAAGTGAGTTCCATCGACATCATCAAACGGTCGCGAAACGGATCATACGTAATATTACTATAAATCCCGCCGACCTGTTTCACGAGCGATGTCGCGCCCGTGATTCCGTCGACGCGAACGAGGCCCTGAAACGCGGCGCCGGTCGGCTGGGAACTCATGTGCATGCTGGAGCTCCAAATGTAGGCGTCGCCCAGTTGGAAACCGCCGGTCGGCACCTGCGCGACGGCCGTAGTGGAAACGAGGAGTGCGGCTGCGAGCGATGCGAGCCAGGAGCATTTTTTTTGGTTTTTCAGGGTCATGGATGGAGGCGCGATGATGTGCGCATAGCCTTCATCCGCGCCCGCGCGGCGGCGTGGCAAACAAAATCGAACCGCCGTCCGAAATCGCAGCCCCGGGGTCGCCAACGCGCTCGAATTGTATTTTGCGTCCTCCGTTCAATACCCGAGGCGAAGGTCTATCGCATTGCTAAACTCCGCGCGGATCTGTGTACTAAAATCGACGAGCAAGCCTTGTGTATAAAACGTGTGTCCGGCGAGCATCGGATCGTTGGGCAAAAAAACCGCGAACTCCACGGGGTGCGCCGGACCGCCCCAGGACTTGGGGCCGAGTTGGGCCGCGAGCTGATTGTAATCAATTAATAGTTCGGCTAGGCCCGTCGTCGATTCCACCAATTGCAATTCGGTGCCGCACGGATAATTAGGATCCGGCGCTGCCGCCGCGAACCAGTATCCGAATAGTTGAAAACTCGGCGGCCAGAAACCGAGGTTCTGCGGATCGTCGAGCGACATGACGAGCGTCGTACCGAGCAGCGGCTCCGTTAAATTTACTAATTTCGCCTGTGCCGCCCACGGATTGCATGGATTTCGAACTGCGGATTTGAAGTATTTACCGTTGTCGACGCGCGCCGCGAACGTCGCGCCCTGTCCGATTTTGTACTGTCCGCCGACGCCCGCGACTTCGCAGGCCGCGCTCGAATCCACCGCCGAGATACTTCCGGAATCGACGGAAGGAAACGTCTCGACTTCGCTCCACGCGGCTCCGTCGAAATGATAGATACTCTGGCCGTAAG
The DNA here is from genome assembly GCA_016200225.1 of Planctomycetota bacterium. Lineage (GTDB taxonomy): Bacteria > Planctomycetota > UBA1135 > UBA1135 > JACQFD01 > JACQFD01. The sequence continues at coordinate 13,858 of JACQFD010000002.1, forward strand.
TATAAATATCGTTCGAAGCGAACGCGCGAAACGTCGCCGCCGACGGCGGCGCGGAAAGCTGGGTCCATGTCCCGCCGTTCCAGTGGATCATAAATAAATGATTCCCCGTATTATCGAAATAATCGCCCATCGCGTACACGTCGTTCGCCGCGAGCGCATGCACCGCGAACGTCCGCTGGTACCAACCGAAAAGCGGCCCCGGTACGTGGCTCCACGCCGATCCGTTCCAATGCACGATGACGGATTGATTTATATAATTATTACCGAATCCGCCGCCGACGGCCCAGACGTCGTTGGTCGAAACCGCGGACAACGAATCGAACGTCAGTCCTCCCGGATCGATCGCGGGCACTTGCGAAATACTAAAACTACTCCCGTTCCAATGCATCAGAAGTCCCGGTTGGCTCGTCGTTCCCGACGGCTGCACATCGATCCACAGTCCGGAAAACCAGATGTCATTTGTAGCGATTGCCGCGATATCGCTAACATACGCGCCGGAGGCTCCGTAGCCGACCGCGCTCAGCGGATCGGGAGTGTTCATAACATTCCATTGCGCGCCGTCCCAATGCATAACTAATAATTGCTGTCCCGTCCACCCGCCCGCGAGAGACTTGACCTGCGTGCCCGCGGCCCATACATCATTTGTAGTAATTGCGTCGACCGCATACAACGCGTCATTTACGAGCGACGGAACCGGTGCGGGGTTGGGAGTGGGAACGGCCGTCCAGTTATTTCCGTCGAAATGCGCCGCAAATGTACTAAAACCCGTCGACGTCGGCTTGAGCGCGCCCGACGCGGTCCCGACCGCCCACATATTGTGCGAATTTAACATTTTGATGTCCGAAAATCCGCAGGAGTCCGCATTCGAAGGATTTGGAGTATCCATGGGGACCCACGGTCCGCACGGATCCGAGCCGACCGTCGGCGAACTATCAAATCCCCAGAGCGCGATGGACAGGTCCGCGCTGAGCGGTCCCACGACTGTACTGAGCGGTTTCCACCCGCCGCCCGCGAGATTGTCGCGCATGCGTCCGGAGGAAAGTTTGGGAGCGCCCAAATCGGCCACCCACCACGACCAGTATCCGCCGCCGTTGAACTCGACCTGAATGGAAATGTAATGTTTTCCCGTCGCCGTGAACGGCGTCGGAAGTGTTACATCGATCACTCCAAAATTCGTCGGAATATAAGCAAACTTCGAATCGCCGGCGAGAAGATGCGCTTCGTATTGTAATGTTCCCGGCTTGGCCGCGGTCCAGGAGTAAAATCGCACATATACACCCGCCACCGACGGAGCGGCGCAGTTGAAACAAGGGTTCGCGTACGCAACCACGCGCGTAATCGTGCCGACGACATCGAAATCGTCGGCCAACTCTACATTCTTCGGAGGACTCGACCAGATCACGCTGTCGATCGCCGCGTAGGTCGATGCGTCGGTCGTCCAGATTTTTTCGGGCAACAGCGTTTGCGCGCCCGCGATGGGCGATAATGCACAGATCAGAACACTAACAAAGAGTGGCGGCAGGATTCGTAACATGTGAGTCTCGGGGCCTCGACTGCGACCGAAGGATCCATTGTGGACCCTGTCCGGAAGTCCCGCGGAACGGAACAACTTCCGTACCGATATTCGCTTTCAATTCTCGCCGCCGGCGCGGCGAATTGATATTTGTTAATTGATATTCAAGGAGGGCGTCACTCCGCGGCGCGGGAATTTTACGGATGAATCGTTAGTTTGCCGCCGCCCGACGTCGAGAACATCTGCCCGCATCCGCCGTCGGCGACGATGAACTGGAAATAGTAATTACTACCGATCAGCGAGGGCGTGTTGGGAATCACGGCAGGCGTCGACATCGTACCCGACGGGTCGCACGTGGCGTCGAACGCATACGCATCGGTTGCATTTAATAAATCCGCCCAGATGGGTAGTCCCAAATTGAACTCATCCTGGCCGCTGCCAAGACTGTTGGACACGAGACAAAGTTGTAGTGTGTTCGGCGGACCGCCGGTGCAGAGCATCTGAAATTCGGGATTATTCATCGTCGGACAGGAATTCACGCTGAGGTTCATCGCGCCGTGACAGCCCGGCACCGAAGTTCCGAATGTTGAAAATCCCTGCTGCGTAACCGTGAATGACTTCGTCTGCGAAACGCCCGTGTTCCCCGCGCGATCCGAAATGCGGACGCCATAAGTAATCGTTCCAACCCAATAGCCGGGAATGGTCGTCGTCCAGCCGTTCGCGCCGGAATAGTAGGCGGGGCGCTGCGAGGTATGCCCGTTCGCGGTGAATTGTAATGTTCCAACCGCGTGGATGAAATGCTCCTGATTCGAGTTGTCGAACCCGCGAATGACAATGATGCGCGGCGCGGACTGGGGCGTCGTGTTGGCCAACTGTTGGATGTCGACGCGCGGCGCCCACACGTCCTTCGCGCCGTTGTTTTGTAATAACACTTCGCTAAGGCCGGCGTCCTCGCCGCAAATGATGTCGGGATCGCCGTCATTATCAAAATCGCCGATATCCGTTCCCAGCGTGCGCGAACCGTTGACGGCGCCCGTCGTCGACAGCGTAAAGTTTACATTACCCGTCTCCATGAACTGATTCTTATATAACTTATCCGTCGCTTGGAACGCGGAAATGAACGCGTCGACGTCGCCGTCGTTGTCATGATCGATCCAGTCGATTTCGTTATCGTCGTTGCCCGAACTCGTTACCACGGTGCCGGCGCCCATCGTGCCGGTGCCGTCGTTCAATCGCCATTCGTCGTCCGATGTGCCGCTATAATTTACAAAATATCCGTCGGCGTCGCCGTCGTTGTCGATATCGTTAAGATCGGCGTCGTAATTGGTGCCCATTTCCGTAACAATGCCGTTCGCGCCCCAGTTCGACGTCACGTCGCGAAAGAGCCGCGTCGTCGTGCCGTTTCCTTTGTTTCCGCCGTTTTCGTAAAAACGGCATTGATAAAATCGCGAAACCGTGTCGCGCGAATTTGCAAATATATCAAAATCGAAGTCGCCGTCGAGATCGCTGAAATCCGCGTCAAGCGCCGTATTGGTAATATCGTGCGTCGCGCCGGTCGCGTCGGTCGTGTCGCTGAGTTGCGTTCCCTCGAGAAATCCGGCGCCGCTGCCGCTCGGAAGCGAAGGATTGTTCGAAAAACCGTTCGAAGGGTTGTATTCGCGAAAAAAGCCAAGTGTATAAAGCGCGCCCGACGCTCCGTATTCATTAATAAAAAGCCGTGTCATCACCGACGAGTCGAAATTCGGGCCGTACGACGTATGTAACAAATCCCAGTCGCCGTCGATGTCGACATCCGCGAAATCGCACTGGCAGCTCCAATCCACGAATCCACCCGCGAAATTCCCCGACGTGATTTTCTGCGCGAGCGGCACGGACGACGAACCGGACACGCCGATGCCGACCCAGCGATTCATGTCGAGAAGAAATTTTCCGGCCGTTCCGCCCTGCGCCATCCCCTGATTGATAAACCAAGTATTCGATTGATTACTAATCATCGAATGATTCGACATGTAAAAATCGATGTCGCCGTCATTATCGATATCCGCGAGTTCGACGTCGCGCGACGATTGCGTCATCACGGACGTTCCCGCATTCTTAAGAAACTTGACCGCCGTGACATCTGTAAATGTACTGTGCCCCCCGCCGCCGATCAATTCATTTTGTATCAATTTGCTCTGCTGATTCCCCGCATCGCCGCCGTTCGCCCACACGATATCGAGATCGCCGTCCAGATCGAAGTCGCCGAATTTGACCGACTCGGTGCTGAGTCCAAGCTGCGGAATCGTCGCCGCACTCACATTTGTAAATTGAGCATTCGCGCGATCCGCCAGGATTCCCACGGATCCCATCGCAAAAATAATATTAGAAAAAACGAAACGACGCGATACGGAATAAGTCACTGCCGGATGAATCATGTTGGAGTTCCAGAGGTGCGAAAGCGCGGCGCGGAAAAACTGAAGGGCGCCCGCTGCGGGCGCCCGTTGAAGACGAATAAACAATACCCCTACGAATCGGTTCTTGCGGCGCCCTTCGGATTCGTATGGTTCCGACGCGCGCCCCCTCCCTTTGGGGCCCTTGCGCGTTTTTTGATTCTAGAAATCTATGGCGTCCGCTCGAGCTCCGGCCAATCGAGCCGGCCGAGCGCATCGACCGCCCTCGGATTTCGGACCCAGACGATGAATGTCGGGCCGCAGCGCGTCACAACCCACAAATCGGGAACTAAATAATCCGGAACGTCCGGCAGATAGCCCTCGCCGGGGATGCCGCCTTTCACAATTCCATATTGTTTATATTTCATTTCTCGCAACTTGTCCCTGATTTCACCCGCGCTCTTGGGATTGCAGTCGTCGATGAAGACATCGGGGCGCAGTCTCTCCAGTGTCCCGGGCGGCGTTTCCGTTCCAAACGGCGGCCAGATCTTGAAATTGCTTCCCGGCGGGAAACTGTTCACTCTTCGGGGCAGATCCGCGCGCGTCGTTAATAATGAATCGGAAATAGATACATTCAATCCGGTTTCGTCGAACGAATGCAGATGTTCGCGCAGGATCAGCGTCGTGTGTTCGCCCGAAATTAAATTTAAGTATCGGCCCGTCAACGCCGCGGGCACCGCCACGGCCGCGGTCAGCAGCAGGACTCTCGCGATTACGTTGCGAATTTGGCAGAAGGCGAGCATGGAGAGAATGGACAAGAACGGCAACACCGAAAGCGAATATCGCGACGAAGTGTAGGTTGTTCCAAGAAGCAGAAAAACGACGGCGGGATAGCCCGCGAATATTAATAAATTTCTCCCGCGAAAACGGCCGAGCAAGAATAGTAATATACTGAAGACCGTGCCCGCCGCGATCATGGGCGCGGTAGCGGCGAAATGGAATATGAATTCCGGAATTCTTATCAAATAATCGGCGGGGCCGCCGCGGAACGTCGTGTCCGGCACCCCGAAAACCGTGTGAACGCTGAACGGAGATTCGTGGACCGGTTTCAGGACGATGCCCGCCGGATGCGTTGCCAAATGCAATATTCCGTAGACGGCAAGCGCCGTCGACGCGAACAGGAACGCATGCCGCGCGCGATCCCTCCATGTCCGTCGTCCGAGGAGAAGCAGAACGCCGCCCCAAAATGATATAAACAAACTTAATTGTATAAATGCGGCGGCGATGCCGCACGACACGCCTGCGAGCACGACATAGGTTAGCGACCTGTCTTTCTTTAACATTTTCGCGACAACGACGGCCGCGAACGTTATCATAACAACTCCCGGCGCGTGGATCCGCGCCTGATGACTATAAATCACGTGCGCGGGAGCGAAACACATGATCGCGGCCGCCGCGACGGCGAGTTTTCTGGAAAAACAGACGCGCGCGAGCCGATATGTAGCAAAGACGATGCACGCGCCGAAAATCGCCGTGTAAATCCGCGCGATCGAGTGACGGAGCGCCGGATCGCTCCGGTCGGTGAGTCGATCGAAATACGCTCCGGAATTTTCCCACCAGCCGAAGCATTTGCCGATCGGATACGCGGCGAAATCGGCCGCGATGGTTCCATACGTGTTGAGCAGCGGATACGGAGCGCCGTCGGTCAATTGTCCTTTTGTAAAGAACTCCGTCGCTTGCAACAATTGCCCCGCGTCCGAATGGAGCACGCGCGGCAAAAACGCATCATATCGAAAGACCCTTACGAATAATGCCAATATAAATAAAACGAACACACAAATCGCCGCGGTTGCGCGGCGAATATCGTTTGACTTGTACTGACTTGAACGCGACTCGGGGGCGTCGAACATTCAGAACGCGGCCGGGGGAAACCGCGAATCAACGGGGTGCCAATCCGACGCAGTCTAGCGCCGGCCGGGTTCCCTGCCGCTTTATTCAATTTCGGTGACGGCCTTCCCTGAAACGACTCGCGTGGATGGATGCGCCGGTCCGCGGATCAAGCCGCGAATCCGGCGCAATTTCAATGTTTACTTATCCTTGTCGCCGTCCTTTTCATCATCGTCGTCGTCGTCGTCGCCATCCTCGTCTTTCTCGTCGTCCTTGCTCTTCATTTTGGCGTTTTTCTGTGACTTCTCCGATCGATTCGCAGAGTCCCCTTCGATTTGGACCTGTTGGGTCTTCTCGCCAACGACGCATTTCGCCGAGCCGACAGCACGGTTACCGGATTTTGTTATCGAAGCGTCGATGACGACGCCATTCGTCGACTTTTCCGCGACCGCCACAATCTCCGCGAGAGGCATGTGCTTCATCGACAGCACTGCCGCCAACTGGTGGAGTTCCTCGATCTCCTTCGCGCTGTCTTCCACTACATTCTTAAGAATCCGACCATTATTTGCATCCACTTGAACTGTACAAATCGACGGATCCTTGGTAATTATGGTAATATCATAATAAACGCCCGTCGCGCCGTTCTCCAGCTCGGCCTCGGCCGCCTCTCCGCTCCGCGCCGCAACCGCCTTCGCGATCGCGTCGCGCATGTTGATTTTTGCGTGCGCAGCCATTTCCCTCGAACTCATTTTCGCATTCGCGGACTTGCCTTCTCGCGCCGCGACCGCTTGCGTATTCGCATCGTGCCCCCTGGACGCGCAAGCGAATGTAATTATTAACGATGAAAGTAGTAGGATCGGGACTATTCGTCGCATTGGGTTCATGCTCTTGAAAGAGAGAGAGTTTCCGCGGCCAAAATACTCGTAAAAGCTGAACGCAAGCTGAATGATGCAAAAATGGGAAAAATGGCGACAGGACGAATGAAGCTAGCGCGTGGCACATTCCCGACGCGGCCTTTCAGAGTTTTACGCGGAGACGCGGAGCGAGAACGAGACGCGGAGCCAGAACGGAGATTCCACGCGGAGACGCGGAGGCCAGAGAGAACGCGGAGAGAACCAAAAATACAATTGTAAGTTCTGGTTTTCTCCGCGTCTCCGCGTGCAGGTCTTCTCTCCGCGTCTCCGCGTGAAATTCCGAGGAAGAGCCGGGGGCTGGCCACCCGCCGAATCTTTATCTAATTAATTATCCAATCTCAATCACAACTTTACCGAATACTGCCCGCTCCGCGACGCGGCGATGTGCGTCGCGAATTGAATCCAAAGAAAATACCGAGTCGATGACAGGAGCGATTCTCGCGTCTTTAATTAACTTCGCGACTTCGTGCAATTCACCCAATGATCCCATGGTCGATCCGAGAATCGAAAGGCTCTTGAAGTATACGAGCCGAAAATCGGTTTTCATTTCGTAACCGCCTGTCGCGCCGCAGGTGACGAGGCGGCCGCCTTTTGTTAATATACGCATGTCCGATTCGAATGTTTTCGCGCCGACGTGATTTACGATAACGTCGACGCCGCGTTTATTTGTTATTTTTCGGACTTCGATCGAGAAATCGCCTTTTTCGTAATTGATAACGTGCGCCGCGCCGAGTTCGCGCGCCCGCGAGCATTTTTCGTCGCTGCCGGCCGTCGCGATCACCGTGGCGCCGAGCAGATTGGCCATTTGTATCGCGGCCGTCGAAACGCCCGACCCGGCGGCGTGCACGAGCACCGTTTCGCCGGGGCGCAGCATCGCGCGTCTCGTTAACATATGCCACGCCGTCAGAAACGTGAGCGGCCATGCCGCGGCGGTTTTGTAGTCTTGTCCCTTTGGTATTTGTAAACAATTGCGCGCGGGAACCGCAATAAATTCCGCGCACGTGCCGTCGCGCATTTCGCCGAGAATGCCATAGTTCCGGCAAAGTTGATCCTGTCCGATTGTACACATTTCGCACGCGCCGCAACTGTATCCGGGAGCGAGGACGACACTGTCGCCAATTCGTACATTCGAAACGCCGGGGCCGATCGCGTCGACCACGCCCGCGCCGTCGCAACCCGGCGTGAGCGGCAGCGGAAACGAATGTCCCGGAACGCCGCGCCGCAGCCAAAGATCCAAATGATTCAGCGCCGCCGCGCGCAGTTGGACGCGAACTTCGCCGGGCGCGGGCACGGGCGCCGGCCGCTCTTCGAATAATAAACGATCCACATCTCCGTGCTCGCGGACGACGACGGCTTTCATGATAATATAAGACTATTGGATAATATAATAAATTGAATGAGATAATTACAATCAGGCTCCGCCGAACGACGCCGGGCGTTTTTCGATATATGCCGCGAGCCCTTCGCGCGCGTCGGCCGACGCGAAAAGACGCGCTTGCAATTCGCGTTCGAGCGCGAGTCCGTATTCGAGCGGCACTTCGGTCCCCGACTGGACGGCGCGCTTGATATGTCCGACGGCCTTTGCGGCCCGGCGCGGAGTGCAAAATTCGTAACTGTAGTCTAATATTTTCTCGAACCACGCGCCGCGATCCGCGGCGTCGACGATCTCGTTTATTAAATGTTGCGATTTGGCCTCGTCCAATGTTAATAATCGTCCCGTCGCCATCCATTCGATCGCGAGCGATTTTCCGACAGCGCGCGCGAGGCGCTGCGTGCCGCCCGTTCCCGGCAGGACGCCGAGACTCACTTCCGGCAGACCCGTCCGGCCGCAATCTTTACCATTCTCGCGCCGCGCGACGCGCAGGTCGCACGCGAGCGCGATTTCGAGGCCGCCGCCGACAAAATTACCGTTCAACGCGGCGATCGCGAGCTTCGGCGTCTGCTCGAGCCGCGAAATCGTTTCGTTAGCATGTAAACAAAACGAATTCTTAAAATTCGGCGTCATTCTTTGCAATTCGCCGATGTTCGCGCCGACGCAGAAATGTTTATCTCCGGCGCCCGTCACGACAATCACTTCGACGCGGTCGTCGAATCGCGCGCGAAGGATCGCGTCGTCGAACGCGCGCATCATCGCGTGCGTGTAGCCGTTCAGCGGCGGGTCGTCGAGCGTCAGCACGGCAATCTTGCCGTCGCGCTCGGTGCGAAAGGTTACGAGTTCGGTCATGGGTATTTTTTATAATAAAGTCGGAGTCGCTGCAACATTAACGTTTCTTTTTCAGCCACGCGGCGATTTCGGCGACCACGGCGGCGACGCTCTTTCCGCTCGTGTCGATCGTCGCGTCGGCGCGCGCGTACAACGGCGCGCGTTCCGCGAGCAGCGCGCGCAGGCGATCCATCGCGAGCGGATCGTTCTGCATCGGCCGGTGGTCGCCCTGTTCGACGACGCGGCTCCAGTGGTCGCCGGGATCGGCTCTTAACCAAATCGTCGTGGCGTGCGCACGCAACAGATCGAACGTTTCGCGATTTGTAACAATTCCGCCGCTTGCGGCGATCACGACCGAATCCTCGCGCGGAAATAACTTTTCGACTTCGCGGCGCTCGAGTTCGCGATAATAATCCTCGCCGTGTAATATAAAAATTTCCTGAAGCGCGAGACCCGCCGACTCCTCGATCCGCTGGTCGAGTTCAATGAAAGGCTGGCGAAGTTTCTTAGCAAGTTCGACGCCGACGCTGCTCTTGCCGGCGCCGCGCAGACCGAGCAGCGCCACGGCGCGGCTCCGCGGCGGAGCAGCCAGCAATTCCGATGCGCTCGTGTCGAGTGCGCGCGCGATTTGTAACAAACTCGCCACCGAAGGGTTTGCCTCCCCCGTCTCGATTTGCGCGAGAAATCGCTCCGAAAGCGACGTGCGTTGCGCCAGTACGCGGCGGCTCCATCCGTGTTCGTCGCGCAGCGCGCGAATGCGGCCGCCAAGGGTCCGGAGAAGAGGTTCGACGCGCATTTAAGCATTATAGTACCGAACTGCGCCCAACGGAGTCAAGCAGTCTGTAACTATAGTGCTTGCGCGGCGTCATGCGCGCGGCTACCTTCGTTGCGCACAAATGACGAATTTCGAAACCAACCCGGACCGTTACGCTCACTGGAAACTAACGTTCGACGGCGCCGTCGCCCGCCTCGCGATGAACGTGCAGGAAGACAAACCGTTCCGCGACGGCTATCGTTTAAAACTGAATAGTTATGATCTCGGCGTCGACATCGAACTCTGCGACGCCATCGAACGCATCCGTTTCGAACATCCCGAAGTCAACGTGGTCGTCCTGACGAGCGAGAATCCCCGGATTTTCTGCGCCGGCGCGAATATACAAATGCTCGGGTCGTCGTCGCATCCGTTCAAGGTCAATTTTTGTAAATATACAAATGAAACCCGCTGCTCGATCGAGAACGCGTCGGCGCATTCGGGCATCAAGTTCATCGCCGCGCTGAACGGCACGGCGTCGGGCGGCGGTTACGAAGTCGCGGCCGCGTGCGACGAAATCTATCTCGTCGACGACGGCAACTCGGCGGTTTCCCTGCCCGAAGTTCCGCTCCTCGGCGTCCTCCCGGGAACGGGCGGGCTCACTCGATTAGTAGATAAACGAAAAATCCGGCGCGATCTCGCCGACGTATTTGCTACAAAAGCCGAGGGGCTCAAGGCGAAGCGCGCGAAGGAATGGGGCCTGATCGACGGATATTTTTCGCGGAGCCGATTCGACGAAGGTATCAAAAAACGCGCGGCCGAACTCGCGGCGCGGCCGAAGATTCTAAATAAAACCGGCGCGAAAGGAATTGTATTGACGCCGATCGCGCCGTCGGTGAACGCCGACGCGAGCGAATTGAAATATAAGCATGTGACCTTGAAGATCGATCGCGCGCAGCGCCTCGCGGAACTCACTATTTTCGGCCCCGCGGAAATGCCGTCGACCGATCCGGCCGTCATGCGCGAACTCGGCGCCGAATTCTGGCCGTTCCGCGCTTATCGCGAAGTCAACGACGCGCTCTGCCGCCTCCGGCACGACGAGGAGACGGTCGGTCTCGTTTTATTAAAAACGCGCGGAAAAATCGAACATCTGCTCGCCGGTTCGCGCGCGCTCGCGGCGAATCGTAACGATTGGTTCGCGAACGAAATCATACTATTCCTCGGAAGGATGCTCCGTCGCCTCGACGTCACCGGAAAGAGTTTTTTCAGTATCATCGACGAGGACAGCGCGTGCGCCGGCTCGCTGCTCGAAGTGGCGCTCGCGGCCGATCGCATTTATATGAAAAACGACGCCGGCGGAAAGACACAGCTGGCGATCGGACCGCTGTCGACGGGATTATTACCGATGTCGAACGGGCTCACGCGCCTGCAGTCGCGATTCTTAAAGAACCCCGAGCACGCCGAATCGCTTGCGAAGTCGCTGCCGCGCATGAAAACGAGCGAAGCGCTCGCCGCCGGACTTGTAACATTCGCGCCCGACGAACTCGACTGGTCGGACGAAATCCGCCTCGCGATCGAGGAACGGCTGTCGCTTTCTCCCGACGCGCTCACGGGCATGGAAGCATCGTTAAGATTCGGCGGACCCGAAGCGCACGACAGTAAAATTTACGGCCGCCTTTCCGCGTGGCAAAACTGGATTTTCACGCGACCGAACGCGACCGGCAAAGAGGGCGCGCTCGTGTTGTTCGGCCAGCCCGAACGGCCAAAATTCGACTGGCGCCGGACGTAATAATTATATTAATAATATTTATTGATAATTCTGTGTTTTTCATTCATTAACGAACGAACATGACTTCTTTTGTCGATCTGGAAGCTAAAATTCCGAACAACGTCGGCCTGAAAGACGACCCCGTCATCCGCCGCGCGCTCGAAACGTGGCAGCCGGCTTATCTCGAATGGTGGCGCGACATGGGCCCGTCGGATTTCAAACAGGACGATATTTACTTAAGAACCGCGGTCGGCGTCGGCCGCGGCGGCTGGGCCAATTTTGGACATGTTAAAATGCCCGACTATCGATGGGGCATTTTCCTTGCGGATCCGGAGACGGAAGGCGAGCGGAAAATTAAGTTTGGCGACGCGATGGGACAACCCGTCTGGATGCAAATTCCGGGAGAGATGCGAGCCCGCGCCCGCCGGTTAATTGTAACACAGGCCGATACCGAACCCGCGTCGGTCGAGCAGCAGCGGCTGCTCGGACACACCGCGCCTTCGATTTATGATATGAGGAATTTATTTCAAGTGAACGTCGAGGAAGGCCGTCATTTGTGGGCGATGGTTTATCTGTTACATAAATATTTCGGATCCGAGGGCCGCGACGAAGCCGAGGAATTGTTACGTCGCCGCTCGGGCGATCCCGACAATCCCCGCGTATTGCAGGCTTTTAACAAACCGATCCGCGACTGGATGGCGTTCTTCTGTTTTACGACATTTACCGACCGCGACGGAAAATATCAATTGGCCGCGCTCGCCGAAAGCGGTTTCGATCCGCTCGCGCGCACGACGCAGTTCATGCTCACCGAGGAGGCGCATCATTTACAAGTGGGCGAGAACGGCATCGCGCGCATTATCGAGCGCACGGCTCAATTGATGAAAGAAGGCGTCGACCCGCGCAAAGTCGGAGCCATGCCGCTCGATCTGATTCAGCGTTATATTAACGAATGGTCTTCGGCGAGTTACGATCTATTCGGTGGCGAGGATTCCTCGAACGCGGCCGAAGCGTTCGCGACGAGCCTGAAAGGCCGCTATCGAGAAGGGGACGGACTTTATAAGGATCCGCTCGCGCTCAATCAGAATTATGAAACGGAAATATTCGAAAACGGCGTCGAAAAGAAAGTGCAAATTCCGCTGCGCCGCGCGATGAACGCGTTATTATTAGAAGCGTACCACGCCGACGCAACGCGCATCGTCGCGCGCTGGAACCGCGTTCTCGAACAATATCAATTGTCCGAGCGCGTTTATCTGCCGACCCTGCGCTTCAACCGGCAGATCGGACTCTACGGTGGACTCTGGTTCAATCCCCAAGGCGAACAGATCAGTAAAGAAGCGTTCGAACGCAAACGAACGGAGTGGCTGCCGGTCGACGCCGATTATCAATATGTAAAGAACTGCATGATCAAAGTGTGGGATCGCGGAAAGTTCGCGAATTGGATCGCGCCGCCGCCCGTTGGAATCAACAATCAACCGGTCGATTTCGAATACGTCAAATTTCATTAATAAATCCGAATCTCATAAAATGTCCGACGGCCCGCGACTCGTTTACGTTTGCGAAGGCGGCGATTGCAGCGAAAAAGGCTCCGTGGAGCTTTTTGAGGAATTGCGCGCGCAGATCCATGACAAAGATTCCGGGAATAAAAGTAATATTCGCGTGCGCAAATTCCCCTGCTTCGGCGGCTGCGCCCACGGCATCAATGTCGTCGTCTACCCCGACCGCTGTTTTTATAGTAAAGTGACGGCGGCGGACATCCCGGAAGTTGTTGCATCGCTCCTCGAAAACGGAAAGAAAATCGAGCGCCTTTCCGGCAAAGTCGAAAAAGACGTCGAACAGATCACGTTCGATTTGTTAACGACGGGGTTCTAGCAAATATAGTTCGCCCATGACCCGCACGCTCGACGACGAAACGGCGGCGTCCGACCCGGGGCATGTGCGACTCTCGCACAAAAAACTGCGCGCCCTGCGGCCGGATTTGTATGGAGTCAAATATTTTTTTTCGTGGCTTTTCATCAAGGCCGTCCGGAGCACGCGGCAGAAACTCTATATTGAGGAAGCTCTCTACAACGGCGACAGCCGCGGCGCGGTCGTCGTGTCGACGAGTCCGCTACTTGTCGCGGCCTATTCGGAAGATATAGACTGCGTCGCGATATTACACTTTCCAGATTTCTTCGTCGACGAATATAAATTATCCATCGGATCGCAACTGCTGACTGTAAATACGTACGGCGGCGGCGGCGCGTATTCCGAGGACTTGATCGTCGGCCCCGGCTGTACAGGAGACTGGACGCGTTTCCATCCGATCATCGCGGAATTTGTATCCGACGATGCCGATCGCATCGAGCGGCGCAAACGCGAAATCGGCGAACCGGAGTGGAGACGGACGCTTCAACTGGGACAATCGTATCTTCAACAAAAACCGGGAATCGCGCGGAGCGGAAGACCTTTCTATTCAATGTTCCCGGCGGAGCCAATCAAACATAGTTAATATTTTGATTCGTAGGAGCAAGTTTACCGACGAACAGATCATTAACTTCCTAAAGAACGCCGACGCAGGCACGACGGTCACGAAGGTTTGCCGTCGCCTCGGCGTCAGCGTTCCAATTTTTTACATTTTGGAAACACACGTTCTCCGGGCTCGAATTCGTCCGATCGAAGCGCGTCTACCGGCGCTCATACGCATCTATTGCACGGCGCCCGCGGGCACCCGACGAAATTCCGATTGACCTGAATTTCGTCGCGCCTAAAATCCGATAGACCTGAAAATCGTCGGATGACCCCAACCACACGCTATCTCGAGCCGAGCGTACGAAAGGACCTGAAAAACAAGATGGTCTTCGTCGGAGGCCCCAGGCAGGTCGGCAAGACCACGCTTGCACTTCACATTCTCGGCGCGCCGGGCGTGGAGCATCCGGGATATCTCAACTGGGATTTCATACAACACAAAGACCAAATTTTACGCGGCGACATTACCGCCGCATCGCGCACGATCGTTTATGACGAGATTCATAAGTACCCGAAGTGGAGAAATCTACTAAAAGGCGTCTTCGATCGATATCGTGCGACGAAACAGATCCTCGTCACCGGCTCGGCGAGACTCGACCATTACCGCCGCGGCGGCGATTCGCTGCAGGGTCGGTATCATTATTATCGACTCCACCCGTTTTCGGCGGGCGAATTGCTCGGGAAATGTACACTTGACGAATTATTAAAATTCGGCGGATTTCCCGAGCCGCTTTTCGCGCAAAATGAACAAACGTGGCGGCGCTGGCAGCGCGAACATCGCGCCCGCGTCGTCCACGAGGACATCGTTTCGCTCGAGCGCATTTCTGAAGTATCGAGAATCGATCTGCTGGTATCGTTACTTCCCGAGCGCGTGGGTTCGCCGGTATCGCTCGCGAACTTGTCGCGCGATTTGCAAGTCTCTCACGAAACAGTAGCGAGATGGATCAGTATACTCGAGTCGCTTTATGTTTGTTTTCGACTCTCGCCGCACGGATTCTCGAAGACGCAGAGCGTCAAGAAAGAACAAAAACTCTATTTGTGGGATTGGTCGCTATGCGCGGACCCGGGATCTCGATTCGAGAACATGACGGCGTGCGCCCTTCTTAAATATTGTCATTTCATCGAGGATACGGAGGGGTATTCGATGGATCTGCGCTATTTGAGGCATCGCGAAGGCAAGGAAGTCGACTTCATCGTGCTGCGCGACAAGAAAATCGAATGCATCGTCGAGTGCAAGCTGGGCGAAACGCGCGTCGCGCCTCAACTTTTGTATTTTCGAAAACACTTTCCGACGGCGCCGATGTTTCAAGTACATACGTCGTCCGAGGATTATGAATCGACGGAGTCGCGCATCCGCGTCACGCCATTTGTAAAGTTTGTTGGGGAATGGAATCTTCCGTAAATAAGCTAACTACGAATCATCTGTTGCTTCCACTGACCGTACAATTCGCTTCTCGACGCGAGGCGCTCCAGCCGCCGAACGATTCCCGCGTCGATTGTCGCGGGCGCGGCCGCGCGCCAGGGAGTGCCCGGGAGCGGCATGAACGCGTGCGCGTGGATGCGCGCGCCGAGCGATGTTAATTTTTCGGCGAGGTCGATCGAGGCGGCCGCGTCGTCCGCGGTCTCGCCGGGAAAGCCAAAGATAAAATCGACATTGGCCTTGAATCCGAATTCATTACAAATCCGAACCGCGCGCTCGATGCAGGCGGCGTCGTGTCCGCGGGAACTCGATTGTAACATTCGTTCCGAGCCGGATTGCCCGCCGATGACTAAATTATCATTTGAGACGTAATTCTTTAGTATCGCTAGCGCGGGCGGCGACACGTGTTCCGGCCGAAGTTCCGACGGAAACGTCCCGAAGAAAATCCTGCCGCCGGGGCCGATCGCCTCCTTCGCGCGCGCGAGCAATTCCTCGATTTTCATTAAATTTACGCTTTCGTCCTGCGATCCATACGAAAGCGACGTCGGCGTGAGAAACCGGACGTCCGCGAGTCCGGCCCTGCGCATCGCCGAAATGTGCATCGTTATATTTTCAACCGACCGGTGTCGGAACCGCGCCTTGAACATGAACGGCGTCTGGCAGAATTTACAAGCATAAATGCAGCCGCGCGTGATTTCGATCGCGTTGAAGCGTTCCCGCGCGGCGCAAAACGGCGGATGGTCGTCGAGTTCGACGCGCTCGCCGTGGCCCGAGCCGGCGACCGCGCCGTTTTGTAAATATCGTATTCCGGAAATTCCCTTCAAATCGCCGCCGCCTCGAATCGCGCTGACGATTTGTAATATTAACTGTTCTCCTTCGCCGAGCGCGGCGGCGTCGAATCCCATTTGTAATGTTTGGAGCGGTTCCGCGGTCGCGTGCACGCCGCCGGCGACGTGGACCGCGGGTCGCAGCTCCGCGGCGCGTTCCCATTGCCGCCAGCGTGCGAGTTCCGCCGCCGCCGCGCCCGCGTCGCTCGAATAAAACGACCAGAATACGAGGACGCGCGCTTCGCCGCGCGCGGCCTGCGCAAGAACTTCCTCCGCATCGCGCGCGCCGCGCGAAATATACACATCCGTCTCCGCGCCCCACGCCCCCGCCGCCTCGGCCGACCCCAACAACACATTCATCGCGACGGCGCTCGTACGGCGAATGTTAAAAACAAATGAAACGCGTTCGCGGTCCACGGTCCTCGAATCATAGCGGCCGCGCCCTCCCCCCGCCGCCCCCTTTTGCCTCTCCAAAAATTGTGGCAAAGTGCGCGCGTGATCCCCCAAAGCCTTCTGCTCACGCGCGCTCCCGAGGCCGGCGTCGAGGACTTGCAGACGTACCGCGACGCGGGCGGTTATGACGCGCTCAAAACATCGTTAGCATCGTTGACGCCGCCGAATATTATACAAATTCTGGCGGCCGCCGAACTGCGGGGCCGCGGGGGCGCGGCGTTTCCGGTTTCGCGAAAGTGGGAACTCGCGCGCGCCGCGGAATCCGATGTTAAATATGTCGTCGCGAACGGCGGCGAACACGAGCCGGGCAGCCGAAAAGACCGTTTGTTAATATCTCAATTTCCGCACAAAGTGATCGAAGGCCTCGCGATCGCGGCCTTCGCGACGGGCGCGCACGCCGGTTATCTTTATATTATCGAAGACATGGCCGACGCGCTCGCGAGCGCCCAGCGCGCCATCGCCGACGCGCGCGCGGCCGGATTTCTTGGAAGTAATATTCTCGGTTCCGGTTTTTCTTTTGATATCGAAATCGCTCTCGCGCCGCCAACGTACGTCGCGGGCGAGGAGACGGCGGCGCTCGAAGTAATCGAAGGCCGCAAAGCGTGGCCGCGCAAGAAACCCCCCTATCCCGGCCAGTCTGGATTATTTGGAAAGCCGACGACGATTAATAATGTCGAAACGCTGGCGGCCGTGCCCGCGATTTTGCGCCACGGTCCCGATTATTATAAATCGCTCGGCGTGCGCGGCGGCGCCGGAACATTCTTAGTAACGCTCGACGAGCGCGTCGCGCGCCCCGGCGTTTATGAGATTCCCGTCGGCACGCCGTTTCGCGAAGCGATCGAACGATTCGGCGCGGGCGTCAAGAGCGGACGGCCGATCAAAGCAATACTTCCGGCGCTTTCGTCGCGCTTTTTGCCCGCCGCCGCGCTCGACACGCCGATGACGCCCGACGCCGTCCGCGCCGCCGGTTCCGGTCTCGGCTGCGCCGGTATTAGTTTTATTGAAGAAGGCGAGTCGATCGTTCCGCGCGTATTGCAAATATCACAATTCTTCATGAAGGAACAGTGCGGCCAGTGTTCCGCGTGCCGGATGGAGACGAACACGCTCGCAATGGTGATGAAAAACGTCGCGGCGGGCAACGGCGGCGAGTACGCGGCGCAAATCGATAAAATTATCAATTTCGCGAAGGGCAAAGGTTATTGTAGTTTAATCGAAATGGCGGCCGCGCCCGTCCAGAGTGCGCTCGCCCTGTTTCCGGAGGATTTCGCGGCGGCGGCGGCGGGCCGGTGATCCCGCTTGTCCGTGCCGTTGATTGATTAGTATATAAACGAAACGACCATGGCCCTCAAAAAATCGAAAAATATAAATATTTCCGAAACGGCGGACGTCGACGCGTTCATAAAGAATCTCGACCATCCGCTCAAGGCGGAATTGGAACTCGTGCGCTCCGTCATTCTCGGCGCCGATCCGCGGATCCGCGAAGGTATCAAATGGAATTCGCCGAGTTTCCACGTCGACGAATACTTCGCGACGATAAATATTCGCAAGGACGTCGTATTGATTATATTACATCTGGGCGCGAAAGTTAAAGACAACAGCACGGCCGGTCTCGCGATTCCCGACCCGGACGGCCTGCTCGAGTGGCTCGCGAAGGACCGGGCCGCCGTCAGGTTCGCCGACATGGAATCTATCAAAAAACACAGGGGCGCGCTCGAGAAGATCGTGCGCGGTTGGATTCGATACTTATCGTAAACGGACGCGGTTGCCTGTCCCCGCATGCGTGTCAGAGGTTTTTTAACAAATCCTCGATTCCAACGGCTTCCACGCCGGGAGCCAGAGCCGTCGTCCGGTTTTCTTTGCCTGTCGGCTGATGTACAACCACCATTCTTACAGATGCGCGGTCTGCTCTTTTTCTCTTGAACGCTTCCGCGATCCGTAACATCGGAGACGCCATCGCGGGCCAGACCGTCCGGCCGCTCTTGCACTCAACCAAGCTGATCGCTCCACCGCGGCCGGGGACCAGAAAATCGACGTCAGTTCCCTGCTCGTCGCGGAATGTATACAATTCGCGCCGCGATCCCCGATTGATCTGTTGCTTGGCGATTTCGGAAGCGACGAAGCCTTCGAAAATCGCTCCGGAAAAGGGCGACTTCGCGAGTTCCAGTGCTGTGTCGATTCCGAGCAAATGGCATGCGAGACCCGGATCAGCGATGTAGACTTTTGGCGATTTGATAATTCGTTTTCCCAAGTTTTCATAAAACGGAGGAATAATTAGTATCTGCGCGGTAATCTCAAGCACGTTCAGCCACTGTGTAATTGTTGGAACGCTCACACCGATTGGTGCCGCAAGATCGGTCTTGTTCAATACTTGTCCATGGCGACTCGCAAGTAATGCAATAAAGCGACGAAACGTCGCGAGATCTTTCACGCTTGTGACGGCCCGCACGTCGCGCTCAAGATAGCTCTGCAAGTAGGAGTTGAACCACATTCTTGCATTCGAAGGATGAGCGATGACTTCCGGATAGCCGCCGCGAAGTATTGTAACTTTTGGCGATTCCATAACACTAAGAGGCAGTAGTTGCAGCACGGCGGCGCGACCCGCCATGGACTCCGTCACGTGCTGCATGAGGGGCGCTTCTTGCGAGCCGGTGACGAACCACTGTCCGGCCCGACGCGGCGCGCGATCGATTCGGGCGCGCAAATAGTTAAAAACCTCGGGAACGTGCTGAATTTCGTCGAGGATCATCGGTGGTTTCGCATGATCGAAGAAACCCTGCGGATCGGAACGAAGGCGCGCGACGAAATCGGGATCTTCGGCAAGAATGTAACTTGCCTTTGGAAATAGTTTGCGGAGCAGAGACGTTTTTCCCGCGCGGCGCGGCCCCGTCAGAACAATTGCGGGAAAGCGTGTCGCGGCCTGCAGAATCTGGGGTTCAAGCGCTCGAAGAATGTAACGCATCGTTGAGTTTCCTAAAGTGGCACTTTAGAAAACCCATGGTATTTATGCAATACCCAGCGTCATCCCAAATTGGACCGGGTCCAGGCCGCGCCAGGCCGCGGGCGCTGTCCGGGACGCGTCGCGGGCGTGGAACCGGTCGGCCGCAACCGTGCGCCGCTGAGGAGACGGTTCTCCCCCATTGACGCCGCCGCGTCCGCGAACGAAATTTGTCGCCCCACATAACCAGGGCCCAAACAAAAAGTGTGAACCATGTCTCATCCTTCCGACTCCGAATGTAACCAATATCCGAATTGTGTCATGTTGACCGTGCGCGACATGAAGAAAACTGTAGCGTTCTATCGCGACACGCTCGGATTTGAATTAAAAGAAGCGTTCCCCGATAAAGAGAATCCTCTCTGGGCGAATTTCGTTATGGATCGTCAATCGATCATGATGGGCGGCGTTCCCGATCCGGAGAGAGCGAGCGAAATGGGCTGCGGCGCCGAAGATCTTGAGTATTGGCGCAAGTCGCGCGCGCTCTTCGAAAAGAACGCGCCGGGCGTCGGCATTTCTGTATATATTACAGTTCCAGACATCGATAAATATCATGCCGATGTTAAGAAACGCGGCGGCAAACCGCTCGGCGAACCGAAGACCCAATTTTATGGATTGCGCGATTTCCGGATCGAGGACCCGACCGGCTACACGCTCGATATCTATTCTCCAGTAAAATTAGCGTCGTGTCAGTCGTGCGCGATGCCGCTCGCGGACGCGAAACCGGGGCAAATGTATTGTCAATATTGCGCGCAGCCCGACGGCAATTTGAAACCGTATGAAGTAATCTTCGAGGGCACGGTCACCGGTTTCTTCATGGGCATGCAAAAAATGAACAGGCAGGACGCGGAGAAGGCCGCGCGCGAACATCTCGCAAAGCAACCTGCATGGGCGAGCAAGGCGTTCGCGAAGAAGAGATGAATTGTTGATCTAGTATTATTATGAAGCGGTTGTGACTTGCGCACGGACGTGAGGTGGCGGGACTGGCGCGCGGGCTTTTGTGCCGAAGGCGGGACTGGCGCGCGGGCTTTTGTGCCGAAGGCACAAAAACCCGGGTGCCTGTCCCGTTGGCGTCAGAGGGACTGGCACCTGATTTTGGCCTTCGGCCAAAATCACGCGCCAGTCCCTACAAGTTTAGGTTGGTCAATCAAATCACACTGCGCGCGTGAAATTTGTTCTTTTCGCTGCTCGGTATTTCCTGGCGATTACAAAGATTCACCTCCACCAGCCCTTTCAGTTATATTAGTATTTCCTGGCGATTACAAAGATTCACCTCCACCAGCCCTTTCAGTTATATTACCAACGATCTGTGCGTCCTGGCATCCGCCAAAGTCAAGAAGGACGGTGAAATAAGGCGGGACTGGCACCTGATTTTGGCCTTCGGCCAAAATCACGCGCCAGTCCCTACAAAACCACGCGGCGGATAGCCCCCTGACTATTGGTTATGTTGATTGATTTACAATTAATCATAGTGAGCTGGTGAGCTCGTCTTCAGTGCGAGCATCATTTACAAAATCTTTCCAGTTCGCGGGGATGGGTACGGGCCATGTATCAACCAAGGATGCCGCCGACGAATTTGAAGATGCCCGCCGCCACGCGCTTGACCAGCGCCAGTCTTCCGCTCGCAAGACCAGGCCAGCTTTTACAGGGTTACGTTCGACGTACCGGCATACCAGATAGAATTGCCGATCGGTCGAGACGGGAATTGATTTGAAACGTCCCTGATAGATGGGCCCCCCGCCATAACAATTGTGATTCGCGCGCCATCGGAGGGAGTGGGATCCCGTCAACCATTTCATAAATTCGGATAGCTCTCCGTCCTTCGAGGGCGCCACGACGAGATGCCAGTGATTTGGCATAATACAATATGCGAGGACTCGGGTACCAAGTCGATTGCGAGCTTGAAACAGTAATGATTCAAATGCCGCGTAATCGAGGTCGGTCTTGAACAGAGTTTCGCGATCGACGGCGCGATTCAACACATGCTGAATCGTGCCGCCGGTCGCAATGCGGGAGACGCGAGGCATTATGGTCCTGGAAATAGCGCGCGAAACCCATATATGTGGCCGGGGCCATGCCACTCGGTGACAAGAGTGTCGCATTTCACCGCGACAGTTCTTGTAGGGACCGTCGCGGCGAATCACACGACCCCGGATTTGCTTACTTACATTACTGAACGGTGATCGCAAGACCGGGGCTGGAGCTCAGACCGGAACTTGAAGGCGAACAGCTCGTCCAATACCAGAGCGCTTGCGCATAGTAAGTATTGCCGACGATGGCCGGTGAAAGCGCGAGATCCGTCGGAGAACTCCCGTAACCGAGGGGATTGCTATCCAGGTCGAAAGCATACAATTCCGTGGAATTGAATAAATCGACATGTGTAAGAATCCCGAGGTAGAGCGGGTCGCTGCCGAAGACGTCCGGGACGTTGCCGACAAGCAACAGACCGAGCGAGGACGGCGGCGCATTCGTGCACGTGATGCGGAAACCGGGAACATTAGCAATCGGAGCCTTGGTGGCGCCGATCACGTGCGGGCCCGCGCAGCCCGGCGTGCCGGTGCCGTAAACGTTGAGGCTTGTACCTGTAGTATTCACGTGAATTTCTATTAATTTCGCCGTGTCGCCCGAACCGGTGTCGGAGGACACACCCTGCGCGAATTCGACGCCCATTCCCGTCTCGCCAAAACCGAATGCGCGCAGTTCGTTCGCAAACGTATCGAGAATGACTCCGCGGCCGAGCGCCTTACTGTAACATCCGGCGTTGGTCGCGGCCGCGCCGATGTACGGTCCGTTCTGCGCATAGACGCTCGAAACTAACGTTACCGGATCGATCAGCGCCATGCGGCAGAATTGTGAATTTGAATTATCGTCCATTGTTAAGAAAAGTTTGCCGCCCGGCCCCGCGGAAAGCGAATCGGCGTTGAAATCGATTCCATTTTCGGGGTGCGCGATCGGCAGACACACGGGCGCCGTCTGCACGGCGCCGGAAATTTGCATTCCGTTCGCGGCGAGCGGAATCTTAACGATCGACGGCATGGTGCCGGATGTCCAACCGCAATCCGTGGCAAAGGTCCATTGCATAAAGAACAATGAATTCGTTCCCGAATCATAATATAAATCGTCGGCGCTCGAGTTGAACACGGGCCCGCCGAGCGCGAACGGCGCGGAGCCGCTCGAATCTAACAAATCCGAAATCGCGCCCGACGCGTCGACCACGTGAAGTCTCCGCGAAATGGCGTCCAAACAATAGATGCGTCCGTCGCCGCTCGCCGCGATCTGAAACGCCTGCGAATTATTAAGACCACCATAAGTAGCATTACCGTCCGAATCGACGAAGTAAAGGCCGCTTTGATTGTTCACCGTGCAATTCATCGCGAGACGGTCGCGGAACGGATCATAAGCAACCGAACGCGTCACGCCTTGAAACGATTTCACGAGCGCCGCGCTGCCGTCGAACGGGCTGATGCGCATGAGGCCCTGTTGTGAAAATCCAGTTCCAAGCGGGAGCGCCTGGCTCACAAGATACATATCGCCGTCGGAAAAACCCTGCGCCGTCGCGGATGCGGGAACCAATGCGGGAGCCGTCAAGAAAAGTAAGATAGGGAGTGTGTTTTTCATAATATATCGAATTCCGCATTCGCACCATGCGAAGCGGTTCTCCCCACGTAACTCCGGCCCCGTCCGTTTTGTGGCGGAGAACTTTTTCCCCTATGAAAACCGCGAAAATCCGGTCCGGGGCCGACACTCCCCGGCCGCCGCTCATCGCGCGGGTTCGGCTGCGATCGTTTTTTCCACTTCCTCGACAAACGCGGCCTTTATTAAACTCTGGGATACCGGCGAAGATTTGTATAATTCCCGGAACTTCGCGAATTCGGCGCGCGCTTCGTCGGTTCGTGCGAGCGCATGCAGCGTCAATGCGAGAAATGGCAATCCCATGGCGCGACGGCGCGACGGCGCCGCGGGATCGTTTAGATTCGCGCGCTTCAAGGATTCGAGCGCATCTGTATACTTTCCAAGCCGGAACAGCGCCGCTCCGAGAATACCATTATAATAATCCACGCCCGGCCTCAATTCGCCGGACTTCGCCGCGCGGCGCCGCGCGAGTTCGAGTTGCTCGCGCGTCGCGTCGCGCGAAAGAATCGTTTCCCAGGCCTGCCTCGCGAGTTCGCTCGGAAAATCAACATTCGTCGAAAGTAACAAAAGAGCGGCATCGCGGACCTCGGGCGAGATCCCCGAGTCGTTTTGAATCCGTTCGCGCGCCTCCTCCGTCGTCGCGCACTGTTTTATTGATATATCTAATAGTTGACGCGCGCTCGTCAGCGTTTCGGGAGCGCCGACTTCATAATGAATTCGTTCGTCGATCGTGAGCGCGCGCGGCGCGCGCCGGAGAGCGGCGGCCATCGGATCGATTGGCCAGACGTCGACGTCGCCGGATTGCGTAATCGTAGAAATCGTCGACGAGGCCCGGTTGTAGTATGCCATTTTAATGATCGTATCGGGCAATTCATAACGAACCAGCTCCTCGCCCGTGCGCGCGTCCCAAAGGCGCGCCGTGCCCTCCGTCGAACAAGTAATAATTCGTTGATCGTCGTCGCTGAACACGGCGTCCACCGCCCAGTCGCGGTGGCCGATCAGCGTCGCGATGGTTTCGCCAGTATTACAATCGAAGACGCGCGCCGTGCGATCCCAATTCGCTGAAACTACTTTCGTGCCGTCGTGGCTGAAGCGTACGGTACTCACATGGTCGGTGTGTCCTTCGAGAGAATGAACAATTTCACCTGTCGCGCTATCCCAAATATAGATGACACCGTTGCGCGCGGCGGTGACCACCTGTTTTCCATCGGGCGAAAATTCACAATAATCGACGACGCTCGTGTGTCCCACGAGCCGCATGATTTCAAGATGTGTGTTTCGATCCCAGATGCGCGAGATACCGTCGGCGCCGGAACTAACAATTCGCCCGCCGTCGGGGCTGAAACCGATTTGATTGATTGGGGCCGCGTGTCCTTCCATGACCGCTTCCGGCTGTTCCGAGTCTGTCCGGTAGAGTCGGAGTTTCTTATCCATGCCGCCGGTTGCGATCCATGCGTCGTCGCGACTCAGTGCGGCTGTATGAATCCACTGCGAACTTCCGATGTAGGTTTTGATGAGGTGGCCGCTCGCGGTGTCCCACAGTCGCGCAGTGTTGTCGCGCGACGCGCTCGTAAATCGAGTGCCATCTTCGTTCCACTGCATCTTCTCGATTTTCTGAGTGTGCCCGAGCCACGGTTCCAACTCGCGAGTACTCGCGGCGCGCCAGAGTTTGACGTCCGTGGTGAGTGTTGCGACTCTCGGTTCGCCTGCGCTTAGTGCGACACGAAATATCGAATCATCCTGCCCGCGAATGATGGCAATGACGCGGCCGGTATTCGGTTCCCAAAGCCGCGCGGATTGATCGTCGCTACAAGTAGCAATCTGACGGCCGTCGGGGCTGAAGACGGCGTCCCGAATGATCCGAGTGTGGCCGCGCAATTGATACTTTTCAGCGCCCGTCCGCGCATCCCAAATGCGTACTGTGTGGTCGTAGGATCCGGTGGCGACGAGTGTGCCATCCGTGTTGAAGCGTCCGGACGTCACGACATCCGCATGTCCGAGGAGAGTCACGCGCTCTTCGGGATTCTTAACATTCCAAATATTTGAATTATTGTCGTCGCCGCCGGCGACGACGCGAGTACCGTCGGGACTGAAACGCGCGTACCGGATGGATTTGGTATAACCCTTCAGGACGGCCCGCACGGTTCCCGCGGTCGCATCCCAGAGGCGCACGAGACTCTCTGTCGAATGGCTGAGTACGGTTTCGCCGTCGGCCGAAAGACTCGCATCATAAGTAAGATTCGGCCCGGGCGACATGCTCTTTAATAATGCGCCCGACTTCGCATCCCATAATTCGAGCGGCCCCCTTTGGCTGAATGTTAATATTCGCGACGCGGACGCGTCGAAGCACGCGCCGTTCAAGCCCTCCGGTTGCGCACGGATTGTAAGTATGTTCGCGGCAGTTGTAACGTTCCAAATGCGCGCCGTTCCGTCGGCGGAAGCCGTCAGTACTGTTGTCCCGTCCTGCGAAAACACCGCGCTCACAACCGGTCCCTCATGTCCGACAAGTGTTGCGATCGGGTGGCCGTCCTCGGAATTCCAAATTCTGGCGGTCTCGTCGTTGGATGCCGTTAAGAATAACTTTCCGTCCGGACCGAATTGTATGGAATTCACGCGGCCGGCGTGCTCGGAGAGTGTGCGCACTTCGCGACACGCGTGCAGAGCTTGAACGAGCGCGTTATTGGATAGAATTCCCGGCGAACGCTGCGCGGCTTCGATCGCGAGGCCGATCGCGAGGCCCGGATCTGTAGAGATCGCGCTGAGCGCCGTCGCCGTCAAACGCAGTCCATCCGCGTGGCGGCGCAATTCCTTTTCGCGTTTGAGTGTTGTGAGAGCGATCTCCGTTCGAGTACTCTCTTCATACGCGATGACGCTTGGAAGACCTACTACAAGCAGACTGCCGAGAATGATTCCGACAGCGCTCGCGGGGTTGCGCCGCGTCCACTTTTGAAATCGAATGAAAGCACTGGGACGCTTGGCTTCAATCGGGCGGTGTTGTAGTACATTTTCGATGTCGCGGCCAAAGTCGGCGGCGGTGACATACCGTCGGCCGCGTTCGCATTCCATCGCTTTTGCACATACCGTTTCCGCTTCCCAAGACACTGTTTCATTAATATCTCGGATGCGCGGCATGTGGCCCACTTCGATCAATCGCATCGTCTGCTCGGGCGTTTCGCCCACATAGGGCATCCGATGAGTTAACAGTTCAAAAAGAGTCACGCCAAGTCCATAGACATCCGTGCGTGCATCCAGTTCCGCAGTCTTGCCGCGGACTTGTTCGGACGCGAAGTAGGGCAGTGAACCCAACCGTGCGCCACTGTGTGTTATGCGCTCGTCGCCCCCTGTACTTGCAAGACCGAAATCGACCAACATCACGCGGCCGGCGGGTGTGATCATTAAGTTTCCCGGTTTCACATCGCGGTGAATCACGCCGCGACGATGTGCATGTTCGAGCGCATCCGCGACCTGCTGGACTATTCTTAAACAAACCTCCGTCCAACTACCTTCGAACATGTACCCGGTGGAAACATCCGCCGCGTGGCCTGCGCGCTTCGCAATAGCGCCCGCAAGATCGCGTCCGGTGAGATCTGTTACATTTCTCCCCTCGAGATCGCGCAGCGCTTCGCCAAGACTACATCCAATGACTCGCTCCATCGCAAAGTAGGGTACACCCCCGTCTTCGCCGACGGCGTAGATAGGTACTATTCCTGGATGTTGAAGGCGCGCAACGGCCTCTACTTCCCTCTTGAAACGCTCGCGTGCTCCGGTGAATCCAAGATGCCACGGCCGAACGAATTTCAACGCGACCATCCGCTTCAGCGAGACTTGCTCCGCCAGGTAGACAACGCCCATGCCCCCTTCGCCAAGTTTTTCAAGAATCGCAAAGTCGCCGAGTTGCTTTGGAATCTCGACCGGTGCCACCGGGTTTTGTTCATTTAGAAAACCGAGCCGGCGCAAGTGTTCAATTCGCCGGCGAATCGCCGACTCCTGCTCGGGATGCTCAAGGCAGAATGCTTGTATTCCGCGCGGTCCTTCGACCTCCATTCGAGCAAGGCACTGGACGACGAGTTCGCCGAGATCGCTCGCGTCTCTCAGTTTCTTTTCGCGGAGATCAATGTCGCCTCGGCGGATCTGCGGATCCGATGCATGCGGTGCATCATCGTTCGGGGGAACCATTCGCGAGTTCGCAGGATACGCCACACGGAATCCATTGTGGTAGTATTGCCACGCGTGATCTCCCGCCGCCGTCGATTGCGACGCGGTTTTCAATCTTGGAATCCAACAAATATGAGACGCATCGAACGCACTTTCATGTCCTTCGCGCTGTTCGTTTTCGCGGGCTGCGCCGCGACCCACGCGACGCCCGTCCCAACCACGACGCCGGTCGAATCGCCGGCGACGCGGCTCGCGGCCGTCACGGCCGAATTCGCCAAGGCCGAGTCCGATTATTGGGATGCTTTTGATAAATTAAAATTAAAGGACGACGAAACCACGAAATATTTAAAAGACCATCCGGCGCCGACGCCCGATAATTGTCTAAAATCCGTCTGGGACATTGTTAATAATAACGAAAAACAATCCGTGGCCATGACGGGGCTCGTGTGGATCCTAAATCATGGATACGCCAATCCCGAGAATCGTAAGAAGTCGCTCGCCTTGCTCCGGCGCGATTTCATCGCGAGCGGTGACATTTCCCCGGTTTGTCAACTGTTGTCGCGCGACGCGACTCCGGCCGCGCGCGAGTTTTTGGAAGCCGCGCTCGATAAGAATCCCGACCGCCAGGTCAAGGGTTCGGCTTGTTATGCGCTCGCGAAAAATCACGCCTCGATCGCGCAAATGATCAATAACTTAAAGGGCGCCGACGCCGCGGCGCGCGACCGATATTTAAAATCCATGGGCGAATCCGAGTTCGACCGTATTACGAAACTCGACCCCGCGGAATTGACGAAGAATGCCGAGAAACTGTACGATCGCATCCTCGATTCGTTCGCGGATGTTAAGTATGGAAAACAAACGCTCGGGGACGTCGTTCGCGCCGAAATGTTCGAGGCCCGTTCATTAGTGATCGGCAAACCGGCGCCCGAAATCGAGGCGGAGGATCTCGACGGAGTTCGATTTAAACTAAGCGACTACCGCGGAAAAATTGTAGTCTTGGACTTTTGGGGAAATTGGTGAGGCCCCTGCCGGGCCATGTACCCGCACGAGCGGTCGCTCGTCAAGCGAATGGAAGGTAAACCGTTTGCGCTTCTCGGCATCAATAGCGATAAGGATCGCACGGAATTAAAGAAAGCCATGGCTAAAGAAAACATCACGTGGCGTTCGTTTTGGAACGGCGGATCCACGAGCGGGCCGATCTCCACTGCGTGGAACGTCCACGGCTGGCCCACGATTTATGTACTCGACGGCACCGGCGTGATTCGCTACAAAAACGTCCGGGGCGAAGCGATGGACAAGGCGGTCAACACGCTCCTCGCCGAAATGGGAATCGAGCCTCCGGTAAATGCTAACGAATCGACCGAGGGAAAGGCGGCGCGCAAATAAACAAACACACCTCCATGCGATTATGAGATCCATGATACTAACACTCAATGGAATTCACAATTCGCGATCGCTTCGAATCGATTATCCGATCGTATTTCGGTGTCAGGCATTTATTAGCTTACTCGGGGTCGGCACGATCCTCGGCATCGTGTTTACGCTACTTCGAGCTCGATGGGACTTCGGACACTGGCCAACCACCGCGTCGCCCGCATTTGGACTTCCGCCCTTCGACCCGCCGCCGACAATCTATCCAATCGCATCCACGCTCGCGAGTTTTCTTTATATAACACTCGTGGTTGCCACGCCGTTTGTAATCATTTTGAATTTCGTTTCGATCGTATGCATTCTAGCCGAACGCAAGCTCCGCGATCCGCTGACGCTTTGGGTTGCCGTCTGCGTTTTCATTTATGTACTATTATACATCCCGCTTTTCGTACAAGTCCCCGATTCGATCGGGTGGCTCCTGGGGTAGCGCTCTGGCGCCGCTGGGCGCTTTTCGCTCGCGCCGCTGGGCGCTTGCGCTGCGCGCGACGCGTGCCCTACGCGGGCGGCGAGCTGTGCGCTCGACAGGTTGGGTCGGCGGCTCAGACAAGTGCTCGGCAATAGTAAGAATGTCGGCCGCGACGCGGCCCACATTCTTACTATTGCCTGCGCAACTCGCCGCGACCCAACCCATCGAGCGCACAGCGGGTGGATTATAAATATTACTGAAAGCGGGGTGTTTGTGGCTGGTGGCCGGGATCACTGACCGCGAGGCGGTCGCGCGACACGCGTGTGGCCGCGTTTGCGCGGGCACGCGCGCGCCGCGACGGCCGAGCAGCCGCGCTTTTATTAGTGTAGTGCTATCGTTAGTACTGGCGGGCGGCGGGTCCGTGGCGCTAGACAGCGGCGGCGAAGGCGACGCCCCGTCGCGTCGAGCGTGTGCCACGCGCTGGCGTGCGGGTCGCGACAGGGCGTGGCCGGAGCATCGCCGCTGCGCCGCGCCGCGGAGCCCGCCGCACGCTTTGAGCTAATTGTATCACTCTTAATCGATAACAATACTGTCTCACGAGTTCGGCGAGCGCGCCGCGGAGCCCGCCGCACGCAATGCCCTATTTGATATTACTCTAAAGGATGTTTTAGAAGTGATTCCAAAGATACTGATTCGTCACTTCGTGATGAAATTGTACTTCGCCGGCCTTGACCATGGTGCCGAGAGCTTTCGGACTGCGCTCCGCCGATGCCAATTTTAGTTCCGCGAATTTCTCGTGGACGCCTTCACCCAAAACCTGCTTTGCCCACTCGCTTTGTTTGAATAGCCGAATTGCATCGAAGATGTTGTCCGGCAGAAAACGTGTCCTTGCGCGCTTCGCATCGTCCTTCGCGTCGCTCGCGGGACCCTCGAAACCGGTGCGGAAAAGTGTGTACAATGTCATATAAATATTCGTGTCGGGGCCGACGGAGCGCACTTCGATGCGCGCGGTCTTTTCGTTGCCGAGCGGGATACGAATCATCGAACCGCGATCGATCGGCGACACTTTAATTTGATTCGGCGCCTCGAAGTGCGGGTCCAGCCGGCGATACGCGTTCACGCTGGAATTGAGTACAAGACAGATGTCGGAACCGGCGTTCAAGATGCGATCGATAAATTCCCACGCGAGTTTCGACACGCCGTCCTGTCCGCCCTTTTCATAAAATAAATTATGTCCGCCGCGACCGACCGAAATATTAGTATGTGCGCCGCTACCGTTGATGCCGACGACCGGTTTCGGCAGGAACGACGCCGTCATGTCCATGCGCGCGGCAATCTGTCGGCACAGCAATTTGTAAATTTGAAATTGATCCGCCGCGATGAGCGCCTCCGCGTAGGAAAAGTTCATTTCGAATTGCGACGGCGCCACTTCGGGGTGGTCTTTTTCATTCGAGAAACCCATGGCGCGCTGCGCCTCCGCGGCGGCGTCGATGAAGAGACGCAACGGGTCGCTCGGCAGCGAATGGTAGTATCCGCCAGTTGATACATATTCGAACTTGCCGGTCTCGGGGAAGTGGCGCTCCGCGTCGCGTCCCTTGAAGATGAATCCCTCGATTTCATTCGCGGCGAAACAGACCGATCCGTCCTTTTTATACAATTTTTCAAGGTAGTGCTTCAGTTGGCCGCGCATGTCGGCGCCATACGGATTGCCGTCGCGATCGAGTACTTCGCCGAACACGAGTACTTTCCCAGACCCGAACACATCCGACGGAAGCCAATAAAACGCAGCCCAGTCAACACCGAGCCGCAGGTCGCTTTCCGACTGTACCGAAAACCCGCGGATTGAACTGCCGTCGAACGTTAAATTGTCATGCGACTTTAACAAAAACTTTTTATCATAATCGAGCATCTGCATGCGACCCTCAAGATCGGTGAAGCACACGGTCACTGCCTTGATCCGGGTCTCCGAATCCAAGTACTTTATCCGCTCCGCGCGAAGCTTCACCGGATCCATCCGATCAAAGCGTTGCTGTTTCGCCTCAAGGTTCATTTTCTCGAGTTGGTCATAGGGAACATCCAGAAACGTTCGGATGGGGACGACTTTTTCCATTGGGTTCTCTTGGATCGGCGTTGAATTGATTTAAGGTCGTGCCTTTTAGGCTAAATTCGATGTTGTGAAACATATCCTCAGCGACTTTTAAGGCAAGCGAATTACTTTTCTGGGAGTTCGACGCCGCCAGCGACCCCGTTGGCGCGCGTCCTCGTCATCGGAATCGCGCCGATCCTTCCCGCTATACTCGGCAACATGGCGGATGCATCCGAACAACAACGTCAAGATGACGATTCAGAATTGTTAGGAAGGCTCGCGGCCGGTTTGCCGCGGCACACACGCTACAAATTACAAGGCGAAGTCGCGCGCGGAGGCATGGGCGCGATTATTAAGGTTTGGGACGAGGAGATTCGCCGTACGCTGGCGATGAAAGTAATATTAGGAAAAGGCAACGACAACGAAAGCAGCGCGGAATTTAAGAATTGGGTTTTGCGCGAGATAGGTCTGGTCACTGTCGTTGTCGTTACAATCGTGTTGAGCATCGCGGGATTCTTTATTGTTGCAGTTTTGAACAGACAATTGCGGACAGCCAACATGAATTACGAGCGGATGGCCGATGTGCACCTCCTTGCGGAACTCAACGCAATTGGCAGGGGAATCTTAAGAATTATCAATCTTCGCGCGCGGAACTTGAGAAGTGGATTTCCGATTCAGAACAACTCGCAGGACACCTCGGCGGCCATCAGACTCGGCTGTCTGAACTCGATACAATGATAACGGAGGGCGAATCCGACACGAAAACGTTGTGGCAACGGGAAGTCCTGAAAGACTTGGTTTCCGGCTTGACCGAATTATCGAATTCTGAAGATCCTTCAAGTGTCGCGTCGCGGATTCATAAGAAATTTCAGCTGTGGAATATAACAAGCACACCCAGCCAGGAGTGGATCTCTGCAATAGAATCAATTGCGAGCGTTAAAGATTTCCCGGCCTACGTGGGCCCACAGATCAAACCCCAATTCGGCCTTGTGCCGATTGGTAAAGATCCAAAGTCGGGGTTCTTCGAATTTGTAAATCTCGACACTGGCATTGCGCCGAAACGCGATTCCGATGGAAAGATTGTAATCAAGGATGACATGGGTTTGGTCATGGTCTTGGTTCCCGGAGGCAAATTCTGGATGGGTGCACAGAAGAAAAACCCTGCATCGCCAAACTATGATCCGAAGGCCTTTGAAATCGAATCGCCGGTGCATGAAGTCACACTCGCGCCATTCTTTATTTCCAAATATGAAATGTTTGAATTCCAGTGGAGTAGGCTGGCAACCGCCAATTCGCGCAATCATGATGAACAAGACCGGGTCGCGAATCTGCCCATCGATAATATTAGTTGGGACGACTGTTCAGAATGTCTCCCGGCGGCGGGACTCCAACTCCCGACCGAATCGCAATGGGAGTATGCGGCGCGAGGCGGGACATCAACGCCTTGGTGGACTGGAAGCGACGAAAAGTTGATAGAGAAAGGGGGCAACGTCTTGCGGCCAAACGCACATAGGATCGGATCATTCTTAGGAAACCCCTTCGGTCTTCATGACACAATTGGAAACGTATTTGAATGGTGTCAGGACGGAGAAACTACATATGAGACTGTCGTGCGCGCCGGCGACGGATTGCGTGCGACTGCGCGATCCGACCACCGCGTGATCCGTGGCTGTTCGTTCTTGAGTGGCGTCGGAAACGCGCGATCGGCGCTACGCAGCTTCGACCGGCCCACACACCGCATCAACCAACTCGGCGTCCGCCCCGCGCGCGCGATTACACAATAAAAATCAATGAGGAGGGACTGGCGCGCGAGTATTTGTGCCGAAGGCACAAATACTCGGGTGCCTGTCCCTCTGGCGCAAAAGGGACAGGCACCTGATTTTGGCCTTCGGCCAGAATCACGCGCCAGTCCCTCTCCAGGTTCACCCGCCGATTCTACCCGCGGATCGGGTTGGCGGTGAGAGTATGATTAAATTTAACAAACACTTCATGTGCGCGTGAAGTCATTACATAATCACACACGCGTGCCGCTTTTTCTTAAATATACAAATAACAGTTCTTCCTGCATGAAGTTTCAAAGCCTGCGACGACCATCCATCGGACCATTTTCGCGTGCATCGCAAAACGGTCCCGGACCAATTTACGATGGGTTTCAAAACGCTCCCGACGCCGTCGGCGCCCGCGGCCAAATCGAAGTATGGCGCCACCGCGTGATCCGTGGCGGTTCGTACTTGAGTGGCGTCGGAAACGCGCGGGCGGCGCTACGCAGCTTCGACCGGCCCACACACCGCATTTACCTTCTCGGCGTCCGCCCCGCGCGCGCGATTACACAATAATATTATCAATTACATCAGATACGCAGACGCCGGCGCGCCACTTATTTTTGTACATATTCGGCAAATGGAATCGCAACAATTCCCTTCGCCAATACATACCGGCGCGTTCCGGGATAAATGACATTCAATTGTTCCAACTTCAAATCGGCAAACGCGATCTGCATGGATGGAGTGAGTCGCGGTGCGTCGACGCGTTTGCACTCGACGCCGATGCGGCGACCCTTGATGAACATTAGCAAATCGAGTTCGGCGCCTCCATGGGTCGCCCAGAAGTACGCCTGCTCGGGACGGTGAAACTTTAGTATTTCCTCGATTGCATAACCCTCCCACGACCCCCCGATCTTGGGATGTAGCTCCAAGTCTCGTTTACTAATGATTCCGAACAGCGCATGTAAAATACCGCTGTCGCGAATATATGTTTTTGGGGCCTTCACCTGCCGTTTTTGTATATTTTCAAACCAAGGTTGCAGTTGTCGAATCATGAACACGTCGGACATCAGGTCGAGATATCGTCGCACGGTCGACTGTCCAATGGATAGAGAGGACGCAATCTCCGCGCCATTCCAGATTTGTCCGTGGTAGTGGGCAACCATGTTCCAAAAGCGATGTAGTTGAACCGCTGGAATCGTGATTCCCAACTGTGGCATGTCGCGTTCCAGAAATGTTTGAACGAACTGCCGCCGCCAACTGTATGAATCCGCATCGTTTCGCGCGATGTATGAGAGAGGAAACCCTCCTCGCATCCAATGGCGGTGGAGCGCGACCGGGCCGAGATCGGACAGGCGAACGCCTTCGAGTTGTACACTCTCGAGTCTGCCGGCAAGCGATTCGGACGAATTCTTAATCAAGGCCAGCGCTGCACTTCCAAGTATTAGGAACCGCGCGGGAAGAGGCTTGCGATCGGAGAGTACTCTTAACAAGGGAAATAATTCCGGACGGCGTTGAATCTCGTCGATGACCACGACACCCTTGAGTGGTCGCAGTGCCGTCTCGGGTTGATCGAGGCGGGCCAGACTTGCGGGATCCTCCAAATCGAAATAATTAACGGAATCGAATGACACGATCTGTCGCGCGATTGTGGTCTTTCCACACTGGCGCGGACCAAGAAGGGCCACAATTCGACTGCGCTTCAAAGCCGCGCGGACGAATTCCAATTCCTGCATTCTAAGAATCATGACGTAAGTATCGACCTTGAAATTCCACCGGTCAATGGCATAACTTCAAGGTAACTCTTCGCAGGCCCTTCCATAAAGAATCGGACCATTTTCGCGTGCATCGTAAAACAGTCCAGACCAATTTACGATCCACGTCAAAACGGTCCCGACGCCGTCGACCCGCGCGGCCAAATCGAAGTGAAGCGCCGGCGCTGGAGATTTCCGGCTAAGATTCCCGCCGTTCGCCCGTCCACGTTCAAGAGGACCGACATGATTCAACCGATTGCCAGCGCATTATTATTTATAATTCCACAAAGCGATCCGGCAGTCGCGCCGCCCGCCGCGCCTGCCGTTGCGACGGCGATTCGCGACGTGACTGTCTATCCGACGGAGGCGCTCGTTACGCGCGCCGGAAAAGTAGCAACCACCGCGAAGCAGACGCGTTTTGAGGTCGCCGAACTGCCGAACGAGCTTCGCGACGAATCGATTCGCGTGCGCGCCATCGGCGGCGCCAACAAAAGCGTCGTCGTCGGCGTCGACGTTATTACAAAAACGCGCGCCGCGTCGGGAGCGGCTTCGGTCGAGGAACTGCGCAAACGCCGCGCGGAACAGGAACGCGAACGCGCCGGACTCGCCGACCAAATCGCGGCGAACGCGAGTTTACAACAATTCATCGACTCGCTGCGCACGGCGACGCCGAAAGCCATCGGACAATCGCTAACGAACGGCGGCTCGGGGCCTTCGCCCGACGCGATCTATCAATTCGTTTCGGAGCGATTGCCGAAAGTGCTCGGCGAATTGCGCAAACTCCGCGACCGCGACGCGCAAGTCGCCGCCGAAATGGCGCAGGTCGACGCGAAATTATCGCAATTGCAATCGGGGCGCGTCGTGCCGGTGAAGAGCGTATTTGTAGATTTACTATCCGCGAATCCCGGCGACGTCGAGTTCGAACTGAGTTATCTGATCGGCGGCGCGGGCTGGTCGCCGTCGTACGACATTCGCGCGAACGAAAACTTAAAATCCGCCGATTTATTAATGTACGGCGTCGTCGCGCAGCGCACGGGCGAGGACTGGAAACAGATACAATTAACATTTTCCACGTCGAAACCCGAGCGCGGCGCGCAGGCGCCCGTCGCGCAGCCGGATTATTTATCCGCCGTGGAACGCGAGCCCGCGATCGGCCGGGCCTACGCCGCGAAATCGGAAGTCCGCGCCGACGCCCGGCACGCGACAAAGGAAAAGGCTAAAGATGGAAAGGATTTGGACAAATTTAGCGACGAAGCAGCCCCCGCCGAGAGCCCGGCGCCCGTCATCGACGCCACGATCGCCTCGAGCGGACTCGCAACACAACTAAAAGTTCCGCGCAACGAAGACGTGCCGGCCGACGGCCGCCCGCACCGCGTCCACATCACTGAAATTAAATTACAATTGGAACCGTTATATACAACGATTCCAAAATTAATGACCCGCGCGTTCGTTCGCGCGAAACCGAAGAACATCGCGGGATTTCCGATTCTCGCGGGGACCGCGCAGGTCTTCGCGGGATCGGATTTCGTGGGACGCTCGTCGCTCGCGGAGACGCAAATCGGCGAGCCCATCGATCTCTCGCTCGGCGCGGATCCCGGCATCACGATCGAGCGAATTAAAGATAAAGGCGACCGCGAGGCGCCCGGGTTTTTCGGTTCGCGCGTGACTTGGACATTTACATATCGCGTGATTCTTAAGAATACGTCCGCCGCGACGGGAATCGCGAATATTGAAGTAACCGAAACGGTGCCCGTTTCGCGCGACGATCGCATCAAAGTCGACATCGCGAATTCCGATCCGCCCTTCGCGCGCGGCGAAAAAGAGGACAAGGACCGCGAGTCGAAGGGGCAGGTTAAATGGAATCTCGCTCTCGCGCGCGGCGAATCGAAAACGATTATCTATACATACACCGTCTCCGCGCCCGAGAATATCAATATCGACGGCGTCGAAAAATAAATATTAACTATCAATAAACGAATAACATGTATCACCTGTCCGCATTATTCATTTTCACCGGAATATTACAAAACGATCCGGCCGTCGCCCGCGTCGCCACGACGATTCGCGAAGTGACCGTGTATCCGTCGCAGGCGCTCGTGACGCGCGCCGGAAAAGTAAATATACAACAAACGCAGACGCGCTTCGAATTCGCCGAATTGCCGAATGCGCTGCGCGACGATTCCATTCGAGTGCGCGCGTCGAAGGGAGCCGTCGTCGGCGTCGAAGTCGTCGCGACGCAGCGCACGCAGACGTCGTCGGCGTCGGTCGACGCATTGCGCGACGAGCGCAATGTAAAACAAAATCAACGCGCCGCGCTGGCCGACGAAATCGCCGCGCAGGCGAGTTTACAACAATTCATCGACGCGCTGCGCGCCGAGGCGCCGACGAGCGTTCTTAATAATTCCACGCCGGGCCAGGCCGGCGCCCCCGCGCAATCCGCCGCCACGATCTATCAATTCATTTCCGACCGTCTGCCGGGCGTTCTCGCGGAATTGCGAAAACTGCGGGATCAGGACGCTCAACTCGCGGCCGAAATCACCGCGCTCGTCGCGAAGTTATCGCAATTACAGGAGGGACGCGTCGTGCCCGCGAAAAGCGTCTTCATCGACGTCGTCGCGCAACCCGGCGAAACGGAATTAGATATTAGTTATCTGATCGACGGCGCGGGGTGGGCTCCGTCGTACGATTTGCGAACCGCCGAAAACTTAAAATCGGCGAATTTACTGATGTACGGCGTCGTCGCGCAGCGTACGGGCGAGGATTGGAAACAGGTACAATTAACATTGTCGACCGCCAAACCCGAGCACGGCGCGCAGGCGCCCGTCGCGGAGACGAATTATCTCGCGGTCGCAACCGCCGACTACAGAGCCGCCGCTGGCTACTTTTCCGGCGTCAACGGCGCGGGCGCTCGCGGATTTGCGGGCGAAGATGAAAAAGAGCGGCGAAAGAATGAATTGCGCGACGAATCAAAGGGATTCGGAATTACTAATTTCGGCTTCGCGGACCTTAAGGAAACGGAAACCGACGCATTTGTAGCATCGAGCGGAATTTCGACGCAGCTCAAAGTGCCGCGCAACGAAGACGTCCCCGCCGACGGCCGCCCGCACCGCGTTCGCGTCACCGAAGTCACGCTTCCGCTCGAACCGATCCACACGGCGGTGCCAAAATTAACATCGCGCGCGTTTGTGCAGGCGAAGCCTAAGAATACCGCCGGTTTCCCGATTCTCGCGGGCCCGGCGCAGGTATTTGTAGGATCCGATTTCGTCGGCCGCTCCAATCTCGCCGAAGTCCCGGCGGGCGAACCGATCGAACTCTCGCTCGGCGCCGATCCGGGAATCACGGTCGAGAGAATTAAAGATAAAGCCGACCGCGAGGCGCCGGGTTTCCTCGGTTCGCGCGTCAAATGGACATTTAAATATCGGATTATCGTTAAGAATGTCGCCGCCGCCACCGAGGCCGCGAATGTTGAAATTAGCGAAACCATTCCCGTTTCGCGCGACGACAGGATCAAAGTCGATATTGCCAATTCCGATCCGCCTCATTTACGCGGCGAAAAGGAAGATAAAGATCGCGAATCGAAGGGAATCTTAAAATGGCGCCTTCCCCTCGCGCGCGGCGAATCGAAGACAATTACGATTAGTTACACCGTGTCGGTTCCCGAAAAACTCGAAGTCGCCGGATTGGAGAAATAGCATCTGACGCGGCCGCCTCGTCCGAGAAAGAAGACACAATTGGCGCCCAACGCGCCCAAGTACTTGTCCGCGCCGAAGGCTCGCGATGTTGGCCCGCCCCTTGCGAATAGGCACGGCATCATGTCTACACTCACTCGCTTCCTTCGCTATGCAGTTGTGGGCTCGATCCTCCTCGGCAGCGTGTCGTGCGTCTGCGTCGACCGCTACGGTTACAGGGGTTACGTCGCTGTGGGCGCGTGCGCACCCTGCGCGCCGACCTATGCGGTCGTCCACGAAACCGTGTGCGCGCAGGTTTGCGCGCCCGCCCCGGTCGTCGTCGTCGAACGCGTCCACGTCGTGCCGCGGTACCGTCGACATTACTAATAAATAGAATCTTCACGCGCGCGGGCGGGGCGGCCGCACTAAAATTCGCCCCCCATGAACACCGCGCGCAATCGAATTGTTGCTTTCTTCGCCTCGGCGGCCCTCGTCTTATGTTTTCTTGCCGGGCGCGGCGCCGGAGCGTCCGGCGACGAAGTCGTTAAATTTGTTATTCTGCATTCGAACGACCTCCACGGCCAGTTGCTCCCGCGGCCCGCGCGCGGGCGGGCCAATGAACAAATGGGCGGCGCCGCGGCAATCGACGCCGCCGTCCGGCGCGAACGCGCCGAAGCGGAAAAGGCCGGCGCGCGATTGTTACTGATCGATTCGGGCGATTGGTATCAAGGGACGCCCGAGGGCAATTTTGTCAAAGACGGCGTCACAGGCGCGCTCATGGTCGAATGGATGAATCGCGCGGGCTACGACGCCGCCGTGATCGGCAATCATGATTTCGATTTCGGCGTCGCGAACTTGATGGCGCTGATGGCGAAAGCTAAATTTACTGTTCTTGGCGCGAATATATTAAATCCCGTGGCGGGCGGGCCGAAAACCGCGGATGGGCATTCCGGCTCGGATGGCGCCGAATCGAAACCGGTCGCGCTCGCGCCCATCGCGAAACCGTACGCAATCTACGAATTCAAGGGCGTGAAACTTGCCGTGATCGGATTATTAACAGCCGACACGCCGCGCATGGTGGCCGAGGGGCGCCTCGGTAATATTACGATTCCCGACGAGATCGCCGAGGCGCGCAAATGGGTCGACCGCGCTTCGAAGGAGGCCGATATTGTAATCTTAGCGACCCACTGCGGCGCCGACATTGATAAAAGACTCGCGGAAGCGGTGCCCGAGGTGCCGGTGATTCTCGGCGGCCACTCGCACACGTTTATCCGGCAGCCGAGCGCCGTCGAGCACGAGCCCGCGGCGTTGAAAAATAACGAATGGAAACCCGGGCACGCGGCGAAAACGTATATTGTACAATCGGGCTCGAAGGCCGAAAACCTCGACCGGATCGAAATCGCGATCGATCCCAAAGATAAAAAAATCGACCGAATCGATACCCGCAACCTTGAATTGTATATTAAAGAATACGGCGAATACGCGGAGACGAAGCAATGGATCGCCTCCGAAACCGCGGCCGTCGCGAAGGAAATGGACGCGGTCGTCGCGGAGATCCGCGAACCCGAATCGGACGCGCCCAAAGGCTGGCGCACCGATCCGACGTGGAATCTCGCGACCGAATCGATACTCTGGCGAGCGCGGAGAATCGACAAGAACGTTTCGATGGCGTTTAATAATAGTACCGGAATCCGTACGAAAATTGCCGTCGGGAAACTTACAAAACGCCAGATATATGAAATTCTGCCGTTCGACAACACGATCGTGATATTTACAGTTACCGGCGGCGAACTGCTCGCCCTGCTCGACGAAATCAAGGGCAATCCAGTCGTCGCCGGACTCGAAGGCGAGGCCCGCCGGGGTCCCGACGGCAGACTCTTCGCGTCGGGGCTGCGCGTCGGCGGCCAGGTGTTCGAGGCAAAAGCTACTTATCGCATCGCCGCGAATTCGTTCATCGCCGCCGGCAAGGGCGGTTTCACGCCGTTTGAAAAGGGACGCGACAGAAACGACACTGGAATTGTGATGCGCGACGCGCTGCTCGATTACGCGGCGCAATTGAAAACGATACAGATGGACGATCGGCTCCGAGTGAAAGTCGAACATTCCGCCGCCGGACGCGCGAACGAACCGGAGCCCGCCACGCCGGGCGCCGGAGACGGAAAGAAAAATAAAGAGTAGTCTTTGGAAATGGAACGCCATTTTCGAATTGCGATTTTACTTCTCCTGGCTGCGCGGGTCGCGGGCACCGCGGCCGACGCCTCTCTGAAGGCGGACGATGTCGCGATGCTCGCCGAACGTTTAAAATCGCCGAATGATAAAGAAAAAGTTTCCGCGCTTTATGATGCATCCAAAAACGGCGCCGCGCCGGCGCTGCGGCTGATTCTTCCGTTTATAACGAATTCCAACAGTTATATTAGCGATCGCGCGATCGCGGCGTTTTCGCAAACGAAGGACGAGGCCGCGTTTCTGGCCGTCGCGAAGGAGGCGCTCGCGTCGCAGGACGTTAAAATAAAGAAAGGCGCGCTCGAAGCGCTCGCGCGGTCGTGGTTGAAAATTCCCGCGGAGGCCGCCGCCGCATTTCTAAACGATTCCGACGAGGAGACGGCGCTCCTCGCGCTCGAAGTGTATATTCAACACCCGCCGTCGAAGGCGCCCGCGGAATTGTTAAAACTCGCCGCGTCCGCGAAAGCGCCGGCGCGCGCGCGCGGCAACGCGCTGCTCGCGCTCGCGAAGTGCGACCCATCGGCGGCGGGCGCTGCCGTCGCGGCCGCTTCCAAAGATAAAGATCCGCTCGTGCGCGTCGGCGCGCTCGTCGCGGGTGAATCGTCGAACGGCAATCCGGATGCGGCCGTCGCGGCGCTCGACGACACCGACCGGCGCGTGCGCATCGCGGCGCTCGAATGGCTACAAAAGGCCTGTCCCGGCGCCGCCGTACCGAAGCTAATATTACATTTGGACAAAGAGGCCGGCCGATTGAAGGCGATGTCGGTTCAAACATTAAAAATCATCACGCTCCGCGATTTCGGCGCCGACGCCGCGGCATGGAAGAATTGGTATGATCAGGCCGGACCTAACTATTCGCCGCCTGCCGCCGATCCCGCGAAAGCCGGCAAAAAACCCGACGCCGCGCCCGATCCCGAGGAAACGCGCGCCGCGGGACCCCGATATTACGATTTTATCGTGCAAAGCGACCGCGTCGCGTTCGTCGTCGACGTTTCGGGATCGATGCGCGAAAAGTATCTTTCGCCGGGCGCCACGAGCGCGGGCTCCGGCGGCGACAAAAGTAAACTCGAACACGCGGCGGAGGCGCTGCGCGACGTTTTGAAACAATTGCCGAAGGGCACGCGCGTATCGATCATTATATTTAACACCGAACCGCTTCGCTATCAAAAAGGAAGCAAACAGAATACCGCCCGTTCGATCGAATCGTCGCCCGAAC
The DNA here is from genome assembly GCA_016200225.1 of Planctomycetota bacterium. Lineage (GTDB taxonomy): Bacteria > Planctomycetota > UBA1135 > UBA1135 > JACQFD01 > JACQFD01. The sequence goes on from JACQFD010000002.1 coordinate 55,795, forward strand.
TCGCCGACGAAGTATACAAATTCGTGATCGCGACAGGCGCGAAAAACAAAACGAATGTTAACGATTCGCTCGAACTCGTGCTCGACGATTCCGAGATCGACACGGTTTATCTATTAACAGACGGCGCGCCGAGCGCGGGCCGCCGCAATCTCGGTTCGCGCATCACGGAGTGGGCGACGCGCGTCGCTCGGCTCTCGAAAACGCAGGTCAACACGATCGGTTTCGCCGCGAAGAACAAGGACGCGGAATTCCTGAAGAATCTTGCGGAGGCCACCGGAGGACGCTACGATTCGAAATAGTAATTTAACTTTTCGACGATTATCCAAATGAATCCCCAAATCCGTCCGCGGCGCGTCGCGCTCATTCCGGGCGGCGCGCGCGGAATCGGCCGCGCGATCGGCCTCGACCTCGCTTCCCACGGCTGGGACGTCGCGATCGCGTACCGCAAGAGCGCCGACGACGCGGCGAGTTTTGTACGTTTGGCCGGCGACACCGGCGCGCGAACATTAGCAATGTGCGCCGACGTATCGGATGCGAACGCGGCGGAGGCGCTCGCGCGCGCGACGGCCGACGCCTTCGGCCGCGTCGACGCGCTGATTCATGCCGCCGGCCCCTACCACCGCGTCGATTTATTGAATGAAACGCCCGAGCGCTGGCGCGAAATGTTCGATCATAATTTACATTCGCTTTTTTATGTTGCAAAGGCCGTCGCGCCGGGAATGCAAGAAAGACGCTTCGGTCGAATTGTTGCATTTTCGATGGCGACGGCCGACCGCGTCTCGGCGCAGCCCGGAGTCACGGCGCATTTTATTGCCAAAATGGGAGTCCAGGTTTTGATGAAATCGCTCGCGAAAACGCTCGCTCCCTACGGCGTCACGGCGAATACGATTTCACCCGGTTTTCTCGATTCCGGAAGCGCCGAAGCCGACGAGCTTGCGAAAATGTTAAAATTCATTCCCGCCGGTTCGATCGGTAAACTCGACGACGCCGTCGCCGCCGCGCGGTTTCTCCTCTCGGACGAAGCCTCGTATGTCAACGGCGCAAACATACAATTGAGCGGCGCCTGGGGAATATAGCAATAATAATTCGTCCATGTCGACCTTTGATTTTATATTACTATTCTGCTGCGCGATCGCGGCGGGCGTCGCGGTGACGATCCAGCCGGCGCTGAACGCGGCGCTCGCGACGAAGACGGCGCTGCCCCATGCGCTGATCGTCAACACGATGGTCGTGCTCGCTTGCACGATTTGTTATTATATCTATTACAAACTCGGCGGCGGCGGCGGCGCTTTTTTTCCGGGCAACGCGGCCTGGTATCTGTATATCGGCGGCGTCGGCGGATTTATTGTTATCTTGACGACCGCGTACGTGTTTCCGCGCATCGGCGTCGCGTACGCGATCGCGCTGCTCGTTCTCGGCCAGGGGGTCGCGGCGCTCGCCGTCGATCATTATGGTTTCCTCGGCATGGCGCGCCGTGAATTCTCACCCGCGCGCGCCGCGGGCATCGCGCTCGTGGCCGGCGGAATTGTATTATTAAGAAAATAAACACCGCCCAATGACAAGATTCAACTTCGCCGCGCGCCTGCTGCTTCCGAGCGCGATCGCCGCGATGGGGCTCGCTACAATATTCGCCGCGCCGCGTCAGGTGCCGGTTACGGCGCCGGTTCCGAATCCCGTGAACTATCGGCCGGACACCGCAAGCATTCCGCTCCCGCCGAAAGCCAGGCTCATTATAAATAATCCGAAACTCAAGCCGCTCGCGGAAGTGCTCAACGGAGAAATTGCGCTGCTGATCGGCGCGCGCCTCGAATTGAGCGACGGCCCGTCGCGGCCGGGAGATATTATAATCTCGATCGTTTCGCCGGATATGGCGGCCAGGCAGGCCGTCGTCGTCAACGATCGGGCGAATGTTTATGGATTCGATTACAATTCGTGCGCGCGCGCGTCGGCGTATTTATTACAATTGATCACGCCTTGGATCACCGACAAGCGCACGCCGAATTCTCCGCGGGATTCCACCTTCATATCGAGCGCCTCGTTCGCGCCGCCGGCGCTCCCCGCTTATTCAGGACTACTCATCGACGTCGCGCGAAAATATCATAGTATTTCGACGCTGAAACAATTGGTGGAATTGTGCCGGATTTATCAGGTTCGATATTTACAATTACACCTGACGGACGATCAGGCGTTTACGTTTCCGAGCGCGGCCTATCCTAAGTTAACGACGCGCAACGAACACGGCGGCCCCGCGTACACGCTCGAAGAATTGAGAGATCTCGAGTCCTACGCCCGCGACCGCGCCGTCGCCATCGTGCCCGAATTCGAAGTCCCGGGACACGGCGCCGCGATGAATCGAACGATGCCCGAATTGTTTAAGATCACCGGGACAAAACCGTACGATCACCACGCGACGATCAATTTTGTTAATGATAATGTTCTGAAGGCGCTCGACGCGATCGTCGGCGAAATGTGCGATGTATTTCAGACGTCGCCCTATTTTCACATCGGCGGCGACGAGGCCGACATCGCGCTCGTCGACCAACATTCGGATTTCAAGAAAGCGTTCGAAAAATATAAATTAAAAGGAAAGGCGCAGCAGGAGCTTTATCGAAATTTCTTGAACCAAATGAACGACATCGTTAAGAAACACAAGAAACAAACGATCGTATGGGAGGGATTCGGCAGGGATCCGAATACAAAATTCCCCGTTTCGAAGGAAATCGTCGTGATGGGCTTCGAATCGTCTTATTATTTACCCGAGAATCTCGCGGAGGACGGATATCGGGTCATCAACGCGGCGTGGACGCCGTTATATATAGTGAACGAACACGCGTGGGATCTTTCGAAACTTTATGATTGGAATCCCCTTTCGTTCGGGACGTTTTCTGAATTATATTCAAAAACCAACTGGCATAAAGTAAAGAAAGCGCCGCTCGTCATGGGCGCGCAGATGTGTTCGTGGGAGCAGCCGCAAGCCGTGGAAGTCGAAAGTTTACAATATCGCCTCGGCGCCATGATGGAACGCCTCGCGTCGCCCGACAAACCGAGGCCGTTCGAGGCATTCTGGCATTCGCTTCCAGGCTCCGCGATTCGACGGCTGCTCGAACTGCCCGTGCGCATCGGCGCCGAGACATTGGTAAAAAGGGGTCCGGACGAATATGATACTCCGCATTTTGTAGATTCCGCTGTCGTCACGCTCGCCGCGGATGCGAACATCGCCGGCGACGAGATTCGTTACACGATCGGCGGCGACGAGCCGACGGCCGGGTCGCTTTTGTATCAATCTCCGTTTACGATCAAGGAGACGTCCATCGCTTACGCGGGAATGTTTCGAAACGGCACGCGCATCGGCAATTGTTCGGGAAATATTTTTTATAAAGTCCGGAAAAAATAATATCGCGTGGAATCCAATCGCCCGATCGCTCTCGTCACCGGCGCCTCCGCGGGAATCGGCCGCGATTTCGCGGAGTTGCTCGCGCGCGATCATTATGATTTGGTCCTCGTCGCGCGCGACGAGGCGCGGTTGCGCGCGCTCGCGGCGGAACTCGAATCGCGCCACGGCGTGAACGCGTTCGTGATTGCGAGCGATCTCAGCGCCGCCGGCGAACCGGCGCGGATTTTTGAATTGTTACGATCGAAATCCATACAAATCGGCGTATTGATCAATAACGCCGGATTTGGAACATTCGGTTTATTTGTAGAATCCGACGCGGCGGCGCAGACGCGCATGATCGATCTGAACGTCCGCGCGCTCACGGAATTGACGCGGCTGTTTCTGCCCGACATGGTCGCGCGGCGGAACGGCAGACTTCTCCACGTCGCCTCGACGGCCGCGTTCCAACCCGGACCGACGATGGCCGTTTATTATGCTACAAAAGCGTATGTGTTATCTTTTTCCGAAGCATTATGCAACGAGCTCGAAGGCACCGGCGTGACCTCGACCGTGATCTGCCCGGGACCGACCGACACCGAATTCCAATCGCGCGCGAACATGGACGTTTCAAGTGTAAAGAACAGCGGCTGGATGATGACTTCGCGCGCCGTCGCAGAAGCCGGCCTCCGCGGCATGCGGCGCGGCAAACGCCTCGTGATTCCCGGATTCATTAATTTACTTATCGCCGAATCCGTCCGATTCGCGCCGCGCGCCTTCGTCCTGCGCGTGGCGCGAATGTTACAGAATCAGGTGAAGGAGAAGGCAAGATGACCGGAATTCGCGCGATTGCCCACGGTCGGGATGGGAAGTGAAGGTAGGCATCGAATTAAACTTTCGCGGTTCACGGTTTCGATTTTAACTTTTCGAGAAACGCGAGCGCGGCGTCGCCGCCGAGTTGTTGTAACGCGGCCGAAAGCGCCGATTGCAGTTTTTTGCGCGGTTTTGCCGGATCCTGTCCGGCGCGCGGCTCGGCGTCGACTTTGATATCTCCGAAATATATCCCCTCGCCCGCGCATGTAACAATATCGGGAACGGCCGCCGCGTCGCCGATCGCGCCGAGCGCCGAAACGAGCGACGCCGCGAGATTGCAACATTTCTCGTAATCTGTATATTCCATTCCGTTCGTTCCGATGATCTTGCTTTTCGCGAATTCGCGCGCGGCTTTTAACGATTCGCGCAGCGCCGGCGCCGTTTTCTTATCTTTGATCGCGCCGAGCGCGTCCGCGCACGCGATCGTTAACAAATAATCGCCCTCTTTCGCCGCTTTCGAGAGCGGCGCGGCCGCCTCGGGCGCCTCGAGTTTGCCGAGCGCTTTCGCGGCCGCGCAGCGCGCGTCGCGCGCCTCCTTGCCGTCGTTCAGAATCGTTAATATAAGTTTCGGCGCCGCCGGATCCTTCAATTCGACGATTTTCGCGACGGCCGCGTCGGCGGCGCCGCCGCCTTTCTTCAAATCCGCGACGAGGGCTTGCAGCGATTCGGCGCCCGCGGCGGCTTTGAGCGGATCCCCGAAATATTCACGTTCCGCATCGTTTACTTTGCGCTCGAACGACGGAAATGGCGTTCTGGTTATTTCATATTTACCTTTCGGAGAGCGATCGGGCGTCGCGTGGAGCCGGTGCCAGTCGAAATAATCGAAACATTCGTCGATGATGTCGGGCGGACATTCGTGTCCTGTGTTCGGAAGCTCCGTATAAATAAAATCCATTCCATCTTTTCGCATTTCTTCGCCCGTGCGATGCGAATCGCCGAAACCGACGACTTTGTCGTCGGCGCCGTGATATAAATATATTCCCATGCCGATTTCGCGCATCCGCGCGAGTTCCTTGTTGCCGCCCATTCCCGACATCGGCGCGAACGCGGCCCACAGATGCGCCCATTTCGGACCGAAATGCCAGGTCCCGAAACCGCCCATCGAGTGGCCCGTCAAATAAACTCTATTTTCGTCAATATTATAAAGTAGCTCAACCTCCTCCATGACGGCCGCGAGCAGCGCGTCGTTCGCGGGCGCCTGCCACGGCGCGGCGAGCGCGGTCGGACATGCTACAATACAACCGTGGCGCTCCGCCTGATTTTGATAAAAATTCATCGCTTCCAATCCGCTGCCAACGACGTCCTTGCCGTCTTTTCCGCCTTTGCCGCCGCCGTGGAGCGCGAGCACGAACGGAGTCGGCGCCATCGGATCGTAGGAGGCCGGAACGTAAAGAGTATAAACGCCCTTCACGTCCTTCGATTTTAACGTTAGTTTTCGATTTTCCTGGCGGCCGGTTTTTTGTTGTTTCGAACGGATGACGCGCTCGAGATACAATTGGGAATGCGGATAATTATAATTATGAACGAGCCATTCGTGCGCTTTTTTCCGGTCCGCCAGATTCGCGATCGTAAAATACTCGTCGAGTTTCGTTTTTAACTCCGCGTTGAGCCGCGGGTCGCTTTTTTCGGCTTTCTTCCATTCCGCGTCGCCGACGGCCTTCGCCGGCGCCGGATTATTAGGATCCGCCGCGTGGGCGCGGATGAACTCCTCGCGCGCCAATTCTTTGAATCCACCGTCTTTTAATATATTACCGAGCGCGAGCCGGCCCGCCGCGTCGTCGCGCTTCGTGTTGCGCGCGAGTTCGGCGTAGCGGAGTAGCGCATTTTTGTTATCTTCGATTTTCTGTACTTTCGCGGACGGAATCCGCTCGACGCCGAGCGTCATTCGTTTGTTTCGCGAATTGAAAGTATTAACGATCAATTCGTCGGCGCCCTCGTCGCTGACGACGCGTCCCGCGACGGGCGAGGCCCCTTTAACATTTACAACCTGCGGCGCGAACGCGCTCGGGGCGTCGCCGCCCGGCAGCGCGGCGAGCGCGAAAAACGCGGCGATCGCGTGCAATCTCATGCGCCCATCGTGCCATCCGCGGTCCACGCGTCAACGGGCGGCACCGTTGGACGGCACCGATTGGCGCGCGCGCCCCTCGGAATGCTTGCTACATCCAACGGCGGGCGCGGATTGAGCGGAGTGTCCCTGCAATCTCGAATCGCCATGCATTACAAAAACACGCTCCGCACTCTCGCCGTTTTTTCACTGCTCGCCTGCGCAACGATCGGCGCCGCGCAGGCCCAGTCGCAAATCATGTCCGGGGCGGGCACGGCCTCCGGCGGAAACTTCGGATTCGCCGTCGCGAGCGTCGGAGATATTGATAATGACGGATACGACGACGTCGCCGTGGGCTCGCCGCTCGATGATACAAAAGGCTTGAACGCCGGAAAAGTAAATATCATATCCGGAAAAACCGGCGCGATATTAATTACAAAATACGGCGACGCTCCCGGACAGCAGCTCGGCTTCAGCGTGAGCGGACTCAACGGCGACGCGAGCGGCGACGGACTCGCCGATTTCATGGCGGGCGCGCCCTACGCGAGCACGGCCGGCGCGTCGGCGGGAATGGTGCGCGTGTACAGCGGAACCGGCGCGACCATGGCTACAATAAACGGCGCGGCCGCCGGCGATCGATTCGGATACTCCTGCGCGTTCGCCGGATTCACAGGTTCCACCAGAATTATCATCGGCGCGCCCTATCGCAACCACGCGCAATCCGACGCGGGCAGCGCATATTTGTATTTTTACGGCGGAAGTTATATTACAGAACTCCAGGGTTCGCAGGCGTCCGAACATTTCGGATGGTCGGTCGGCGGCGGTTATAGTATTTATAGCGACGCCAACCCCGAGGTCGTCGTCGGCCGCCCCGATTATATTTATAACGGCGGCCAGGTCGGCATGGTTAGTATTTATCAGGCGGTTTCACCGTACACCAACTGGGCGTCGATTCCCGGTCCGTTCGGCATCGGCGCGCGATATGGAACTTCCGTCGCGGTTCTAAAGGATGTGAACGGCGACGGCGCCGCGGATGTGTTGATCGGCGCGCCCGAGTATTCGAGCGCGCGCGGCGCGGCCGAGGTGCGCGCGGGCGCCACCGGCGCGAGTCTTTATCAAATAATCGGAACGTCCGCGGGCGACCATTGCGGCTGGTCGGTGGCGTCGTGCGGCGACGTCAACGCCGACGGAAAAACGGAATTCGCGGTCGGTTCGCCCGACGCCGTGCCGTTCGCCGGCGTGACGGGAAAAGTCGTTATATACAATTCGACGGGATCTGTATATAAAACGTTCAACGGCGCGTTCTCCGACGAGAGATTCGGATATTCCGTCTCGGGCGGAGGCGATTTCAATAACGATAACAAACCCGACGTCGTCATGGGCGCGCCATATATGTATGATTGGGGAACCGACGCGGGCGTCGCGCGATTGTATTCGTTGACGACGGGTTCGATCATTCAAAGCGTCCCGGGTCCGACGTCGGGCGACGCCTACGGCTCGGCGGTCCGCATCGTCGGCGACGTGAACGGCGACGGCTTCGCCGACTTTGCGGTCGGCGCGCCGTTCGCGGATCATAAATATTACATCAGCGTGGTTCTCGTCACGGTCAACAACGCGGGAAGCGTGCAAATCCGCTCCGGAAAAGATAATACTTTATTGTATACAGTCTGGGGCACGGCCGAGGGCGACAATCTCGGAACGTCGGTGGCCGCATGCGGCGATTTAAACGGCGACGGAATTTCGGATTTCATCGCCGGCGCGCCGCAGTCGGGCGCGACGAGCGCGTCGCCGGGTTACGCGAGAGTGTATTCGGGCGCGAACGGATCTATAATATATACACTGGCGAGCGTTATTAACAATGAGGCGTTCGGATATTCCGTCGACGGCGCGAGCGATCTAAACAATGACGGATGGAACGATCTGCTCATCGGCGCTCCGAAATCGAGCCAGTACGGATTGAACGCCGGCTACGCGACGGCGTATTCCGGCAAGACCGGTTTTTATTTATGGATCGCCCACGATTCGATCGTCGGCGATCAGTATGGTTTCTCGGTCGCGGGCCTCGGCGCGGACGTGAACGGCGACGGCCGCGACGACGTCGCGGTCGGAGCGCCATTTCACTATTCGAACGGCGGCAGCGGCGGGCGCGTCGACGTCCTCTCGGGCGCGAACGGAAATGTAATATATACGATCAACGGCGGCGGCGGCGGCGACGAATTTGGATATTCCGTGGCGGCGGCGGGCGACATCAATCTCGACGGCAAGACCGACGTGCTCGCGGGCGCTCCCTACAAATCGACGCTCGCGGCGTTGAACGGCGCGGTCTATGCGATCTCGGGGGCGAACGGTTCGATATTACAAACATTCACGGGGCCGGTCCTGTACGACATCCTCGGATTGTCGGTCGCGAGCGTCGGCGATATTGATAATGACGGGCGTCCGGACTACGCCGCGGGCGGTTCGCAACAATACTTCGGTTCGATCCTCGGGAACGGCGTCGTCGAGGTGATTTCAGCCGCGAGCAACGTTCAGTTATATCGAATCGCCGGTAACAATTCCGGAGACGGAAGCGGAATCGCGATCGGAGGCCTCGGCGACGTTAATAATAATGGAACGAATGATATCATTATCGGCGGCCCGACGTCCAAGTCGGGCGGGACGGGCTCCGGCGTGTTCCAAGTGTATGATCTCAAGCCCGCCGGAGTTTCCTATTACGGTATCGGCACTCCGGGCTGCCACGGCGCGCAAACGCTGAAGACACAGGGCGCCGCGCAGATTAATAATATCAATTTCGGATTCCATTGCGACAAAACGCCCGCGAACGCCCTCGGTGTTCTGTTAATTACAGATTCGCAGGATCTTGCGGGCGGCGATCCATTCGGTCTTGGCATTCTTTTGCACGTCGATTTCTTCCAAGCGCTTGAAGTTTACAGTTTCGACACATTTAGCGACGCGGCGGGCTACGGCGGCGCCGTCACGCCGATTCCTAATAATCCGGCGATCGCGGGAAATACTTATTATGGACAGACGCTATGGCTCGAGACGGACTGCCTGCTGCAGCCGAACAACGTTTATAACCTGAGCGCGTCGGCGGCGGTGAAGTTCGTAATTATTAATTAAAGGCCGCGCGCGAAACGCGGCCGCCGGACTCTCCCGCGCGGCGGCGCCGGTCGGGGCGAACGCGCTTGCGCCGTCGCGGCGGACGGGCGGAGAACCCTTCGCACCCCTGCGGCGGCGCCTCCGCTTGCGCGGCCGCGGTCCGTCCATACAATCGCGAACTCCGGTGTGGATTCCGTTTCGGTTTCGCGGTCGCGCGAACGAAGGCGCAACGGCGACGACGCCGCGACGGTTTCCAGTCCCGGGCCGCGAAGAGATGTTCTTTTTACATTGATTGAAAACCGCCATGGAAACTGTAATTAAACGTTCGAGAGCCCTCGCTTTACTTCTTGCCGCGATCGTCGCCGCGCCGGCGCTGACCTCGTGCGTCACGAGAATCGAAGAAACGCATATATTTCAAGCGCGAAGGAGCACGGGCGAAATTGTTTATTACCGGCTCAACATCAGCGGCGACACGCACCTCGCGAATTCTCACTATCGCGCGGGACTTTACGACGCGGAGGCGCTCGACGCTTTATTCGATGCAAACGCGAAACCCGATCCCGCGAAACCGCTCGGCGACGATGCGAACGAAGCGCGGCGGCGCGAGGCCGTCGCCGCTCTCGCCAGCGCTTATTATGCAACATTACAGAATCCCGAGAAAACTCCCGAGGATATAAAGATTGCATTCTCGCGATACGCGCGCGGACTGCAGTCGCCCTACGTGCTCGCGGCCGCGGAAGCGGGCAACGATCATAATAGCATTCCGGCACCGCGCCGGAAATATACAGTTATTCTCTCGGCCATCGCGTCCGAAGTCGAAAAAGTCATCGCCGATTTCGCCGAAAATCAAGATACGCAAAAAGCGATCATTCAGGGAATCGCGGCGATGAAGCGCAAAAATTATATTCGCGTTTCGAGCGAGAAGCAGGACGTCGATAAGAGCGCCGCGTTCTTGAGGGATCTCCGCGCGGAGGCCGAGGACGAAGGACTCAAGAATGAAACGGACGCCGCGAAGAAGAAGCTTTCGCTCGGAAAAATGCTCGAATCGGCGTCGTCCGTCCGGTGAACGCGGCGGGAGCCGATTCTTTCTATATTTAAATAAACGAATACATTATCCACGACCGAAGACTATCATGAAAGTTTTTACAATATTTATAATCTCCGCGCTCGCCGCCGCGGCCGTTTCCTGCAAATCGCGGTTGGAATATCATGTGGAATCCTACGATCTCGGTCCGCCGAGGAACGCGGGAATGGAAATCAAGGAAGCGCGGAAAATTTATGAAGTTTACCATCCGGCGACGCCCGATCTCGGATCGCAACTGGAACAACTCGCGCGCCTGAAATCCGCGGCCGAAGAATATAAAGAATATCTCAAGCAATTGGATCTGATCGGCCAGAAGTTATTTGACGTTTCACAGGACAAAATCGACGAACGCGCGAAGAGCATCGATGCGGCGTTCGAGCCGTATCAAAAGGCCGTCGCGAGCGGCATCGATCAAATCGATCGGCTCATGAAACACCACGGGAGCGGCCAGCCGCCCGCCGGGATCGGCGCATCCATCGGAAGCGAATGGGCATTATTACAAGATCTGCTTGCGAAATCCGAGTTCGAACAGGACATGGCGGCCTTGACGACCATCATCAAACAATTTCGCGAAGTAAACAATACGATATTAAATAATAAATGCGCGGAGACGGAGGCGTCGATTCGCGCGATGACCGCGCGCGCGGACGCGGCCGCGAATGTCAAGAAAAGCATGAACGCCGTCGCCGAATTGTTAAAAAACAAAAATCCCGACGAAGCCGTCCGACTGGCGTCGAAACAGTTGAAAGATTCGTTCGAAAAGACATCGAGCGCTAATATTGCAATTCAAATGGTCACAGGCGATCTCGTGCCGCGCATCCATGAAATTTATCAGGACATGTCCGATCCGTTTATAACTTATCTCGCCGCGCATCCGGAGAATTGGCAGATGTTGCCGAACACCGCAAAAGCGGTTTCCGAGGGCGACGCCGGCTACGTGCTCGTATTCGAGGACGTTCTCGACGGGCGCTGGCGCGACGTTTCCTCGGATATTACTAAAATCGTCGACGCGCGCCTGCGCATCGCGCGCGGCGCATTGAACGCGATCAGCGCCGCCGTCGGCGTCGCCGCGACTTCGTTCGGCGTGCCTCTGCCGCCAAGCCTGCATCCCAACGGACAGGCCGACGTCGATACGATCGATTTTTCAAGAATGACCGGCGAAGAGGAGATGCTCGAATTGGAGAATCAAAAGAGTCGCTCGGCGATCGCCGAATTGAGAAATTCGACGCGGCGCCTGCTCGACGATCTTAACAAAATCGACATGACGAAAGCCGACGCGGCGTCGCAGGTCGAAATCGTCCGCGCGCAGTTCGTGCGACAATTGAAACTCGCCGTGGGCAATTGATAATTTATAGTTAATATTTATACAAAACGAGGTCGATCATGAAAAGTAACAAACCGCCCGCGAACACTCCCGCCGCGGACGCCGCCCAGCCTTCGAAACGAAAGAAGGGCGAGATCGTCGGGATTTTAGTTAATATTCAACAACGCGACGCTTTCGAGATCGGCGGAGCCAGAGTTGTAAAGATTAATTTGAGCGCCGGAGAACAGTTGACCGCCCTTTCCGACGCGTTCGGAGGCAACATCATGGCGGAAAAGGATCTGCCCGACATGCGCGTCGCGGTGTTGCTGCACGCGGGAGAGTGGAGCTAGCCCGCGAGGAATCTTGTGAGCGCAACCGCTCTCCGTTCTCGACGCGCCGCAGCGAAAATCGGAAGCGCCGCGGCGAAAAACGCTGGCGCCGTGTAACGCGTTCACGCGAGTCCGGCAGTACAGGGGCGGACGTACGAACCGGCATCGAACACCCCTGATCCACACAATTTCAATTCCGACAATTAATAATTTAATAAATTCCGCGCCTTCCCCGCGGTTTCTCTCCGAATGATAGTTGAGGTTAGTGCGTGGCCGGCCCCGGCGCAACCGGGGCCGGCTTTTTTATTTATTAATTAAAGACTACGGTTGGATCGTGAACGTCATGCACTCGGACGCGCCGACGCCGATCGCGCGCGGAGAACACGGGCCGGATCCCCAGTACCAAAAGGCGTGAACCGTATATTGCGAACCGGCGAGCGCCGGAAAATTAGGAATCGCCGCCGGCGCGAGAGCGAAACCCGAAGCATACGAATAAAAATCGATTAAGAACAATTCCGGCGATGCCGGCGAACCATAGACCGGATCGCCAATATTAAATATATCCGGCCCGTCGGCGGCCGTGCCGACGAACGCGAGTCCGAGCGACGACGGCGGGACGTCCGTCGACATTCGTATCATTTTCAACGACCATACTCGCGCTCGGAACTGTCATAAACGCCGCGGGCGCGAGCAGGATTCCGGCGCCGTCGCCGAGAAACGCGCTCGCTTGTCCATTGTCCTGCTCTGTTACAATATCGGCGTGGTGGTCGCCGTTGACGTCGCATTTTACGATTGCGCGAACACTCATATTCGCCGCGAGCCAGTTCCCCGATATCGGATCCGTATTCTGCGCGCAAACTGCCGAAATCGAAGATATTAATAAAACAACTGTTATGAAAACATTCGGCGTCGGGATGTTTCGCATGGCATTTGCTCCGAGTTGGGACTCGGGCGAAGTAAACGGGTCGATCCGAATTGCGCAATCGATTCGGCGCCCGCAAATTCGTCGATTGCGGAAATGATGCATCCGGCGGATCATGGCGGATGCTGCCCGGCCTGACCGCGTCCCGGAGAAACCGAAAGCACCGCATCCCAAATGATCGACTCCACTCCCGCGCGCGACGCGCGATTCGCATTCGAGCAAAAGCTCGCATGGCATCGCGCGCACGTCGACGAAGCGTTGAAACCGGGCATCGGGCGATCCCTGTCGACGGTCTTTCTCGATATGAGCGCGGTCGCCTGCAACCACGCATGCGTGTTTTGCGACGGGAGATTTTATGACGCGCAGCCGGCATCCTTTACAACCGAACGGCTGTTCGAACTCTGCTTGGAAATGTATGATCTCGGCGTTGAATCTGTTATATTCGTCGGCGAATATAGCGAACCGACGCTCCATCCCGGCTTTATACAAATCGCGCGGGCGCTCGGCAAATTGGACATGCACCGCGGGATTTATACAAACGGAAGCGCCGCCGACCCGGAAATCGTCCGCGTTTTATGTAACTTTAATTTTGTCCGCGTGTCCCTCGACGCGGGCAACGCGCGAACACATCGAATCATCCACCGACCGGACGGCGGCGAACATTTCGACAAAGCGCTTTCGTTTATTTCGCTCGTCGCAGCCGAAACGAAGGGCGAAGTCGGAGTATCGTTCGTGTTGCTTCCGGCGAATATTACCGAAGTCGCGCAGGCCGCGCGCGCGGCGCGCTCGAGCGGCGCCGATTACTTTGAAATCAAACCGTTTTACGGACCTGAATACAGTTTCGACGCGTCGGTTTTTGCCGCCATGCGCGCCGAATTGTTAAGTCAACTCGCGCTGTGCCGCGCGCTCGAAAATCCTCAATTTAAGATATTACTAAATCGCCAGATTCAAGACGCCCTCGACTCCGAAACTGCTGATTATGATCTCACGCGCGTCGCGCAACCCCGCGCCTGCCTCACGAGCAAACTACGCCTCGTCGTGAGCCCGCGCGGATGTTTTATTTGTCCGCCATACCGCGGAAATCTAAAGAAAAGTCTCGGCGACGCGCGCGCGACTCCGCTGCGCGAAATCTGGCACGGCGCGCGCCACGGCGAATTGCTCTCGGAATTATGTAATCGACGTTGTGTTTATCATGAACAAAACGAGCACATGCTCGCGGTGCGCGACGGCCGCGCCGCCCTGCCCGAGGCGAATCAAAATCCGCCGCAGGCCGGATTCTTATAATTAATGAAACAATCGCCGATTCGTTGTTTCGCGCCGCGCGAGACCCTCGCGCCCCGAATGGAAGCGCTCGCGGCGCGCTTTCGCGAGTTTATCGAAGGCGGCGTTTATATCGATGGCGACTGGGTGGAAAAATTCGAATCGGCCGTGAGTTCGCGCGTCGGAATGCCTCACGCGGTCGGCTGTTGCAGCGGCACGGCGGCGCTGACACTTGCAATGAAAGCGTGCGGCATCGGCCGGGGCGACACCGTCATTACAGTTGCAAATACGTATTATGCGACGGCGCGCGCGATCGTCGACGCGGGCGCCGCGCCGATTTTTGTGGATATCGACCCCGCGACGGGCCAAATGGACCCGCGGCTCGCGGCTGATGCGATTCTTAATACTACAAAAGCAATCCTGCCGGTTCATTTGTATGGTTACCCGGCACCGAGCGCGGAACTACGAAAAATCGCCGATGCGCGCGGCCTCGCATTGATCGAGGACTGCGCGCACGCGTTCGGCGCAGGGCGCGCCGACGCCGCGTACGGAAGCGCCGCGGATTTTGCTTGTTTTAGTTTTTATCCTACAAAAACGCTCGGCGCCGTCGGCGACGCGGGACTCGTTTGCGCGCGCGACGCCTCGGCCGCGGACGCGATCCGGCGATTTCGTTACTTTTCCGACGCGGACCGCCTGAAATTCGACCGAAACGCAATCCATGCAAAACTCGACGCGTTCCAGGCGGCGATTTTATTAGTTTTATTATCCGATGTCGACGCGCTCGTCGCCGAACGCCGGCGCCACGCGGCATTTTACCGCGCGGCGCTCGGCTCAAACGTTCATTTATATTCCGACGCGGACGACGCGTCGCCCTACGTATTCGCGATGCGCATTCCCGATCGCGCGCGATTTATTGAAACTATGCAAAAAGAAAATATATTTCCGGGAATTCACTATTCGACGCAGTTACATCAATTCGACGAATTCGGCGGCGCTCGCGAGGGAACGCTGCCGCTCGCGGAATCTCATAATCGCGAAATCGTCAGTCTCCCGGTTTATCCCGGACTCGGCGCCGCGAACGCCACTCGAGTCGCCGACGCGGCGGCGCGATCGCTGATTTTGTTAACTTAATTATCGAGCGAATCGCACGCGCTGAGTCGAAAATCGCGCGGGCGGCAATAACATTTCCATGGAACCCGTGAATCGCAACGCCTCGATCGAATCGCTTCTCGCGCACCGCCATTTCGTGCGCGCGATCGTGCGCAACTTGACCGGACAGGACGCCCTCGCCGACGACATCGAACAGGAGACCTGGCTTGCCGCGCTGCGCCGTCCGCCCGCCGACACTACAACTCCGCGTGCGTGGCTCGCGGGCGTCGCGCGCAATCTCGCGCTTTTTATAAAAAGAAGCGAAACGCGACGCGCGCGCCGCGACGCCTCCGCCGTTCGCGCCGAAATGGATATATCCGCGGCCGAGGTCGTCGAACGCGAATTATTAAGAAAGCTTATTGTAGAAAACGTGCTCGCGCTCGACGAACCTTATAGATCGACGCTCCTTCTTCGTTTTTATGAAGAAATGCCGCCTCGCTCGATCGCGGCCCGCATGGGCGTCCCCATCGCGACCGTCCGCACGCGGACGCAGCGCGGCATCGAGCGCCTTCGGGAACGCCTCGACGCACGGTCGGGCGGCCGGAGCGAATGGATGGCCGCCACCGCAATTGTAACGCGCAGCGAAAATAATATATTACTATTTTCCGCCGCGAAATGGGCGCTCAGCGCCGCGGCGGTCGCGGTCGCCGGACTTACCATTTACTTCGCGACGCGGCCCGAGCCGTTCTCAATTAGTAATATTACTACTTCGGCCGGGCCCGCCTCCGCGCCCGCGGAGGCGTCGGGCGCCAATCCGGAGACAGCGCCGATTCCAGCGGAATCGAACCTTGCCGCCGCGGCGCGCGAAACAGCCGTCGACCGCGGCCCCGCCGTCCGCGGCCGCGTATTGTATGAAGACACGGGCGCGCCGTGCGCCGGGGCGATCGTCAGCGTTCGATCCGGTAATGATAATATTGATTTTCCGCAAACGGTCGAGGCGCTTCGCAGGGCCGGCAAGGAAAAACTCGGATATGATCGTCGCGAACAGGCCGTGCGAAGACTCGGCGGGTGGAAACCGAAATGGAAAGCCGTCGCCGCGGCCGACGGAGTCTTTGAATTAAAGATTCCGGACGATTATCCGGAAAGTAGTTTTCGCGCGGCCGCGCCCGACGCGTTTTATGTATATGGCGACGCGGTTCCGGATTTGGAATCGCGCGGCAACGCCGACGTCACTCTTTGGGTAAAGCGCGCGGGACGGCTGCGCGGAATTGTTACGAACGCGAACGGCAGACCCGCCGGCGGCGCCGAAATTGTACTATTAGCGATGCGGCGGGACGCCTCGGTTTTCGTTCAACGCGCGGAGGCGGGCGACGACGGCGTTTTTGTTTTTGATAGTCTTTGTCCCGGCGCGTTCGAGATCGACGTG
Organism: Planctomycetota bacterium; assembly: GCA_016200225.1. Classification (GTDB taxonomy): domain Bacteria; phylum Planctomycetota; class UBA1135; order UBA1135; family JACQFD01; genus JACQFD01. Next base: position 72,594 of record JACQFD010000002.1, read on the forward strand.
CGCGCCGAAAACGACGGCGGCGCCCCGCCTCGTTTACTACAAATCCGCGCGGGCGAGATTCAACAAATCGGCGTCGCGCTCGAACGGCCGATCGCCGTCGCGGGAAAAGTCATCGATGACGCGGGCGCGCCCGTCGAGGGCGCGGACGTGCGTCTGAACACTCGAAACAGCGGCCGCGTCAACGCATACATCGACGCCGACGGCGGCCTCGTGCGCGCGGGGCGATCCGATAAAGACGGAAGTTTCGAGGCGCTCGTACGGGCGCCGAATCGTTATTATATCGAATGCAAGAAAGACGGATATGAATATAAAAAACGCGGCGCGGAGGTCGCGATCGAACCGGGCGCCGCGCCCGCGCCGCTTTTGATTTCATTAACGAAACCCGTCGAGCCGCCCGGCGTCCTTTTCGGTAAGATTACAGGAATCGCGATCTCGAGGGGCAGTTCGCTTCAAGTGAACCTTACCGAAGCGGCCGAGCCGCGCCGCGCGCCGAACATTCGTTATTATTCAAAATCGGTCGAAGCCGCGGATAACGGTAATTTTCGGTTCGCCGGCGTCCCTGAACGGACATTACAACTCATCGTGCTGCTCGACGGCGCGACGATCGCGGAAATAAAGGACGTACGCCCGTCGGAGCGCGAAATCAATATAAATATTCCGCCGCTTTGTTCCGTCCACGGTTTTGTAAAGAACGCGGAGAGCGGCAAACCGATTCAAAAATATGAATTATCGGTCGGGCGCATCACACGCGGCGAAAACTCGCTCGGCACCGCGTTCGAGCGCCAGAAAATCCAGAAATTGAAGCCGGGCGAATTCGCGGTCGCCAATCTGCTGCCCGGCGAATATGCATTAAAAGTCTCCGCGAAAAATTATGAAAACGCGGAATCGCCGCGTTTTATGTTAAATTCAGGCGATACAACAAAAGAAATCGCGCTCGAACTGCGCGCGCTCAAATCGGCGGGCGCGACCGTGTCCGGCAAAATATTCCGCCGGATTGGCGAACCGCTGCGCGGCGTGCACGTGCAATATTTTATATCTAATTCTTTCACATCGCTTCCTCCGGCAACTTGGAGCGGCGGCGACGGATCGTTCAAGTTCGACGGCGTCCCCGAGTGCGATCTCACGATTACATTTTGGCACGAGTCCATCGGAGATTTCTCGAGCGGCGAATTACACGTCGACAAAGAAAAGGGACTCTCGAATCTTGAATATACTTATCCAATTTCCGGCTCGGCCGGCGGCGTTCTGCGCGAGCGCGACGGACTTCCCCTCAACGGCGCGCATTTAATACTTTGGCCCGCCGGTTCGGGCAGCATCGGCGATGCGGCGCGCCACGCCGTCGCCGACGCGAACGGTCAATTTATATTTGAGAATCTGCCTCCCGGAAAAGCACACGTTCAATTCTTGGAAGTGCCGCCGTCGATTCCGTGGATGCGCGAACATTTTTTGTTAGCTATCGATATTGTTATCGAAGACGGCAAACGGACCGAAATTAACTTATCCAAACCCAGGCCGCCGGGTGCGACGCTCTCCGGCACGGTAGCAGACGGAACGGCGCCGCTCGTTAATGTTACAATCAAATGCGCGGTCGAAACCGGCGGAAAACCCATCGCCGGTTATTGCGACCGCGACGGACACTACGAATTGGAGGGACTCGCGCCCGGTCGCTATCATTTAGAATTTCGGGTCCTCGGCCGCGGAGAGGGTATCGACGGCACAATATATCTAAATTCGACATTGGACATCAGCGAGAGTACGTTACAAACATTAAATTTACAACTCCCGACCGGCTCGATTTCCGGCAAAGCCGTCCGCGGACGCGATACCGTCGTCGGCGGCGTGATCATTGTCGCCGAATCTTTAACGAAACAAAATAAGAACGAACCCGCGACCCATGTCCAAGCCGACACCCGCGACGACGGAACGTATCAATTACGCGGCCTCGCCGCCGGCAAATACCGAATCACCGCGCGCCCGCCGCGCTCGCTCGGCCTCGGCGCGGCTGACTTGGGCGTTATTGATATTAAGGAAAATTCGCCGGCGACTTTGAATTGTGAACTTCAGACCGGCGCCGACCTTCGCATCCGCGTCATTGACGCGCAGGGCCAGCCCGTGGTCGACGCATCCCTGACCGCCGAACCCTCGGACGCGCGGGTCCGCGGGATGGACCTTTGGGCCGGCGAAATAACCTCCGACGCGCAGGGACTTGCCGTGTTCAAGTCATTGGCTTCCGGAAAATACACCATTCAAGTATATAAAGAAAAGTCCAAGGCATCCGCCGATGTCGACATTCCTAACGATACTCAGACTACAATTGTATTGAAGTAATTGTCGAAAAGGGGGACAGGTCCAATTTCCCTTCCCCGGCGCGCGCAACGGCGTTGCTCCGGCCTCCGCCCTTTCGCGATCCACACGCCAGCGCGTGGCACACGCTCGCCGCCCTTTTCAGAGTCTCACGCGGAGACGCGGAGGGCAGAGAGAACGCGGAGAAAACCAGAAATTACAATTGTATTCTTGGTTTTCTCCGCGTCTCCGCGTGCAGGTATCTCTCCGCGTCTCCGCGTGGAATTCCGGTTCCGGTTGAGAAAGTGAACCTGTCCCCCCTTATTCCAAGATCTTATCAATAACGCTCACGGCGACGGGATGATATCGGGCGCGCGCTTTCTTATAGATCTCCCTTCCCCTCCGCTTCCCTTCTTCAGTCTTTGCAAACTCCGAATACAAAGGTTTCAAGAATTTACGCCTTCCGACATTCATTAAGAATTCTTCCAGCTTTCCATACGCGGGTTGATAACTATTCTTGATTGCCAATCGCAGCCATTCCCCGAGAATCTCGCTGTTCTTCGATTCTGTGAAATGAAATATGCCGTCGAGATTGTCCATTCCCTTCGCATCGATTGTCCCCGGAAGGCTGGTCAGAAAATGCTGCCATTGTTGGGTCACCCAACCTTTAACATTCACATCGCGAAGCGATTTTCCATCTTTGTACAGTTCGAGCGCTTTATCGACTTCCACGAGCGCCTTCGACACGACGCGGGGCGCGTCGGCGGGAAGGCCGGGTTTGTAAATCCATTCGTTAATATTAATATTTTTTTCGATCGACGCGTTTTCTTTTAGTAACTGTTCGCGCAGGTCCTTAAGAAACTCGTCGGTCGTGATGCTTTGAAACGCGCGCGAATCGAAATAATGATTCAAAAACTTGTCGAAGGCGCCGCGCCCCGCGAGCGCTTCGAGGCGGCGCAGGAACATGACGGCTTTTTCGTAAGGAATGCCCGTGAAGCCGTCGTCGGGGTGCCGGCCGCTCAGATCTACATGTAATATCTGATCGCGCGGTTCCAATTCTTTCATTTCGCGTTCGAGATCGGCGCGTCCGAGTTGCATTTCCATCTTTGCATGCTCGGCGCCGTAGACCTCCTCCATGATCCGGCCTTCCAGATACATCGTAAACCCTTCATTTAACCAAAAATCGCTCCACGTCGCATTGGTTACAAGATTGCCCGACCACGAATGCGCGAGTTCGTGCGCGACGAGCGAAACGAGGGATTTGTCGCCCGCGAGAACGGTCGGCGTCGCGAATGTCAGCGTCGGATTCTCCATGCCGCCGAACGGAAAGGAGGGCGGCAATACTAATATATCATATCGGCCCCATCTGTATTTTCCAAAGAGCCGCTCGACCGCCTGAACCATTTTTTCGGAATCTTCGAATTCCCATCGCGCGCCGTCGGCGACGGGAGGCTCCGCCCAGATGCCGCAGCGGTCGGAAATCGGCAGAAACTTCAATTCGCCGCACGCGAGTGCTATCAAATACGGCGGGATCGGTAAATTCATATCAAAATGATATTTTCCGTCCGGTCCCGCGCCCTGTTGTCGCGCGCTCATCACCGGCGTCAGGCCGGGCGGCGCTGAAATGACGGCATCATAAGTAATCCGGACCGCGGGCGAATCCTGCAGCGGAATCCACGAGCGGGTGAAAATCGATTGACCCTGTGTAAATAAAAACGGCCGCCGGCCGCCCGCCGTCTGTTCGGGTCCGAGCCATTGAAGCGCGCCCGCTTTTTCTGTTGTATGATAAAAAACAGTAATTTTAGTGTCGTGCGGCATCAACCCGACGTTCAACGCCGAGCCTAGATTCGGATCCGCCGCGCCGATCGAATACTGCAGATCAAATCCCATCTCGCTGATAATTTTATCAATAACAAGGTCCTGGATGTCCAGAATCAGCGGCGCCGACGGATCGCGCCGGTCGAGCGTTAGCGTCGCCGACCCGGCCAGTTGTTTATTTTCAAAGTCAATATTTAAATTTAACGAAACGTGCGAAACGCGAACTCGGTTCGGCTCCACGTGGCTGTGTATATCCATTTCGAATATTTGATGATTTAAACGATCGCGCGCGGCGGCTCCCGCGTCGGGCGCGGTGCGGCACGCCGCCGCGGCGAGCAGGCACGCGCATCCGCGCGCGAACCGGGAAATTGTGGCATTCACGGCGACATCTTACGGCGCCCGGACTCGCGAGCGCCTGATGTCCTTCGTTCGCGAACCGTGCAACCGACCGGCGCCGGCCGCCCGGCGACGCCGCGCGACGGAACTCCCCTCCTCTCGGCCGCCTTCGCCCCGGCCAAGCGCGTCCATTGCCGGAAAGGCGCATCGCGTCGCCGCCGCGCCGCATAAAATCGTTCGCGCTGGAACCCGTCGCGATCCGCGGATCCAGATTCGCAAACCGGTGCATCATGATACAAAATAAACAATCTGCATTCACGTCGATTCGTCCCGCCGTCGTCCTTTCGTTTATATTAATGATCGCGGGATGTAATAATCATACCGAATCCAACTTTCCCGCCGATCCGTCCGGCGGCGCGCCCAAGAGCGACGCCGTGAATTCCGCCGCGCCGAGCCTTTCGGAACAGCAGAATTCGTTGATCGCGGCGTATACAAAAAAACAGGACGAATTGACAAAACAAATCGTCGAATTGAAAACGAAAGCGGAGGCCGCGGCCGGAGACGCGAAGACGGCGATACTGGCGATCATCCCGGAATTGGAAAAACAGGCCGCCGTCATCGCCAAGCGAATTTCGCGCCTCGGAACCGAAGGCGCCGCCGACTGGGCGAAGGCAACCGAGGGCGTTAAACTAACAATTGAAGATTTGCAAAAGAGACTGAACGACGCGTACGCTAAAATTAAGTAATCATTGGCGGCGGCCCCGGTGTCCTTCGAAAGCATGATCCGGTCGCTGCTCGCGGTCGCGCCATTAGTATTTATATTACCGCAACAGGCGTCGCCCGCGGCGCAGAAACGCGACGACGCGAAAAGCGCGGCGAAAGGCGGCGATCCGGCGCGCGCCCATCGTTTATTATTACAATCGCTCGAATTGGAGCCGGCGAATCCGGAGGCGCTGCGCGAGCTCGTCAAAGTTTCCGAAACCGTCGAAGCGCGCGGCGACGCGGCGGCGCTCTGGCGCCACGCGCTCGCCGGCGCCCTCGCCGACGAAAATGGTAATATTAAATACGACGAGGAGAGCAAATCGTTATTAAAGAATGAAAGTCTTTATAAACCGATCACGGTCGCGCGCGCGGAACTCGCGCGCGAAATCGGGCGCGTCGCCGAACGCGCGGGCGCCGCGCGCACGCTGACGCGCTGGCTCAACGATCTCTGCGCGGAATTGTGGCGAAAGCAGCCGTCGCTCGAAAAGAAGTATTCGGCGCTGCTCGCGAACGATATTCACAAAACCGATCCGAATGAAATGCAAATTGTAGCCGCGCTTTCGAACGCGCTCGACCGCGCCATGGCCGCGTCGAAGTTCGAGGAGGCGGCGCGGCTCGCGCTCGTGCTGCGCGGTCTCGCTTCGCAGGCCGGATATAAAGATTCGATGACGCCGGCGCCGTCGATGAAATCGGCCGGCGCCGAGGCGGCGGCGGCGCTCGCGAGGGCGCGCGAAATGTTAAAATCGCGGGAGGGCGAACTGCCGACGATCGATTCGCTCGAAAAACTGAATGTAAAGGAACGCGAAGAATTTACAATAAACCACCGGAACACGGCGCGGCCCGGAGTCGTCATGTCCCCCGGCGGGCTCTACCGCGTCGAGACCGTCTGCGGCCTCGACACGCTCGTTTCGACGGCGAAGCAGGTGGAATATCATCATCGCCGAATTGTAAAATGGATCGGCGGCGATCCGTTCGCGGGACGCGTCGGAACTGTTAGAATCGTGCCGCGCGCGACCGATCTCGACGCCGAGGGTTCGCCGTTCTGGTGGGCGGGCGGTTTTCAGGGCGGCGATCTTACAACATTACATTTCGCGCACGGGACGCCCGGCCAGCTCGGCCACGGGCTCACGCACGAACTCACGCACCGATTCGACGGCGCGATGTATCCGGGCATGGCCGGCTGGCTCGCCGAGGGTCGCGCCGTCTGGACCGGCGGCGCGTATGGTAATATTACAGATGATTTGTTTATCGAAAGCTACGCGAGTTTCGGCGCGATCGCCGAAACGTACCGGCGCGGCCGCGGCACGGTCGAATATCTAACAAAACTGCTCACCGGCACGATGGCCGATTATCGTGAAAACTACACCGCCGGACATTCGCTCTGGGTTTATTTGTGGAGTTGGTCGCCCGATAACAAAATCTTCCGCCCGCAATTGCAAAAATACCTGACCGGTCTCAAGACACAACAAAAAGCGGTCGATTGGTTCGTCCAGTGTTTCGCGGACGGCAAGGGCGGGCGTCCCTCGGGACTCGAGGGTTTTTCGAAAGTTTATTCCGAATTCATAAAGGGTTTCTGGTGGGAGTCGTACGCGCCTTTTACTAAATTTTACACGGGCGGCGTCGCCGCGACAGAGGCGGATAATTTAATATACGATTCGCCGACGTGGCACGGCGACCGCGTCGTCGCCGAACGATATTTCGGCGCCGCGCATTCCACCGACGCCGCGCGGTGGTTCATGGATAATAACGATTATAAGGATGCAATCGCGGCCTACGAATGGGCGTTTTCGCGCGACGAACCGTCGGCCAACGACGCGATGCAGCTCGCGCTGGCTTACGAAAAGAACGGTAAATTCGACTCGGCCTACGCGGTGCGCGCCCGGGCGCGGCACATGTTTCCGTACGCTTTCGCGCGGACGAAACCGCCGGCGCCGCCGTCGTTGCAATTGTTAAGTTCGCTCGACGCGCGCGTCAATAATTTATTAAAAGAAATCGCGGCCGCGGCCGACGCCGAGGGCGCGGCGGGGCGCCCCGACGCCGCGGCGGCCCTTGCATCGGATTATAATATTATTGCGTCGATCGCCTCGAAACCCCGGCTTGCGATTCATGAATTTAACGATCCGGCGTCGCGCCCGGCGAAATTGATGCATCCGATGTGCGATCCGCCGGTTTCGCTCGCGATCCACGGCGGCGCCGAGGAGCGTCTCATCGGATATGATGATTACAGATCGCCGGGATTGTGGGCGATTTCGCCCGGCGGCGACGTCATTCTCGGGCGGAAGGAATTCGCGGCGCAGACCGGTCTGCAGCACGAGGCGTGGCTCGTCGAAACGTTCATGCACGGGCGCGACTACATATCGGGGCAATATACCATTTCGGCGCGCGTTCGTTTCTTAACATCCGACGCCCAGGGCGCGATGATTATCGGTTATCAACGCCACGATCGTTGTTTTTCGGTCGGATTCAAATTTCAGGACACGAGCGACATCGCGAATCACGACGATCAAAAAGGCGGCGGCGATTCGACGTGGCTCGAGCGAATCGGCGACATGCGCGACCGCGAGCCCGCGCTCATGAACGGCAAAATCGACGCGCGTGTTTCGGTGACAAAAGGCAATCCGTCGTTTTTGTTAGAGGTCGACGTCGACGGCGCGGCGGCGCATATTTTCGCGAATGGTAAATATATCACGACGCACACCGCCGCGAGCGGCGTTCCGATCGAGGGATTTGTAGGATTTGCGTCGCTGAACGGCGTGATTCTGCTCGAGCATCCGACCTATCAATTTCACCGGCCCGCGGTCGCGTCGGGACGCTGCGGATGTAAAGTCTGGCCCGACGGCATCGATCTCGAATCGAAGCGGACGAGCGATTGGGAACATCTGGTCGGCCAGCGCGCGACGGGTTTCGAGATCGGCGCGCGCGGCACGGCGATTCTATGGAATCCGAATCTAAAGGGCGTCAATACGATTGCCGAGGATCCGAGCATCGACCTGCCGATCGACGCGGCGAAACATTTTATGAAATTGCGCGCGGAGGCCGCGCTCGACGAACTTCCGCTGATCGTCGCGCTTCCCGAAACGTTAACAAACGAGGAGGAGGCGCGCGCCCGCGAAAAATTGCAACCGTTGTTGTTGCCGCGCGACAAAATTATCGTTCACAAGGGGCACGCCGGTTACGACGCATGGCGCGCCGCGCGCCTCGATCCCGCGGCGTTTTACGATCCGTTTTTGTTATTTATCGATTCCAACGGTTATATTCGCGCGCAACAGCGATATCGGATGGACAATACGCTGCCGATCTATTTCGTGCAATGGGCGCGGCTCTGTCTCGGCGGATATTAAGTCTCGGCGGATATTAAGTCTCGGCGGATATTAATCATGCGTAAATTTACCATTTTTGCGGCCGCGGCGTTATTTATACAAATCGCCGGCGGCGAATCCCAAAGTGCGCAATCGCAGCCGTCGCTCGACGCGTCGCTCGCGGCGATTATACAAAAGCACCACATTCCGGGAATCGCCGCGCTTGCGGTGCGCGGCGATGGAACCATATTGTTCGAAGGCGTCGCCGGCGTGCGCGCGAACGGCAATCCGGAGGCGATAACAATAAACGACCGGTTTCATTTGGGCTCCTGCACGAAGGCAATGACGGCGACGCTCTGCGCGCGGCTCGTCGAGGAAAAGAAATTAACTTTCAAGTCGACGTGCGGGGAGATTCTTAAGGAACAAGTCCCGGAAATGCACGAGGATTGGAAATCGGTGACGCTCGAACAGTTGTTAACCAATCGATCGGGCGCTCCGGGGGATTTACAATTCGACGGATTGTGGAATTCGTTATGGCAATTCAAGGGATCGGCCTCGGAAGCGCGACTCGCGCTCGCGCGCGGAGTGCTCCGCCGCGCGCCCGACGCGAAGCCGGGCTCGAAATTTATCTATTCGAACGGCGGATTTTCGATCGCGGGCGCGATGGCGGAAGTTGTAACAAAAAAACCGTGGGAGGATTTGATGCGCGAGAAAATCTTCGGCCCGCTCGGCATGGCGTCGGCCGGTTTCGGCGCGCCGGGCGAGAAAGGTAAATATAACGAACCGTGCGGCCACCGTCCCGACGGAACGGCGGTCGAACCGGGGCCCGGCGCCGACAATCCCGTCGCGATCGGTCCCGCCGGAATTGTACATTGTACGATTCGCGACTGGGCCAAGTTCGCCGCCGAGCACGTGCGCGAGGGGCGCGACGGATCCAAATTATTATCTAAAGACAGTTTTATTAAATTACATAAACCGGCCGACGAAAAGGACAATCCCTACGCGATGGGCTGGGGTATAACAGAACGCGACTGGGCGGGCGGCCGCACGCTGACGCACAACGGAAGCAACACCATGTGGTTTTGTGTAACATGGCTCGCGCCGGCGAAGGACTTTGCCGTGCTCATCGCTTGTAATATCGGCAGCGATGGCGCGGGAAAGGGCTGCGACGCGGCCGCGTGGGAAGTCATCCAGCGCGTGGGCCGTCTTCAGAGCGCGCCCGCGTCGAAGCCGGCCAAATAATCGGGCGCGGCACGGGATTGGCAAGCGTAAGATCCCGCCGCCCATCAGCGTCGCGGCGGCGCCCTTTCAAAGCTCCGATGCACGCGGCGGCGCGCGCGGAATTAACCTTAGTCAATGAATCATGTCTAAAATTTACGATTCCATACTCGATACAATTGGAAATACTCCCATTGTGAGACTTTCGCGCGTCGGGCGCGGACTCGATTGTGAACTTCTCGGCAAATGTGAATTTATGAATGCCGGCGGATCTGTTAAAGACCGCATCGGCGTCCGAATGTTAATCGATGCGGAACGCGAGGGGCGGATCCGTCCCGGCGACACGCTGATCGAACCCACGTCGGGAAACACGGGCATCGGCATCGCGCTCGCGGCGGCGGTGCGAGGTTATCGCGTTATTATTACATTACCGGAGAAAATGAGCCGTGAAAAACAGGTGGTCTTGGAGGCGCTCGGCGCCGAAATTATACGAACGCCGACGGAGGCCGCGTGGGATTCGCCGGAGAGCCACATCGGCGTCGCGAAGCGCCTGCGCGAGATCGTTCCGCGATCGTTTATATTGGATCAATATAATAATATGTCGAATCCCGCCGCGCATTATGAAGGAACGGGCGAGGAAATCGTGCGCGATCTCGACGGCAAACTCGACGTCATCGTCATGACGGCCGGGACGGGCGGCACGATCACGGGCGTCGCGAAGAAACTTAAAGAAAAGATTCCCGGCGTCCGCGTCGTCGGCGTGGATCCGTATGGTTCGATCCTCGGCGGCGGCACCGAGATTTTTTCTTATAAAGTCGAGGGCATCGGTTATGACTTCATACCGAACGTTCTCGACCGTTCGCTCGTCGACGAATGGGTCAAAACGGATGATAAGAATTCGTTTCAGACCGCGCGGCGCCTGATCCGGCAGGAAGGATTGTTAGTCGGCGGATCGTCGGGTTCGGCCGTCTGGGCCGCGCTGCAGGTGGCGAAGAAACTAAAGAAAGGCCAGCGATGCCTCGCGTTGTTGCCCGATTCGGTTCGTAATTATATGACGAAGTTTATCGACGACAAATGGATGAAAGACAACCGTTTCGTCGACTCGGATTGGGATCTCGGCTCGGTCGGCGACATCGTGCGCGCCATGCCGCCGCGAAAACTTCTTACAATTCTGGTTTCCGACCGCGTGCGCAAAGCGATCGACACGATGCGTTCGCACGGAATATCACAATTACCCGTCGTCGAGAGCGACGGCTCGCTCGCGGGAATTGTTACGGAAACGGATTTGTTAGGAGGCCTCGTCGAAGGCCGCCTCCGCATGGAAAACGCCGTCGCGGAGGTCATGAACCGGCGCGTCGCGACGGTTTCGCTCGGCGATCCGGCGAACGCGATCAGCCAGGGATTCAACCGCGGCGAAGTCGCGTTGGTGGTCGACGGCGGCAAACTCGTGGCGATATTGACGAAAATCGACCTCATCGATCATTTAACGAAGCACGAATCGGAGAATATACAAAAAGTCGCGCCGACATAAAAGTACATTTACAATTATCGATCCGCGCCGCGCGCATGCGGACCTTCGACGCCGCCGTCATCGGAGCCGGAATCCACGGCCTGACGGCGGCGTATCATTTACATCGGCTGGGTTGTCGCGATATTGTAATCTTCGAACAATTCACGATTGGCAACGACCGCGGAAGTTCGCACGGCGATTATTGTAAGTTAAAGAATATGACGGTGCTCGAAAACACGCGCGTCGACGCGTTCGAGATTCATGACGATCGAATCGAATTCCGCACGTCGCGCGGCGCGTTCGAATCGGGGAAATGTATCATCACTGCGGGGCCGTGGACGGGAAAGTTGTTGAGTGTTCCGCGGTGCCCGCTCGTCCCCGCGCGTCACGTCACCGCGGGCGCGAGCGACGATCCCGACGTCGAGTGTCCGCCCGGCGCGGCGGCGATCGATGATTTATTACAATTTCTGCGCGCACAATTGGCGGTTCCCGTAGAACATTGCATTCACGCCGAAACGTGTTTTTATACAAACACACCCACCGAGGACTACGTGATTGATGTTCATCCGAACGACCGCCGCGTCGCGATCGGCGCCGGTTTTTCGGGCCACGGTTTCAAACTCGCCCCCGTTACCGGCCGCATCCTCGCCGAACTCGTCATGCACGGCCGTTCGACCGTCGAGGAATTTAACAATCATCGCGGAATGTTTTCTTTAAATGTCAATCCACCCCGTTGAGCTTTCCAAGAATCGTCCGTGGCTGATCGAGCCGACGCGGCTCGAAAAAAAGCGCCGCTCGCGGAATTTTGATTTATTTTTTGGAATTGTAACACTTGCGATTTGCTTTGTCGTGGATCCGGGGATTCTTCGCGACGACGGACTCGCTGCTCCGTATTGTTTATCTATTTATCTTATGGCCGGACTCGCATGGATCGCTCTTCTCACCTGGCATTTTTGTAATTTTGGTCCGCGTGGCCATGCTGTCGTAGTTGGAGTCTTCGCGACGGCCTCCATATTGTCGGGAATCATTGCATTGCCGTTGCTGCCTCTTTCAATATTTCTGATCCCAATTGGGATCGGCCTGTTATCACTCACAACTGTTGTAACGTGGTTCGTTTATTCCCGCGCCCTGTTTCGCGCGCTGGGCTTCGCGCATGGACCGCGGCAAGGATTCTTTATATTTACAGGATTCGCGGCAGGCATTATCATAATATTGCTCGGTCTCGCTCCGCAACTTCGACTCGAAGCGAGTTTCGCACAAATCGCCGAGGGAAAACGTAATAATTGGGCGGACGAGGCCGATTCCCTGCGGCCGTGGAAATACTTTATTTACGAAGCGAATTGGATCAATTGTTATTTAAAATACAGAATTAATGAGGGCGCTGACGTCCAAGTAAAAGAATTATATCATCGCGTCACGGGCGGCGACCTTGGCTATATCTACCGTAAGAAGAAATTCTAGGAGGGCGCGCCATTCGAAAAACGGTCTGGCATACCCAGCTTGTTGCACGGCCATCGACCATTCGGCTGCCGCTCCGGAGAATCGATTCGTGAAGCTCTCGCATCGGAGGATGCCGTTTCCATAGCTCCGCACCCCCACAACCAACGGGGCCAGCGGCAAGGACATAGGGCGTTCAGCTTGCCGGAAGGGCGCCAAACGCTCTATCCTCAGACGTTTTCATCCATGCTCCGGCCTAGGCTGGGCATTCCCCTTCTCTTTTTTCACTCTCGACTCTCGAGATTTTCTCGCGTGAATCGCGCTCTCCAAACCTGGGTTGACGAAGTCGCTTCCGTAACCAAACCGCAACGCGTCGTGTGGTGCGACGGCTCCGACGCCGAAAACGAGCGCCTCATCGCGCAGATGCTCGCCGACGAAACGCTACAGAAGTGCAATCCGGAAAAGTTTCCGAATAGTTATTATCACCGTTCGCATCCGAGCGACGTCGCGCGCACCGAACATTTAACATTTATTTCGACGGATAAGAAAGAGGACGCGGGGCCGACGAACAATTGGATGTCGCCCGAGCAGGCGCGCGAACGCGTGTGGCCTCTTTTTTCGAACGCGATGAAAGGCCGCACGATGTACGTCGTGCCGTACGTCATGGGTCCGCTCGGTTCGCCGTTCAGTAAAGTCGGCATCGAAATTACAGATAGCGCTTATGTTGCAATCTCGATGCGCATCATGACGCGCATGGGCAAGGCGGCGCTCGACCAGCTCGGAGACAACGGCGAATTTGTAAAGGGTTTGCATTCGCTCGGCGATCTGTCGCCCGAGCGCCGGTTTATTGTACATTTCCCGCAACAAAACGAAATCTGGAGCATCGGCTCCGGTTACGGCGGCAACGCATTGTTGGGAAAGAAATGTTTCGCGCTCCGCATCGCCGGCGCGCAGGCGCGCCGCGAGGGCTGGCTCGCGGAACATATGTTAATTTTAGGAATCCAGGAACCGTCGGGCGAGACTCATTATGTTTGCGCGGCGTTTCCGAGCGCGTGCGGCAAGACGAATCTCGCGATGCTCGTGCCGCCGGCGTCGTTCAACGGTTATAAAATATTCACCGTCGGCGACGATATTGCATGGATTCGATTCGGCCCCGACGGCCGCCTCTGGGCCGTGAATCCCGAGGCCGGATTCTTCGGCGTCGCGCCCGGGACGAGCGAAAAAACGAATCCGAACGCGATGGCGACGATTCGAAAAAACAGTATATTTACAAATACCGCGTTCACGAGCGACGGCTGTCCGTGGTGGGACGACATGGGCGGCGACGCGCCGGCCGGCGTCACCGATTGGAAAGGTAATAAATGGATTCCGGGGAGCCCCGAAAAAGCGGCGCATCCGAATTCGAGATTCACCGCCCCCGCGCGCCAGTGTCCGTCGATTTCGCCGAAGTTCGAAGACCCGCTTGGCGTTCCGATCAGTGCATTTATATTCGGCGCGCGCCGCGCGTCGCTCGTGCCGCTTGTGTATGAATCCTTCGATTGGAATCACGGCGTCTACGTCGGATCATCTGTAGCATCCGAAACGACCGCGGCCGCGACCGGCGCCGTCGGCGTGCTCCGCCGCGACCCGTTCGCGATGTTACCGTTCTGCGGATATAATATGGGCGATTATTTTAGTCATTGGCTGACAATGGGCGCGCCCGGAAACGCGAACGGCGTCGCGAAAAAAATGCCCAAGGTTTTCCATGTAAATTGGTTTCGCAAGAGCGCGGAAGGCAAGTTTCTCTGGCCCGGTTTCGGCGAAAACATTCGCGTCCTCCAGTGGATTCTCGAACGCAGCCGCGGCAAGGGCACGGCCGTCGAATCGCCGATCGGTTATATTCCCGCGAAAGGCGGCCTGAACACGGCGGGCCTGCAAATGCAACCGAACGCCATGGACGAATTATTAAGAATCGATCCGAAGGGCTGGGCCGCCGAAGCGCCGCAGTTGACCGACTTTTACAATAAATTCGGCGACCGCCTCCCCGCCGAAATCCGCCGCCAGCATCAAATGCAAATGAAACGCCTCGGACTCTAACCAGAGTTCACGCGGAGCCGCGGAAAGCGAACTCCGACACGCAATTCAATTGCAATATTCCGGAACCGGAATTCCACGCGGAGACACGGAGAGAAGACCTGCGCGCGGAGACGCGGAGAAAACCAGAACTTGCAATTGTATTCTTGGTTTTTCGGCGTTCTCTCTGTCCTCCGCGTCTCCGCGTGAATCTCTCCTTCCGGCTCCGCGTCTCCGCGTGGAATTCTGGTCTCTGTTCAACCGGAAGGTACGAGGCCCCAGATGCCGATCGCATAATTTAATATTAAATATCCGAAGACGAGGTGCCGGGCGCGCGTGCCGCCGAGGTAATCCTTCATTTTTAAAATACACAGAACCGCGAGCGGTGCGAGCGCGGGAAGATAAAGTCTCGGAACGGCCGGAAGCCGGAACGCCCACGTGGCGAGGAGAATGAGCGCGAGCGTCACGCCTGCGACGCGCGCCGCGCCTCCGGGGACTTTCCATTTGAGCAGTAATATAATAAAAAATCCCTGAAACAGGAGCGCCATTTCGATCGCGAAATGCTGTAAAGCGCCGAAGTTAAGATTCCACGAATTTAATAAATGTTCCGGTTCGCGGTTCGCCTGCGCGAGTCCCGTGAGCCATTGCATATAAATTCCCCAAACGGCCGCCGGGATCGCCCCGAACAGCAGCGCCGCGAACGCGCCGCGCGCCCAATTCCGTCCGCTGCCCGCGAAAAACGTCGCGAGCGCGGGCGCCGCGAGCAGCGGCGCGTAGGACACTTTTGTAAACATCCCCAACATTTGTATTATAACCAAAGCAAACGCCACGCCGGTTCCGGGAGCGCGGGTCCAGCGAATCGTCATCCACATCGCCGCCGACGCGAAAACGGCGCAGAACGGATCGAGAATCATTTGTGTACTCGTTCGGATTGTTAAACAATGCGCGACGACGAGCAACGCCGCGATCATCGGAACCTCCGCGGGTGCGCCAGGGTCGCTTTCGGCCGCCATTTTCGCGGCGAGCCAGGCGTTGGCCACGACCGCCGCGGCCGAAAATAACATAAACGACCACGGTATGAAATTAATGATCAAATCGAGCGCGCCGACCGCCGCCGGAATCACGATCGCGCTCGGATGCATTTCGTTTGCAAATTCGTTCTTTACAATTTGTCCGCCCGGGTCGTCCCCCGTATACCAATTTCGGAAAAGCTCCGCCATTTTGCAGTGCGTGTCGGGCGACACGAAACCCTTGTAAAAATGCGCGTCGGTCTTTCCGGCGGCGTACGCCGGCGGGTGCGCTTTCTGTATATAAACTTTGGCGACGCCGAGTCCGATCGTACATATGCAACAAATGGGCAGAGCCCATTGAAGCCAGCGCGCGAACGCCGGATTGCTCGATTGTCTTTTCACAGTTGCGGTCGACAGGATAACGCCATCATCGGCGTTTGCCGCCACCGCGGTTGCGCCGTCCCTATTTCGCGGACGCTCCGTGGGCGGCGAAAGCGGGACAACCGTTCGCGCCGAGCGCCCGGCGCGTCGCCTCGCGAATCTTCATAACCGATTCGGCGCGCACGTCTTTGTATTTCTTGAGAAGGACTTCGGGGCTTCCGAGATCCTGGCGATCGTTATATTCCGGCACTTTCTTCGTAAACATATCCATGAACGGCTGGAGCGGCTCGTACTTCGCCTCCCAAATCGAGGAGGGCATCGCGGGCGTCATCGTTAACATTAATTTTACAACTTCCGTAAAATCGTATTTCGAAACGACGAGGAGCATTTGCAAAACGTCCTTTAAAGAATACTGCCCTTCCGGTTTTTGTTCATAACGGGCGAGATTCTTGGGCAGTTTCGCGTGCGGAGGTAACAATAACGCGAGAGCGGCGGCCTCGCGCATCGCGCGATACTGCCGATAGGTAAGAAATCCGTCGTGAAGGTAGTCGTGCGCACGCTTCAAATCCTTCATCGCGGGTTTCTTTTTTGTAAAATCCTCGCCCTTCAGAAATTTTTGATTAAATTGTCCGAGCATCGCGTCGTAATAAAATACTTCCTTCGGCGTGCCCGCGGTGCGGTCGAGCGCGCGATAAAACGACTCGTCGCCGTTGCGCCACGATTCGAGAAATAATGCAAATTCGTCCTGCGACGGATCGTTGTCCAAATCTACCAATAACTGCGCGAGCGCCAGATCGAGATCGGGCGGTATCCCGCCGAAACACGCTTGTAACTGATCGACCGGCGCAACCGGCGCTTTTTTATTTGTATCCGTCGGCCGGATCGTGCGCGCGCCGAATATATATTCTTTTCGAAGCGGAAACGGAAGTTCGCCGGCGAGCGGAAAGGAACCGTCCGGCGAGTTTTTCGATTGGATCTTGAATTCCTTCATTTTCTGCGCCGCGCCGCGCGTCGCGACCGCGCGGACCGACGCCAGCCACGGCGTGGCGGACGCGCTCGGATCCTTAACAATCGCGTCGAGGATTTTGTTTTGAATCGAAGCCGGCTGTTTTTCGAACCACGCGACCGCCTCTTCCGCGAGTTTTGCGTCGTCCTGGCCGGGCGAGGAGGGGCCGGAATTTAACGATGGAATTGCAAATATAACAATCGACGCGAAGACGTTTCGAAGGCTTTGAATCATCAGTTCGTAATGAAGTTTGGCGCGGGATTGTATCGACGCACCCAAACCGATCCCACCGCCCTGAGACCCGTGAATTGCGCGCCGCCGCGCCGCCCGCCGCATCCGAGGTGAGAAATTAGCCCAAAATCATTGTAAGCCCGCGACGCGGGACGGACGGCGTTTCGCATGGTCATTCGATTTCCTGCCTCCGCGATCTTCCTGTGCGCCGCGGCCCACTTCGCGCACGCCCAATCGACGGGCTCGTATGTCAATTTCGAGAGCCCGCAGGTTTCCCCGATCCGACTTTCGCCCGACGGAACGCGGCTCTTCGCGGCCAACACGGCGGACAACCGCCTCTCGGTCTTTGATGTTACAAATCCCGCGAACCCGGTTCTTTTGAGCGAAATACGAGTCGGTCTCGAACCCGTTTCCGTCAATCCGCGCACGAACGACGAAGTCTGGGTCGTCAACCGCGTCTCCGATTCGATCAGTATCGTTTCGGTTTCCCAGGGAATTGTTATCGATACGATTCAGGCGAAGGACGAACCGGCCGACGTCGTGTTCGCAGGCGCGCCGCCGCGCGCATTTGTATCGATCGAACGCTCCAATCAGGTTCGCGTTTTTGATATAATAACTCATGCGCAGATCGCGTCGATTCCGCTGCAGGCGCACGGACCGCGATCGTTAACAACGAGCGCCGACGGTTCGAAAGTTTATGTTGCATTCGCGACCTCGGGGAACCGCACGACCAGTATTCCAAAGAATCTCGCGCCGCCGCAGGATCCGCCGACGAACCCCAACCTGCCGCCGCCGCCCCCCGTCGCGCGCATCGTCGATGCTACGGATCCGGCATGGACGCCGGTGATTCCGTATACGGTTCTCGATCACGACGTCGCCGAAATCAACGCCAACACCGCGTCGCTGTCGCGTTTTTTCGATCGAACTGGAACTGTAAATTTCGGCATCGCCGTCAATCCCGTGAACGGAGATCTGTATATTACCAATACCGACGCGCGCAATTTGATACGATTCGAAACCAATCTCAAGGGACACTTCGTCGACAATCGCGTCACCCGCGTCACGACGGGCGCCTCCCCCGTCGTCACGCCGTTCGATCTCAACGCGGGCCTCGATTATACCATTCTTCCCAACGCGCCCGCGCTCGCGACGACGCTCGCCCAACCGGCCGGAATTGTATTCGAACCCTCGGGCGCGGCGATGTGGATCGCCGCTTTCGGCTCCGACAAGGTCGCGCGCGTCAGCGGCGCGGGCGCCGTGCTCGCGCGCGTCGACGTCGGGCCCAACTCCGGGGGAACTGTAAATTCTAAACAAATGCGCGGACCGCGCGGTCTCGCGCTCGACCCGTCCGCCGGAAAACTTTATGTTCAGAACCGCGTCTCCAACACGATTTCGGTCGTCGACACATCGTTAAATGTACAGATACAGGAGATCCCCGTCGGAAGCTACGATCCGACGCCCGGCGTCATCCGCGACGGCCGCGGTTTTCTTTATGATGCGAAACTCTCCGGCAACGGACACGCCTCCTGCGCGGGCTGCCACATCGACGCCGAGACCGACATGATCGCGTGGGATCTCGGGAATCCGGCGGGCAGCGTCGTTACAGTTACAGATCCGCAACTCGGAACGCAATTTCAAATGCATCCGATGAAAGGACCCATGCTCACGCAACATTTACATTCGATGAAGAATATCGGACCTTACCACTGGCGCGGCGACAAGACGACGTTGAACGATTTTAATATTGCATTCGCGAACCTGATGGGCGGCGCGCAGATCGCCGCGGGCGATATGCAACAATTCAGCGACTTCATGGAGACTATACAATTTCAGCCGAATCCGAATCAGCGCCTCGACCGGACGCTGCCCACGTCGCTACCCGGCGTTCCCGGAAACCCCGCACAGGGCTTTTTAACTTACAATGCGCCGCCGCCGGCCGGTTGCGTCGCCTGTCACAAACCGCCGACGAATTACACGCCGCATATCGCCCCCGATCCGATTCCGCCCCAGGGAATTGTAGCGAAGTCCGTCCCCTTCCGCGATTATTATCGTCGCACCGGTTTTAACGCGGCGCCCGGGGCGCAGAACATCCAGGGATTCGGATTCAATCACGACGGCACGGCCGGCCCGTTTCCTAATATTAACTTGAGCGCGTTTTTCATGTGTTATGACGCGGGAATCGCGCCGATCGTCGGATTCTCGCGGACGATCGCGGCGTCGAACGCCGCCAGCGCGCCGGTCGTCGGCGACATCAATTTAATGATGAGCCAGGTCGCCGCCGGCAACTGCGATCTCGTCGCGCACGGCCTCGTCGACGGATCCGCGCGCGGATTTGTATTTAATACTTCCGGCGCGCAGTTCATATCCGATACGGCCGGCGTCGGCCCGTTCACGTTCTCGCAATTGCAAACGAAAGCGCTTTCCGGCAACGCGATCCTTACATTCATGGCCGTTCCCGTCGGATCGGGCAACCGCATCGGCATCGACCGCGATTTGGACGGCACGCCCGACGGCGACGAGGGAACGATTCAGTATATTTCACATTTCGGCTCGTCCTCCGGCGCCTGCGCGCCGCAGATCATGGGCGCGAATTCGCCGCCGTTCGTCGGAAACAGTATATTTACATTAACCTGTACGAACGCGCCGCCGAACGCGCTCGGCATCTGCATCGCCGGCGACGCCGCCGACGTCGCGGGAACGCCTTTCCTCGGCATCACGCTGTTCGTGAGCACGCTTTCGAACGATTTCATCATCATGGACATGTATAGCGAAGGCTCGGGATTCGGCGTGGCGCCCGTCGCGATTCCTAATAATAACAATCTCGCCGGCCGCGTTTACTGCGCGCAGGCAATCTGGCTCAGCGTCTGTGGTCCCCAGGGAATCTCGTCGTCCGACGCGATCTCAATATTACTGTTCGAACAGTAACGGCGGTCCATTCCATCAGCGGCGGCGGCCAATCTCCGGCCGCCGCCATTTTTTTCTCCGGCCATAATCTTCCGCAATTTCACGGATTGCGACGACCGCCGGAGAGCGGTCAAGATGGCCCCGCGATTGCGTCGAAAACAGGGGTCATTCATTTCTCACATTGGAGGGATCATGTCATTTATTACAAAGCCGCTCCCGGCGATGCGCGGGAATTTAACGTCAAAAATCGCGGTCACATTCATTAATATTACTCTTCTGGCGGGCGCCGCGGCCGCGCAAATGAACGCGCAGCACGTCTCGTTCGGCGTCGGCGGAGCCCAGGTCGACGGTAACTGTAATGATGTCTCCATGTGCGCGAACGGACGCCACATCGCATTTTCGAGCGCGGCGACCAATCTCGTCGCCGGCGACACGAACGGAATGGAAGATGTATTTATATTAGATACGATGCTGGGCACCAACACGCGCATCAGCATTCCCTCCGGCGGCGGCGAAGCGAACAATCACTCGTTCGGTCCGTCGATTTCGGACGACGCGACCGTCGTCGCGTTCGCGAGCGCCGCGAGCAACCTCGTGGCGGGCGATGATAATAATACGCTTGACGTTTTTGTTTATGACAGCAACGCCGGCACCATGGAACTCGTCAGCCGCCACACCGACGGCACGCTCGGCAACGGCGCTTCGTACGATTGCAAAATATCGGGCGACGGAAGATTTGTAGTCTATCGCAGTCTGGCCACGAATCTCATCGACATCGATACAAACGGTACAATCGATATATTCATGTACGACCGGCAGAATCAAACGACGACGTGCGTGAGCGTTTCCAGCCTCGGAACGATCGCGAACGGCGACTGCATCCAACCTTCGATTTCGACGGACGGGACATTTGTTGCATTTGCGTCGACGGCGACCAATCTCGATCCGTCCGACGCGAACCTCGTTTCCGATATATTCGTTCGCGACACCGTCATGGGGACCACGACGCTCGTCAGCAAGAGCTTCACCGGCGGCGCGACGAACGGCGCGAGCGTCGAACCCGCGATTTCGGGCGACGGCAACGTCGTCGTCTGGCGCTCCTCGGCGACGAATATTTTATTAAACGACGCGAACGGCGTGGACGACATTTTCGAATATGTATTCAATACCGACACGGTGACGCGCGTGAGCGTTTCGTCGGCCGGAAAACCGGGCAACGGAACGAGCCGTTCGCCGAACGTCTCGACCGACGGACAATATATATCATTTCTGAGCGATGCTACAAATATGGCGCCGCTCGACAAGAACGGCGCGACCGATCTCTTCGTGCGCGATATGTATTCCGGACTCACATGGCGCGTCAATCTCGCGTCGTCGGCGGCCGAATCGGACACGGCCGTTTATCGTTATTCAATGGCGCCGACGGGGACCTACTTCGCGCATACCACCGATGCGTCGACGTTCGATGTAAACGATGCGAACAGTCTCCGCGATGTTTACTATTCGTGGGTCACATACGGAGCGTTCCCCATACCGTCGATGAACCTGACTTCGCTCAAAGGGACGTTCAACGATTCCGCGAAGAACCACGGCGACCGTGTCAATATGATCGGAACATTTGTATTCAACGCGTTCACGCCGGATGCCACGTTCGATCCGACCAATGATAATTTTCAAATTTCGATCGGCGCGGAGGGCTCGCCGCACGTGTTTGCCATCGCGGCAAACGACGGCGGATGGAAATCACTAAGCAAGGGGCGGTTCATCTGGCATTCCGCGAAGGGCGAAATGCCGGTCGTGAACTTTACATTGGACGTCGTGAAAGGTAAATTTACTTTTAACGCGGCGAAAGTCGATTTCGATCCCGGCGAAATCGGCAATCCGACAATATTCGAAATGTGGCTCGGCCAGGAATACTTGTCCTACGACACGGTCTGGTCGCAGAAATCGGCGGGGCTGAACGAAATCTTCAAATTTATGCATTCCTGGAATTAGTAATTTCGGCCCGAAAACGAGGGCGCGGGGCGAAACGGCCCCGCGCCTTTTTTTATTGTCAACGCGTGGGGGCCGCGCGTAGTCTCGCAGTCGAGTTGCCGCGAACGCGGCGGCCCACTAACCCAACGGCTACATCCAACCATGAAACGACCACTGCTCATCGCGACCGCGAGTCTCCTGCTCGCGGCCATCGGCGTCGGCAATGCCGCGCCCCCAACGCCCCAGCCCGCGCTCACGATCACCGA
Organism: Planctomycetota bacterium; assembly: GCA_016200225.1. Classification (GTDB taxonomy): domain Bacteria; phylum Planctomycetota; class UBA1135; order UBA1135; family JACQFD01; genus JACQFD01. The sequence continues at coordinate 95,081 of JACQFD010000002.1, forward strand.
AGCCGACGCCGCCAAACAATTCGGCGCGGCGATCAAGACCGCCGGAGCAACATTAAAAAGCTCGTTAAAAACATTAAAATCCAGTTTTAATTCAAATGCCGTCGGCATTTATTCAAGTTTAAAATTCGGCGCGATCAACGCCGACGCCGCGATGCAGTCGCTCTACGATCTCGCGAACGATTATATGGAGGATATTCAGGAGGCCGGACAGACGGCCGCCGACGCCGTCGCCGACGCCGGTTCGGCGATTCTCGCGCAGATTGCTAACAATAAAACGCCGCACGACCTCGCGTCGGGCGGTTGCGGCGCGCTCGACAAGTTCGTTAATGATACGAATACCGCAGTCGCGAAGGACGCCGGCGCGGCGATGGCGAATCTTAAGAAAATGAACAAGGATTATTTACAAAAACTCGGCCATCTCCTCACGGCGCAGGTGCTCGACAGCTTGGGACTCGGCGCGTTCGCCGGCGTTTTTTGCGTTCCAAAGGCGGCGGGAAAAGTGCCGGCCAAGAAGAAATTCAAAATGGACGCGACCGGCGGCGGCAGCGACTCGACGGTTGATAACGATGGCAGAATTTGCATGGGCGGGACCGCGGATCCGGCGAAGGGCGCGATTACTGTAACGATCACGGGTCCGTTCGGCGGCGTCCTCACGCAGCAAGTCAACGTCGATAACAAATGCCGATGGCGCGCATGTTTCCCAATCTCCGGAAGCAATCCGACGCTCCCCGAGGGAAATTATGATATCGACGCGGGTCAGGGCACGACGCACAAGACCGGAGCGATCAGCATTCCGTGAGTTGATGCGACGATTCTTAGTTTAAAAAAACCGGGGGGCGCGCGCCCCCCGATTTTTTTTTGATATTACGATTGGGTTTTCTTCGGTGCGCGCGCCTGCCAGAACAATAATAATCCGAGCAGACCGAACGCGATCATCGTGGGAATCGAACTCGCGAAGAAATTTGGCATGACCTTTGGTCCGAAGGCGATTAATTGCGGCAGCGCGTTGTCTTCCGTCGGATCGAGCACCTTGTCGAAACAGCCCACTTGGAAATCGTATCCAAACTCCGCTCCAAGGCCCAGCAGAGCGGCAATCACGGCGACGATGGCACCTCCGGCGATCAGACCGGAACTGTAAAGAGTACCCTCGGTCTCCTCGATGTCGTCCGGCGTTCGTTTATAAATTCTGTCGGCGATCCAACGAACCACGCCGCCGACGAATATTGGTAATGTCGAGCTCAATGGCAAATACACGCCAACGGCAAACGTCAGGGCGTGCAATCCTAATAATTCAATAAAGATCGCGATCGCGACGCCGATGCCGATGAGTCCCCATGCGAGTTTTTGATCGAGGAGACCGCGGATGAGTGTCGCCATGAGTGCGGCCTGCGGAGCCTCGAACGCATTTCCAATCGCGTCTCTTCTGTAAAAAACGGCGGCGTGGGATACGGGGTCGACGAGGTAATTGCCGGCTTTTCGAACGCCTTCGACATTCGACAACCAAACAAAATCATACGTTTTTGTCGTATCCGCGCGAACAGGGGCCGTCGCGCTCTCGGGCTTCCAATTCGTGTGCACTTCCTTCGCGCCGGAGAGGGTGGCTGCATCGACGTTAAAGGGTTTTTCTAACAATTGATCCGCGGATCGCGACGCGTTCAAGATGATAACGGTAAATCCAACGACAACCGCGGATGTAACGACACCAACTAATAATCCAATTTGTTGATTCTTTGGGGTTGATCCGACAAGAAAGCCCGTTTTTAGATCTTGAGCCGTCGTACCCGCATTTGAAATTGCAACACAAACGATCGCTCCAATTGAAAGCGCGAGAACCCAGTAATCCGAGCCTTTCCAGTCGACACCGAGGAATAGTAAACACGTGCCCATGACGACGGCAATCGTCATCCCCGATAACGGGCAACTCGACGAGCCCACCATTCCAGTGATACGAGCCGAGACTGCAGAAAAGAGAAAACCAAAAATTACAATTAAAACCGCGCCCAGTACAGGCATGTGGAATATTGGTATTAGCCAAATCAGTCCGACCAATACGATTGTGCCAATTAATACAATTGAAATCGGCGTGTCGCGTTCGGTTCGCGGGACATCGGCGGCAGCCACGGCGCGACGGCCGAACATCGCAGCGAGCTGGCCGAACGACGCGCCAATCGATCCAACGATCGACGGGAGCGCGCGAATCAATCCAATAATTCCACCCGCCGCCACCGCACCGGCGCCAATGTATTTTACGTAATCGTGATAAATATCATAAGCGGACATTTCGCCGATTAGTTTCTTTTCGGCCGGAAAAATCACATGGCTCGACTCGGCGCCGAAGAATGCAATCATCGGTCCCAATACAAATGAAGCGAGCACGCTCCCGCCGACCATGATGACGCTGGTTTTGAATCCGATAATATATCCAACACCCATCAATTCGGGGCCGCTCTCCATGCCGACCGACGCCCCTTTCATGAATCCAAGTTCGTGTTTGAACGTGCCTTTGAAAATTCCAAATACGTTTGTGCAGACTTTATAAAGCGCCCCCGCGCCCAAACCGAGGAAAATCTTGCGCGCGGAGGATTTTCCGGTTTCGCCGGCTTTTAATATTTCCGCGCACGCCGTTCCTTCGGGGAATCTTAAGTTTCCGTGTTCTTGTACTATTAAATACCGTCGCAACGGTATCATCATCAATACGCCGAGCAACCCGCCGAGCAGCGCGATCAGCAGCGTTCGCATCAGATCGAGCGGCGCGTCGAGCAGCACGAGCGCCGGAACTGTAAAAACCACCGCCGAGGCGATCGACTCGCCGGCCGATCCCACCGTCTGCACCATGTTGTTTTCCAAAATGGTCGAACGGCCGAGTTTTTTCAGCACCGCGATCGACATCACCGCGATCGGCACGGACGCCGACGTCGTGAGCCCGATCTTTAACGCTAAATATACAGATGCGGCGCCGAAGAGCACGCCCAAAACGGCGCCGAGGAAGACCGCCCGAATGGTTAATTCGGCCGGCGCTTCCTCGGGCGGTACGTGCGGCCGAAATTGTTCGTTTGATGGAAGCATATTCCGACCGTTTTGTTAAATTTACATCATCGCGGACGGCGGCGCCGGTTCATTCGGATCGCCGGCGTTCCGCATGGGTACGACAATCAGGACGATTGCTAATACTACGAGGACGCCCACGCCGACGAAGTAACTCGGATTCTGTAACAAAGCGGGCATGGGTCTGTCCGCGACTCCGAATCCCGCTTCGACCAGCCCCATCAGCGCTTCACCCGCGATGAATCCGGACGCGACGAGAATTCCAATATTCGTTATTCGCGTCAATTGGGATTCAACTGATTTCTTAATTTGTCTATCTGTTTCATTTACTCTTTCTTTTTCATCCGTAATACCGGCGAGGTCCACCCTGAGCATTTCGCGGGCGCGCTTTTCGCTTCTCCTGGTTGCAATCATATCCGAAAGTCCGCGGATCATGCCGCCCACGAAAATCGCGGACGTCGTGCCGAATGGCAGATACATGCCGACCGAAACGAGCATCGGACTCTTTACTTGTAAAAGTATCATTGCAAATCCCATGCAAATGCCGACAACCACGAGCGGCCAGGGCATGTCGCCGCCGACGATGCCTTGCGCGAGAAACGCCATGAGTCCGGCCTGCGGGGCCGAAAGATCCTTGTCGCCGAAGCCGGTGCCGCCTTGTTTAATATTGTTTTGATAAAGAAGCATCAACGGGAAGTACATCACCGCCGCGGAAACGACAACCGAGACGAGTTCCACGATCTGTATTGTTCGCGGCGTGCCGCCGAGAATGTATCCAACCTTGAAATCTTGTAACAATTCACCGGCGACGGCCGCCGCGACGCAGACGACGGCCGCGACGCCAAGCACCGCGATCACACCGCTGCTGCCCGAAACGCCGAGGGCAACCATTAACAATGCGGCGACGATTAATGTTGAAATCGTCAGGCCGGAAATCGGATTGTTCGACGAACCGATCATGCCGACGAGGTAACCGGACACTGTACAGAAAAAGAAGCCGGCGATTAACATTACGATCGCGGCCGTGATGCCCGCGACGGATCCCGCAAAACTCATATAAAGAGCCGCCATGCCGATGAATACAATTCCGATCAGCGCGAAAATTGTTTTCGACGCCATGTAACGCTCCGTGCGCGTCACGGTTTCCGGCGCCGGGGCTTTCGCGCTAAGTTCGCCGACCGCGCGCTTCAAGCCCGCGCCGATTTTTTCGCGCATACGAAACATCGTGAATCCGGCGCCGACTAACATTCCGCCGACCGCGATCGGCCGGACGATGAATTTCCAAACGGCCGTCGCGGTCCCGTCCCAACTCTCGGGAATTCCAACTTTGTCCTTGGGGAGGAATTCATGCAATTGCGGTCCGAGAAAATAAATTAATAACGGAACGAGCAACCCCCACGCGAGCACCGCGCCCGCGAAGTTTAACGATGCGACGCCGGGACCGATGATATATCCGACGCCGACGTAGGCCGGACTGATATCCGGCACCGAAAACTTCGTCACGCCGCCGACGCCGACGGCGTTTGCGCCCTTGGCGGCGCCCAATTTAACCAAACTTTTTCCGTACGATCCCATCTCGGCGAAAAAGTCGGCGCTCGCCGCGAACAATTTTAGTTTTCCGGCCATGAAAACCGCGCCGCCGAAAATCATATTGTAAAATAAATATTTTGCCGCGCCGCTGCCTCGCCGGCCCGCTTTGTGAATTTCAGCGGCGGCGACGGATTCGGGAAACGGTAATGATTTGTCCTCGACCATCGCGCGCCGGACGAGCGATACAAACAATACGCCCAGCACCGAGCCGGTGATCATCAATACGGTCGATTTCCAATACGCATCGGCCGGACTGAACGAGGGCCACGCGCCGACCATGACGAACGCAGGAATTGTAAAAACCGCGCCCGCGGCCACCGATTCGCCGATCGAACCGGCGGTGCGCGCGAGGTTTTCCTGCAGAATCGATCCGCGGAATAATTTAAGTACCGCCATGCTGATGACGGCGGCCGGATAGGTCGCGGCAATTGTTTGTCCCGCTTTCAATCCTAAATAAGCATTCGCCGCGCCAAGAATGATCGACATGACCAATCCCAACACCACCGTTCCAATGGTGAACTCCTTCATATCCATTCCCACCGGAACGTATGGTTTATGTCCGTTGGAGTCGTTCGAAGACGGTTGCGACGGGGGGGCGGCGTGAGCCACGCGTCACCTCAATAGTAAAGAGGGAAACTTAAGAACGTTCGTCCCGCACGGAGCGGGAGTCGCGGAATCCTAACGACTTGCGTTCCAAAAAATCCTTCCAACCATTCCGCGCGCGTTCGTCATTGTGCGAAAGGTCGCGGGAGGCGCGTCATCACCGTCGTAAAATCAGGACACTGTTCCATCCGCCGAAGCCGTCGGGCTGGCGGTTTGGATTCGCGGGATCGGCGATCCATCGGCCGTCGGAAAGTAAAAATTTATATGCGTAATTTCCGGGCGCGGCGCGCGGACGCTCCAACATCCAGACGCCTTCGCCGACGCGGCGGAACGCGAACGGACGCCAGCCACCGAGCGCGCCGATCCATTCGACGGATGTTAATTTTCCGGTCGGATCAAAGTAAAAATAACGAATCGCGTCGCCATCGATTTCGGGCGGCGGCACGTCGGGCATCGGCCCCGCGCGCAACTCGAGCGCGGCGCGTACGGCGTCCGCCGGTTGCACGACGCCGGCGCCCTGCATCGCGGGTTCGACGCCGCGCAGCGGCCGCGCCGTTTCGCAGAGGATTTTCTTAATATCCTCGGGCGACAGATCGGGGTTCGCTTCGAGCATTTGCGCCGCCACCGCGGATACGATCGCCGACGCGAACGACGTTCCATCGACGTGTTGATGAAACGGAGTGATGTATTTTTGTTGTTTCGCGCGATGAAACAATTCGGCGCGAATCGCGTCCGGTTTTCGCAGAACGATGTCGGCCGGAAGCGACAGGCGGTCGAACTGTTTAGTTATTTCCCGCGCGAGCGCCGCGTCCGGCAGCGCGTCCAATTCATATATCCATTCCGCCTCCGCGGCCTGCGGCGTCCCCTGCACCATCGGCGCCGGAACCCAGATTGCCGGCGCAAGCACGTCGGGTTTTTGTAACTGATCGAGCGTCGGCCCGTGCGCGCCCGGAAACCACGAACCGTCCGCGTCGCCGCCGCCAAGATCGTTCACGCCGCCGACGGTGATCGCCTCGGGCGCGCTCGCGGGCGCGACGGGTTTGCGTCCGGGCCGGTTGCCCGCGGCCGCGACGACGACGATTCCCGACTTGACCGCGCGCGCCGCCATGCGGTCGAGGCGATTTTCCTTCGACGGCGCGGGTTCGTCGCCGCCGACGGATAAATTTACAACTTTTATTTGATATTCCGAATAATGATTCAATACCCATCGCATTCCGCGCAAAACCTCGCGTTCGCCGATTTTTAAACTCTTGTCGCCGATCTTAACAAAAACCAGCCGCGCCTCCGGAGCGATTCCCGGAAATTTTCCGCCGGCCGTGGAGCCGCTGCCGAAGGCCGCGCCCGCGACCATCGTGCCGTGCCACGATCCGATGTAAGGATCGGGCGGATTCGCGTCCGCGCGCGCCTGCGCTCCCGACGCGTCGACATATGTAATTATTCGATTCTTCGGTTTTGTAAACTCTGGATGATATACGAAATCGGAGTCCACGATGGCGACGTTGACGCCCCGGCCCGAAAAATTAGTATCGGATCGCAGACGCGATTGTAATGATAATATTTCGCCGCGGCGTCCGACGCTCTCCGGAACGACGGATCGCGCACCCGCCGCGTCGTCCGAATTCGCGAGCGCCCACGCGACGCAACGCGGGCACGCGCCCTCCTGCGAAGACCAATCCGGATTGGCCGCGCGCAGCGATTCGACGACGGCGTTCTCTAATAATCCGGCTTTTTCCAAGATTCTCCGGTCGACGCGTTCGCTACATATAGGACAGGACGCGGCCGGATTCTCCCGCGGCGCATTCATAACAAACGCCTTTTCTTATAGTTCATTTCGCGCCCTGCCTGCCGAGCGTTTCGAGGGCGAGCGCCGAGAGCGGCACGAGCACCTCGGTCTGCACCGCCGTCGACGGATTGTTCCACGTCGCCACGACGGAGTAACGCGCGCCGTCTTTTGTTATGATGACGTGCGTTAAATTTAATACTCCGGTTTCCGAGCCGCCTTTGTATCCCGCGTATTGATAATTATCTCTCGAAATGTCGACGCCGAGATTCACGCCGAGGATTTCGCGCGCGGGCGCCGTCGCGGCAGCATTCGTATGATCGAGAATCCAGCGCATGGCGCGCGCGAGATCGGCCGCCGACGCGAACCATTCGATGCTGTCGATCGCGAGGGGTTTGCCGAGCATTTGCGATAGATCGACGTCGTCCTTCGAAATCGGCGCGACGTCCTTATCTAACATTTCGCGCCGCGTTTTCCCGTCGGCGGCGATATAACGTTTGCGCAAATCCCGCTGGCCGCGCCCCTTCAATTTGAATAATTCAAGCGTCGTCGCGACCGGAAGCGATTTTTCGGAATGCAAATTTCCCATTTTAACGAACATCGATTCGACGCGCTCGCGGCCGAGAAACGTTAATAAATGATCCGTCGCCGTATTGTCGCTTTGAGAAATCATCAGCGTCGCGAGCGTGTGCAGCGTCAGCGGCGCGCCGGCGGGCCATGTATGTAAAACTCCCGACGGCATCGACATCAGGTTTTTCTTTAATTCGGCGGTTTCGGTCCATTTGTGCTTTCCGTTCGCGACGTCCTCGATCAACGCCCCCAGAATATATAATTTGAACGCCGAGCCGATCGCGAGAGGTTCGTCGGCGTTGTGCGACGACACGATTTCCATTTCCGCGGCGGGATCGGCCGGCAACTTCGCAACAATAAAACCCGACGATCCGCCGAGCGCGTCGAAGCGTTCCGCGTACTCCTTCCAATCCTTCATCTTTAGTATTGGCGCGCCGACAAAAAGCGTATGGATCCGGTGCGGCGGCGTGGAAGTCACGCCGATGGTCAGCGGCATGAGATGGCCGGATTCGAATTCGATGAAAAACTTTCCGGAATAGTTATTTTCGAGCGCGCGCGGCGCGACGCCCGCGACTTTTCCAAAAGTAAATGTATCAAAAAGCGTCCGCAACTTCGAAACGGGGACGGCCGCGAGAAACGCGGGATCGAACGCCTCGGTCGGCACGTCGGCGCCTTTTTCAATGATAGTGCCGACCCATTTCGCGCGTACTGTAACGGGCGGCGCTGTGACCGGCGCTTCGGTCGTCACCGCCGGCGATTGTAAAATTAAATAAAAAAACAGCGCAATCGCGGCTCGTATTGTCATGGTCTGCGATTCTCGTCCGTTTCCGCGCGGTTTTCATTCGCGGAATTCTCGCGCGCGCGATTATTAGTCTAATGCGTCGCTTCGCGCGCGTGATTTCGATTCCAGTTCGGAACGAAAACAACGACGCTACAGGATCCATCCGGCACCGACTGGCACGCGAGCCGGCTCGTCGGCGTCAAACCGGGCGCCATGTCGACGTAGTCCTGTTCGCGCTCGGTCGCCTCGGGAATCGATTCGAACCCTTCCTTAATAACGATGTGGCACGTCGAGCAGGCCGCGACGCCGCCGCAGGCGTGATCGATGTCGACGCCGTGCGCGAGGCCGATTTCAAGAATCGAACCGGGCTGGCCGTGTCGATCGTATGGAATTTTCGACGGATCGACCGCAACTGTAATATTCGCCGGAAGGTACGTCACCGAATAGGGTTTCTTCGGCGGCGGAGGAGGCGGCGGCGGGAGCGTGGGCACGCTTTATTTGTAACACATAAAATCGACAGTTCGAACGTTCGGTTGCGCCGCACGCTCACAAGCGCCGCTCACAAACCCAGCGTCGGCCGGCCGCGCCCGAGCGCGAACGCGGCGCGCAGGTCGGCGCGCACGCGCGATCGAGCTTTCGCGATCGCCGTTTCGAGGTCGTCGCCGAGCGCAAGCCGCGCCGCGATCACGGCCGACAGCGCGCAACCGGTGCCGTGCGCGGAGCCGGCGATGCGCCGCGAGCGAAAAACGCGCACGCCGCGGCGCGTGACGAGGAGGTCTTCGACAAACGCGCCGTCGCCGTGGCCGCCTTTGATCAACACCGCTCCCGCGCCCATTTGTAATATTAATTTTCCCGCGCGCGCCGCGCCCTCCCGCGAATGTGAGCAAACACCCGATAACAATTCGGCTTCGTCGAGATTCGGCGTGACGAGCGCCGCGCGCGGAATTAATAATTTACCGATCGCGCGCGCGCCCGCGGCGTCGACGAACGCGTAACCGCCGCTCGACGCGACGACCGGATCCACGACGATCGGAACGCGCGCCGGAATCGCGTCGACGATCGCGCGCACGTGCGCCGCCGACGGAATGAGGCCGGTTTTTACAGATAGAATGTGAATATCGGAAAACAGCGCGCGGAGCTGCGCGCGCAATTCGACGACCGGCACCGGCGCGGCGCGCGAAACGCCGCGCGTCGTCTGCGTCGTGACGGCCGTTGCTACAGATAACGGATGCACGCCTTCGCGCGCGAATCGCAGCGCGTCGGCCGTGATCCCGGCGCCCCCCGTCGGATCGAGACCCGCGATCGTGAGCGCGGTCGCGATTTGATATTTTATATTTCTTCGCGCGGACGGCATTTATTATTATTAATGATCGACGCCCAGCGATTCGACCGCGCGCGCCGCTTCCCGAATCGAACCCGGTCCCGCGCCGACGTCGAGATCGAGGACGCGCACGGCCGCGCGTCTTAAATGATCGCGGACCATGATCCAATCGACTTCGCCCTCGCCGGGGACGAGATGCTCGCGAATGCCACGTGCATCGTGCAGATCGCATCCGGCCATTTTCGACGCGAACTTCGATAATAAATCGACCGACGCTTCGCAACCGAGCCGCTCGGAGGCGCGCGCGCGGCCGATGTCGAACCAAAGATCAAGATTCGAAGACTTAACATCGGCCAAAACGTCGTCGAGCCCGGCGGCATTTAACAATTCGTGCGGACGTCCGGCCGGCGGAATTGCAAAATACGCATCCGCATGCGCGCGAGTGATCGCGTGCAGCGAACGGCAGTATTGTTCGAGATGCCGCTCGCGGTTCCGATTGGTTAATATACGGATTTCCTCGAGCGCTTCGCCGCCCGCCTCGCCGCGGTCGACGCGCCCTTCGAGGTGCCGGACGCGCTCGTCGAGACCCGGGCCCTCCGCGAACGCGCCGCACAGGACGATCGTTTTACAATAAATCGCCCGCGCGAACGCGACGTGATCGAAAGCGGACTTCACCGCGCGCGCCCGCCGCCCCTCGTCGAGCGACGCGAGTTCCTCCGCGATGCGCCGCGGACCCGTCCGCGCTTCGAGACATCCGGATTTAATACATACAATTTGAACGCCGGTTTTCGCGGCCGCGCCGCCGAGATCGCCGGGTCGGGGCGCGACGTCGTGGGACGAAACGGCGAGGCCGCGGAATTGTAGTTGCGCCGCCTCGCGGCACAGTTCCTCGATGGAACCGCGCGGCGGCAGCGATCGCGTGCTCAATGCAAGCATTTATTATTTTTGTTATATTTAAACTTCCGGCTTCGGCGCGTCGCCGATCCAGTCTTTATATTTATCGATCGCCGGATTCAAGCGATCGGCCAGAAATTCGTCGACCTGCTCCGCCGAACGGCCCGTGAACGCCGCAGGATCGGCGAGCGACGGCAGCTCATTCTTAATATGATGAAACGCGGGATCGCCTGCGATGCGATTGAACAGATCGTTCGGCGCGCCGTCCTCTTTCACGCGCCGGATCGCCTCCATCGAATGCACGCGGATCCGCTCGTGCAGTTCCTGCCGGTCGCCGCCGCGCTTGACCGCCGCCATCAGTATATTTTCGGTCGCCATGAACGGCAATTCTTCGCGCACCCCGCGATCGACGACGCGGCGGTTTACAACCAATCCGCCGGCGATGTCGCAAACTAACAAAAGACACGCCTCCGCCGCGAGAAACGCCTCGGGGAGCGTGAGCCGCCGGTTGGCCGAATCGTCGAGCGTCCGCTCGAGCCACTGCCCCGCCGCCGTATGCGCGGCCGAATCGGAAATTGATATAACAAATCTCGCGAGGCCGTTCACGCGCTCGCTGCGCATCGGATTTCGTTTATAAGCCATCGCCGACGATCCGATCTGCGATTTTTCGAACGGCTCCTCGACTTCGCGCCGGTGTTGTAACAATCGCAGATCGCACGCGAACTTCGAACACGAAACCGCGACGCCGACGAGCGACGATACAATATTCCAATCGAGTTTTCGGGGATACGTCTGGCCGCTCACCGCGACCGAGCGGTCGAAATTCAACGCGCGCGCGACGGAGACCTCGAGGGATTTTACTTTTAAATGATCGCCGTCGAACAATTCGAGAAAACTCGCCTGCGTGCCGGTCGTGCCCTTCACTCCTAACAATTCGAGCGACGCCGCGACGCGCGTCGTTTCGTCGAGATCATATAACAAATCCTGCGCCCAGAGACACGCGCGCTTGCCGACCGTCGTGCACTGCGCCGGTTGAAAATGAGTAAACGCGAGCGTCGCCATGTCGCGGTGCGCCGCCGCGAATTTGCCGAGGCGGTCGACGGCGTTTACAATTCGACGCGCGATCAACCGCAGCGCATCGCGCATGATAATAATATCCGCGTTATCCGTAACATAACAAGACGTGGCGCCCAGATGTATGAAGGCCTTGGCCGACGGGCATTGTTCGCCGAACGCGTACACGTGCGCCATCACGTCGTGGCGCACCTCGCGCTCGCGCGCGTCGGCGACGTCAAAATTAACATCGTCGCGCTTCGCTTCCATCTCGCGGATCGCCTCGGCCGGAATCGCGAGACCGAGATCGCGCTCGGCGCGCGCCAGTTCGATCCAGAGCGTCCGCCACGTCTGGATGCGCTTCCACGGCGAGAATAATGTTAGCATCTCGCGGCTGGCATATCGCCCCGCGAGCGGGCTTTCATAACGATCGCGATTTGGCATGATAATGAAGTATTTGAATTATAATCGTAAAATGAGTTTATTCAATTATGAAATTTGCGCGCGCATCCGTCGATGCGTCATCCGGAGATGTTGTCGATCCACGTCGCGAGCGCGCCCGCCGCGAGCATGCAGAGCAGGCCGCCGAGGATCCGGAGCGCGATGCCCGCGGTCGTCGATCGCGCCGAGCCGATATAATGTAAACAAAAGAGCGCGACCGCGGCGCCAAACGCGTCCGTGACGACGTCGGTCCACGACGCGGTCCGGAACGGCACGAACGCTTGATGAATTTCGTCGACCGTTCCGTACGCGGCGGCCGCGAGTACGGCGAGCGAACTATGCAATAATCCGGGCGCCGGCCGCGGCACGCGGGATGCTAATAAAAACGCGACGCCCGCCGCCCAGAATCCATAGAGCGGCGCGTGCCCCGCGTTAAACAATACGTGCGTCGCCAGTCCCGACGGATCGTCCTTTCGCCCGGGCTGCGACGAAAGCCACGTGATCAACGCCGTCCACGACATAACGAATAATGCAAGCGTTCCCGCGCCCAGCATCCGGATTTCATGGGCGCGACTCCGAAACGCCAACGCGAGATTGCTCACGGCGCGACTTTCTTTTTTATAACAATTCGAAGTTTATTATTATCGGTCGTTTCGATCTGTAGTTCGTCGACGTAAATGCGGATCAGAAACAAACCCCTACCGCGCTCGTCGTCGAGCGACGGTTCGCCGAACGATTCGAGCAGCGCCTGGCTGATGGGATCGACCGAGTCGCCCGACAATTCGATCACTTCCAAATTTAATATTCCATTCTGCAACCCGGCCGTGAGCCGCATCGGCTCCTCCAGGGTCGCCGAGCCGTGTTCGACTGCATTATTACAGATCTCCGTGATGACGAGCGCCATTTCCGAAACCGCCTGCTCGGTCGCGCCGCCCAATTCGAGCCAGGCGAGCATTTTCCCGCGCGCCGCGACAACCGCCTCATACGTGCCGATCACGTCGAGTTGTAGTTTCATGATCGGGCCGCTTTTTCCGCCACCGTCGCGCGACTGCGAATCTTTAGGATCGGAATCTTTAGGATCGGATTCCACTGTCACGAAATCGCCTCCACGTCGAGCGCGAGATCGATCGCGCGCGCCGAGTGCGTCAGCGCGCCGACGGAAATGCGATCGACCCCCGTTTTTGCGAATTGTAGTATATTGTCTTTTGTTATGCCGCCCGACGCCTCCAATTTTACATTTCTTCCGCGCCGCGCAATGTGTTCGCGCAGCCGCGGCACCTCGGACGCGAGCCGCTGCGGAGTATAATTATCCAAAAGTACATAATCCGCGCCCGCATCCACCGCGGCCGCGGCGCCCTCGAAATCGACGGCCTCGGCGCCGACCGTCACGCGCGCCCCCGCCGCCGCACGCGCGCGCGCGACGGTCTCGCCCGCGGACGCGCCCGACAGCGCGAAGTGATTTTCTTTAATTAACATTTGATCGAACAGACCGAACCGGTGGCGGCCGCCGCCGCCGGCGACAACGGCGCCCACTTCGAGCGCGCGCAGTCCGGGCGTGGTTTTTCGCGTATGTAACAATTCCACGGAGGGCCCCGCGGCCTCGACGAAAGCCCGCGTCATCGTTGCAATTCCGGAGAGCCGCTGCACGAAATTCAACGCCACACGCTCGCCCGATAGCAGCGCGCGCGCGTCGCCTGTTGCTTCCAATACGACCTGCCCCGGCGCCACGCGGTCGCCGTCCCGCGACATGAAAACGACCGCAAGTTTCGGATCTAACAATTCGAAAACGCGGCGCGCGACGCCGAGTCCGGCAATGATACAATTCTCACGCGACACCATTCGCGCACGCGCTTTCCGCCCGGCTGGAATGACAGCGTTTGTCGTAAGGTCACCTTTCGTCGTGAGATCGCCGATCGCAGCGTTATCCGATCCAATATCCGCGCTTCCCATGTCTTCGCGCAGGGCCGCCAAGACAGCGCTTGTGATTTCATCAATGGATGTCGGTGCCGGCATGGAGCGCCTCCGATCATACACCCCTACCGCGGACGATTCATGGCGGCGCGCGCACCTTTCCCGATAACAAAACGTGCGGGGCGATTCGAAAAATCGTTCCAAAACCGAAGCCGGGAACCGCCCGCAAGTCGAGCGGCGAGATCGGAATGAAACCGTGGGCGCGCATTTTAGTATATTCGCGAGCGCGGGTCGGCCCCACTCCGGGGAGCAGAGCGATCTCGTCCTCCGAGGCCGTCAATAGATCGAGCCGCCACGGCCGACTCGCGCATCGAAAGGCCACGCGATCGAGCATCGCCGATTCTCCGCGCACGAGACAAAGCCGGAGCGCGAACACATCGAGCAGGATCGCTAGCGCGAGAAATGTGAATATGCGTTGCCCCTCCGATTGAAACGGATCCCGGAGCAACGCGATGCCGGGCAGCTTCATACAAGGAACGCGCTCTATACAGAAATGCGGGCGCGAAAAATTTGTTATCGCCGGCGGCATCGCGGAAAGGTGACATTCCTGTCGCGCGAAACCGCGTCAAACCTGTCACACGCGTGGCCACACTTCCGAATTCCCCGTCACACCCGATCCGCTGCGGACCGTTCAAGGTCACGCGCCGCGGCCTCGCGCGCGCCGCCGTTCTCGCGGGCGTCCACGCGGTCATCCTATTCCATATATTACAATGGAAACTTTCGGGGACGACCGTCACGCCCGTCGAACCGTCCGAGGCGGCGACGTCCATCGAGTCGGGCTACGTCAACGCGGGATTCATATTATTTGGATTATTAATATTAACGACGCTGATTTTCGGCAGGTTTTTCTGCGGCTGGGCGTGCCACGTCGTCGCGTATCAGGATCTCTGCGCGTGGTTGTTAAAGAAAATCGGACTGCGGCCCAAACCGATCCGTTCGCGATTATTAGTATTTATTCCGTTTTACGCGGCGTTCGACATGTTTCTTCGGCCGTCGATCGAAAAACTCCTGCGCGGCGGCGGCGAAACGACGTTCCAGGCGTTCGCGCTGTCCACGGATAATTTATGGGAGCGGTTTCCGGGACTGTGGATTACAATATTAACGATCGTCGTCGACGGATTTATCATCGTATGGTGGCTCGGCGCGAAGGGTTTTTGTACATACGGCTGTCCGTACGGCGCGATCTTTAATATTGCCGATCGCGCGGCGCCGGGCCGCATCCGCGTCACCGACGCGTGCAACGGCTGCGGCCACTGCACGGCCGCGTGCACGAGCAACGTGCGCGTCCACGAGGAGGTCGCTCTTTACAAAAACGTCGTCGACGCCGGATGTATGAAATGTCTCGACTGCGTGTCGTCGTGCCCGAAGGACGCGCTCTACTTCGGCATGGGCGCGCCGGGGCTGCTCTCGCCGCGCCCGGCGGTGAAGCCGGCGAAAGTTTATGATTTCACGTGGACGGGCGAGGTTTTCTTAGTCTTACTATTCGCCGTCGGAATTCTAACTTATCGCAATCTTTACGCGCAGGTGCCGTTCCTCCTCGCGCTTGGCGCGTCCGCCATCTTCGCGTTCTCGACCCTCGCGTTCGCCCGCATGCTGCGCTCCCCAGATTTTACATTTCAGAAGCACGTACTGCGCACCAACGGTAAATTTACCAAATCGGGCGCCGCCGCCGTCCTGATCTATCTCGCGTTCGCCGCATTCACCGTCGAATCCGCCTGCGTGCAGTTTTATACAAAAATGGGCGACCGCTGTTTTCAGATCGCGCGCCAGTCTCGCGACGGCCTCGCGCGCGACGCGAGCATGGAATATTACCAATCGGCGGAAAAGTATGGACTTTTCGGCGACAAAAACATCCAGCACGCGCTCGCTTCGATTGCTTACAATCGAGGATCCTTCGACGAAGCCGACCGCCGCCTGCGCACGACCGTAGAGCTGGATCCCCACATCGTCTCCGCGTGGATCGAACTCGCGGAAGTACAATTACGCAAAGGCGGACCAACTGCCGCAAAGCCGGTTCTCGAGCAGGCGCTTGTAGCAAATCCCGGAAATGCGGCGATTTTGGAAAAGTTAAAATTAGTGAATGGGAAATGAGACTTGGCGACGGCGCGGGCCTATATTAACGATATACTAATAGTTATCTAATTCCACGTTCGTCGTTTTCCCCGCTTCGACGGTGATCGTGGTTTCTTTGCCGAACCAACTCCCAATTTTACATTTACCGACGGGAACAAATGGATATTCGAATCGACCTTCGGCTAATGTTGTCATGGAGCCGTTGAAAAGATCACCATTTTCGCCCTTCCACTGAATCCTAACGTGCTTGGGCTTCTTATCCGTCTCAAGTCCGACTGAACCACCGACCGAACCGGATTGAATATCAAAAAGGACTTCCTGCGTTTTTCCGACTATCGAAATGAACGGTCGCTCACAAGTAATCCGCTTGGGCTTGCGATCATTATCGAACAAAACCGTGCAACGATAGTCTCCCGTCATCAGATCCGTCGCCTCGCCAAGTCTAAGACGCTCGAATTTCCTATTTATTATTATCGGAATCTTCGTTCCCTTCGATGCCAGCTCGAATTCGACGGATCCGGTTTTCACCTCCTCGCCATTGATTACAAGTCGCGTTGTAACAGATACGATTTGCGGGAATTTGACACGGACGACGGTCCGCTTTCCGGCTTCCATAATCACGAACGGAACGTTAGCGTCGGTATCCAACGCTGAGGTCGATTCCATTCGCGGCCACCGGCAAAAGTACTTATACGATCCAGGCTCCACGTCATCGACGATCAATCGCCCCTTCGAATCAGGATTATACAAATTGTTCCCGCGATTCGGTGCGTACAGTTGAATTCCAATATTGGGCACGGGATTCCCCTCCTCGTCCTCCACGACAAATTCAATACTCCCGGCGGGCGCCAATTCGATTTGAAGCGGCGTGTTTGGCTTTCGCGGATCATATTCCACCGGATCAATAGTAGTTTCCCCGAATCCGCGCGATCGAATCTTTAAAGAATAGGTTCCCTCCTTTCCGGTCGCACATTCGAATGTTCCATCCACGGAAGTTGTACAATTATCCAAATATTTCGTTTGCGGACTGAACGGAGGTGAGATTTGGATTTCAACTCTTTCCTCCATTTCGACAGTCGCGTTTGCAACGGGTCGGCCGCCTGAAGTTACAGTTCCACGGAGACGTTCTTCCGCGTCCAATTCCACTCGGATCTTGGGCGGAATATTGCTTATCTCGAAAGGACCGACAATCTTTGGAAAAAATCCCCGCGCCCAAATCGCTAGACTCGCGCGTTCAAACGGCATCGGAACGCGTCGGCTGTTCACGGCGGGTTCCGAGTCCTCGTCATCGACCGAACCGTCCACGTCCTCAAAATTGATCGGTGTCGGCACTCGATATTCGTAGTCAAAATGCGTAATGGCCTTTCCTTTTTGATCATAAACTTCCACGATCGTCGACGGCGCGTCTTCGGAAAGTTGAAATATAATATTCTTGGCCCGAGGAATTATGTTATAAATAGTCTTTTGCTTAAAGCTAAACTTATTATCGACGGCCATGCAACTGTACGCTTGTTCCATCACGCTGGAACAATAGCCCGCATGACTTGAGCGGAGAGACCGTCCGAAACCGCCCCCCGAATCAACAAAAACATACGCTTTTTCCGCCGACGAGCCGTTTGGATACAACACTTGAAGCACCGTGCGTTCGCCGCGGCGGCCGCCGGCAACCAACCGAACCGTCTCATGCTTGAACAGCGAGGACAGCACTATCGCTTCATCCGTCAACGCCCCGTCCGGCCGCATTCCCTCGATCCAACCATTCGTATTTGTAATGTCTACAAATTGGAAATTCCCCGCCGCGTCCGTCGGTACTTCGCGGATGCGCTTGTTCATTTCGGGGCCGGTTACTAAGAATACGCGGCCACCGGAGACGGGTTTGCCGGCGCCGTCGACGAAGGTGCCCGAGATGTTGCGGGGCGCGCGGCGGGAGGGCTCCTTTGGCGGATTTGTAATTTCATCCGCGACTTTGGTGCGCGCGGAATTCAGGACGAGCGTCGGCAGGGATGCCGGAGCGGACGCGGGCCCGCCGTCGGTCGGGCGCGCCCCGGGAGATTGAATTGTGTTATTTACAATTCCGCCGTCGGCATCGCCATGTTTAGTTATATAAATGATCAACCCCGCGAGCGCCAGAAGCGCCGCGAGCGCCCAAACGATTCGGTGTCGTCGGTCCATTTCCGGCGTCATCGTACCCTCGGATTCGAGAAACCATCAACAGACAACCATCCGCATCCGCGACATTGCTTCGCGCGACGAACATGGGCGACGCAGCGCGCGCAACGCCGAGAGCGCGGACTCAAGGAATTTTACAATTCCACGTTCGTCGTTTTCCCCGCTTCGACCGTGATCGTGGTTTCTTTGCCGTCGTTGACGGATATTTTACATTTACCTGCGGGGACCAACGGAAATTCGAAATGGCCGTCGGCGTTCGTGGACGTATTCGCGCTGAATTCGTCGCCGTTCGCGCCGGTCCAGTGAATTTTAATCAATGCATCTTCTTTATCATATTCGTCGGTTACGATCGAACCGGAGACTTTTCCGCATTGGAGGTCGAGCAGGACGTCCTGTTTCTCTTCAAACACGTTGATTGAAAATCGTTTATAACTTAGATCCATCGATTTTTCGCCGCCTTCGAATGCGACCTCGATATGATAATTTCCCTTGGGAAGCATCGTCGTCTCTCCAAGTTTCGCCGCGGCATCTCGGTCAGAGGAGTCCACAGAATTCACGCCGTGTTCAACTCTGCTAAATGTAACGATTCCGCGAGATTCAGGCGCGCCGTTCACAACCATGCGAACACAGACTGACTTGGCCGCGGGAATTTCAATTGCAACGTCCGATCGTTTACCCGATTCGACGACGACGTGTGATTGATCATCCATTGAAAGAAGCTCATAAGGCAAGGAGAGCGACTCCACTGAATATTTATACCGTCCCGACCGAAGATTATTAAATAAGAAGTGACCATCGGTCGCCGAATAAGCCGTGATCGGATCGGACAGTCGATTCACCGAATTAAGTGTTAATCTTAGATTCGGTATCGGCATTCCCTCCGCGTCACGCACGAAAAACTCAAGACTCCCCGCGGGACTCAACTCGATCTTGAGCGGCGAACTCCTCTCGTGCGGATCGTAAATGATCGATTCAATAAATGTTTCGCCGAAGCCGTCGGACTCAATTTTAATAGCATATTCGCCCTTTCGATGGGCGGCGCACTCGAACGCGCCATCCGGCCCTGACGTGCGCTCGTCGCAGATTTCCGGACGAAGATTTGTTGTATCGAGGAGAAGGAATTCGATATGCGCCTTGGCGACGGGAATGCCGCCCGAAGTAATGATACCGCACAACCCCGTCTCGCGATCGACCTCCACGTCGATTTTCGAGGGAATATTATTTATCGAAAACGGCCCGATGGTTTTTGGAAAGAATCCGCGCGCTGAAATTCTTAAATTCACAGTTTCAAACGGGATTCGCACTCGAGCGCCGTCGTTCACCGTTCCGTCATCCTTGGCAATACGCCGAAGGTCGTCGGCATGGAGGGCGACGCTCGTCGGGGCCATATATTCGTAAACAAACGGGGCTACCGCGTGCCCCTTCTGATCAAAAACGTTTACAACAGTTGCAGGCGCCACTTCCGACAATTGTATTAATAAATTCTTGGAGTGCGGCGCCACGCCGCCGACGGATTGTTTTTTATATCTAAACCGGCTGTCGACCGCCGCATAACCGCACACGCGCTTCGTCGTATCCGAAAAGAAGCCGGCGCGGCTCGTATATGTATAATATAATAAATTGATTCCGTCGCCAGTATCCGTAAATAACAAGGCCTTCTCCGCCGGCGACCCATTCGGATTGAGCACTTGAATCACCGTCCGATCATTTGGTGTGCCGTTCGCGATCAATACAATTTGTTGTTCGTCCGCCACCGCCGAGAGTCCCACCGCGCGTTCCGTCAACGCCCCGTCCGGCCGCATTCCCTCGATCCAACCCTTCGTATTGGTAATATTAACGAATTGAAAATTGCCCGATGCGTCCGTCGGTACTTCGCGGATGCGCTTGTTCCCTTCGGGACCGGTTACTAAAAATACGCGGCCGCCGGAGACGGGCGCGCCGGCGCCGTCGACGAAGGTACCCGAGATATTGCGGGGCGCGCGGCGGGAGGGCTCCTTCGGCGGATTTGTAATTTCATCCGCGACTTTGGTGCGCGCGGAATTCAGGACGAGCGTCGGCGAGAACACCGGCGCGGAGGCCGGGCCGTCGTCGGTCGGGCGCGCCGCCGGCGATTGAATTGTATCATTTATGAATCCGCCGACGTCGTCGCCCCGCTTCATTAAATAAACAATCAACCCCGCGAACGCCATCAGCGCCGCGAGCGCCCAAACGACTTGAGTTCGGCGGATCACGTCTCGTCCGCCATCCTACCGCCGGATGTGAAATTTAAACAACGGACGGCATTCGTGCCACGCCCGCCGCCGCCGCGAGCGCTTACGGCTGAATCGTCACCGCCATTCCGTCCGACGCGCTGAAACCTGTGTTTGTCGCCGCGCACGGGCTCGGCCAGTAGAAAATCGATTGTAAATAATACGTCGAGCCCGCGAGCGCCGAGTTATTTGGAATATTAAATACAGAATAACCCATTCCGTTCTCGTCGGTCGGCATGTCGAACACGATCACTTCGCTCGAATTGAATAGATCGACGAGGATGTGGAGGCCAAGTCCGAAGTCGTCATATCCGAGGCCCGGAAGCGACGTCGCGAGTCCGAGGCCGAGCGAATTCGCGGGGGCGTTCGTGGCCGTCATATAAAAATTGTTCATGCCGACTTTCGCCGGCGTCGCCGCGCGGAGATCGTGGGCGCCGGTGCAACCGGGCGACCCCGGGCCGAAATTACTAATTCCAGGCAACTGTAAACTCGCGGGCATGATGCGCCCGACTTCGCCCGACATATAAACGAAATAGACCTCGCCTGTCGCGTCCTCGCCGTACGAAACGATACTATAGGATCCAAACGGCGGCGCCAGTTCGTTCGTGTGATCCGTATAGTCTGTTCTTACAAATCCGTCGTATTTGAAACTCCACGATTGCGTCGTCGGAAAATCCGAGAAAAAGTAATGGCCGTCGTATTCGGGAATCGAGGCGCCGCGATAAACATATCCGCCGATGACGCATTCGCCGAACGGGTGGTCGTAGGTGTGGATCGGATAGGTTAAATTCGGATCGTTACAAACGCAGTCGTCGCCGCCGGAGAACGTCGTGCAATAAAATCCCTCCATGCAACGCCAGCCGAAATCGGCGCCGCCCGGCAGTCCGCCGAATAGAAAATCGATTTCCTCGGAAGTCTCCTGGCCGACGTCGGCAAGATAAAGATTCCCGGTTTCGCGGTCGAAACTGAATCGCCACGGATTCCGGAGCCCGATTGCATAGATTTCGTCGAGGCCGTTGTGCGGGCCTGGATATTTGTTATCGGGCGGGCTCGAATACGCGTTGCCGTCCGCCGGAACGTCCACGTTGATGCGTAACATTTTGCCCTGGAAATTCGACGGATTGTGAGCATTGTTGAGCGGGTCGCCGCCCCCGCCGCCGTCGCCGATGCTTATATATAACATTCCATCGATCGGCGAAAACGCTAGCATGCCGCCGTTGTGGCCGTCGGTGACTTTTGTAATCGTAATAAACGGCTGGACGCTCGCCGGTTCGGCGGCGTCGGGATCGCCGGCCGAAACTTGATAACGCTCGATCACTTCGGCCATGTCGGGTTTGCGGTCGTACGATACAAAAAACTGGCCGTTCTGCGCGTAGTTCGGGTGGAACGCGAGGCCGTTCAGACCGTCTTCGCCGTTGAATTCGACTTTGTCGGTCAGGTCGAGGAACGGCGCGCTTAGCAGGACCCCATTTTTGATGATGCGAATGGCGCCACCGTGTTCAACAATAAACAGCCGCGTTGGATCGTTTGGAGCCGCGGCGAAACCCACCGGCTGATTCAATCCAGACGCTACTAATTGCACAGTTAGCGGCGGCGCGCTCTGCGACGAGGCCGCGGCGGCAAGAGCGAGAATAGCAATAACTGTGTACGGCGGGAGTTGGCGCATGGAGTGGAGCGCGGGGCATAAAGCGGACCACGCGAGCCGGACGAAACCGCCACCGGTACGCGCGGTGTCGAGAAACCCCTTCGCGACGTTGATGGAATACCTCCCGTGCGGACGGTTGTCGGAATCTTAACATTGCCATCGCCTCAAGTTAACATTTTGCAAATGCACGGTTTATGCGTTTTCCGCGATCGACGGCGCCGACCGGCCCGGCCAGGACATTTTTCGCGGTTTGAGAGTATGATTCATCGCGTCCCTGACTCTCGGTTCATTCCCATGCGCATTCGTTATTCAATTTTGACGCTGCTTTCGGGTTTTTGTAGTACCGGCATCGTCGCGGCGCAGGTGCCGCAGTTCGGCGGCGTGGCCGTGTATCCGGCGGGGAGGGCGCCCTCGTCGCTCGTGCTCGCCGATTTTAATCATGATGGCGTCGACGACGCCGCTTATATCGAAATCTGGAGCGGCTTTACGAATAAAAACGCGGTCGGCGTGCAGCTCGGCGACGGAACCGGCGGATTCTTAACAACCGTCGATTATAATACTGGAATTAAAGTATTCGGCTTGATCGCCGGAGATTTTAATAATGACGGCAACGTCGATATCTATGAATTCGGCGATCCGATTTCCGCCTCCGGCTCCGGAGTATTGTTAGGAACGGGCGCGGGAGGATTCGGCGCGGCCATGTTCGCGCCCGCGTGGGCGGCGGGCACGTCGTCCGGCGTCGTGCACGGCGTCGCCGCCGTGGATCAGAACTTCGACGGCAAACTCGACGTCGTCGGCGCCGTCGGCGACAGCGCGCTGTTTTCCACGACGAATATAAATTTAATCACGATGCCGGGAAACGGCGACGGCACGTTCGCGCCGATCACGATCTCGAATATTGCATTTGGCGCGAATTCGAACGATACAATTACGCTAAACGATGCCGCGTCGGGCGATCTCGACAACGACGGAAGATTGGATTGCGCGTGCGTGACCGTTGGTTATCAACACAACCCGCTCGGAGGTTCGAACCTGTGGACGCAGAAACTTCGCGTCGCGATCGCAAATAATACAAACGGATTTACCCAGACATTTACGACAGATATCTATTCGTCGACGTTCGTCGCGCCGGCGGGCGTATCGCCCGCGAGCTGCGACGCGAACGGAGATCACAATTTGGATATTGTATTATCCAACGGTTCGGTATATTTGGGCGACGGGAACGGTAATATTGCATTCACGCCGTCGATGGACATTCAGGGAGGCGTGACGACGACGGCCGACCTCAATCAAGATGGCTATCCTGATTTGTTAACGATCTCCGGAACGCTAAAGATTCGAAAAACGATTCCCGGCGCGGCCGCGAACGCGCCGGTCGAATTCGGGGGATTCACGGGATCGGTCGCGAGCGCCGCCGCGACCGATCTGAACGGCGATGGACGCGCCGATCTCGTTCTCGCGTCGAACACGCCCATGGGATCGTTTACATCCGCCGGCCATCTGTTAACGGCGATGGGCAACGGCGACGCGAGATTACAGACCGTCGCGGGGTTTGCCGCGCCGCTGACACTAATATTAGGAAACGGCTCCGCCGCCTGCGCTGCGTCGGCCGACATGAACCATGACGGCAATCGCGATTTGATACTTTGCGATACCGGAAATGTCATGATTTCGAACGGCGACGGCTCCGGAGGATTCGGCGCGGGAACTGTTATATTCAGCGGATCGGGCCTCTCGGCGTGCGCGATCGGCGATCTCGACCGCGACGGAAATATCGATATCGCGGTCGCGAGTTCGACGGCGAATACCGTCCAAGTATTGTTAGTATCGGCTCCCGGACTTTATTTACCGTTGGCGCCCCTTTCCGTCGGCACGAGCCCGGTATCCATAACATTCGGCGACGTCAACGGCGACGGCGCCCTCGACATCGCGACCGCGAATATTCTGGCGAATTCCGTATCCTTACTATTGGCTTCGCCGGCGGGATTTATACAAAACCCGGACTCGCCCGCTCCGAGCTCCCCCGTCGGCATCGCGCTCGGCGATCTAAACGAAGACGGATTCGACGACGCCGCGGTCTGCAGTTCGAATACTAAATTCGCCGCGGTTTTGTTAGGTTCGGGCTCGGGATTCCTACCGATGGCCGCGTATCCGACGACGGGCAACACGCCGTGGGGCGTCGCGGTCGCGGATCTTAACGATGACGGCCACGCCGACGTCGCGATTGCTAACACTTCGTCATGCACGATTTTCGCGGGCGACGGCGCCGGATCGCTCGGCCAGGGAGTCGACGTCGCGATGTCCGGACTCGGCAACCTTCCGAATTCAATTCGACAGATGGTTCCCAGCGAATTGAGCGGAGACGGTTCCATCGATCTCTGGGCCGGCGGCGCGGGCACCGGCGCGTCGATCGCCATAAATAATCAAACGGGAGTATTCGATACAACGTTCGCGATCGGCGGATTTGCAAACACTACAAATGCCCGCTCGCGTTTTGTTATCGCCGATCTCGACGGCGACGGGCGCGCCGACGCGTTCGCGCTCGGAGACGTCCAATCGACCGTTCGGCTGAACGCGACGCCCGCGCCCTACGGCACGTCCAGCTACGGGACGGGCACGCCCGGATGCGCGGGCGTCCACGGAATTGTTACAAACGTCGCGCCGCGCGTCGGAACGCCCGGTTTTGTTATCACGAGCACGAATGGCCCCCGGAACATGCTCGGCCTCGGCATTTTCGGAGATGTCGGCAACCCGTCGGGTTTCGACGCGTTCGGCCTCGGATTTATAAATTATGTCGATCCTTATCTTTCGGCGCAGTTCGGATTCTTTTCATTCGTGAGCGATTCGAACGGTTCGTCCGCTTCGGTCGTTTCGATCAGTAACGATCCGACGCTCGCGGGCCAGACCTTCACCGTCCAGACAATCGTGCTCTGGACGGACGGTTGCCTGCCGACGTTTCTGGGTTTGAGCTCGTCGCGCGCGCTCGTCGTGACGATTCAAAATTAAATAAATAACTCCGGATTTTACGGCTGGATGATCATGAGCATCGCGCGCGATGTAATCAATCCGTATTGCGCCTGGCTGCAGTGCTGGCCCGAATTGTGATCTTCAACCCAGTTGCTTTGAGCATAATATTGCGCATTCGCGAGCGCCGGATTGTTAGGAATGGCCGCAAGGACGGCCGCCGTGCCGCCGGCGTCGCTATAATTATCGAATCCGAAGATCTCGGTCGACGTGAGCAGGTCGACGTGGAGAATTTCTCCGAGAAAGAACGGATCGGAGCCGACAAAATCCGGCTGATTTGTTACAATCAGCAGACCGAGCGCGCTGTGCGGGCAGTTCGTGCTCGTGATGACGAAATTCGCATTGTTCACCTGCGGCATCGAGTTGGCGGAGATGCCGAGCGTTCCGTAACATCCCGGCGTTCCCGAACCGAATTGTATACAAGCGGGCGGCACGGGCGTCTGATTTAACAATACGGCCGATTCGCCGGATGTAAACAATGTCACGAGCGTGACGGCGTCGAGGCCGCCGTCGGCGTTCATATCCATTAAATCGACGAGCGTGCCGCCCGCGAAGAGGGCGGACGGTCCGAACGCGCCCGTACCCGCGCCCTCGAAGACCGCGAGGGACGTGCCGCCCGCGGTCGCGACGAGATCGCTCAGTCCGTCATTATTAATATCGCCGACGCGGCCGCGATTCAGCGAAAAACCCGCGCTCGTATTCGTAACCGAAAACGCGCCGGCGCCGTTGCCCGCGAGGAACGAATAACCGGCGGTCGACGTGCAGACGATGTCGGCGGCGCCGTCGTGATTGATGTCGTCGATGATCGCCGTCAGCGCGCTGCCCACGATTGTAATATTACTAAAAACACCCAGCGCGCCGGCCCCGGTTCCGAGCGAAACGCCGACGGCGGGCGTCTGGCTGAACGCCACGGCGACGTCGGCCGCGCCGTCATTGTTTAGATCGCCGATCATTAGTGAATTCGGAGCCGCCGCGACGGCATAGGTCAGCGGCGCGGCGAACGTTCCCGTTCCGGATGCGAGGAACACGGTGACGGTCGAGGCGAAACTGGTTGTATTATAATTTCCCGTCACGACGTCGAGTTTGCCGTCGAGATTCATATCAAAAACCGCCTGCGAGTTGACGCCGCCCGCGGCGACGATTGTCGTCGACGGCGTTCCGAACGCGCCCGTGCCCGCGCCGAATGCAACAGATAATTTTCCCGTCGACGTGCCCGAATCGTAGCCTCCCGCGACAACGTCGAGTTTGAAATCGCCGTTCATGTCCGCGAGCGAGACTGCGTTGATCGTATAAGGAATCGTCGACGTGATCGCCGCGCCAAGGCCGCCCGCGCCGTCGCCGAGATGCGCGACGATCGTCGGCGCGGTGTAGGTCGAATATACAAGATCGGGTTTGCCGTCGCGATTCAGATCGCCGATCGCGCCCGTGAGCGGGTTGCCGAAAGGTACAAAATCGTTCGGATGATAGAAATGTCCGGCCGCGTCGCCGGGGAAAAGTCTTATGAAATTGCCGCCCGACGACGCGCACGCCACGTCGCGGCCGCCGTCGAGGTTGAAATCCAACGTTACAATTCCATCGGGGCCGCCGCCGGTATTGTAATTTTCCGGTGCGCCGAATTGTCCGCTATTGTTACCGATACCGACCGAGATCGAATTTACAACAAATAATCCGGTCTGGCTGTTTGTCGTCACGACGTCGAAATTGCCGTCATTGTTAAGATCCACGAAAACCATGCGGGTCGCCGCCTGCGTCCAACTCACTTTCGACACGGCGCCGAGTCCCCCCGCGCCGTTGCCCGGCATACTCCAAACAAATGCGGGGAATGCGAACGGAAATCCGGCGCTGCATCCGCCGATGTCGGCGTTGCCGTCATGATCCAAATCCAGAATTGCCAAATCCGAGACGACGTCGGGTACTACAAAACTTGAAATGGATCCAAAATTGCCGCCGCCCGTGCCAAGCGCGCGTCCAATCGTTGTATTCGAATCGCGGAGCACCAAATCCAACAATCCGTCATGATTCAAATCGCCGGCGCGCGGACGTTCGGCGCGCTGGCCCGTCGATTTTACAATTGGCGCGCCGAATCCCCCGGCGCCGTTTCCGAGAAAAACCGTTATTGTGGAAACGTTCGACGAGTTTGTCAGTATATCGAGTTTTCCGTCGCCGTTGATATCTATAATATTAATTGTATTGGGTCCCGATCCCACGACGAGCGCCGCGGGCGTCCCGAAAACTCCGGGCGCGCTCGCAATCAATACCGAAATTGTATTCGCGGTCAGATCCGCGGTCGCGCCGTCGATTTTTCCGTCCGCGTTAAAATCGCCGAGCGCGACGTCGACCGGACCAACGCCCGTTGTAAAGAATACCGGCGACGCGAATCCCGAAGCCGAACCGTTGCCCAGAAAGACCGCGAACTTGCTCGTGCCGGAGTTGGCGGCGACGAGGTCGAACCGGCCGTCGCCATTCAGATCGGCCGTTGCAAGACCGCGCGGGACCGACGATGTCCCTGTTGGTAGTTGGACGCCGGGAAAGACCTGCGCGCTCGCGGCGCCGCAAATTCCAGAGAGAGAAACGGTAATATTTGTAAAGAGCAGGGCGGTTCGGTTCATGCTGTTTTCACCTGTGGGAGCCAACGCTAACACTGTGGATGATTCCGCGCAACGCGCGCCGAGCCTATCCTTGCGCAATCGAGAACGCATCAAATGACCACAGGCCCCACACGGCGGTTTTCGAACCGCGCGCGCGATTACGCGCAATTCCGCCCGGGCTACCCGGCCGAAATCATACAAATACTGGAGCGCGAATGCCGTCTGCGCGCCTCGAGCGTCGTCGTCGACGCGGGGTGCGGCACGGGCATTTTCACCGAGATTTTGTTGCATCACGGCTGCCGCGTGTTCGCGGTCGAACCGAACGACGCGATGCGGCGCGAAGCGGAAAGTAAATGTTCAAAATACGCAAAGTTCACGAGCGTCGCGGCGCCCGCCGAGTCGACGGGACTGCCGGACGCATCCGCCGATCTCGCCACGTTCGCGCAGTCGTTCCACTGGTTCGACGTCGAACGCGCGCGCGCCGAATTCTTAAGACTCCTGCGGCCTCCCGCGCCGGTTTGTATCGTATCCAACGAGCGCCGCCGCACGGGCGACGCGTTTCACGAGCGATTCGAATCGTTGATGATCGAATTCGGAACGGATTATTTACAAGTAATAGACGCGCTCAAGCGTGAATCGTTAAATTTATTTTTCGGAGTGGATAATATTACAAAATCGGTCCTGCCCAACAAACAACAATTGGATCGCGCGGGCCTTCGCGGAAGAGTCCTATCCGCATCATTCATGCCCGCGGAGGGACAGCCGCGGCATGAGGAATTGTTAAGAGCATTGGACGCGGCGTTTGAGAAGTATGAAAGAGACGGAGTTGTTACGATTGAATACGAGACGGTGGCGTTTACGGGAAACCTCCGGCCGAAATGATGTATTCATGGCCCGCCGCGGGCCATGAGCCGCGCCCGCCCCTCGCCGCCCATCGCGTCGTCGCCTTGCGCTGAACGACGATTGCTCGCGCTCGCTCTTCGAGATACTCGCGCCGTTTTCAAAGATTCCAATCCGCACGACGTCGGGGTTCGGATCCGATTCGGTTTCATTCATAACAAATCCATATTTAAATAGCGCGCGCGCGTTCGGGAATGTAAAAGTCCATGTCATCGAATCATGCGAATCGGCACCGGCAACCTTTCGGCATTCGAACGGCCGCACGCGCGGCAACTCGCATTCGCGATTTTCGCCACGATCGTTGCAAACGTGATGTCGGTGCCGGGCCCCGATTTTCTTCATTATTTTCAGTGGGGACGGGCGGCGGTCGGCGGCGATATCTTCGAAATCCGGAGTTCGACGTTGTCTCCAATTGGAATTCCGCTTTCGCAATGGTCGCACGGCCCAGGTTTTTTCTTTGGATTCGGCGAATGGATCGCCGGCCGATGGCTCGATCCGATCGCGTGCATGCGGATTCCGCTTGCTGCGCTACAATTTATTTTTTATTGGTCGGCTGCGGGAATCATAAGAATCGCGGCGCGCGGGAATTTGTCATATTACATTTTCGGCCTCAATTTACTCATATTGGGAACCAACGCCGCATATTATACAAAATGCGTGGCGTCCGAAACGATCGCGCTGTCGAGTCTCTCCGTCATGCTCTATTTTGTAATATCGAGAAGCGCGTGGCGCCTCCTCGATTCGGCCGTCGTGGCGGCGGCCTTCGGATTCCTAATCATCGCGCGCGTCCAAGTCGCGCCCTACGGCATCGTTTGTTTATTAATTCCACGCCTGCGCGACAATCCTCCCGCGAATTATCGACTCGTTTGCGCGCTTTCGGCCGTCGCCGGAGTCTGGGCCGCGGTCCAGATCGGAATTGTCAATTACTGGATGACCGGGATTCCGTGGCGAAGCCCCTATATTTTCGGCGACGAATTTTTTCAAAGCGTATCTCTAACAAATACACATCTTTGGGCGATACTCTTTCACCCGCTGCACGGCTGGTTCGCGACGCATCCGTTTATCATGATCGGACTTGCCTCTATGATTTTCTTTACGGCGCGCACGCGGAACGCGCGCGCCCGCGTCCTCGGCATCGCGACAATTGTAACCATTGGATTGAATATCGCCGTAAACGCGTCGTGGTACTGCTGGTGGCTCGGCGATTCGTTTGGAATGCGCGGACTCGTGTGCGGTTCATTAATCATCGTTCCCGCGTTTATTTATATTATCTCGCGGGCGGAACGCGCGCCCGCGGCAATTTCGGTCGTCGCCTCGACGATTTGTTGCGCTTGGTCCTGCTTGCTGATGTGGCGCGAAATCGCATCGCCCTTCCGTTGGGCCGATCTGATTCATTTACAATCCTCCGTTCTCGCCGACCCGCTTTTTTCCATTCCCGCGATCGGCGGCATCCTGACGGTTGCGGCGCTTTGGATCCGCGATCGCGCGAAATTTGGAATTCCAATCGTCGTTCCCTGCTGCGAGGTTCTTTCCGCGCTCACGATTGGATATATTTTCGGTAATTTAACGAAAACGTTCGCGCTGCAAACGCCACTCGCCGCGTACGGCGCCGAGGCATGCGGTCTGGTTTTAGCAATAGCGGCCGCGTTGTTCATCCATCGAATCCAGCTTCGCGCGCCGCGCGAGAATCTAAATATTCATCCTCATGCCGGCCGTCGCGCGATCGAACGCGTCGTCGGGGCGGCGGCCGCGGCGATGTTTTTGTTTATTACCTTCGCGTTCGCGCGGCTTGCGTTGAATACATTTTCGAAATTGTCAGATCCGTATTTCGCTGCGTCGCGAATAAATAATATATCAAAAAATGGCGCCGTTTCCATCGACGAGATCACCGGCGGAGGCGAATTTGTAGGAATCCCGGGCTTCGACGCGGACACCCGACAGGTGCGGGAGTTCATCCTGCGCGAACGCGAGAGAATCAAATGATATTCCATGCGCTATAATTACAATGTCATCAAAAACGATATAAGCGCTTTCTTATCCTCCGCGGACAGATCGAGACCAAACTCATGGCCGGGCACGGCGCGCGATTTCACACCGGGACCGCGCCAGCCGCTCGGAACATAATCGTTTTGGAGACGCCTGCGGTCGAACCAATCTTCGAGGGATGTTACAAATCCGGAATGGCCGTAAAGCCCGCGGTACCACAGTCCGCGAAGCGATGGAATTTTATAATAGCCGGTCCCCTTTCGCGTTTGGAGCGCGAGGCCCGCGTCGGTGTGTACTCGCCGCTCGGATATATTCAATCCGGCGGTCGCCGCATCGTCCGCGGGCGGTTCGAAGCCGTCGACGGCCACGAGTTTATTATTCGTATAAATCGGCGGCGCGTGGCATTTATGGCAGCCTTTCGATTCGAAGATTTCCTTTCCGCGCTTCGCGTTTTCGTCGAACGGATGCGGACTCGGCGCGGGATCCAGGGAATAAATATACATCGCCATCGCGACCATCGCCTCGTCGGGCGGGCGCACGGGCACTTTCATCGCGTCACCGGGCAGCATTTGATAATTACCAAAAACGGCCTCGTCGGCGTATTCAACCAAGATTCCATAGCGCGCGATGTCCTCCGGGCCGCGATTCGCGTGCGTGGCGGTCGCGTCAAGATACTTACGATCGCGGACTCCCCGCAGGTCGGCCATCCGCGTCTCGAACAGCGGGCTCCCGTTGAATCGCGCGAACATCGTGCCGGGAGGCGCGCCGTCATCCTGCGAATTGAAGTTATCCAATTCGGCATCGGTCATCGTCTTAAATTTAAGATGCGCGTCGCCCGCGACCCACGGCACGCCGAATTCCGCGTAAAATCTCCCGCCTTTATTAAGTTTCGGCGCGACGCGGATTTGTTTTAACATTAGATTCACCGCGGGCGAATCCGATAAATCATAATTCGAGGGCGCTCCGGCGAGCACGCTCCCGTCGGGCATCAGGCGCGAATGACAGCCCGCGCAACTGCTAAAACTCAATTTTAAACTTCGGTCGCGATCCACGACCCAGCGGTAATCGAGCAGGACGCCGTCGGCCGACATCACGTCGTGCGAAACATCGCGATACTTGTCGACCGTTTTTGCATCTGTAAAGTGCGCGATCACGGACGGATCATTTGTGCGCGACCCCGGAGTATCCAATGCTTCGAACACGCGTTTTCCGGCCGCGATCCAGTCGGCCTTCGATATTAATTTATCCGGTTCGATCAGCGGAAGCGCGCCGAGCTTTATTAACGATTCGCGATAGCCGCGGGGTTCGCGGTCGGGATGATACACGGGATACGTGCGAAGATTGTCGACGGGCGCCGCATAATAATCCGACTCGCTAACAAAACTCGGCGCGAGCTTCAATCCCGCGAGCGGCGTCGCCCAGTCTTTCAAGGCCGACGCATTCCAGAGCCGCGACGCGCCGCCGGCGCGCGACGCGGCCGCGGACGGCGCGTTCTGTATAATCCCAATTGATATTAACGATGCGAAAGTAAATATTTTCGATTGGAGCATGTCGGCGATTCAGAAAGTCGTTGCCGCGATCGGAGCGGCGAGAGGGTTTCATTCGATGTTTGCGGACACAAGTTCCTGCGATTACTTTGCGGCAAGCTCTGCGCGCCGCGGGCGCGTACTAAGTTAGGAATTCGCTATTATTTTTCTCCACTTTTTTTCAAAGGTACCCAGACATGCAACCTTCTCATTGGCTTTTCACATTTGCACTTACGGCGATTTCTTCGTCGGGACTTATCGCCTCCAGCCAGGACGGCGCGAAGCGCGCGGGCGACGACAAACCCCAGTCGCGCAAGGCCGGCGAACGCGTCAAAGCGGGCGAGATGGCCCCCGCGTTCACGGTCAAAGGCACGGACGGCAAGGAGACGACGCTCGACGCGCTCCGCGGCGAAAAAAAGGATAAAATTGTAGTTATTAGTTTTTGGTCGCACACCTGTCCGTGGTCGCGCGGCTGGGATCCGGAATTATCGAAAATCGCCAAAGATTACAGTCCGAAGAACGTCGTGATCGTCGCGATCGACTCCAATAACGAAAAGAACAGCGGCGGCGATAATAAAGATACGCCTGAAGACATTATTCGTTATCACAAGGCAAATTCGCTGAATTTTAACGTTTATGTCGATCCGACGGCGGCGATCGCGGATTTGTACGGCGGTCTGACGACGCCCGACGTGTTCGTCATCGGGGCCGACGGCAAAGTTCATTATACGGGCCAGGTCAACGACATGGGCGACCCGAACCATCCGGAAAAAGTAAACAAAACATATCTTCGCGACGCGCTCGACGCGGTGATCGGCGGCAAGGAACCCGCCACGACGTCGACAAAGTCCGTCGGTTGCAATATTAAGAAAGGCAAGAAGGCCCCGCGTCAATAATAATAGATATCGCGGTCGATTCTCCGGGCGCGTTTCGCATCGTTAAATTTAACGCCGGAACGCGCCCGAATTATAATATCTAATCCACGGCGCGTTCCATGAGAATAACGATTGACTTGTTACTGATCGCGTTCGTGGGCGCCGCCGCGTGCGCGCCTCGGGCGAACAACGCGCTCGTGCCGCTCGCGTTCGCCGACGATACAAATCAGCTCGCGCGCGCGCTCGCGCCGAGGGGAAAACCGCTCGTGATCAATCATTGGGCGACGTGGTGCGGACCGTGCTGCGATGAGCTGCCGTACATCGCCGAAGTCGCCGCCAAGTTCGGCGGCCGCGCCGATTTTGTTACAGTAGCGTGGGACAATCTCTCGGGCGACGAACCTAAAGATAAAATCCGCGCGCGTGTCGACCGCGTCCGCGAAAAATCGAATATTCGCTTCTTAACTATTGTATCGCCGCCGGGAATCAGTATCGTCGCGAAAGCGCTCGACCTGCCGACGGAGGCCGTTCCGCAAACTTTTGTTATTTCAGCATCGGGCGAACGCCTCTGGAGTTTTCAAGGAGAAATCGTCGAGGACGACGACCGCAAGGCGTTCGAGGAGGCGATCGCGAAAGCGGCGGACAATAAGTAATCGCACCGCCGCGGATTATTTATTTTATGGAATTCCGATCGTCGTTTGCGCGGACGCCGCGCCCTGCGAAACTTTGATAACATAATTTCCTTCGACGAGCCCGTTCGTGCCCGAAAAGGTCGCCGAAAATCGATTCTCGTTGTCGGGAGTCGCGGTTTTCGAGTCGGCGACCGCGCCCGGCCCCTCGATGTCAATCTTAACATCGCCGTTTGCCTTGTCGGCGCAGCCGCAGATCGAGAGCACTCCGTCTTTTTGTGTAAAACGGTTGCTCGTCGCGCCGGCGACGAGGATTTGTAATAATTTCGGATGCGGGCGGGAAGCTGTCAATTGCGGCGTCGGCGCGATTTCGATGGAATCCGGAAGATCCCCGAGGCGAACGACGATCGGACTGTGTTCCAATTGATCGAACGCCGGCGACGCCACCGCGCGAATCGCGAGCAATGCTTCTTTTCGCGCATTTGCGATCTGTTGATTGACCGCCGCCGCGAAAATATCAATATTCCCGCCCGCGCCCGCGATGAATTGATTGGAAGGCGGATCCGAAAGTTCATTTAACAACGACGACGCATATAATTCGACGACGTCGGCCGACGAAAGGCCAAGACTACGAATCGCCAGCAGATGTTTCGATATCGATTTACATAAATCGTCAACCCCCGCCGAAGTCGTTTTGATATGCTTCGCGACATCTTTTGATATTTCGGAAATATCCGAAAACAAAGCCTTCAATTCGTCTTTGATGTCAGCTTTGAGATCCGCGCGCTTGGATTGAACTTTTGAATTCAATAGACTCTCGGAGAGTTTGACGGGTTTGGAGGCGGGTGTCGTTGAGGGCGGCGGCTCGAGAACGAACGCTAAGAAAATGAACACTCCCGACTGTATTGTATAGTTTGCATTCATGGTGTTGTTAATATGTTCTCCGATCTTCTGGTATAATGTTATTTAGTCGACATCTTGAGCAAAGCGTTTATTTCGACGCGCTTCTCCGTGTCGATAGATTTTAACGTCGCCTCGTCGATCTTCTTTATTTTCGCGATGATCAACTTGACAGCTTTGACCGCGCTCGCCGCCGTCGCGCTCGTCGGTTTCGACGCTCTGAAATTGTCGTTGATCGCGCCGCAAATTGATTCAAGTGCGCTTACTGAATTCGTTATGGCCGTGCCTCTGACGAGATTTGCCGCCGACTCAAACGCTTCAATGCTTGATTTATCCAAGAGTTCGACCTTTAGGGAGACGAGCGACCCTTGAGATGTTAGAAAAGCGGCCAGCGCCTTGTCTTTGTCGGCCTTCGTCGAACTCTTGAGTTTCACACTCTTCACTTCAAAATCGTCGACTGCTTTTTGATAGTCGTCGTTCGTTTTATTATCTTTTCCCGGCCAGTACTCCGTCCAAAGAGTCTTGAACGATTTGTCCCCCGACAAATCCGCCGAAGACTCGTCGAGTTTGTCCGGATTAATTTCATCAATTTCGGCCTTGCGCTTGTCGCTCGCGGAAGTATCGCTCAAATCGAGAAAATCCTTTTGAGTATTCAAACTATTAAGACTAACTTTCACTTCTTCGATCGCCGCCTTGTTATTTTTCAGGCGATCGGGAAAACTCAGAATTTTCTGGAGAGTCGATGTGAGGTCGCTGAGCGCGCTGTTCGAGTCCGCCGGAGAATTCGAAGATTCGGAACCCTGAAATACATCCTTGAAAAATGGGCTATTCTTTAGTTTCAATCTCAAGTGTTCGACGCCTGGATCGGATGCGCGCTCCACCGATAATGCAACATTTCGCAAACCCGCGATCAAACTGGCCTCGCCATGGTAATTTTGAACATCGGCGATCGCGCGAGTAAGTGGATATTCGGTGAGGTCTTTCGATTGGTTCGATCGGATGTCATCGAGAATTTCCTTGCGCGCGACTCGCATCCCGTTCGTCAGCACTTGGATCGTTTTATTTGCAAAATAATTTTCATTAATTTCCGCCCGGACTCCGCTGGTGATTCCGGCAGCGGCGCCGAACACATTTGCCGTATGTTGAGTATTTGCGATGCCGCCAAGTCCCGCAAGCAGCGTCGTCAAGGAACCGAGGATCGTATTACCGGTGGAGTCAACCGATTGTAAGTGTTGTTCGAATTCCGCGAACCGCTGATTGGATTTTGCGATTAGATATTCCTGAATTGAATTCCTGCGCATTTTTCCCTTTTCAGCATTTGTATCCGCCGAGTAGACGTCGTCGAATTTTTTGATAGCTTCGAGTTCGTCCGCGCAATCGCAGGATTCATCTCCTGCAACATCCGGGCATATTAGTAGCTTGAGATCGACGGTTTTCGGAGTGTGTTCACCGAATTCACCGGTCTCCGGATCAATAATCGGATCGGCGCCGGAAATGCGCCCCACGCCAGTATGAAAAAGTCTGCAACCCGAAACAGAAGCTAATATTAAAATCGCGGTCAACAGTCCTAGGATCGTTTTGAATCGCATTATGATACTCGTTCTTAACTATTCGGCGTTCGCCGAAACCCAATTTGATTGAAGACAGTCATTCGCGGAACCCGCCATGAGCCCTCGCGACTACTTGCGCATTGAAATGGCGACCCCGGTTTTCTGTCAAGCGTGCTTTTTTCATCCAAATACCTCCGTCTTGAATCGACGGCGCCCCATTCATCTGCTTTTTCCCGCGAAATCACAGCCAACTCGCGCAATTTCCGATATTATTCCAACCATGAAAACCCACTCACTCCTCCTCGGCACGGTCGTGTTCGCGGCTGGGTTGCTCGGTGGGCAGGCGTCCGCGCAGAAAGTAAGCGTCGGCGGGCGCATGCCTGAATTCGAGATCTCGGACCTCGCGCAAACCGGCGCCAAGTCGGTCGGCGAGTTTGCCGGCCGCGCAGTATTAGTAGAATTCTTCGCGTATTGGTGAGGACCCTGCGGCACGTCGGTTTCTCACTTAAACGATCTCCACGAGAAGTTTAACAATGAGGGACTGACCATCGTTGGCGTGACCAACGAAGGCAAAGGCGACACCGAAAAGTGGATTAAAGAAAAAGGCGCGCAGTATGCTTACGGTTACGACCGCGGCGGAAAACTGAAGGCAAAGTGCGGTATCACTGGAATTCCACATGCGTATCTGCTCGATGCGAGCGGAAAAATCACATGGGAAGGCCATCCCGGCGAATTAACAGAAAATACAATTAAAGATTCGCTGGCCGGCGCGCTCAAGCGGCCGATTTGGGAACTCCCGAAGGAGTTTGCCAAGGTGAAGGCCGCAATTGTTAAAAACGATCTGCCGACGGCGGTCAAGGAAGCGCAGGCGGTCGCAGGCGACACGGGCGCGCCGCCCGAATCGAAAGCCGTTCTCGACGAGGTGATGGGTATGGTCACCGGATCGTTAAACGCGGCCGAGACATCGGCGAAGACCGGCGATTATTTAAAAGCGCAGCGTTCTTACACAAAGCTCGTCAAGTCCCTGAGTGGTCTTCCGGAGGCGGCGACCGCCAAACAGGCGCTCGACGATTTGAACAAGAACCCGCAGGCATTGGCGGGCATCAAGGCGCAACTGGAACTCGACAAGGTGCTTGAGATGCCCGACAAAAAAGCGTCCGATCGCACAGCCAAACAGGAAGCGCTGAACGCTTTTAAGAAAAAGTACCCCGGCACATACGCCTACTCGGACGCGGACCGCGCTCTCGCGGCGCTCGCGAAAGCGGCTCCGAAAAAGTAAGAAATCGCCTCCAACGGCGAAACCCATGGGCCATCGCAGGATGGCCCATTTTTTTTGATAGAAGAAAACGGAGTCGTCGAAATTGAATGCGGCGCGATTTAAATTATTATACAAGCGCAACCCCCATGAACCGCCGCGTCGTATTATTTGACGGCCAATGCAATCTTTGTAATGGCGCGGTTAAATTTATTATTCCGCGCGACGGGAAAGCTACATTTCAGTTCGCATCGCTGCAGTCTGACGCGGCAAAACATCTGATCCGCGACGCAAACGCGCCTTCCGCGAATTCGCTTCCCGACAGCATCCTGCTCATCGACGAAGCCGGTCTATCGATGCGTTCGACCGCCGCCATCCGCATCGCGCGCCGCCTGCGTTTCCCTTGGAATTTATTTTGGGCCTTCATAATCATTCCCCGCCCCATCCGCGACGCAATTTACAACTGGATCGCCCGCAACCGCCACCGTTGGTTCGGCAAACGCGACGCATGCATGGTGCCCCAACCTGGGTGGAGCTCGCGGTTCTTATAATATTAAGAGTACAATATTCGCCGCCAGTGATCCTAGCCACGAGCCCCCACTATTTACACTATTTATTATATTTATAATCCCCCGCTGTGCGCTCGACGGGTTGGGTCGCGGCGAGTTGCGCAGGCAATTGTAAGAATGTCGGCCGCGCTGCGGCCGACATTCTTACAATTGACGAGCACTGCCGAGCCGCCGACCCAACCCGTCGAGCGCACAACTCGCCGCCCGCGTAGGGCACGCGCAGCGCAAGCGCCTTACGACGCGAGAGCACTCCCCCCGCGCAGGGCACGCCGCGCGCGAAGCGCAAGCGCCCCGCGGCGCCAGAGCTCCCCCTTTTAGAGAGGCTGCGTCTTCCAACGGCGGTGGAACCAGAAGTACTGGCCCGGATGCAATCTTACAAATCGCTCGAGCGACTCGACGTGGAGTCTCGTAATGCGTTGAATTTCGCTGTCCATTCCCTTCGATGTGTCGGGCCAGATCGGATCGTCTACAAATCCGCGAATCTTGCCATCGCTCGTTCTGCAGCCCCACATCGGAAGCACAGGTACTCCCAATCTGTAGGCTAAATGTCCCGCGCCGGCCGAGGTCGATGCCGCGCGTCCGAAGAATGGTACAAAAACGCCCCCTTTTCTTACATTTTGATCGGAAAAAAGCGAGAGTACTCCGCCGCCTCTGATGTGTCGGACGGCGCGCAGGCCGAAGTTGCGCGTCGAGATTAGTTTAATTCGAAATCTGTTGCGAACAGTAGACGTGAAACGCTCCGCCACCGGATTCTCGAGCGGTTTTGCTACATCTGCGAGATCGATTCCCAAACTCGCCAGGTACGCGCCGCCCCACTCCCAACTTCCGGTATGCGCGGTTACTATAATAAAACCGCGGCCCGACGATCGAAGTTCATTTAACTTTTCCACGCCATCCATCGGCTCTTCAACACCCGCGAGGATGTCCTTTTCAGAACATCGGAACATGGCGAGCAGATCGAGAAAACCGGCGATCAGGCAAGTATAAGATTCGACGAGAATTCGCCGCCGCCCGGCGGGCGTTTCCTCGGGAAATGCAATCTTAAGATTCTCTTCGGCGACTCGTCGGCGGACGGGAATCCAGCGCACGGCCACATGTCCGAAGAACGATGCGATTCTGCTGCGAGTCTTGGACGAGAGTCGGCTAAAAACCGAGACTCCCGCGATTAATAGATTCGAAAGGAACCAGCGGTTGATGCTCGACGCAAATCTGCGCCCGACGCTTTGGAGTGGTCTGGGCGCATGGATTGGTTGCATAGAGGCGAATTTTCCTGCTGGTTACGCACGGGCAGGAGCTTGGACGCGGATTTTGGAATGGATGTTTTACTAAAAATCGCATGCTCCGAGCGTGGGGGCCACTGTGATTTGCCTGCAAACGGCGTCGCCAGCGATTTATTCAAAAAAAATCGCTATTCAGATGATTCTGAACGCGTCGACACCGTAACAGGCGAACAAGCACAAGTCTCTCATTGCATTACCGGTTCCGATGGCCGCCGGCGTGGGCGCCAACAATTGTAAACAGGAGTTTGACGATGAATTTTCAATCCCGCAGAGGATTTCTAGTGGAAGTCGGTCGCGGCATGATCACCGCAAGCCTCGGCCTCGCAGTCGCGGACGAGTTCGGTTTTGCACCCATGTTCGATTGGGATGATCCAAAACGTCTCGAATTTGGAACGCTCGATCCGCTCGTGACTTGCCTCGCGGAGACGCCGGCCGAAAAGTTGAATGTCGTACTAGTTGAAAAACTCCGAGCCGGGACGAGTCTGCGCGACCTCACTGCGGCGGCGGCGCTCCTGAATGCCCGAACCTTTGGAGGGCAAGACTATGTGGGTTTCCACACGATGATGGCACTCGCGCCAGCCTATCGCATGTCGCTTGAGTCGCAAGCGCAGCGACAAGCACTACCTGTGTTGAAGGTACTATATCGAAACACGAATCATATCCAGGAGCGCAACAAGAGCCGCGCGGATGTACTACAGACTACAACCCCCGGCGAATCCGGCACGAATCTAAAGAATGGTGAATCGTTGCGCGACGCCGTGCGCGGGAACGACCTCGAGAAAGCGGAGCGCATATTTGCAACAATTGCGGGCGGTAGTGCTTCGGATACTTTCAATGCACTGTTGCCGACGGTACAGGATGGCATCGACGTCCACCGCGTGGTCATGCCGCACAGAGTATGGGATTTGTTAGATGTGATCGGCAGTGAACATGCGCACACGCTGTTGCGCCAGTCAATTCACTACTGTTTACAGAACGAGCCGCGCGCCTCGGAACGAAATCGTCAAGTTCGAACATTATTACCAAAACTACTTGACCAGTACTCTCTGCTTGCGAAGACTCCCGGCACTCGCATGCCCGACGACGCGGAAGTCGAGCGCCTCAGTCGATTCATTTTCGCGGGTACACCCGAGGACGCGGGCAAGCTCGCGGCGATCGCACTCTCCGAAGGCATGTCGCCTGTCGCGGTTGGCGAAGCGATCGCACTCGCTGCAAATCAACTACTGTTGCGCGACCATGGCCGCACACAAAAGGAAGTACAGGCGGGCAAGCCGCTCGGTAGTGTACATGGCGACTCGATCGGACTGCATGCATGCGACTCCGCGAATGCATGGCGCGGCATGGCGCGCGCCGGCAACCCCCGGAACACGTTTGCAAGTTTAATTCTAGGAGCGTGTCAAGTGGCGGTCGACCGCACTGAACGCGGCGGCGACTTCTTGAAATGGGAGCCGTGGCCGAACGCGGAGCACCTCGCAAAACTAACAGTTAAAGAACCGGATCTGTTACTTCGAGAAGCCGACGCCGCGATTCGCGCGAACGACCAGGCGCGCGCCTGCGCCGCGATTTATCGTTATGGCGAACTCGGATATCCGGAGCAAGCCGCGTTCGATCTGTTACTTCGGTTCGCCGTGAGCGAAGACGGCGCTCTCCATGCGGAAAAGTATTATCGAACCGCACGCGAAGAGTTCGCCGCGGCCCGCCCCGCGTTCCGCTGGCGCCACGCCTGCTCCCTCGCCCGCGTCACAGCGAGCGAATTCGGCCTCGCGGCGCCCGGCCACGCGCAGGCGTGTGAATTGTTGAAAGTGTGAGGAAAATGCCTTTCCAAACGGCACAGTGTTTGTTAGTTTTCTCGCCGTGACACGCGAACGATTTCTCGAACGAAAATCCGAAGTGCAAGCAAGTGTTCTCCGCCTGCTTGAGGCCGTTTCGCAGCCCGAGAGTCCGATGGTGCGAGACGCAACAATTCAACGATTCGAATTTACATTTGAGACGACTTGGAAGACTCTGAAGCTCTATCTCGAACATCAGGGACAAGAGTGCGGAGGTCCAAGACCAACACTAAAAAAAGCGTTTGCGGAAGGGTTGATCGCAACTCAAGACGAATCGGACGTTTGGTTTGAAATGCTCGAAGATCGCAATCTTGCGAACCACGCATATCATGAAGCCATGGCATTGCGAATTTATCGAAACATTGTTAATAAATATACAAACCTTCTTGAGTCCATGGCCGCGCGCATCCAATCCATTTCATACAATTGAACGACGTGATTGAGACTACCAAA
Source organism: Planctomycetota bacterium (assembly GCA_016200225.1). Classification (GTDB taxonomy): domain Bacteria; phylum Planctomycetota; class UBA1135; order UBA1135; family JACQFD01; genus JACQFD01. The sequence goes on from JACQFD010000002.1 coordinate 136,627, forward strand.
AACGTTCAACTTCGCGAACAGGATTTGGCTAAACTGCGCCAGATCTTTTCGCGCTTTCCGTGGGTTTCCGAAGTGCGGGTATTCGGTTCGCGCGCCAAGGGAAACGCGCGACGTGCGTCGGATGTGGATCTGTGTGTTTCCGCGCCCGGCGTGCGCCCAACAGTGTGGTCTGAACTGATAGAAGCTCTTGATGAGGCTCCGATTATTTATGAGTTGGAAGTCCTTCGTATGGACCAACTATCTCAAGGAGATTTCTTGTACAAGATTCTGAGGGAGGGCGTCGTTATATACACCAAACAACCCCCGTCGAAGCCATAATTGAACTATCGATCGCCACGCGCGATCGCACACGCCATGATATTACAATTAGCCATCGCCGCCGCGTTTTGTGTCCTGCAAGACGCGCCATCCGAAAGCAGACCCGCCGATACCACCTCCAGCCGGCCGGCCGAAGTTCTTCCACTCAAATTGCTCTACGCCGGTAACGCGGGTACGCCCTACACGGCGTCGTGGGAGGCGTTTCTCAAACAACACGCGGCCCAAGTAAAAGTAATTTCCGGGAGCGCGCTCACGGCGGCGGCGATGGAAGGCTTCGATGTCGTCATCGTCGACGGCGAAGTCGAGTCGAAGTCGGCGAACGGCGAACCGCGCCTGAAGAGCGAGAAAATCCCACTCACGCTCAACGAGGCGCAAGGAATTCCAATGCTAATGATGGGCGGACAGGGCGGATTTCTGTCCGACGACTGGAAACTAAAACTTTCGTGGCACCACGGGTGACTATGCCTGACCCATGAGGCCGTCGTGTTATGGCCTTCCCACGCGATTTTTGCCGGTCCGTTTGCGATCCATCCTGAAATTACAAATAAGGCGACTCCCGACAATTTTAAGAAATTCAAGCCGTCCGTCGGGCCGACCGTTCCCGTTTTTACAATATTTTCAAAAAAACACGCCGAGCCCGGCCTCGTCACCGCCGACCATGGCTTCGAAGACGCGCCGGACGCCGAACGGATCCTTGGCGGCATTAACATGAAGGGTCCCGACTATGCCGCGATCGCGCGCCACGGATCGTTTGTGATGTGGGGATTCCATGGCTTGCCGGAGGATTTTACAGATAACGGGCGGCGACTTTTCTTGAATGCCATCGCCTATGCGCACGCGCACAAGGGACAGGTCGTCGAAACGCTGCGTTCGGTCTCCTCGCGCGCGGCGCTCGCGGAGTTTTTTACAATTTGGATGCCTTTTTACGAAAAAACCCAACAAAAGAACACATTCCAACGCTACTGGACGGGCGAGGATCCTCCCGATTCGATCTTTGAAAATACACAAGAGGCGCTCAAGTGGGTCGCCGCGCGCGCTCCGTACTTTCATGCTCCTTCCACCGGCGACTGGGGCGATCAATTCAAAGTCTGCGTCGACGCACAATGCAAAGAATTCGGCGTGGGAAACGGCGATCCGGAGTTTCCGAAAACCATCGCCGCGAGACTTGCCAAGGATCCGAAGGACGAACTCGCGAAATTTCTTTGCGAGCGTTATTTCCCGGACGTTTCCGCCGCCGAATTTCCGGCTTGGTTCGATAAGAATGGCGCAAAACTAATTTTTACAGAAACCGGCGGATACGTCTGGCGCGTCCGCGGCGAACGGGCACATTCGGGTCAAATGCGCGTGAAGGGCGCCGATCCCGCGGCCGATTTAGTGAGCGTCAAGGGCGAAGCCTCCGACAACTCATTACAAATCGAAGTGCGCATCAAAGACGGCTGGCATTTAACGGCTCCCGTCGCGAAGGAAGGCCAGCCGATTTCATTAAATATCCTCCCCGACTCTTCGTTTGCCGAGGCGGGGCCGATTAAATGTGAAAGCGATCAAAACGGCCAACTCACGCGATTCGCTTTGTTAACGCTTCCGCTGAAACACAAGTCGTCCGGGCGTAAACTGCGGGTCGAATTTACCTATACGGCCTGCGACGCGATGTCATGCCAGCCGCCGAAATCTTTAGTACTCGAGTGGAATTAAAGGAATTCAAGCTCGCGATCGAAACCAGCGGATCGCCCGCGACGATTGCGATCGAATTCGAAGATGGCGCGCGCAAAATGGTCGCGCTCGAAGGCCCGCGGCCCGATCTCGGGCGTGAATTGTTGCCTTCCATCGACGCGCTTTGCAAAGAATACGGCGCTAAACCGAAAGGACTCTCGCGAGTCGTCGTCGGCCTCGGACCGGGCACATACACGGGGCTGCGAATCGGAATCGCCGCCGCGAAAACGTTAGCATTCGTATCGAAATCCCCCATCGCCGGATTTCCGTCGACGGCCGCCGCCGCCTTCGCGATTTTCAAGAATACGGCGAACGAAACAAACAATGAACCGCGGCGCGTCGCCGTTGCCATCGATGCGCTGCGCGGCGAGTTCTCCTTTGCGCTTTATGAAAGAGCGTTCGACGAACGCGGCATCGCGTTTCCGCGCGAATGCACAGCTCCTCGAATCGTTCCCGCGTCGGCGATGGCGTCGTTGCTAATCCCCGGAGACTGGATTGCCACCGACCGCGCCGATCTCGTTCGCCTCGCCGTCGATAGTTTGTATTCGATCGCGCCGTCGACCCCCAACGCATTGTTACTACTCGAACTTGACGGCTGCGGCGTCGCGTCTCACGCGGACGTCGCGCCCCTTTATTTGCGTGCGTCGGCGGCGGAAGAAAAGGCCGCGCGCGCGAATCGTGAAATTTAACAAAAAAAAATTTTAGAATTTTGTTTGGAATCGCCGCGAAAACCATATTGTTCGCGGTCCAATGATTTCGGAACGCGCGTGGGCTGAAATCGATCTCGGAGCCCTTCGCCACAATATCTCTGTTATTCGTAGCAAAATCGCGCCGACGACGGACATCATGCTCGTCATCAAGGCCGACGCGTACGGCCACGGAATGAAAACGGTCGCGATGGCCGCGCAGAATTGTGATATTCATTCCTTCGGCGTCCGCGATTCATCTGAAGCATTACAATTGCGCGAACTCGGGGTGCGCCAGAGAATCTTAATTCTCGGAACCGCGATCGAATCGGAACTCGAGCGTTGTCTCGAATCGGGGATCGAAATCGCGATTCATACTAATGATCGCGTCCGGGCGCTTCGCAATCTCGTCCGCCGCGGCCGCTCGCGTTTGCCGGGAAAACCGCGCGTGCATTTAAACGTCGACACCGGTATGGGACGCCTCGGGATGCCGATCGATTCGGCGCCGAAAGTGCTCGATTCTCTATTGGCCGCGCGACACGAGATCGAACTCGTCGGCATCATGACGCACCTCGCACGGCCCGAAGGCGCCGGCCATCCGTTTACATTGGAACAGCACGCGCGATTTGCAAAATTCCTCGACGGCGCGCGATCGCGCGGAATCCGCTTTGCTAATGAAAATCGGGGACAAACAACGTTTGTCCCCGAGGAAGGAAACGGCTCGGTGCGCGTGCATATTGCAAATAGCGCCGCGGTTTTCTCGGGCCTCGGACCGCTTCCGGGCTTCGACCTCGGCGGCGACATCGTGCGACCCGGAATTGCAGCATACGGAGTCATGCCGCACGACATCCCGGGAGCGGAATTGTTACAACCCGTGATGTCGCTCCGCACGCAGATCGCGTTCTTAAAGGATATTCCGAAGGGCACGTCGGTGAGCTACGGACAGGAATGGACGGCGCACGTCAAATCGCGCATTGCTACCATTCCGATCGGTTATTTCGACGGCATTCCGTGGCGCCTCCGCGGAAAAGGGGTCGTGCTGATTCATGGAAAACGCGCACCCATCGTCGGCCGCATCACGATGGATTACGTAATGGTCGATATTACAAAAATCCCGAACGCGCAGGTCGGCGACACGGTCACGTTTTTCGGAAAAGATGGAAACGAAACGCTCCCGGTCGAAGAAATCGCTCACGCGGTCGACACGATTCCGTATGAAATCACGTGTGCCGTCGGATCGCGCGTGAAGCGCGTCCCCGTTGGCGCTTGGACGGAAAACAATCGCCTCGAAGTCGCTCGCGCAGCGCCGCCGCCGCTCACCGTTCCGATGTCGATAGGTTAACGGTCCATCGGCTGAACAATTGGCGGGAATTGCGGTGATCCGCATCGGCGTCGAATGCCGGCCTCTTCGGTAGAATCGGCAGTACCGTTCCCAAAAGAAACGTGCCCGACCGTAACGTGCCCGAACCTACATCCAACAACCGCACATCCAACCATCCGCCTCGAAAGTTCAAACGGCCGCGGATTCTTCTGGTCCTGTTTTTTGTAGTTTTCGCGATTTCGTTCGGCGTCACGCTTCGTTTTTCGCTGTGGCCCTCGGCAGCGCTCACTCGATTTGTAAATTCGGAACTTTCAGATCTGTTCGCGCCGAAAGTAACGATTGGCGACGCGCTTCTCGACTTCGCGGGGCGCTCGGTCGTCATCCCAAACGTCGCCATCGGCGACGACCCCGCGCGGCCCGATTTGAAAATTAGCGAAGTGCGCGTGGAGTTTACAATCGATCCCGGCGGCACCGACAAATTCCGCGTTTCGAAAGTTAAACTCATCGACGCCGAACTCCACGCGGAAGCGATCGCTAAATTATTCAAAAACAAGAGCGCGGACTCAAAATCGCTGGCGCGAATACCTCAAATCGCGCTCGAACGCGGACGGATTTTGGTCGACGCTCCCGCGATCGGCTCGATGGAATTTTATGATCTTTCGGCGTCGCTGATTCCGCGCGAGAACGACGAACTCGCCGTCGAGGGCATCGGACGCACGCCGCTGCGAGGCGCCGTGCACGTCGGCGGATTGATAAATTTAAAGACCGGCGCTCTCGACGTCCGCGCCGAGTCGGAAGTCGGCATCGACCTCGCCGCCGCGACGCGGGAAAAGTTATCTCCGCAAATCGAACGCTGGCGCCGCGAATGCCAGCCCGCGGGATTATTAAATTTTTTCATAAGTATGAAACGCGAATCGGAGAATTCGCCGATCGCAACGTCCGCGGAAGTCGAAATCAATAGTTTACAATGCGTCGCGCCGGATCTCGAAATCGAGGGGCGGAAGATTTCATTGAAAGAGCTGCTCGCGGCGAAGGAATTTCATGTCGTCGCCCGCCTCGAAACCGACGGAAACGTGCGCATTCACGGAGAAGGTAAATCGCTTTGGGGCGCGACGGTCGCGGCGCTCCTCGATGCGCGCGTCGATTTGCAAACACAACAAATCACCGCGGCGCGCGGCGGCATTCGCGTGAGCGAATTGACGCTTGGGACGGAACTACAAAAACTCCTCGACAACATCGACGACGGCGTCGCCGACGCCATTCGCGCTCTGCATCCCGAAGGACCCGTCGACGCGGCGATTTTCGGCACGTGGGATCCGATAACAAATAAACCGGATATCCACGCGACCGTCGATTTATCGCATAATACAAAAGTTACATTTCTCGGATTCCGAAATCGCGACAAATCGGTCGACGCTTCGTTCCCGTATCCGATTCAAGATCTCGAAGGGCGCATTTCATTTCGTCCCGGAAAAGTCATTCTTGCGGGAATCAAAGGATTGATGGGGCAGAGCGGGCGCATCGAAGGCAACGGATCCGTCGCCGGCAGCGGATTGGTTGGATTGAATATTCGCGTTCACGGAAGCGGCCTTCCCGTCGACGATTCGTTAAAACAAGCGATGGAGGGCGTCCCCGTCGGCGAAGGCGCGCTGGCGGAAGAGTTAAAGAAAGATCCGAAGTGGTCCACGCCGACTTCGGCGGCGTGGCAGCCCGCGGGATTGTCCGACGGCGCGAACGCGCTTTCGATGTTCGATTTGAAAGGTAAATTTAATTTTGATGTCGAAGTCGCGCGTCCGCAGGGCCGGCGCGACGCGGACGTCGTCGTCCGCGCCTGGGCCGACGGCGGCGCGACGGGCGCATTCGAAGAATTGCCCGTGCGCGTCAACGATCTTCAAGGATCTGTTATATTTCAAAAAGGATTCGTTAGATTCGGCCTCGACGGCAGCGCGCGGGGAACGCGCGTGCGCATCGAAGGCTCGGTCGACGGGCGACGCGACGCGGCGGGCGCCGAACCGTCGCGCAACGGCCTCGCGCTGCGCGTCTCCGCGCGCGATTTTTTGTTAGATCCGGCGCTTTCGGAATATTTTAGCAAATGCGCTCCCGAAGCCCGCGATTTTCTGCGCGAAATCGAGCCGACGGCACGCTGCGATTTCGAGTATCGCGGCGAACGTCCGGCGAACGCGCCGGGGAATTTGTTAGAATCGTATTTGACGATTCAATGCCGCGACGGATCCATACAACACGCTCCGGGCATCGGCGCGCACGTCGAGTCGCTCGCGGCATCGTTAAAATTCATGACGCGCGCGATCGATAAAGATAAAGCCGCGCTCACCGTCTGGCTCGACTCCATCGCGGCCAAGTATTTCGGCAAACCGGTTTTCGCGTCGGGCATTTTCGGGCGCCGCGACGGCGAGAAACCGTCGCTCGCGCTCGCGCTGACGGCGATCGGACTTCCGCTCGAAAACGTGCTGCTCGATCAATTGTTAAGAACGCAGGCGCCCGCCGCGGCCGCCGCCGTCGCAAAATATCAATTGTCGGGCGTGTTCGACGCTTCGGTGCATCATATCAAAAGCAAGGACGCCGACGCGACCGACGTCTCGGGCACCGTGCGCAAAGCCACCGTCATGGGACCGGGGCTTCCGGGAATTATTGAAAACGTCGAGGGCACGATCGCGATCGATTCGGACGGAGTATTAACATCGCGCCGCTTCGACGGAAAATTAAATTCCACGGATATCGCGATCGAACAATTCGAAATCAAACCGGCGCGCGGCGCGGAGCCCGTGACCGTCTCGGGCCGCGCCCATTCGGATAAATTCTTCGATATCATGGATCTCGTGCGCCGCGCGGTGCCCGAGTCCCCGTGGATCGCGCGCATGTCGCTCGGCCTCGTCGCGTCGCCGCGAAATTTGAATTGGAAAATTGAAATTCCCGAGCAGGGCTGGCCCGTGCTCCGCGCAAATGGTATATTACAAATCAGCGACGGCACCGTCGTGAGCCGCGGACTCCTCGACAAACTGTCGGGCTACGCCGAAATTGAGGATTTGGCATTTGATGCAAACGGCTTCACTACAAAAGCGCACGGCCGCGAATTGTCGATGAATATATTCGGAGTCCGGTTGAACGACGCGCAGGGCGACGTCGTCATCACGCCCGAACGCGTCGCGATTTCGGATTTCGACGCCAACTGCGTCGGCGGACGGCTCACGCAGCGCGCGAACGCGCCGGAAATATTAACTGTGGATCTTACAAAGAAAACGCCGGAATGGATATTACGATTCAGTCTCGACAACGCGGATCTCTCCGAAGTCTTTCGTTATGTTCCCAAACAGACGTCCGGCATCAAGGGACGACTACAATTAGCGCTCGGCCTTCACGGCGCGGGCGGGAACTATCTGGAATACCGCGGCAACGGTGAAATGAGCGCACGCGAGGCGAATTTGTTCGAAGTCCCCGGTTTCAAGGGCGTGCCCGACGAACTGAAATTGAAAGAGCGCCCCGTGTTTCACGACATGAACGGTAAATTTACAATTGGGAACGCGCGCATCGATTTTTCGAGGCTCATCCTGGAAAGCGACGATCTCGAGCTTCGCGGCGAGGGGTGGGTCGGATTCAACACCGAGATCCTGATGACGATGCTGCCGAGGTTTCTTCATATTCCGATCATCGATCCGATCATTAAGCCGTTCATAACTTTCTTTCAGGATCGAATCGTCGACGTCACCGTCTACGGGACGCTCGACAATCCGCATTATCAAAAGAATTTCATTCTTACGAGAAAACCCAAACAGGACAAGGAAGTGATCGCGCCCGAGCCGCAATTGGAACTCGGCGAACGCTTCTGATGCAAAGCGCGCCCGGCGGTCACAACACCAAGATTCATCGAATGTTCAATTATCAAATCCGCGACGGAGTTTATAAATGATTCACGGCGTCGTCATGGCGGGAGGTTCGGGAACCCGGTTCTGGCCCATCAGCCGGAAACTACGCCCGAAACAATTATTACCGATCACCGGCGGGCGTCCGATGGTTACGGAAACCGTCATGCGCGCGCGCGAGGCGATTCCGCCGGAGCGGTTTTGGGTTGTAACACATAAAGACCAGGCCGAGGGCGTGCGCAACGCGCTCCCCGACGTGCCGCCTTCGCAAATCATCGCCGAACCGCTCGCGCGCAACACGTGCGCCTGCGCGGGGCTCGCGGCGTCGGCAATCTTAGCGAAGGATCCCGACGCGACATTGGTCATGATGCCCGCCGATCATGATATTCGCCCCGAGGACGAATTTGTAAAGACGATCCGCGCCGCGTGCGCGAGCGTCGAGAAGCACGACGGATTGATGGTATTCGGCATCCGGCCGACGCATCCGGCGACGGGTTATGGTTATATCCGCCGCGGCGACGCATTGCATATATCCATGGGCGTGCCCGTCCATCAAGTGCTCGGATTCCGCGAAAAACCGAATCGCGCCACAGCGGAGGAGTTTTTGGAAACTGGCGAATATGTATGGAATAGCGGAATCTTCGTATGGCGCGCGAAGCGCATCCGCGACGCGATACAACAATTCGAACCCGCGATCGGCGCGGGGCTCGCGGTCGTCGAAGCGGCGCTCGCGAAAAGCCGCGGAGTATTCGATGCATCCGTCGCGCGCGCGCTGGCGGACGCGTACCCGAAAGTTCCGTCGGTGCCCGTCGACGTCGGCGTGCTCGAACGCGCCACCGACGTGCGCGTCATCGATATTACCTATCGCTGGAGCGACGTCGGTTCGTGGGACGCCCTCGACGATTTGTTAACGACCGACGAGCGCGGCCATCGCGTCGTCGCGCCGGGCGATTCTCCGATCATTAGTATCGACAGCGCGAATTGTTTAGTTCAGTCGTCCGAGCCGCACGCGATCGGACTCGTCGGCGTCGAGGACTTGATCGTGGTCCACACGCCCGACGCCACGCTCGTCTGCAAACGCGGCCGCGCGGAGGATGTTAAGAAAATCGTCGACGAACTCAACCGCCGCGGCCGCGCGGATTTATTATAATACAAATGTCCGCGCCGGGCGCGATCGTCGCCGTCGATTATGGAGATAAACGCACCGGTCTCGCCGCGTGCGATTCGATGCGCATCGCGGCGATGCCGATCGCAGTGGTCGAAACGACGGATCCGGAACAATTATTAGAAGCGATCGTCGACGCCGTCGACGATCGTAATGCTAAGATTCTCGTCGTCGGTCTTCCGCTCCACATGTCCGGCCATGCGGGCGCGCGCGTCGCGAAAGTCCGCGAATTGTGCGATCAAATCCGCAGGCGCATTCCCGGAATCGAAATTATAGAATGGGACGAACGGCTGACGACGAAAGCGGCGACCTATCTATTGGCCGAAGCCGGCATCAAAGGCAAGAAACGTAAACAACAAATCGACGCCGTCGCGGCGACACTCATTCTGCGTTCCTATCTAAAATCGCTCGAAGACGCCGGCGCGCGATAAGGTCTCGACAGACGCGACGAGCTACTTATCCACTTGAAAACTAACTATGGAGCCCGATGTCGCGTTTCCCGTCAGGAGCGTATTATTACTTCCGTCCGCGAGCGCGTCGAATAATTGGAAAACGCCGGTGATATCGCCTTTATAAACGATGCGCGTGTCCTTCGAAGCGAAAATCGGCACGAACGTGAATCCACCCATCACGGGCGTCGGCGAAATTTTAATTATATTCGTTCCGTCGCTGTTTGAAACTTACGCTTCCTCCGGCCCCGCCGGCCCCGTTCGCGCGGCAAATACCATGCGGTTGGAATTTCGGGAAAGCGAAAACCCAAAGACCGTTCCGGAAGCGAAAAGCGAATCCACGAGACTCGTCAACTCCGATCCATCCGGCTCGACCCGCATGATCTCATTCTTAAATTTTGTATTCTGATCCGCTCGATAATAAAGAAATTTATTGTCATGCGACCACTGAACGTTGCTCATGGTCGCGCCCACGGGGTTGGCGGGACCAATTTCTTTCGTCGACGAACCGTCGGCCTTTGCGGAGAATAATCGAATCGGCGCATTCACCGTCGTATCGGCGACGGCGACCGCGATGAAATTACTATTCGGCGACCAGATCGGGTTCAAAGCGTCCTGTTTACTCGAAAGCGGAGGAGATACTTTTACATTCTTCTTTCCGTCGATCGTTGAAACAAACAATTCGAACACGCCGTCGGTGATTTGATCCGCTCGATAGGCAACTTTCTTCGAATTGGGCGAAAAGAGCGGCTCCTGCGCATTGCCCTTCATTACCATTGGACCGGAGACCTTGACGAGGGACGAACCATCGGGTTTGCATACAAATAATTCCGTGACACCGGGAGCGTCTTTCTGCGCCGTGAACGCCACGCGCGACGAATTCGGAGCCCAAACGAAATTCGCAACGATCCCGGCGGCGGCGAGCGGCGCGGAAATGTTCTTTCGATGCTTGCCGTTGCCATCGACTACAAATAGATCTCCTTGAGCGGGAGTATCGAGATCCATCAGAAACAACAGTTTATTACCGTTCGGAGACCAGACGATGTCCGACGAACTGTATGAAATTAGTTGAACCGACGTTCCGACATTGACATCTACCGTGCCGTCGGGATTTACGATATGTACTTCAAATTTTCCGCCGACAATCGCGACGTATGCAATTCTCTTCGAATTCGGTGAACATTCAAATGTAAATATTTGTTCGCCGGCCGCCACCGGAATTGATATTCGGGTCGGCACGCCTCCGGTCGCCGGCACGGAAAAGAGTTCGGGAATTCCCTTCGTCACTTTATCGGCAATGAACACCGCGAATTTCTTGTTCGGCGACCAGTCAACATCTAAAACATTCGAATTCGCCGCCATGGTCCCCGAAAGATTAACAATCTGAGTGCCGTCGTTGTTGGCGGCAAACAATTCCAAGTGCGGTGGATTTTATTGATCCGATGTAAATATAACAAATGGCTTGAACGGCTTCAACGCCGCCGGCCGCGCGACGGAACATAAGAATAGACCGATGAAAATCGATGGAAGAATGCGTGGCGTCGACATGTCAATAATCGATTGTTTCGGTATCGCTCGAATTGCGCGAGTACCAGGCTGTCGTCGTGAGTAGTCTATGCACGGAGTCGTCTTCGCGCCAGAAGTCCCACAGAATCCCCGCCGTCAACTGATCGCGTCGAAGCGCGGACGGCGTTCTCAAAACCGTATCGAGAACACGATTTTTACAACAAAATCCGTCGACTCCGGAACGACCGCACGGGACGTCGACGTTTCCTCCCAATTGTGATTCAGCACGAAAAACATGTCGCGGCCGGGCTCGAGAATCAAACGCACGCGGCTGTTGATGCCGGCGCCTTTCGAAATATTATCAAACTGAAACACCGACTGCCACGAGAGCCGCGTCGAAAAGTTAATTTCTCCGCGGACACGTCCGACTTGCACGTCCTTGTCGCCGCCGGGAAGTCTCAAATACGACGTCGACGATTCGGCGGACATATTAAATACTCCGCTCGGCCTTAACTGTAGTGACGCTTCCACGTCGGTGCGCTCGCCTTCATAAAAATCCCCCCATTCGACGCCGAGGATTCCGAGCCACGGGCGCCGGCCGGCCGATTCCAATTCGATGCGATATCGAATTTGCGAATACGAATCCGCCGGAATCGTTAGATTCGGCACGATGTCAAACGGAGCCGCCACGCGGTCGAATTGTGGGATGACTTTGAATCGTAATTCGTCCCCCGCGTCCATTTCGACGCCGAGCCGCGCCAGCATTGACGCCGTTTCGACTTCTCCGGACATATTTGTAATCACCGACGGCGCGATCGACATTCTTACTTTTCGGACGTCGCCGCCGGGCCGCGGATTGTAAGAAATGAATCCGTCGTATTGTCGTATTCCCGTCCGCGCGACGAATCCGAGCGCGGGGTTGAATTCGTCGCCGATTTCCTTGCCGCCAAAACTCCAAGACCACAAATCGTTCGGATACGACAACTCGAAGCCCACGGCGCGATCGTTACCATTCGTGTTTTCCGTGAACGTTTTCAGAAAAAACGCCGTGACGTCGAGATTCTTGTGTCCGGCGAGGTCGCTCGTACTATAACGATAGTCCGCGCCGATAAGTTGATTCGAAAAACCGCCGGTCGGATTGCCGTTCGTTATGATTCCGCCGATCGTGTTGTGCTCGTCCAAATTGTTACGAACGCGCGCCGCGAACAATTCGCGTTCCGATATATTACTATTCGCGCCGGCGTCGACGCCGAGGACGCCGCCGCTCCAATCGCCGGCGTAACCGCTGACCTTCAGCCCCGCCGCGAGCGGAATCCGGTTCCCCGCGTCGTCGAGTCCGATCCGACGGCTGAAAAATGGTAGTAAACCGCCGGACGTGGCTCCCCCGCCCGCGTCGAATGCAAAGACTCCGGCGTCTTCCAAAAAGAATTTACGTTTCTCCGGAAAAAACAGGGGAAATCGCGTTAAGTTAACTCGTCGGTCGTCGACCTCGGTCTCCGCAAAATCCGTATTGATCGTCAGCGCGCCGGTGACGCCGGGCGTCAAACGATAAAATAATTCGCCGCCCGCCGTTCCTAACAAATCCGTGTCCGGCGGACGGTACCGGCGGTCGACCGTCGCTTTCGCGTACGGCACCACGTCGACGCCGACGCCGTGATCTAAATGATCCATGCCCGCCAGATCGCCCGCTTCCGAAACGCGCGTAAAGTTAATATCCTGTTCGGGCGTCGCCCAAACGCATGTTTCGCGCTTGCGCCGGATGACGCGTTCGATGTTCATCCCCCAAACCGTCGCAAGCCGATCGGTTGCAAGCGTTCGAACGGGAATCGCGACTTCGGCCGTCCACCCCGTATTTGTAATATTTACTCTCGCGTCCCAAATTCCGTCCCAACTGCCGTTGATGACGCGGCCGTTCTGCCCGACGAGCGCGTCCTGAATCGCGCCGCCCGCGCCCACGGCGAGAAAATAAGCATTGCGATGGTCGTGTAGCGTGTCGAGCAAAATAACAATCCGGTCGTCGGGATCCACGTCGGCGTCGCGCCGCCGCTGCGTGGCGCGGATGCGCTCCGGTTCCGAATCATAACATTCAAATGCAAAATAAATATTCTTTCCGTCCTGCGCGATCTTAATGATCGTCCGTTCGGTCGGATCGGCGTCCTGTAACGGTTCCTTCTGCCGCAGATCCGAGATCGGCGCGATGCGCGACCAAACGGCGTCCTCGAGGCGTCCATCGATCACGGGCGCATCGGCGGGCGCGATCCGCTCGGCGTGCGCCGACGGACGCGAACCCGCGCGCGGCGCGGACTCGCCTTGCCACGCGAACGACAGCAGTAACAAGGCCGGAAGCGGCGCCGCGAATGGATGAATAATATAAATGATAAACGATCGCGGATTATTCGAGATTCGAATCGCTGCGGTCCAAGCTCGTGAAATCCATGAACGCGTTCGTTTCCAAAATGAATTACAATCTCGGAACCTTGTTCGCGCCCCGCGGGAAGTGTTTATCCAAAAACGCGATCATCGGCACGAGGGCCGTTTCCGCTTCGGCGTCGTGAAAGACGGCGTGGCCGAGGTCGGTCTCTAACAATTCGACTTTTCCGCCGGTCCTGGAAATGTAATCGCGCGTCGCGGCGGGATCGGCGATCTTGTCGTTCTTCGATATTACAATAAAACCGCGCGCTTTGAGTCCCGCCGCACCGGCGATGGCCGCTTTGCGAAGTTCTTCGATCGCGTTCGCGGTTTTGCCGTCGCGCTTTAATGTTATTTTCTTGTCGTTCGCAAAGTCCGCCGCCGCTTTCGGATCGCGGAAACGGTCTTTGGCCTCGATGCCGAGAACGCCGCCGCCGAGAATCGATCCGAAGATTCCCGGTTTCTTCACCGCCGGGCCGGATTTCAGATCCGGATTGAATGCAACAAATGCAGAACAATTTTCAGGATATTTCGCGGCGTAGGCCATGGCTACAATTCCGCCGAGCCCCGTGCCGACGGCGACGCGCGGCGCCTCGGGCATCAAAATCGCGACGTGTAGCATCGCCATGTCGAGATCCTGCAGCGGATCTTCATAACTATTCCATGCGCCGCTGCGGTCGCCGTCCGAATCGCCGTGGCTGCGAAAATCGAAAACCGAAACGGCCCAGCCGTTGTCGGCGAGGCGGCCGCCTAATTTTGAATATCGCCCGCCGTGCTCGCCGTGGTCGTGCATGACCGCCAGCGCGCCGCGCGATTCGCCTTGATTCGCAAACTCGCGGGCCCAGAGCCGCGGCTGCAAATGTTGCATTTTGCCGAGCGACGCGGTCTGCGCCTCGTTGTCGCCGCGTTCGAGATAAGTAACAACAGGCTCGTTCATATTTATAATATTCCGGCGTCCCCGAATCGATCAGGGCTTTACAAATTCGCCGTGGTTCTGCTCGGCGAGTTTGCGTAGAAAACTCGCATCGGCTTCGCCGAGACAGACGACGTGGACGGCTAATTTTCCGAGTTTGTTGCGTTCGCGAACGTACGCGAGCAGCCGCTCCGGATCGGTCATTTCGGTGTCCGGCGAAGGCGTGCCGTCGGTAAGGAAGAAAATTGTATCAATCACCGGTTTGTAAAATTTATCGGTCGCGCCCATGCCCGCGAGATCGAACGCCGACTTGAGCGCGGCATAAATATTCGTGCTCCCCTCGGCTTTCATATCTTTTTCGATAAACTTCAATACCGCTGCTTTTGTATCTTTATTGACCGGCTGCGGCTGCGGCGTGATCTGCGTCACTCCCGACGAAAACGTGATCATAATAAATTTGCCGCCTTCCGGGAGATGTTCGATCGACGCCACCAGCTCTTTCTTTAACATTTCGAATCGCGTCGGTTTCCCCTGCACGGGCGGCCCTTCGGATTCGAGGCCGAAATTCATCGATCCGCTCACGTCGACGACATAAGCAATATTCTTACTGGATGTTTGTATTCCGGCGAACGCCACGCCCGTGTCGCCGACGCGCGGTCCGCGCTTCGACGGCTGGCTCGCGGGCGGCGCGACCGTGAATCCGTTCTGGCTCTTCTCCCACCACTGCTTCCACGCGGGCGGAGTTGTTAATGTTTGACTCGTGAGACTCTCGAGCGCGTCCTGCGCGTCGTCCCGAAGACGCCCCACTTCGTTTTCGAGCGCGGCGATCAGCGCGGGCACGGATTTGGCGGTGCGAATAACAATTAACGCCTGGATCGCCGCGGCGCGCACGGTCCATTCGTCGTCTTTGATACATTTCTCGAGAATGATATCGATCGCGCCCTCGTCTTTTTGTTTTATTAACGAATCGAGCGCGGCGATGCGCACGCCCGGATCGCCGCCGACGATGAGCGTGCGCAGAAACGCGCGCACGTTGGCGTCCGGGACGCCGCCCAGAATTTCGATCGCGGCGAGCCGCGCGCCCGGATCATTACCTTTCGCGGCGCCCGTGAGTTCCGAGATCGGTTTCTGTTGTTGCGCGGCGCCGAGCGACGCGATGTTCACAGGTATCAACCGATTCGCGGCTTCCACCAATTGCGCGGATGCATAAATTCTCTCCTGGATCCCCTTCACCTCCTTCTCGAGTTTCTGCATATTCTCTTCGGCGCCTTTATAATATTTTCCGCCCTGCTTTTGCACTTGATCGTAAAAACGCGCGCGCTCCTTTTCGAACGCCGCCTCCTTTTCGGGCAATTCGGCGATCGATTTCTTTTTGTTCGTTTGCGATTCCTTGTCGACTTTCCATAAAATTCCGAATGCCGCGATCTCGCCCATGCGAGCATAACATTCCATCGCGGAGGCCCGGTCTTCCCATCCTTTATTAGTATCTTGAATCGTCTTGGCGAGGCGGTCGCTCTCGACGCGGCGTTTTTCCGCCGGGAGATTCGCGATCAAGTCTACAATTCCGCCGGATACAATTTCGCGCGAACTCTTGAGATTTCCCGCGCGCTTGCGAACGGGCGCGACTTTCTTATCGACGAATTCCTTCAGATCGATTTCGGCTTTCTTGGCTTCGGCCTTTTTTTGTTCATCGGGATTCGCTTTTAAGCGTTCGATCTTTTCTTTTCGCTGTTCGAGATCGTTTTCGAGCCCGGCGAGTTCGGCGTCGGACTTTCTTAATGATGGAATGACCTCCATCAGTACATTATTCAATTCGAGAAGGCCGCGCGGATCGTTTAAAGCTACAATTTTCTGCACCGCCGCCTTCTGGCCGTCGGAGCTGTCCTTGAGCATGGCGTCGCGCAGTTCTTTTTTCGCGTCTTCCAACGCGTCGGCACCGGCGAGGAATGCGATGCAAAGGGATATTACTAAAGAGAGAAGGCGGGCTCGCATCGTGTTGTCAGGGAATGGGTTGGTGTTTCGACGCACGGCATTTTATCAGCACGAGGCAGTGCCGGAGGGGGTTGTTCGAAGCGCTGGGTTGCCGAATTTTCGAGTCCGGCTAAACTCGTTGCCCCAAATGTTGCTAGGTGGGGTGCGGGCGACCGCTGGTTTACAACGCGAAATTCCGTGAATAACGGAGGCTCGCGCGCGAATCAGAGGAAAGTCCGAACTCCGCAGGGCTGGGTGGTGGGTAACGCCCACCGCTTGCAAGGGCTTGGGTCCTTGTGAGTAGGGAAAGTGCCACAGAAATTAAACCGCCGATTTGTAGCGTTCGTTCGCGAGTGCGACAGACCGGTAAGGGTGAAACGGCGAGGTAAGAGCTCACCGCGGAAATGGTGACATTTCCGGCATGGCAAACCCCACCCGGAGAAAGACCAAATAGGAGAGGTAGGCGTGGCCCGCGCCGATGAACTCTCGGGTAGGTCGTTCGAGCTCCTCCGCGAGGGGGCGCCTAGATCGATGGTCGCCACGGCGGTTGAGTAACTTGTTACAAAAACCGCCGAACAGAATTCGGCTTACAACACTCCGCCTAGCGATTTTTTCCTCCAAAATAAGCACTTTTCGATTTGCCAAGACCCCAACATCTCGTTATCGTTTCTTACCAGTACCACCATATTTTGCGTATTTCGATGTGCCCCCACCTGTCGCGGCCCGTACCTGCCTTCACGGAGAGATTCGTAGTGTTGGCAGCAATCGAATCCGTCGCGATCGTGCATTTCGGTTGAGCTGCAACGCAAACCAACGAACACCCACCACGCGCGCCCAATCCTCCATGGAGTTTGTCTACGTCGTTCGCCGCCGGGATCTTTTTGCCCGAGAGTCGGTACAGGGTTTTCAGGCAATGTCGAGCCGCGATCTCGATTCAACGTACCTTTCGCGAATTTATACAAATGGATTTTTTGTCGAACGCGGCCACGCCGAGAATGACTCGTCGCTAAAACAAATTATTCCTTATTGTATCGTTGTGGACGAGAACTGCCTGGAACCGACATCTTTAACATCCGAAGTAATCACTTCCGGATCGTTGCGGGTGATGTGCCTCCGCCGCCTCGGCAAGCAGGGCGAATCGCGCCTCCACGATAAATTATCGATCGGCATCGGCGGACATCTGAATCCCGTCGATCTAACGATTACAAATCCGAAGCCGCCGCGCGATATTACCGATCCATCGCGCATGAAGATCATTCCAAACGGCGTGATTCGCGAAATTTGCGAAGAATTGCGACTCGACTCCGGCGAACTCCCCGAGCCGCGCCCCGTCGGGGTCTTGAACGACGATTCGACGCCGGTCGGATCTGTACATTTCGGAATTGTATACGCCATCGCGGCTCCGACGGATCTTCGCATCCGCGAAGACGAACACATGACCGGCGAATGGCGAGAATGGCGCGCGCTCGCACGCGACGAGCGGGGCGGAGCCAATTTTGAGACATGGTCCGCGTTTTTATTAAAAACGCTGGCCGAACATCACATTGCGGAGTCGCTGCGCAAGCGCATTCCGCGGTCGAAAGCGGGAGATTCCGCCGCCGTCATCGGCAGTGAGTTTCCAGCGTAGCTGTGAATTTCCAGCATAACTGTGAATTTCCAGCAACATCGTTCTTTCGTTCGTAACAGTTCTCTTTCGTTAGCTACATCCCTTCTTTTCGTCGAGTAATGAAACAGTGAATAACGACGACAACCTCAAGGCAGATCAGGATCCCCTTCTTCCCGCGTCCGATTCGCACGCGAACGATGCTTCGTCCGCGTCCGCGCCGGATAATAACGATTCCGTGGCCGCCGTTCTCGATCTTCGCGAATCGGCTCCCGCCGGTACGGCAATGGATCCGATTACTGGCGATGCCATCGTGACGGCGGTCGAGCCCGAGAAGCCGGCCTCGAAGCCGCGGCCCGCCCGCAACGGCAAAGGCGCCGGTACGTCCATGCGTCCAAAGAAACTGCGAAACCTGAATTATGAAGAAGCGTTCGAGCTATTGTTACAAGCTCGCAGCGCCGATCAGGTTCATTTATATCTTCGCGACGGACGCATGATCGAAGGGGCGATTCTGTTTAATGATATCAAAGGAACGGGTCGTATTATTAATGTGATCCGCGAAATTTCGGTCGACTTCAAGACGCTCGACGTCCGCGACATTCGTTTTTAGCGGAACGTAGCCAAAAATCATTCAATCCGAGAGGGCCCGCGGCAGCCGTGCCGCGGGCTCTTTTTTTAACATTCCGCGTGGAATTGGAGTGCGTTTCGCGATAGAACAGCGCGCGTCATGGCGCAATCCTCGCGAAATAATCTAATCCTCGCGGCTTTGGCCGCGGCGGCGGCGCTGGCCGGTTTTTTTTGGTATATAAATAATCGGCCGGCGGCGCCGGACGACCCGGGCGCGGGTAATAAATCGGAGTCGGCGACCTCCGCGCTTTCGCGACACCGGATTCTCGCGTCGGTTCATTATATCAATTCGCGCCTCGAGGATCCGAAGCATCGGGAGGAAGTCGTGCGCGCGGTCGACGAGGCCGCGGAATGTCTCCGGCTCGCGGGCGATTCGCCCGTGGATTCGTTAAATTATGCAATATGCGTCCTTCGACAATACGACGAACGCCGGTTTGAAATAAACAAAACCGAAAACGGCGCGAATCCTCCGCTCACGGTCGATTGGATACAACTCGCGAAACCATTATTGGCAAAAGCGGAGACGCTCCTCGACGCCGTCGCCAAAGCGCAACCCGGCCTGGCCGCGGCGCATTTTCACGCCGCCATGACGGCCGTTCGCCGCGGAAAACTCGAGGCGGATCAGGAGTCGTCCGATTGGAAAATTAAATTTCGAGCGGCGGCGGAACATTACTTAAAATTGGAGGACCGGAGCGCCTCGATTCGTTACCATTCCGGATTCTTGAATTTTAAGGATGGAAAATACGCCGAGGCGGAAAAGTCGCTCCGGCGCGCGATCGAACTCGATCCCAATCATCCAAATGCTTATTATTCGCTCGGACAATCGATCGCGCGGCAGGGCGATCATAATAAAGACGCGGAAGTCGAGCGCATCTTCGCGCGGCACCGCGATCTGCAGGAAACGATCGGAAAAGCGCGCGCGCAGTGGGACCCCGACGCGGTCTACGACGCCGTGTTTCCGGAATTAGTAGCTATTGATTCCGGCGCTACGGCGGCCGTCGTCGACGATGCGACGCACTTCGAGGCGGCGGTAGCGGCGGGAAATGTAGCGTTTGCGCTGCCCATCCTTCGCGGCGACGCGATGAGCCTGCCGGGGGCGCTGGCTCAGGGCGGACGCGCGGAGGAGGCGGCGCGTTTATCGTTATTGACGGTCGCGACGGACGGTGCGGCGACGTTTATTAATATTCGAGACCGGAGCGTGGTCGCGGTTGGCGAAAAGGCCCCCGCCGGGTTGAAAACGTGGCCGCTCGCGGCCGTCGCCGCCGACTTCGACGGCGACCACTCGCTCGACATTCTTGCGAGCGACGGCAACGGCCTCGTTTTGTATCAATCGGAGGGACTGACGGCGGCGAACGGTTATCGGGAATCGACGCCGCCCGGACTTGAGAACACCGGCGGTATTGTAAGTTTCTTTGTCGCAGATCTGGATTCGGACGGCGACCTCGACATCGTGGCCATACAGCGAACACAACAATTCACGGGCGTTCGCGTTTTCCGCAATGACTCCGAACCGGTCGCGGCACCGGAGGAGACGCCCGCGGAAAATTTGACATTTCGGCCAAAATTTACGGATATCTCTGATATATGTAAATTAAGTCTGGAAGGAACCGGGCCGATGATGGTGTTGCCGCTCGATTATGACAATGGCAACGACGTCGACGTCCTCGTAGTTTATAACGATCATTCGACGCTTTTCGCGAATCGACGGGGATTCAAATTCGAAAGAGTCGGCGAATTGCCGGGCGCGATCAGCGCGGCGGCCGGCGACGTCGACGGCGACGGTTTCACCGATCTCGTTCTCGCCGGTCCCGATGGCGCGAGTTTTATTCGTAACAATGGCAGGACGTTGGAGGCGCCGATTTCGTTAATAAAAGGGCCCATCCAATCGCCGCGCGTCGCGATTGCGGATATTACGAATCGTGGGCAGGCGGATATCGTTTGTTTCGCCGAGAACCGCGCCTCGGTATTCCGATATTTGGGCGGCGGCGCCTTCGCGGACGTCGGAAGTCAACTTTTCCCGGACGGATACCGGGGTAAACCGTCGAATATTGTAATAACCGATCTCGACGGCGATTTTGATCTCGACGTGGTCGTGACGTCGCCGTCGGGCAAGTGTGCGTATTACATAAATAGGGGTTCGGAGAAGCGGCCCGCGGTCGCGATCGCGTTTCGCGGCACCAAGACAAATCGCGCCGGCCTCGGCGCGAAAATCGAGGCGCGCGCGGGCGGCATGCGGATCCGAAAAGAAGTATGGTCGCTGCCCGCGTACGTCGCCGTGGGCGCGAATCCGCGCATCGACGGATTATTTATTAAATGGTCGAACGGCATCGACGAGGCCGAGGGCGGCGTGCCCGCCGGACGTTACAAATCTTATATTGAAAAACGCGGCCGCGAGGGATCCTGCCCGTTCGTTTATTCATGGAACGGCGAACGATTTGTATTTGTAACCGATGCCATCGGCGCGACGCCGCTCGGCCTGTACGCGGCGCCGGGAATCTGGGTGCCGCCGCAGGATCGGGAATGGTTAAGAATCACGGATTCGCAACTGAAGCCGAAGGACGGACAATATATATTACATTTCACGGAGGAAATGCGCGAATTGACCTATCTCGACCGGGTTCGTTTAGTTTGCATCGACCATCCGGAGGGAACGTCGATCTATCCGAACGAACGATTCTCCTTTCCGCCGTTCGCGGAAAAGAAAATTCTGCGCGTCGCGAAGGAGATCCCCGTGCGTTCCGCGAAAAACTCGCGCGGCGAGGATGTAACAAGTTTATTATTAAAAGAAGACCACGAATTCGTGAAACCGCCCGAGCGCATCGGTTATCAGGGCATGTGCACGGATCATTCGCTCGAATTGGATCTCGGAGAAATTACAGATTACGATCATTTAAGATTGTTTCTAACCGGCTGGTTCGCGTGGACCAACTCAAGCATCAACCGCGCCATCGCCGACGCCGGAATCCGATTTTCGCCGCCGCGCGTGGATGTAAGGGATGGCGACTCGTGGCGCACGGTCGTCGAAGACGCCGGTTTTCCGGCCGGAATGCAAAAAACGATGTGCGTCGACCTCGGCGGAAAATTAAAGTCCGGCGAACACGTGATTCGTATTCATACTAATATCGCGCTCTACTGGGATCGCGCGTTTATCAGTTATGACGCGGACGACGCGTCCGTCGCCGCCGCGCCGTTCGCATTCCGCTCGACCGAAATCGCGCCAACCGAAGCGACGCTCTCCTCGCGCGGCGCATCGAAATGGAGCATCGTCGGCGGCAACTGGCCGTCGGAGCCCGTTTATGAACAATGCGTGCCCGAACTCGTTTATGATATTCACACGGGAGATTATACAAAATACGGCGACGTTCGCGCCCTGCTCGACGCCGACGACGATCAATTTGTCATCTTCCACCACGGCGACGATTTGAAACTCGTTTTCGACGCATCGCTGGCGCCGAAGCTCGCACCCGGAATGACGCGTACGTTTTTGTTAGATTCATCCGGCTGGGCAAAAGACATGGATCCGAATACTTTTGCCCCGTCCACCGTTTACCCATTGCCATTTCACGGCATGTCCGGCTACCCGTACGCGGAAAAAGAACATTACCCGGACGATGCGGCACATTTAAATTATCAAAAAACCTGGAATACGCGAATCGCTATAGATCGACGAACATTACCTATTCAATCGGGCATCGAAGCGATTCATAAGAATTAGATAAATATATAAATAGGCCCATGCGGGCCGCGGGTCCGCGGCGCGCTCGCCACAGTCGTTAAGACATGTTCGTCTTCGATTAGCAATCATAACGAAGGAGGCCGATGCGGACGGCGGGCTCCGCGGCGCGGCGGCGATGCTCCGGCCACGCCCTGTCGCGACCAACGCGCCAGCGAGAACCACACGCTCGACGCGACGGGGCGTCGCCTTCGCCGCCGCTGTCTGGCGCCACGGACCCGCCGCCCGCCAGTACTCATGACGGCACCTAACACTAATATACGCGGCTGCTCGGCCATGCCGGCGGGCGTATGTCCGGGGGCCGCATGCGCGGCCCCCGGACATTTCGCCCGTCGCGGCATCGCCTCGCTGTTAGCGATCCTGGCCACTTGACATGAGCACTTGGTTAGCGTTCCTATCGTTAGTGTCGAAACGGGGAACGCGAGGCGGTCGCGGGACGCGCGGCGGCCGAGAGCGGCCTCCAACTCGCTAATATAAGACTGGAGTGGTTACAAGTGCGCTCGTACGCGGGGCGGGTCCGTGGCGCTAGACGGCGGCGGCGAGGCGGCCGCGCCGCGTCGAGCGTGTGGTTCTCGCTGGCGGTTCGGTCGCGGCACCGCGGCCGAAGCCGCCGACGCGCCGCGCCGCGGAGCCCGCCCCGCGTTTATTAGCCTCTAATTCGATCTGTTTCCAAGAATATCATATAATTATCAATAAATAATTATCAACGCAGCCCTTAACCGCGCGCTCGAATGCGATCCGGGCGATTGTAAATATTCATTCCGCCATCTCGTAAAAAGCCGACGAGGGTGATCTCTCCCCTTTTTGCGCAATCGATGGCAAGCGACGTTGGTGCGCCGACGGCGGCGACGATGGCGATGCCGGCGACGCGGGCTTTTTGTAATATTTCAAATGCGGCGCGGCCGCTTACGAATAGAATTGCATCGATCGGCGTCGGCGCGCCCCCGAGAATCCGGGCGCCGACCACTTTGTCGACCGCGTTGTGTCGTCCCACGTCCTCCCGAAGATCTATCAATTTTCCGGATGGATCGAAAAGCGCCGCCGCGTGCAGTCCGCCCGTTTCGTCGAACAATCGCTGGCTCTTTCGACAGGTCGCCGCGATTTGATATAATATAATTTCGTCGACCCGGATATCGCTACTTACGGGCGGTGCTTGAACTTCGACCGCGTCGAGGGTCGCCTTGCCGCAAATGCCGCACGACGACGTAGTGTACATATTTCTGCGGAATCGTTCATAATCGAGCTTCGCGCCCTCGACCAGCGAAACGTTTATAACATTTTTCGCCGTTTCCCCGTTCGCGTCATAACAATTCGAAACCGCCGACAAATCGTCCAATTCTATAATTCCTTCGGTGATAACGAATCCCGCCGCGAGTTCGCGGTCGTCGCCCGGCGTGCGCATCACGACGGCGACGGGCCGTCCCATCACTCGGATCTCGAGCGGTTCTTCGACGACCACCGAATCGACGGCGTCGCCGGCGGCCGCGCCGCGACGCGTCACGTCGCAAGTCCGTATTCGTTCGGTGGTCACATCCATACCTGAACCGACATTTCGCCGCGCATCAACAAATCGTTCCAAATTCCGCCCCGAATCGCCTCCCTCGCGCACGCCGTTTGCGATCAAAATTGCGACTTTTCCGATGCGGATCCCGCCGATACACGTAACACTGCAAACCTTCCAAATCCTTCGGAGGATTTCCAAAACATGATGATTCGTCCTTTATCGTTGCTCTTCGTCGGCGCCATTCTCGCGCTCGGCGTCAGCTGTTCATCCACCAAGTCGACCAACACCAACGCCGCCGCAACACCCAAGAAAGAGTGCTGCATGGAAGGCGCAAAGGAAGGCAAGGAATGCTGCAAAGATAAGGCAGCCAACGTCAACGCGACGGGCGAGAAGACTCCCGCCTGCTCGGCTGGCGCGAAAGAGTGCCCGGCCATGAAGTGCTGCGAAGAAAAGAAGTCGAACAGCCCCTTCTAATATCCAAAGGACGCGGCGCCTCGCAAACAGCGCCGCGAATCGACAGGAGGTCCGGATCGCCGGACCTCTTTTTTTCTTATGAGCGAAAAACTCGTTCGCGAACTCTTCGAGTCTTTTTGTTAGTATACCCGCCGCATTCACCGCCGGCCGAATTTTCAAAACCCCGCATCGATCTCCGAAATGCCAAAGGTCATTTTTAGTAACGAAAAACTGAACATCGACGCCGCGGACGGCGCGAATCTCCGTGAAACGGCGCTCGCCGCCGGAATCCAACTTTATCGCGGCCCCGCCCGGCTTCTTAATTGTCGCGGCCGCGGCGATTGTAAGACTTGCAAAGTCAAAATCGAGCCCGACAAGAACGCGTCGCCGAGAACGGCCGCCGAGTTGCCGCGCGCGCACGGAAGAATTTTACAAATGATCGATCATCGCGAACTCATCGGCTGGCGCCTCGCCTGTCAGGTGAGAATTCGCGGCGAGATCGACGTCGCGACGCAGTGCTGATTTGTGTTTTATGCTGATTTGTGTTTTATGTTGATTCGTGTTTTGTGTTGATTCGGATTTTGTCGATTCATAGTTTTATTGATTTATAACTTTCATGCTGACTGTAAATTTACAGTAACGCCATGTCGCCATCCCAAGCTCTCGCGAGCGGCGCCGAGGCATCGGGCATCGTGTTAACCGTATTATTTGCAACATCCGTGGCCCCCGCCGTTTTTCGCCTGACGCCGCCCGACTCGGCAGGCCGCGTTTTCGGCCGGCTCGCGCGCATCCACCTTTTCGGCGCGTTGTTCGCGGCAATTCTCGCATGTGCCGCCCGCACGCGACTCGGCGCGACAGGATTGTCCCTCATCGACGGTCTCGCCTGCGCGGTCGTCGGCGGGACGCTCTTCGCACTCGGTAAATTTGAAAACTCGCGCGACCTCGCCATGCGCGAACCCGGTCAGGGCACCGCAACTGACGGCCCCGCCATTCTTCTCTCCCATCAATTACTCCGCGGCGTTCGCGCGCTCGCGTTCCTTGCCGGAGTCCTTCTCTCACTCTCATTTCTTCTACCCCTTATTCTTCCACACTTACAAGCCGCGGCTTGAAAGAGTGCGCGGCACAATGGATCCTCTCCCCCCTATTTTTCCAACTGACGCGCCTTTAACAGCAGCACCAGTGTCTGCACACCTCAAAGTCGGCGATCGCGCTCCCGCATTTACATTAAAATGCACTGACGGACGCTTGATTAGTCTTGCGGACTTCGCCGGCCAAAAACAAGTCGTGCTGTTTTTCTATTCTAAAGATTCGTCGCCCGACGACGCGGCGGATGCACGTATGTTTCGCGACGCGCTCGAACGCATCACGGGCGTGAACGGCGAACTCATCGGACTTTCGGTGGACGATATTTATGAACACCGGAAATTCGTGAAGCAGAATCAAATAAATTATTATATTCTCTCGGATACTACAAAATCCGTAACCAACGCGTACGGCGTGCTAAAAAAGGAAGGCTACGGATCGCGCGCGACGTTCGTCGTCGACAAGCAGGGCCTGCTGAAGGCGATTTTTCCGAACGCCCAGCACGGCGAATCGCACATCGAGGAAATAATAAAATCCCTGAAGGGGCAATCCAACTTTTCGGCCGGGCCGCCGAAGCCGTAATATTATCTATTAATATAAAACCTCGGCGGCGGCGCCGGCCCGATGCGATCCTCGATTTGAACATTTCGCGGTTGCCATGAACGAAGATGCAAAGAAAACGCTGCTGAGATTCATTCCGCACGGCCTTTATGTTATTACAACCGGCGCGGGAGACTCGGCGCACGGCTTCACGGCAACGTGGATGACGCAGGCGTCCTTCAAACCGCCGCTCGTCGCGATCGGCGTCCGCCGCGATTCGCACGCGTTCACGACGATCGCCGCGAACGGATCGTTTATTGTTAACTTCGTGGGCAAGAACGACCGCGCGATTTGCGAGAAATTTTTTCAGCCGCCAAAATCCGAGAACCAACATTTCGGCAATTATGCATTTTCGCCCGCGCCCGTCACGGGCGGACCGGCGCTGACGGACGCGCTCGCATGGCTCGAATGTAAAGTTACAGATATCGTCGATCGCGGCGATCATGCCGTCGTCGTCGGCGAAGTCGTCGGCGCGAATATCATAAAAGCCGGCGATCCGCTCGTGCTCGCCGATACGCCCTGGAAATACGGCGGATAGCGGCGGCTCGGACATATTTTATAAATCCATCCGTATCATGCACCTGCCGGACGGATTATTAACACCCGCGGTCTGGGCTCCGGCGGCGATCGCGAGCGGCGTCGCAATCGTTATCAGTGCGCGCCGGTCCGGACGGGCGGGCGCGGGATCCACGGCGGCGCTCGCGTCCTTCGTATTCGCCGCGCAAACATTACAATTTCCAATTCCCGGCGGCGCGTCCGGCCATCTCCTCGGCGGAACATTGTTAGCAATCCTTCTGCGCCCGCCGCGCGCCGTGCTCGCGATGGCGTGCGTGTTCGCGACGCAGGCGATCTTGCTGGGCGACGGCGGCGTCACGGCGCTCGGCGCAAATATACTGAACGGAGGCATCGCGCCCGCGCTTCTCGGATTTGTAATTTTTAAGATTTCCTTGGCGGCCGGTCTCTCGCGCCCGCTCGCGGCCGGCGCGGCCGCCGTGTCCGGAGTCCTCGCGGGCGCGACGATTTGTTCGCTCGAGGTTGGACTCTCCGGAACTGTAACATTCCTTCCGTTTCTCGGAGCCATGCTCGGTGCGCACCTGTGGATCGCGCTCGGCGAAGCGCTCATCACGGTGGCCGTTCTTCGCGCCATCGACGCGCGCCCGGAGTTTTCATTTATATTACAAAACCGCGGCGGCGGCCTATCCGGGGCCGGCGCGCCGCGGGCGGCGCGCCGCGGTTGGGTCGCCGCTTTTATTATATTAACGATTCTCGGCGCGGCCGTTTGGATATCTTCGAGCGCGCCCGACGGGCTCGAATCCTCCGCCCGCCGATTCGGATTGATCGCCCACGCGGCGGCGGAAGTCCGCGAAGAGTCGATTTTATATACATTCGCCGCCTCCTGCGCCGCCGCCGCGGTCGTCGCGATGCTGGCGCTCGCCGCCGTCGCGCGCGGCCGCCGCGAATCATGAACGCAATCGGCCTCGATCCGCGCACGCGCATTCTGCTCGCCGCCTTTTGTATCTTTGTCGCGGCGTTGACGCCGAAGTATCAATTGGACCGGCTCGCGGTATTATTTATCATCGAATGCACGGTCGCGGTCGTGCTCGCATTCGCGGGCCGGCTTCCCGTCCGCGGATTTTTCGTGATATTCGGCGCCGCCGCGCTGCCGGCGTTTTTATTAAGTTCTTTCGCGACGCTGCGTCCGGGCCACGCGCTCGCGCGGATCGCGCCCGGATTTGTTATATCCGCCGAGGGCGTCGTGCTCGGAGCCGGTTTGTTCACGGCGGCCTGCTGCGCCGCGTGCGCGCTCGCGCTCGTGGCCGCGACGACGACCGCGCCGCTCGCCCGGCGCGGCCTGCGCGCGCTCGCGTTGCCCGGACCGATGATCGCAATCTTTACATTCGTCGCGCGGCAGATGGAGATTTCGACACACGAGACCCGCCGAATCTCGCGCGCCGCCCGTCTTCGCGGCGCGCGAGATCGCGGATATCTTACATTTCTCGCGTCGAGCGGAAATTTAGCGAAAGTATTTGTAAATAGCGTGGAACGCGGCGCGCGTCTCGACCTGGCCCTCGCCGCGCGCGGTTTCCGCGGTGAAATTCCCGATCCGCCGCTGCCTCGCCTGCCGTTTCGCGACGCGGCCGTGCTTGCGGCCGCGGCGATTTTTACCATAATGATCCTCAGGCCGGCATGAACGATCCGATATTACAATTCGAGAATGTGAGCGCCGCGCACGCCGACGGCACTCCGGCGCTCCGCGGCGTCGCCTTCGAAATCGGCGGCCGCGCCGCGCGGGCGGCCGTGCTCGGCGGCAACGGCGCCGGAAAATCATCCTTATTCTTAACTATTGCAGGATTTTTAGCATTTGAGGGATCTGTTAATATTTTCGGCGAACCTCTGCTGAAGTCGTCGGCGGAATCGCTCCGCCGCAAAATCGGTTTTGTATTCGAAAACGCCGACGATCAGTTATTTCTCGAATCCGTATTCGAAGATATTGCATTCGGCCCGCGCAACGCCGGCGCCCGCGAGCCGGAAGTGCGCGAACGGGTCGGCGCGGCGCTCGCCGCCGTCGGCTTGAATGGTTATGAAACACGCCACCCGAGGCGGCTGTCGCAGGGCGAGCGGCGCCTCGCCGCGATCGCCACGGCGATTGTTATGAATCCGCGGCTTCTCGTCCTCGACGAACCGACGGCGAATCTCGACGCCCGCGCGCGGCGGCGCGTGCTGCTTTGTTTGAAACAATTCGACGGCGCCGTTCTCCTGCTGACGCACGATTTCGACGCCGCCCGCGAAATTACAGATAGGAGCATTGTCCTCGCCGAAGGCCGCGTCGTGTTCGACGGCGCGACGGAACGCGCGTTTTCCGAACCCCGCGCCCGGGCGGCGCTGGGCGTCGAAGATGAAACTTTTTTAGATCACGTCTAAAAAAATGCTTGAATTCGATTCCGCGCGGCGTAATTTCGCCGCCGATGATTTCCAAGCGCGAACGCTCCGACGAATCCTCCCGCGAACGCCTTCGCGCGGCGGGGCTGAACGTCACGCGCGCGCGGCTCGCGGTACTCGCCGAACTCGACGGCGATCTGTCGCATCCGACCGCGGAGGAATTGTTCGAACGCCTCCGCCGCAAACGAGCGCTGCATAAAAGCGCGGCGCCCGCGGTTTCCCGCGCGACAGTTTACAATTGTCTCGAGGCGCTCGTCCGGATCGGATATATTAATATTCTCGAGGGCGCGGGCCCCGGCGAAAGCGCGGGAGCGCGCCGATTCGATCCGAATCGCGCGCGACATTTTCACGCGTGCTGCCGCGTTTGCGGCGCGATTTTCGACGTGGAACCGAATGGGTTGATGCGCGACGCTTCCATTCGCGCGCCGAGGACGCTCCCCTCCGGATTTCAAGTCGCTTCGCTCGACGTGCGCGTCGCCGGCGTATGCGCCGCGTGCGCGAGGAAATAATATTAATCATTCAATTATTTTTCGTTCAATTCAAATAGTTATATATCAGTTTCTTCTTCCCCGTCCCAATCGACTCCAATCCATTTCGTTCCATGACAAAGAATCTAAAGGGTACAAAAACCCACGATAACCTCAAAGACGCATTCGCGGGCGAATCGCAGGCGAACCGGCGTTACTTATATTTCGCAAAACAGGCCGACGTCGAGGGATTTCCCGAAGTGGCCGGCAATTTTCGCGACACGGCCGAAGGCGAAACCGGCCACGCGCACGGCCACCTCGATTTCTTAAGATCGGTCGGCGATCCGGCGACGGGCGAGCCGATCGGCGACACGCACAAGAATCTAAAGTCTTCGGTCGCCGGCGAAACGTATGAATATACGACGATGTATCCGGGCATGTCGAAGACCGCCCGCGAAGAGGGATTTCCCGAAGTCGCCGACTGGTTCGACGTCCTCGCGCGCGCCGAGAAGAGCCACGCGGGCAAATTTCAGAAACTCCTCGACGGAATTAAGTAAATTTAACGAAAATCGCCGGGGAGGCGCCGGAATTCCGCGCCTCCCCGATTTTAATATTTCATTTCCGGCGTTCGTTTATTAATTATTATATCAAAATGCCCGAGTACGATCCGAAGAAGCCGGAGTTTTACGACAAGAGAGATCTGCGCGCGTCCGTGGAGAAAGCGCTCGACATCTGCAACGGCTGCCGGCTTTGTTATAATCTTTGCGGGTCGTTTCCGGCGTTATTCGCGTCGGCCGAACGACACGACGACGATATGACAAAAGTTACGGCGCCGGAAATCGATAAAATCGTCGACGAATGCTTTCAATGCAAAGTTTGTTACGAACGTTGCCCGTACACGCCCGACCAGGGACATTCTTATAATTTAGATTTTCCCCGATTGATGCAAAGAGCGCTCGCGCAGCGCGTGAAGGAACACGGCGTGCCGTTTCGCGACCGAATGCTGGGGTCGCCCGATTTTATCGGTAAATTGTCGTCCGGGCCGGCCGCGCCGATCGTTAATTTTGCGAACGAGTCGGAATTTCACCGCGGGATTCTTGCAAAACTCGCCGGAATTTCGCCGAAAAAGACGCTGCCGAAATTCGCGGGCAAGACTTTTAGTTCTTTCGCAAAACGCCACAAATCGCCCGCGTCGGCGACCGGTTCGGTCGCGTATTTCGCGACCTGTTTTGTAGATTATAATTCTCCGCGCATCGGCAAGGCGGTCACGGCGGTGCTCGAACGGCAGTCGCTCGCGGTTTCCATCGTGACGGGCGTCTGTTGCGGAATGCCGAAATGGGCGAACGGCGACATCGACGGAGCGACCGCGCACGCCGCGGAAAATGTAAGGTTGCTCGCGCCCATGGCCCGCGCGGGGAACAAGATTATTGTTACAAATCCGACCTGCTCCATGCAGATCCGCGACGAGTTTCCCCGGCTGCTCGGGACCGAAGACGCGACAATCGTATCAAAACAGACGCGCGATTTTGGTCACTACTTATCGGAATTGTCGCGCGAGGGAAAATTGAACGGTGAATTTAAGAAAAGTCCCGGCAAAGTCCGTTATCACGTTCCCTGCCATCTGCGCGCGCAGAAAATCGGCCAGCCGATGCAACAAATACTCGCCCGCGCCGGCGCGGAGGTCGAGACCGTGCGAGCATGCTCGGGACACGACGGCACGTGGTCGATGAAAACGGAAAATTTCGAGAATTCGATGAAATGGGGCGAAAACTGTTTCAAGGGAATGCGCGACGCGGGCGGGGCCGCCTGCGCGAGCGATTGTCCGCTCGCCGCCATTCAAATTCGGCAGGCGACGGGAATTGAAGTAAAACATCCGGCCGAGGTTCTCGCCGACGCGTACGGCTTGGATATTTAATAACCGAATCGTCCTTCGAAAATATCGGTTCGAATCATTTATCATGAAAAAAGTCGCCCGCGCGGATTTATGGCCGCTCGAAACTTACGAATCGCGCCGCGACGCGATTCGTAAAAAAATGATCGCCTTGAAATCCCGGCGCCGCGTTCTGCTGCCTCCGAACATTTCATTAACATTCGAGAATCGCGGGACCGTCTGGTATCAAATACAGGAAATGTTGCGCGCCGAGCGCATCGTTAAAATTGCGGCGATCCGCCACGAACTGAGGACTTATAACGAACTGGTGCCGCCGCAAAACGGCCTGCGCGCGACGCTTTTCATCGAAATCCCCGATTTACATAAATTGCGCGACGCGCTTCCGCGTTTCCGCGATTTGCCGAGGCTCGGGAATATTTATTTCGAGATCGAACCGCGCCGCGGCGAAGTTATTAAGATTCCGGCGGAATTCGATCCCGAGCAATATTCGGAGGAACGCGTTTCGGCCGTTCAGTATTTAACGTTTCGATTTACTCGCGAGGCGTGCGACGCGCTCCGCGGACGTTCGGCGCGTTTGCACCTTGTGTGCGCCCACCCGGCAAATCGGGCGCGCGTTCCGGTGTCTGCGGCAACGCGCCGCGAGTTGCATTCTGATTTGTTCGCATTGCCCGCGTCTCCGGGGGTCCGGAGCCCTCGTTGAAGAGATCAGCGCTGAAAAGATCGGAGCTGCGAAAAACGGCACGGTGGCGTTGTTCACTTTCAATTTCGCTGCGCAGCGCGCGCGCGCGAACCTTCACAATGCAGGGCATGGCCGGATCGAAATACCCGGGCAGCGTGGCGATGCCCAACGAGCGAAAACCCGTCCGAAAAGCACATTGAATTTGGAATTGTAAAATCATGAATTCGACCTCCGGGCGGTCGCGCGTGCCGCGCGCGGCATTGCCACACTCCCTAAGCAGGGAACGCGGCGATTGTTCGCAGAAAATTTTCGTAAAAGTGCGGCATTGAGCGCCCGCCAACAACAAATAGCCCGCGGCGCGATCCTCGTCCAGACCGTCTTTGCGGCGGGGACGTTTTTGGTCGTAAAAAACCTCCTCGGCAACCCCGATCATCCGGGCCCGCTCAAGTGGTATCAATTAGTTACATTAAGATTCATGTTCGCCGGCGTCGCGCTCGCGACGATGTTTTTAATGTCGCGCCCGGCGATCGCCGCGGCCCGCACGCATTTCTTTAGATTCCTGCTCCTCGGCTTTGTCGCCGTGCCGGTCAACGTCGCGCTGTTTTTCGTTGGCGCGTCCATGGCGCCGCCGGCCCACGCCGCCCTTGCCTATGCGCTCACGCCCGTTTTTGTATTTATTATGGAATGGCTCGCGAAACGAACGCAGGCAACGCTACAAAAAGTCGCCGGACTCTGCCTCGCGTTCGGCGGCGCCGCGACGGTCCTGTTGTGGAAACAGTCGCTGGCCGGCCCCGAGCCCATCGGCGATTTGATACTACTGTGCGCCGCGGCGTCGTGGGCATTTTATACAGTTCGATCTCGCCCGCTCGTCGCCGAACTCGGCGCGCCCGTGGTGATGGTGCTCTCGCTACTATTCGGCACGCTTTTATGGCTGCCGATCGGCATTCCGGTCGCTCTCGACATTCCGTATGCACAATTAACCGCCGGACAATGGACCTGCGTGGGCTACACGGCGCTCATCACGACGCTCGTGAGTTATCATTTGTGGCTTTTCGGTTTGAAGTATCTCGAACCCACGCAAGTCGCGATATTTAACAATCTCCAGCCTGTTGCGACCGTATTCCTGTCGTGGCTGATCTCGGGCGCCGAGGTCGGCCCGGCCATTCTCGTCGCGACGGGCATGATCCTGTCGGGCGTGAGTCTCGTTCAATTCGCAAGTACGCGGAAGACCGCTTTGCAACGTTAGAAGTGGTTTGGGCTTGAGAAAACCGAACCGTCGTTCGATAATCGTACAACCGTTCGAAATTCGAACGCCGGTTCGATTCTCGAAAAGCCGTTCAATATTCGACTTGCAGTTCGATCATCGACCTGCAGTTCTAAATTCTAACTAGCGTTCAAAAATCGCACATCTGTTCGAAATTCGAACATCCGTTTGACCACCATGCTCCGACGACGCAATCAAGAAGCGAATAACCCGCTCACCGATCCGTTCGGCGGGCGCCTGCGCATCACATTGCGAAATGAAGCGCGAAAAATGGAGATTTTGCGCGCGGCGGCGCGCGTGTTTCGCGAACGCGGATACGCCGACGCGGGCATGCGCGAGATCGCCGCGGAGGCCGGGCTGTCGACGGCCAATTTGTATCATTATTTCAAAGGTAAGAACGAAATATTGTATTTTTGCCAGGACCGCGCCCTCGAACGCATGCACAGGGCCACGATCGAAGCTCGCAAGATTCCGGGGGGGCGCGCCGCGCAACTTCGCGAAATTCTCGAACACCACGCGATGTGTATCATCGGGGATCTGGACGGCGCGAGTGCGCACCTCGAGACAGAATCGCTGCCGCCGCGTTTGCGCGGGCCGATTGTTTATAAACGAGATGCGTATGAAAAAACCGTGCGCAAACTGATCGCGGACGGCGACGCCGACGGCGAATTCGAGTGCGCCGATCCCGCGATGACGACGCGCGCCGTATTTGGCGCTCTCAACTGGACGGCGCGCTGGTACCGGCCCGAGGGCGGCCGTGCGGCGGCGGATGTCGCGCGGTCGCTCGTCGATTATTTAATGAAAGGGCTGCAACCCGACGCGCACGCTGCAAATAACACAAAATCGAAAAGCGGCCGCCCACGTTGAATATTATTATTATATCTTGAAGACCGCGGCGCGCGCGGATTTGACACATACTCCACCTTACACACTCAAATGCCCGAATCGAACTCATTGACAAAACAACACCTTCATATCTCGATGCGCCTGAACGGCGAGCCTCGCGAAGTTTCGTTTGCTTCTTATAAAACGCTCCTCGAAGTTCTCCGCGAAGATTGTGATCTTCCGGGGACGAAACACGGCTGTGAACTCGGCGAGTGCGGCGCGTGCGCGGTGCTCCTCGACGGCGAGCCCGTGCTCAGTTGTTTAATTATCGGCGCCGAGTGCGACGGCCGCGAAGTCGTAACGGTCGAAGGACTCGCGAAAGACGGAAAATTGCATCCACTCCAGGAAACGTTCGCCGACTGCGGCGCGGCGCAGTGTGGATATTGCACGCCCGGATTCTTAGTAACTGCCAAGGCGCTTCTCGACCGGTGCCCGAACCCGTCGCGCGAGCAAATTAAAGAATCGCTTTCGGGAAATCTCTGTCGCTGCACCGGATATCAACAAATATTCGAAGCGGTCGAAGCGTCGATCGCGCGGATTGCCGCCTGCCGGGTATCCGGTAATTCGGAGGTTGTTTAGAATGGCCGCCGTTATTCCGCCGCCGGGCGAACACTTGCACGATCGTAAGAATCTGCAATTGATAGGAAAAGCGCGGCGCCGCGTCGACGGGCGCGCCAAGGTCACGGGACAAACGAAATTCGCGGACGACTTGCAATTTCCGCGGATGGCGCATTGTAAACTTTTGCGCTCGAGAGTCCCGCACGCGATTATTAAGAATATCGACGCGACGAGGGCTGCGGCGCGGCCCGGCGTTTTATTAGTTTTAACCGGAAGGGATTTTCCGATTCCGTACGGAATTTTGCCCGTCAGCCACGACGAATTTCCGCTCTGCAACGATCGCGTGCGGTTTGTCGGCGATCCGGTCGCGGCGGTGATTGCAACCGATCCGCTGATCGCGTTCGAGGCGCTCGACGACATCGACGTCGAATATGAGCCATTGCGCACGTTTTCCGATCCGGAAGACAGTATTCAACATTCCGAGCCTCGAATTCACGAGTACGCCGACAAAGGTAATTTACATAAACTCGTATCATTACAATTCGGCGACGTCGCCGGCGGATTCGCGGACGCCGATCACGTTTTCGACGACGTTTTCTTTTATCAAGGCAACACGCATTTGCCGATCGAAACGCACGCGACGGTCGGAACGAAGGACCCCGACGGGAAACTAACCGTTTACTCGAGCACGCAATGTCCGCATTATTTACATAAGGCGACGGCGAAGGCGCTCGACATGGACCCGGCGCATATTCGTATTATTGCATGTTCGAACGGCGGCGGTTTCGGCGGCAAGAGCGATGTATTCAATCATGAAATCGTCGTTGCGCGCGCGGCGCTCATGCTCGACCGTCCTGTAAAGATATGTTTGACGCGCGAGGAGGTTTTTTATTGTCATCGCGGGCGGCACCCCGTGACGATGCGATTCAAGACCGGAGTCAAGAACGACGGCACGATCACGGCGCTCCACGTGCAATCGCTGCTCGACGGCGGCGCCTACGGATCCTACGGCGTCGCGAGCACGTTTTATACGGGCGCGCTGCAAACAGTAACATATCATATACCGAAATACCGATTCGACGGCTGCCGCGCATTTACAAATAAACCGCCGTGCGGACCGAAGCGCGGCCACGGCACGCCGCAATCGCGGTTCGGCCAGGAAATTCAATTGGACAAAATCGCCGTCAAGCTCGGCATCGATCCAGCGGAATTACGCTTAAGAATCATCGAGCAGCCCAACACGCTGACGGCGAATTTTCTAACAGTTCGAACGATCGGATTGCGCGAGTGCGTCGAACGGGTCGTGCGCATGTCGGATTGGAAAAATAAATATAAGAAAATGCCGCATGGCCGGGGCGTGGGAATCGCCTGTTCGTCGTATCTTTGCGGCGCCGGCCTTTCTATCAATTGGAACGAAATGCCGCAATCGGGCGTTCAGTTAAATCTCGACCGGAGCGGGCGCGTGACGGCATTCTGCGGCGCGACGGAAATCGGCCAGGGTTCCGACGACGTGCTCGTCGCGTGCGTCGCCGAAATATTAGGAATCGATCCGCATGACGTCCGTCCCGTCACGGGCGACACCGATCTGGGCCCGGTCGATCTCGGATCCTACTCGAGCCGCGTAACGTTAATGATGGGAAACGCGGCCATCCAAGCCGCCGAGCGCGCCCGCGATTTGTTAGCAATCGCGGTCGCGAAGAAACTGGAGATTCCGAAGGAAAGATTAGTATTCGCGAATCGTAAGGTTTTCGATTGCGAAAATCCTCTAAAAGCATTGTCGTTCCGCGACGCGGTCTGCGCGGCCGAGACGATGCACGGCACGATCGGAACTGTAGGAAGTTACTCGCCGCCGAAATCGCCGGCGAAATTCAAGGGCGGCGGCGTCGGACCCTCGCCGACGTATTCTTATTCCGCGGCGGTCGTCGAAGTGGAAATCGATCCGCGCACCGGTTGGCTGCGAGTTCCGCGCGTGTGGATGGCGCACGACATCGGTCGCGCGCTGAATCCAACATTAGCGATCGGACAGGTCCAGGGTAGTATTTATATGGGACTCGGCGAAGCGCTGATGGAGGAACAGGAATTCCGGCGGCTGCCCGAGCGTCTTTCGAACGCGCTCGTTCATAAGTTTCCGTCCATGCTGGAATATAAGAGTCCGACGACGCTCGAAACGCCGGAAATGTATATTGAACTCGTCGAGGATCCCGATCCAACCGGGCCGTTCGGCGCGAAGGAAGTCGGCCAGGGTCCGTTATTACCGATCATGCCCGCGGTCGCAAATGCCGTATTTGATGCCATCGGCGTGCGCATCGACGAAGTTCCGATCACTCCGGAAAAGATATTAAAAGCGCTCGATGCAAAAGCTAAAGGTAAAGATCCGCGATTCGGCCCTGCGTCATTTCCTTCCGTGCCCTATCCCGAACCAATTATAGTAACTCCTCCGTGGGAGGGCGGCGACGGCCGCGCGGCGAACGAACCCGAAAAGAAACATCGCACCGAGCAGAATCAGGGCGCGAGAAACGCGGCGTGGCATGACGCGCAAAAACTAATGAACGAAAAATCGAATCCGGAGGGAGCCTCCCGATGATGCGACTTCCACATTTTACTTATCGCGCGCCGAAAAGCGTCGCGGAGGCCGCGTCCATGCTCGCGAGCGGACCCGGCGAGGCCATGTTGATCGCCGGCGGAACGGATGTGTTGCCGAATATGAAACGGCGGCAGCAGACGCCGAAGACTTTGATCGGCTTGCGAAATATTAGCGAATTGCAAACATTAACGAACGGCGACGGGCTTTGCATTGGCGCCGGCGTGACGCTGACGGCGCTCGTGCGCGACGCCCGCGTTCGTATACATTATCCGGGGCTTTGGCAGGCGGTCGCGCAGATCGCGACTCCGCATTTGCGAAACATGGGGACGCTCGGAGGCAACATTTGTCTCGACACGCGATGTAACTATTACGATCAGAATTATGAATGGCGGAAAGCCATCGATTTTTGTATGAAGAAAGACGGGCAGACCTGCTGGGTCGCGACGTCGAGTCCAAAGTGTCTCGCCGTGTCGTCGACGGACAGCGCCCCCGCGTTGCTGGCGCTCGACGCGCGCGTAAGATTAGTGTCGGCGGGCGGTGCGCGCGAAGTTGCGATTGCGGATTTATATCAAAACGACGGAATAAACTATTTGACGCGGCGGCCCGACGAAATATTAACTACTGTCGTGCTGCCGGATCCGAAAGGCCGGAAAAGTTGTTATTGGAAACTCCGCAGGCGCGGGTCGTTCGATTTTCCCGTGCTCGGCGTCGCCGCCTCCGCGCGATTCGAGGGCGATACGGTCGTTAATATTAATATTGTGCTGGGCGCGGTCGCGTCGCGGCCCCTTCTCGCGTCCAAGGCCGCGGCGGCGCTGCTGGGCCACCGACTGACCGACGAGAACATCGCCACGGCGGCGGGAATCGCGTCGGATGCGGCGAAGCCCATGGACAATACCGATTTTACGCTCGGCTGGCGCAAGCGGGTCGTCCGTGAATTCGTCACGCTGGCGTTGCGCGACCTTCGCGGCGACGATGTGCGCGCAGAACGCTATCGATACGCCCTGCAGTCGCTGGAAGCCGTCGGCTGAGCGATTGTTTATTATTGACTATTATAAATATCACATCCGCCGAAACGACAATTGACCGCAGCCTTGTATTAAGAACTATAATGAGAAATTCGAATCGCAATTTATTATTCCGAATCTTCATCATATTGATCGCGATCGCGGGAATCTGGCTGCCGTCGTGCGCGTCGACGTCGGCGGCCGCGTCGAGGCCCGCGGCGGCACCGGTCGTCCGCCACGATTTGACGCCGGCGGAGCGGCACGAGGTTTTCGAAGCGGCGTGGACGACGATTCGGGACAAACATTATGATAAAAATATGAACGGCGTCGACTGGAACGCGGTTCACGAACGCTACGCGCCGCGGATCGATAGTATAAGAAACGACGACGATTTTACAAATCTGACGGGCGATATGGTGCATGAACTCGGACATTCGCACGTCGCCATCATGCCTCCGTCGGAGGAAAACGATAAGGAAAAGAAACCGGATGGCGC
Source organism: Planctomycetota bacterium (assembly GCA_016200225.1). GTDB lineage: Bacteria > Planctomycetota > UBA1135 > UBA1135 > JACQFD01 > JACQFD01. The sequence goes on from JACQFD010000002.1 coordinate 175,324, forward strand.
GGACGCCGCCGTGAACATCGGCGCGAGCGGAATTCAAGCCGCGGCGATTAAGAATAAAGTTATTATATCCAGGGTCGAAGCGGGCTCCGCGGGCACGAAGGCGGGACTCCGAACCGGCGATGAAATTGTTGCAATCGGCGGCCGTCGAATGGACGAAATGATCCGTGCGATCGCGTCGAAATTCAAGGCGCATTGGGAGGGATTCGTTCCCTATGGCGTGGCGGAATTACTAACAGACGACGCAGGGGCGAAATTCGATCTCGATATCGTCCGCGCGAACGGCGAAGCCGAAAGAGTAGTATTAATATTGGACAAACCCGCGATTCCGCCCGCGGATTTCGGACACCTCGGCCACATCGGCGCCTCGTTCGAGGCGAGAATGATCGACGGCGATATTCTTTATATACGATTCACACCGTGCATATTAACATTACAGGATCAGATCGAGGCGGCGCTCGCGGCGCACAGGAGCGCGAAAGCATGCATTCTCGATTTACGAGGAAACCCGGGCGGCGTCGGCGCGATGGCAATGTCGGTGACGCGGCTTTTTGTAAATGTTCCCGAGGAACTCGGATCGATGCGCATGCGGGATCAGGAGCCGCAGCGGTTTTTTGTATATCCCGGCGAAGCGCCGTTCGAGGGTCCGCTCGTCGTATTGGTCGACGGCGCGACGGGCAGCACGTCGGAAATATTATCCGCGGGATTACAATATATCGGACGCGCGCGAATTATAGGAACGAGAACGATGGGCGCCGCGCTGCCTTCGGTGGGCGTGGAATTGCCCCACGGATGGCGGCTCCAAACCGTCATTGCCGATTATCACTTGCCGAACGGAAAGTCGGTGGAAGGCGACGGAGTGACGCCCGATCTAACTGTTGAATTGAACGCCATATTATTACAAAAAGGCCGCGATTCCGTGCTCGAAGCCGCGGTGCGGGGGTTGCCGCGCGCGCCGCGGCTCGCGGATATTCGCATGAAGTCGGCCGAAAGATTAGTAAATGGTCCGGCCGGAAAGGCGTCGCGTCCCGCGGCGGCGATGGACGAGGAAACGGTCGCATTATACAAGAAAATGTCCGAGGCGGCGCACGTAACACAACTGTTAAGCCACAAAAATATGAAACAATATGCGACGATCGAGATCATGGGAATGAAAGGAACGTCGGAGATCGTCAAAGCCGCGCCGAATAAAACATATTCGAAAACGGAGCTTCCAATGGTCGGCGAAATAATACAAACATTCGACGGCGAGCGCGGCTGGTCGTTGAATCCCATTCAGGGAATTCAGGAATTGAAAGGAAGCCAGCTGGCGATGCTCAAGCGCGACCGTTTCGACGCGACCGCGCGCATGGGCGAGTTTTATAAGAAAGTCGAAATTGTCGAACGGCATCCGGAATCGGATCCGCCGTTTGTCGTCGTGACCGCGACGCCGAACGACGGCGACGGAGACCCGCTCAAAATTTATGTTCGCACGAGCGATTATTTACCTTTCAAGACGGATATGACCGTCGAATCCGAGATGGGTAAAATCCACGCGATCACGGAGATTGCCGAATATAAAGAATTTGACGGAATTCCGCAGCCGTCGAAAATACTTATCAAAACATCCGGCGTCGAAGTGTCGACCGTTATCGAGCGCGTGGAGTGGGATGTGCCGGTCGACGAGAAATTGTTCGAAAAGCCGGCGAAAAAGAAAGCTAAGAAAGCGCCGAAGGACGAAAAGTCCGACAAGTAATATTTACGATCGGCCGCCAGCGACCCGCCGGACGGCGCTCGCGACCGCCTGCGCTGTCGCCGTTCGGTCGACGGCGAGAACTTCGTGGCGCCGTACGACGGGCTTTGCGGCGACAACGGCGGCTTCGATGGCGGCCGTCGAAAATCCGCTCAGAATCCAATGCTTGATATTATTATTATTTAATTCTCCGGGAACTTCATAATCCAGGAATAAGATATCGAAGAGCGCGCCCTTATCCAATAAACCGGCGGGCGCTCCAAACGCGCCGCTCAGATAATTATAAGAATTCGCCAGACATTCGAATCCGAGGCCGGGGCGGAGGCATTCGAGCGCGCGGACCAGCGCCAACGCGTCGGGGATCGCGCCGTCGGGGGCCGCGAGAATCGACCCGGCCGCGACGATTCCGCCCTTCATTATAATATCCAATCCGACGCGCGGCGCCGCGATTTTATTTACAATACGAATCGAATCATGAATATCTTTTCCGGTTCCGAGGTCGGCGGCGGCGGTTCGATCCGCGTCCGGTCCGCATTCGATCACGACCCGCAGGCCGATTTCGCGCGCCGCGCGCACCGTCGGGCGCAGACGCAGGGACGCCATATTTGTAATATTAACGAGCGGCGCCGTGACTCCGAGCATGACGCATTCTATAAATAATTGCAGCGCGAAATCTTTATGTTCGGTTTCCGTGAATTCCGCGGCGAACGAACTCGGATCCCGTTCGCCGTTATGAACAGTTCCGCGCAACGCAAACGCCAGCGGGTCGAGATCCGCCATGACAAATCCGGGCAGGATCACCTGGCGCCAGCACTCCAGGACCTCTTCGCCGCGTTCGACCGCGCTCGCGCCTCCGCGCCACGCGATCTTTCCGTCGACGGCGCGCAGGTGCCCGCTTTCCACGGAGAGCGGCGTTAATGATACAAATCGAGCATCCTTCAAATGCAACCGCCTGGCTCCGCGAATTGTATGAATAGGGTCGAGAGACACGGGCGGTTCGCGGTTATCGGATGATTGAAATCATTAACATTAACGAACGGGCGGCGAATTCCACAAAAAGAATAGTCCGCCCGTCAATATCATAATTACGCCGAACGCGGCGCATGCGAATCCGAAGCGTTTGGATCTCGACAACATGATCGCGATCCAGACCAATCGTAACAAAGGCGTGAGCACGAGCGCAATGCACGCCAGCGCCGCGCACGATTCGGGATTCCGGGGAATGATATCTTCAGCCAGACTTTCGAAATGATACCCGCCGCGATCGACGCCGATCGGTCCGCGCGTCGATTCAATCAATGCGAGGATCATCAGCGCCGCGGCCGTCAGGACGCCTCCCAATGTTATCAATCTTCCGACGGGTCCCTCTCCCTGCGTCCGGCGCGGACCCGCGGCTCCATTGTCCGTTGCGTCGACGCGTTTCATTGAATTCCTTTTCGAAACATCTGATAGGCGAGTGCGCCGAGCACTATTATAAATAATCGCCGGAGGGTGTTGCCGTGGATTTTCATTGCAATCCACGATCCGAAGAATGCGCCGAGCAGCACTCCAAGCACGACCGCCGCCGTTTCGACGGGCCGCACCTGTCCCCTGGCCATGTAGAACGGTAAACTCGCCGCGGCGGTGATTCCTAACAAAAAATTGCTCGTCGCGGCCGCGGCCCGCATCGGCAGTCCCCCCAGAATTGCCATCGCGGGAACTTGAAAAACGCCGCCGCCGACGCCGAGCAGCCCCGAAACGCCTCCGGCAATGCACGACACGCCCATGATCGCGGGCACGTTTCGAACGCGATAGTTAATATTTTTTTTAAATTTCGGATCGTGGAAGGATCCGTCGAACGGCCCCGCGACACCTCCATTGTGAAAATTGTCGGATAGGGCGCGCTCGTCCGGGTCCGGGCGCCACATCAATATTCCCGCGATGATTAATATTACTGAAAACAGCAGATATAACACCGACGCTTTGAAACCCTGCGCCAGCCACGCATTCAAAAACGCGACGAGCGCCGTCGGCAGCGATAATAATACTCCCAACCGAAGGTTTCCGAATCGTTCCTTTCCGGTCGCGACGGCCACGCCGCTCGAAGTCGCGATCACCGCAAAAAGACTCGTCGCGCGCGCGTGTTCGAATTGAAATTCGAACGCCGTCGTGAGAATCGGGATAATAATCATTCCTCCGCCGACTCCCAGCATCGCCCCCACGGTCCCAGCGCCGAATCCCGCCGCGACGAGTTCTGTTATTTGTAATATATCCATTCGGAGGCGGACGCTCGCGGTTACTCGGCCGCCTTCGCGGCGCCCCTGCGCCGGCTTCCGAATAATTCCGAGAATGAGTAAAGTTTCGAATCGCCGCCGATAATTATTTTTCCCCCGACTTCGGCGACGGCCGCCGCCTCTGGAGCCGATTGTTCTGTAAAATCATGCCCGCGGACCACGATGTCCGGCTTGATCTTTCGAACGATCGCGCTCGCGTCGGTTTCGCTAAATATAGTCACATAATGAATGAACGAAAACGCCGACATGACCTCGGCGCGGTCCTCGAACGTCAGGATCGGCCGCGGCGCGCCCCTCGCCCGCCTCGCGGCTTCGTCCGCCTGCAATGCAATAATTAAATAATCGCCGCGATGCGCGGCGTCCTTGAGAAGCCGGATGTGTCCCGGATGTAATAAATCGAAAACGCCCGGCACGAGCACGACCTTCTTTCCGGATTGTCGCAATCCGGAAATGACGAGAGCCAGTTCATCGATGTTTTTGTGAATTTTTTCCAAAGCGCCGCCTGGGCAGATGTTATTTTTGATTGTTTGGACTGGAATATGAATCGATTATTCTTTGTATTGTATTCGTGGTGGATCTTCCCGGTTCGAGGCGCATCAACAGCACGCGGCCGCCGTGCGTTTCCACCCATTCGCGGCCGATCACGCCTTTTTCCGCCCAGTCTTCGCCTTTTATCAAAACTCCGGGCGATATTCGTTGGATCAACGCGAGCGGAGTGTCTTCGCTAAAACTAACGATGCAATCCACCATTTCGAGCCCGGCGAGCACCGACATGCGATCCTCGATCGGATTCACCGGGCGTTTTTCGCCTTTGATTCTCCGCACGCTGCCGTCGTCGTTGATTCCTACAATTAAAAAATCGCCGCTCGCCCTCGCGTCGCGCAAGTATCGGACATGGCCGGCATGTAATATATCGAATACGCCGTTCGTAAATACGATCGTTCTTCCCGCGGCCTTCAAATCGGCGACAGTTCGGTCGAGATCGTCGTGCGATTGTATAATTTTCCCGCGGCGAGGTTCTCGAACGGCGAGAACATCGAGCAATTCTTCGCGCTTCACGACCGCCGTGCCGAGCCTCGCCACTACAATTCCGGCGGCGGCGTTCGCGAGTCTCACGGCGTCCTCGATGGAAGCGCCGTCGGCCAGGTGCAAGCCCAAATGCGCGATGACGGTGTCGCCCGCGCCGGTTACATCATAAACCTGGCGCGCGTGCGTCGGAATGATGACGGGCACGCGCTCTTTTTTTGTTAAAAAGAAAACCCCGTCTTTTCCTAATGTAATAATAGCCGCCTCGAGATCGCATTCCGCGAGGAGTTTTTCGCCGGCCTTCACGAGATCGTCGATCCGCGGCGTGCCCGCGACGGTGTTTCGAATACTACAACCGGTCGCGAGTTCCGCCTCCGCGCGATTTGGAGTAACGATCGACGCGCCCCGATAACGCGAAAAATCCGAACCTTTGGGATCGACGAGAACGCGAACGCTGTGTTGTTTCGCCGCTTCGATGGCCGCTGTTAACAATTCGCGCGTGAGGACGCCCTTTCCGTAATCGGAAATAATTAATAAATCATAATTTCCGACATTCGCGCGAACGAATCGGATCGCCTGCTCCGACGCTTCGCCGGGCAGCGGGCCGCGGTCTTCGCGATCGACGCGCACGAGCTGCTGCGGGCCGGCCATGTGCCGCGATTTAATTGTAGTGCGCCGGTTTTTGGATACGATGAGCGGAGAAGTATCAATTCCGACGGTTTCTAACAATTCAACGAGCCGGTCTCCCGCACGATCTTTACCGATCGCGCCGAGTACGCCCGCGCGGCCGCCCATGGATACAACATTTGCCGCGACGTTGCCCGCGCCGCCGATTTTTTGATCTTCGCGACGCACGTCGAGTACGGGAATCGGCGCTTCGGGCGAGATGCGCGACACATCGCCGAGTACGTACTCGTCGAGTATGAGATCTCCAAGGATCAGGATCCGGGGCGCGCCGAGATTTTGAACGCGCTCTGTCAGGGCAGTCATTGTGCGCATTCTGCCGTGCGCAAGGCCAACTTTGAACGCGCATGTGACACGTTCGTCACAGAAATTGATTTTACCTCGGGTGGGACGGAGCCGGCCGTGACATAAGATAGCCGGGGTGAAATGCAATAATCGCCTGAATCTGGCATTTGCCACGTTGACAATCGCGCACGCGGCCATCGTTGCCTCGACGCCGCGTCGCGTCGGCGATGCGGGCGCCGATGTGGGTATTGCGCTCTGGAATCGCAACGGCTGCGCGCACTGCCACGAGGCGACGTCGGCCCGATTTTCGAACGCGCCGCAGGCGCCGGATCTGAGTCGCATCGGCGCGCGGCGCGCTCCCGCATTCTTAAAACAGTTCCTCGGCGATCCCGCTCTCACGCGACACGCGTGGAGCATGCCGGATTTATTAAATTCGCAGGACGCTACAATTCACGCGGCGCAGGCGTCGGATCTGGTCCAATACCTTTCGACGCAGGGAGGTCCATTCGACGCGACGCCGAGCGGCATCGAACCGGAGGAATTGGAACGCGGGAGAGTATTATATTCAACGATCGGCTGCGCCGCGTGCCATCCTGCGAACGGCGGCGAACTTAAAGAATCCACGCGGACGAACATTCGCGAACTGACGCGTTATTTGATCAATCCGCTCGAGTCGGATCCGTCGGGCCGCATGCCGTCGATGAATCTAAACGAACGCGAAGCGCGCGAAATCGCCGTTTATTTATTAAAGGATCAGTTATTGCACGATGCAACCACCGCATCGGGTCCCGGATTGAAATATCAAATTTTCACGGGCGAGTGGGCGTCGCTGCCCGATTTTGGCAAATTGAAACCCGCGCTCGACGGCGTGATCGAACAGGTTGGCATTCCCAAGGACGTGCCCGCGGATCATTTTGGAATTGTATTGAAGGGCGCGATGGATCTCGACGCCGGGAAATATAGTTTTTATCTGACGAGCGACGACGGGTCGCGGCTTTTTATTGACGATAAACTCGCGATCGACAACGACGGCGTTCATGCGACGGTGACGAAGTGGGCCGCGCTGCCGTTGACAAAGGGCCCGCACTCCATTCGCATCGAATATTTCGAAAACGACGGCGGCGAGGAACTTCGCCTCGAATACAAGCCTCCAAAGAGCGAACGGCGCGACGTCCCGCCCGGCGTCTTTTCGCACGCTGCGACCGCGATCGCGCCGCCGAACGATAATAATAACAAAATTGCGCCCGATGCGCAGGCCGCCGCGCGCGGCCTCGAATTATTTAATTCATCGAATTGCGCCGCGTGCCACCGCAACGGCGGCGTTTCCCGGCAAACGCGCCGCGCCAGGCCGCTCGCGGCATTGGATCCCGCGTCGAAATCCGGATGTATAACAATCAATCCGGGGCCGGGCGTTCCGCGATTCGCGTTCGACGAGACGCAAAAACAACAGATCCGCGCCGCGATACAAACATTACGGGACGCGCCCGCGGCGCCCGCCGACGAAGCCGCCGATACGATACGACAATTCGATTGCACGCGCTGCCACGAACGCGCCGGCGCCGGCCGGCCCGAGGAATCGAAGCTCGTATTATTTACAACGCGCGGCGAAGCCGAGATGGGAGACGAGGGACGCATTCCGCCGCGCCTCGACGGCGTCGGCCGAAAACTAAAGAAAGATTGGATCGCCGAAGTCTTATCAAAGGGCGGCGCCGTCCGTCCGTACATGGCGACGCGCATGCCGCAGTTCGGCGTTCCCCAGGTCGCGCGCCTCGCGGATTTGTTACCTTTGGCCGACGGCACTGGCAACAGTAATAATAACGAACCCGAATTCAGCCGCGAGGCGATCCTCGCCGGCCGCGATGCGATCGACGCCGGCGCGTTTTCTTGTATTTCGTGCCACAAACTCGCCGGCAACAACTCGCTCGGCATCCCCGCCTACGATCTTGCGAATACGACGCGAAGAATTCGTTATGAATGGTTTCGCGAGTATTTGTTAGATCCCGGCTCCTATCGGCCCGGCACGCGAATGCCGCAATTCTGGCCCGACGGCCGCAGCGTGCTCAAGCGCGTGCTCGATGGAAATACACAAAAACAAATCGAGGCTCTTTGGATATATTTTTCGCTTGGAGACGCGATGCCGCTGCCGCGCGGATTGAAACCGGCCGATCTCGAATTGCGGCCGACCGACGGCCCGCTGCTATTTCGTACATTTTTCAAGGACGTCGGACCGCGGGCGATTTGTATAGGATTTCCCGAGGGGATCAACGCGGTTTTCGATCTCGGAAGCGGCCGGATCGCGAAATTATGGAAAGGTAAATTTATCAATGCGTCGGCGGCATGGGTGGGGCGCGCCGGACAATTCGCGGAGCCGCTCGGAACCAGTATTGTAGAATTACCGCGCGGGCCCGTGTACGCGATGCTCCCGTCCGCCGACGCGCCGTGGCCCGGGGAGGCGGCGGCGTTCAAGATGGGTTCATATAATTTAAGCGCCGGCTTTGCTTATGACACCGCGGGATCGAACGTAAACGATACGCTGAGCGCTTCGATCGGCAATCAAGGCGCAATCATGACCCGACATATCAAAATTCCGCGGGTCGGCCGCGGCGCCGCCCTGAGGCTTGCCGTCGCGCCCAAGATCACGGCGCTCGAAAATAATATTTATGAAATCGACGGTCCGCGGCGCCTGCGCATCGGTCTCGGAAACGGCGCCAGAGCGCGCATCCGCCAATCCGGCGGCGCGGCAGAATTGATCGTTGATATTAACGATGGATCGACGACGATTGCCGACCCTTTCGAAGTGGAGGTCACGTATGATTGGTAAAAGAACGACGATTCTCCGGACCGCTCTTTTCTTTATGACGATCGCCGCCGCCCGCGCGCGGTGCCAGACGCCGCCGGCGATCGAGAGCGATTATTACAAACTTATTACCATTCAATCGCCGCCCGGCGAATTGCTCGAAGTGGGCGGAATCGATACCATCGGCGGCGACCGAATCGCCGTCTGCACGCGGCGGGGCGACGTTTTTATCGTTGAAAATGCCTACTCGGACAAGACCGAGAAAATTAAATTTCATAAATTCGCGAGCGGCCTCCACGAGCCGCTCGGGTTGTTGAACGACGGCGATTCGTTATTATGCGTCCAGCGCGGCGAACTCACGCGATTGTCCCCTCTCAAGCCGGACTCGTCGCCGGCCGCGAAGTTTACTACAGTTTGCGACGCATGGTCGATCAGCGGCAATTATCATGAATACGCCTACGGACCGAAACGCGACAAAAACGGCGATTTGTGGATAACATTAAATCTGAGCTGGACCGACGCGGGGCGCTCGCTCGTGCCGTTCCGCGGGTGGGCGGTCAAAATAAATAAAAAAGGCGAAATGATACCGATGTGCGCGGGCTTGCGTTCGCCGTCCGGCCTCGGCATGAACGCCGAAGGCGACATGTTTTATACGGATAATCAGGGCGACTGGAACGCGGTTTGTAATTTACATCAACTCGTCAAGGGCGAGTTCATGGGACATCCCGAAGGATTGAAATGGTGGGATCTCGCGAAATTCGACCCTCCAATTCCGCGGCCGCCGCAACCGCCCGCGACCGAGGATTCGATGTATCAAGTCGCAAAGGCGCACCCGGAATTAAGATTAAATCTTCCCGCGATCTGGTTTCCGTATCCGAAAATGGGCCAGTCGGCGAGCGATATCGTTTGCGATCAGACGGGCGGTAAATTCGGACCGTTCGATAAACAACTGTTCATCGGCGATCAGACGACGAGCGAAATATTCCGGGTATATTTGGAAAAAGTGAATGGTAAATATCAGGGCGCCGCGTTTCCGTTCCGCCAGGGTCTTTCCTGTGGAATTGTACGATTGTGCTGGGGCGCCGACGGTTCGCTATTTATCGGCGAAACGAACCGCGGTTGGGGTTCGCGCGGCTCGCGCGAAGACGGCCTCGAGCGGCTCGTTTGGAACGGTACAGTTCCATTCGAAATTCTCGAGATGCATGCGGCATCCGACGGATTCGATCTTAAATTTACAAAACCGGTCGACGCGCAAAGTATTAAAAGTGCGGGCGCGTTTTCGGGGACGAGTTATACGTTTCATTATCATGAACGTTACGGCAGCGAAGAGATTTATACAGAACCGCTGAAAATCGAGGCCGTCGCGACCGGCGCGTCGTCGGCGCGCTTGAAAGTCTCGGAAATGCGCCCCGGTTTCGTTTATGAACTCCACGCGAACGGCGTTCGCTCGAAGGACGGCGCGCCGCTCGCCCACGCCGCGGCCTATTATACTCTTAACGAAATCCCCGCCGCGAATCCGGCCGGTAAATAGTTATTTAATAAATACGCCGTCGATCGCGGCGTCGAATTCCGCGCGGCCCGCGGTTATTGTGAATTGGACTTTTAACATATATCCGTCGACGGCGCCGAGGCGGCGGAGTTTGGGCGCGTCTTTCTCGGTGACACACCACAATTCGCGGCCGTCGCGCGCGTCGCGAAGATCGGGAAGATCCGCCGGGCGGTAATGGTAATGATCCGGGAATGCGCGGTGCTCGACGATCCGGGCGCCGAGCGAACGAATTGTAGATTCAAAGCTGTCGGGCCGCGCGATCGACGATAGCAAATGTACTTCACAATCCCGAAGGCTCTCGACGGGCCGCGCCGGCCGGTTCGGATCGAGCGGCTCGAGCGATTCCGGAGCGTGCGCGGCCTCAACGCGCGGGCCGTTGTATTTGTAATGACTCAACCGGTCCCAGATGGCGCCCGCGGCGCCTGGCGCAGCCTGGTCGACGCGCGTCAAGATAATTATATTCGCCCGCGCGACGCCGGAGACCGGTTCGCGCAGCCGTCCCGCCGGAAGATACGCGCCGCCGCCGAAGGGGTCGCACGCGTCGATAAGTAATATATTCAAATCGCGCGCGACGCGCCGGTGCTGAAATCCATCATCTAACAAGAACACGTCCGGCGGACCGTTTGCGATCGATCTTTCCGCGGCGGCGCGCCGGTCCGCGCCGATGTCCACGGCGACGCTCGGAAATCGATCCCGCAGCATCCACACTTCGTCGTTCGCGCCGCCGCCGCCGCCGTACCCGCGCGTCAGCACGGCAACCTTAACTTTCCGCTCGGCCGCTCTATTTAATATATAAAATGTACACGGCGTTTTTCCGGTGCCGCCGACCGTGAGATTGCCGACCGAAATCGCCGGAACGGGCAATCGCTGCGTTTTGTAAATTCCCGCCGAGTAGAGTCCGTTTCGCGCGCGCGCCGCCAATCCATAAATCCACCCGAGCGGCGCGAGCGCGGCGAACGGCCCCCGCGTTCCAGACTGCACTCGCGAGCGCGCGGCCAATTGTTAAATTTACTTTACGGAACCCTGCTTCGATTCTTCTTTCTTGTCGGCGCGCGGCGCGATCGCGCCCGCCGGCCGCGACTCCGGCGACGGCGCCGCCGTTTGCGCGCCCGCGCCGTCGATCCAGCCCGCGTCGGTTCTTACCAAAAACCGCGTCGGGTCCCAGATTTTATCTGATATAAACAAAACGCTGCGCGTCGCGGAATCGAACGTCGACGGCCGCCGGATCACCATGAAGATTCGCTCGCCGTGCGCCACATTGGATAATATCTTCCAAAGCGCGGCGACGTCCTCGACCTGCTTTCCCGCAACGCTAAGAATCACGTCGTCGCGGCGCAAATCCGCCGCCTCCGCCGCGGAGCCGGCCTCGACGTGCGCGACGAGCACGCCCTGCCGCTTCATTTCGGAACGCGCGCGCAATTCATAATGTAAATTCTGCATCGCCGCGCCGCCGAATAGCGCCATTTGCTTGACGCCGTCCTCCATCAAATCGATTACTTTTAATTTTTCGACGCGCGCCGACCCGCCTCGCGCGAATTTTACTTCAATTTCGCGCCCGACGCCCGCGTCGAGCGCGAGTTCGACCGCGCGCAAATCGCCCGCTTGCGCCTCGGCGATATTCATAACAATATCGCCGGCTATTAATTTTCCATCGGCCGGCGTGTCGGGCACGACGCCCTCGACGACGGCAATCGCCGCATTTTCATATTGTTCGGACTGTTCTTTTGTAATCGCGCCCGCGTCCACGGCCTCGGCCGCATCCGCGGCGCGGAGGCGCAACCCCACGGAGCCGCGCGTCGGAACGGCGCCTTTCTTTAATTTCTTCAGAATTGTATCTAAATATTCCGCGGGCATTCCATACGAAGTGTGTTCGTCGTGCGCGGACTGCATCCCGATCGCCGCGCCCGTATCGTCAATAATCGGCGAACCCGACGAACCGCCCGCGGACGCGATGCTCGTTTGCAAATACGCGACGCCCGGATCCTGATCCCAATACGCGCCGAGATTCGAAACGGTGCCGCCGAGCACCGTCGACGCGAGGCCTCCATTATTACCGATCATCCGCACTTCCTCGCCGACTTCGGCCGGACGCGGATCCATTGTTATTTCTGTAAGGTTCGCCGGCGCGCTCTTTTTGTTAAATTGTAAAAATGCATAATCGTGCAGCGGATCGGCGTAAATCAGCCGCGCGGCCGCGCTCGTGCCGTCGAAAAAGCGGACTTCGAGGTCGAGGACAACGCCCTCTCCGGCCACATGCCGGTTCGTCGCGACGATTCCGTGTTCGACGTCGACGACAAATCCGCTCCCCTCGAACGGTCCGGCTTCGTCGCGGCCGACGGGAATGCGAACGCGGGAATGCACCGAAACCACCGCCGGCGCCGCTCGCGCGACAATGGCATTCCAGTCTGTGGATTCGTTCTGGACAACCTGTGGAAGCGCGAGGCAAAGGGCTAACGCGATCATATGTGGAGATTACGGCGGCGAAGGCCTGATGCGAAGCCTCAAGAAACGGCGCGCGCGGCTCCGAAATCGACTGTGGCCCCTTCCCTCGCAAAACATGCCCGAGTCCACCGCCGAAAAGGCAACGATCGTAATTGTAACTTTCAATTCCGCCGCGACGATCGATCGCTGCCTCGATTCGGTGGCGCGGCACACGCCGGAGCCGCGCGAAATCGTCGTTGTCGACAACGCATCCAAAGACGACACGGCCGCGCGCGTTCGAAAGCGCGGCGTCGAATTGATCATAAATGATACAAACCGGGGATTCACGGCGGCGTGCAATCAGGGCATCGCCGCGACGCGCGGCGCGCGGCCGGACGAAGGATTTGTAATATTACTGAATCCGGACTCCGCGGTAACCGACGGATGGCTTCAGAAACTTATAAAACCGCTGCGCGGCGACGTCGGCGCGACGGGTCCCGTTTCGAATTACGTCGCGGCGCTGCAGAAATATGAATTATATATTCCAAAATCGACGCCGCCGCGCAACGCCGGCATCGACGATCTCGCGAAACTGCTCGCGGACGCGCACGGGGACGCGACCGTGCCGACGAAGTTATTGATAGGATTCTGCCTCGCCATGCGCCGCGATTTGATAGAAAAGCACGGCGCCCTCGACGAGGATCTGTTCCTCGGCAACGACGACCTCGAATACAGCCTGCGCCTGCGGCGCCTCGGTTACAAATTGCTCGTCGTGCCCGGTTGTTTTGTTTATCACGAAGGGCAGAAATCCTTTCAATCGCTCGCCGTTTCGGACCGCGAGCGGCTCGTGCAGGAGAGCACGGATGCTTTATATCGTAAACTGCGAGCGGCGTACGGCGACGCGCAGGTGCCGTCGCCGATGGAATTGTGGGGAATCGACTGGTTCGAGCCGACGCCGGACGAACCGCTGGTTTCGATCGTCATACCCGTCTGGAATAATTTACAATTTACAAATACGTGCCTGCGCTCGATCGCCGGCTACACGGGGATTCCGCACGAGGTCATCGTCGTCGACAACGGTTCGACCGACGGCACGCCCGAATTCTTAAAATCGCAGCGGCGCGTGCGCACGATTACGAATGATAAAAATCTCGGTTTCGCGGCCGCGTGCAACCAGGGCATGCGCGCCGCGCGCGGAAAACATATATTACTGTTGAACAACGACGTCGTCGTAACGCCGCGGTGGCTCGAATTATTACTTTCGCACGCCGCCGCCGATCCGGCGTTTGGCGTCCTCGGGCCGCGCACGAATTTCGCGGCCGGCCCGCAGCAGCTTTCGAGCGTTTCTTACAAAAACCTCGGCGAACTCGAGTCGTTCGCGGCCGCGTTCCGCGAAGCGCACGCCGGCGAACGCGCGATCGTGCCGCGCATCATCGGATTGTGTATGTTTATAAAACGGGAATGTTATGATCGCGTCGGCCTGCTCGACGAACGATTCGGCATCGGTAATTTCGAGGACGACGATTATTGCGTTCGCGCGCGGCTCGCGGGATTTCAGTGCGTCATCGCGGGCGACGTTTTCGTCCACCACTTCGGTTCGCAAACATTCAAGTTGTTGGGCGTGGATTTCAAACAACTCATGCTGGAGAACCGCGGAAAATTCGTCGAAAAGTGGAAGGATCTGATCGCGCAGGGCGAACCGGCGGCCGCGAATAAGTAATAATAATTATCTCCGCGGCGATCGGCTCATTGCAACGGCGATTCGAGCGGCGGATTGTCCGAATCGGCCATTGTAAATGTTCCCGACGCCTTTCCGGCGTCGCCCGACGCGTCGAATTGATATTCGCCGCGCGCGAGCGTGAACATCGCGACATACGCCCCGGCGTTCGCGTCCGGCCACGCCTGGGTTTTTAATATTAATTCTCCGGATTTCGAACGGATTTCGAACGAAAGCGGCGATTGATTCGACGCGTCTTCCGCCGGTTTGCGCATTTTTAATTTAACGGTTCTCTCCGCGCCCGCCTTCGCGACGATCGAGACCGCGGTCTCCGCGTCCGACGAAACGACGACCGGAGTCGACAACACCGAAACGCCCTTGCCGTGCATATTGATATAATAGCTTCCCGGCGCGATCGATTCGGTCGAATGTGCATAATCGCCGGCGGGATCGCGGACGACTTCGAGCGCCGGGCGCGTATACCAGCCGTTCGAGTCCACAAGTGTAAATTCCGGCGCGCCCGCGCCCGCCTCTTGCGAAAACGCGACGCGGATGCGCCCACCGTTTTGTAGTTTAACAATGCCGACGTCCCACGTCTCGCCGTGCTTGACCCGGTGTAGCGGCAGCGTCGTACTCGGAAAGCCCTTCGCGAAGAATGTTAATCTATATTGTCCGGGAATGTATGGACTCAGTTTGAACGTGCCTGTCTTGGGATCGGCAAAATCGATCGGCGACGTCTGCTCGCCGACACGCCACGCCGAAATCTGCGCGCCCGCCACGGGCTGATCGTTCGGCCCGAGCAACGTTCCGATAATTGCACAATCGGCCGCGCCCTCTGTTAATGTAATTTGCAGCGCGGGGCCGCCCGGTTTTATTTTATTAAGAACCAGCGAGCCGTGCGACCCCTCCGGTCCGCGGACCCTCACTTGGTGCTCGACGTTCTCGAGTTTGGCAATCTTAAATTTGCCTTCCGCGTCGGTCCAAAACATTCCGCCCGAGTGGTCGCTCTTGGTTTTTTCCATCGCAAAAATTTCGACAAGCGCCTCCTTCAGCGGACTCGCGTTTTCGTCGACGACGCGGCCCGAAATGGATAATCCCAACGATAACATCGCGTCCCACGTCAGTTCCGCGCCTGGCGCCCCGGTAAGTGTAATATTCGCGCTGCCGAGAGTGTCGTGATCGGCGTTTATCTTTATTTCTCCGGGCGGCAGATCCCGAAGTATATAATGGCCGTCGGCGCCGCTCCGCGTTTCATAACGATCGAAATCGCCCCATCCGCCGAACGTGAATCCGACGGCCTTCGCCGGTTTACCTTCCGAATCCGTGACGACGCCCGCGACGGCGACGCCCGGCTGGAAAAGAATATCAAGATTCGCAATTCCGGTTGTCGGAACGTCGACGATCGATTGAAAAGGCGCAAAACCGTCGATCCGCGCGATGATACGATTGGGCCCCGGTTTCAGTCCTTCGAATTGATAGATTCCTTCGGGAGTCGTGTCCATAAAGACTCGCGCGAAATCGGGATCCAGGCCATGCCTCTGCCTGAATTTACCGTTCGTGTCGAGCGCGGCGGGTCCGCAGGCGACGCGCGCGCGCGCGACCGGTTTTCCGTTCGGATCGATCGCGCGTCCGGCGACGCCGCCGCCGGGGCCCGGAAGCACGAATTTAAAAGTAAGATTCCCGCCCTCCCGGCTCATGATCTGCTCTTCCTTCGAAGGGGCGTAGCGATCGGCGCGGGCGCTGATAAAATACATAGTTCCCGAGACCGAACGAATCATGAATTTTCCGTCGGCGTCGGTTTTTGTAATATTAATTTCGCGCGTTCCCTGTTCGTTTAATATTATGTCCGCGCCCGCCACCGGCCGGCCCGAGGCGTTGACGACGACGCCGTCCACGTTGAATCCCTTGGGAATATTAAATGTCTTTTCGGTAATGACTCCGGGCTTGACCATGAGCGATTCGCCGAACCAGCGGTCGACGCGGATCCACGCGTGGCCGGATCTGATGTTATCGACGCGGATCGAGCCGGAAGCGTCGGCCGTGAGCGGCGCGGGCGAGAATTGATGCTGTTGATTGAACGCGGCAAGCACCTGCGTTTGAATCCCCGTCGCGGGCGTTTTGTCGTCGCCCCACAGGAAGTGTAATATTAACGTTCCAGTGTCGGCCGGCGCGGGCTTCGACGCGGGGAGCGATTCCGCCGTCGGATTGGATACATTTTGACGCGGAGCGGGCGCCGGCAGCGACTCCGCGGCGGCGGGCGCGGACGCATTCGCCGTCAGCGGCACGCCGCTTTTCTGTAAATTATTAGTTTGTGAGAACTTCGCATCGTTGGCGCCGCCCCAATACGACCAGATGACGAGCGACAGCGTAAATATTATGATCGCGGCGGCGATGGCTTTTGTTTTTGTAGTCATAAGAATCAATGTTTTCAATGCTCCGGCTGCGCCTCCGGACGCCCACCAACCGGGGGCGGCCGCTGCGAGCGGAATCAACGCGGCAAAACAATCCCGGCGCGAAGCATAACGTTCGTCGAGCCGTTGTCTTAATAATTCAATTCCCCGTTTTATCAGCGTCTTCGCCGTTTCGACGGGAATGCCGAGGCGCTTTGCTATCATTCGCGGCGGCTGGTTTTCGTAAAATCGAAGCCACAGCGCGATTCGATAACGTTCGGGCAATTCAATAATTTCGCGCCCGAGCCGGTGGCGCGTCTCCTCGATGGCCGCGATGTCCGCGGCCGAAGGCAACGATTCCGGTCTTGCCGCGGCGCGTTCATGCCGGATTCTTAACGATTCCTTTCTGTGAAATTCGAGCGCGAAATTCCGCGCGATGCTGCCGATCCACGAACGAATCCGATCCGGCGCGGCCGGCGATTTTTCGAGCGCGGCCATGTACGTTTGTTGCACGACGTCGTCGGCGGCGTCGCCTTCGATCATGAGACGGCGCGCGATCGAGCGGATGAACCGATCGTAATTCAGCAGGTCTTCGGGCGTCGTGGGAGTGTGATCCACTGTTATATATACGTGGACGGTGAACGCGCGATTTCGGGTTCAACCGCCGGCGGAAAAACTTTATTTTCGCGCGGCGACCGCGTTGACGACGCCGGCCAGAATACACGTCGTGCAGAGCGCGAGCCGCATCGTGAGCGTTTCGTTTAGAAATACGATCGCGCCGAATGCGGCAAGCACTGGAACTAACAATTGCACGAGCGCCGCGTTCGTCGCCGTGAGCGACGGGAGCGCCGCGTACCAGAGCGCGTATCCGACGCCCGTCGCGAGCGCGCCCGAGAGTACTGCTAATATTCCGCCGTCAACGGACAAATGCGCTCCCGGAAATGTAATGATCCCGAGAATACATACGAACGGAAGGCAGCGCGCCAGATTGTCGGCGGTTACAGATAACGGACGCGTCGAACCACGGCCGCGCAACGAATAGGTTCCCCACGCGAATCCCGCGGCGATCATTAATAATAGTCCGATCGGGTCCGGCGCCGTGAGCCCGGGGAATGTCAACCCCGCGAGGCCCGCGAGCGCCAGCGCGAGGCCGAGCCACTTCCGCGCGCCGGGCCGTTCACCGGACAAAATCCCCGCCGAGTGCATCGTCAATTGTACGGATCCGAATAATATTAATGTTCCGACCGCCGCGCCGAGCTTCAGATATGCAAACGAAAATGCCGCCGCGTATACAAATAATGCGAACGCAGAAATCCAGCTTCCTCCGCCGATCCCTCGTTCGCCGCGTCGCCGGATCAACATCGCGAATGCGCCCATCGAGGCCGCGCCCGAGAATATTCGTATGATTGTAAACGTCGACGCGTCGACGCGGCCGCCGCCGAGCGCCGCGCGGCATAATAATGAATTGGCCGCGAAAGCGGTAAGCGCCGCGGCAAGACGAAACTGCGCCGCGGCCGTGAATGCTACTGTTCGAAGTCGCGAGGGCGGAATCAACCGCGCGAATACGTCGCTTCAATAAACGGCATCCATTGTTTGCCGTCCATCGATTGTTCGATCTTAAATGTATATTTTCCGGCCGCCGGGAATCCGAATGTGTAACGTCCGTGGCCCATCGGCGATTTGTTTTCGAACGTGAGGATGTTGCCGTTCCATTCGCCGCGCGCGGGCGGCGCGCAGCACGCGCCGGACATCGAATCGAACCAATGCATCGTGTAGCATTTTTCGTTGACCTCGTAGCCGAAAACGCCGTGTCCGCGATAAGTAATATTACCGTCGCGCTTTTGTAAATAATCCGAAATCACGACAAATCCGTCGAGATCGACGCGCGATTGAATCGTGGCCTGCGCGATCCCGCCTTTCGGATCCCACGGGCTCGGATGCATTTTTTCGTCGCCCGACCAGTTGCCGGCGAGAGCGTGGAGTTTTTTGTGTGCATCGGTCGCCTGCGGCATATGACTGCAATCCATGGCTTGCCTCGTCTATTTGTTGTAAAAAGTATTTGTAAACTCGGAAGGTAATGTTCGAACTATAAGATACTGAATGCCGCGGCCTCCGCTGGCGCCGCCGGTTTGGGCTTCGGCTTTTGGCCTATGTTTGTCTCCAGAGCGCGCCGAATTGTCAACCCGTTCGCGCGCGCTCTCCCCGCAGATCGCCCGGCACGCGCCACTCTCCCGCATGGTTTCGCGGTCTGGCGCGCCTTTTGGATGCAAAGCGCATTGCATCGCCGTTTCGACTCCTATCGCCCCGCAAAGCGCTTCCGTAAGATCGATTAGATCGAAACCCCATCGACAAAATCGGTTTGAAGTCCCCATGAACACAATCCAAGCCTGCATTTCGCTACTCACCGCCGCCGCGCTCTCGTTCGCCGGCGATTCGGTAAACTACAAAAAGGAACGCGAAGTCCCGATGCCGGGAGGTTCCTTCGATTACCTCAACGTCGACACGGCGTCGCGGCGCATGTACGTCGCGCATTCGACGAAAATCGACGTCGTCGATCTCGATAAATCGGAGAAGATCGGCGAAGTCGAAGGCGTCGAGGGCGCGCACGGCGCGACGGTTGTCGCGGAATTCAAGCGCGGTTTCGCGACCGCCGGCCGAAAGAATATGTTGATTGTATTCGATCCGGTTACTCTTAAAGTTACAAAAGAGATTCCGACGGGGACGGGACCGGACGCGATTCTTTATGTTACAACCACCAAGGAAGTCTGGTCGATGAACCACCGCGCCGGAACGATCACATGCGTCGACGCGTCGACGCTGGAAGTAAAATCGACGATCGAGGTCGGCGGAATGCTGGAATTCGCGGCCGAACACGTTTCCAAGGGAATGGTATATGTAAATTCGGAAGATAAGAATTTCATCGCGCAAATCGACGCCAAAAAACACGCGGTGGTCTCGAAATTCGCGCTCGCGCCGTGCGAAGCGCCGACGGGACTCGCGATCGACGAAAAGAACGGTATATTATTCGCCGGATGCGATCAGAAACTCGCAATTGTAGATACGGCGAACGGTAAAGTCGTCGCGACGCCCGAAATCGGCAAAGGTTGCGACGCCGTCGTATTCGACGCCGAGCGAATGTTAGCATTCGCGTCCTGCGGCGACGGCACGACCGCGGTCGTCAAGGAAGTCGATCCGAAGAAATTTGAAATTGTGGGTAAAATCGAGACGGCACGCGGCGCGAAGACCTGCGCATTCGACCCGAAGACGCGCAAACTCTGGTTCCCGCAGGGCTCGCGCACGGACACGGGATCGAAATTGTTAGTTTTCGCGCCCGAGGAAGCGAAGAAGCCCGAGAAGCAGTAATCGGCCGCCGCCGACGACGATGCATATACTACATTTCCTCGCACGGCATGAACTCGCGGCGTCGGCGGCGTTGATCGTCGGCGCAACCATTGCGTCCGGCTCCGCGGCTCATTCCGGTTTTCCGTCCGGCTTGCCGAATATAAATATACGAATCGACACAGCGCAGAGCAAACCGGCCTCGTCGCCCGCGCTCGACGCGGAGGCCGATCAGTTATTTAAGGATGTTCCGGCGCTGCTCGCGCGGCGCCTCGAAGTCCTCGGCCAGCCCCGCGCGAACATCTGGCCTTCAAAGGAGGCGATCGACCGCGAAGCCGCGCTTTATGAAAAACGAAAGACAGCGAACGCGATTATACCATTTTCGAATCGCGACCGGATGCTTTGTTATAATTTACTGATCCATCGGCCCGAAGTCGGACGCGCATATTTTAATATTCAGGCCGACGCCGGCGACATGGACGCGGTCAAGCTGGGGGCGTTTATCAATCCGGCCCTGATCGCGGCCGGCGAATGGGGCGAAGAACGCGCGCTTCAGGGGGAAAAGGACCCCGTCGTCGAGCGCCGCCGCGTGTGGGCGATGTACCTCGGTTCATTCGCAACTTATACAAAATCGCGCGCGCCGATCGAAAAGTGGATTACAAACGAAAAAGACGACGAGGCCGCGGCATTTTTATTAAAAGCGCTCGCAAATATAGCGGATCGCGATTCGTTGCCGTTCGTAAGAAAAGTCTTTGAAACTACAAAAAGTGACGAGCGCCGCGCGGGGGCGCTTTTCGCGTTGGTCGAATTCCTCGGCACGGACATCATTCCCGAAATGGATAAAATGAAGCCCGAGGGGACGCACACGCTTCAGGAACTCGCGGAGGCGATGAAATATCTAAAAGAAGAGGCGAAGGGAGGCGGAAACAAACACGGATTCGTGATTGCAAATGATTCGGAGTTTTTGATGCGTTTCGCGGATCTGTATTCAAATCCGACGATTGCCTGGTTGAAGCGCAAGGGTCGCCTCGAAGATGCCGCGGTGGCCAAAGAGGAGCCCCTTTCGCCGACCGACAAGGCCGAGTTGTTCTCTTCGCTCGAAGACGGATTCGTGTTCGGCCTGCCGGCGATCAAAGGCTCGCTGTTCAAGAGCATCAAACAGGAGGACCTGCCGGAATTGTTAAAATTGCGTTCGCTCGCGCATTACAAACCTTCGAGTTTTTCCGAAGGCCACGTCAAAACGATTAATATTATGATCCGTTCGCTGCGGATGCCGTGAATTCGCGCCGCCGATCATGATAAAGATTCGGCGGATTGCATTATTATTGATTCTGTTCGCGGCGATCGCGGCGATTTTAGTTTATTTTTTCCATGGCGACGAACCGCGGCGGACGGCCGAATCGATTCCCGCATCGAAGCCGAACATTACCATTCCCGACGCGCGCGTCCCGGCAAGCACGCCTTCCACCGCGCGAACGGTGGAGAAACCCGCGTCGGAACCGGCCGCGCCGCGAACTGAATTATTAACTTTAAAAGGCCGCGTCGTCGACGAATTGGGGGCTCCGATCGAGAGCGCGAATTTGTCGACGGCCGACGGCGAACGCCTTTTTGAGTTTACAAACAGCGCCGCCGACGGATCGTTTAGCATCGATACGAAATTGAACGGTAACATTACCGTTGAAGCGCGCAAATTCGGATGGATCTCCGCGAAACGCGCAATCGATACAAATGCGGCCGGCGTTTTCGTCATCGAACTCGTCCTCGCGCGCGCGCCGAGGCTCAGGATCCGTTTCCTGACACTTTACGACGAGCCGCTGCTTCCTAAATTAAAAGAACTCGGCATTCCCGTCGACGATCATACATTTCGCGTACTCGCTACAAAAGAGCCGTTCACGCGGCCCGTTCCGGAGTACACGGGTATTGTCGAATTCGGCGACGGTTGGTATCGCACGGGTCCGTGCACGATCGACGGAATATTGTATCCGCTCCCGGAGGGCTTCGACGCGACGCTCGACGTCACGGCGCGCCTGCCTTCATATATTACAATTCTTTTCGCGCGCAAACCGATCGCGTCGCAGCGTGCGGATGTCGGCCAGGAGGAAGTAATATTTAGAATCTCGCCCGACGAGTTTCGCGCGAACCTGGGCTCCGTGAGAATGAAACTAATAAGCCCTTTTCCAAGCATCCCCATCCGCGACAATTCTGTTGCGACGGCATGGGGCGCGGTTGGCACTCCGCAAACTTCGGGTTACCCCGACGCCGATGACATAATAAATATTACCGACATTCCGCCGGGTAATTATCTGATTGAGTGCCTGCAACGGCGGCAAGGCGGCGTGATCGCGGCGGCGTCGCTCCCGGCCGCTGTCGGTCGCGGCGAAATAACAAATCTCGGCGACGTCCGGCTGCTTCCTCCCATTCATATTTATGGACGAGTCGTCGACGAATCCGGACAGCCGATGAAGCTCGGCGAACTCGGCGGATTTGGATTTTCGCCCGTCGACTCCGACGCGACGCGCATGGCGGGCCGAGTGCACGGTCTCCGCACCGGAACCGACGGCAAGTTTACAATCAATTCGGCGAGTCCCGGACAATATGATATTCGACAATACGGCGCGCTCGGCAACGCTTGTAAACTCATCGACGCAACCGCGGGCTCCGTCGAAAATGTCGAATTCGTCGTGCGGAAGTCGTTTGAATTGCAAGTGATCGCGCACGGCGGCGTCGAAGGAGAATACTATCATCTGTGCATCGCCGACGCAACGGGCGCGCCGGTGTTCAATGCGCCCGTGACGCGCGGATATCAATCCAAGTATACATTTCCTCCCGGCAATTATACCTATACGATCGTCGACGCGAACGACGCCAAAGTTACAAGATCGTTTACAATCGAACGCGCGCCGTCGAAACTCGAATTCGAACTGGATAAGTAACATTCACCGCGCCTGAAAAGCGGGACCGCGAAGCGTTACGCGCCCGTGACGCGCGTTACGACGAGAGCACGACTGGCGGCGGTCGAATTTTAACGAAACGCGCGTTCTTCCTATGACAGGCGGCGCGGGCGTTCGCCGGTACATCGATTGCGAAGGGATGCGACGGCGTGTCCGCGAAACGCCGTCAACACTACAGAACCGATCCGGCAGCCGCGGGCCAGGATAATTTAACTAACCATCATGTCACGGAGAAATCCCATGCGTTCCTTGACAATCGCAGCCGTCGCGTTCGGCGGATCCTTAATATTCTTCAGCAGCACGATCCTCGGACACGGCGGCACGTACCGCGGTCCGGGCGACACCGTTCCGCCGTCGTCCGGCGGACCGAGCACGCCCAATCCCGGGCATCCGAATCCATCAAATCCGACGACGCCGGGACCGTCGCATCCGGTCGGTCCGAATCCAACAACTCCGACCAACCCACCTGTTACGACGCCTCCCGGGACTCCGGGACCCGGCAGATCGACGGGCAGCGGCCTCGGCCCCGATCTCGAATCGTGGACTTTTTGGTGGAGTTTCAACCGCGACCGGTTTCTTAATTTAAAATCGATGATATCCAAACTCGGCGGTCCGATCACGGGCGACGACGAGGGATTAGTTAACAATTCCGGACGCAGGTCGATGCGGCCGACGCTCGATCAAATTACAAATATCGCGCTCCCCGCGCTCAACGAGGCGCTTGCAAAGGAAACGAATCGCGACCTGATCACCGGCGCGCTCCTCGCGATCGCGAAAATCGGTCAGGAACCGCAACGCTCGATCGAAACTATCAATAAATTCCTAAACAATCCCGATCAGGAGATCGCCGAGACGGCGTGCCTCGCGCTCGGCATTCTCGCGTCGCCCGAGGGGGTTCCCGCGCTCATCGATTTATTTGAAGATAACGAAAGCGCGAGGAAACTCGTCGACAAGCGCGAAGTTCCGATTCGCACGCGGACGTTCGCGGCGTACGGCCTCGGCCTCGTCGGCGCGCGCAGCGCCGATCCGGACATTCGCATGAAAGTTCAATCTGTATTATTAACTTTCATCGGCGGAGAGGGCGCGAAGCGGACGGCGCAGATCGATCTCCGCGTCGCGACCGTCGTTTCGCTCGGACTTATTAAAGATCCGGAACGCAAGGCGGCGGCCGCGCTCGAGAAATATTATGATGACAATTACAAGCGCGAAACTATCATTTGCGCGCACGTGCCGAACGCGATCGCGCGCATTCTCGGCGACGCGCCCGCGAACGAGCGCGGCGCGTATGTGCAACAATGTCTCGCCGAACTCGCGTCCGACAAGAGAAATAATAACGATAAATTCGAGCGCCAGTCCATGGCGCAGGCCGTCGGAATGTTAACACGCTCCGACGACACGTTCGCCAAGCATGCGCTCGAAGTGTTGTGCGAAAAAATCGATCATGAAACTTCGCGAAATCCGCTGCTCGCGTATTTTGGTATGATTTCGCTCGGAGAAATCGCGGGCACGGCGAATCCCGACAACGATTTTGAGAAATATCTTCTCGTGAAAGCGCAGACGATGGGCGGGCGCGTGATGACGCGCGCATGGGCGGCAGTTGCGCTCGGCGTCGAGGGATTTGAACAATTAAATCGCAAGGACAGCGTGCTGCCGAACCCCGCGATCGGCAAGGCGTTGCTCGGAATGACGATCGAAATCAAGGATCCCGAACAGCTCGGCGCGTACGCGATCGGCCTCGGATTATTACATTATAACGATGCGCGCGAGCAGATGGAACATTTGTTGGATGTCGTTAAGTCGGACGAATACCGCGGCTTTTTCGCGACGTCGCTCGGTTTGATGGGCGAGACGAATTCGATGGATAAGATTCGCGATCTCGCGAAGAAATCGACGCGGCGGCCCGACCTCGTTCGCGAATGTACAATTGCGCTCGGTCTGCTCGGCGACAAGTCCGCCGTGCCGACGCTGCTCGAGGTGCTCGGCGATAAAGAAAACAAGACGCTGGCCGTGCACGCGGCCGTCGCGACCGCGCTCGGTTTCGTCGGAGATTACCGCGCGATCGATAATAAAGATTCCGCGGCGCCGACGCTCCCGCGCATGCTCCGCGACAAATCCCTCGCCGCTGAAAGCCGCGCCTTCGCCGCCGTCGCGATCGGTATCGTTTGCGACAAGGAGGAGCTGCCGTGGAACTTTAAGATTTCAAGTGATCTTAATTATACGGCGGCGACGGCAACTCTTAATGATTATGCCGGTTCGACGGGGATATTAAATATACTTTAGTATTGTCGGTTCGATCGGAACGCACGGCCGGGAGGCGATTCCCGGCCGTGCGGCTCAACTTTTCCGCTCGACGAGCGTCGGTTCATGTGCTAATATGGGTACCCATATGAAGACCACGATCGAGATTGCCGACGACCTGTTCGAGCGCGTGCGCCGCGTCGCGCGCGAGCGCAAGACCACTGTGCGTGCGCTGACGGAGCAGGGGCTTCGACTCGTCTTACAAGCCAAAGTCAAGGCGTCAAAATTGCGGGCATGGAAACCCGTTATCATGGATGGGACCGGCCCTACGGATGAATTTAAAGATTGGAACTGGGAAAAGCTGCGCGATGAAATCTATCGGGGGCTCTGAGCATGATCGCGATTGATACGAATATTATTGTTTACTCTCATCGCGCGGAATCTCCGCGACACGAACAGGCGCTGGCGACGCTGCGGTCACTGGTGGAAGGATCGTCGCCGTGGGCGATCCCGTGGCCCTGCGTCCATGAGTTCCTATCCGTTGTATCGAATCCAAAAGTATTTAAGAAGCCGACGCCCGCGAGGGATGCATTGGCTCATTTGCGCTCCATGGAAATCTCGACGCAGCTGCATTGGATTTCCGAGGGGCCCGGGTATTTCGATACATTGAAAGAATTAGTGATTTCGCCAGCGATCCACGGCGGACGAATTCACGACGTGCGCATCGCCGCGCTTTGCATCCATCACGGCGTCCGGGAATTATGGACGGCCGACCGCGACTTTACTCATTTTCCTAGACTTAAGATTTGGAATCCCCTCGCGGACGCGCGTCGTTGAACGAAACGCGCCGCCGAAATATTACATTTCTACGCCGGCGCCTTCACCAGCACGCGCTTGCCTTCGACGAACAATAACAACTGGCCGTTCGCCGCGAGAATGCCCGGGCGGCCTTCTGTTATGAGTTTGCGCGCGAGGTCGAAATATTGTTGCGAGCCGAAGTCGACGGTCGCGTCGGGAGGATCGTTGAGGGATTTGCCGGTTTTTTGTTCGAAAACGCGCGAGTCGACCCACGTGACGCCGCGGCGGAAAAGCGCGCGGTCGGCTTTTTGTTGAATATTACTCAAACGCACTTCCTTCAACTGCCCGTCGAGATAGGTATTATTACGATTCACGGTGTTCTGGCGCCGCTGCCGCTGGATGTTGACGGCCTGCGCGACAGAGCCCTGGCCCGTGCGCTCGCCGACCGCGCGGCTCGCGAGCATTTGTTGTAATCGCGCGTGGAGGTTGTCCTTTTGCGAGAGATCCACCGGTTCGTTCGCGAAAAAAGCCGTATATTCGCTCAGCACGCCGAAGCGCGTCGATAATGTTACAATTTCGTCGACAACCTCCTTCGTTCGCGGATCGTTGGCAAGTTGTCCGGCGACGGGCGACTTGCCCGTCGCGAGGCGCACTTCGTCGACGAGCGCGCCGATTTTTTTGTTAGCCCAGAGCCTCGGAATGAACGCGTGCGAGATACTACTGATCGCCGACTGGCCGTCGCGTTTCGGGTCCATCGTGAATTCATAACTTTTCTTCGCTCCGCGCGATTCGCCGGAAAGCCGGAATCGCATCGGTTCGTCGCCGAAGTATTGTCCGAGCACGACGAGGCGGTCGTCCTCGAAAATGTCCGGCATCTCCGAGGGCAGCACGTCGCGCGTGCGCCGCGTCGAGACGGTGCCGTCGGTTTCGATCACTTCGATTTTCGCTTTCGTTAATAATGGCGACGTGAGGCGTTTTGCGACCTGCCCGACTTTTTGTTCGACGTTTTCTTTAGGATGCACGAATGTACTATAACCGCGAGTCTGGTTCGCGAGTCCGTCGAGCAGCGGAGCGTTTACGTCGTGGCCCACTCCGAATGTAAACAATCGCCGCGCTCCAGGATTGTTAGCAATCGCCGCGTCGCGAATCATTTTCTCGTCGGTGATGCCGACGGTGGGCAATCCATCTGTTAAAAATAACAACATCGGCAGCGCGTTCGGCGTGACGGGCTGCTTCAGCGCCGCCAACAGCGCGCCGTGGATGTTGGTTCCGCCCTGCGCCCGCAACCGATTTAAATATTCGCGCGCCTGCGCCATCGTCGCGTCGTTTTTCACGACGAGTCCCGGAGCGAATTGTTCGACGGCGTCCGAATAATCGATAATATTAAAATACTCGCCCGGCAAAAGCCCCTCGATCACCTGCCGCGCGCCTTCGCGCACCTGTTCGATTTTTTCGCCGGCCATGCTTCCCGAGCGGTCGATGACAATGGTAACTTCTCGGAGCTGTTTCGGCTCCGACGCCGCGTCCGCGGGCAATCCCGCCATCATCATAAAGTATCCGCCGCCGATCGACGGATCGGCGTGCGTCATAAACGATGCGTTGGCTTTCGATTTCGCGGCGGGTCCCTCGCTTTCCATTAAAAATGACAATTGGAACGCGCCGCCTTCATTCTTATCCTCGGGATCGATTTCGACGAGCGTCGTGTTCGCGCCGGCTTTTGTCGTTTTCAGCCGGTGGTTCGGCGAATACACCATTTCAATTTCGCGCTTCGACTGCACCTGCGCCGTGAACGTCCAGTGCGTGCCCGAGACCGCCTCGCTTCGCGGAAGTATATAATCGACGCGGTCGCCGTCGCCCCCGAGAACTTGTTCGTATACTAATTTAACTTTCAGCGTTGCGCGCGCCGGCACCGGAAACACGCTCGACCGAATCAAACTAAAACCGGCGAATTCTAACAATCCAGGATCGCGCGACTGCCGCACGATCGATTCATATGTATTGCGCACCACGTCCGCCGGCAGCAGCCGGGCCGACGGCGCCTCGATCGGTTTCGTTTGCGTCACGGTGACGCCCTGCTGCGTCCCGTCGGGCACGACTTCATAATTAAACGAACGCACCGTCGCGCCGTCCGGCGCGGGTACTAATAAAACCGCCTCTTCGGCCGTCGCGCCGCCGTTCGTCAACGCTAACATAAATTCCGTTTCCGCCACGCGCTCGACGATGCGCACGCGGGCGCCGACCCATGTCATTTGTAATGTCGTGCCGGCCCCGGTGAGTCCGATCGGCCGCGTTTGCGGTACGACCGCCGTCCGCGCGACGGCGACGTCGCCCTGTTGGACGGCCGCCCAGCCAAATGCACAAAAAGCCGCGGCGGCGGCGAATGTTTGTAATAAAAGAGCGAGAATCTGGGTTGAGGACGATGGAGTCGAGGGCGATGTTTTCATGGAAGGTTCCGCCGCCGGGCCACATGGGAATCCCCTGCGGGGGCAACGGCCCTACGTTCGCGCGCCGAACTTTGTTTCAGGGCGCGGCGCGAACCGCTCTCAAAATCGCCTGCACGCGCTCCCCCGGCACGGGCGCGTCGCCGCCACCCTCCGACGATGCTCCGAATACAAGCCGGGCGAACGCGACCGTTTTTTTATAGGTTTCGAGATAAACCCTGCATTTTTTACAAATAAAAAGATGCCATCGGATCCGAAGCCGCGCCGCGGGCGGAAGTTCGCCGTCGTGGAACTCGCCGACGCGTTCGACCACTTCGCGGCAATTCAAGGAATGCTCACAATATCAATTGCCGCGTTTGCCGAAAAACCGATCGATACTGATCGCGCCCGCGCCGAAGGCGATTAAAAACAGCAGCGGAAGGAGGAACGGCACCGGCGTGACGTCGATCGCTTTGTCGCCGCCGAATCTTAATGATTGGAGCAGCCCCGCGCGATCCGCCGTCATCATCGCCACGATCATCGTACATGTTAAAAGTAATGAAAACGCGCGCGTCGCGAGTCCGAAGATCAGCGCGGCGCCGCCAAAACATTCGAGCGCGCCGATAAAATATGCATGAAAACCCGGAGCGGGAATGCCGAGTTCGGAAAAGAAGGTCGTAACTTTCGGAATATTGTTTAATTTACCGTAGCCGGTGATAACAAATCCCTGACCGACGACAAGGCGGGCGACGAGCGGCGCCGCGTGCTGCGCGACGGCGGCGATTTTGAGAAGCGGAGATTGCAAACGATCGATCAACGACATGGCGGTTCCTCGAATAATTTGAATTGGGTGTTCGTGTCTTCCATCGATGCCGCCCGCGCGCGAAGGTTTCACACGGCGCGGACAAGGCTCGGACCTTGTCAGCACGGCGACCATGGACGAAATTGCTGAAACGCGGCGGCGCCGTGCCGCATCATTACCGAACAACGTCATGAAACTATTCACCACCATGGGTCTCCTATCCATCTTCTTCGGCACCGGCGACGCCGGATGCGATCCCACACAAGGTTCCGCGGATTCGAAGCCCGCGTCCGCGTCCACCATGCCCAAATACTCCAAATCCGGTTACGACATCACTCCATTAACAAAACAGCGCATCGCGGAAATTGTTAAAACGCTGACGCCCGAGCAGGTCGCGGTTACGCAAGAAGCGGCCACCGAGCGACCGTTCTGCGGCGAACTCGTACATCAGGAAAAACCTGGAATTTATGTTTGCGTCGTCGGCGGATTGCCATTGTTTAAATCGGGCACGAAGTTCGATTCAAAAACCGGCTGGCCGTCGTTCTTCGATCCGATCGACGCGGCGCATATTATTGAAAAGCGCGACAGCACGCTTGGCATGGAGCGCGTCGAAATTCTGGACGCGCGTTCCGGCGCGCACCTCGGCCACGTGTTCGACGACGGTCCGCCTCCGACCGGCAAACGTTATTGTTTGAATTCGGCGGCGCTGAAATTCATCCCCGACGGCACCGTCCTTCCCCCCGAATCGTTACCTGTAAATTTACAGATCGCGTACTTCGCGGGCGGTTGTTTCTGGGGCGTCGAAGACGTCTTCGAACAAATCCCCGGCGTCCTCGACGCCGAATCCGGCTACATGGGCGGCAAATCCGAAAATCCCACCTATCGCGACGTCTGCTCGCACACGACCGGCCACGCCGAAGCCGTAAAAGTAGTCTTCGATCCCGCCCGCGTCAGTTATAAAGATTTGCTGGCCATATTCTTTAACAATCACGACGCGACACAATACAACAGACAGGGCCCCGACGTCGGCGATCAGTATCGTTCGGAGATTTTTACATCATCGGCCGAACAGAAAGCGCAAGCCGAGAATTTCATTAAGACGCTGCAGGCGTCTGACGAATATAGGGGACAGAAGATCGCCACATTGATCGAAATGGCTCCAAAGTTTTATAAAGCGGAAGAGTACCATCAGGATTATCATAAAAAGAACGGCGGGTCGTGTAGGGTAAAAAGGTAGACAGGCTCCGGCGCCGCATGGCGCTTTGTGCTCGCGCCGCGGGGCGCTTTTTGCTCGCGCCGCGGGGCGCTTTTCGCTCGCGCCGCGTGGCGCTTGCGCTGCGCGCGCCGCGTGCCCTACGCGGGCGGCGAGCTGTGAGCTCGACGGGTTGGGTCGGCGGCTCGGCAGTGCTCGTCAATTGTAAGAATGTCGGCCGCAGCGCGGCCGACATTCTTACAATTGCCTGCGCAACTCGCCGCGACCCAACCCATCGAGCTCACAGCGGGGGGTTAATAAAATAAGGCGGGGCCGATTTTCTAATTCATAAGTAGCGAGGCACGTAGACAAGAACCGCGGGCGCGGGTACCGTTGCAGTATTCTGAATTACGAATCTGAACTCTCTGCGGGCGACGCCGAAACCGCATTTCCGAGCGGTCCGTGGCGGGGTTTTTATACCTATAGATCGGAGGGCGGACGCCACCGCATGGACCTGTCGATCAGGTTTTTCGAGGGTCTTCTGCGCGGCGACGGCAGCGATGATGTTGGAATTTTTATCATTCGCGGAAGTTATGATCGCGAATCCATGGATGTCCATTTTGTAAAGAACTACCCCGGTTCCCACGATGTTTACTATAAAGGCGTCCGCGACGGCAAGGGAATCTGGGGCACTTGGGAAATCACCGCGAAAGTACACAACTTCATTTTAAAACAAACCGGCGGATTTAATATCTGGCCCGGCGGAAACGACGGCGGCATTGCTGTTGTAGCAAAGGAGGAGAGCTTTGTTCAACACGAGATTCCGTTCGAGGCTCCCTTGAGGAAATATTAATGTAAATCATACGTGAGAAAGACGTGGGGTGGAAAAATTGGCGAAAAAGGGGGCGGGTCCAATTTCTTGATCCGGAATTTCACGCGGAGACGCAGAGAACACGGAGAGAACCAAGAAATACAATTGTAAGTTCCATTTGTCTCCGTGTTCTCCGCGTCTCCGCGTGAGCTGTCTGAAAAGCGGTGTCAAGCGTGTGCCACGCGCTGGCGTGTGGGTCGCGACAAGGCGCGTGAGAAAGGAATTGGCCCCGTCTCCTTTCTATGTCTACTGAATGTTACTTTTCAACGTCGTACACTTTCGCAAAATCAATTTTCGATGGAGATTCGTCGTTTAAACCGACGCTGAGCAAGGGATCTGTTTCGGGCGCGGGTTGAACGTACCATTTGCCGTCCTTCTTTTTGATAACAAGTGTGCGATTGAGGAATCGACCCCCTTCGACGGTCGACGCGCCGACGTCGACGAACATGACTTCTTCGAAGTTACACATCGCATAAGCGTAGGACGAGGGCCCGTCTTTACTAAGGAATCGCGCGGCGAAGACTTTAGCAATGGCTTTCGGGCCTCCGCCCGACGGTTCCTTCTTTGCGGCCTCCGCTTCGATTCCTTCCCTGGTCGTTTTCAGAAATTCTTTATATTCGTCGCGTTTCGACGCGCCGCCGTAGACGGGAACGCATGTCGATGTAAATAATTTAACGTCGCGGTTGATGAACGCACGGGCCAGGTCGCAGGCGGCCCCCTCCGGCGTTTCCTGTCCTTCCGGGAATCCGTCGGCGGCCACGTGGACGAGCGGCTTCGCCGAATTGTAAACTCCGTTCGCGTAGACGGAAATGTAACTAACTTTTTCGCCCGAGGCCGTCGAAGGAACAAAAATATTGTGAGTCTTTGGATCCAGCGCGAGCGCCGTCGAACCGGACGGCGTCGCCGCGTTCCAGATCGGCCAGAACGATTCGGGCGTCTCTTCGTTCGCGACGCCGAGCGTGCCGTCGGCATTCGCGGAAAATGCGTAATGGACCACCGGATCGTATGCGCACGCGCCCGCGCCGTCGCGCAACTCCACGCGCTTGGTCACGGCGCCGTTTGTAAGATTCATCATGAGCCATTCGCGATTGCCACAAGTAATAAATAGTCCCTTATTCTTTATATCCAACGCCAGGCCCGCCGGACGCTCGCCCGGCGCCACGGGCCACCGCGCGGCCACGTTGAGCTTCTTTGAATCTATAACAACAATTTCGTTTGTATCGGACAATGCCGCGAACACGCGGCCGGCGCCGTCGGCAACTGCCGACGATGCGATTCCGCCCACATCCATCGAACGCACGGCGCGCGCAGCTCCAGCGGCCGGCGTCGCGGCCACGATTGCCGTCGCTTTTTTATTATTATTAAATATCAAAACCTGGCCTCCGGACGGATCATAAATAATCGCCGCCGCCGCGCCCGCGCCTATCTTTACTTTTTCGACTTGCTTCTGCGTTTTTGTATCGAACACCGCCACCGACTCCCCCGCCAGATCGTTTACAAAAGCGAGCTTAAGGCCGGACGCGATCGCGATTCCGGCGGCGCCGGTCAATCCTCCAATTTCGCCGGCCGCTTTTCCATTATCGGCATCGAACACGAGAATGCGCGCCGCACCGCCGACATAAATTCTGCGCGCGGCGTCGTCCACGGCGATGCAGTCCGGCTCCATCCCCGCCGGCAGCGCGATTTTCTTAATAACTCGATACCGCCAGTCCGCCGGCTGCGACTCCGCAGCAGGCTTCGGCACCGCCGGCTTTTGTTGTCGAGACGCAAATATAATAAATATGAGCACACATGGA
Organism: Planctomycetota bacterium; assembly: GCA_016200225.1. GTDB lineage: Bacteria > Planctomycetota > UBA1135 > UBA1135 > JACQFD01 > JACQFD01. Next base: position 208,602 of record JACQFD010000002.1, read on the forward strand.
ATTGTAAAGTACGTTGGCGACATGTCTTGACAAATGGTGGGGTTACGTTCTTCCCTACTCTACTCGAAGCGGATTTCGCGGCGCCTCGACAAAAGCGACTGATTCATGAGCGGAGAGTCCAGACACGCGCCGCCCGAACCTCCAAAGATCGAACATCGCGGATTCGGAAGGACGCCGACAACCTGTTCCCGTCTCCAACATCTGTGTATACTGGCGCCGATGCGTGGCAGTAGACTCAAATTCGTCGTCGCATGTTTCGCACTCGTCGTCGCGATCTGCCTTATTTTGGCGGCGAGTTATCTGTACAGTACAACTCTCGCCTCCGCCGCGATCGTTCCACTCGGCTACTACATGTGGAACATGCCAGGCATCCTTCGATGTTCGCCCTTTGAGATTCCGTGGAATACTTGGAATCCTTGGGAACGCGTGTCGACTGGAAGTTCCGTCCGCGACCTTCAAGAGCAACTCCGAAAGCAGAAACGCCAGATGTTGTTTTGGTTATTATATATGATACCTGCACTCATCGCGCTCATTTGGTGTATCAAAGAAATAGTATTCATCGTGCCCGAGATGTCTAAATAATTGCTTAAGTATCGCCGCGAGAATTATAAAATTGGACCCGACCCCCTTTTTTCCTCGTCCCCGTTTTTGGTCTGTGTCATGTGGCCAGGATCACTGACGGCGAGGCGGTCGTGTGACGCGCGGTGTGGCCGCGCATGCGCGGGCACGCGCGCGCCGCGACGGCCGAGCAGCCGTGTATTTTAATTGTTCGGTGCTATCGTTAGTACTGGCGGGCGGCGGGTCCGTGGCGCAAGGCGGCGGCGGCGAAGGCGACGCCCCGTCGCGTCGAGCGTGTGGTTAACGCTGGCGTGTGGGTCGCGACACGGCGTGGCCGGAGCATCGCCGCTGCGCAGCGCCGCGGAGCCCGCCGCACGCTTTGACCTATTTGATATCACTCGTAATCGATAATCATGCTGACCTGACGAATGTGGCGAGCGCGCCGCGGAGCCCGCCGCCCGCTTTGACCTATTTGATAAGTAAGAAAGGCAATCGGTCCGCTTTCCGACACACTTCCCTCACGCGTCGCGGTCCAATCTTACATTTACTTTGCGGCCGCGAATTGTAGTTTTTCGAAGCGCTCGGATGACGCTGTCCACGTCGTCGCTTGGAACTTCCACGATGGAGAACTTGTCCGCGATTTCGATCGCGCCTATGGCGGCGCCTGAGAGTCCCGCTTCGTTAGCAATCGCGCCCACGAGATCTCCTGGACGCACGAGATCGCTCCGTCCGGCGCCAATGTAAATCTTAGTCATGTCGGCGGCCGAGCCGCCGCGCTCCTGACGACCGCTTTTCTTAAATCCACTCTTTTTGAAGTCATTGCGGAAGGGCCGCTCTTCAAAGGAGCCGCGTTCGCGCCGGCCGCCGCGGGAATCTCCGCCGTAGCCTTGGAAATCGATGGAGGCGATGTCCTTTTCTTCTTCCGCCGCGCTGCGCTCCGCGCCACTACTTGAGTGAACGAGTTTTACGGCTGCCGCCGCGATGTCGAGCGGGTCAAACTCGCTCGCGAGAGACTCTACTACTGTTCGGAATGCATCCAGTTCACCCGCAATGACGGCTTCGCGAATCGAAGCGCGCGTGAGTTCAATTCTACGATTGCGCAAATCCGCGACCGTTGGAATTGTAGCAAACGTGATCTTCTGTTGTGTAAAGTGTTCAATATTCTGGATGTGTCTGCGTTCACGCGGCTCGGCGATCGTAATTGCCACGCCTTCGCGTCCGGCGCGTCCGGTGCGTCCGATGCGATGCACATACGCTTCCGGTTCCGAGGGCACATCGAAGTTGACCACATGCGTGATGTGTTCAATGTCCAGACCGCGCGCAGCTACATCTGTTGCAATGAGCAGATCGGCCTTGCCCGCGCGGAAACGCTTCAACACGCGATCGCGCTGATCTTGCGAGAAACCGCCGTGGATCGCCTCTGCTTGAAAGCCGTGTGCATTCATGGCCTCCGTGAGTTCGTCCACTTCGATGCGCGTGCGGCAAAAGACAATCGTCGACGCCGCCCCCTGCATGTCGAGAATGCGTCCGAGCGCTGATAACTTCTGCGATCGCGGCACTACATAGGCCAACTGTGTGACCTTGGCGACAGTGCCGGCCTTTGACTTTTCCTTGGCGATCGACACACGAAGCGGATTATTTAAATGTCGACTGGCGATTGCAACAATTCGGGACGGAATCGTGGCCGAGAAGAGCGCGGTCTGTCGTTTTTCGGCAGTGTGATTCAGGATCTTTTCAAGGTCCTCGGCAAAGCCCATGTCGAGCATTTCGTCCGCCTCATCGAGTACTAGAAATTCAACACCACTCAAGTCGAGTGTACCGCGGTCCAAATGATCACATGCGCGCCCCGGCGTCGCCACGACTACATCCACACCGCGCTCTAGTACGCGCAACTGCTGCACAATCGACTGTCCGCCGTAGATGGGGAGTACAGTCGCGTTTTTTTCGCGGCCATACTTATGAATCGCTTCGGCCACCTGCATCGCAAGCTCGCGCGTTGGCACGAGTACAAGCGCTCGCGGACGACGGGGCGTCGGCCGGCCGCCTGAGTGCTTTTGTACTATCGGTAACGCAAAGGCGGCTGTCTTGCCGGTGCCTGTAGCGGCCTGTCCGAGGAGATCGCGCCCCTCGAGCAGCGCAGGAATTGCTTCTCGCTGAATGGGCGTCGGCTCTTCATACCCGAGCGACGCGAGGGTTTTTAATATTTCAGGGATCAGTCCAAGGGCGGCGAATCCAGCATTTGTCGCAGTGGGCGCGGATTCGGGAGTCGGTTCGTTTTTGGTTTTGGTCATTTCGAGGCGGAAAGTGTACCCACTTGCCGCTCATTTTCCTTTTTCAATAAAACCGTGCCAGCTGAGCTTTAGACCTTCATCTTCGACAAGCCCGATGCCCGGCGCGTAAATTTTGAATTCTTCTTCTGAAGCATTCAATTCGCTGCCTTCCTTGACTTTCATGCAATGATCAAGATGTCCGGCCGGAGTGTCCAATGGAACATTCATATCGATCGCCTCCGCGAAGTCCATCGCGACTCCCGGCGCGTTTTCCATCAAGTATCGTTCGCCCAATACTTGCCTTCCGGGCATCGCGATCCCGGCCTTCGCATGCACGTGGTCGGCGAGCCATGCGCCCTCGTGATTATCAATTTTTCCGTTTTTATATACATCTACTTCCTCTCCTAAATAATACACATCCTTCGTATCCGTACAAATGGCGAAAAAGTTTCTCGATATTTCGAGCGGAACGCCGCCTTTTTCTTCATTTTCGACGACGACGCGCGTATCGATGCCGTTCACGTTTTTTGTTTCATTCGTCACCGTGATCGTAAGTTTTGTATTACCTTTCTCCAGAACGATGCGGTAGCCGGGCTCCAATATAAAATAATCGTTGCGGCCTGTCGTCGACATATGTAAATTTCGAACGTCCGCGCCGGCTTTCGCGCCCCCGTTCGCATGGGCGGATGCCTTGCAACCCGCGCCGACGAGGACCGCGCCGAGCGCCGCCGATTTCAGTAAATTCACAGAACCAGTTCCTAAAATTGTATATTTCATGGCGAAATGCGTTGTTTATAAAGGAAAGTGAACGATCGACGGCCGCAATCCTTACCCGCAAAGCTGAATCCAGCCTGAATGCAAAACGGGCGCCGGTCCGTCCCGGCGCCCGCATTCGACAAAAAACCGAATCGGCCCTACGGTTCGATGTTTACTTGAAGTCCCGGCGACGTGCTGAGGCTGAGCGGCGGCAGACTGCACTGCCCCGCCCAATACCATATCGACTGGACAAAATACGATTGTCCGATCAGCGTCGGATTATTAGGAATCGCCGCGGGCATCGCGCCGAATCCATTCGCGTCGCTGAAGAAATCGAGCGTAAAGAAATCGGTCACGGTGAATACATTAATATAAATCGGGATTCCCGCGCTGAAATAGTCGGTGCCGAACGGGTCCTGCGCGTTTCCGATGAGTCCGAGACCGGCCGAAGACGGCGGCGCGTTCGTGCAGGTAATGTAAAATCCGGGAGAATTAACTTTCGGACAGAGCGTGGCGCCGATCACGTGCGGTCCATTGCATCCGGCGAGCCCGGGTCCGTAGGGAATCAGGTCGGCCGTGTATACAAATCCGCCCGAAAGCGTTCCCGTGCCGAGGATGCTGCTCACCGCGACGTTTTGATTGCCCGCGGCGCCCGCCGGAACGGTGCATGTTAATAATGTATCCGAACCGACGCTCACGCCGCTCGCGGCGTTTCCGCCGACGGCGACCGCGATCGTATTCGAAACGCCGAATTTATTAAAATTAAGCCCCGTCACCGTCACGGGCGTGCCGCCCTGCGTCGGGCCGCAATTCGGCGTGACGCCAAACACGATTGGCGCGTTCGTCGGCTGCGGGTCGTTCGCCTGCAAAAATCCCATGCCGGCTTCGTAATTTGCAGAAGCCGTCGTCGCGGAGGAAATTTCGCCGATGGCGAGATAACTCGAATAATCGATCGAACAGGCGCCGCCTCCGCCCGCGTCGACCGCGAAATCGATTAATTGATAATCGGCGCTCGTCGAGAGCTGCGCGTTCGCGCCCGAGGCGCAAAAACACAGCGCGGCGAATGCGAGTATTAATATATTAAATAATCGGGGTTTCAACGCGCGCCTCCCGAATTATGAACATTCGCCGGAGCGTTCTCGAGCGTCCAGCCGAGCTGCGCGGCCGTCGACTCGTTCGGAGTCAGATCGGGATTGAGAATGCCGTTGTTGATTAGAATATTGCGCATATCCACCGGATACTGCGTCCCGAACGGAACGCCGCGGAACTGCGGCACAAAAGAAGTATTCGGTTGGATCGGCTCGTGTTTCGAGAAACCGCGCCGGACGCCGTTTACAAAATAATCGAATTCGACGTCGGGCGCCCCGTGGACGACGATTTTGTTAAGATCCTTCGACTCGACCCAGAGTTCGGATCGGCCGCCGACGGCTGTTAATTGTACAGTCAGTCCGCCCGTTTCCGAAACGAGCCGGAAATCCTCGGGAACGTCAATAATCGCGTCGCCATGCGAAAGATGTCCGGTGCCGCGGAAATACGTGCCCGATTCGCGTCCCTCGAGGCAAACATAACGAATTTCCTTCGACGGATCGTTCGGATGCGGCTGCACGAAATATTTAAATCCGGTGCCGCCGAAATTGCCCGATGCAAAGATTGCGTAACCGGCGACTGACGGCGTGTTGCCCTGAACACCATAATTAACGCCGGTGCCCGTCGTCGCGACGCCGCGGACGCCGATCTGCGCCGAGGAGCCCTGCACGCCCGTGCCCGCCGCCGACAAACTCGAGCCGAGCACGCCGATCGAAGAGCCGGTTGTTAAATTACTAATACCGCGAATCGCCGTCGCGCCGCCGCCCGTCCCGAGGACGTCGAGCACGGGCGAAGGAGTGCCCGCGGCCGTGATCGGGCTTGCGAGCTGCGTCGCACCCACCGCGCCCGCCGCGATTTTCGCCGATGTTACAGATCCATCGGCCAGATCGGCCGTCGCCACGGATAAATCGATAATTTTGCTCGAATCCACGGAATCCGACGCGAGCGATGTTAACGATACGGCTCCTGCCGCGATGGCGCTGTTCGTTACGGATGCGGCCCCGAGTTTCGGCGCCGTCACCGACGCGTCGGCGATTTTACTAGTATCCACGGCGAGGTTCAGAATCTTCGAATTATCGACGGCGCTATTTGCAATATTCACCGTCGTCACGACGCCCGTTCCGAGATCGGCCGTGGCGATGGAACCGTCCTGAATCTTCGAACTGTCGACCGCGCTCGCGCCAATCTTAATATTCGTAACGGCGCCGTCGGCGAGTTTTCCGGTTGTTACGGATAAATTCGCGAGTTTCGAGGTGTCGACCGCATTATTAGCAAGCGCCGCATTGTCCACGGAACCCGGCGCGAACGCCGCGGTCGTGACCGCGCCCGCCGCGATTTTCGCCGACGTGACGGCGCCATTCGCGAGGTCGACGGTCGACACCGATAAATCTACAATTTTGCTCGAATCCACCGAATCCGCCGCGAGCGATGTTAACGTTACGGCGCCTGTCGCGATCGCGCTGTTCGCTACGGATGCGGGCGCGAGCGCCGCCGATGTTACAGATCCAGCCCCGAGTTTCGCCGACGTCACCGCGCCGTTCGCGAGGTCGACCGTCGCCACCGATAAATCTATTATCTTGCTCGAATCCACCGAATCCGCCGCGAGCGATGTTAACGTTACGGCGCCCGCCGCAATCGCGCTGTTCGTTACGGATGCCGGCGCGAGCGCCGCCGATGTTACAGATCCCGACCCGAGTTTCGCCGACGTGACCGCGCCGTTCGCGAGGTCGACGGTCGCCACCGATAAATCTATTATCTTGCTCGAATCCACCGAATCCGTCGCGAGCGATGTTAACGTTACGGCGCCCGCCGCGATCGCGCTATTGGTTACGGCTGCCGCCGCGATGGCCGCCGATGTTACGGATCCTGTCGCGAGCGCGGCCGAAGTGACCGATGCCGCTCCGAGTTTCGCGGACGTGACCGCGCCGTTCGCGAGATCGGCCGTCGCCACCGACAAATCGATAATTTTACTCGAATCCACGGAATCCGGACCGAGCGATGTTAACGATACGGCGCCCGCCGCGATCGCGCTGTTCGTAACCGCTCCCGATGCGATCGCCGTCGATGTTACAGATCCGGCGCCGAGTTTATTGGATACAATCGCCCCGTCGGCGATGTCGACCGCCGCGATGGTGCCATCCAGAATGTGCGCGGAGGTAATGAGTCCTGTCGGAATGCTTGCATTGCTGTCGAGGCCCGCCGCTTTTCCCGCCCGAATCGCGTACGGCACAGAGAGCAGCGTCGTACGCGGCGTCATTTCGGAATTCGCCCCGACCGCGAGACCGAGATAGCGAACGTCGCCGTTAAAAAGATCGGCGGGGAACGCCGACTGTTCGCCCAGAATTAAATTTACAACTCCGTTCAGCGCCGTGGGCGACTGCGTTTCGGTCCAGAGCGCCGTGCCGCCCGTCGAAACGTCATAAATGGACAATTGTACGGTCACCGGCCCGTTCAGCGGCGATCCGCCCGCGTTCGCGAGGCGCGCCTGCCAGTGGATGAGTTGCGGCGGCGGTCCCTGCGCGAGTGCTCCGGAAACGGATAATGAAACTAATGCTAAAGAAAGAGCAGCGCTGGCGCGTCGGTGACGCATGAAGGCCTCCTGATGGGGCATTTTAGTATTCGCGGTTGTGGTACAGAGGTGGTTCCAATCCGGCGTCCGATCGACTCCCTCGACGCCGTCGTTAATTTAGTAAAAACACAGAACGCGCTCACGACGACGCGGCGTGCGCGGCGCGTTCGAGCGTGCGGATTACTAAAAAAAGTCGACGTGTGTGCCGGGGGTTTGGGATGCCGGTTGCACGTAAATGTCGCGAAAGACGGGGTTTCGCGATATTTGGTTTTACTATGACTTCTTAATTCCGGCAAGCGCAGGCAACCTAATCGTTGCGCCCGTCGAAGCCTCCGCCGCCGCTCACACCCGACGCGCGCGCCGCCGCGTTTGTCCTATTTCGAGAGGTCGCGGGCGGTTGCGTCGAAGAACTCAATACATTTCGCCACGTTCTTCTCGAGTTCGACCCCCTCGCCCGTCTCGTATTCAACGCTGATCAATCCGCGAAATTTTTGACGTTTCAATTCCGCGAACATCGCGCGGGCGTTTCCCTTGCCGGTGCCCCACGGCTGATCGACGCCGTCGGTGATGTCCTTGAAATGAAGTTCAATGATCTTCCCTTCGTATTGAACCAAACAATCGACCGGCACGAGCCCGGATCGCGGCCAGTGTCCCGTGTCGGCACAGGCCCCGACGCGCGCGCCGCGTTTTTTAACATTGCGAAGGACGACTTCGGGATCCCAGTAATGCGACGGTTTCGGATGATTATGAACCGCCGCGTTTATTTTATATTCGTCGCATAACTTCTCGACGAGATCGAACGCGTCCTCGTCGGGTTCGCAACTGATATTTTCGAGATCGAGCGCCTTCGCGAATTCAAAGAACTTCCGCGTCGCCGCCTCGTCCTTCGACGGATGCACGACGCCGAAACTGAGCGCTTTGACGCCGTTTTTCTTTAACGAATCGATCAGTAGTTTTCGGTCGTCGTCCTTCATTTCGGGTCCGACTTTCACGTCCGCGCGGCCGCGCGCGAGGGCCTGACCGGGAAACAATTCTATATATTTCAATCCGAGGCGCGCCGCCGTCTCGATGGCCTCGACCGCGCTGCGATCGCGAAACGTCCACGCCTGCGTGCCAAGGCGCCATCCGAGTTTTTCGGCGGCGGCGTCGTCACGCGCCGGCGCAGTGGCCGACTGCGTTTTATGTGTAGAATCCTGGGACGACGAAGCCGAGGCGAATACGAGTCCTGCCATGGCGGCGAATTGAATGTATGCGTTCATATTATAGCAATAATTATATTAAATATCGCAAATATCGATGGCCTTGCGCAGCGCGCCGAGCGGATTCTTGGACGGCGGCATGAATTCCTGCGAAACGTAACCCTGATAGCCGGCGTCCGCGATCGCGCGCATGACCGCCGGATAATACAACTCCTGCGTTTCATCAATTTCGCCGCGCCCCGGAATGCCGCCCGTATGGAAATGTCCGATGATCGAAATGTTGTCGCGAATCGTGCGAATCACGTCCCCCTCCATGATCTGCATATGATAAATATCATAAAGCAGTTTCACGCGCGGCGAACCGACTCCCTTCACGACGCCCGCGCCGAACGCGGTACGATCGCATTGGTAATCATGGTGGTCGACTTTACTATTTAACAATTCGAGAACGATGTTCACGCCGCTTTTTTCCGCGGCCCCGGCGATTTTCTTGAGGCCGTCGATGCAGTGTTTCATTCCCTCGTCGTCCGAAATGCCTCGTCGGTTGCCCGAAAATGTAATTAACGTCGGAACGCCGGCTTCTTTAGCAATCGGAATCATCCGTTCGAATTCCTTCGCGAGCCGATCATGATTTTCGACGCGATTCCAACCCTCGGGAATATTGCCCGGGCCGTTGCCCAGCGCGCAGACGAGACCGTGCTTTGCCGGCACGCCCCACTCCTTTTCATCTAACAATTCAATCGAGTGGCCGCCCATCTGCGCCATCGCCTTGCACAAATCGTCGAGGCCGATGCCTCCATAACACCAGCGGCACGCGGAATGTTTGATTCTGCCTTTGCGTTTTGTCGCGCCGCCTGCCGCGGGCGCGTCCTGAAACGCGCGTTCGGTCGAATTATTTAGGATTCCCGCCCGAACGATGCCGGGCGCCAACGGAACGGCGGCAGCCGACGAAAGAAACTGTCTTCGATTCATGGCGATCCGAGGATAACAACGAATTCGCGGATCAAAACGAAAAACGCGGCTGAAAAAACAAGACGGACCCCCCAAATACTAGACGGGCCCAGTGGGCCCGTCTTTCAATTCCTAATATTCAGCCAAAAGCGTGAATATTACTTTTTGGAATTACTTTTTGCCTTTGCCGAGCGTGTACGAACCGCGCGCGACTCGCTTGAAGCGCTTGTTCGTGCTGAGACGCATTGCAACGATTCCCTTGAAATTGGCGCTCGACGTCGCGTAGCCGGCTTTTTTGACCGCCGACGCGATTTCAGAGATTCCAAGAGGGCCGCGTGCTGAGGAAAGTGCGCTGGAAATGTAAGTGGAGAGGTCCTCGCCCGCCGGTCGGCGTCCGCCCCCTGCTCGCTTCTTTCCAGCCTTCTTCGCAGCGGAAACTGACATGATGGACTTGGAGGTGCTGTAGGACATTCTCATTTCTGGTTCCTTTGTGATGTTTTAGGAGAAGTTATCAAGACGGAATTCTCGTTCGAAAATTGACAGTTCCGATCAGTAGGAAAGCGACCTTTCGGACGCTTGCCGCCGCCGAAATTGTCTAGTCTGACGAAAACTCCACTTGAAACAGATGGCATTGTAAAAGAGTTTGAGAATTGCTTTCAACCAAAAATTTTCATTTTTCTTTCGTTGGCAGCAATTTGTCAGGTTGTCCGGCAATTCTCGCATCAGTAATTTCATACGAAACATCCAACCGATCTGCTGGAATTGCGCGAATTTCACAACAACGCTTCGATTGACAATCCTGAATCGTCAAGATCGAGATCAGAATTGAGAGTTTTGAGCTCGATTCAACGTTTTGAACTCAATTCACGGAAACTCGGGCCTTGGCAATCGATTGAAATTCATCAAATCGGATCAGTTGCGTCTTTACGAAACACATTTGGCGAATATTTGGCGAAAACGAATCCGCAGCGCATTGAAAAGTTTGGGAATTTCCAGAACACGGAAGATCGTCGTTCATTCGATCCCAAAACATTCTTGCCGGAACAATCGTTCGAATCGTTGTTGCCGTCATTCTTCTGAATTCAGCGCCAATCGCGCGCATGGCGTGTTGACAGTTACTGCCGAACGCCAGCCACTGCAAGTTTTGATGATCGAGAGACGCGGGTATTGCATGCCGCCCGCGACGCATCAACTATTACAAATAGATCTCAAGCTCACGGTCAATGTTCCATTTGAACGCTCGCATTATATGCGTTCACAACCATCGTTTCCGGTTCTTCAATTACCCAAGCGGGAATATATGTAAGCTTAACTTTACTCCCGGGACGGTAAGAACTCCGCCTCAGGTGATATTCAAGTCTCCATTTTGCGCTCTTCTTAAATTCCTCGATGTCTCTTGCGCCAACGCCTTTAAACTCCAGGAATAATGCGGCCGAGTCTACCGCCGCTTCTTTTGTTATGATCGGCTTCGCGCTTCCGGACTTCTCTTCAAAAGTGCCAAAAGTAACATATCCATCAAATTGCGTCTTTCCGGTAATATAGAGAATTGAGGCCTCGTCCATCGGGATATCTTTATAAGTTAACTGAAGACGGATCGTATGCCCACGGTCCCAGTCGAATTGGGGTTTATCCTGTCCCGACGAACTGTGCTGCACCGACTTGGCTACATAATTAACATTTGGCGGCAGCGGTCCGAAATGTTGAATGATCCAATTCTTCGCGCCTTCGACGGCTTCGTCGTCGGTTGCATACGGCGGCTCGGACGGGGGTTTTGGCGGAATTTGACGCACCTTTGGATAACGAAATGTCCCCTCACCTTCGTCTTCGTCTTCGTCTTCAAACTGATCACTTTCAAAAATGGGTTTTGCGGCGTGAAAAATTAGCGTAGGCAATTTCATATCCAACATTTGCGGACCGCTGGATGGCTTGGTCGAAGCGTCAGGCTCCGGCGCGACGACGATTGAATCGTCCGACTTAAGCGTTTTGGATCTCGACTGGAAAGTAAACAAAAACCAACCCCCGATCAGCGCAAACAAGATCGCAACGAAAGCGAGGGCGCGAATATTCATAAATGTCTTGCAACAGTTTAACGACTCCGCACGAAAAGGGGACGGGTCCAATTTTTCAGTCAGTTGCACAAATTGGACCCGTCCCCTTTTTCCTGCAAAGCGCTCGTGGCATGTGGCCAGGATCACCAACAGGCGGTCGCGCGACGCGCGGTGTGGCCGCGCTTGCGCGGGCACGCGCGCGCCGCGACGGCCGAGCAGCCGCGCTTTTATTAGTGACATGTTATCGTTAGTACTGGCGGGCGGCGGGTCCGTGGCGCCAGACAGCGGCGGCGAAGGCGACGCCCCGTCGCGTCGAGCGTGTGGTTCTCGCTTTCGTGTGGGTCGCGACAGGGCGTGGCCGGAGCGTCGCCGCTGCGCCGCGCCGCGGAGCCCGCCGCTCGCTTTGGCCTAATTGTTATCACTCCTCGTCGATGATCATGCCGACTCGACGTCTGAGGCGAGCGCGCCGCGGAGCCCGCCGCCCGCTTTGACTTATTTGTTATCACTCGTTGCCGGTGAATAAATTACTGTTCGCAAACGCGGACACAAATCATCCCGCCGGACGTCACTGCAAACCTCTTCAATAACGCCACTTATGCCTGCCTCATAACCGCACTCTCACGCTGGAATGGCATTCGCATTTGATCACTCCGGATTTCACGAATACATAAATTCCACAAATCAGCCGGGCCAACGCCCAGGACTCTAACAATGACATCCTTACTCAAATGCACACGTTTCGCAGCGATCGCCCTCGCGATTACCGCTCTTGGAGGCGCCGCAACCGCTCAGAATATTCAAATCGGTTTCGGTAATTTCGGCCACGGAAAATTTAATATCGGAGCATCGTTACAATTCGGAAACCGCGGCGTCGTCCGCGAAGTGCGCGAACGCGAGTTTCGCCGCCGTGAAATTTATATTCCAGCCCACTACGAAATCGTTTCGCGTCAAATCTGGATCGAAGGCTGTTTCCGGGATGTCTGGGTCGAACCCGTTTACGATTTTCGCCGCGATGCGTGCGGCAATTTGATCCGCGTCGTCGCGCGCGCCGGGTACTGGACCCGCGTTCAAGACGCCGGCCACTATGAAACCGTCCGCGAAAATGTCTGGGTCGACGGTCGTTTCGAGTGCCGTTAGTCCTTTAAGACCACAATCGCTGGCCGCGGAGCGCACCGCCGCCCGCGATTGTGCATTTTGAGGCGAATCTGTTAAGATTTGGACCCCCTCCTCTACGAGGTTTCCTCGTAAGACGGCCGATATGCGCACGATGCCCAAAGCTCCCCTGTTACTCGGGCCAAGTCTTGTTTTTGTTGCCTCGTCGATTGCCTTGGGATTTCAGGAGCCGCAGAAGGGCGGCGCCGATCCTAAGAATGCCGCTGGCAAGAAAGTCGATTTCATGCGCGAGGTGCGCCCGATCCTTTCGCAGCACTGTTTTCAGTGCCACGGTCCCGACGACGCCGCGCGCAAAGGTAAACTCCGGCTCGATCGCAAAGAAGAGGCGATGGCCGAACGTAAAGAAAAACATGTGATATCTCCGGGGAATCTCGAAGACTCGCTCGTTTGGTTTCGCATATCTACAGATAACGATAAGAAGAGAATGCCGCCCGAGGGAAAGGCGGAGCCGCTGACACCGAAGAATATTGAAATATTAAAGAATTGGATCGAGCAGGGCGCGGAATGGAAAGAGCATTGGGCATTTGTAGCTCCGATCAAGCCCGCCGTGCCGCAAGTGCAAAATAAAGAATGGGTTCGCGATCCGATCGACGCGTTTGTGCTCGACCGCCTCGAGAAAGAAAGTTTAAAGCCCGAAACGGAAACTACAAAAGAAGCGTGGCTGCGGCGCGCGTCGTTCGATTTGACGGGCCTGCCACCGACGTCGGCGGAACTCGACTCGTTTTTAAAGGATAAATCTCCGAATGCTTATGAAAAACAGACGGATCGATTATTAGCATCAACGCGATACGGCGAGCGGCAGGCCGAGGAGTGGCTCGATCTCGCGCGATACGCCGACACGAACGGTTATCAAAACGACAATCCGCGCAAAGCGTGGAAATGGCGCGAGTGGGTGATCAACGCCTACAACGCGAACATGCCGTACGATCAGTTTGCAACAGAACAACTCGCGGGCGATTTGTTACCGAACCCGACATTATCACAAAAAGTCGCGACCGGATTCAATCGTAATCATCCGGTCAACAGCGAGGCGGGCGAGGAGGAGGATGAGTATCGTTCGGCGTACGTGATCGATCGCGTCAACACGACGGCCACGACGTTCCTCGGCCTCACGCTCGCGTGCACGCAGTGCCACGATCACAAATACGATCCGCTCACGCAAAAGGATTATTATTCATTCTATTCGTTTTTTAATAATATTAAGGAACGCGACTCGGACTTCCGCAATCCGCGGCCGTCGATCGCGGTTCCGAATCCCGATCAGGAACCGCGGCTCAAGGACGTGCAGGCGCGCATGAAGGCCATCGAGGATCGTTTAAAACAGGACGACCCGATCGCCGACGCAGGACAGAAAGGTTGGGAAAAAACGATGGCCGAAAAACTCGGCGATACCGTCGCGTGGACCGTTGCGGAGCCGACGGGAATGTTATCGAAAAACGGTTCATTACTAAAAAAACTCGAAGACGGTTCGATTCTCTCGACGGGCCCCGCGCCCGTTCGCGATACGTATGAAATCGTGCTGCAACCGGGACGCAAAAAGATCGCGGCGATCCGCGTCGAAGTGTTGCCCGATCCGAGCCAGCCGGAAAAGGCTTCGGGCCGCGCGTCCGATGGAAGATTTATATTATCCGCGCTCGAATTGAGAAATACGACGCTCTCCGAAAGCACGGACCCGCCGCTTGTATATATTTCGCGCGCCGACTCGGATCTGAATCAAAAACCGAAGGAAGATCCTAACAATTACGACATGACGCCCGGCGCGATCGAAAACGCGATCGTGACGGAGCCCGTCGGCGGCGGAGGCGAGGGTATGTTCGGCGGCGGCCGCGGTTTTGGTTATGGTTGGAGCATCGTCGACGACGAGCGCATGAGCGCGCACGAGGCCGTGTTGTTGCCGCTCGAAACGCTCGAATTGAATGAATCCTCCGTCCTGCGTCTTTCTTTACATCACACTTCCGCGGCAAAATTTAAGAGTTTGATCGGCCGTTTCCGCGTTTCGTATACGGAAGACGAACGGATCCGCAAGGCCCTGATGCCGGCGCAGACAAAGTTATGGAGTTCGATCGGCCCCTTCGCCGCCGAAGACGGCGCGAAAGCTTATGAAACGGCCTTCGAGCCCGAGAAGGATTTAACAAAAGGCGCGCTCGATCTTAAGAAATCTTATGATAAAGTTGTGATCGCAACCGCGGCGCCCGGTGGCCCAGGCGGTCCGGGAGGACCGGGCGGGCCCGGCGGGTTCAAGTTCGGTGCGGCCGGCGCGCCCGACGGGGCGCCCGCGGAAGCTACGAAAGATAATAATACAACAAAAGCCGAGGAAAAGGCCGCGGCGGAAAAAGAGAAAGATAACAACAAGGAAAATACTAAAGAAAAATCCGAGGCGCCCGCCAAGTCCGAGAAAATAAAGAAAACCGCGGAAGCGGACGCGGCGGAAACTACAGAAAAACCGTCCAAGCTCGTGGCGGCCGCCGAACAGGACGGCGAAGGCGTCGCGCCTGAGCCCGCGCCGAAGCCAAAGAAATTTAATAAAAAACCGGCCGGCGAAGATGGTCCCCCACAGGAGGGCGCGGGCGAGCAGGGCGGTCCCGGATTCGGCGGACCCGAGTTCGGTGGTCCGGGTTCTCCCACTGGCGACGACGCCCCAAAATTCCCCGGAAACGGTAAATTTAAGAAAGGCAATTTTGGTAAATTTGGCAAGAAACCGGCGGGCGACGGCGCCGTCGCCGAAGCGCCCGACGATTCAAAGGATGATAAAGATAAAAAGGGCGGCTCTGACATCGAATCGAAACCTTCCGGCGAAATGAAAAAGGGTCCGAAAGGTATAAAAGGCGGCGACAGTGCATCCGGCCCCGGCAAAGCCGGCGGCGACAGTAATTCCGGCCCCGGCAAAGCCGGCGGCGAGCTTGCGATGTCGGATTCGCAGAATGGTAAAGAAGCGTCCGGCGGCAAGAACGCCGATGTTAAGAAAGCGGAAGATAAAGATTCTGCGCAGGCCAAGGCCGCGGACGCGAAAGAGCCGAAGAAAGACGGCAAGAAAGACGATAAGAAAACCGATTCGGACAAGGCCGCCGAAGTTAAGAAAAAGCCCGAAAAAGTCGCGTGGGCGGAACAACTCAAGTGGCGCGACGGCGCGCCGGGCCGGTTCGAAGGCGCCACGAACAATGTTGCATATTACTTTACGCGGAAAATTGTATCAACCGAGCCGCGCACGGCAATGCTAAAGATGGACGGCCCTGCCGGTTTGAAAGTTTGGTTGAATGGCGAGCCCGTCTACAGCGTCGCGCCTCCTCCCCCGGCGGCGCCCGGCGCGGGCGCGCCCGGCATGCCCGGCGCAATGAAGAAGGACGACAAACCCGCGGCAAACGCGGCTGCGGCCGCACCCGCGGCAGCGGCGGGCGTTGAAAAGAAAGACGCGAAGAAAGATGACAAAAAAGATGAAAAGAAGAAAGTTAAGAAAGACGACGAAGAAGAAGGCGATATGAATAATTTCGATTTCGAGGATTTCGACTTCTCGACCGGCCGCATGCGCGCGCCGAAAGAGGAGAAGAAATTCCGCCTCGGTCTTCGAGCGGGCGAAAACGAAATTGTAGTGAAGGCCGTCTACGCCGGCGGCGGCGCTCCGCAGGGCGGCCGCAATTTCTTCTTCATGGCGATGGGCGATGCCGCGGCGGGCATGGGCGGTCGCGGCGGCGGCGGCGGATCGTTTACATTCGAATTCTATCCGGAAGGCCCCGACGTATTAAATTATGAAGTCGCGCTCGCGCTCCGCGCACGCGCGGCCGAACCGCCCGCAAGCATGCCGGCGGATAAGTTAAATACAACAAAACCGGCCGACGTCCCGACAGGCGGCATTCCAGCTGGCGGCACTGCGCCCGCAGCCGGAAGCGAATCCGCAACGTCGAACGGGAATGGCAAGACGGGCGGCGGCGGCCGCGTCGCGACGGCGGGCAGTGGATTTGGCGGCGGCGGCTCCGGCGGCGAGGACGATGCTAAGAAAGACGATACTAAGAAACAGGATGCAACAAAAACGCCGGCGGAAAAGAACGACGGCAAAGTCAGTCTCGTCGGCGAACAGTCCGCGCCGCTCGCGACGTACGATGCGGGCACGAAATACACGCCGGCCGAGAAGCGCGCGAAAGTTTTGCGTGAATATTACAGAACGCGCATCGATCCGATCGGCCGCGTGCTGAACGATGAATTAACAAAACTGAAAGACGAGGAACGCCAGCTCAAGAAGGAAATCCCCGAAACGCTCGTCATGGAGGAACGCGACAAAAAGCGTCAGGCGTACATTTTCAAACGCGGTCTTTACAAAAACAAAGGCGAAGACGTCGACACGAACACGCCGGCGATTCTTCCGCCGATGGCGCCCGACGTTCCGAAAAACCGTCTCGGCCTCGCGAAGTGGCTGATGTCGCGCGAAAACCCGCTCGCGGCGCGCGTCGTGGTCAACCGCCTTTGGCAACAATACTTCGCCTGGGGAATAGTAAGATCCTCCGAGGATTTCGGCATTCGTTGCGAACAGCCGAGCCACCAGGAATTGTTAGATTACCTCGCCACCGAACTCGTCGACGGCGGCTGGGATCTCAAGAAACTACATAAACGAATCGTGCTCTCCGCGACCTACAGGCAGGGTTCGAATATAACAAAAGAAAAGCTCGACAAGGATCCCGATAATCGTCTTCTTTCGCGCGGGCCGCGCATGCGGCTCACGGCGGAGATGGTGCGCGACAATGCGCTTTCCGTCGCCGGATTATTGTTTGAAAAGATCGGCGGCGAGAGCGTGAAGCCTTTCCAGCCAAAGAACGCGTGGAAGACGGTCGACGGCAATATGAACAGTTCATACAAGCGCGACCGCGACGAGAAACAGTATCGCCGCGGACTTTATGTATATTGGAAGCGCGGTTCGCCCTATCCGTCGATGTTGAATTTCGACGCGCCGAAGCGGGACGGCTGCACTTTCACGCGGACCTACTCGACAACGCCGTTGCAGGCGCTCACGCTTCTTAACGATCCGGTCTATGTCGAGTGCGCGAAGATGCTCGGCCAGCGAATGTTAAAAGATAAGGAAGTCGGCCGCGAGCGCGACGATCAAAAACAGATTGTTTATGGTTTCCGCCTCTGCACGTCGCGCGTGCCGAGCGAACAGGAATTGGAAATATTAAAGAAACATCTGGCGTCGCAGCGCGAGCATTTCAAAGCGGATGTCGACGCCGCAAAGTCTCTGATCGCCACCGGCGACGCGAAAGTCGACGAGAAACTCGATCCGGCCGAACTCGCGGCGTGGACGTCGCTCGGCAGCGTTTTGTTAAATCTCGACGAAACGATCCGGCGTGGATGAACCGGACGCTTATATATAACAAATTAATCATTAAATAATCCAAACAATGCAACCGAACACCCCTCATTCGATGTTTTATAACAGTTCCACCGAGATCGCGCGGCGCGCGTTCCTCGGCACGAGCGCGCTGAGCCTGGGCTCGATCGCGCTCACGAGCATGCTCTCGCGGCGCGCACTCGCTGGCGGCGGCGACGCGCCTCCGAGTTTTAAACTTCCGAAAGCCACCGCGAAGCGCGTGATCATGTTATTTCTCGCGGGCGGAATGTCGCAAATCGATCTATTCGACGAAAAGCCGTTATTAAGTAAACGGCGCGGCGAGGAACTCCCCGACTCGGTGCGGCGCGGCCAGCGCATCACCGGCGTGACCGAAAAGCAGGGCGCGCTTCCGGTCGTCGGCTCGTGTTTTAAATATAAGAAATACGGCAAGGCCGGACTCAACATGAGCGAACTCTTTAATAATATGGGCGAGTTCGCCGACGATTTTTGTCTCGTGCGATCGTTACAAACCGACCACGTGCTGCACGAGGCGGCGATGTCGATCCTCTTTACGGGTTCATTACAATTGGGACGTCCGTCGTGGGGTTCGTGGACCAGCTACGCGCTCGGCACCGAAAATAAAGATTTGCCTGAATTTGTAGTCATGATCTCGGGAACGCGCGACGGCGGATCGCCGCCGCACCCGCGGATGTGGCACAACGGATTCCTCCCCGGCCGCTATCAGGGAGTGCAATTCCGCGGCGGCAAGGAACCCGTATTCTTTGTATCCAATCCCGACGGCATCGACGAAAAAGCGCGCAAGAACATCGTCGACAGCGTCAAGGCGCTTAACGAAATCGAAGCGAAAGGAAGCGGCGATCCGGATATAACAACTCGCATACAAGCGTACGAACTCGCCGCGAAAATGCAGACGAGCGTGCCCGACCTGACGGATCTTTCGAAAGAGCCCGCCGATATTTTGGAACAATACGGCGCGGATCCGGCGAAGGATTCGTTTGCTAATAATTGCCTGCTCGCGCGGCGCCTCGCGGAGAAGGGCGTGCGATTCATACAAGTCTGCGACGGCGGCTGGGACCATCATTACAATATTCCGACGATATTGAAGAAAAAGATGGAGGACACCGACAAGCCGGTCGCCGCGCTGCTGCGCGATCTAAAGGATCGGTCGCTGCTCGACGACACGATCGTCATCATGGTCGGCGAATTCGGCCGCACGTCCTATTGCGAAGGTCCGCTCGCATTTAACAGTTACGGCCGCGATCACAATCAATTGTGCAGTTCGGTCCTGCTCGCCGGCGGCGGATTCAAGGGCGGATTCGAATACGGCAAGACGGACGATTGGGGCTGGGACGTCGTCGAAAACCCGGTCCACATGCACGATCTGCATGCAACCATTCTGAGCTGCCTCGGCCTCGAGCACACGCGCCTCGTCACGCGTTTCCAAGGCCGCGATTTCCGGCTGACCGACGTTTTTGGTAAAGTCGTAAACGATCTCGTCGTTTAGTTAATATACAATCAGCCGATTGTTATTCCAAGTCCGGCGCCACGCCGCGCTCGCGCGCGAGTGTCGCCAGTTGTTCCTCGACGGCGCGCGTATCGGCGTTTTGTAACTTCAAATATTTTCGTAAGTTTTCGAGCGTTCGCGCCATCGTCGCGAAATCGGCGTCCACGTTCGCCTTTTCGATCGCTAATTTAAAGTTCTTCATCGCGCCGAGTTCGTCGTGAAGTCTTAATAATATAATTGCGAGATCGGAGTGCGCGCGCGCCGCGCCCGGCCAATGCGTGGCATTTTCGAACGCCCGTTCGAGATTCGAACGCGCGTCATCGAGACGGTCCAATTCCGCCTCGATGACTGCGACCAGCGCGAGCGCGTCGCGGCGTTCGTGTGTCAACTCCGCGCCTCCCTCCGGGCGCCCGCCGATTTTTATTGCAATCGCGAGCGCCTCGGCGCGGCGCCCTAATTGATAGAACGCGCGCGCTCTTGTCAATTCGGCCGCCGTGCGCGTTCCGTCGTCGACCGCCGACGCGGCTGCGTGCGCGCAATGCAACAATGCATTCGCCGGCTCATTCCGCTCGAGTTCCCAATTCGCCAACTGTAAATATATTTTCGACTCGCCGCCTGTTTCGGGGGGCCATTGTATCAAATCCCCGCCGCACGCGAGCGCGCGCCGCCACCACGCTGTGTCCGCGACCGACGCTCCCGCCGCCACCGCCTCGCGCCAGATCGACTGCCAGCCGGCGACCCGGCCGCCGTCGGCCCGCGGTTCGCACATCGCGACGCCGATTTGAAATATTAAATAATCGATATTCTCCGCTTTCGCGATCGCGTATCCGCGTTCGAAAATCGCGGCGGCCGCGCCGGTTTCGCCTTTTTGTTGCAATGAAAGCCCCTGCGTCATCGCCGCCTCGGCCTCCGCGCGGCGTCCCCCGGACCTCCCCGCAATTGATATTTTACCGAACGCCGAATCAAGCGCGGCGCGCGCTTCAGGCGGCAACGCGCCATTTCTTAATAATTCGATCGCGCGATCGGGAAACCGCCCCGCGTACCGCGCCGCGCCGGGTTCGCCGAGCCGATTGTAAATATTTACAAACGAGCGCGACAAGTCCTCGACCGGCGTCCGCGCATCGTCCAGCGTTCCCGCCGAAACGCTGACGCCCGGCGCGGAAGGCCGCGCGGCGACCGCCGGTTTCGTCACGCGGCATCCCGCGGCGCCAACGGCAAAACAAAGAATAAATCCGGCCCGCGCGATCATTCCTTTTTTCCGGGAAGACCGCTTTGGTATTTAAACATTTCCTTCAGCGGATCGGATCCCAGGTTTCCGCGCGGCGCGTCCTCCGGTTTGAACGTGCCGAGATTGTCGCCGGGAACGCCGCCCTTTTCCGGATGGATTTGCAATCGATTCGAGAGCTGTTCGGATAATTGTATTCCTTCGTTCGCTGTCAATAATACGAACGGCCGGACGAACACTACCAATTCCGTCCGCGACCGCGACTTCGTTTCTTTGCGAAACAAGAATCCAATGAGCGGCAAATCCATCAATAACGGCACGCCCGCCTGCGAATCGGAAATGCTCTCTTCGATCAATCCGCCGAGCGCGAGCGCGAGTCCGTCTTTGGCGATGACAGTGCCGGTGACGTTGCGGGAGGCGACGACGTCGACGGCCTGATTGACGACTTCATTATTAACTACCACCGGAATGGTGGCGTCGCCGCGTTTGATCTGCGCGCTTTCCTGCACGATTCTTAATGTAACAGTTCGATCGGCGTTCACGTTCGGCGTGATCAGTAAAGTCGTACCCACTTGCACGAGATCCGTTTGCGTCGTCCCCGTCGTGAGCGTCTGGCTCTGATTCTGGCTCGATTGCGTAATAACATTTCGAACGACGGGCCGCTCCTCGCCGATGAACACGCGCGCGACCTCGTTGTTCGCAACCAATAAAATCGGCGTCGCCAGCGTCGAGACTCGGCGCTTTTCCTCCAATAACTGCAGCCGCGTCAGCAATTCATTGTTTACAAACTTATAAACCAAGTTCCGCGCGTCCGAAACGCCGGTCGTCGCCGGAGCCTCCGATTGAAGCGTATGCCCGCGGTGTTGAAAATCGAAACCGAAAACCGAGTTGAAATCGTCGGCGAGATCGATCGAAAGAATCTTTACTTCTAATAATACCTGCGGCGTCGCGACGTCGAGCACTTTTACCAATTGCTCGATCTGTTGCATCGCCGCGCTGTCGGACGTTCGCACGGCGACCATATTATTCTTACGGACGACCGATACATAAATCGACGCCGGCCGGCCCGCCGCGAGATCCACGGCCGACGCGGGCGTCGAGTTGTCCGCGCCTTTCTGACGATCGATATTTTGTAAATTCTCAGGTGTCAGATTCTGTCGGCCCGCCTGCTGCGCGGAATCCGTATTGTTATTATACGTATTTTGCCCGTACGATCCGTTCAGACCTTGAAGGGCGTTCTGTTGATTGTTCATCGAGCCGAATGAATTATATAATCCGCCTCCCCCGCCGAACGAATTCAGATTCCCGCCGTAGCCAGAATTATTAGCTCCGGAATTTAATTTAGAAAGCCCCTGTGCGCGCTGTTGCAATAAATCGAATCGTTGAAATCGCTGCTGCATTTCGATCATGTCGTCGTACATCGTCTCGCGATCCATCGCAAGCCGCACGCGGTCACCGAACAGACTGCGGATCGCAAGTCCGACGTCCATCGCGTTTGGATACAATAGCGTATAGACCGTCGTTTTCTCGTCGCGAAACGTCGTGAGATCCCGCTGGTATTCCTTCGCCGTCATCATTCTCAATACGCCGCCGTGATCGTCGTCGCGATACCATAAATCATAACTTTTCGCGAGGGCTTCAATCGTTTGTTTCAGCGTCGTTTTTTGTAAAAATAATGAAATCGTCTTCGCGCCGGCCTCCTCCGACGCAACAATATTCACGCCCGACTCCTCCGAGAGCGCGCGGACCGCGTCGCGCAGCATCATTTCATGGAAATCGACGCGTTCGAGAACCAATTCCGGGTTCTGCGCGACAACCGGCGGCGCCGCCGTCGGAACGGCCTGCATCCACGGTACCGATAATAAAGATAAGAATAGTAAGGATTGGATCATGGGATAATAATAAATTTATCGAACAATAATAATTTCGCCGGTCGCGCAAATTTCGACGGAAACGGCCGCGGTCTCGATTTTGATTATTTGAACGGGAATGAGCGCGCGCGACGCCGGAGCCGACGCGGCGCCCGACGCGGCCGCGCGAATATTTAGTTTGTCGCCCTCGTGCACGAAGCGCGTGCCGTCGCCCTTGAATTCGATCATCGCGGCCGCGCGGTCCTTGCCGGCGATTTTTATCATTCCGCGAAGGATCATTTCGGGCGGCGCGGCCGTCGCGGCTTTGCGGCTTTCGGCGCGCGTCCGCCCGGCGCCCGGCTGGGCGTAGGCGGGATCGGGCACGAATGGGCTGCGTGGTTTACTCGCCGCGCGCGAGTTGGCTTCGCCGTCGACCCCGGCCTGCGTCGTGGGCGCTGCCGCGGCCGCCAGAGCGAACGCCGCGATCACCAGCGCGCGCCGCGGACTTATTCTAAATATAAATGAAATCATGAATCGTAATTATCGGCCCCCGGCCGCGGCGAAAATCGCGAGAAAGAATGCAATATATACGATGCCGACCACCGCGCCGATCGCGATCGTCACCACCGGCTCCACCAGCGCGCTCGCCGCGCGGATCCAACGTTGCAAATCCGATTCATGATAAAGCGCCGAATCCTCGAGGACGCGGTCGAGAGCGCCCGAGCGTTCGCCGATCGAAATCATTTTTGATAATAATGGCGAAAACGCGCGCGACTCGCCCATTCCCTCGGCGAACGACGATCCCTCGATGATGCGCGCGCGCGCGCCGCGGACGACGAGCGCCGCCGCCGGATTTTGTAATATTCCGGCCGAGAGTTCGAGCGATTCCACGATTCCGATGCCGCTCGAAATCAACACCGCGAGCGAGCGAGAGAACAATATCGTATTTGATAATTGACGAATCGTCCCGAGAATCGGAATCCGCAGGAGCGCGCGTTCGAGCGCGAGGCGCGCGCGTGGCTGCCGCGCGATGACGACGATGGCGCAGACGATCGCCGCCGCGCCGATCGACATTTGTAATATATATTCGTTCAGGAACCGCGAAACGTTTAGAACCGCGCTCGTGAGCGGCGGCAGTTTTCGGTGGACCGACTGCAGGAACTTCTCCATCTCCGGCAGCACTTTGATAAACATAAACAATGCGACGACGCCGGTTAATGTTATGACGATCGCCGGATAGAAAAGCGCCTGCATCACGCGCGTTTTCAATTCGCGAACGCGTTCCATGTGTTCGGACGCGCGTTCGAGCGAGTGGTCGAGCGTGCCCGCGCGTTCGCCCGCGCGCGCGAGTTCGACGACGAGCGGCGAGAATTCGCGCGGATATAACTTTAATGCCTCGGCGAACGTGGAACCCGTTTCGACGGCGTCCGCGACGCGCGCCCAGAGGCGGCCCGCCGATTTTGATAATGAATTCCTGCCCGTCGTACGCAGGGCGTCGAGCAGCGTGAGCCCGTTCTTTAACATTAACGATACTTGCCGCAGCCCGCGCTCGACTTCGCGTTTTCGGGGCCGCGCGAACGGTAAGAACGTCTCCGCGCGTCCGCCCGCGCCGCGCGCGGCGACGGCCGCGGCCGATTTTTCGATAATATCAATAATCAGCCAGCCGCGCCGCCGCAGCGCCTCGGCCGCGGATTCCGCGCTGGTCGCGAGCGTCGTCCCCGTCTGGGACGCGCCCGCCGCGTCGCGCGCTTGATAATAAAAAACAGGCATCAACCCGCCTCCACCGCGCCGAGCGCCTCGCCGGCCGAAGTCGTGCCGTCGGCGACTTTCGCGAGCGCGTCGTTTCTTAACATTTTCACGCCGTGTTTATTAATAATCTCCGCGAACGCGTCTTCGCGCGCTCCGGCCGCGATCGCCGACGCGAGTTCGGGATAAATATATAATGATTCGAAAATGCCGATTCTCCCGACGAACCCGGATTGTTTACAATATACACATCCGCGCGGCTCGCGGGCGGGCATCCCCTCGGCCGACGGTTCGCCGAACGCCAGCGCCTGCGCGCGCGTGAGCGCGACGGGCGCCGCGCAGCGCTCGCACAGCCGGCGCACGAGCCGCTGCGCGATCGATAATCTTAGTGTCGCCGCGACGAGATACGGCGGCACGCCCATGTCGACGAGGCGCGTGATCGCGCCCATCGCCGTATTGGTATGAAGCGTCGAAAATACCAAATGGCCCGTCAGCGACGCCTTCACCGCGACGTCGGCCGTGTCGAGATCGCGGATTTCGCCGATCATTAATATATCAGGATCGTGGCGCAGCACGCTCCGAAGCGCTTTTGTAAAACTCACGCGGTCGCCCGGATCGACTTCGACCTGCGAAACGCCCTCGATGTCGTATTCGATCGGATCTTCTATTGTAATAATATTATTCCGTTCGAGATCGAGCTCGCGCACCGCCGCGTACAGCGTCGTCGTCTTGCCGCTTCCGGTCGGGCCGGTTAATAATATCAATCCGTGGCTGAGATTTAATGAATTCCTGAATTGTTGTAAATCCAACGGCGCCATGCCGAGGCTCGGGAGCGTGAGTTGTCCCGCCTGCATCGCTAATAATCGAAGCGTCATGCGTTCGCCGAATTTCGTGGGCAGCACGGCGACACGCACGTCCATTTCCTGCTCCGAACCCTGCGCGCCGAATTTATAAGAAAAGCGGCCGTCCTGCGGCGTGCGGCGCTCGGCGATGTCGAGACCCGCCATAACTTTTACGCGGTTCATAATACTATTCATCGCCGCCGCGGGAACTTCGCGCCGCAGTTCGAGCACGCCGTCGATTCTGTAACGAACGCGCAGCGCCTCCGACGACGGTTCCAAGTGAATGTCGGACGCCTGTTCGAGAATCGCGCCATGTAACAAATCGTCGACGGCGCGCACGGCGTCGTCGCCGCGGAACTCCTCTCTTCTGTAAAATACTCGTTCGAGCGTCCTTCGTAAAGATTCCGGTTCGGCGCGCAGCGCGACGACGCGCGTTCCCGCGATGCGCTCGAGCGCCTCGATCGCCGACGCGTCGTTCGGATCGGCGCAAGCCGCGTACACGGCGCCCCCCTCCTCGCCAAATAACAATACTTGCCGGCGGATCGCGAGCGTTTGCGGCACGCGCAGGGCCCACGACGCATCGATACGAATACGATCGAGATCGATTGGTAAGTTTGGATCGAAGCCGCGTTTCATTGTTACTAAATCCACAAATACAATTCGATCAGAAGCGGGTCTTCGTCCGCGTCGCCGCCGTCGTCGGACGGACGCAACGACATCGAGATCGGCAGGACGAATCCGTTGCCGCGTTCGCCGAGCGTCGCGAGTCCATCAAGCAGCGCGCCGTAGCTCGCGCGCGCGCTGAAATGCCACAATTGCGGTTCCTCGCAGCCGAGCCCGGACATCGTTTTATTTAATAATACGGCCGAGGGCGGCGGAGCGGCGGGCGCCGACGTTTTGGTAATATTCTTATCCGAGTCGGCCGGCCCCGACGCGAGGACCGTCATCCGCGCCGCGGCGAGATCGCTTGCGAGACGCCGGACGACGCCGGCCCTGTCGCGCGCGCGCGTCCACTCCCGCGCGAGTTCGCGTTCGCGGTTTTCGAACGCGGCCGTCTCGCGCGACGATTGATCGAGTTGGTTTTGTAAATTAATAATAACCGAGGCCGCCGGCCGCGTCGCGGGCGCGGCGCGCGCGCGGCTCCCGAGTTTTTCGTTCGCGGCGCCGATGCGTTGTTCGAGGGGCTGGCGCAAAATTATTAAATAAACCGCGGCGAGCAGGACCCATGCGAATCCCGCGGTCATCCACTGTTCACGCTGCGATAATGTTCTCATCGCGCGCTTTTCGCCTCGGGCGCGGACAACGCAATATTAAATTCATAAAAACGCCGCCCGTCGGCGTCGGTTTTTTCCTGTAGGAACGCCGGATGCGCGCGCCAGCCCGCCTTTTCGAGCGGCGCCGCGAGCCCCGCGGCATAATTATCGATCGCGGCCGCATCTGCGCCCTCTCCGCGGATACGCGCGCCGCCCGCGCGTTCGGATGCGATTTCAGTTATAAATAACGATGGAACGCGCTGTTCCCCCGCGGCCGTCGCGAGCGCGAGGAGGCGGCCGCGCTGTTCGTTCCATGCCGCGTCGATAAATTGTAATTTCTCGCGCTGCGCCGCGTTATTCTTTACAGTTTCCGCGATCTGTTTTGTTAATAACTCTTCCGACGCCTTCGCGCGCTGCGATGCGAGCCGGGTCGTCTCGGCCGTCGTGACCTCCGATTCGAGATCGCGCGCGATGCGGCTCTCTTCATAATAATCCAACGCGGCGAGCGCGACGAGCGCCGCGGCGACCGCGATTCCGACGGCGCGCGGCCGGACCGCGGCGCGCGCGGCCTTCGGCGGTACCACGACGGGGAAACTCTCGAATTGTTGTAAAACGCGCGGCGCCGCGACGCCGCCGATCCATTGATATAAATCCGCGTCGGCCGGATTCGCGCCGCGATCGTTTATTTCCACACCGTCGATTTGTAACGTTACATTCGAGCGCGCGCGGCCGATCCATTCGACCGGACCGCCCGCGCGTTCGAGCCAGTCGCGCACTTCCTGTTCCCACAGACGGCTGCCAGGACGCGCGCTGATGACTTTAATATTCGCGCCGCCAGCGGCATTATGACAAAACGTCGCCTGTTCCCAGACTTCGAGCGACGCGTTATTATTATTTAATAATCCTCCGGGATGCGCGATGCCCGCGATTCGCGATTGATGGCGCTGCGCAACCGCGGCGGCCGCGTCGCGCGTCGCGAGCGGCACGAGAGCGACCCAGTAGCGGCGGCGATCGCCCGCGGCACCGCACTCGCGCATTCCCACGGCGGCCTCGGCCGCGCGCACTCCCGACACCGGCTCCAATTCATACGATAGCGCGCGCTGCACTTGTTCGACCGTCAACCCCGCGACCGCCGACGCCGGCAGATCGATCGTTTGCGTAAAAACGTCCTCGGAGAATATAAATGTTCGCGCCGCCGGTTTCGCGTTTTCCTTTAATAAAGATTCGACGATCGCCTCGAACGACTCGCCTCCGCACGGCCGCTCGGCTGAGTGCGTAACGCCCGGACCCGAAAGATCGACACGCGCCGCGCGCTGCGCGCCGATATAAAGAATCGTGAGGGACGGGCGGCGGGGCATTTAGGGAATGACCAGGTCCTGCGGAGCGGGAGGGTTGGAAGGTGCGCGAAGGAACCGATAGGAAATCGCCGACACTTTCCCGCTATTCTTGTCGAGCGCGGTCGTCCTAATATCATTATTATGTAAGTGAACCTGCGTTGGATCGAACAAATATGCGCGGAATGCTCGAATTCCAGGAGTTAACTTATGCGATGGGTCGTCAAATGTATAAACAATCGGCGGAAGAGAAGTTTGCGAAGTGATAACGGGCAACTCTTGCGGGTCCTCGTTCTGTTGTATCGGCGCCAGTACTCCCATGGGATCCGGCTGATATACAAACACGACGACCTTCCAATTCGAAATTTGCGGCTCAGGAACGATCGTTACTGATCCTGCTACCGTCGTTGTGGTCTTGTCGATTACATCCGATGGATTTGTATTTTGAGGATCGGGAATAATAATAATCGTTTGATCGGCTTCATAATCTTTCGGCGGATGTAAGGGATCGTCCAGCGCACCATCCGAACCGAGCGAGGTAATCGAGAATTTAGGATTCGCAGGAATCTGTGTGGACGGGAAAATTACTTTTAGCGGATTTCCGTAAACATCCAGCAGCGAATCCACACCGGAGGCCAGCTGGATATAGGGTCCGCGCCAACCAACCGATAATTTAATTTCAGGGTCTATAGCATCACTTTTCAGTTGATTTGCTTTCGCGCCCTGGGGCATTTGCCACAAATCCATCAAGGCGAGATTGTCATGATGTTGCGTGGGGATGGCGCCCATATCGGCAACGAAACAGTATGGAACGCTATCAATCGCCCCGGCGCCCTGCTTGCCAACGATCGCTTCTGCAATGTCATTCAATAATTTCCGATTTGCCTCATACCTCGCCTGATCGACGATCCCGCTCGTCGCACGGAGCGCGACGAGCGTTAATAATGCAAGAATCGCCAGCACCACTACCATTTCGATGAGAGTGAAGCCGCGGCGGTTATCGCGACGTGAAATAATAATACTCACGGCCCGTTCGCTCGAAATAAGTAAAGAATGACGTCATCGCCGACGATACTTGGATTTATATTTATGATGTCCGGGTCCTTGATCTCTGACTGGAGGTTAATAATCCCGTTGGGACCGGCCGAAACTAACCTCGCGTACGCGACTTGCTCGTCAAGGCTAAGGCCAGCAGTCGTCGGAATTTGTAATATGATCGGGAGTCGCCATCCATCGAACACCGAAGGCGTTTTACCATCATCAGTTCCATATGTGTTAATAAATCCGTCGGGGATATTGCTCTTGTAGATTCCGGTGGCATTCATAAGATACGGGCCATGCCAGCCGATAGAAGTATGAATATCGAAAGCCTTAACTTGCTTACCGGCAATTGTCGTTGCTGGCATGTTGAACAGTTCTTCGAGCTTCCCCGGAATTTGGCCGACGTCATCGCGGAATCCGGGGGCGCCGGGCGATCCGAGAATTGCGCTTCGGATTGCGGCCATTGTTACTTTTGTAGCTGATTCTTTGGCGTCCAACTCAACTCCACTGCTTTGCAAGACAACAATCCCACCCAATATTACCAATATCGCCACTACCACCATCAACTCCAACATCGTGAACCCGCGCGGAGCGGGTCGGCGGACGCGTTGGAATTGATTATTCATTAAGCCGTTTTTGACGCAAAAAGCTTGCGCGGCGTCATCGACCGCGCAAGCCTTCTTGATAAGTAAAATGACCGGTGCTATTCGCGTATAATTAGTTCTCGTAGAAATCCTGAATTTCTTCCGACAACTGATCCGCGTCGGCGCCGACGGTCGCTAGCATTCGACAACGACTGCCATTCGAAAATATTTCGAAGATGACCAGGAATCGATTATAATATTTTAATTGATCCGTATTAGCGTAAAACGGCGCGCCGTGCAGGGTGGCACTTGCGTCTGTATTATCACAAAGTTGATTTCGGGGCCCAAGTCCAAATACTACAAGTTTCCTGCCCGGAGGAATGTTGGCTGTGCCGGGTAGCGGATTTAACTTCGGGTAGAGCGCCGCAACGATTTTTTTTGCATCTTCGTCAGCGGTATTGAGTGTGGCAACTGTGTCGCCTTGGCTCAGTTGATGCTTGGCGGACGCGCTGTCGCCAGGAAATCCGCCGCCGACATGATTGTAAGTGTTAATAATGCCAACGCGGTTGAGCGAACGAAGTTCATTCTGATCCGCGATGGTTGTTGTAGCTAGTTTTTGAGGTGAAGCGGGAACGCCTGAAACCGGCCCGAGGAGCTGCGGGTCGAGTCCAGAGAATAGTGAAGTTGGATTTTGTTCATCCATTAACGAATCCCAATTGTCCGGATAATTATCCTTCTGCGTCCGATATGCCTCAACATATTGATTAATCCCCGCCATATTCGCCGCGGCAGTCGCTTTATTAGCCTTTAACTTAAATATATCCAATTTCGGCAGTACAATTCCCGCGAGAATCGCGAGTACGGCGACGACGACGACGAGTTCGATGAGCGTGAAACCGCGGCCGATGCGCGCGCGCCGAAACGATGGGATTTTGATTCTTGGCATTGCAGGTTTGATGGAGCGTTGGAGAATTCGCGGAAGTCAAACGCGCGCCCACCCCCCGCGGTTCAAAGATTCGCGGCACCCGCTGAGTTGCGCCCCCGACGGGCGAATTGTTATGCTTTGCGGGTCGCGCGATTCGAACGTCGCGCGTCAAAAACCCCATGCGACAGGAATTTCTATTGCCGCTCGCCGCGATTTCGATCTGCGCGAGCGCCCTCGGTTCCGCAATTTACTGTTTGAAGGCGACGCCGCTACCGGCCATGCCCGCGATGCTCGCGACGCCCGAGCCGGCCGCGACGCCCGGCTTCGGTTCGCGTTTTTTGTTATCGGGCACGGCGACGATCACGCACCTCGAGGGGCCCGAAATCCCCGGCAAGGTCCTCGGCGTCACGCACCGAAAGACCGCGGACGCCGCGAGCGCGATCATGGGCAACGAACCGTCGACGGCCGGGATTCTCGAAACCGACGCGGGCGGAAAGGCCTATTTATTCTTTAATTCGCCCGAAAATTGGAGTCTTAGCGTCGCGCCGAACGGCGCGGGCGCGACGAGTCTCGTCGGGCAGACCGACGGAAAGGGCGGATTCATGTTCGCCGGAAAACATGTGTTATCGAATACATTTTTTTTCCTTACCGGAAAAGTAACATATCAAAAAGGCACGTTGACGCCGCTCAAAATTACGGGAAAATTCACGGCCGTGAGCGACTTGACCGAACATTATGCTTCGGGGACATTCACGGCCGTGCCGAATCCGTGATTCCGAACAGTTAGATTCGCGAATAGTTAATTTTCGCGGATCGCTTCCGCCGCTTCGAGGCGGAGTACGCGCCAGATCGGCACGGGCAGCACGAATATGAATAATAACAAAACGTATCCGGCGGCGCGCGCGATCGTGCCGGCGTCGAGCAGGGGGTGGAGCCGCGTCGCGCCCTCGAGCGCGCCGGTCAGGCCGCCGCCGACTTTTGTAATATCAATTCCCGTTTGCGAGAGCCAGCCGCGCGTTACAAAAACGGCGGCCGCGGCGCCGAGCGCGGCGCCCGTTCCGACGAGCATCGCCGATTCGAGCGCGAGCACGGCCATGATCTGGCGCGGGAGCATGCCGATCGCTAATAATACTCCGAATTCGCGCCGCCGCTCGACGATTGATAATATTAATGTATTGAACAGCGTGAGTCCGGCCAATAATAATACGACGATGCCGCGAACGATTTCCGCGGCGCGAAAATACGAAACGGCGGAGGCCAGTTCGGGCGCGGTCGTCGTCCACGCGACGCCCTCGAAACCGGCGCATTGCGGCCGCGCGGCGAGCCGCGCAACTGTAGCTTCGGCGCTCCACGGATCGCGGAGTTTTAGTACAATTTCGCTCGCGTCGTTCGCGCGGGCGGCGAGCGCCGTCGCGCGGCGGCGGTCGATATAAGCGAACGCGCCGTCGGCGCCCGCGGAGCCCGATTTAAAGATTCCCACGACGCGAAACGGTTCCGCGGCGAGCATGCCGTCGCTGCCTTCCGCCAGCGCGGCGACGCGGTCGCCCATGCGCGCGCCGAGTTTCGCGGCCAGCGCCGCGCCGAGCACGATCGAGCCCGGATCGTTCATATCCGTTTCTGTTAAGAACGCGCCCTCGACGACCGTGCGCGGCATGTCGGTCGCCGACACTTCCGCGGCCGCGTCGACGCCCAGCACCACCGCCCCCGCCGAGGCGGCCGGACCCTTCATGAACGCCGTGAGGCGCTGCCGCGGCGCGGCGGCCGCGACTTCGGGATCTGTAGTTAACAATTGCGCGAGCCGCGCCGAGTCGGCGGCGGGCGCGGAGCCGATTCTTAATATTCCCTGGCCGAGGTGCATGGAGAGCCCGCCGCGGAGACGCTGTTCCAGATAGCCGTCCGCGAGCGCGGCCACGAACGCGAGCACGAACAGCGCGCCCCCCGACGCGAGGATCGTCAATATCGAACGGCGCGCGCCGCGGCGGGCGCCGCGCCACGCGAATTTAATAATTGTCATCGCCACTGTTCGAGCGACTCCGGCAAAAATAACGATTCGGGCGTAGGCGGATTGCGTTCGAAATAAATTGCGCGGGCGCCGTTCCATTGCGATTCCCGGAATAACAAATCCGAAAGCGCGCTGAGACCTCCGCGCCGCACGACGACTCTCCATTGCGCGCGCGGAAACCACAAATAGACCGAATCTTTATATAATAGAAACGTATTTCCGCGCAGCCGTTCGGAGCCGGCGATTTGTATTAACAAATGTCCGGCCGCCCGGCCGTGGACGCGCAAAACGGCCGTTTCGCCGAGCGGACCGTCCAACTTTAATGAAAAAACCGCGTAGAACGGACCCCCCGCGAGTTTACTTTTCAGTTCGTCGAACCAGCCGGCCGGCGACGAAGCGGCGCGCGACGTCGCGACGGAATCCGCGGGCCGCGGCGGCGCGGACTGGCCGGCCGACGGCGCGGGCGCGCATAATAATATTATAAATACGATCGAATGCGGCGCGAACTTCATAATGTTGTCGAATTCACCGCGCGCCGGAAACAACGGCGCCGTCGCGTAATTGTATGATCCGCGTCGCGCGCGCGAGCACGGCGGGATCGTGAGAGGCGACGACGATACTAATATTTCGTTCGCGCACGGCGGCCGCCAGCGCGTCGAGAAGCGCCACGCCGATCGCGCTGTCGAGGTGGCTCGTCGGTTCGTCGGCAAATATACAATCGGGGTTGCCCGCGAGAGCGCGCGCGAGCGCCGCGCGCTGGCGTTCGCCGCTCGAGAGCGCGGACGGATACGACCGCGCGAGGGTTTGAATCTGTAACATCCCGAGCGCCGCGTCCGCTCGCTTACGACATTGCGCGCCGTCGAATCCGCGCAGTTCGAGCGGCAATTCGATATTTTCGCCGACGGTGAGCGCGGGGCTCAAATTGTTATCGGATAGTAATAATCCGACGTGTTGTAAACGAAGCCGCGCTCGCTCCTCCGCCGTCGCCGACGAGATCGTTACATTTAACAATAACACTTCGCCGCGCGTCGGCACGTCGATTCCGGATAGTAAATGTAATAATGTCGATTTTCCCGATCCGGACGGCCCCGCGACCGCGACAAATTCGCCGCGCTCGATGCGCAGCGAAACGCCGCGCACCGCCGCCACTTCCACGCGCGCCCGCGGCTCGCGAAAAATCCGCCACACATCGCGGGCTTCGATGAGAGGCTGTCGATCCGCGGCCATTGTACAATTAATTCTTGTACACGCGATGCACGAGAGACTTGTCGATTTGCGCGAGATGCTCCGCGAATTCCCGGTCAAGCCGCCCGGCGTCGGCATGCATCCATTCGAAAGCGCTTCTCTTCAATCCGCCCTGCTTTCGATACTCTTCGACGAGCTTGGCGAACGATTGTTTATAAATGCCGTTTTTATAATGTAATAAAAAATGCACGAGAGCGCCGCCCTCTTCGTAACCGACGCCTTTCTTGTCGAATCGACCCGGATCGCAATGCATGAACTCGGACAGCGGTTCGAGTTTGCCGCTTCCCGCGCATTGGATGGCGTAGGCGAGATCGTCGTCGACGGCGTCTCCCCATTTATAACTTATATCTTTTCCTTTGCGATCGACCGACATCGTTTCGAAGTAAACGGCAAAACCCTCCTCGAACCAGCCGAGCGGAAACTTCGACTGGTTGTCCCTCACTGCTACCGTCAAACGCAGGTCGAATTGCTGGTGAAAGCCCTCGTGCAGCATCGTCTCCGTCAATTGTAATGTGTCGCCCGAATACTTGGATAAATCGTCGAAAAAGTAACCGATCTTCGTCGACGGGTGGTAGATGCCGACCGTCTCGCCTTCGATCGTCGAATCGTCGTGTCCCATCAGTTGCATCACGCAATGCGTCGTGAACGCCGAATCGAATAAATATATATTCAACGGTTCCTTCGCGTCGCGCACCGGCAGGCCGAGATTCGCCATCAGTTGCCCGAACGATTCATACATATCCTCGCACGTCTGCGCGAATCGGAACGCGCGATCGGATTTGATATTTGTAACAAATCGGTAATGCCTGGTTTTCATCCCCCACGCGTCGCTCCAGCCGGCCAGTTCCTTGCGCAGATCGTTTTCGTCGAGAAATCCGCCGCCCACGCGAGCGAGCGCCGCGCGCGCGGCGTCGCGATCCTTGTTTCGAACGACTCCATAATTAAATATCGCATCGAGGTTGCGTTTTCGCAGCGCGGCGCCCGCTTTCGCGGAG
Source organism: Planctomycetota bacterium (assembly GCA_016200225.1). Taxonomy (GTDB): domain Bacteria; phylum Planctomycetota; class UBA1135; order UBA1135; family JACQFD01; genus JACQFD01. The sequence goes on from JACQFD010000002.1 coordinate 243,093, forward strand.
CGGTTCAGCTCGAACGAAATCGTATACGACTCGTCGGCCAGATCCTCCAATTTTAGTTTTTCGGCCTCTTCCGCGAGGTGGAAGAGTTTTTCGGCCTCGGGGTGGATTCTTTTCTTATACTCCGAAACATACTCGTTCATTCTTAGATTCACGGCGGTCTTATAATCTCTCAAAACACTCTCTCGCGGAATCGCGTCGAGGGCGTCGAGTTTCTTTACAATTTTACTTTCGGGATCCGCTTTGAGAACGCGGCGCGCGAGAATCGAGAACTCGCGATATAACTTTTGATCGAGCGCCCATTCCGCGAGCGCCGTCTCCTTTTCCAGAACGGCGGCTTTTTCCGCGTCGATTCTCGTCCGGATCGCGTTGTCGGGCGCCGGACTCTGAATCAGTACGATTCCGGCGATCAACAGTGAAATCATATTTATTTATAATGTCAGGGCTGGATCGTCAATTGTAATCCGCGCGAAGTGACGACTTTCAGCGGCGACGTGGAACACGCCTCGCCGTCGATGAAATCCTCGACAAACAGTCCTTGCACATAATATGTCTTTCCGATGAGCGTATTGTCATTCGGAATTCCGACGGGGCCGATGCCGGTCCCCCAGTCGTCGGTGTAGATATTGAAATAATAAAATTCGGTCATATTGACGAAATCGAGGAGCATCTGGACGCCGAGACTAAAATAATCGTTGCCGACCGGATCCGAAACATTGGCGACGAGGCCGATGCCGAGGCTGTTCCGCGGCGCGTGCGTGCAGGTAAATGTAAAATCCGGAGTATTTACTTTCGGATCCTTGTTCGCGTTCATAATGATTTTTCCGTAACATCCGGACGTGCCGAAGCCGTAGTACGCGAAACTCGCGGGTTTCGGTTCGGCGTTCGTCAATACAGATACGGAGCGGCCCGCGAACGCCGCGAGCGCGAGGTCGGGGCGGCCGTCGAGATTGAAATCGCCGACCGCGACGCTTCGCAGCGCGCGCCCGGCAAGATGGCGCTGTTCCGCGGCGAACGAACCGGCGCCGAGGCCGAAGAATAACGATAAATCGTCGCTCGTATTGTTAGCGGACGCGATGTCGACGAATCCGTCGGCGTCGAGATCGGTGATCGCTACTGAAATCGGACCGACGCCCGCGTTCAACGTTGCTAATGAAAACACTCCGCCGCCGGTGTTGATCATGGTCGACACGGTGCTCGACGAGAAATTCGCCGACGCCATGTCGAGCAATCCGTTTTGATCGAGATCGCCGGCGTCGAGTCCACCGCAGCGGGAACCCGCGGGAAGTGTATAAAACACAGGACTATAATAAAGTCCAAAACCGACCGACTGGTAGAATAGTACATTCGCGGTTCCAAACAATCCGACGGCGATGTCGAGATTGCCGTCGGCGTCGAAATTTCCGAGAAGCACGAAATCCGGCTGGCTGCCCGCCGGAAGATCGACATTCGGCGCGAAGATTCCGCCACCGAAATTCATTAATAATGAAATCGAATTTCCATTGAAATTCGCCGTGACGACGTCGGGGAGACCGTCCTGATTGATATCGCCGATCGCGGCGCAAAGCGGGCCGTAGTCCGTCGTATAATTAGCAACCGGGCCGTACAATCCGGCGCCGACGCCCTTGCGGACGGAAATTGTATTATTCGCCTGGCTCGGCGAAACGAGATCGGGAATCCCGTCGAGATCGACGTCGCCGATCGCGGCGGGACGCGGCAGCGGATCGACCGACACCGGAGCGCCGGGCGCGAAGCAGCCGGAATTGTTAAGTCGCGGCGTGAGGCTCGAGGTGTCGAAATCGACCGTCACGAGATCGGACTGGCCGTCGTGATCGAGGTCGGCTGCCATTGTATATATTAATTCCGACGGCGCCGGAAGATTATTAGCCATCGAAAACCAGTCGCGGTTCGTTGTCGACCCGGAAGAAAGGAAAACGCGGAGCGGACCTCCCGCGAGGTATTCGATCGTCGCAAAATCGGGGCGACCATCGCGGTTGAAATCCGCGGCGGCGACGCCGATCATATTACAATTCGAAGGGATGGTCGGCCCCACGATATAACCTCCTTGTCCGTTTCCAAGCACGATGGGCGTGCTGCCGCACGCTCCCGCGAGCGCGAGATCGTTCTTTCCGTCCGTGTTGAAATCGGCGATGGCCAATTGTTGTAAGCTCGCGTTCGTCACCGTCGATACTTTCAATGGACCGAACGTGCCGGAGCCCGTTCCGGGCATCACGCCGATAATGCCGGAAGACGGACCCGCAAGTGTAATAATATCCGGTTTTCCGTCGCGGTTGGCGTCGTCGATGGCGACGCCGACCGGCATGTAACTGAGCGCGTAATTGACAGGAGCCGCGAACGTCAGCGTGCCTGTGGAAAGATGTACAACAATATCATTGTACCCGCTCGTCCCCACGACGACGTCGGGCCGGCCGTCTTCGTTTACATCCGCGACGGCGACGCGGATGGGCGTCGCGATGTTCGAGAGCGCGACCGCCGGCGACATTCCGCTGTACGCTCCGTTATTGATACATATATGCGTTGCGATCGTGTTCACATCGTTAATTGCAATATCAAGCTTTCCGTCAAGATTAAAATCGCCGGCGGCAAGCGACGTGCAATTATTACCACCGACGTATGTGAGCACGTTTACATAACCGGCGAGCAACGTATAGGAGACGATGAGGCCGGAAATCGGCGCGCTCGCGGACTGCGCCACATCGAGATATCCGTCATTATCAAAATCGCCGGAAATGACCCCCGTCGCGAACCACAGAAGTGAATTGCTCGACGTCTGCGCCATCGTGCCGGCGCCGTTATTTGCATACATTGCAGCGTATCCGCTGGTCATATAGACAAAAAGGTCGGTCGCGCCGTCGCGCGCGAAGTCGCCCGCGACGATTCTGAATGGCGCATTGGCCCCCGTGCCATACGCACTGGACGGAAGAAAATTGAATTGTCCGGAGCGCGCCACGTTCCCCATGAACAGCGAAACCGTGCCGGACGATTTGTTAGAAGTCGCAACGTCGGCGCGGCCGTCGCCGTTGAAATCCGCGGCGGCACCGCCCGTGGGCGCGAGGCCGTTGACGTTTAATTGTATGAATGCGCCGAATGTACCATTTCCGCTTCCCGGAACCCATGCGAGGACGATCGTGTCCGCGCTGGTGACGGCGACGTCGGCATTGCCGTCCTGATTGAAATCCGCGAGCATGACGCCGCTTCCGTTGACGCCAACGTTTGCAAATGATAGATACGCGAGGCCGGATGGACCGCCGCCAAAAACATAAGTAATACCGCCGGTATTTGCACTAAAGACCGCGTCGGGATAACCGTCGTGATTGATGTCGCCCGTCGCGACGCCCGTGAGCGATGTTGCGCCCGCGGGGAACTGCGGTGCGCCAAGGACGCCGACGTTTCCCGGAAAATAAGTTATACTAAATGAATTCGCGGTCACGACGTCGGGCGAACCGTCCATGTTGAAATCGTCGATCGCGACCGCGAGGGGATTTGTAAACGCGCCCGTCGAGTAACCCACGGGCGCGAGAAAACCACCCGCGGCGGTTCCTAACAATACAACCGCCATGCTCGCGGCCGAATTGATAGTAACAATATCGAGATTGCCGTCGCGATTCAGGTCGGCGGCCGCGATGCCGTCGACGGCAAAGGTGCATGAGTAGCCGGCCGGCAGGAGATATCCCCCCGCCGGCGTTCCGAACGAAATTAATATAATCGGATTCGACCCGTTGCCACAAACGATGTCCGCGATGCCATCGTGGTTGAAATCGCCGGCGACCATCTGATAAGTCGACCCGGCGACAATATTTGTATTGAGCGATGTAAAGAATCCATTGTTGGCGGAACTATTCAAAAATCCCGGCACTCCGGAAGCCGAACCGACGAGAAAATCGGGCGCCCCGTCGCGGTTGATGTCCGCGACCGCCATGCGGCCGAGCTGGACTCCCGTGGAATAGGATCGATCCGGGCAGAGCTGCGCGCGGGCGGGAGCCGCGGCCGCGGCGGCGATAACTGATATTAAATAAAAGAGTTTGGTCGACGGTCGCATGGTATAGTGAGAGCTCGTTGAGAGGCAATCAGGGTTGAATAGTAATATGAATTCCGCGCGTGGTCATCAAGTCGTTGAACGACGCGGAGCAGGACTGGCCGCCCGAAACGTCTTCCGCGAACAGCGCCTGAATATAATAGTTCTTTCCTATCAGCGAATTGTCGTTCGGAATCGCGGCCGGGCCGATGCCGACGCCCCAGTTGTCCGAATAGAAATCGAACCAATAGAATTCGGATAGATTAATAAAATCGAGATGCATCAATACTCCGATGCTAAAATAATCCGTTCCGACAAAATCCGCGACGTCGGCGACGAGGCCGATTCCGAGCGAATTCCGCGGCGCGCCCGTGCACGTGAACCGAAAGCCCGGATTATTTACTTTCGGAATATCGTTTGCATTCAAAACGCCGCGCCCGTAGCAGCCGTGCGTTCCCGTTCCGTACGCATTCATGAATCCGAACGGTTTCGGCGCATTGGTTATTATAGATAATTCCTTCCCGGCGAAGCACGCGAGCGCCAGATCGGGACGGCCGTCGAGATTGAAATCCGCGACGGCGATGTTCCGCAGCGAGTGCCCCGCGAGGTGGCGCTGCTCCACGTACGTTGGCGCGTAGAAAAATGACAAATCGTCGCTCGCGTTGTTTGCCGTCGCGAAATCCGCGTAACCGTCGCCGTTCAAATCCGTGATCGCGACCGCGATCGGTCCGCCGCCCGCGTTCATTGAATTTAAAGAAAACGCGCCGTTGCCGAAATTCGGCATCGTCGTAATTGTATTTGAACTAAAATTCGCGGTCGCGATGTCGAGCGTTCCGTCTTGATCGAAATCGCCCGCGTCGAGCCCCGTGCAGCGCGAGTTCGCCGGAAGCGAATAAATCGCGGGAATATAATAATATCCGCCGCCGATGGCCAGGAATACCTGCATGTCGTTCGAGCCGAAGAGCCCGACCGCGATGTCGAGCTTGGAGTCGCCGTCGAAATTTCCAAATATTACATAATCCGGCTGGCTTCCCGTGCCGAGATTCATCGGCGCGCCGAATGCGCCCGCGCCGTTATTAAATAATAATGAAATCGAGTCCGCGCCGATGTTTGCCGTGACGACGTCGGGCCAGCCGTCCTGATTCGCGTCTCCAATCGCGGCGCATAGCGGGCCCGCGTCCGTTCCATAAGTAAACAACGCGCCGAACGATCCGCCGCCGAGTCCTTTGCGCACCGAAATTGTATTATTTGCCTGGCTCGGCGACACGAAGTCGAGGATGCCGTCCATATTCACGTCGCCGAGCGCGCCCGGACGCGGGAAAGGATCGACGGAGACGCTGTTTTCGAGACTGAAGCAGCCGTTATCATTAAAACGCGCGGAAATACTACTATTATCGAAATCGACTGTGAACAGATCCGCCTGCCCGTCGTGATTCCCGTCCGCCGACATCGTAAACATTAATTGCGACGACGCGGGAATATTATTTGTCGCCGAACAGGCGTCCGCGTAGTTTCCGGTCACCGACGCGAGCGCGATCGTCAGCGGGCCGAACGGGCTTCCGGCCGTGAAACCGAAATCGAGCATTCCGTTGCGGTCGAAATCCGCGGTTGTAAACGAATCGAGCGCGTAATTGGATGTAAGGAGCGTCGAATATACAAATGTGCCGAGTCCGTTTCCTAACATTATGACGCACGGAAAAATCGACTGGAGCGCGACGACGTCGGGCTTGCCGTCCATATTGAGATCCGCCGCGTGGACGCCGGACAGCCCGGCGTACGGAGTCTGCGACGGCACGGGGGCGGCGAGTGATCCGTTCCCGTTCCCCGAAAAGAATAGTACATTTCCGGGCGAACCCTGATCGGCCGTCGCGACGTCGAGCGTTCCATTTCTGTTATAATCCGCCGCGGCGATGTCCAACGTTAGTCCGCCGTTGCCGAACGAGAGCGGCGCCGCGAAATTGTAACCTCCGGACGAAAGCCGGACGCGGATGCCGTTTGCCGTAAACTCGTCGCTCACGAGATCCATCCGTCCGTCGCCGTTGACGTCGGCCGCGATCAGATTCGAATTATTCGTTCCCGCGAGCGTATTCACAATCGTTATAAAAGTCGCCCCGGGCGAACATATATAAATATTTCCCGTGCCGGCGTCGGTGACGGCGATGTCGAGATTTCCGTCGAGATTGAAATCCGCCGCGGCGATCGTCGAACCGAAATTCGAGCCGATGTTTTGTTGTATCGTAAAGTATCCCGTCGAAATGACATATGCCACGGCGAGTCCGGGCCCGGAATTCGACATCGCGGCGGCGACGTCCGTGCTTCCGTCATTATTAAAATCTCCCGCGACGAGCTGCCTCGTAGAGTTTCCGAGCGTCGTGCCGTTGAAGAAAGAAAAACCGCCGGACCCGTTATTGGTATAAAGCGCGCCGATCCCCGAGGACAGTCCGATGAACGCATCCGTCGCGCCGTCCTGCTTGAAATCGGCGGCCGCCACGGCTCCGGGAATTGCGCTCAGCGGAAACGTCGCTGCCGTCGAATATTCAATTTGATTATTTTTTCTTACACATCCAAAAAATACGGAAACGCTTCCCGATGCAGCGTTGCCCGTAAGGATGTCCACGCGGCCGTCGCGATTGATGTCCGCGGCGGTGCCCCCGACGGGCGACGTTCCGTTTACCGGCAGAATCACCGGCGGTCCAAATGTAGCATTTCCGCCGCCCGCGGCCCAAGATAACAGATTGCCGGCCGAGCCCGTGGCGGCGAAATCGTCGCGGCCGTCCTGATTCAGATCGGCGACGACAACTCCACTCGAGGGCAGGCCGGCGTTCGCGGAACTTAAGTATCCAATTCCGGAGGCGTTTCCGCCGTAAATAGTAACAAAATTCGAGGCGCTCGTCGACACGACGGCGTCGGGAAAGCCGTCATGATTAAAATCGCCGACCGCGATTCCGGTATTTGCCGACGCGCCCCCGGGAAATTGCGGAGATCCGAGCGCGCCGCCCGCGGTTCCGGGCAAATAAGATATACCAAATGCGTTCGCGGTGACGACGTCTACTTTTCCGTCGAGATTGAAGTCCGCGACGGCGACCGCGGCGGGCGATTGTAATATTCCGACCGAATAACTCGTCGGCGAAAGAAACGCGCCCGTCGCCGTTCCCGGAATGATCGTCGCGGCGCTCTGGCTTTTGTTAATAACAACAACGTCGAGGTTTCCGTCATGATTAAAATCGGCCGCGGCGATGCCGTCGACGGTGTAGGTCGACGGATATACAAATGGACCCGAGATGGCGCCCGCCGGAGTTCCGAGACCTACGAATATTACGGCGCTCGGTCCGTCGCCGGTGACGACGTCCACGATTCCGTCGCGGTTAAAATCGCCGAGCGTCAGCGACGTTGTGATTCCAAAATTTAGATAATTTGTAAAATACGCCAGCGATCCGTTGCCTGTCGCGTCCCCGCGCAAAACGGGAATGCCGAAGAGCGAGCCGACGATTACGTCCGGCGCGCCGTCGCGATTGATGTCGCCCGCGCCAATGTTTCCCACGCCAAGATAAACATTGTACGCGTGGTCGGGACAGAGCTGCGCGAATGCGGTCGATCTAAATAATAACAATAATAAACAAACGAATGCGGCCGCTGAATACTGATTTCTCATGGTGTTGATTCGACTGCCGGGTGATCAAAAGCATACCTGCATTGTTCAATTTCGTCATCCCCGATTTCTCAGTCGCGCGCGCGCGTAAACCGCAGACTCGCGGAAGCTTCGACACGCTCGCCCTTTTTTAACAAACGGCCGCGACCGTAGTTCGCGGTCCACTCGCCGCGGCTTCCGATGCCGTCGTAAAAACCGTTTACATACACGGCAATGCGGTCCTCGTCGACGCAGGCGCGCAAATGTTGTTTTCCGTCGGATTCCACGAGGACGCCGGGGCCGCCCTCCGCGCCGATCCAGCCCCAATAAATATTACGTTTCGTGCTCCGAAAATCGTTGCATCCGAGCGGACTGTTATCGCGCGACCAGCTCCAATCGGGCGGAAGTCCGGGGGACGGATGTTGTTCGAGCGCGCGCGCCTCGCCGCTCGCGCGTCCGATGTGATCGTCGGGGTAAACGGAATATTCGGCGTTGCGGTCCCACATTAACAAATCGGAGTCGCGCGGAACCTCGAATCGCATTCCGCTTTCGCGAACCCAAACGTCGTCCCCTTCATAAACGAAAGACGCCTTCGCGGCGACGCGCGCATCGGGAGAAATGATATATTCATATCCGCCGCGGAAATTAGTATAGTTGCCGTCGACCTTGACTCTAACATTGTCGCCGTCGCGCGAAACGTTAAAGTTCGTCAACTGCCACGTCGAAGGCGCGGGCAGCGGATTGCGCGGATTTCCGGTCGGCGAGAGATGCAACATCGGCATCGAGCGCAGCAGCGCGGCGCCGAAACCGGCGCCGCGCCGGAGATTTCCGAATGTCTCGTTGAAACCGAGTTCGAACTGTGCGCCCTTGATATTTGTAGAATTCCCGTTTAATTGTTGCGTTTGATACACTTCGAGTTTTCCGGATTCGGCCTCGCCGAACGGCGCCGCGTGCGGCGCGGCCTCGCCGATCGGGAATTTGTAATGATCGACGAGTCGCGCCTGCGGATCGTAAATCTCGAGCGAGAGATCGTCGCCCTGGCCGGGCGCGGTCTCGAATTGTATTTGTATCGTTCCGCGCGCGTGCGGCGCGCCCAAGCCCTTCGCCTCGCCCTTCGCCGCGCCCGTGCTCCACAGGATTGTTAAATTAGATAAATCGAGAAAATCATACTGATTCTCGGCGTTGATTGTTATCGTTTTTCCGGACGGCGCCGGGATCGGACCCTCGGCGATTTTCACGGGCGAATGTAACTTTTTCGTGTGCCAGAATTCCGGTTTGCGGCGGCGCCAGCCGTCGACGACGCCCCACTGCGCGTCGCCCGTCATTCCGCGTCCCTCCATTTTGTAAGCTTCATATTCGTGATGTCCGCGCGTGTCGCCGCGTCCGTATTCGAGCCCCGCGTTTGGTAATAAAAAGATATCGTCGCTCCACGCCCAGATTTCGGTTCCCTGGACGACCGGACTGTGAATGAATCGATCGTAAATCGCCGGCAATTTAGTAATATAATAATCGCGGATCCCCGGATCGATCCAAATCTCCTCGGAATCCTCCCAGATGTCCTGCCAGATGCACCACGACTCGTCCCAGACGACCGGATTCTTAACATTCTTTTCGATCGCGTCGATTTCGCCGATCGTAATTGGATTATGACGAAGCGCGATGTCGAGATCGCCGTCGCGGTGATAGGTGCCGGTCGTCGGACGCGACGGCTCGTTTTTTTGTATCCATTCGCGGCTGCGCCAGAGTCCGTAACCGATGTCGCTTTCATTACAAATCGACCAGTAAAGAACGCTCGGATGATTGCGGTCGCGTTCGACGAGTTCGCAATTCATCTGCATCACGCGCGGCGTCAATCGAAGATCGTTCGTCGCGCCGGTCCAGCAGAACGAGCCCTCGTCCTCGACGTAAATTCCGATCCGGTCGGCCAAATCTAACATTTCCGGAATCGGCGGATAGTGCGACGTGCGAATCGAATTGAGATTCGCCTCTTTCATTAAATCAAGATCCGTCTCCTCGATTTCCGGCGTCACCGCGCGGCCAAGCATCGGGTCCGAATCGTGATGGCACGTTCCGCGCACTTTGATCGGACTACCGTTCAGTAATATTTGCGATCCCTTGACTTCGACCCGTCGAAAACCGATCCGCTGCCCGACAGTCTCGCCGTCGAATTCGATCGTTAAATTATATAATTTCGGCAGCTCGGCGTTCCACAGCGCGGGCGAGGGCACGTTGACATGAACAGTCCGGTCGGCGCGCGCGAAATCTTTAACATCCACTTTTTCCTCGCCCGACGCGATCAGGTCGCCGGAGGGTCCGTAGACCGTCGCGCGGAGAGTCCCCGCGGCCGGCGCCGCGCTTTCATTAATAATAGATACGTCCGCGTCGATCGTTGCGTTCTTATATTCGGAATCCAGCGCGGTCGTAACATGTACGAAACCGATGTGCGCGTCGGGCACGCGGAATATTGTTACTTTTCGCATGATCCCCGCGAGCGGCACGTCCGCGTACAGGCTCATGTGGTCGAGCTGATCGCTCACGACGGAGTGTTCGGCAACGCGCAGCGCGAGGACGTTGTCGCCGCCGGAGACTGCATTTGTAATATCAACTTCGAACGGCAGCGCGCCGCCGTCGTGACGGGCTACGATCCGTCCGTTTACGAACACCTCCGCCGAACTGTATACTCCGTCGAATCGTAATTTAATTCTGCCCGCGACGCCCGGGGGTTCGAAGTGTCGGCGATAGCCGCCGAGCCCGTGTACGGAACGATGGCCCTCCATTTCCCAATGCCCTTGGGCATCGGAATTGTACCATTCCTCGTCGTCGAATTCGGGTTGCTCGAATCCGTCCGGCGGATCGATACTAAATTTCCAAGCGTCGTGGAGAACGAACAATTCGCGGCCGACCGCCGGCGGCGTGAGACCGTATTGTAAATTTTCAAACGGCCACGATTTTTCCGACGCGAGCCCGCCCGCCTCCGTTTTTATTGTGATTTTACCGTTGATATCGAACGGCATTCTTACAAAAAAAAGACCTCGCGCGTCGCTAACGGCCGCCGCCGTCCACGGTTCGTTCACGCACGACGCCGACAGCGCCACGCGGGCCCCCGCCGCCGGCTCGCGCCCCCAGTGGTCGCAGACCATGCCGATGATATTGCCGTTCAAATCCGAGCCGAGGAACGTCTCGGGGCCGAGCGGTTTTTCGTAAACTTCGACTTCGGTGAAACTCGGGCCATTCGTAATATTACCGATCCGAAGTCTCTTCGATTTCACGGGCGCGGGCGTCGCCGTTACGGCGAGCGGAAGTTTACTATTATTATTTCCGAAATGCCGGAGCGTCTTCCAATCGTTCTTCGCGTCGTCCCAAACTTGTAAATCGAACTCCTTGACGTACGTGTCGTATTGTAGTATTGCGACCTGCCCGATTTCCACCGCCTCCGGCCAGTCGAGTTGAAACCAGACGCCCTCGTTGTGGCCCGAAATCCCCGACCAGCGCGTCGCGGGATCGCCGTCGTTCGCGAATCCCGCGATCAACGCCGGCCCGAAATCCTCGGACGCCGATGCCGTCGCCGCGAGCGCGAGATTGCGCGGCGACTGCGCGCCCGCCGCGCCCTGAATGCTAAATAATGAATACGCGAGGATCGTTAATATCATAAAAAAAGAGCCGGCGCGTGCGCCGGCTCCATATTAGCAAAATCGGGAATCGATCACTGAGTAATGACGATCTGCATCGCGTTCGACGAACTGAGTCCATTCGGCGAAGGATTGCAGGGGTTGCCGCCCCACGCGTAAAGCGTATCGATCGTAAACGATTGACCGATCAGCGAATTATCGTTTGGAATCGCCGCGAGCGCGGTTCCGTTGCCGTTCATGTCGGTGTTGACGTCGAATGCATACAATTGCGACGCGCCAAGGATATCGTTATATAGCGTGATTCCGAGGAAGAACTGATCGCCGCCGCTCGGGAGGAACGCGTCGGTCGCGATGCCGAGACCGAGCGAATTCGCGGGGCCGTGATCGCACTTCAACGTGAAATTGCTATTACCAATAAACGGCGCACTGTTCGCGCACATGTTGTGCGCGCCGTTGCATCCGGGCGTTCCCAAACCGAAATTCGAGAACGGAACGTTCATCGGAACGGTCGTCGGAATTGTTATCGTCGGCGCGCCGGGGCCGGGATTGGCTTCGTCAAGCGTGGCGCTGAAACCGGATGTCACCGGCGCCGCGATGCTGTCGAACCAAACGTTATAAATCGAATTCCACAACACGGGATTCGTCGGATTCTGAATAATAATCTCGGTCGACGTTTGCGTGAGCGTCCAGCCGTTTGTCGCGTCGCTGTCGACGTCGTGGAATCCAAGTCCGCTGACCGTCGTGCACGGCGAAACCGGAAGGTGGATCGAGCAAACTCCGCGCATGTTGTCGCGATTATGAATGGCGTATTCGTAATGATACAAACCGTTCGTCGGACCCGTGACTTTCACGGCGACGTAAACGCGTCCGTCGTCCGAGCCGTTCGTATTCGACGTCACGGTCGCGCCGTTCCAGCGACTCAAGACCGAGCCATAGGTAATCGCCGAATCGTTTGTGACGATCGACCACGCCGAACCGGTCCACGACGGCGTGAATTTCTTCGAACCTAAATTATCGCCGCGGTTCGCCTCCGCTTCGGAGCGAATATTGTAGTATCCCTGATAATAATAATTCGAACTATTAAAATTCAAATCTTGATCGCTGACATGAATGCGGTGCGCCACGGGGCCGAGCGCGTTCACTTGCGACTGCGACAAACTGCGGATTCCATCGCAATCGGCCGGCGGAGGAACCGGCGGTTCGCCCTGATCGAAATGCGAACAAACCGGATTCCACATGCCAAGCCACGGATCGATTTCGTCTGGCGGTCCGAGCCAGTAGCTGTCGCCGTTATTGCTCGTCGAATACGTATCCGAGCAGCCGACGCCGAGCCAAGTGCCGTTCGGGCTCGGATGCTGGCACGGCGAGCAGTCGTTCAAGCTCAATGCAAAGAAACCGTGCTTGCAATAACTCCGATCGGAGATTTGTTGCATACGCGTGCCGCGCTCGCGCACGACGATGAATGCAATAATCGGGTGGTTATCGGCCATCGCGGCGAGCCACGGCACGTCGACTGTGCCGGTGTTGCAGGCCGTGGTCGTCATGGCGAGACCGTTCATGCCGGCCGGAAACGTGCCGGTGCGGCCCATTTCCGTTAGCGACGACAGACCGCCAAGTTTTACATTCAAGCCCGGAATCGTGTTCGATTGGGCGAATGTTGAATTTACAAATCCGGCGAATGCTACAAAAGCAGCCGCGGGAAGAAGTCCTTTAATAGCCATGGTTGTTAGAAAAGAGGGTGTGACGGAGCGTGGCCCAAAGCCTGATTCAAGTCGAACTCAGACTATTACGCAAGATAGTGAAACACGTCTTGAATGTTCTGGCCGCATCGCGAAATTGTTACCTGTTATGAATCCCGAGCAGATTCGCTCGGCGCCCGTAAACGTGCGTCATCGCGATCGCGAGCGCGTCGGCGGCGTCAAAGGGCTGCGGCGGTTCGCGTAAACCCAGTAACCGCGCGATCCATTCCGAAACTTGGCGCTTTTCGGCCGCTCCAAAGCCGGCGATGGAGCGCTTGACGGTCGCCGGCGTGACATCGAAAACCTCGGCGCCGGCGCGCGCCGCGCACACGAGCGCAACCCCCCTCGCTTCGCCGATTCGAATCGCCGAAGTCGAGCTTTTTCCCACGAAGACTTTTTCGATGACGACAACGCTCGGTTTGTGCGCGAGAAGCAGGGCTTCGAGCCGGTCGTGAATCACTAATAATCGTTCGCCGACGGCCGCGGTTTTCCGAGGCGAAATCGCTTCGCATGCTACGAATGTCGCCCGGTCGCGATCGTCGATATCGATCACGCCGACGCCGACGACGCGCGTCCCCGGGTCAATGCCAACAATTCGAACGGGCCCGGCGATTTGCGACCGTGGCGCCACCGTTTTTACGGCGCGTTTGCGCACGTCCGACCGAAACACCGCCGCGTCGATCCATTGGGTGCCGTGCGTCATTTTAGTTTATTAATTCTGACAGCGGGGGCGCACGTTATCAAATCGTTTCGTAGAATCGAAAGCATGCGCTGCTCGGTCGTTCTCGTCGCCGCCGGACGCGGAAGCCGGTTTGGCGATCCGCGCAACAAGGTCCTTTTGCGCTTGGGCGGCAAGACCGTGTTGGAGCATGCGCTCGAACCGTTTCTCTCCATTCCGGAAATTGTAGAAATCGTCGTGGTCGCGAACGCAGCCGATCTCGAAGAAGTCGCGGCGATTCTAACAAATATCGCCGCGAACGGAAAATCTATCAAAACCGTCGCGGGCGGGCCGCGCCGCCTCGATTCCGTATTTCAGGGTATCTGTAACACCGCGGAAAACGAACTCGTCGCGATCCACGATGCCGCCCGGCCTCTCGTTCGGCGCGAAACGATCTCGCGCGCGCTCGAAGCCGCCGCGCGTTCGGGCGGCGCGGTCGTCGCCGAGGGCGCGGTCGACACCGTCAAGCGCGCGGGCGACGGCAAATTTGTAAATTTAACGATGCCGCGAAATGAAATATTTCTCGCGCAGACGCCGCAGGTCTTCAAGCGCCGCGAATTCGCGCAAGCGCTCGAACGCGCGGCGAGCGGCCCCGAAGATTTCACCGACGACGCCTCCGTCGCGGAGCGGGCCGGAATCGCCGTCGAAATCGTCGAGGGCGACCGCGAGAACATTAAAATTACTTATCCGGGCGATCTCGAGCGCGCGGAGGAGATCCTAGCCGTCCGCGCGGGCAGGAATCCCAATATGAAATATAACGAAACGCGCGTCGGCGCGGGCTACGATCTGCATCGTCTCGCCGCCGGGCGAAAATTCATTCTCGGAGGCGTCGAAATCGGAGGCGAATTCGGTCCGCTCGGCCACAGCGACGGCGACGTATTGTTACATGCCCTCGCCGACGCGATTCTCGGCGCGGCCGGACTCGACGATCTCGGCACGCTCTTTCCCGACAACGATCCTCGCTACAAAAACGCCAGCTCGCGCGCTTTGCTCGCGGAGTGCTCCGCGCGCGCCCGCGCGGCCGGTTTTATCGTTAGCAATGCGGATTGTATTGTCATTCTCGAACGGCCCAAAATCGCCGTCCACCGCGCGGCGATCCGCAAGTCGATCGCCGAAATATTACAAATCCCCGAACACTGTATCAACGTCAAGGGCAAAACGGCGGAGGGTCTCGGCGAAATCGGCGAAGGGCGGGCCGTCGAGGCGCGCTGTTCCGTATTATTACGATGCGTCGCTGGCTGACCTGCGGAATCGTAGCGATCGCGGCCGTCGGCATAGTGCTCGGCGCGGCGTATTCGTTAAAATTCCCGGAGGGTCGCGGGCCGTCCGAACTCACGAATAGTTGGAATACGCGGCGCCTCGGCGTGACGTGGGAGGTCGCCGGGCCCGTCACGGAGAAAGACATCGACTGGATCGCTTCGACCGGCGCGAACGGAATTGTACAAATGCCGTTTCCACAACAAATTCGCGCCGACGAACCCGCGATCGACCGCCCCGATTATCGTATTTGGGGACAGCGCGACGCGGGCATCCGGTTGACGACGCGGCTCGCGCGCGCGCGCGGAATTACAACATTACTAAAACCGCATTTGTATATTTCAGACCGCACAAGCGGATTCTGGCCCGGCGACATCCGCATGACGTCGGAGCAAATCTGGGATCAGTGGTTTCAAACCTATCGGGAAACTATATTACATTATGCGGAACTCGCCGCGGAGGAGGGCATCGAGGCGCTGTGCGTCGGCGCGGAACTCCGGCAGACGATGTCGCACGAGTCGCAGTGGCGCGCGCTCATCGCCGACGTTCGTAAACGATATCCGGGCGTCGTGATGTACAGCGTCAACTGGGACGATTATGAAGATTTTACATTTCCAGACGCGGTCGACGCGATCGGCGTTCAAGCTTATTTTCCGATCGCGTACGGCATGCGTCCGAGCCGGCGCGAAATGGAGCTCGGGTGGGAACACGCGCTCCGCGAATTCGAGCGTTGGGCGCTGCACGTCCGAAAACCCATCGTCTTTACAGAAGTCGGATTTCACAGTTGCAAAGGCTCGCTCGGACGGCCGTGGGAGTGGAAATTCCCGGGCATGCCCGTCGATTTCGATCTGCAGGCCGATGCTTACGATGTCGCGCTCGGTATATTAAGAAAAAAGACGTGGCTGCGCGGGATCTTTTTGTGGAAATGGGTGCCCGGACACCCGAGCCCCGCCGCGGCCGAAGACGACGATTATCATCCGCAGGGAAAACCGGCCGAGGAAGTCATGCGCCGTCATTTCCGCGAAGAATTTAAGACTCCGTGAGCGCCATGTTCGCCGCCGCCGCATTATTATTATTAACGATCGCGCCGCAGGAGTCGCGGCCGTCGGAGGAGCTCTTGCGGCTGCTCGAATCGGCCGTCGATCAGCATACTCCGGACGCGCGCGCGAACGCCGCCGCATCGCTCGCGCTGCGGCCGGAACCGATCGAGGACTGGCTCGCGGCGGCGAGGGCTTTCGGTAAATTTAATAAATTCGAAATGGGCGTGCGCACGGAGACCGTCGCGCTCTATTTGAAAGATTCGAAACAGGATTATCAAATCATGTCGTACGTGCCGTCGGCGTACGATCCCGCGAAACCCGCGGCGCTCATGGTGGCATTCCACGGCAGCGGCGGCGCCGCTTCCGAAATGATAGAAATGTGGCGGCCGACGGCGGAGCAATTCGGTTTTATTGTAGTCGCGAACACGGAGCCGCTCGCGAAGGACGGTTTTACATTCAAGGCGCAGGAGCGCGAAGCGGGCCTCGCCATGCTGCGCCACGCTCGAAGGATTTATAATATTGACGAAAATCACATTTACTGCACCGGCATTTCGCGCGGCGGCCACCTGACGTGGGACACGGCGCTGCGGTATCCCGACACGTTCGCGGCGATTTTTCCGATGATCGGCGGGCCATGGGCGGAGCCGAGCCGCGGTTTTGCCAATTTAAGATATTTGCCCGCGATACTTAATTTAACCATTCGGGATCTCCAGGGCGCGAAAGACGATCCCGGGCTCGTCGGATTATTGCATTATACATTCAAGAAATTGAAGGAAATGAAGGCCGCCGACTCGGAATATATCGAATTTCCGGACCTCGGCCATTCGTTTCATTTCAACGCTGTGGCGTGGGAGGATATGATTAAGAATAAATCGCGCACGCCGGCCCCGGCGGCGGTCGTCGTTTCAACGGTGATGAAGCACGACGCCGGCCGTGCGTCCTGGGCGGAGGTCCTCGGCGTCGGGAAGGACATCGCGGAATCGGTGACGCCGAAAATGACACAAAGCGATTTCGATCATTTCAAATCGCTCGGAATGACCGAGCAGTCCGCGAAATTGAATGATCTGGCGACCAAACAAACGGCCCGGCTCGACGTTTCGATGACGGCGCCCGGCAAATTCACCGCGAAGGGTGCGGGCGTGTTGAAATTCCGAATCCTTCTCGCCGATTCCATGTTCGATCCGAAAAAACCGCTCTCCGTCGTCTGGAACGGGAAAAACCGTAATTATAATATTAAACCCGACAAGAAAGTGTTTATTACCGAATTTGTCGAACGCTTCGACCGCACGTTTCTGCCGATCGCCGAGGCGCGCGTCGAATAGCGCTCCAGTATGATTATGATCATTCGCGGATTATTATTTTTATTTCTCGCCGCCGCCGTCGCGCCCGCCGCGGGCGAGTCGCCCTTCGACCGCGCGCTGAGCGGCGCCGAGGCGTCGTTACAATTAAA
Source organism: Planctomycetota bacterium (assembly GCA_016200225.1). GTDB lineage: Bacteria > Planctomycetota > UBA1135 > UBA1135 > JACQFD01 > JACQFD01. The sequence continues at coordinate 260,587 of JACQFD010000002.1, forward strand.
GGATTTTCCGCAGGCGCAAACGTGGGTCCGGCGAGCGCTCGAGCGCGATCCGAAATCGCCGAAAGCGTGGGCCATGCGCGCGAAAATCGCGATCGCGATGCAGGACACGGATGAATATATCTATTCGCTGCATCAACAATACCGGCTTCTGCTCGCGCAAAAATCGGCCGGTCCGGCACGCGACGCGCTTTTTAAACAAATCGAATCGCTCGATCCGCTCGCGCCCGAGTTCTTGAAGCTCCGGAAAGCTTATATCGACAAAATCGCGCCCATCGCGCAACGCTACGAAAAAGACGGCCGCCCCCACTCGGCGATCCGCGCGCACCAGTTTATATTAGCGTTGGATCCCGAGCGCAAGGAGAGCGAGGACGCCATCCAGCGCATCGCGGCCGCGCCCGATCCGAGTCTCGCCGAATCGGCGAAACCCAAGGATCTGCTCTCGAACGTGAGCGACGAGTGGATCCACGAATTCGATTCGCAGCACGACACGTGGGAAACGCGCGCGAAAAACGACCGCGATAATTATACTACTTATACGGACGCCGGTTACGCCGTCGTGATCCGCGCGGGCGAGGCCATGGAACAGATGAACGCGTTTTACCGCGTTTTCTTTCATTATGGAACGCCCGACGATAAGAAAAGAGTCGGCAAAATCGAAGTTCATATATTTAAGAATCGCGACGAATACTTAAAGAAGGGACAGGGCCCGCCTGTCGAGTGGTCAGGCGGCCAGTTCACCGGCGGCGCCGTCGAAACGTACGTCGGCAACGGCGGATTCGAGGAAATGGTCACGGTGCTGTTTCACGAAGCCGCGCACCAATTCGTATCGATGTCGACGAGCGCGGCCGGCTGGCTCAACGAGGGACTCGCTTCCTATTTCGAGGGAACGCGAATATTAGCGAATGGGACTGTTATTATGAATCTTCCGGCGAACCACCGGTTGTTCCCGCTCGCCGATCGCATGCAAAAAGGGTGGATGGCTTCGTCGAAGGACGGCATCGATCCGAAAGCCGCTTCGAAGGAGCCCGAGACGGCGCCGACGTTTCGCATCGTGCTCGAAAATGAATATGCGTGGGGCCCGCCGTGGTACGCGCCGACGTGGGGAGTCGTATACTTCCTTTGGAATTATCAGGATCCGGTCGACGGAAGATTTGTATATCGCGCGGCGTTTCAAACATTTATCAATTCCTCGGGCGGACGCATGGGAAAGGGCGCGATCGATAATTTCGAGAAAGTCGTCCTCGCGAATCCGTCGCCGCCGACGCCGAAACTCGATCCGAAATTGTGGAAACAACAATTACCGCTGCCGAAGACCGTCGACGAGCTGACAGAAGTTTGGAAAACGTGGATGTTCGAATTGCGCGACGAACAGATGGGCCGGCTCGTGCGCCCGAAACCGTGGATGCAGTGGGCAAAATACGCGCTGCAGCGCGGCGAAATCGAAATCGCGACGGAGCATTTCGAAAAAGGAATATTAGCGAATCCCGACGACGTGGATTTGTTATTGGAATTCGGCAAGCACCTCGTCGCGAATCTCAAGAACCCCGACCGCGCGTCGAAACTCGCGATGCAGGCGCTGCGGTTCGTCGAATCCAAGAATCCGCCCGACGCGGCCGCGATCAAGCGTTGCGAATCCTATTTGATACAGTGGGACGGAAATTATCAAACTCTCGAGATATTACAAAAATCGCTCGCCGCCGCCGCGCGCAGCATTGCGCGCCGCTACCTCGACGCGGAGTTGCCGATGATGTCGATGGACGTTTCGTGGCACCTCGCGAGCGATACGGGCCTTTCCAGTCTTTATGAAGATTACGAGGCGGCGCTGCGGAAAAGCGGCCGCTCGCTCGCGCTTTATAAACTTGCATATAACGAAAAAAACCTCGATGGCTGGTCGGCGGGCAACAACACGGCGTTCCAACCGAAGGGCGAGGAGTTATTTGCAAGTTTCGGCGCGTATTCGGAAACTAATTTTGACTCCAATCTGATGACGGTCGACACCGTTACGCTCGGCGATTTTTCGATCGAGACGGAATTGTTGGCGGAGCCGGGAGCTGTAAACTATGCGGGAATCGTATTCGGCCGGAAAACCGATAGTACATATCACGGTTTTATTTATTTTCCGCCGCGCAGTCTCGGCGCGGCGACGGGCCGCGGTTATGTCGATCTCACGAGTTTTTTCGGCGGCGGTCAAAGTAAAGTCTGGAGGCACAATCCGGTGAAGGCCGAGGCGCGCGTCGACGGCACGGTCGCGGCCGTATGGCACAAAATGCGCGTCGACGTCGCGGGACGCCTCGTCGACGTTTATTTTGACGAAGAGCTTATTGTTACAAACGAATTTCCGACGAGCGACGTGCTCCGCGGCGGCTTCGGCATCATCACGGGCGCAGGAAAATCACAATTCCGCAATATTCGTTATCTCGCGCGCCCGGCGCGCGACCGCGCGGCGCAAGTCGAGCGCGCGATGCGCCTCGGCGCGCGCGCGAACGGACCGCAGGGCGAGGGCGGGAGCTGGCTCGGTTCGGAGTCGCCGTTTCCAAGTATTAATTTTTGGGAGACGAGTCCCCGCAACGGCTGGCGCGAGAAAGGACCGGTCCCGACGCTGCTCGTTTTTTGGAGCATTCAGCAAAACGAACAGATCCCGATCAATGAATGGCTCGCGGACTTGTATAAACGTTACGAGGACACGGGACTCGAGATCATAAATATCGCGATGGCCGTGAATTCGCGCGAACTCCCCGATTATTTAAAGAAACATCCGTTCCCCGGATCCGTGGGCGTCGATTCGACGACGCACAATCAGCTCGGTAATACATTTTCGCAGTGGGGAATTGATAAATTCGGCATGCCTCGCGTCGTGCTGCTCGACGTGGATCATAAAGTAAAATGGGAGGGCGATCCCGGCCTCAAAGCGGGCGAACCGTGGAAACCCGGCAAGGAAACCTATCTTGACGCGCCGCTCGACGAACTTGTGAGCAGCCGCAAACTCCGCGAAGTTTACAAATGGCATCGCGATTGGACGGAAAAAGCGCTGCCCGCGCTGCGCGACGGCGATTTTCCGGCGGCGGTGCCGTTCCTTCGCGCCGCGCGGGCATACGACGGATCGGCGGACGAATATGTATTATCCGCGCAAAGTAAATTATCCGTGGTCGAAGGCGCGCTCGGAACGCTCGACACGCTGGTGCCGCAATTAGTCGAAATGCACGCCGAGCCCGTGCTGGCGACGCTCGTCGCGTGGGGCAAATCGATCGATAAGAATGTGCCGCCGCAATTCAAACAATTGGTCGCGCCCGCGATCGAATCGCAAAATGTTAAATCATGGAACGCCTTCGTCGAAGCGGTGAAGTCGGCGCGCGGAAAATTGCCGCCCGGCAAGGAACTCGACGCCGTTTCCAAGCTTGCCGAACGCTTCGGCGACGCCCCCGGCGTTTTTATTGAAAACTACACGCGCGAACTCCGCTCCGCGATCGGGTATGACGATCTCGAAACTGTAAATAAACTTCTCGCCGACGTGGAAAAAGCGCCCGGGCGCTATCTGGCGAGAAGTTATTTCAGGTGGTAGGCGCGGCGAAAGCTATGATTGCCGTCACGGAAGTATCGTAATCGCAATGCCTCTCGAACTTACTAAATGATTCTGCGCTTTGCTGCAGTCCTGGCCATTTGTCGCATCCTCGATCCAGATACTTTGCGCGTAGAACGTCTGACCGACCAGCGACGGATCGTTAGGAATCGGCGCGGGCGCGAACCCGGAGCCGCCGGCATCGCTAATAAAATTGAATGGTAGTATTTGCGCCGCGGAAATGAGATCGACGTGGAGCTTCAACCCGAGACAGAAGGGATCGGAGCCGGCGAGATCCTGAGTATCTGTTACAAGCCCGAGACCGAGGGAATTTCGTGGAGTGTTGGTGGACGTGAGCGCAAAATTGGTTGTATTTAATTTTGGCGCTCGATTCGCGCCCATGCCGAGCGCGCCCGCGCACCCCGGCGTGCCGGATCCATAATTTATGATGCCGGGAAGCGCGATCAGTTGATTTATGTAAATAAGTACGCAGCTTGGAGCCGCGTCCCGCTCCGAAACGGCCGCGTCGAGTCTTCCGTCGGCGTCCGCGTCGCCGAGAGCGATACTAATCGGCTGTCCGCCGGGCGTTGCGAACGCGCGGGCCTCCTGCAGTGAGCCCGATCCGGTTCCGAGCAACACTGAAAAGCTGTTTGAAACGTAATTTACAACCGCCACGTCGGGAATTCCGTCTTTGTTTAAGTCGCCAACTGATATATATTCGGGGGCAGTGCCGACAGCGTTGGTGGCCAATGCTTGAAAACCACCAATGCCGTTGCCGGCCAGCACGGAAACTGTATTAAAATTGTAATTCGCTGTGACCGCGTCCGGTTTTCCGTCCGCGTTCATGTCGGCCACGGCGATGGAATACGGCGGGAGACCATTCGTGGAATTTATCGGAGCGCCGAAGCCGCCCGCGCCGTTTCCCAATAATACTGAGATATTAGAAGAGGTATCGTTTGCCGTCGTCAAATCGAGTTTCCCGTCAAGGTTGACGTCGGCCGCGACGACGGTTTCGGGACCCATCCCGGAGCTGTACATTGTCGCGGGCGCAAACGTGCCGTTATTATTATTAATAAGAACGCTAATGTTGTTCGAATTATGATTCGCGACCGCGGCGTCGGGGCGACCGTCCGCGTTGAAATCTCCGGCCGCGACCCAGTGCGGCCCGCCGCCCACGGAATAGAAAACCGCGGGATTGAAACTACCCGGGCCTGTTCCTAATAATACGGAAAGATTGTTTAAATTATAATCCGCCGTCATCACGTCCTGGATTCCGTCGCCGTTCAGATCGGCGATCGCGAGACCGTGGGGGTCTCCTCCCGCCCCAAATCCGAGCGGCGAAGCGAACACGCCCAAACCGTCGCCGAACGCCGCGGAAATATTGTTGGAAGTCGCGTTGGTTGTTACAATATCCGCATGACCGTCATTATTGATATCGGCCAACGCGACGGAGAACGGACCGCCTCCGACGGCGAAACAAAGCGGCTGCTGCAGCGTGCCGGATCCAGTTCCCAATATAATGGATATATTGCTCGAGCTCGAATTTGCAACCAGCATGTCGGCCTTTCCGTCGCCATCCATGTCCGCGAATACAACGGATACCGGCGCCGTACCGGCGGCATAGGATGAATAGGTTTGAAAACCCCCGGTACCGGTACCGATTAACAATGAGACGGCATTTGCAGAATAATTCGCCGCGCCAACGTCCGGAATTCCGTCACCGTTAAGATCGATGATCACGCCCGAGGAGGCTGCCGCGAGCGTGGCGAAGGAAACCGCCGGCTGAAACGAACCTGTTCCATTTCCTAATAAAACCGAAATGCTGGCCGCGGCCGCTCCATAGTTGGCGGTAACAATATCGCGCTTGCCGTCAGTATTTATATCCGATATCGCCACGGACGTCGGCCCAACCGCTACGGCGAAAGTCGTCTGTCCAAGCAGCGTACCGGAGCCTGAATTTAATAATACGGAAACATTATTCGATTGTCCGTTCGCCGTCACGGCGTCGGGATTTCCGTCGCCGTTCAAATCGGCAATTGCAATAGCTTCCGGGAACGTGCCAACTGTATAAAATGCCGCCGCATTCAGCGAGCCCGAGCCGGTCCCAAGAAAAACGCAAATGTTTTTGGAATTAAGATTCGCCGCGACGACGTCGAGTTTACCATCACTATTGATATCGGCGATAACGACACTTCTCGGTAAACTTCCGGCAATGTACGAAACTGGAAATTGAAATCCGCCCGATCCGTCCGCCAACATGACATTAATAGTTCCGGATAGATAATTCGCGGCCACCAAATCGAGTTTGCCGTCGCCGTTCAAATCGCCGATGGCAACAGATATGGGATTCGGTCCGGAAGGAATCGTGACCGACGAGAGAACCTCGCCGTGTCCGGTCCCGAATAGTAGTGAAATAGAACTCAAGTTGTAGTCCGCGGTCGCGACGTCCATGTTGCCGTCGCCATCGAAATCGGCCGTTGCGATGGACTCGGGAAGTTTGCCTGTAATAAACTGTGCGCCGGAAAAAATCGGACCCTGCGCCGTCGCCAAGCCGCCTGCAACGCTAAGAAAGATCTTCGATACAATTAAGAGTCGAAGCGCGGACATTCGAGTTTAAAACTCCGTGGAACGTGACGGTCGCGAGAAGGCGATGTTCCCTCAAACTTATCCGCGAATTCCGCCTTGGGCGCCAGTCATTAAATTTCACAAAACGAGAACGGGATCCGCCGACTCGCTCCGCTGCTTGCGCCCGCACGCGCCAAAACATCCCGTTCGCGCCGCCGCGGGCGCAGCTTTAGAATATCAGGGCTGCTCGCGATGCGTTTGCGGCGTTCTAGGAATTCGGGAACTCCGCGCATCGCCGACGCAGCCTAAGACCCAATGTCCGCCGACAAAGATCCGCCACTCGACGTCTCCCGCATCGGACCGTTTGAAATTATCGAACGGCTCGAACCCGGGGGCATGGGAGAGTTATTTTTGGCGAAACATCCGTCGCTGCCGAAGAAAATAATATTAAAGACTGTCAAGGACGCCGTCTTGGAATCGAGTTCGACGGCGATCGAGCGCTTGCGCCGCGAGGCAAATTTACAGGGGCGTATCGAACATCCGAACATCTGCCCGGTCATCGATGTTTTTACAGATGCCGGAAAGGTTTTTGTAGTGATGCCGTTCATCGAGGGCGAGCCCCTTTCGAAGCGCATCCGGCGCGCCGCCGATAAGTTAAAGTCCGGAAAGCCAATATCTGTAGCTTGGGCGGATATTACAGAAGCGAAGGGCGCGTCGACGCCGGTCGAGGACTCGCAATCGCGGCGCACGCCGTCGACGGGAGGCGACTTGCGATCGATACTACGGTTGGTCGAAACCATCGCGCGCGCGGTCGAATCCGCGCACGCGTCCGGAGTGATCCACCGCGATCTGAAACCCGGGAATATTATGATAAGACCTTCGGGCGAACCGGTTGTACTCGATTTCGGACTCGCGCTGGATCTACAAGAAGGCGGTTCAAGACTCACACAACAGGGGGACCAGATCGGCACGCCGTGGTACATGGCGCCCGAGCAGGTCATGGGCGAGCGCGATGTACAGGGACGCGCGACCGATGTGTATGCGCTCGGCGTGATTCTTTATGAATTGATAACGCTAATGGTGCCCTACCGCGCGGATAAGATAAACGCTCTTTACAAAAAGATCATCGACGGCGACGCGGTGTCGCCGCGAAAATTGAATCCATCCATTCCTCCGGACCTCGCGGCCGTTTGTTTAAAAGCGATCGAGGCGGATCCGGGGCGGAGATACGCGACGGCTCTCGAATTCGCGGAGGATCTCCGGCGCGTGCGCGTGCTGGAGCCCACAAAAGCGAAGCCGCCGTCGTTCATGGGCAGACTCAACCGCCGCGCGCGGCGGAGCCCGTTTACGACACTTACAATCGCCGCTGCCGTTTTATTAGCATGTGCCGCGGGCGGAATTCGAATATTACAATCTTACTCGGTGACCTCGAGTCTGCAGTCGGTGAGCGCCTTCGAGCGCGTGCGGCGGGCAAAAGCGCTCGGCGCCGCGCCCGATCCCGCGGACGAGCTTATTGTTAATCGCGAAATGCCCGACGAAGCGACGCGCTCGATGTTTTTCGCCGATGCGAATTCGCCGGAGGCTTTCGAGCGATTTGTCATGGGCCTGCAACATAAGTATCGAGGACCGGGCGACGAATCGGGCGGCATTAAGCCTGTATGGCCGCGCGGCGGAACGACGGAAACCGCGCCCGAGTTCCGATTTGTTATGAACACGAACGGCAAACCCGCGCCGCCGCTCAAATTCCGATTATTTAATATTACCGAAGAAGAGGAGATCGACTCGGGCGCGCCCGCCGCGGATCCGTCGCGGCAGGGAAATTTTATTATCAACTTGAGCGCGTCGGTTCGGCTCAAAACCGACTGTAATTATTCTTGGAACATTTATGACGCGAACAGCCGCGCTCCACTGCAGGAACCGCTCGCGCGCGCCACGTTTCGCGTCGTGGATATTCATAATAAGGAACATTTACTCGCCGCGCTTCACGCCTCGGGCGACGCGACGCACGACCTTCTTGCACGCGCATCCGCGCTACTCTCCATCGGCCTCGCGCGCGACGCGGAGATAGTACTCGCGGAATTTCCAAGTTCGGCGAGTCCGGACCAGTTGCGACACGCGATGTTACTAAAAGCCCGAATCGAAGCGTCGCTCGGAAAGGACGAAGACGTGGCGAAGTTACAGAAAGAATATTTGAATTTGAAATAACTACATAATCGAACAGACCTTTCAGACTTGCGATACATGCCCATGTACACTTTCAATTTACTCGTTTTGTTAAGTTTCAGCACGGTCGGCTATCAAGACTCGAGGCCCGCGTCCGTGGCGGCGCAGGCGTTCATCGAGCAGGGCGACGCCCTCGTTAAATTAAACAAAACCGACGAAGCCGTTGTTCAATATAAAAAGGGACTGGCGATCTTCGAGAACGCCTCCGATGCTCTCGGCGCCGCCGAGATGTTTGCAAAGATCGGCGATGCGTATCAGCCGGCTCATCGCATTCCTGAGGCAGTCGCGGGATTTGAAGAAAATCTGCGGCGATTGCGCGCGGGACTTGGAAATGTTGATGAACCGCGAATTCAGTACGCGCTATTGTCCTTGGGGGCATGCTGGCAGGAAGCGGGCGAGTACGCCCGCGCAGTTCCATATTATGAAGATGGCCTCATGATGAAACGCCGTTTGATCAAAGGTGATGATCTTGAAGTAGCAAATACACTTAATAACTACGCTTTCTGTTTGAATTCACTCGGTAAAAATGCGGAAGCTGTGAATAAGTGTGAAGAGGCTCTTGCAATTCGTCGCCGTGTAATCAAGGAGGACGATGGTTATGTGGCATCTTTACTATTCGATGACGCTTGTTATTTGACATCACTCAATCGACAGGCTGAAGCCCTGCTTAAGCATGAAGAGTGTCTGGCAATACGCCGCCGCTTATTCACAAGCGATCATGATGATATAGCCGAATGCTTATTGCGAATCGCGTCATGCCTGGCAGTGCAAGGAAAATTTAACGAAGCCTTGCCGCGCGCGGAGGAGGCGCTCGCCATGCGCCGCCGCCTCTTCAAAGGCGATCACGCCTCACTTTCCGATGCACTTGGCGACAACGCCTACTATCTTGATAATCTTGGGAGGAGTGCTGAAGCACTGGCGATCCACGAGGAATCGCTCGCAATGAGACTTCGCCTTTATAAAGGAGACCATACAGAAACGGCGGCTGAACTTGACACCTTCGCATTTTGCTTGATGAATCTTGGGAGATACGCCGAAGCTCTGCAAAAACTGAAGGAGGCTCATGCAATGAATACACGACTTTTTCAAGGCGACAGTTTGGGTGTAGTCATTAATTTGGCTAACCAGGCACAAATGTTGAATAAGCTTGAACATAGTTCCGATGCCCTTGCCAAAAGCGATCAGGCCCTCGCCATGGCGCGCCGAATGTTCAAAGGCGACCACGACACGATAGCGAAGCTCCTTGCGACGGCTGGAGAATGTTTGACGTCGCTTGGAAGGGATCTGGAAGCCACTTTTAATTATGATATATCCTTGAAAATGTACCGTAGACTCTACGCAGGCGATCAAGTATTTGAAGCTGAAGTTCTCGAAAAACTCGCGTGGTCCTTGCACTTTACCGGACAGAGAGACCTTGGTTTTGTTAAGTTTAAAGAATCCCTCGCAATGTATAGGCGGCTGTTCAACGGCGACCATCCAGCGATAGCAACGCTGCTCAGGAAAATGCCCCTGTTCTATGAGCCCTATGAGCATGGGCGGGACAAAGATGCATTGTCAAATTGTGAAGAAGCACTCGCCATGTACCGGCGGCTTTATAAGGAACCCAATCCATTGCTGGCATCCTGCCTGCGTGACGTAGGATACTTCCTTTCGAAGCTGGACATGAATTCCGAGGCACTTCATAAGCTTGAAGAAGCACTTGCGATGGAAAGGAGTCTCAAAAAGGGCGACCATCCAGTTCTCGTCGATGAACTACTTGATATTGCGGATATTTTAGTTAAATTAAAAAGAAACGCGGATGCGCTCGCAAGGGGCGACGAGGCTCTCGCGATGGGAAATCGATTTGCACAAACATCCTCGGAATATCACACGAGCCAAATGCTGAGTCGCTTGGCTCGTTATTTAAATGCTAATGGAAGAAGAGAAGACGCGTTGAAAACGCTTCGCACCGCAGAGAAGAACCTACGTCGACTCGGCGATTCGAAAGGCTTGGAATACACAATGGTCGGGGAGAGTCTTCTTGATATTGGCGGTCGAGAATTCGCGGGGCAGGCATTGTTACTCTTGACGAAGTCTGTTGATATAAAGGAGAATTCGAATCCAGATTCCGCAAATATAAGTGTGCAGGGACAGATGCTTTATAAGGAACGTCGCCTGGGGACGCCGGATACCGAACGCAAGTTACAGAAAGCGTGTTTTCTTGCAAATGAACCGATACAGCAGTTCGGCTTTCTGGAACGCGCGCGTGCAGGCACAAGCTTGAATATAATTACACAGTCCACCAGGAATACACTCCTTTCGGCTCGGGCGGCTGCCGTCGCGCGCCATGATGAACCACTAACCAAAGAGATTGATACATTACCCGCGAAAATCTCCGCTTTGCAGTCCAAGATTTCACAATTAGTGACACTTCGCGACCGGATTCCGTCGCGGCAGGACCATGACGACGAAGGACGCAAACAAGAGATGTCCCGACTCGCCGAGGAGCTTGGGATTACATGTCGCGCGTCCAATGATGCTATTCAACGCCGCGCGCAGATCATTCGTGAGTACGCCAGATTGGCCGCTGACGCGAACCTTTACAAATTGGTCGCGTCCGCGAGAGCCGAGGAGGTCCAGGCGACGTTACAAACCGATGAATTGGTATTGGCATACAATTTTAGCTATAAAGAGTCCTATTGTATTTTTGTGCCACCCGCCGGCGGCGCCATCCTCGCGTTCGAATTGCACTGGAAAGACGGCGCAATCGTGACCGGGCCCGATCTCAAATCGTTAGTCTCGGCGTACATTACTCTGATTAAAGAGGCGGCGAGAGAGAAGCGAGAGGCGCCGTCCGATCTTGCCGTTGCTACAAATCGCGGACTGCCAGAGGGTACACCCCCCCGCGCCATCCCCGGCAAAGCGAGCGACCGCGGCGCGGCGCTGTTCGAAGGACTCATTCCTGAAGAAATTTGGAAGGAAATCAAGAATTGTAAACGCGTGTACGTGGTGCCTGATGGACCGCTGCACTTATTACCAATGGAATCGCTCATTACAAAACGCGCGGACAAGCTCGCCGATTGTGAATATTGGCTCGATTCGGGACCTCCGATTGTGTATGTTCCGTCGGGGTCGGTGTTGAAAGTGTTAAAAGAGCGTCACGACGCGCAGAAAAAGGAATTATTACCATTCGATATGCTCGCCATGGGCGATCCAGTACTGCCAAAAGCGGCGGCGTCAAGACCAACGGAGTCGATGCCCGCGTCCGCGCCCGCCGGCGCCGCAAGCAGGCCGACGCGCGAGTTTCTATATAAACTCGACCCCTTGCCAGGATCGAAGCGCGAAATTGAGACGATCGAGCGATCGCTGGCTTCCACGCGAAAAGTAAAGACGCTTCTCGGCGAGAATGCAACAAAAACGGAGGTCGCGAAATTCGGCCCCCAGGCGCGCGTCCTGCATTTCGCGACGCATCACATTCCGTACGCCACCGACAGTGTCAATTTGAGTACGCTCATTCTCTCCCCCGCCAGGGACGGCAGCGACGAAGGTTTATTAACGATGGCCGACCTCGTCGACCCGTGGCGCGGCACGCTGCCGAATTGTGAACTCGTCGTTCTCGCGGGCTGTTCCACAGGCAAAGGCGAATATTTAAATAACGAAGGCATGTACGCGATCCCGATGGGATTTTTCTTCGCGGGCGCACCCGCCGTCGTCTCCACGCTCTGGCCCGTCGACGACGCGAGCACCGCGGATTTCATGGCGGACTTTTATAAACAATGGCTTTCGCCGAAAGATATAAATAACAATCCACCGTCCAAGATCGACGCGTTCACAGCCGCCCGAAAGTTGTTAAAGAAAGCGCATCCGGAACCTTACTTCTGGGCGCCGTTTATCATGATGGGAGATCCCAGGTGACGTTAATGATCAAGTTGTGCCTGCCGTTGATTATCATGAGTGTTGTCGCGCTGCAGGATTCGCGGCCGGCATCGCACCCCGCCACTTGGCCCGCGCTCGATCCCAAGGTCAAGGCGGAAATGCAGGAACACGAAAAGGCCGCGCGGACTGCGATGCGCGAGAAGGATAAGAATGCCGCGGTCAAGGAGTGGCTGCTTGCCGCCAACATATGTAAGGCCGGAGGAAGTATTCCCGATGTCGCGGATGGCCTGGCCACTATCGCCGACAGGCTGGGAAAAGTCAGCGACTGGAAGGATTCATTACAAATACACAGAGATTGTTTACAAATCCGGCGCGCACTTTGGCCGGGCGGCCACGAAAAACTTGCGCAAAGTCTGGTCAGCGTCGCCGCATGTCTCGACCGTCTCGGCAAGCGCGCCGATGCGCTTGGACATAATGAAGAGGCGCTGGTAATGCGGAGAAGTCTATTCGAGGGCGACCACATGGACGTCGCGGAAAGTCTTAATAATGTCGCGGCGGGTTTGGTAAATGTTGGGAAATACCCGGAGGCATTGTTAAAATTCGAAGAATTATTAGCAATGACGCGCCGGTTGTTCAATGGGGATCATCCGGTCGTTGCCATAACACTTGACAATTACGGAGCGTGTCTCGAGGCGGCGGGCAAGAGCGCCGAGGGGCTCGCATTTGCCGAAGAAGCGTACGCCATGCGAAAGCGACTTTTCAAGGGCGACCATCCGGACACTGCCGCAAGTATGAATAATATCGCGAACAAGTTACAATCGCTCGGGAAAGGCGACGAAGCGCTCGCGAGATTTGAAGAGGCGTATGCGATGTTTCGCCGCCTCCATCCGGAAGACGACCCCGAAGTCGCCACGAGCTTGGATAATATTGCACTTTGTTTACAATCGCTCGACCGCTTGACCGACGCAATGTTAAAATACGAAGAAGGGCTCGCGATGTGCCGCCGTCTGTTTAAGGGCGATCATCCGGAATTGGCGAAAAGTCTTAATAACTATGGTTTTTGCTTGAAAGCACTGGGCCGAAATGCCGAGGCGTTGTCCATCGCCGAAGAAGTGCTTGCAATGCGAAAGCGCATGTACAAGGGGAACCACCCTGATGTCGCGGAAAGTCTTAATAATGTCGCCGCGGGTCTGAGGTCGCTCGGCAAGAGCGCCGAGGCGATGCCGTATTATGAGCAATCACTCGCGATGTACAGACGCCTTCACAAGGGCGACCACCCAAGAGTGGCGCTCGTGCTGAGGAATCTCGCAAGTTGCTTAAATTCGCGCGGGAGGTACATCGAAGCATTATCAATAAGTGAGGAAGCGCTCGCCATGTCCCGGCGAATCTATAAAGGTGATCACCCCGACGTGGCATCTGAAACAAGGGCCGTTGCTTCGTGTTTGTTAAACTTGGGGAAACTCGACGCGTCCCTCGCGAAATATGAAGAATCGCTCGCGATGTGCCGACGCATCCACAAGGGCGACCATTCGGAAGTGGCTTCGGCTTTGAACGGTCTGGCCTACTGTTTGGAGTTCAGCGGGAAGAGCGCCACGGCGCTGCCGTATTATGAGGAAGCGCTCGCGTTGCGCCAACGCCTCTTTAATGGAGACCATCCCAGTGTGGCCATGAGCCTTAACAACATCGCATCGAGTCTGCGTTCGCTTGGCAAGAGGACCGAATCGTTACAAAAACGCGAAGAGGCGCTCGCCATGGAGCGCCGCATCTCAAACGGCGACAGCGGGGATCTTCTCTTAACTATACAAAACGCCGCCGTCGACAGGGAGTCGCTCGGCAAGACCGAAGAGGCGCTTGCAAACTATCGCGAGGCCGTGGCGATGGCGCGCCGCCTGCAAGACAAGGATACGTATATATCAGAAACAAATCTCGGCAGACTCCTGCTTCAGACACACGATGGTAGGGATACAGAAGAAGCCGTCGCGCTCCTTACGCACGCATTTGAAGAACTCGAATCTCTTGCGTCCACATCGACTTCGCTCCGCTCGGAAGATCGTTTACATTTTTTTTGGCAACTTGGCAAATGGAATACGAGCGACGCGTTGCAGCATGCGCTATTCGTTCAACACGATCCGATCCGTCAATTTAACTATTTAGAGCGCGCCCGGTCCCGGGCCGGGCTGGATGCCATCGCCCAACTCGATAAGGACCCGGTCTCGGTCGCGCTCGCCGCGGCCGAGACGCGGATGGACGAAACATTAGCAAGTGAAATTCGCGCCATCCCCGATTTGTTATCGAATCAGAATGCAATAATTACAGACCTAACGAGTATCCGAGACAGCCTGGATCTGCGAAAGGATCTCGACACCAAAACCCTCGCGAAGGAACGCAGTAGACTGGACGATGAGCTGGGTATCGCCCACCTCAAATACAATCAGACAATTGCGCGCCGCGCGCGGATCCTTCGCGACAATGTCTCACTCGTCGCGGTCGCGCTGCCCGAGGAAGTACAGGCAACATTACAAAACGACGAGAGTCTCCTCGCTTACAATTTCAGCCGGACGGAAGGCTACTGTATCGTTGTGCCTCCAACCGGCGGTTCCATCCGCGCTTTCGAGTTGCATTGGAAAGATGGGGTCAACGTCAATGAGCGTGATCTAAACAAATTGACATCCGCTTATCTTGCAATGATCCGGGCGGCTGCATTGGAAAGGCACGAGACGTTGGCCGAACTCTCGCTTGCTACAAATCGTGGCCTTCCGACGAACACGCCCCCCCGCACCATCCCCGGCAAAGCCAGCGACCGCGGCGCCGCACTGTTCGAAGGACTCATTCCCGACGAAATCTGGAAAGAGATCAAAAATTGTAAACGCGTGTATATCGTACCCGATGGGCCGCTGCATTTGTTACCGATGGAGTCTCTCATTACAAAACGCGCGGACAAGCTCGCCGATTGTGAATATTGGCTCGATTCGGGACCGCCGATTGTGTATGTTCCGTCGGGGTCGGTGTTGAAAGTGTTAAAAGAGCGGCGGGACGCGCGCAAAAAAGAAATATTACCATTCGATGTGCTCGCCATGGGCGATCCAGTACTACCAAAAGCGGCGGCGTCAAGACCAACGGAGTCGAAGCCCGCGTCCGCGCCAGTCGGCGCCGCAAGCAGGCCGACGCGCGAGTTTCTGTATAAACTCGATCCGCTGCCTGGGTCAAAGCGCGAAGTCGAGACGATCGAGCGATCGTTGGCTTCCACGCGAAAAGTAAAGACGCTTCTCGGCGAGAATGCAACAAAAATGGAGGTCGCGAAATTCGGCCCCCAGGCGCGCGTCCTGCATTTCGCGACGCATCATATTCCGTACGCCACCGACAGTGTCAATTTGAGTACGCTCATTCTCTCCCCCGCCAGGGACGGCAGCGACGAAGGCTTATTAACGATGGCCGACCTCGTCGATCCGTGGCGCGGCACGCTGCCGAATTGTGAACTCGTCGTTCTCGCGGGCTGTTCAACGGGCAAAGGCGAATATTTAAATAACGAAGGGATGTACGCAATCCCGATGGGATTCTTTTTCGCGGGCGCCCCCGCCGTCGTATCGACACTCTGGCCCGTCGACGACGCGAGCACCGCGGATTTCATGGCGGACTTTTATAAACAATGGCTTTCGCCGAAAGATACAAATAACAACCCACCATCCAAGATCGATGCATTCACCGCCGCGCGAAGATTATTAAAGAAAGAGCGCCCAGAACCCTACTTCTGGGCGCCGTTTATCATGATGGGAGATCCGCGGTAAAAGACCGCCATCGCTTCTTGACAATAACTCAGTTCTTATTCATTTGCTTCACTAGCTCTCTCAACAACTCGCGCTGCGCTTTCAGCTCCGCGCGGAGTTCCTGATTTTCCTTCTCCATCTTTTTATATAAACCTTGGATCGCGGCCAGTGCGACGCCGTCGGCGTCGACGGTCGTGATGTGCTTGTTGTCGGGGCCAAGGTTGAACGATTGATAAAAATCCTGCGCCATCGGGCCCATGTGGCGGACCGCGGCGCCTTCGGCGATGTAGTTCCAAGTCGAAACGGGTGTGGCAACAATTAACTGTAATATTGAGTTGACGTCGACGGGCGCGACGTTTTCCTTAAGATTTCGATCGCTAATACTCGACCACGTGCCGCTGCCGGCTGCGAGCGTGACGCCGGCCGTGGGGGTGCCCGATCCGTCGATCCCCGAAACAAGCCGGAAACCGCCTGTCGCGCGCGCGACAAATTCATTGCTCGTAACTGTTGATATATCAAAATCACTGCTGTCGCCCCAGACGAACGCGCCCGGAGAATTTACTTTTGCGCGCCGCCCGGCCGCGAATCCAAAGGATACGGCGACGCTATTATTAACGCCGCCGGGCACTGTGGAACCCGTGCCGTTCGCAAAATTAGTATCGCCGCCGCCAATGGTAGCGTTTACGCCGTTTGTCTGGTTATTTTGACCGCCTCCGACCACAGAGTGATCGCCTCCGGCAATATTCGAAGTTCCGGCACCGATGAAGCCGTGGCTCCCGCTGGCAAAATTAAATTCTCCGCCGCACACGACGGACGAAGTTGTGGTCGCGTCATTGTTGACTCCGCCTCCAATGAAACTATTCGTGCCTGACGCGGTATTTTGGTCGCCGCCGACAATGGAAGAGTGGTTCCCCTGCGCGTTATTTGTAGATCCGCCGCCGACGAATGAAAACGGACCATCGGCGAGATTGTCCGTGCCGCCCACGACCGTCGCGGCGACTCCGGTGAGGGGGTCGCCATCCGATGAGCCCGCAATATTGTTAACTCCGCCGCCGACAAAACAGACGTCGTCATAAATAATATTTGGGTTTCCAAAACTTCCACCGCCGCAAATCGTTCCCAGCCGCGAGCCTTCCAGGATGTCGTTCTTCGCGTCTCCACCAAGCACGCTCACCTCCGAACCTGCAATACTGTAGCGCATCACCGAGACTTGTCCAATTTGTAATATCAGCGGTTGTCCAACGTCAGATGTTACTGTTGACTGTGTGAATAAAACGCCGTCGATCTTCGCATCTCCGGCGACTTCGAGTAACTTGGACGGTGTCGATGTACCAATTCCAACGGCGCCCTGATTGTATACAGCATTCAGACCAACTAATGAAAACGGCGACGAGCCCGTCGCCCCCGTATCGCCCTTCGAACCCTGCGCGCCGGTCGATCCCTGGGCACCGGTCGCTCCGGTGGAGCCGGTCGAACCCGTTGGACCGATGGGGCCCTGAATTCCCTGCGGGCCTTGCGGCCCCTGCGGCCCTGTAATCGTTCCCGGATTCAATGCAATCTTGAGCGACGCCTCGTGCGCGGTTTTAGCATTTTCTTTACTATCGAATTGTACGGATAAACCCGAGCCCTGGGTTGGCGAAAGTACGAGTCCCGAATTTGTTAGCGATCCATCTATCCAAGCCTTCACTGTATTTGTAATGTCGACCGTGATGAATTTATTAACATCCGTCGTCGCAATACCAATACTGCTCGCAACGGCGGCGCCGGCGGCCGGCGCGTTCCCGTGTGTAATCGACGATTCCTGCCATGCGGCGAGGTTCGGGGCCACGTCCAGCGAACCGGCGGTCGATACTTTATTTACAAAAATCTGCATCGTCGCCGATTGCACCTGCGAGCCCGTGGTCCCGGCGGGCAGCCCCGCCAGCGAAAATTGTAAATAAACGCGCGTTCCCGTTCCCTTCAGGTTGAGCGTCGCGCTCGTTCCGAAGTTCTTCGTGGCCGACGACGACGCCGTGTGCGAATCCGCCGCGATAACGCCGTCGGATCCTCCGGGAAGGAACAATAATGATAGTAATAATGAAATCATGGCAGGGTCTGATACTGTTTAAGAAAACGAAACGGAAGACACAAATCGTAAATTTTTAGATCAATCAATTACCGGATTGGGTCCGGCGTGTCCGTCAACGAGCCGGGAACGGCTCTCCGACGAATGCAAGTATTCTTACCCGCCCCGGCGTTCGGCGATAGCGAGAATTCATACATTTTTCGCGGGGAATCACCGCCGCGGGCATCGAACGGCGGACCGGTAGTCACACGCCCGCCGACGCAAGCCGCGCGTCGCTGTCGCTTTGTCCGCGCGCGCGCCAGCCTCGCGGCGCCCCCGCGCGACCCGTGAACGCGTCCAGGATTCGCCGCGCGGCATGATCCCAGTTGTAATATTCGCGAACGCGCGTCCGCGCGGCGTCGCCGGCGGCCGCGAGGCGTTCGGCGTTTGAAAGCCACCATAGCATCGCTTCCGCGAGCGCGCGAGGTTCGGGGTTCTTTAATAATGTTCCGCTGATGCCGTCCTGTATGACTTCGGGAGCCGCCCATTGATTCATGGCAATAACGGGACACCCGGCGGCCATGGCCTCGAGCATTGCGATGCCGAACGGTTCAAAACGCGATGGAAACGCGAGCAGCGACGCCTGCGAATATAATATTAATAATTCCGCGCGGCGCCCGCGCTCGAGCGGCCCGATCCACTCGACGCCGTCGCGCGCGCCCGGAGTCGAATCGGGTCCCACGATTTGCAATCGTAAATCCGGGCGCACTTTTCGAGCGAGATTCAGCGCGTCGAGCACGAGCGGACCGTTTTTACGATTCCAATCGCGCCCGACGAATAGTATCGTTTTGCAATCATAACTTTTCCGCGGCGGCGGCATTTCGTCGAAATTGGGACCCGCGCCGGTGATACAAATCCGCTCTTTCGGAATATTATAATCGTCGGCCAGCGACCGGGCGCACCATTCGCTTCTCGGAAATAACCATTCGCAGCGGTCGAGCACGCGTTTCTGCCGGTCAATGCAATGATCCACGTCGGCCGGAGCGAGTTTACCGAACCAACTTTCCCCCGAGCGCGCAAGCTGCGCAAATGTAGCATCCAGCGCCGCGCCCACGGGAACGCGCGCTCGCAACCCTGCCGGCGCGGGAAAAAAATTTGTTCCATACAAAAGCGCGCCCGCCGCGTTTTCGTCGCTTTCCAAAAACGCGTGCGCGCGCCGCGATCTTCGCCCGACCGCGCGGTCGCTCCATTCGGCGATCAGTTGCGTTCCCGGAACGCGCCGCGTGCTGGCGATCACGAGACTCCGCTCCGCGACGCGCGCGAATTTCGACGGTTCGACATTATAAATATTCGTAAGCGCTCCGGCTCGCTCGATGGCGGCGAAGAGCTGCCGCGCCGAACCGGAAAAATGCTTCGGGTTTCGCGGATCGCCGACGGTCAGACCGCAAAGGCGGGTCATTTTCGAATATTAAACAAGTGAATTGCGCGAATTAGAAATGGGCTCCGCCCATCAAAACGAACGCGCGCCACCGAATTGTTTCGTCGGAATTTTGTCGCTCGCGCTATGCACCCTTTCGCGGGGAGCGCCCGCCAAACGACTCTGTCAGGCCTGCAGCCCGAACTGCATATCATACAATTTGCGATAGACGCCGCCGACTTTTAACAATTCTTCGTGAGTTCCCTGTTCGACGAGCCGACCGCGGTCGAGAACGAGAATGCGCGTCGCGTTGCGAATCGTCGAAAGGCGGTGGGCGACGACAAGCGACGTGCGCCCCTGCATCAATCGATCGAGCGCTTCGCGTACGGCCTGTTCGCTTTCGGCGTCGAGCGCGCTCGTGACTTCGTCGAGTAGTAATATCGACGGATTCTTTAATAATGCGCGCGCGATGGTGATGCGCTGGCGCTGCCCGCCGGAAATGCGAGCGCCGCGGTCGCCGACTTCGTTATCGATGCCATTCGGGAGCGATTCTACAAATTCGAGCAGGTTTGCGGCGCGCAGCGCTTCGCGCACTTCCGCGTCGGTCGCGTCCGGCTTGCCATATTTAACATTTTCGCGAATGGACGCATGAAACAAAAATGGCTGCTGATCGACGAGCGCCCACTGTCCAAACCAATGATCGGGTTCGAGATCGCGTATATCCGTTCCATTCGCGAGAATCGCGCCGGAGTCGGAATCGTAAAATCGCGCGACGAGGTCGAGCAGCGTCGACTTGCCCGCGCCGGACGGACCGACAATGGCAATAATCTCGCCGGCGCGCGCCGTGAACGAAACACCGTCGATCACGGGTTCGGATTCGTAACGAAATGTAACATTTTTTAATTCTAAAGTCTTTACGGGAGCGCCCAATCGCGCGGTGCCGCGCTTCGAATCCGTCGCCGAAGGCTTCTGATCCAATACTTCAAATAACCGCTCGGCCGCGCCCATGGATTCCTGCACCGTTTGATAAGCTTTCGCGATGCGGCGGACATGTTGATATATCGTCGCGAGTCCGGTGAACCATACGGTGAGGGCGCCCATATTTCTGATGATCCCCGTGCGGATCTGGACCACGCCCAGAATACAAATAATGGCCGCGAATCCTACGTTGGTCAATATAAGCGTAGCCGACTCCGTTTTGGCCTTCGCCCGGATCACGCTCATATAACGATAAATCCACGTGCGGTTCGATTCGCGGAAGACGTCTAGTTCTTTCTCTTCCATCCGGAACGCTTTGACGACGCGAATGCCGGCGAACATTTGCGACATCGTCTCCGTCGAAGCGCCGAGCGCCGCGAGCGACTTGCGCGTCCCCTTTCGTACTTTTCGCCCGAAAATTAATAATGGAATCGCCACCATCGGGATGACCGCGAGAGCGACGATTGTCGCTTCCGGCATGGCCGCGAACGCCAGTAGTAAACTTCCGATCAACTGCGCGGGTTCGATAATTAAATCATCGAATAGCAGCGAAAGCGCGACGAGAAGAATACTTATATCGGTCGTGGCGCGCGACAGAAGATCGCCCTTTCTCGATGCCGTGTGATATCGCATTCCGAGCTTGAGAACGTGCGATGCCAGATCTTCGCGAAGATCGGCGAGCATGCGGATCGAAAGAGCGCGCGACAATTGTATAAATAACAACTGAATCAGCGCTCCGACGACCGAAATGATAAGAACACCGATACCGATCGCCACGACGAGCGAAAGGCGAGGATCGCCCGACGCGTCGAGCGCGGGCACAACTGCGACGATCTGTAGCCTCATCCATTCGACCGCGTGATCGACGTGACGAACGATTGCTTCAGTTCCCTCGACCTCCGCGACGCCGCCACCGATTTTGATGCCGAACACTCGATTTACGAGTGTATTTAACAAAAGCAGCGGCGCCTTCATCAAAAAGCCCGTCGCAAGGCCGAGCCCGAGTACTGACGCCGCGCGCCACCGGTAGCGCCACACGTACGGGCCGAATCGCCGCATCGCGCGGACTATCGATACTTTTTTCGTCGAGTCAGGCACCGATCACGAAGTTAGCGGAATGCGATTGCAGCTTTGAACAAAAAAAGCCGGCCGCCAGTTGCGGCGGCCGACAATTGTGAATCTTGAAATGAAATTCCTACTTTCGAATCTCAACTTTCGCTTTCTGCATCACGCCGTTGACGAATTTATAAAACGAATGCGTGTTGAAATCCTGTCTCGCGAGATCGCTCTGCTTCGCGTCCGCGAGATCGGAAACTTTCGTACCGGGATTGCGCGCGACAAGGCGCGCGACGTAACAACCGCTCGGGCCGCGCACCGGTCCAACGACTTCGCCGACCTTTGCGTCGAAAAACATGTGCTCCGCGAAATTGTAGCCTTCGATGATGGTTGTCAATTCGCTCTCATGCGTGCGCTCGATGAGCGGCTGGCGCTGCTGGGGACCGAAGTGCCCGTGATTTGTTGTAACAATCGGAGCCGGCTGTCCGGGCGCGGGTTTTGGATCTGAATAATTCGAATCGCGTTCGAGAATATCACTAAACGTGAATCCGCGCGCCGCCTCGATGGCGGCTTTTTCCGCGTCGGCGTCGCTCATATTCTTATCTTTGGCTTCCTTGCGCGCCTTCGCCGCGCGGCTGGCGCCTTCTTTCAAATCGGCGATTCCTTTGTTCGCGCGCTCGAATGCCTTTTCAAATCCTTCCTCGATCGAGCGGACGCTCGCGTCGGCGGAATACGAATACCAAATAACTTCCACGTCGGCCGTGCCGCTCGTGAAATATAACATATGTTCGTCGACGTATTTTTTGATCGCTTCGTCGGTCCGTTCCGCCGCCGCCATTCGTTTGAACGATTCGAACATTTGAAAATACATTCGATACAATTGCATCGTCGGGAATCGGCGGAAATGTACCATTCCCGGAAGACTGAACGGACCCGCGGGGTAGGCGCGCTTTTCCGCTTCGAAAGCATCCTTAAATTCGGCGCTTCCTTCGTGAAACCAATATTGCGGTCGCGTCGGATCGGCGGCGTCGCCGCCCGCGTCGCGCTTTTTCTTAGCTTCTTCCCTGGCTTTGACCCAGTCCGATTCCTCGCGCGCGAGAATGGCCTGCTTCACGGCTTCGCGAACCGCCGCGAATTGTATAGTCTTCAGCGAATCGGGATAGACGCCGAGCCCCATCCCTTTCTTTAATATTTCCTGAGTCTTAAATTCGCGATCGGCGACCATGAGCGCGGTGTCCTGCGGAATGCCGTCGAGCTCATCCTTCAATTCGAGCGGCTCGAGAATGTGTTTTGCGATCGCCTGCCTTAGAAACACGAGGCCGAGAACATTGCCCTGTTTCCTGCCGTCGTCCGCGCTGTTCTGCTGTTGTAAATTAAACAAAAAATCGTTGAATTGCTTCGGATCGAGGCCGGGGCGGAGCGCTTTCACCGCTTCGATCGTCACCTGCGGCCACGCTCCCTTCTTTGGTAAATAAACCGCATCGAACAAATCCTGCGTGCGGAGCGCGAATTCAAAACTCGCCTCGGTTTGTCCCGACGTCGCGAGATGCTGTTCAAATGTAATATCCGGTTTCTTTTCCTCGACTTGTTTACGATAGTCGTCGAGGCGCGCGCGCATGCCCTTTTCATCAACTTGGTAGGCGGTGACGTCTTCGTTGGCGGCCTTACGGCGCGCGAGTTCC
The DNA here is from genome assembly GCA_016200225.1 of Planctomycetota bacterium. GTDB lineage: Bacteria > Planctomycetota > UBA1135 > UBA1135 > JACQFD01 > JACQFD01. The sequence goes on from JACQFD010000002.1 coordinate 283,727, forward strand.
TTTTCAACCGCGACGCTGACGCGCGCCACGGCCATCGATGAATCTCCGGAAACATAAATACTTGTGCGCGCCACTTCCTGCGACGGAACTTCGATTCCGTTCACAAGGATCGCCGGCCATTCGGCTTCGACGATGGGAAGCGCCTTGATCGATTCGCGCGCAATCGCGGCTTGTTTGGCGAGGTCTCGAAGGTCGACGCCGCCTATTTTTTCCTGACCACCTCCGCCTTTTTCTTGAGAGAAGGAGATTTGGGGTATCGCGACGCCCATGGCAAGGGTCGCGAAAACTAGAGTCGTTCGGTGGAGGCGCATCATGAGAAGCATGGTCGGGTTTTTTCGGGGCAACAGTTTACCGGTACGCATCCCGAATGCCGCTGGTTGGTTTTCGCGTCGCCCGGCGTCGCAAGTTACCTTCATGGAACATGCTCTACGACACCCGAACGCTCGCTTTTGTGTGCGAGCTCTTCTATCCGCCCGTCCAGACGATCGACGCGACACGCATCCAGTCCATCCACAACGAGTTATTTACAAATCCGCGACTCGGATACCGCAATTTTAATTTTATTCAGGGGGGCGTCGTTCTATCGAATCCGCTGCCGGTTCCCTCGGCAAATTCAACATTTACGGTCATGGGCGACCGCTACCGCGTCGCCGAGGAGCTGACCGAAGTGTCGCTCGACGATTTCATCGCGCGCGTTGAATTGGTGACCCGCCTCGCGAGCCATCGCCTCGAGATTCCGGTATTTACAGCGGCGCAAATTTCCGTGCGAACACTAATGAATCCGCGTCAATACCGCGACGCCCGCGAATTCTTTGCAAAGGGCGTTTTTCGTTTCGCCGACGACGCGCTCGACGCTTTCGGTCGTCCGTGTCAAATGTTCGGTCTGCGTCTCGTTTTTCCACAAAACCAGACCGAGCGGGCTTTCTACGCTCTGCGCATGGAATCCTGGAACAACGACGCGCGCTCGATATTTATTGATAATGTCGGCACGTTTACCGGCGTGGTCCCGGCCGCCGACGCCGGCAAACATTACTCCGACTGCGTCCGCGCCGCGTACGCGTTTGTAACAGATCGGGCGGTCGGGTTTCTTTCGAATTTTGATAAACAAAGCTAAGAATCGCGTCGCGGGCGCGCGCCTGTCGACCATTACGACGCCGCTCCTCGCGGCGTGCCTATTATTTATATCCGCGTGCGGCGCTCCGGCCCCGCCGGCCGACGCCATCATCGGGATCGACGGAGAATTTATATTACAAAAAGATCTCGATCAAATTGTTACGTTCTATGAAGTCGGCGTGCCCGGCGTCGGCATCGACACGGCGTCGTCGCGCGCGCTCGAGACGGGCCTTTTCCCCCGCGCCCTCGCGCAACATGACTTTCCCGAGGGCCTTGCCCGCGCGCGCGAACGCATGAAAGTCGCGATGTCTAAATTAAAAAACCACGAAGCATTCGAATCGGTGGAAAAGGAACTTTCGGACGTGCCGTGGAATCTTCCGCCGTCGCCCGTCGGCCGCCAGCGGATCGACCCCATTCTCGGAGCCGCCGTATTCGGAAAAATGCCTGGCTACATCACTCCCGAGCCGATCGAAACGACCTATGGCGTCGTCATCGCTCGCGTCGACGTCGCGGAACCCGATCCGGGTCCGAGGCAGGAAGCCGTCGTGCTGACCGTGATCGAGACGATTTATGATAACTCGCTGACAGACTTGGAATTCCGAACCGCGCGCAACGTGAAACGAATGCTTTCGGCAAACTACTTGGAAATAAAGCCGGGCGCATTTCGATTCCTGCCCGCGAAAATCCGGGTCAACCTCGAAGCATCCAGAACTAAATAGACAAATGATATCCAACGTGATTCGCGCGCGCTTTTCGGTATTCGTACCGCCCCTATTTGTATTGCCGGTTTTTGTTATATATTTTCCGACTCCGCCATTTCCGCAGGGAAAGCAGGACTCCCCGCCCGCTTCGCAGAAGAAAGATCCAAAACAGGATGCTAAGAAAGACGCGCCGACGTGGCCGAAACTTGATTATAATAAATCCATCGAACTCGGGAAACTGATCGACGAACTGAAGCGCGCGACCGCGCCGGAGATTGTCGAACACGCGACGGACAAAATTCAGGAATTCGGCAAATCTGCAATTCCGCTTTTGTATGAAGCGTTGACGCGCCAGAAAGTCGCCGCGGAAGAGGATCTGTCGCAGGACGCGCGCCGGGTTTTAAAAGTTATCGATCCACTGCCGAAGGCCGAAGACGGTCCCATTCTCGCGCTCGATTGCGCGCACCGAAACGCGCTGATTCGTAGATTCGCGCTGCGCAAATCGGGCGAACTCGTGTGCGCCGAATCGTTAACTCCCGCGTTGAAGGCGCTGAAGGATGCCGACGAGACGTGCCGTTTCGAGGCGGCGTTGTGTTGCGCGTCGCTCGGCTCGACCGAAGGATTTGATATATTACTGAAAGTCGCGCGCGGCGACGAATGGCCCAATTTCGGCGCGCGCGTTCGAAAAGCGGTCGAGCGGCACCGTTCGCCCGAAGCGACTCAAAAAGCGCTGCCCGGATTGAAATCCAAAGAATGGCAGGAGGTGTGCGCATCGTTAAGATTGCTCGCCGGCTGGGGAATGAAAGATTGCGCGCACGAAGTCGGCTCGCACCTCGGCAGCACCGATCACCGCATCAAGGAGGCGGCGATCAACGCGCTCCGCGGAATCATGGATAACGAAGGCCCGATCGAGAAATTGTCAGCTTTCGATCTCGCGGAACTTGCCAATACGTGGAGCAAGCGACTCTGATGCGCGCGAATAGTTTACTATTTTTCTTTTTATTATTATTTCTGTTCGCGGCCGCCGCGCCCGAAGCCCCGGCCCAATATAAGAAATATCCGGAGTCGTGTCCGTATTGTAAACACGATCCGAAAATCCTCGAAAAATGCGGTCTCGTGGGACACGGCCCGATGCCGTACGGGAAAGGCACGTCGGATAGTATTAAAAAACTGCTGACGTACGCGACGCCGCTGTTCATAGAATCTAAACATTTCAGGATCTGTTCGACGCTGCAGGAATATGAGATTCCGGAATTGCAGTGGAAGAATTATGAAGCGGAACTCGCGCGGCTCGGAAAAACGCTCCCGGGTTTCAAGCCGAAGGAGAAAAAACTCGATCCGTGGCTGCGCATCCATCTGCTCGCGCAGCGTTGCGAAGACCGCTACGCGCGTTTTTTACAAATCATACAATTGAAGGACGAGGATTTCTATTCGCGGACGCTCGGAAAGCCGTATCGCGGGGAAGGGCGCTACCTCGGAATGAAGGATAAGTTCGAATTGTTTTTATTGCGAAACGAGCATGAATTCACCGACGCGCTCCGCGACCAGTCGGGATCGATGACGAAACTTACAAAACGCGAACATTTCGTCACGCGCGGCGCGCTTTCGGTTTTCATTCCATGCGAGGGCGATTTGAAACCCGACGACCAGCTCTGGGCGCACATTTCGCACAACCTCGGACACAATTTCGTCCTTGGTTACAAATATTATTCTTATGAACCGCCGCGCTGGTTCGAGGAAGGCTTCGCGCATTTTTACGAAAAAGAAGTCAACGAGGATTATAATTCATTCGATTCCGAGGAGAATGCGCTCGCCGAAATGACGCACGCGCACGACTGGCAGGCGGAGGCGTTGAAGATCATGGACAAAGGCAAGGCGATGCCGATCGCGGAATTGATGCATAAGAAATCGTTCAATGAAATCAACAAGGAAGACCACGTCGTCTGCTGGTCGAAAGTCGAGTTCATGATAAAAGCGCATCCGGCGGAAACTGCAAAATATATGGATGCGATCCGCGGGCGGTTGAACGACAAGGGATTTCCCGACGGAAGCGATCTCGTGGCGATCCAGCGCAATATTATTAAAGACGCATTCAAGCTCTCGCTCGCCGATTTCGATAAAGAATGGGAAAAATGGGCGCGCAAGGCGTACGGGGCGGTCCGGCCGAGATAGTTTATATGCAATCGACATCATGATGAATCGCGCGTCGGCCCTTTTATTAATAACGACGATGGCCGTCGCCGCGGCCGGGACCCCGCGCGCCGAACCTGCGCAGGAAAAGAAAAAAGAGGAGATTTGTCCGTGGTGCAAAAACGATCCAAAGATTCTCGAGGCCTGCGGATGCGTTTCGCACGGACCTTTCCACATCGGTAAGAAAGACACGATCGATCTCGCGAAACGCCTCCCCGCGCCGCGCTGGATTTTTCTCGAATCGAAGCATTTACGATACGCGACGAGTCTCGGGCCGCTCAATATTCCGCTCGGCGAGCGCGCGCGCGTCGAGGCGGAGCTGGAGCGACTGCGCAAGGTTTTTCCTAATATACCGAAAAAAATCCAACAATTGGATCCGTGGCTTCGGATTCATCTCACGGTGATGAAATCCGAGGATTTGTATGAAAAATTCGAGAGATTATTGAATGTGACCGACGCCGATTTTCCCGAGTCGCGCGGCACGGGAGCGTTCATGGGCGACGGAAAATACCTTGGCGAAAAAGAAAAGTTCGAAGTCGTGCTCCACACGGACCGCACGACGCATTTCTTATTTACAGAAGAGAACATGGGCGCGCGGACGACCGACGCGCTGCGCTGGCATTTCAAGGAGCCGCATCATTTAACGGCGTCGATCGCCGCCGTCGACGATTTGGTAAATGATAAATTTCTTTTTCCGCACATCGCTCATAATCTGGCCCATTTGTTCTTTTGCGCGTACAAGCACTATTCCTACGATCCGCCCTACTGGCTCGACGAAGGGATCGCGCATTTGATGGAAATCGAGTCCTTCAAGGATTTGAATATTACGTATTGCTCCGACGAAGGCGCGGGACCCGACCGCGAGCGCTCGAAGGATTGGATGGCCGTCGTGAAAACGTTGATCGAGAAACGAAGGGCCACGCCGTTCGCCGAATTGATACATAAGAAAAACTTCGCCGATCTCTCGCGCGAGGATCACGTCACGGCCTGGGCAAAAGTTAAGTTCCTTTCGGAGGCGCACGCCGCGAAATTCGCTCAATTTCTCGGATCGTTGAAAGGCCGCCTCGACGACAAGGGCTATCCGACGGGAAAGGATATGCCGGGTTACCAGCGCGAATTAATAAAAGAACTCTGGAACTGGACCGCGGATTCGTTCGATCAGGAATGGGAAGCCTGGATCAAGAAACAAAAATAATCCGCGAATGCGCGCGGATTATGAATGAACAAAACCGCCGCCCGATTGAAACAGCCGGTCGTTGTCGGGCGTCCACGCGATGCATCGATAAATCGGCGCGAGCGAATGCAACGATTCGACGGCGTTGGCCAAAAGAGCGGGATCGCCGGACGCCGGATCCGATTTATTTATTCTCCGCGTGAACGTGAACCGGTGCTCGCCGATTTTATAATATTTAATGATCTCGGCGAAATCGTCGCGCGTGAATTTCTCCGTGGACCACGTTTTTTCCCAGTCGTGAATTCGTAAATAAAATCCCGGCGACCGGCGGACGATTTCGACGAACGCCGTGCGCTGCGGATCGCTCTTTTCGCAAGGCTGGATCCAGTTGCGCGCGTCGTACCACGCGTTTTCGCCGAGGCGAATGCCGATTTGTATACATCCCTCGTCGATGGATACAAAAAACGCAACATTAGCATTTCCCGGATCGACGTCTTTGCCGAGTTCGGGACCGACCATTCTTGCAAACGTTTTGCGCGCTTTCGCATCGCGGAAAAGCGATGTCCACTGCGCGACGACGCGCATGTGATTGATCGAAAACGGATGATGCAAACTTTCGCGGCGCTCGAGGACGATGCCGTCGGCCGCGAGCTTGACTTTCGCGGCCTCGCCGATCGCCTGCAATTTGTGGCGGACCTCGAGGCGTCTGCCGTTCAACGACTCGTCGCCGCGATTGCGCGTTTCATAGAGGCGAAAGTCCTCGATTCGAAATGGTTCAAATGCCGGAGTCGCGGGCATATTGTTTATGATATTGAATCGATTATCATCGCGCAACCTTGCGCATATTTACAATTTCAAAGGAGCTCGACCGCGAACGGGCGGACGCGGTGCTGCACGAACTCGTGCCCGAGATCTCGCGCCGCGCGGCGCGCGCGCTCGTGGACGCGGGATCGGCGGCGCGCGACGGCGTGCGCGCGCAGCCGCGCGAGCGCGTGAGAGCGGGCGAAGAATTTAAGTATTGCGAACACGAGGAAACGGCGATCGCGCTCGGCCTCGCGGTTTTTCATGAAAATGAGGATTATCTTATTATTAACAAACCGCCCGGGCTCGCATCCCACGGCGGCCCGCTCGTCAAGGATTCGGTGGCCGCGCGGCTCATACAACTCGGTGCGGGCGCGGGACTCGCGCAGCGGCTCGACCGCGGATCGTCGGGATTGATGATCATCGGCAGGTCGCCGTCCGCGCTTCGCGATCTCGCCGCGATGATCGAAAATTTAAGAATCAGCAAATATTATCATGCCATCGTCGCGGGCCGGGTCGAAAATGAATATTTAACGATCGATTCGCCGCTCCGCGTCCTCGACGAACCGATGGGAAACCGGCCCAAAGTCATCGTCGATGCCGCGAAAGGACTGCCGGCCGTCACGCGCGTCCGCGTCATCGAGCGATTCGAACGTTACAGTTTTGTGGAAGCTACCATTGAGACGGGACGAACGCATCAAATCCGAGCCCATCTCTCAAGCGTCGGACACGCGCTGCTCGGCGACGCGCGCTATGGCAATGAAGCGATGAATGTCTGGGCAAGGGAAACCCACGGCGTCGCACGTCCATTATTGCATTGTTCGCGAATGGTAGTACCCGCAGCCAAACAGCCGGCCGCCGATTGTGAAGCGTACCGCGAGCCGGATTTCGACCGTACGTTACAATTCTTGCGCGCGTACGCCGGCTGACGGGAAAACGCGCGCCCGATTCAGCCTGGCGCACTTACGGCTGAATTGTTAACATCAAACCGCGCGAGCTTTCGAGATGATATTGCCCGGGGCTGCAATCGTGGCCGTTTGCCGCGTCTTCCACCCAGAGGCCCTGTGCGAAGTATGTGTTGCCAATGATCAGCGGATTGTTAGGAATAGGTGCGGGCGAAAAATTGACGCCGCTCACCTCACTATAGGCATCGAGCGAATACACTTCGGTCGCCGAGAAAAAATCAACGTGTAGCGTGATTCCAACTGCGAAGGGATCCGATCCCGCGAAGTCCTGACTGTTGGTTACTAGTAACAACCCAAGAGAATTGGGCGGCACATTGGTACCAATGAACTTGAAGTTGGGTGAATTCACTTTGGGCATTGCATTCGCGCCTATGCCAAGGATGCCCGCGCAGCCGGGAGTGCCAACTCCATAGACCGCCAGGCCCGTCGGCGTGAGAGTCTGATTCAGCAAGACCGAAATATTGCTATTATTTGTATTAGCCGTCACCAAATCATTCCTGCCATCGCCATTGAGATCGCTGAGTGCGAGGGAACCGCCGCCGAGGCCAACAGGAAACGCGACAACAACGGCCCCGGGGCCGGAGGCCCCGACGAAGTCGCCGGATCCGTCCCCGATCAAGACCCCGATTTGGCCGGTGATAGTGGTGCCCGGAAAGGCTTGATCCGTTCCCACCGCCACGTCGGGTATTCCGTCGCCATTGAGGTCTCCAATGACACCAAATGTCGGAGAATTGATGGTGAGAAAATCGGACTTGGTCCCAAGGGTCCCATCGCCGTTACCGAGGAATCTCGAGACTTTGTCAATGGCGTTGTCCACCGCGATCACGTCGGTGCTGCCATTCAGATTGAGGTCGCCCAGGACAACACACCAGGGCGCAGTACCGACCGCGATGTTTACTGCCGCGAGGAATGTGCCGTCGCCAACCCCAATCAAAATGGAAATGTTATGGGCAGACTTGTTCGCAGTCACAATATCGGGGATGCCGTCATTACTGGGGTCTCCAATGGCAACACTCACTGGCTGCGTGCCCGTCGCGTAGGTCACTTGGGCGGCAAACGTACTGTTGCCGTTTCCTAATAAAACGGAAACGGTGTTGCTGGCGGAATTTGCCACGACAAGATCAAGCTTGCCGTCTGCGTTCAAGTCTGCGATCGCAACACTCAACGGAGTCGTGCCAACGTTGTAACTGGCAACTGTACCGAATGTGCCATTTCCGTTGCCGAGGGCTACAAAAACTTTGGATGCCGCTGCCACAGCCACCATGTCGGGCTTGCCATCCGCGTTCAAATCGCCGATCGCGACGGTGTTGGTGAGGGATGAAATGGTCTTGATCAGCGAGGCGGCAAAAGCGCCTGCTCCATCACCCAACAAAGCGGACGCGCTGCTACCACTACTATTCGCCGCTAGAACATCGGGCTTGCCATCGCCGCTCAGGTCGCCAAGTGTTATAAATTTAAGATTTGCCGAAGTGTTATACGTGGGGAATCCAGGCGACGGCGTCAAGTTCAGTGTCCCGTCTCCCACTCCAAATAGTAAAGTCGCAGTATCCGAGGAAGCGGGAATTTCCCGGAACTATCAACTTGTTGCAAGGAGGAAGGAACGTGCGTAGGATAACACCCTGCGATCGTCCTTGGAGCGCCACTGACTTTGGGGCGCGAACCGAGGGTGGAAGCGGTCGCGAAATAGGAAATACATGGAAACAGAACCACTTCCTCAAGAGCCACGCAAAGATGCTCCACTGGGAAAAGCGGGATCACGTGAATGGTTGGTGGGTTGGGCTAAAGCAATCCCTTCTGGAATTGTCTCGGCCGCAATTTATGAAATTGGAAAATCGATTATGGGTGATCTCGGCCTTAGCTGGAAAAGTCAGTTCTGGGAAATGATGTACGCCACAACAATAACATTTTTCTTTGGTGTACTCGTATGGCGTGAAATTCAGCGATGGAAACGCTGGAAAAGAGAATGCCGCGAATTTAACGAAGTGTACGAAAAAAGAGTTGATGCTACACTCAAAGTTCATTGGAAACGCGAGGCTGCATCTCCAGCGGAGAACGCATTGGAGGACTTCTCAAAGCTACTTGACATGCTTCAAGAGGCTTCAAAAAATATTGATTACGTAGAATCAGAAAAAATCAATGAATGGCTTATGGTTGCCGATACAGTGTTAAGGCTTTGTCTTTTTCCGGGTCAAGTTGAATTGAAGACAAAAGAATTTAGAGATGCTGTAATGAGTACCGTTAAATCGGCCCCTAAATCCAGCGGCACCTTTTTGATACCTTTGATCGGATCGCGGTTTTCGGATGCAGTTGTGACGCCATTAGATAGTCTTCGCAAACAGTCAAGAGCAACTCCAACAGTTCTTAAACTGCGACATTTTCGCCTTGCAATCTCTTGAAAGATAGCCTATCATTTTACTAATGGACTCAAACACCACTCCGCACCCGATCATCGAAGTTCTGCGCCTCGCGTCACAGAGCGAGCTTGCCGCGTGCGAGTTTCTCGAAGCGCGACGATGGGGCGATTGTCCCGCGTGCGTGCATTGCGGAAGCGTGAATGTTTATAAAATGTCGGACGCAAAAACGGGTGCGCGTAACAAAGACTTGCGGTGGCGTTGCCGCGATTGCGACAAGATGTATAGCATTCGATCCAAGAGCGTATTGGAGGAAACGCGCTTGCCTTTGCGCGTGTGGGTCCATGCGTTTTGGAGTGCGTCCGCGTCCAAGAAGGGAATCAGTGCGCTACAAATAAAACGCGAGTGTGGCATCTCCTATCAGTCCGCGTTGTTTCTAATGCACCGCGTTCGCCTTGCGATGGGTCCGACCGAACCTGATACCAATAAATTGTCTGGAACGGTTGAGGCGGACGAAACATACGTTGGCGGAAAGCCGCGTTTTGATGTTTATCATCGCGAGAAGTGGAGCGCAAAGACCCCGGTTTTCGGTGTCGTTCAGCGCAAAGGCGACGTGCGCTACGAAGTATTAACCAAGGTAAACTCTAAGAATCTTCGCGCCGCGTTGGATCGTCACGTTAAACGCCAAGGCACACGTTTGATGACGGATCAATCGCCTCTCTACAAAGCGTTTGATAAGACTTACGAAGGCGGACACGAAACGGTGAATCATAGCGTTCACGAATACGTTCGCGGCGATGTATCATCGAACACTATTGAATCGTGCTTTGCGTTAATAAAACGCGGCATCTATGGCACGTTTCATAATGTAAGCGATAAGCATCTGCACCGTTACCTCGGTGAGTTCTCTTTCAAGTGGAACACACGAAAGGTTAATGATGCGGAGCGAGTAGCCGCCGCAATTCGTGGCGCGGACGGCAAGCGGCTCACGTACAAGCAACAACTAGGGAAAGTGGAGGAAGTAGCATGAAGAAGAAGGCCGCAAAAAAGGCGAATCAAGTGCGCCGAAAACCGGGACCAGAACCGGAGCGGCTACATATTCCGCCGAACAAGATCATCGAAACGCTTGAACGGCTAGTAGGCAAGAAGCCGGAGAGCCAGCAACTTCGCGCGACGGGTTCTATGGACGTGACGAACCCGCCCAAACCGAAAAGCTAACATTGAATGCCCTTTCCCAAAACCAACCCGGTTTCAACAAGTGGATACTTCCGGAATTTCCTCTACATCCAATTTGGAATCTCCATTGAAGTCGCCAATGGCCATATACGCGCCATTGGGGCTGTATCCCACGTCCGTTCCGAAAGTGCCATCGCCGTTCCCGAGGCGCACAGTGCCCGCAGGCGACACGAGGTCGAGTTTACTATCATTATTCAGATCACCGAGGAAGATTTGATTCCCAGGAACGCCCGCCGACAACATTGGCGCCGGAAATGTACCGTCTCCGTTTCCTAACAAAACCGAGAGAGAGGCAGCGTCCACGTTCACGTCGGGTTTACCGTCGCCATTGACATCGCCAAGTGCCATGAATGTGGTGCTTGCCGCGCCCACGGGGTAGTCCACCTTGGCGGCGACACCTCCAACCCCATTACCAATCAATACAGAAATCGTGCTGGCTGTGCTGCTCGCGGTCACGATGTCGAGCTTGCCGTCCGCGTTCAAGTCAATGACACCCCCGTAAGCCGGCGACGCGCCGACGGCCTTGTCGGATTTGTTTGCAAACGTGCCATTTCCATTTCCAAGCAAGATCGAAATCGAGTTCGCAGTTTTGTTTACAGTTATCGCATCGAGATTTCCGTTGGCGTTGAGGTCGCCAAGAAAGACTGCCACGGGTCCGTTTCCTGTGGCCTTATTCACCGCGGCAGCAAAGGTACCGTCCCCGTTTCCTAACAATGCGGAAATATTGTTGTCGAGCTTGTTGGCCGCAACAAGATCGAGTTTACCGTCATTATTCAAGTCTCCAACAGCAACCGAGAGCGGCTCATTTCCTACAGCGAGGCTTGGTTCAGAAGAAAAACTGCCGTCTCCGTTTCCGAGGTATACAACAAGTTCACCTGCCACCCCACTAACCACAAAAACGAGGCCAAGTTTGCCATCTCCGTTGAAATCTCCTTTCGAAATGAAACTGACAGTATTCAAGGAAATATCCACGATCGGCGGTGGAATCGTTGGGCCAAACTGCGCGGCGGCGGTGCCGGTGGCGGTTGTCAGAAGGATCGTGGTGAGGAAAAGGCGCGGCAGGGGGCGTGTTGACATGGTGAGTCCGCGATAGTCGATGGGGTGAACGAGCCGAGGCTATCTGAGCTGACAAGGGGTGCATGGGGAGATCACAAGGCTGTGCAAACTAACAATTCAAGCCGCGGGGCCCAATCGCCATCGGGACGACGTCGGTCGCACAAGTCGGACCTCCGTCGAATCCTGATATTTACCAAATTATTTAGTATATATACAGTTGTTACAGCGCCTTGACCAAACGCGGGCCCATGATCCGCTGCGCCAGATCGTAGAACTTAAATTCGAACGGCGCCGCGTACTTTTGCTTGCTGAGCCGCGTGCGCGCACTCCGGCGGAGCAATTTGCTGAAGGGTCCGCGACCGCCAGCGTGGCCGTTTGACCACGGCGCGAGGGCCGTGTAACGCCACCACACTTTCTGGACGTCCTCGGGGATATTACCCATCCATGAATTAAATTTATAATCGAAGAACCGGCCCCAGCCTTCGAAATTCGTTGGCGAAACGTATCCCGCGTCGAGCGACGGCTGCCAGAATCCGGAACCCGGAATCGGGCGATACGGAAACACTTCCGAAGTCGAATGCGGGAATCTAACAGTTAGCTCGGCCGCCTCGCGGATGGTCTCGAGCATTGATTCGCGCGATTCGTTGGGATATCCGATAATATAACTTAAACCGGCGCGAATGCCGCGCGCGTTGATGCGCTCCATCGCCTTGGCCGTCTGGCCGACGCGGATGTGCTTGCGAATGAGATCCTGCGTCTGTTCGGTGGCCGCTTCGGCGCCGAACCATAACAAATGGCAGCCCGAATCGCGGAGCAGGTCGATCGTCGAATCGGAGTATTGGCAGATTTGTTTAATTTCCACCGTTCCGTTCCAGCGGATTTTCATGCCCGAATCGATAAGTTTTTCGCAAAAAATCCGCGTGCGCTTTTCGGCGACGCCGAAATTCGCGTCCTGTAATCTTAATATATCAAATGGATCTTTTTTGTAAAGTTCGTGAATGCGGTCGACCATCACCTCGGGATCGAGCGCGACCCACCGGCGTCCGGCGATTTCGGGCGAACAGCAGAACTCGCAGGGCTCGGGGCAGCCGAAGGACGAAAAGTAGCTCAAGCCGCGATACGGATGTTCGGGCTTGTCGAACGGCGGCGGCGACGGCAGCCGGTTGCGAATGCGATGTCCGTGCGGCGCCGTTTTTTTGTTTAATTCATAATATTTTTGAAGATCGATTAAATGAAACGACGGCGGCGGCAGTTCATTTAAATGTTTCGTCGGGCGGCGCGTCGTCTGAATCATGTGGCCGTCGCGCCAGAGGGCGAGACCGTCGACTTTTTCGAGCGCCTGGTCCATGCGCGGCCCTTCCTCGGCCGCTTTTAACATTTCGGGAAACGTTTCTTCGCCCTGCCCCATGCAAACGGCGTCGCACCAGCCGCTCGTTAGATACAATTCGGGAACCGACGACGGAAACCATCCGCCCCAGAAAATTGGCAGTTTGGGATAGGTCTTGCGGACCGCTTCGGAAACGACAGCGCCATCCCAAACTTGAAATCCGAGAATGCAGGACGAACCGAAAGCGAGCGCCCCGTCGCACGCCTTGATGACTTTTTGCAAATAATCCGGTTCCGTCATCGCATCGATGACAATGACTTCATATCCGGCGGCCTCGGCCGGACTCGCAATATGTATCAACTCGAGCGGTTGCAAATCCGCTGCGGGGAGGTCGCCAATCGTAGGATCGACGCGCGATGGTAAGAAAAGGACAACTCGCTGCTTCTTCATGATAATCTCGGCCGTGTTGCGTGGGGTGACATGCGGCCAACGTCGAGGGTAGGTTGGGGGTAAACCCTCGGGCGGGGCAGCCTGAAAAACTAGGGCGGAACGTGTCTCCGCGCCACTTGTTGCGCGGAATTTTCTACGGGAAAGTTGCCGTGATTCGAGCCAATGGACGTGGAACGCCGGCTATTGGATCCATGTTGCGAAAGAATCGCAGGAAAAAGGGGTCGTTCGAGCCAATTTTTCGTATGCGCTGAATGGCGCGTCGCAGTTCATTGACAGGTTTCCCGCCACCGCTACGCTCATTGGCGCTGCATTTCATGCGGGCGTAACTCAGTTGGTAGAGTGTCAGCTTCCCAAGCTGAATGTCGTGGGTTCGAATCCCATCGCCCGCTCCAATATAATATCCTGTGGGTTAAGGGCTTGGTAGGAACGCCTAATTTGTGCTGCGGCCACTTTGGAGCCTCGAAAGTCTGTACGTGTACAGACTTTGGACGGAAAACGTGGTCCGAAACGCTAATAAACTCCCAAATCACCTTCATCACAAGACGCACAACCTCGGTTACGTCAAACTCGACGGCCGTGTGATTTACACCGGCAAATGGGCGACACCAGAATGCAAAGGAACCTATGAACGCTTAATTGCCGAGTGGTTAATAAACGGGAAACATCTACCTTCGACAGCGGCCAAGGAAGATATTTATAGTATAGCAAATCTCGTCGCTGAATTTAAGAATCACGCGAAGGGTTGGTATCGGCATTCCGATGGTACACCAACGAACGAAATTGTAAATATCAACATCGCGCTTCGTCCGCTGGAGGAGTTGTATGGTTCGACACCTGCCCGCGACTTTGGTCCCACGCAATTGAAGGCATTGCGTGGACACTTATTGTATTCACCGAATCGAAAGCGCAAGTCAAATGGGCTTTGCCGGAATGTTATCAATCAAAGGATCAGTATTGTAAAGAGAATGTTCCGGTGGGGCGTTGAGGAAGGAAAGGTGCCGCCCGATCTGTATCATGGACTCACCGCGGTGCGAATGTTGGTTGCCGGACGAACGAGTGCGCCCGAGACCGAACCTGTAAAGCCCGTCTCCGAAGCGCACGCTTTGGCTGTGCTCCCCCACGTATCACCACATATTGCGGCAATGATACAATTGCAATGGTGGACGGGAATGCGTCCTTCGGAAGTGACCACGATGCGGATGCGGGATATCGATATGACCGCGTCGCAATGGATCTACCGGCCCGTACTTCACAAAACGGCCCACTTCGGCAAGAAACGCACAATTGCGCTTGGAGCAAGAGCGCGAGAAGTCTTAAGACCGTTCATTTGTTTGGACCGGGAAGCCTATTTGTTTAGTGTTGAAAAGTCTCAAGCAGCGCGCCGGGCAATCGAGCGCGCGAACCGGAAACAAACAAGACTCTCGCCGTGGCAGATCGAACGCGATGCCGCCCGTCGGCGCGCGCCGAAGGAAAAGTTGAATAATTATTACAATACCGTGGATTACAGACAGGCGATCGTACGCGGCTGCGAAAAAGCAGGTGTGCCGCCGTGGTCTCCTAATCAATTGAGACATTCGGCGGCAACTCGTATTCGTAAAGAGTTTGGTTTGGAGGCCGCGCGCGTCGTCCTCGGCCACACGAGTGCGTTGACAACTTCGATCTATGCGGAAATCGACGAAATGAAAGCGCAAGAAGTCATGGAGAAGTGCGGTTGAACTGAAGTCTTAGTTACTACGCCTCCGATGCAAGTTTTTTCGCAACGTGCGAAATGACGGTCGTGTCTCGATTCGGGTCCACACATTTTGAGACAATGTTTGAAGTTGCGTTGACTTCCACATCGGTGTGCGCCACGCGTGCATTCCTTTGGGTGCGAATTCAACTCGTATCAATTAGTCCGACGCGACTTCGGCTGAATCCAATTCCATGAACGGATACCCGTCCACTTCGACGGCGCGGCCAAACAGCATCAATACCTTCGATCTGCGCGGGAATCTCTCCTGTCCAGATATCGGTGCCTTTCTGTGGCTTCCGTCTCGAACACACTTCCAAAACACTGCCGACATAAGGCTAGAAATCTTGGGTACGTTCTCCTCAGCGGGAAAATATTCTATACAGGACGGTGGGGTTCGTCCGAGTCGAACACGAAATATGAACGTTTGGTCGCCGAGTGGTTGTCCAATGGACGGCAAATCCAACAATTAACGAACGACACGCCGTCATTTCGCGTTGACGACCTCATCGCGCAGTTTTGGATTCATGCAAAGCAGTGGTATCAATACGCCGACGGGACTCAGACTCGGGAACTTGTAAATATTCGAATTGCACTCCAACCTTTGCACGATCTGTACGGTCCAACCAACGCGTGTGACTTTGCTCCCCCGCAGTTGAAGGCACTTCGAGAACATTTATTACACTCCACAAATCAAAAGCGGGACGCCGATGGACTTTGTCGCAATGTTATTAATCAGCGTATCGGAATTGTAAAGAGAGTCTTTCGGTGGGGCGTAGAAGAGGGAATGCTTCCTACGGATTTGTATCATGGACTTGCAGCCGTTCGAATCCTCGCGGCCGGTCGAACGAGGGCCCGCGAAACGGCACCTGTAAAGCCGGTTACGGAAGCGGACATGCGTACGATACTTCCATTTGTATCTCCACACATCGCCGCCATGATCCAACTACAGTGGTTGACCGGGATGCGCCCCGGTGAAGTCGCCCGAATGCGGCTGCGTGATCTTGATACTTCCCAAACAACGTGGATTTACACGCCGCAAATGCACAAAACACAACACTTGGGAAAGGTAAGAACCATCCCGCTCGGGTCCCAAGCACGTGAGATTGTCAAGCAATTCTTAACATTGGATCGAGATGCGTATTTCTTTAGCCCCGCAAGATCGCAAGCAGCACGACGGACAATCGCGCGCGCGAATCGTAAACAGTCCGAAATTTCACGCTGGCAGATTGCTCGTGATGCAGCAAACCGGCGTTCGCCTCGGGAACGTCTCAATGAACTTTACAGTTCGGTGAATTACCGACAGGCGATTTCTCGCGCATGCGCGAAAGTAGGCATTCCCAATTGGTCACCGAACCAACTTCGCCATTCCGCGGCAACTCGAATCCGTAAACAATATGGATTAGAGTTTGCCCGGATATTGTTAGGTCACGCGAGCGCAACCACCACCGAGATTTACGCAGAAGTCGATAAACAGAAAGCGATCGAGATTGCCGAAGAGTGCGGGTAATTGTTAATTCGTAGGAGCGTCTTCGCGCGATAAGTCCAGCGAAGCACGAGAAAATCGCTTGGGTCTAGAAATGACGTCCGTTGGTTTCGGAAAATGTACTTACTTGCGCCGAATTCTTCAGGAATGCGTGGACCGCCTGCTCTGAACATTCGCGCGATTCTTATCCAATCCAAAAGTACGCCTCTTGGTAACACCAACCGTCGTACACATCTTAATCATTTCGAACTCATAATGAATCTTCTCGACGAAACACTTATTTCGCCCCTTACTGCGACGCGCTTAGTCCCCGGCCAAAAGAAAAAGGTCCACGTTGCTACAGTTTTTCGCTGGATGTCGATCGGCAGTCGTGGCGTCAAACTAGAGTCGGTTCGCGTCGGCGGATGTCGCTACACGAGCCGCGAAGCAATTCTGCGATTTATTGTAAATTGTTCGAGGACGCCGGAGCAGATGTGCACTGGCGAGGCACAGACCACTGCACCGAAAGCGGACAGTCGAACGGAAAAAGTTCTCGCCGAAGCTGGATTTTCTCGAAAGCCGACAATTCGACGACGATGAAAGTCGTTTTTATATTAACAATACGGCACAACTTACTTATAACGCGATCGCACGCTCAAGTCTTCTCATTTGATTTCGCCAACGGATAAATGACGAGATTTAGACCGATTGAATTCTGTACTCGGCGGGCGGCACGTACAGCAGGGCGTAAAATGACGCGAGCGGATCACCGGGGCGCTTGCAATCACGCCGCATGTCCTAGTTGTGGTCCGATCAGAGCATGGTGCGCACTCGAAAACACGCGTCGCAAATTGCTTTGTATATTTGGTCACCGCCCCCTCGAACTCATATTTCAATGGCCTGTTGCGCGTGTCAATCGCGAATCCGAATTGGACATTCGTAAGTTTCGGAATGTCTGTGAAGATTTTCGATTAGCATTGAAGGGCGGGGTCTTTGGAGACATTGCAGCACTCATCTGCGCCACCGAGTATGGATGGATCCGTGGAGGTCAAATTCGCCCACATATTCAGGCGCTGCTTATTACTAATCCGAAATTCGAACGTGAACTCATCGATAAGTTCTCAAGGTGGTGGACGGCTCGGGGTGGCGATGCAATATTATTCGAAGAAGAGCGCATCGCGGACACCCATTCAAATTATAGAAAGAGGCGGACACTTGCGGCTGGCCTTAAATATCTTTCCAAGGGCCCGTTAGAAAGCTTCAACAGAAGCGTTCCATACAAAGATCGACTGTTAATTCATGACCGACTAATCAATCCCGCGGAAAGAGTAATGAGACTTCCCGCATCTTTATATATTACTCATGGGTTTCTACTGACTCCGGAAGGCGAAGAGGCTTTATGGTATCGAGAGTTAATCGCGGACCTCAAGCGAAAACCGAAGCGGGACATCCGTCGATTATTTGATATTATGTATTTTAGTGACGTTGAATCGTACCTGAACGTGCGGTCACCACGAGCGTGTCCGAAGTGCCTTGCGACGGGAAAAGACGTTAGACGAGACGGATTTTCGCACACCACCGGCAGACCAAGAATTTACTGTTACCGCTGCAAGAGATCGTACGTTGTGCAGAATCGTGCTTTAGTACGAGAAGCAGAACTCCGAGTGAAAACGCTCCGTCGTCAAGCGTATAAATTGCATAAGGCTGGCACTTCCTATGCTAACATTTCCAAACTTTTGAAAATTGGAAAAGACACGGCAAGGACATTCGTCAAAGAGTGCGAGGCAGCTCGCTCTTCTCCTATAGACGCTCATCTCCACCGAATTGATAATCAACAGATCACATATCCCACATCCTATAACAGTAAGCCAGTTGATCAAAAGAGAGTTAGACGACCCAAGCAATGACCCATGCTGAACACACTTAATAATAATGTTCGGGGGCTATTCATGGAAAGGATGTATTGACAACTAGCCCTGCAGACTCCCTCTCAATATTAAGAATCGTTCCAATAGATATATGACAGCTACCGCACGGGCGATGAATCTATTCTTAACTATCTCGACGGCGAGTCGAGGATCTTGTGCCGAAATCCTTCATCAATGTGGCAAATCCTTTCAGGAGATGAGACTAAATGAATGGACTTCCGTGCACCATTCGATCGTTCACGCGCTTTTGACAATAAGAACGTCATTGCTGTTCAATCTTCTTTAAGTAACAGTTAATTGTATCCGCCGCACCTATGATACGTTTCCACTCGTGAAAAATCTGGATACCGCGACCACAAACGCAGCCTTCCATAGGACTCACATATTAACATAAGTTCATTGAATGCTTTGATCAGGCCGCACTTCGCCGCTCTCATCACGATC
Source organism: Planctomycetota bacterium (assembly GCA_016200225.1). Taxonomy (GTDB): domain Bacteria; phylum Planctomycetota; class UBA1135; order UBA1135; family JACQFD01; genus JACQFD01. The sequence goes on from JACQFD010000002.1 coordinate 302,657, forward strand.
TTCCTTGTACGGTTAGTCGCAACGCCTCTGCGAGCATCCGAATGTGTGCGATGTGGGCGTCGTTTCCAGCGGGGATCCTTTCTGTCGTCCGCGCTAATTCTTGCTACCCGTTTCGTGAAATGCCACTTCTCTTAACTATTTATATATTATTAGATCACGTCCGTATTTCCGCTTCGCCAAGAAGATTTCTTAACGCGACTCGGCCGTTTGAGATGTTATTATTAGACATGCTAAGGATGGGGTGGCTACAGCAATCGAGTTACGTTGTCCGCCTAAGTACATGAAATCTCCACTTCACATCACTTCTCCTCGTTATAGGAAAAGACACCGCTGTGACCGGATGATACTTCCGGAAATCAATTCCGTTCTTCCGTTAGTCATTTCGCACTGTGCGAAATGGCATTCGAACGCTCACATGCGTCCTGAAGATTCAGTAGGCAACTTCCAGAAATGCAGTCCCCCGAATTTTCTAGGATGACCTTCGGGCCTCTTACGAATTTCTGGCGGCGTGAAGGCCCATATTAGTTCACCCAAAGTCGCTTGAAGAGTGCACAGACTTCGTAAGACCGCTCCGGACGCCCCGATGTGCGCAGGAAGGTACAACTTGTTATCAGCGTGCGCCGAAATCGATCCGGAGACGAGCAGTCAGGTTGGCAAGACCCGCAAAAAACAGCGTGCCGGTCTCTCAAAGTTCGCGCAAAAACAAAGATTCGATTTGGTCGGTTTCTCTTTGAGACTTTTTGGTTCGAGAAACTGGCTGTATCAATTCCTTGGAAAGTAAAGCCATTCCGACCCCGCTAAAGTTAGCTCGGAACTTCAGCCCGTTCGATGTCGTGGGACTGACGTCTCGAAGAACCCGAGCGGCTTTCCGTAAATCCTCGCAAATTCCTCAACCTCCACAAAGTCGACGCGCCGTTCGCCGAGTTCTGACTTTGATACAAATGTTTGCGGCTTACGGAGCGCCTTTGCCACAGCGGTCTGTGTGAGCGACGCTTCCTCGCGCGCCTTTCTCAGTTTCGCGAGTAAGAGTCGGTAACGGGAATCGAAGACGGAGGTCATGCCGCCGGTTTATGGGCGACGTCGATGGTGTACCCCGTTCTGGCCTAGCCCAACTTAGGGTAAATTGGCATCCGCGGATCTCCGAAGAATCTCTCGAAAGCCCTGAGTGCGCTCGGGCTTCGCTCGTTCAACGGAATTCGAACCCAATAATCGGTCTATCGGAGCGAGAAAATTACTTATGACTCGAACAAGACTCTCTTTTCGTGCGATTCTGAGTATTTTAGGATTCTCATTACTAATTGTGAATTTGGCCTGTTCCCGCAATCCGACGACACGTACTGAAATTGATAATTTGATTACAAGGGAAACAGAGAGCCATGAAGAACAACTACAGATACTCTTTGAAGCTTTTCGTGTCGAGGCATTGCGTGAGGGAACTCGCAACGCAATCAGTTTGATTCACATAATACAGGCGTGTGTTTTTCCTTGGAATCCCGGCGGAACAAAAGACGGTTCCGTGTACCTAAATCCAAGTTCGACCCAAAATCTTGAGATGTACTTGGGGACATATACACTTCCTTCCGCGCGCAATGCGCTTTCGGCGCTATTGGATTCAATGAACGCATTCAAGGCACGCTTGAATGAATTGTACACTATTCGCCGGAAAATATACGAAACATCGGATAAGTAGCATCCGTACATGAACCCTTGCCACGAACATGGTGCCTCGACGAATGAATACCGATTGCCATCTTCGTTCAAAATGAACATTTCAGGCTCCCATTGAGTTTACTAATCATACAATAACAAATGCCGTCCGAGCGTCACCACGAAACTGTCAGGCGACAACCCACGAATCAAGTTGGCGACGGGGCACTCGCCGACCTATCAACGGGTCAGGATGTTGCAAAGAGACGGAGAGAACGGAGGGACTCTTGGGTTGGGCTTATCGCAATACTCCTTGTTATTGCTTACTTTTCGCGATCGTACTTTTTTGGGGGACTTCGGACAGGTCACGTCACTATCCAACAAATCGAGTCGACGCCCTTTCTTAAAGCACGAAGTCCACGGGAGTCGACCGGCCCATTCATCGACAAGCCGACAGCCAAATGTTACCAATGGAATTCGTCAGGCAACGGAACCGCGGGCCTACGTCCTTGGACGATTACAATTGACTGTTCCGGCAGCGGCGAGGTGGTTCGTGCCACATTCGTACTCGACTTTGATCTAAATGATCCGGTTACGCTGGAGTCCGGATTCTTTGTTATAAGTTCGGTTCTTGACATAATTACTGATGGACTTGGACACGTGCCAGAACTTTCAGAACTCGCAAAGGAAGCCGCAAAGGGAAATGGAGCTGGTACAAATAAGTACATTTCGACGAGCCGAATGGGCGAATGGTCCGTGGAGTGTGTGTTAATGCCGAGCGGAATATCGTCTCAAGCAATATTTAGTGCGGCGCATGCTCAATAACGTTATCGCTGTTACAGCATCCCCATCGACACCTTGTCGCCAAACAAGTATTGTTAGTTACATTCGCCAGCACCGCGTCGAGCTTTATTCCGCAAGCTGCCGTTCGATATCATTCCGAAGGGCTTGCATGCTCAAATAAACTTTATCATTTTTCTTTTTGGGCCGCGCATTCAGCCGGTGATTACTACGATAACGTGTAACTGTTGGCTTTGTTCGATTATTGTAAGGAGCGGAAAGTGCTACCTGTTTTCTGAGTGTGCGTGCCGGAACGAAGACTGGCGCAGCCCTATAGAGGCCGCGCGCCAGAAGACATTTCTTTTCGTTCGCCCACGGAGCGAATATTCCAAACGCCGGAATCCTAATAATATTTCCGTCCGCGAGTTCGTCCGCGAGATGCTCAAGAAAAAATGATACTATTTTCGCCGCTTGATAATCATGCAGACCGCTGTCGCGCGCGGTGCGGCGAAATATCCCGTAAAGCGGCTCAGCATGTTTAGATTTCTTTCCATAACAATTGAGTCGAAATACCATAATTAGCTTGGCCTCATGGGTTGAGCATTCATGATACATTCTCCACGCACTGAAACTGAAGACCCATGCACGCGAATGTCATTTCGCACGCCATAAATTCCGTCAAGAATGCGCGAAATGAGGGTGTAGGGAGGAATCCGTTGGACCTGCCAAACCCGCCTCGCGTGAACACGGCGGATTTTCAGAGCTGTTTCGGAGATGGAATATTCAATTTCGTTCGACTTATTACTAATCGCGTTGTTTGGACGAATCGCCCGATTCAGGACGACCCGACCTCGGTTGGCGATTGAATTCCGTTTTGTTTGCGACCTGTCATTTCGCACCGTGCGAAACGACCCGGCCGCCGAAAATTCGCCCGAATCGAAGTCAGCCCATCGCTGGATACTTGAACCCTGCCTCCGGATCAACCTGAGCGCGATCCAAGCGCCCTCCGCAGTGTCCGGCGGCCATATTCGGGTCCGAACATCTCGACCTCCTTGCCAAAGCGACCCACGTCCGCAGAATCGTCCCCCGGAGTCCCAAGGCTTTCCCGACGTCCACCGGGGGACACCGCAAGGCGCGCTCGATTCATCCGCACGAAAGGTCCGCAAACTTTAATTAACGGGTACCCTTTTACTAATAATCCGAAATGGCTGAGTCAATCCCCGAACTCGGGCAACTTGTCGACGTCCGTCAACGGCGATTTGTAGTCATCGATATTGAAGCGAGTGCCATTGGCCCTGCCGCGACAACCTCAGCCATTGAAGCACCGCAGCACCTCGTTCGACTTTCATCGATCGAAGACGATGCTCTCGGCGAGGAATTATCTGTAGTTTGGGAAATCGAGCCCGGCGCACGCGCGTTGGAGCGAATGGCGCTTCCGTCTCCCTCGGGTTTCGACACGCCAAAACGCCTCGACGCGTTTATCAATGCCGTTCGTTGGGGCGCGATTGCGTCCGCGAATGATAAGAATCTCCAAGCGCCCTTTCGAAGCGGGATCGATATCGAAGACTATCAACTTGATCCCGTCGTGCGCGCGCTGGAGATGCCGCGCGTGAACTTACTAATCGCTGACGACGTCGGTTTGGGAAAAACTATAGAATCGGGACTCGTGGCTCAGGAGTTAATTTTACGTCATCGCGCTCGCCGAGTTCTCGTCGTTTGCCCGTCTTCCTTACAAATCCAGTGGCGCGATCAGATGCGCGATAAATTCGGACTCGAATTCCGAATTGTAGATAGCGATTGCGTTCGTACACTTCGGCGCGAACGGGGAATCCATACAAATCCGTGGAAGCATTTTCCGCGTCTCATCACATCGATCGACTTTCTGAAGCGTGAACGCCCTCTTCGCCTTTTCCGCGAAACGCTGCCCGGCGAGGGCGAGCCCGCGTATCCGCGTCGCTACGATTTGCTCATTCTGGACGAGGCCCACAATTGTGCGCCGTCACAATCCTTACATTTCGCAATCGATTCCGATCGTACGCAGGCAATTCGAACAATTGCGCCACATTTCGAACATAAACTATTCCTCTCGGCAACGCCGCACAATGGATATAAAGAGAGTTTTACGGCATTATTAGAATTGCTCGACGACCAACGGTTTCACCGCGGCGTCGAGCCGGACCGAAATCAACTCGGCGCCGTCATGGTGCGACGGATGAAATCGGACCTTCAAAAGATGTGGGACACTCGCGGGCGTTTCGCCGAACGGCGGCCGCCTGAGGCGATCGAGGTCGATTACACATCTGAAGAAAAGCGTGCCCATCAACTCCTTCGAGACTATTCAAATCAGTTAATTAAACTCTCCGGTGAAGGCAATTCCTACGCGGCGCAATTCATACTGAAATTACTAAAAAAGCGTCTCTTTTCGTGTCCCGAGGCATTTGCGATTACGCTCGGCAAGCACGCTGCCGCGATGCGCCGCACTTCGAAAACCACAAAAGACCAAGAATCGGCTCGTCGCGCGGTTGATCGCCACAGTGCGTTGCTTGAGGAGGAAAAGGCCGACGACGATGAATATGAAACAACGGAAGGCGAAGCAGTTGAATCGGCGACTGAATTTGTAGCTTCCATCGACAAGAGTGCGTCCGTTTTGCTTTCCGATCTTCAGAAATACGCCGAGGCTGCCCGCCGAAAGCCCGACTCCAAAGCGAAGGCGCTGATCGAATGGTTGAAGGCAAATATTAAACCCGGCGGTCGTTGGGGCGCCGAGCGCGTCATTATCTTTACGGAATATCGCGCAACTCAGAATTGGTTATTACAAATACTGTCAGCTGAGGAACTCAACGAAAAAGACCGACTGCTCACGCTCTACGGCGGCATGGATAAGGATCTCCGCGAAAAAGTGAAGGCGGCATTTCAAGCGGGTCCTGAACAATCCAATGTCCGCATTTTATTAGCAACCGACGCGGCCTCCGAAGGCATCGATCTTCAGAACCACTGCTCCAAACTCATTCATATAGAAATCCCGTGGAATCCGAGCCGTATGGAACAGCGCAATGGCCGAGTCGATCGTCACGGCCAGCGCGCCGAGTTTGTTAATATTTATCACTTCGTCGGAAGAGGTTATAAACAACGCGCCAAAAATCCGTGGGCGACTCCCGGCGACCTCGACGGCGATCTCGAATTTCTGCTCCGAGCCGCGCTCAAAGTTAATCAAATCCGCGAAGACCTCGGCAAAGTCGGCCCGGTCATCGCAGCACAGGTCGAAGATGCGATGCTTGGAAAACGGACGCGCCTCGACACGGACTCCGCCGAACGCGCAGCCGAGCCCGCGCGCCGAATGCTAAAATTCGAACGCGACGTCGCGAAAGAAACGCAAAAAGCGAGGGTGCGACTAGAGGAGAGCCAGAGAAGTTTACACATCGACGCCGCGAGTATTCTAAACGTCGTTGAAACAGGCTTGTCGCTGGCGGGACAACCCGCGCTCATTCCCACGACGATTCCTCCCCGCCAAAAAGGCGACGCGCCAATTCCCGCATTCCGCCTCCCCCGTCTCACCGGTAGTTGGGCAAATTGTAGCGAAGGACTGGCCCACCCCCACTCACAACAAATCCGACCGATCGTTTTCGACCATTCCGTAGCCGATGGCCGCGACGACGTTGTCCTTGCTCATTTGAATCACCGTATCGTTCAAATGTGCCTTCGACTTCTTCGCGGCGAAATTTGGAATACGCAAGATAACAAAAAAATCCACCGTGTATGCGCGCGCGTCGTTCCGAACAACGATCTCGACATGCCCTCAATCGTCGCGCACGCCCGTTTTGTAGTGATCGGCGGCGACCACGAGCGCATCCACGAAGAGGTTATCACCGCAGGCGGGCGTATCCGCGAGGGTCGTTTTGTACGAATGAATCAAACAGATATGGATCGCGCGCTTGATTCGGCGCTCGATTTGGAACCACATGAATCTGTAAAGAAACGATTCTCCGCGCTATTTGCAAACCTTCGCGAGTCGCTCGTTCAATCCATCGAATCCCGCGCGGACGATCGCGTCAAGAGTTTACAAAAATCGCTCGACGAAAAATGCAATCTCGAAGTAAAGAACATGGCGGCGATTCTCCGCGGACTCGAAAAAATGTTAAGCGACGCGCTCGACGAGAAGGAAGCCGATCAGCGCGAGTTTAATTTTATGGAAGAAGAAAGTTACAAACGCGCCCGCGAGAGTCTTCGCCCGCGCCTTGCTAAAATTCCCAATGAAATCGAAGCCGAGACATCCCGAATTCGCAGCCGTTTTGCAAATCCGAATTCGCGCGTCTTTCCCGTTTCATTAACATTCCTTGTTCCTGAGCGATTCGCGGCGAAGTAACGCTTCGAGAATTCGATGTCCATTTCCAAACACCACAACGAATGGCTCGCACTCGTCGAGCAGTCGGGGCCGTTTTTAACGTTGCCCGTCCTCCTCGAAGCATTTCCTCAGGGACTCGATCCCGACGAACCCGAGCGTGTCCGCGAGCTTCGGGATCGTTATGAAGATTGGGTCGATGAGAAGGAGAGGCGGCGCCTCACGATCGCTCATCACCGTGAATGGATTCTTTACGTTCTTCGAGATTGGTTACAATTCAAAGGCGAGTTGCTCGAAGGTCAGAAGATCCCGCCCGGACTCTTTGTCGAGTTACAACAATACGGCGAGCGGATCGATCCTGACTTCGTCCTCGTAAACCCCAAGGGGCGCGACGGTGAAGGGCGTGCACGTCTCCTCGTGCAAATTGTTCCCGCCGACGTCGCCAACCTCGATCGCAAGCTATCCGGCCGCGCGTGGAGCGCATCGCCGAATACCCGGATGGCTGAGTTGTTACGTGGCGCCGACATTCCTCTCGGATTGGTAACAAATGGCGAACAGTGGACGCTCGTTTCGGCGCTGAAGAATGAAACCATCGGCTTCGCGTCGTTTTATTCACATTTGTTTTTCGAAGAACGCTCGACGCTGCACGCGTTCCAATCGTTGCTTTCTCGCCACCGTTTTTTTGGAGTGTCGGAGAGCGAGACGCTTTTAAAACTTCTTGAAAGGAGTTGTAAAGATCAAGCCGAAGTTACGGATCAACTCGGCTATCAAGTTCGCCGCGCCGTTGAAGTCATTATTCAGACTCTCGACCGCATCGATAAGAATCAGGGCCGCAAACTTCTCGCGGGTATCTCCGAGAAAGAATTATATGAAGCCGCACTCACCGTGATGATGCGACTGGTGTTCCTGTTCTCCGCCGAGGAGCGCGGATTATTACTTTTGGACGACGATCTTTACGAATCATCCTATGCCGTCTCGACGCTGCGCGCGCGCCTGCGCGAAGGAGCCGATCAACACGGTGAAGAACTGTTGGAACGCCGATTCGACGCATGGGGTCGATTATTAGCGACATTTCGCGCGGTCCATGGTGGGATCCAACATGAGCGCCTGCGTCTTCCCGCGTACGGCGGCCATCTCTTCGATCCCGATCGCTATCCATTCCTCGAAGGACGCAAGCCCGGCACATCTTACAAGAATACGCTCGCGGCACCGCTGGCCATCGACAACAGAACGGTGCTGCATCTGCTCGAATCGTTACAAACACTGGAAGTCAAAGTTCCGGGCGGCCCCGCCGAGAAACGTAAACTTTCTTTCCGCGCACTCGACATCGAACAAATCGGCCACGTCTACGAAGGTCTCCTCGACCATACGGCCGTCCGCGCAAAGGAATCCAACAGCCCTGTCCTCGGCCTGCGCGGATCCAAAGATAAAGAACCCGAGATTCCACTCCCAACGCTCGAATCATACTCAAAGAAAGGCCGCTCGGAATTGGTATCATTTCTCCACGACGAGACAGGACGCTCCGAAAAGACGCTCGAAAAAGAATTAACTTACGAACTCCCGAAAGAAAGCGCCGAGCCCTTCCTCGTCGCCTGCGACAACGATCCAAAACTCTGGAATCGCGTGAAGCCCTTCGCGTCGCTCGTCCGCGAAGATACGGCGCAGCGAAAAGTAATATTTAACGAAGGAAGTCTTTACGTCACGAAAGGCGCCGACCGCCGCTCGACGGGCACCCACTACACGCCGCGCTCGCTTACGGAGCCGATTGTACAATACACGCTGGAACCGCTCGTGTACGTCGGTCCGGCGGAAGGCAATCCGAAGAACGAGTGGAAGCTCAAGCCCGCGCGAGAATTGTTAGCACTCAAAGTCTGCGACATGGCCATGGGTTCGGGCGCATTCTTAGTTCAGGCCACTCGATACTTATCCGAACGCCTCGTCGAAAGTTGGGAAGCCGCCGAGCGCGCGAACCCCGGGAAGGTCGTGATCACGCCCGAGGGCGATCTCTCCACCGGCGCTCCATCCGAACGACCGATCCCGCGCGACTCCGAAGAACGCCACGCCATCGCCCGCCGCTACGTCGCCGATCGCTGCATTTACGGCGTCGATATCAATCCAATGGCCGTCGAGATGGCGAAGCTGTCACTCTGGTTAATCACATTACAAAAAGATCGGCCGTTTACATTTCTGGATCACGCGCTCAAATGTGGTGATTCGCTCCTTGGCGTGTCGTCAACTGAGCAGATTCAGAAATTCAGTCTTCGGACGGATGTAGCCCAACGATTGTTTGCAAGCAAAGACATTGAGCACTCGGTCGCAGAGACAACATCGAAAAGAAAGGCGCTCGAAAGCCTACCGTCTAACGATCATATTCAGATCGAACGAAAGCAACACTTACACGAGGAGGCAGAGGCGGCGATTGCAAATGTGAAAGCACTCGCGGATTGTATTATTGCATTTGAATTGAAAGGGCAAGATGGAGACAAGTATGAGGATCAACGGGCGCTTGATGCGGAGCGCGTTCGGGGTGAAATGTTAAAACAGCCGAAAGAGTTTAAGTTGTATGCGAACCAATTATTAAATGGGCGGCGTGCTTTTCACTGGGCGGTGGAGTTTCCTGAAGTGTTCGCTCGCGGCGGCTTCAATGCCTTCGTTGGAAATCCGCCATTCTTGGGCGGCTGGCAAATGCCAACGATTCTCGGTCCGGAATACTGTTATGGACTCAAGTCGCTCTATCCGGGATCGGAGGGCACAGGTGATCTAGTAGCCTTCTTCTTTCGACGGAGCTTCAGTCTCTTAAGGCCTAAAAGCTGCATGGGCCTTCTTGCAACCAAGAGCATCTCAGAGGCTGACACTCGCAAGGTAGGACTAGATAACATCGTCGCGAACGGTGGAGCTATCTACAACGCAATCCCACTAATGCCTTGGCCCGGGGAAGCGGCGGTTGTAGTCGCCAGACTCCACATCACGAATGGCAGTTGGAAAGGTGGTGTTTTACTTGATGGAACCCGAGTGTCGTCTGTGAGCCCAACACTCTCCGATACTATCGACTTCTCTTTGGCCAAAGCACTCCCTCATGGAATTGAATACAGTCAGGGCACGATGCTCTATGGCGGCAGCTTCGTTCGTCCGAAAGAAGAGCTTCCTTCGTTGCTTTCAAACAATCCCGGATTGAAGCCTTTTGTGCGGGTGTACGTAAACGGCGACGCACTCAACCATACTCCCCACGCCGACGACGGGAGTATTGTCATTGATTTTGGCGACTTGGAAAAAAAGCAGATTCAGGGATGTAACCAAATCCTCCGTATTCTGGAACACGAAGTGACTGCGGAACGCGCGAACCAGTCTAGGCAAATACACGAAAACAGGCCTTGGCTGCATTGGGACAAACGACTCACCTTTTATCGCAAAGCCCGTAGCAGACGGAGCATTCTTGCGTCGACCATCGTTTCTAAATACTTGATGTTCATCCGTGCAGACTCCCAAAAACTATTCGCCCACGGGATCAAACTATTTCTCGATGACAGGCCCGCGCTCTTCGCTGTGCTCCAGTCCACTCTCCATGCGGAATGGGCATTCGCTACTGCCTCGAAGTTGGGAGGTTCCGTCAGATATAGCACCTCCGTTTGCTTCGATACATACCCATTTCCCAGCGATCTTGGGGATGGATGTCGACTGGATGAGATCGGTCGACGATACGAAAAAAAGAGAGATACGATTTCGGAGGACAGTCGTTGTGGTGTACATGAAGTTTATGGCCGATTTCACAGCCGCGGTGGGGAGTCAAAGGACATCGCGCAGCTTCGGTCACTACATATGGAGATGGACTCGGCCGTCGCCGCGGCCTACGGCTGGAATGACATAAAACTCGACCACGACTTCCATCCCACCAAACAAGGCATCCGATTCACAATTAGCGAAGCCGCTCGTCGAATTGTACTCGACAAATTATTGAAATTGAATCATGAACGATACGCCGAGGAAGTGAAGCAGGGGTTGCATGAAAAGAAGGCGGGGAAGGGCAAGGGGCGCGTGGCGAAGTCGAAGGCGGAACGGCCGTCGCAAAAAGGACTATTCGACAGAGAGGAAAACTAATATGAGCACCACCAAAAGGGAGCCTGCGTCGGACGCCAACTCTAATGATCCAATTCGCACTGCCACCTGCGCCGTAGATAAACAAATAGAAGAAGGCGAAAAGATATTGAATCGCTTTGCAGGAGACTCGAACAGTAGGGAGGAAGCGTATCTCCTCTGGGATGACCGCAACGAATTCTTGCTCAAAAGTCTTCTGTCCGGAATTGACCTGAGTGCTAATTATTGTAGGCGCGGGAAGAGTATGCGGACTGTTCGTGCATTTCTGCAACGCGAGACATCTGAAGATTTGAGGTCAGGGATAATTGAATTGCGGCGAATTAGGCAACGAATTGAATTGAACGAATTGCCAAATTCCCCATCGCCAAGGACGCGCGGCTCAGTAGACACGGGCAGCAAAAAAGTTTTTGTTGTTCACGGGCACGACGACGAAATGAAGATAACCGTTGCTCGTTTTTTAGAAAAATTGGGATTAGATGCAATCATTCTTCACGAACAGCTCAATCAAGGGCGAGCAGTCTTCGAAAAACTTGAAGACTATGCAGATATTACTTTTGCCGTTGTGTTGTTGAGTCCCGACGACGAAGGCCGAGATAAAAATGGAGATTGCGTGCCATCCAGCCGCGCGAGGCAAAATGTAATCTTAGAGCTTGGCTACTTTTGGGGAACTCTCGGTCGACCGAGAGTTTTCTTGCTATTAAAGAATTCTGTCAAATGGCCAAGCGATTATCACGGAATTATTTATGAGCCGTTCGACGCCGCTGGCGCTTGGAAACAACGGTTGGCCAAGGAACTGGCCGCAGCCGGAGTGTCGTTTGACTCGAAGAAACTGCTGACGTCGTAACGCATCAAAATACAAGTTTACTGAAAAGCTACGAACCGTAATTTACATTAACAAATGGTTGACTCCGCGAACGCCGAGTGGGAAAAGCAATTCATTCCGGTGTCGCCGAAAGTGACAGTGTATTTATTGGGCGCAGGCGCTTCGAACGCGTCATCGTACAAGTTGCCCTTGATGCGGGGATTCTTTGGGAATGATAAAGAAGCGATTCCTTCGGAACTGTTAGGGTTCTTGAAGGAATTCTACGACGGAGTGAGAATAAACAATTGGAACATCGAAGAGGTAATGACATATCTGCATTTTCGGCAAGCAACCGCGCAACCATTGACGTCGTCGCCTCTCGCCGAACCAGAAGTCCGTTTCACTGGCGCGTATACTCAGTTGCTTCAGTTCATTTGGAAACGATTGAAACTTCCCAACGAATCGCCAGAATGTAAATTACACAAAATGCTTCTTGAGAGACTTCGGCCGCGCGACACGATCTTGACGTTAAATTACGACTTGTTGATGGACCTGTCGCTCGCGGAGGCTGAGAAGAGAGCAGAGGAAGGGCTCGTCGGTGAGCAAAAGGCTTTCTATCAGCCGACTGGCAGACTTGCGTCGTTGAGCCTATTGCTCGGGCAACCGCTATCATTAGTTTCCGGCGAGGTTGCCATGAGTTTGGATCCCGAGGAATACTTAGGATATTATCTTAAACTTCACGGTTCGTTGGATTGGGTATATTGCCCGCGCGAAGGATGCGCGAATAATCATCGATTTATAATACAAAGCCTCAGTCGAGTTGCCGCTGAGCCCGGACGTCCATGTGTAATCTGCGGTGCACCGTTGGCGATTTATGTCGTGCCCCCCATCGCAGCAAAGGACTTTACCAACGCCCGAAAGCTTAATTTTCTCTGGCAAATCGCGCTCGAAGAACTACGCAGGGCCGAGCGCATCGTTTGTATCGGCGTATCATTCGCACCAAGCGACACGCACCTCCGCTGGCTCATCCGCGAGGCGCTGTTAACTCGCACTAATAATGAAAGGCTGATGTTAACCATCGTTAATCCAGATGCCCAAGTTACATCACAACTATTCGGCTATGCGTCGAAAGAGGATGCGATGAAGAGCGGTCGCGTCAAATGTTATGAATCCATGGAAGACTATTTGAAGGCCACTTCTTAGTCGGGGGCGGTTGACGTCCTCGGGAGATGCCTTTTTCATCAATTATGATCAATACAACTCGAAGAACGATTGCGGAATTTGATATTCTCGGCTTTCAGACAATTGTTGAATCGACGCCTCTCGAAGAACTCGCCGCCAAATACGCGTATGCGCTCGATGCTACCGATCACACTCGCCATCGCACGCGAGGGCTCAATCCGAATCGGGTAAGAACACTATTCGAATGGCTCCCGCATGACGCTCCTTTGTGCGAACGCTACATATTTTCTGACTCCATTTTCTTAGTTTCGACAACGGACACGCCAGACGGCTGCATCCAGCTTCTCATATATGCGTGGCGGCTGATGCAGGAAATGCTCGCGCTACACTTGCCTCTTAGGGGCGGTGTTAGTTTCGGGGAAATCGTCGTTGATACTAGCCGCCAGATGTTCGTAGGGCCCGGGCTCGTGAGTGCCCATCAACTTCAATCTTCTCAAAATTGGGTCGGCGCCGCAATTGATGATTCCGTTGTTCAAGCGTTTCCACAATTATTCAGTTATTGCAGTATCCCTGACCACATTTTTAGCAGTCTATTAATTAAATATGACGTGCCGTTCAAAGACGGCACGTCGCGCCAACTTCATACAATCAATTGGCGGTTCAATTTAGTCGTAAAGCAAGGCACGAGGTGGCTCTTTCCCGAATCGTTGAATGATCACGCTCGCGAGAAGATAAATAATGCGCTTTCTTACGCTAAATTTGTAAGAGACTCCGGTAAAGCCGTGGCGTACGAAAACTTGCCCGTGGAACTCTTGTGCTTACGGGTAGGCGACACGAATCTGCCATTTCAACACGGCGATGAACTCTAGCCTAACTGTAATCAACCGTGTCAGACTCTATCTTTGGCCTTGATCACTTAGGGAACCCGGTCCTATTTCGCGATGATGCTGGTCATTGGGTTTGGGCGGATGGATCCCATGACTCTCGATTCCAAGACGGGTCGCAGCTCGAACACGAGTCGCGCCACTTCATACATGATCGTGACCGGGCTGTGATTCATATTTCAGGAATTGTAAATGGAGTTCGGCATCGCGGTCGAGACTTCAATGCCGAGCTGACCGCGGGCCCGACCGAAGAACGTAGAGCGATAATAACAAATAGTCTCGTATGGCCCGATGATGAACACGAGGCCATTTTAGAAAAAGCGCGGTCTCTTGGATGGGAGGACGATCGATGGCGTGACAAATTATCCGGTTTTGACAATGTTCAGGAACAGAAACTTAACATTAACTTACTTCGCCAACTTGTTCATGAAAGTAGCGCAATTGAACGGACGGCCTCCGAATTTGGATCCGTTCCAACGGCCCCGACCCGCTTCGTTTGGTATCGCCGTTCAATCCTAAAAGTGCTCGACGATCGGCTGAAGGGACTCGCCCCAACGCAGCAGGAGTTGTGTATTGCGCATCAAGGGTGTGTCGATCTTCAACAATGTACAATTGTTGCAAATATGATCGCCGAGCGCAGACCTCCTTGGGCGCGCGAATTCACTCGCCTTCTCGCGGGCCGCGAACTTCCAGCGGAGGAAAGAAATTCGAGTGCACCGCGCGACAAGCAATTTGAGATGTATTTGGCTTGCATGTTTTACGCCGCCGGTATTAGTCCAGAATGGATTGAGCCCGACCTGCAATTAAGTCTCGATGCACATCGCCTATGCATCGCTGCAAAAAGAGTTAAGACTTACAAAGGACTTCGGGACCGAATACAGGAAGCCACTCAACAGATTCGAAAATCGAAGATTACAGGAGTTGTTGCTATTGATGCCTCGATCCTCATCAATGATAAAATGGCGCGGTACGGAGCCATGCCATGGAAGTTAGGGTCGGTTACTACTGATTGTGAAGTTAAGAAACTCATGGACGAGCTTGTCGTTGACTTTCAAAGGGCGCTGACCAAAGAGCCGCTTCTTGGAGTAGTTATGTATTCGTGCACATTATTTAAGTCTTCCGAAGCGAGCGGCTTTGGAATTTCGGAAATTTTGAACACCGCGCCATTTGCAATTCCGGAATCCGCCGAGGAGAGAGTGTTTCGAAAGTTTCATCAGTGTATAAGTACCGGATTCCGATTATTGAAGATTTAGACCCTGAATTGATAATATGACCCGGCGTGCACGACGATTACCCGGCGCAACAATTCAGAAAGTATCACTAAATTAAGGGATGTCCACGAGGCGTTCAATTAGTTTTCAAAGGTCGACCAAAAATCTGTTTGACGCGATCTTCGACATGAAAGTCGCCGAGCTGTTGTATATCTCGGGCGATTATCTGATAAAAATTGATGTATCCACGCTTGCCTGACGTTGCTCTATATGTTTGCCATGCTTGAACGATCCGGGGAATGATTCCCATCAGTGATGGCGACGCGATGAACCCGGCAATTGTTGAATCAATGAATTGACTGAGCGCGATCGATACCGATTCCTCCGAAATAACGTCGCCGCTGAGTGACAGAATCGATTTCATCGGATCCTGTGCTACGATCGACTTGCCGAGGTCTTTTTGATATTCCTGCGACGCGTATTGATACCATTCCTCCGCCAGTTTTTTTTGCATTTCTGGATCGCGATGCGCATTGCGCCAAATTAGAGAACGGAATGCGCGTCCGGATGAGTTTTTTGATACAAGCTCATTTGCTTTTCTTAATACTCCAATCGGCCCTTCAGCAGGATCGGAGCGAGCAAGCGCGACAAGTCCAATGGGAGGTATGATCTCTGGCAGACTCAGGTCAGGACTTTCATTTAAGAGTTGCCGTAACTTCACGGTTGATTCCGCCATTCTTGCTGAGGACAGATCCGATTGAGTTTTCTGTAGGCGCGATGGAGCATCAAGGAAATCTTCCCAAACAGCGCGGCTGAATCCGGCGAGTGATTTGTAGTCAAAGTGACTCCCCACCAAGTGTGAGCCATTGCATTCTTCGGACCATTTGGAAAGAAGGTGAAGCCTGAATCGATTGATTAACGCAGCGAAATATGCGCCAAGTGCATCCCTATCCTTACATTGCCCGGACCTGCTTGCCACAATTCTCAGAAGGTCGTCGAACTCTGGTTGAAATAATGCGAATAGAAGCTTTGATCCCGTAATGTTGCGTTGCCTGACTTCTTCCGCAATCTGAAGACGCTCGACGTCGGCCGATTCACGGACGGCGCGTGAAATTTGCAATTGAAACTCGTCGGTTTTCTTAGCGTCTAACTTTGTCTCGCGATTAGCATCAATATTCACAGGATCCACGGACGCGATCGACTTTGCAGCATTCCGAAGGGCTTCGGGAGCCAACCAATTCACGTCGCCGCGCGGAATTGGCATTCTCTCAACGGAGAATTTCTCGTCGCCCAGCAGGCCCTTTACACGATCAACCGATTCATCAATTCCCCGAAGTGTTTCCGTGGGAATTGTGGGATCATAAGTCAATCGTCCAGAAATTGAGTAATTATCAATAAAGTTCAGGAATGCAACGAGATCGGTGAAGGAGATTTCTGTCGCCTTGTTCTCCAATAGCAACAAATCCAACGGCACTTGGAGAAACCGTGCATTAACAAATACGGTTCCGTCAAAGCTCTTGCGGTCGGTTTGATCATTCATAATTATGGAAATTCATATTTCATCTTGGCCCATGGACCTGTATCCTAGGATGAATGGAAGCCGCTGCAACGATGATTGACAAGTTCTTAACGGCAGGCTCAAAAACCAAGATCGGTCATGCTAAATGCCTGTAGTGGGCGGCTCGGAGAATACGACCCATGTTGCGCTTTTCGCCATCTTGTTTTTTACAGAGCCGGACTTATTTCCAGCAACAAAGGCGTGGTGAGGATCTTGTTTTGTAGGAAATCGGGAGACAGCCTGTCCGATTTCTCGAACAAATCCCGCGCTCAATGTCACGAGGCAGAATCCGGAAAAGTTAGTTAAATACGACTCGGGTGTCACACCTGCGTGGGTTGCGTCACCCCCGAGCGTGACGGACATCGGCGTACCGTCTGAACTATCGTTAAACGCTGCACTCGACGGACGCCAACGTCCGAGGTTTGGATCAAATATAACTTGAGTGTCCGCAATCGGCGGTACCCTTCGCCAAAGCGGCTCCTCATCCCCAATTGTGAGATCGTCTTCGTACATCTCAAATTGTATCAACTCACTTGTTTAACGAACGTCCTCAAGAGATCCAAATCGCGAACATCTTCCGATTCCTTAATTATTCCGTTTCGAGAGTCTTCAAAGAAATATCCGGTCTTGCCGTCCGGCGAAAGTTTAATTTCAAAATCGCAACCAACCCGGTGCCATTCCAGCTGAAGCCCACCCAAATTAGTTGGAATGACTGCTGGTGGAATCGAATCCCGCGAAAGGACGTTCGCGAGCAATCTAATCGCGAGCATTGCTGCCTTCTCGCTTAATGGCAATGCTCCATAGGAATCCCAATTTGCCTCCAATTGTGCCAACTTCTCTACCTGCGCGAATACTGGCTGAATCCATTGAGGCTTCATCCCTTCATTAGTAATTCTAATTGTGGCGCGCCTAAACCGAATAGACTCCTTCCAAACGGGAGTTAAGTTTTGTGAACTTGTTTCACTGTTTATCGCCTTCGGAGCATCGTCCGTCCAAATTGAAGAAAATGCCGACGTTCGCGGTGGAACGTTGAGCGTAGCGTTTGTCATTTTTTTCCCCAGATACGGTGCATTCTTGGCGTTGTTATAGAATCAAATCCATTCACGATCCACTCGTGGGCTAGGTCCAAGAAGTCGGTGACTCCATCGAGATCGGCGGACTTCGGTGCACCTCGTGCCGTCAAATCAAGCACATATGCCGTCTTGTTGTTATTGTGTAAAAACACAGGGCGAAAAGATATATGTAATCTGCCCAAGTGTCGAGAAGCATTCATTGGCATTAAATATTTCCATTCTAGCTTCGCTGATTCTGGCGGGCCTCCAAACGTGGGCGAATTTTGAGGATTAAAAAATGACGTGATTTCCGAGAGCACTCGGTGCGCATTCTCGACGTCTGGAACTTCAATTAAATTTATATAAGTGAGTTCGGATTGATTGGGAACGATCGCGTCAAGATTCTCGGATCGCAAGAATCTATCAATTTCGGCGAATTCCCTGCAGAATTGTTCTCTTAGAGACTTGTACCGCGGATAATTACATTCGCCACTCGTTTGACGCCAATTATGCAATATTCGATCATTTTGAATCTGTAATAATTCTGTTCCATCGTCCTTAAGAAACCAAAGGCGCGGAGTCGGCAAGATTCCTTGAGGTCCGAATTCGATACTTAGTGTTCGCAACGTTGGCCCGTCCAGACTTTCATTAACTGGCGCGATGGGTTCACGCTGTTCAATTTTCGGGAACCGATCCTTCAACATTGTCCAAAGCATTCCCAAATGTGGAATGCTAAGGTTGAGAATGGGATTAAACTGAACCCCAAGAATAACCTCATTGATCGGAGGGTTTGTGTAATCTGGGAGCTGTCGCGAATCAGACACGTTACAAACGGTTTCTAAATAATATTTTTATCAGGCAGGAGTATTCGTTAGCAAGTTAAGTCGTACACTTGTACGCGCGAACACGGCTGATTGTTGTAACTTTCGATAGGTCGACGGGAGCGCGGTCGTTAACAGGATGTATCGGGCGATCGGGCTGAGGCTATCAAATCATCCTCATCAATTCACGCTCATCGAACCAATCCAAGGTGATCGAAGTCAACTTTTTTGTTATGAACAGGTCTCGTGGCGATGCTTTGCGACCCAAAGCACTTTGGAAAGAAAGTCCCGCGGAATATCACCCGCTCTATAAGCCGTGCCATGGTGGTCTGAAAGCGGTAGCTTTGGTTGATACGCACGGAACTCTCGCGTGCGACATCTCCGTTCTGTACAAGTTATTTCTATGGAGAAAAAGGCTCGATCGCAGAGCGACGGTTTCGACTCATCAACGACGCCAACCGACCGCGTCCGCGATAGGGCTGCAGATGCTAGCTCCTTGCGCGCACGCCTCGAATCCATGGTGCGGGCCGAACTCCATGGCCCGGCCGGTGGCGACGAGGAGGAGATTGCCGAAGCGCGCGTCAGCGAGCGTTACCTCGTCGGGATGCTTGCGCCAAGAAAGCAACGCTGCATGCGCGAGGAGTTCGATCGCCTCGCGAACGGTGGCGACGGTGACAAGGAGGACGGCAAGGTCGATGACGATTCACTGCCGTCGACAACGCTTTTTCCGTCGTCCATTGGATTCACGTTCTCCGCGGCCAGCGAGACGCCGAAAATTAAGATTACGGCGCGATGGGGAAAATATGAACGCGAGGACTCGAAGCACGTTGTTAACGAAAAGACGGGCGGCCCCAAGAAGGTTTGGAAACGAGCGCAAATGGAGGGCGAAGTTATTATTACTCTTCGCGAGGGCGATCTGTCACCTTCTGTCCCGGTATCGTCAGAACCCGAAGTTCATGTTAAGGGAATTATAAGAAAGCGCGATTCGGCTTGGGTGATCACGCTATTCTTAGTGAATGATCAAACGGAGCCCGACAAGAGTCGCGACACCGCATGGGTGTTTCAGCCGGAATTGATAGTTGAAGCAGTCGACGGCGCCGCGATTTTCTTAAAGAAGAGTCCGCGTCACGCCGCTGGCGAAGGCGACGCTGAAGTGCGCCAAGAATTGCGGACTTTACAGATGCTCTACCGGCACGAATTGGAGTTTGCTGTCGGTCACGGAGTAGCTGTGCACGCGGAATTAGACAAGAAGGACCCGACACACGCGGTTCGAATCACTACGGTTGTGATCCCGGCGCACGATGTCGCCAAAGTGACGCCGCCGACTTCCGTCGAAATTCCGGAACTGTCGGACTTGTTATTAGATATGAAGGCTCTCGGGGAGTTGCCCGCGAGCGAGCTTGCTAACCATCTGCAGTCTTTGCCAAAGGCGTATTTGAAGTGGATCGAAAATCAACAAAAGCGCATTCTCGCTCCGGCCGAAAATCTTGGCGAATTTGAGCAGGAGGCGCGTTCGGCGATTTCGAATTGCACACGAGCGATGCAACGAATCGAGGAAGCCATTCTGCTACTCGCGAAAGATAAGAATGCGGCCGAAGCATTCCAATTTGCGAATCGCGCGATGTGGCTTCAGCGAATTCGTAGTATTTACGCTGAGAAGCGTCGGCGCGGAGAGAGTGTAACAATTGCAGATGTGGACGTCCCCGCAAACCGAACGTGGTATCCGTTTCAGCTTGCGTTTGTTTTATTAACGATCCCGAGCATCACGGATTTGCATCATAAGGATCGGAGTCACGAGACCGCAGCCGTCGCCGATTTATTATGGTTTCCAACGGGCGGCGGAAAAACAGAAGCCTACCTTGGACTCACGGCGTACACCCTCGCGCTTCGCAGACTCCAAGGCGAGATCGAGGGACACAGCGGCGCGGAGGGCGTCGCCGTTTTGATGCGATACACGCTACGATTATTAACTATTCAACAATTCCAAAGAGCCTCGACGCTACTTTGCGCATGTGAATCGATCCGACGGGATGCCGCCGCAACGGGTGACCGCCGATGGGGAACAACGCCGTTCCGCGTTGGACTTTGGGTCGGCAAGCGAGTGACGCCAAATACAACAGAACAGAGCGATGAATCCATCAAGCAATCGCACGATGTATACTCGCGTTCGTCGGCATTCGGAGGCAGCGGCACTCCGGCACAATTGCGAACTTGTCCTTGGTGCGGCAGCGAAATCAAAGAAGGACGGAATATCATAGTTGAGCGTTATGCGAAGGGTCGCGGGCGCACGATTCTTTATTGTGGCGATCCCGACGGGAATTGTATGTTCGGACAACGGCTCGCGAAGGGAGAGGGACTGCCGGTTGTCGTCGTGGACGAGGAAATTTATCGAACTCTTCCAAGTTTGCTGATCGCTACGGTTGATAAGTTTGCACAAATGCCGTGGAAGGGCGAGGTGCAGATGCTATTCGGACGCGTTCATGGCATTTGTCCGCGACACGGTTTTCGCGGAGGCGAATTGGAAGATAGCGATTCCCACCCTAAAGTTGGCAATCTCGAATCAGTAAAAACCGTGGACTGCGCGCCGCTCCGTCCCCCGGATTTAATTATTCAAGACGAATTGCATTTGATCAGCGGACCTCTCGGCTCGCTCGTCGGATTATACGAAACGGCCATCGACCGATTATGTTCTTGGAAGGTTGGCGGCAAACTCGTGCGGCCCAAGATGATCGCATCGACCGCTACAATTCGACGTGCAAAGGATCAGGCGAATGCGCTTTACATCCGAAAGCTGGATATTTTTCCGCCTTCGGGAGTTGATATATCAGATAACTTTTTCGCCCGCCGCCGCGCGCCCTCGCAGGAGACGCCCGGAAGGCGATACTTGGGAATCTGCGCACATGGAAAGCGCCTCAAGGCCGCACTCATCCGTGTTTACTTAACCCACCTCTCGGCCGCCCAAAAATTATTTGAAGAGTATGGCGCGGACTCTGATCCGTGGATGACGCTGGTGGGATACTTTAATTCGATGCGCGAACTCGGCGGAATGCGCAGGCTCGTCGATGATGATATTAAGAATCGCCTTGACGACATGAAATCGCGCGGTCTCGCGAATCGGCGGCTCTCGATCGTTGAAGAATTAACATCGCGAAAGAGTTCGACGCAAATTCCCGACATTCTCGATCAGTTGGAAAAGACATTCAAACCAAAGGAGCCCGGTTCAACCGGCGGCAGCGCGAGATTTGAACCGAAGCCCATTGACGTTTTATTAGCAACAGTCATGGTGTCAGTCGGCGTCGACGTGAAACGCCTCGGACTCATGGTCGTCGCCGGGCAACCGAAGACGACGGCGGAATACATTCAAGCGACGAGCCGCATCGGACGCACGCATCCCGGAATTGTATGCACTGTTTACAATTGGGCCAGACCGCGCGATTTGTCTCATTACGAACGATTTGAGCATTATCATGCGACGTTTTATCAACATATCGAGGCGTTGTCCGTGACGCCGTTCGCTGCGCGGGCGCTCGACCGAGGATTGACGGCATTATTAGGATCTCTCATTCGCCTTTCATCGCAAGAATTTGCGAAAAATGATGGAGCCAGAAAAGTAGAGCGCAATCATGAAATTGTAAACGCCGCGATTGAGACTATCGTCCAGCGCGCGCGCCGAGTAAGACAAAATAATACATTTGCGGAGGAGGTTCGCGCAATGTTAAAGAGTCGCCTCGATGACTGGCTCCGGCAAGCCGCGAGAGAAGAAGGAGGTCGTCGCCTCGGATATCGCAAAAGCGCCGATGATATTACAGTTGGATTATTGAAATCACCGGATGACGGCCCTTGGGAGCGGTTTACTTGCCTTGAGTCATTGCGTGATGTCGAGCCATCGGTTGGATTGATTCTCAATGAGGGCGGCATGGATCATGATCTTGCGGCCTCTCCCGCACCGGAGCCCGCAGGAGAGAAGTCATGAGTCAAAAGAACTCAGTTAGTCGAGTCGGTGACATCCGACAAAGCCAATTATTATTTTCCTACGGCGTCGGCGCCATTATTGACTTGCCACATTTATCTGTAATGGTGATGGGCCTCGATGATTGGAATACGCAGATGCTATCGATGGAAGAGTTGAACGAAGAACGGTTGCGGAACGCGGTCCGCGCGGTTCTCGGGAATCAGGTCGAGCGCCTCATGCTTCCACCCGTTCCGAAGCGACGGCTCGGATTAACGAGCGTTTTCGATGAAGATGAGAATGTGGGAGTCCCGGTAGCGTCGTTCCCGCGATGGCTCCGGTGTCCCGCCTGCGATTATTTAGGTCCGATTTCATCTAATTTATTTGAGTTGAAGAAAGAACCATTTCATACAGATCGAATTCGTTATGCTCATGGGAATTGTTCAAAAGGCGGCGTTCGTGCCCGCGCGGCTGTGCCTGCACGTTTCCTTGTCGGATGCAGGGCAGGCCACCTCGACGATTTTCCATGGAGGAATTTCGTTCATCGGGATTCTATTCCATGCAAGGCATCTATTCGGCTCAGCGAATTTGGCGTCAGTGGAGAGGCCGCGCACGTGGAAGTTCGTTGCGACAATTGCAATGCAAACCGACGCATGTCCGATGCCTTCGGTCGCGAGGCAAAGTTGAACCTCCCGCCTTGTACAGGCCGAAATCCACACCTAAGAGAAACAACAGAAACGCCATGCACCGAAGAAATGGTAACATTACTGATCGGAGCGTCGAATAGCTGGTTCCCACTTACACTATCGGTGCTAAACTTACCGGCGGACAACGATCCACTAGGCGATTCAATTATACAAAATTGGGCGGTCTTTCAAAATATTACGTCCAAGGAAATCCTGCGTGCGTTCCGCGGAGCAAATATGCTGCGTGGACTCGAAATCCAATCGGATGATGCTATTTGGAAGACTATTCAGGAGCACCGCCGAAGACTCGCTGGAGGCGAATCTGAAACTGTTACAACAGATTTGAAGGGCCCTGAATGGGAAATGCTTTCGAATCCGGATGCCCGAAAACTTAGTGACGAGTTTCGATGCGAAGATGCCGATATCCCCCCGGCATTTCGAAGGCAAATTTCGCGGCTCGTTCAAGTGGAACGCATGCGTGAAGTGCGCGCGCTGATCGGATTCACACGAATCGATTCGCCGGGCGATTATTCGAATATGGATGAAATGCCGGATGATAGGCGCGCATCGCTTTCCCGCAACGCGCCGCATTGGGTACCGGCGGGCGAAGTGCGCGGGGAAGGAATATTTATACAATTTTCTGAGTCGGCACTTTCGAATTGGGAGCAAAAGAGAAGTATCGGTGAGCGTTCGAAGTTACTATTTCAAGCGCACCGACGGTGGAGAATCGCACGATCGATTGAAAACCCCGATCTCGGTTTTCCCGATGTTCGTTATACTCTGCTTCACACTCTATCGCATACGTTGATGCGACAATTAGCGATTGAATGTGGTTACACATCCGCAAGCATTCGCGAGCGAATTTACTCGTCGTTTCCCGGAAAGAACCGGGAGCCTATGGCAGGAATACTCATTTATACCGCTGCACCCGATAGTGAAGGAACACTTGGCGGATTAGTAAGTTTAGGTGAGACGAAACAATTCGAACGATTGCTAACACAGGCGCTTGAAGAGGCTAAATTATGTTCATCGGATCCACTTTGCGCGGAGCACGCGCCCGAGGACGATGGGCTGACGCTTCATGGCGCGGCATGTCATGCGTGTCTTTTTGCGCCCGAGACCTCTTGTGAACGAGGCAATCGTTATTTGGACAGGACGCTATTGATCCCAACGCTTGTCGACGAGAAATGTTCATTTTTTGATATCAGTCGATAATCGTACAAATGTCCGAAGTCCTTTTCGAAGTATTAGTATCCAAGCTCGCTCGCGAGTTGCCCTCGGACGTGTTGAAGGCGTTCTGCGATCGGCTTGACAATACGACGGCGACGGCCGATCACCAGAATTATTCGGTAATGTTTACAAACGCGGAAACGCGACACATTGTCCAACAACTTCTCGCGAGCTCATCACATCTGAATTCGAGGGAACTGGCGGCGTGGCTGCGAGGCGCTGCTTGCGTTCATCGGGAATACCAAGATAACCCGTCGATTGAAGTTGTATGGACCGGCCCACGCGATCCAAGCTGCGTTTTTCGACGTACGGATCAGGCTGTTTTGGAAGTCATCGAAGGCTCAAAGAGAGAATTGATATTAGTAACATACGCCGCCTATCGATTGCCTATCATTTACAATGCAATGATCTCAGCCCTTGAGCGTGGCGTCGCAATTCACTTTATAGGTGAAAGCACCACCGGCGAATTCGGCACTTCAGCCGTGGACGCCATCCGCGATGTCCAGAATGTCTTCGGAAAAAGCATTAACATCTGGATCTGGCCCGAAAGTGCGCGTCCACGCGGCGATCGAGGCGAAATCGGCGTTCTCCACGCCAAGCTCGCCATCGCCGACGGCGAAGCGATGTTCGTGACCAGCGCCAACTTAACAGAACGCGCCCATTCGCTTAATTTCGAGGTGGGGCTGCTTGTGAAGGGTGGGGCGGCGCCAAGGGCCGTGGCGGAGGAGTTGCGGGGGTTGATGCGGAATGATGTGTTCGGGAGACCTTAGGCGTAGTCGATCGCAGGCGCGGTTTGCATCTCGTGGAAGTGCCCAATTTACATGGTGTCATTTCGCACTGTGCGAGTCGCGCGAACGGACTCCGATTCCTCCGTTAGATTCTCATCGTGGCAATATGAGTTGGATCACTGGAAAACCTTGAAGCCGAATGCGCAAACCCATAACCTCGTGATCTCTTAACGGATCTAAAGTCGTGCGCCGCTAAGAAGACTACCAAACAATGGCATTGCTAATGAGGTTGTCCGGTTGCTTCATTACACTTGCCTAACAATATTTCCCTCATTCGAATTGATCTAAACTTTGACGTAGCGCCCCTAAAACACAACATGGACGTTAGTATTACATGAGTAATAATCTCTCCGGGACAGCCTCTCCCGCGACACCGCCGATCGCCAAGTGCCTTTTTCAGAATGAGCGCAACTGGAGACTCTTGACAGTTAGTGGTAGCGATGAGAAAGAGGATAGAGACGACACAAATAGGATATTAAGTGAGCGAATGGGAAGTCTATTACTCTCGCAGAACCTTCTCGTTCTAGTTGGCTCCGGCGCGTCGGTGGCAGTCGGAGGCCCATCGATGAAGGATATTTGGAATGAAGCGGCAAGTTCTCAAAAATCGGTTTTTCAAAGAGTTTGCCAAGCAGTTGGACATCCCGAGGGAAACGAAGACATCGAGGAACTCTTAAGCCGTTGTCAGGGCGCTTTGGTCTTCAATATTAAAGACAATGACAATATTAAGATATTCATTGAGTCGGTAGAGTGTATTATTCGTGACAGGTGTCGAAAAATTGAAGAATGGAAAAGTGTAGATGGAGGAAAACAAGATCGATCTGAAGTAGTTGGCCCACACGCTACCCTTCTATCCAGACTCGTTCCTCGCCGTCAAGATTTACCTCGAACTCGGATCTTTACGACTAACTATGATCTTTGCCTCGAAATTGCGGCCAAAGAAAGGAGAATGCCTATTCTGGATGGTTTTGATTTAATAGAACCTCGGACTTTTGATGGGCGCTGGTTTGACTATGATTTTGTTCGCCGGAGTACGCGAGAGGGTTGGGTCTTCCCCCCAAAATCAGGCCCACTTGAAACTTTACACCGCATCCCCAAAAATCCAATCCGATGCGCAAGAGCAAGTTCACCGAAGAGCAGATCATTAACATCCTGAAAGAGGCCGACGCGGGTACTCCGGTCACGGA
>JACQFD010000016.1 GCA_016200225.1 Planctomycetota bacterium
AATGGCGAGGACCTGTCTGAGCGCCGGAACCACAGCCGGCGATCGTAGAAATATATTAAATATTATATAAAAAAATAATATTTATTAACGAATAGTGAATGCGCCCCGCGGCGCGAGAGCGATTGCGCCATGCGGCGCGAGCGAAATGCGCCCCGCGGCGCCGGAGCGAATGCGCCTTGCGCCGCGAGAGCGCTTCCCTTGCCGCGCGCGCAGCGCAAACGCCGAGCGGCGTCAGAGCGCTTCCTCCCAACCGCCTCCAAGCGCCTTGAACAGGAAGATCGAGCCGAGCGTGACCTGCGTCTGGCTTTGCACGAAGCTGTTCTGCGAATCTAACAATTCGCGTTCCGCTTCGAGAACATTAAGAAAATCGACGAGGCCTTGTTCGTAGAGCGATTTGGCGAGGGCGAGGGCGCGTTCTTGCGACGCGAGCGACGAGGCGAGAGCGTCGCGGCGCAATTGTTGTCTCGTGTATTGTACAATTCCGTTTTCGACTTCCTCGAGAGCCGAGAGGAGTTTTTGTTTATATTGAAGGATCGCTTGCGACTCGCGCGCGTTTTGAACTTCAATATTCGCATCGATACGGCCGCCTTCGAAAAGCGGCACGTGGATGGACGGGCCGATTGAAAAGAAAATACTGCGGTGATCGAACAGATCGCCGAGGTGGTTCGATTTCGGGCCGACGGAACTGGATAATGTAATTTTAGGATATTTGTCTGCGACGGCGACGCCGACGCGGGCGGTGGCGGCCGCGCACTCGCGTTCCGCGCGGCGCAGATCGGGCCGCCGCAGGAGAATGTCGGCGGGCGCGCCGAGCGGCATGGCGGCCGGGGGCGCGGGGACTGGTTTTTCTGTTATAAGTTCGGAGACGAGCGCGCCCGGAAATTCGCCCGACAATACTCCAATTCGGTGCGCCGCCTGGCGCACGCTCGCGTCGAGCGCGGGCCACAGCGATTTGGTATTTTCGAGCAGCGCGGTCGCGCGCGCGACGTCGAGTTCGGACGCGAGCCCGGTGTCGAAGCGTACGCGCGTCAGATCGAGCGTTTTTTGTTGCGAGTCGACGCGTTGTTTAACGATCGCCAATTGATGTTGAAAACCGCGGAGTTCGACATAACTCGTCGCGAGTTCCGCGAGTAATGCTACATATACTTCGCGGCGCGACTCGTAGCTCGCGGCGATGTCGGCGTCGGCGGCCTCGACGGATCGCTTTGTTCCGCCGAATATATCCAATTCCCAACTCGCGTCGAGCGTCGCGGAGAACGCGTCGATATTAGGATTAAAACCGGGGCTGCCCGAGGCGCCGCTGCCGAGGTTGTTCCGACTGAGCCGCTCGCGATTATAACTAGCATTCGCGTCGAGCGACGGATACCACTTCGACGCGGCCACGCCGCGGATCGCGCGCGCCTCGCGGACGCGTTCGCCCGCGAGTTGCAAATCGAGATTGTTATGAAGTGCCTTTTCGACGAGTTCGCATAATTGAGGATCGTTCAACTGATTCCACCAGCGCGCGAGATCGGCGGGTTGGCTCGACAGACCCGCGCCCGACTCTTTCCACTCCGGCGGCGCGGGCAGGACCGGTTGTTTATAATCGGGGCCGACGGTGCACGCGCCCGCGAGCGCCGCGAGAACGATCGTGAATATTAATTTTTTGGACATGTTATTTATATTATAAGTAAATTAACGAATCGAAGGCGCGGATTCGGCGCCGGACAAATCGATAAAAACGTCGATCTGCTCGCCGACCTCGACCGGCAGAGCGCTCCGATCGAAACTATATATCACTTGAAGCACGCGGGTGTCGACGCGTTCGCTGCTGTCCCCGGTGAGCGCGCGCTTCGGAACGACGAGCGGCTCGAATTTTTCGAACGTTAGCGTTGCGCGAAACGTGGCATTTCCGCGAACCATTGCCATCGCGGGCACGTTTCTGCGAAAACGCCAGATGTCGCTTTCGTCGATGTCGACGCGCACGTGCATGCGCGATAAATCGCCGATCGTCATGAGCGCGCCCGCGTCGGGACCGGCGGAGGCGAATTCGCCTTTTCTTATATTTATTTTTAAGACTTCGCCGGCGATCGGCGATTTTACCGATAATCGCTCGAGTTCGATCCGGACCGCCTGCAATTCGGCCTCCGCGGACGCGACTTCCGCGCGCGCCACTTCGACGTCGGGCGCCCACGCGCCGGCCTCGATTCGTAACAATTCCGCCTTCGCCTCCTCGCTGCGCGCGCGGGCCGTGTCGACGACGTGCTTCCTGCGCGTCCACTCCTCGGCGGACATCGCGCCCGGTAATTTAGTATTCACCGCCTGGGCTGAATTTAACTGATATTCCGCGTCGGCGAGCGTCGAGTCGGCGGCCGCAACGCGCGCGCGCGCCGGCGCGACGTCCTCGGCCCGCGGCATCTTTAATAATCGATCGAGTTTCTGTTTCGCGGATTCGACAGCCGCCCTGCGCACGTTTTCCTGCGCGAGCAGCGACCGGTTGTCGATCTGAAACAGCGGGGTGCCCGGTTCGATCGCGGCGCCGACTTTAACGAAAATATTCGTAACAATTCCGCCGATCGGCGTGCCGATGCTTATATTCTCGCCGCGCGATTCTACAATTCCGGCGCCTGCGATCGTCTGCGCGAACGGCGAGGCGGCGGGGGGCGCGACGGGCTGCGACACCGGCACGGGCGCGTTCGTGTGCATTGACATGAAGTACGCGAATCCAAGGCCCGAGCAGGCCAGCGCGGATAATATGAGCGTTCGTAACATGATTTATATTTATTTTGAATGGTTGATTCGATGATTTAGTTTTTACGACGCCGCCGCGAGCGCCTCGTTTTCACGGACTTCCATGATTATGCCGTCGTCCATGCGCGCGATGCGGTCGCCATAATTAAATATACGATTGTCGTGCGTGACGATGACGAGCGTGCGGTGCGCCGCGAGCGCGACGTCGCGGAAAATACTCATGATCCGCGCGCCCGTGTCGTGGTCGAGCGCGCTCGTGGGCTCGTCGCAGACGATCAGCGCCGGATCGTGCACGAGCGATCGCGCGATCGCGACGCGCTGCTGCTGCCCGCCGGAGAGTTGCGAGGGGAGCGCGCGCTCGCGGCCGCCGAGGCCCACTTGATTTAACAATTCTTTCGCGCGGTCGAACGCTTTCGCGCGCGCGACGCCGCGAATGAGGAGCGGCACGGCGGTGTTTTCGACCGCGGTGAGCGTCGGAAGCAGATTGAATGTTTGAAATACAAATCCGATCGAGCGCGCGCGGAATTGTGTCTTCTCTCGCGCGCCGAGCGCGCGCAAATCGGATCCGAGAACATTGCATTCGCCGCCGTCGGCGTCGAGCGTGCCCGCGAGAATGGATATTAACGTTGTTTTGCCGCAGCCCGACGGGCCGACGAGCATGAGCATTTCGCCCTCGCGGACCTCGAGATCGACGCCGCGGAGCGCCTGCACGCGCGTATCGCCGGATCCGTAGGATTTTCGCACGTCCTTGCATCGTATAATTATCTTATCGCTCGATGTCATGTTCGCGCATCCGTTAATTTTTAAATACGACGGCCGGTTCGAGTTTGACGACTTTTCTTAAACTAATGATCGCCGCGAGAATCGAGACGAGAAACACGGCGCCGGCCGAGCCGAGCAACAGTTGCCACGGCAGGCGGAACGCGAGTTCGGTGCCGCTCATCAAATATCCAAACAGCGAGGCCACGCCGACGCCGATGCCGTATCCGATGGCGGCGACGTGCGACACTTGCACGACGATCATCGCTAATAATGTTCCGTCGCTCGCGCCCATGGCCTTGAGCGCGCCGAAATGTTTAAGATTCTCGAGCGTAAAACTATAAAACACCTGTCCCGCGATGGCGATGCCGACGAGAAACCCGAGGATCACGGCCGTGCCGAAATTGATCGGAATGCCCGTGTATTTCATATAATAACGCATCGTGAGCTCGCGGAATCCGGCCTTCGTGTAGGCGGTGAGCCGCGTCGAACTTTTGATACGTTCGCACAGCGCGTCGAGATCGGCGCCGGGACGCGCTTTTACTAATATAAACGAAAGCAGTTTGCGTTCGCTCGGCGCAAATTTCATCGCGCGCGAATAAGTAGTATACAAAACGGGCTGCGACTGGAAGGTTCGCGATACTTTACAGATCCCGACGACGACGGCGCGGTGATCGTTCAATTCGAGCGTATCGCCGATCTTGAGAGGCGTCGGCGCTTCGCCGGGCGACGCGGGCGGCTTTGCTAATTTTCCGTGCGCGCCCCACGTGTCGACGATCACGCCGTCGTTAATTCTAAGATCCGTGAGCGAGCCTTCCAACATTTCGGGGGGGCCGCCCGCGAGCGTTGCGTCGTCTAGGCCGAAGACGTTCGCCGACTGAAATCGGCCGTCGTGCAGGCGGGCGCGCAGCAGACTTTTGTATAAAGGCACCGCCCAGTCCACGCCCTCGACGCCGCGCACGCGCAGCAGCGCCGTGTCCTGCATCGGTTTGATATCGTCAATATACTGAACCTTCGGATCCATCACCCAGACGTCGGCGATACCCGTGTCGGTGATCGGTCCGAACGTGCGCGTCATCAATCCTATGAATACGGCCGACTGCTGCGTTACTACAAATGATACGAACGTAATTCCGACCAGCAGCGCGAAGTATTTTCCGCGGTCGCCGAGCAGCATGCGCAACGCTACATAAATCACCGTCGCGTCCTCCGGGCGATTCTTGCGCAATGGGCGATGCCCGCGATCGAGAACTCGGCGATGTGCTCGGCGAGTTCCGCGACTTCGTTTTTATTATATTTTAAATCCGGGAGCAGGCGTTCGAGAACGGGCCGCGCGAGGCGGTGATAAATGCACTGTCCGATCACGCTCTGCGCGCAACGGCGCACCGCGCGCGGCGCCGGCGGCCGGCCGTCGGAATATTCAATATACAAATCGCGCACGATGGATCCTAACAATTCGTACAGGGGCCGGATTCCCTGGCGCACGAGTTCGTCGAGCGCGGGGGAGGGTTCGGCCATTTCGCGCAGCATGAGCTGGCCGTGGCACGCCGCGGGCCCGTCGTCGAGCGTTCGGAATAGTAAAGATCGAATGAATGCCCGCAAACGTTCGCGCGCGTTCGCGCCGTCGGAGAGTCCGGCCGAAGGCGGGTATTGTTTCAATGCGGTCTTGAGGCTGTCGCGCAGCACATGATTATAAAGCGCCTCTTTGTCTCCGAAATGATAATGAATGGCGGCGACGTTCGCCTGCGCGCGAATACATATATCGCGGATCGTGGCGGAACGATAACCGCGCCGCGCAAAGACTTCGCCCGCGGCCTCGACAAGGCGCGCGCGCGTCTCGTCGCTGGCGTCGACCGGGGGATGTTCGGATTGTCGGGAGTTGGCCGCGAGCATTGGACGCTCGAAAAAGTAGTTCAAGCAACCGTTTCAAACAAGCGTTTTATCTCCGACCCCCGCTCGGCCGGGCGGGGATGGCCAATTTCTCTAATGTACCGTTTTCGAAAACGCGTTCGTGAACGCGTACGTATTCGCCGAGGCGGGCGAGACGGTCAACGCCTGAAAACTGAACGTGCTTCCGATGAATTGCGGATCGTTCGGCACGAGCTGCGGCATTTGCGCCGGCGACGCGGAGGTCGCAGTTCCGATTAATAATACGAACGAGCTCAGAAGATCGATGTCGACGTCGCCGTACATTGTCGGAAGCGTCGGCGCGATGCCGCCGTCGGCGACAAGTATATAAGTTAACTGATCGGGACCCCACGATTCGAAATTAACGATATTTCCGATGACGAAATCGCCCGTCGCGTCGAGCGGCAGGAACTCGTACGCGCCGAGGTCGGCCAGTTCTATTAAATTAAGATTCCCGTCCACCTGCCGTCCGACGCCATTGTAATCTTTTGCCTGCGGAAGGAGGAGTTTATCGATGCACGGGCTGCCCCACGAAAGACGGTAATCGCCCGTCGACGGCGAACGAAACATCGGATTGGCCGCAATATTACCATTGGCCGTGCCGCCGCTGCCATCGGCGATATCGCTATTCGACGAACTCGCGCCCGGATCGAGATCGCCGCCCGCATTATTACTAAAAATCGAACCGCTGACGCCGATGCTCGAGGATCCGATACGTTTACCGCCTTTGCCGCCGTTTTTCGCGACCGTGCATCGCGTTATCGTGCATCCGGACGTGCCGCTCGTGCTCTGCGATTCGGCGCGCACGCCGTCCGAAAGATTATCGACAATAACCGAATCCGTAACAGTTAGCGTCGCGCCGCCTTGAATCACGCCAATTGTGTACGCGCCGTATAGTTGAAATCCGCGAATCATGCAATGGGCGAGCGCCGCTGTTACAAATCCGGAACCGCCGGCGATTTCGACTCCCGTATGGACGCCGCTCTCGAAGATACAATTCGTCGCCGACATCGACCCGCCGCCGCCGTAGGCCTGGCCGTAAAACCCGAATCCACAATTCGTGATCCATGTGTTCGTCAACGTTAATGTAAACGATCCGTTGTGCGGAATTTGTCCGGTGTCGGCGTAAACGCCATAGCCGGACGATCCCTCGACGACGCAGTTCGAAATTGTTACATTAATATTATTCCAACCCGCGAAAACGGCGACTCCGGTCGTTGCGTTGTGAATGCGCACGCCTGAAATTCCAGTGCCGACTGGAAACGAATAGGGGGCCGACGAGAAATTTGTATAATAAGTAAACGCCGTCTGCCCCGTGTTGCTGGCGTCGATAACGGTCAATTCCGGCCCAAGATCGCCGATCAGTTTGATCGCAGGGCGGCACGAGATCGGAAACGTCTCGCCGGTCCCCTGCGAATACGCGCCGGGTGCGAGGTGTATGGTTTGCGCGGCCGTCCCCGACGCGGGAAATTGTGACATTGCGAATTGTATCGTCTTCCACGGCGCCCCGGGCGTGGTGCCCGCGTTCACATTATTATCATTCGTGGAATCTACATAATAATCGCCCGCGAACGCGGCGGACGCCACGAGTGCGGCCGAACAAATATTAAGAAACGCGCGTGCTGCGGTGTGTATCATCGGTGGCGAATCCTCGCGGATATGGATACCCGGCGCGGCCGCGGGACGACGACAAATTATCGACGGGGGAGTCCGCGGCGGCGGGCGAATCGACTTCGTGTCGGTTGCGGCGACGTCGCGACGAATTCCACAGCGCCTGAAATGGGGTTTCGTGCTGCGGTTCAGCCTACGTTCGGGCGAAATCGCGCGATGGGGACTTTCGCGTCCGTTCCTCGTATCGGAAACGGTTACGATCGCCGGCCGAGGCGCGCGCGTCGAAATCCATGGATCGAAAATCCCGTTATTTAATATATCTATTATCGGTTGCGCCGGAATTCGGCGTTGCGCAGGAGTCGGCGCCGCAAAGCAGAACCGCGTCGGCCGAGGCCGCGAAACGCGTCGGAGACGCCGTCGAAGGATTTGTTAAGAAGGGCTTTTCGGGCGCTGTCTGGGTCCGGCGCGGCGGCGATTTGTTATATGAACGCGCGCACGGCCTCGCCGACAAAGCGAAAAACGCGCGCTGCACAATCGATACCGTTTTTGACATCGGTTCGATAACTAAACAATTCACCGCGGCGGCGATTCTTAAACTCGAGACGATGAAGAAACTTTCGACGGACGACGCGATCGTCAAGTTTTTTCCGGGCGCGCCCGCCGACAAGCGGAAAATTACAATTCATCAATTGTTGACGCACACGGCCGGTTATCCCGAGGAATTCGGCCCGGATTACGAAAAACTCGGGCGCGACGCGCTCGTCGCGCGCGCGATGGCCGCGAAACTGGAGAGCGAACCCGGCGCGAAATATAACTATTCCAACGTCGGGTACAGCCTGCTCGCCGCGATCGTCGAGACTGTCTCGGGCGCGTCGTATGAACGATTTCTCCATGATCAATTGTTCGTTCCGGCGGGCATGAAGCGGACCGGATATTTATTGCCTAAATTTACAGATAGCGACCTCGCGCGCGGATACCGGGGCGAAAAAGTCTTTGGAAGTCCGCTCGAACATCCCTGGGCCGCGGACGGTCCCTATTGGAATCTCCGCGGCAACGGAGGAATCCTGTCGACCGGACGCGATATGTTACTTTGGGACGGCGCGCTCCGCGGCGACGCGGTTCTTCCCGCGGAAGCCAGAAAAAAAATGTTCACTCCGTACGTCGCCGAGGGTCCCGAGCGCCGCTCGTTTTATGGTTATGGCTGGGTCGTCCTCGAGAAAACACCGAACGGTAAATTATATACTCACAACGGCGGCAACGGCTTTTTCTTCGCGGATTACTACCGATTCGTCGACAGCGACTCCGTGATATTCATTGCATCGAATGCACAATTTCCGGAGGGCGAGGAAATGGGGCCGTCGATCGCGCGCGCGTTGTTCGAGCGAAAATAGCATTGCTCATTGGAAGTGGTTTCATGGGGCTTCCGAGCTTTGCAGCGACCCTGGGCAAGCGCAGATCACAGGGATCTCGCTCGGAGCGCTGCACCAAACGCAAACAGTATTGCGTTTGGTAGCACTAAGTGCTAAAGTGTTGGCAATGAGAACGCGAACTTTTTGGATCGATCGAATCGAGTCGGCATGGAATCGCCGGTCGATAACGTGGCTGATGGGCGTCCGACGTGTCGGCAAGACGACGCTTTGTCAACATTTACAAAACGTGGAATATTATGATTGCGAACTGCCGCGTGATCGCCGGACCATGGAGGATCCGGAGGCTTTTTTGAAACATTTGCAGGGGAAACGCGTTGCGATCGACGAAATTCACCGACTTGCCAACCCCTCTGAATTATTAAAAATCGCGGCGGACCACTTCCCCAAGACTCGAATTATAGCGACCGGGTCGTCCACACTGGCTGCAACCATAAAATTCCGAGACACGCTTGCGGGTCGAAAATCAGACATTTGGTTGACCCCGATGATTCGTCAAGACATCGACGACTTCAACGATGAATCGGAAACACTCGACCGGAGGCTGGTGCGCGGCGGACTTCCGCCATTTTACTTAAGTGACAATGCCGAAAGTTATTATCAAGAATGGATCGACGCCTATTGGTCGAGAGATATTCAAGAAATGTTTCGTTTGGAAAAACGCGCTCCATTTCAGAAGCTCTTGGAATTAGTATTAATTAAAAGCGGTGGAATTTTCGAGGCGACTTCATTCGCGGGACCATGCGAAATCAGTCGCGCGACTGTTTCGAGCTATCTGGACGTTCTTGCATCGACGAAGGTCGCGCACATTGTAAAACCATTTTCGTCGCGGAAGTCGACCGAAATCATTTCCGCGCCGAAAGTCTATGCATTCGACACGGGATTTATTTGTTATTTTCGCGGCTGGCATTCGCTGAGGGATGACGACCGCGGAACACTTTGGGAGCATTTTGTATTAAACGAAATCCACGCGCGCGTGCCTGGCGCTACGATTAATTACTGGCGCGACAAACGGGGCCACGAAGTGGACTTTATTATTTCGCGCCGCGGTTCGCCGACGATCGCCGTCGAATGTACGTGGTCGGCCGGTTCCGTCGACCTTGGAAATCTTAATATATTTTCAAAAAACTATCCAAAGATCGAACGCTACATCGTTGCCAACGATGCAACCCGGGCATTCGCTCGGGCCACCGATGGAGGGAGCGTCGAGATCGTGGGCCTCGAGACACTCGTCCGACGGTTATTACAAAAACCCTCGTGAGCGCGCCCGCCCCAGCGAAGAATCTTTAGCTCTTACAACAACTACGATGCGCGCCGCATTCGTTACGATTGGCGGATTCGCCGTCGGGGCCGGTTTGGGTGCCGGTCAAAACGCACCAAAAAGTCATCGTGTCGCAGGCGGGGCCGATCGAAAGGGCGTTTTCGCGGTTGAAATCGTAAAACATCGTTTTCGTACGCAGGAATTTACAAGAAAACTCCAAATGCGGATTCTTAGTAACCGCGTCGTCGACGATTTCGGGGGAGGAGTCGTCGATCATGACAATCCTCCCGCTTCCAGAATCGCGCGCATCAGCATTGCGATTCCCATCGGCACTTTATAACCATTCTGCGCGAGCGGCGTGGCGCCGTCGAAGGCCGCCGTGGCGGCGACGCGCGCGGCGGATTCGTCGAGCGACTTGCCGATCAGTAGTTTTTCGGCGTTTTCGCGGCGCAGCGGAACGGGGCAGACCGCGCCGAGCACAATGCGTGCATCCTTAATATTCTTTCCGTCCATTGTTAATTTAACGGCGGCGCACAAGAGCGGCCAGTCGTATGTTTGCTTTTCGCGTACGACCGCGAACGCGCTTTTGGCGCCGCCCGCGAGCGCGGCGGCCGGCACTTCGATCGATTCCATCATTTCGCCCGGCTCGAGCACGTGCTCTTTATGAATGTCCGTCTCGGGCGTTACAAATAATGCCGCGACGGAAATCTCCCGCCGCGCGCCGCCGACTTTGACGGTCTTCACCGTCGCGTCGAACGCGATCAACGCGGGCGCGAGATTGCTCGGATGGACGATCGCGCAATTCTTATTACCAAAAATCGCGTGATACTGATTTTCGCCGTCGTGCGCAAGGCACTCGGGGCCGCCCTTGCGCGCGCATAACAATTCTTCATTTCTAAAATACCAGCAGCGCGGCCGTTGTAATAAATTTCCGGCGCACGTCGCCTGGTTGCGGATCTGCGGACTCGCCGCTTCGCCCGCCGATATCGCGATCGCGCGCGCCTTGGACGCGACCGCGCGGTCGGCCGCGAGCTGCGCGAGCGTCACGCGCGGGCCGATACTAATATTCTCGCCGGCCTTGATTTCCTGCAGATTTGGAACATTACGAATCGAAACGACCGACGCCGGTTCGATCAAGTGTTCTTTTAACAGATCCTGGACGTCGACGCCGCCCGCGCGGACGGCCGCGCCTTTTTCGGCGGCGAGTTTGCCGGCCATTTCGAGCGTCGTGACTTCTAAATATTCAAAACGGTTCATCGCGAACCTCCCTTCGCCGCGAGCGCGGCGAGGACTTTGTCGGGTGTCATGGGTAGTGAACGGACGCGGACGCCCGTGGCGTTGGCGATCGCGTTCGCGATCGCGCCGGCGGTTGGAATAACTGTAGGTTCGCCGAGACCGGCGACGCCCGCGGAATTGTGTCCATTCGATATATCAAATGCGACAGTGACGATCTCGGGCATGTCGAGCGAGCCCGGGATTTTGTAACTTTCGAGATTGTTATTTAACATTTTACCGCTCTTGCGGTCCATCACTCGATTTTCGAACAGCGCGAAGGACATGCCCTGAATCACGCCGCCCAGAATCTGGCTTTCGAATGTTAAACGATCGATGACGAGGCCGGCGTCGTGGACGGCGACGACCTTGATCACGCGGACGACGCCCGTTTCCGTATCAACCTCGACTTCGGCGATCTGCACGCCGCCGACTTGTCCGCTGAAATTGGCGCGGAAATTGTCGCTTCGCTCTTTTGTAACTTCGACGGTTTCGACGCCGAGGAGTTTGCATGCGTCGTGCCAGTTCCACGATTTCGCGGGATCATCCTTAACAAAAACTTTTCCGAGAGAAATATCCAATTTCGCGGCGTCGACAGAAAGTTTCTTACTAATTTTATCGAGGAACGCGAGCTTCGCGGCGTGGCCGGCGTCTTTCGCGGCCGCGGTGACCGTCGGCGCCGTCACCGATCCGCCGCTCGCGGGACCGTACGGATCCCGCGTGTGGCCGAGGCGAACCTTCATATTTTCGAGTGGACAGCCGAGCGCCTCCGCGGCGCAAATACCAATAATCGTGCGCGTGCCGGTACCGATGTCCTGGCAACCGTTTCGCACTTCGACGCCGCCGTCGGCATTAATAATAACCGCCATCGCCGTGCCGTCGCGGTTGCCGTTCTGGCCCCACGTCGACGCGCCGACGCCGAGACCGCGCTTCTTCGGCCCCGTCCCGGCGAGCGCGCCTTCGCCGCCTTTTTTGTTACGTCGGCTCCAATCTATCAATTCCATCGCCTTTTCGTATTGTGCCTTTCGCATCGGATAACGATCGTTTTTCAATCGAAACTCGATCGGATCCATATTTAACTTTTCGGCGAGTTCGTCGACGACCTGCTCCA
The DNA here is from genome assembly GCA_016200225.1 of Planctomycetota bacterium. GTDB lineage: Bacteria > Planctomycetota > UBA1135 > UBA1135 > JACQFD01 > JACQFD01. The sequence continues at coordinate 12,080 of JACQFD010000016.1, forward strand.
ATACAAACGACCCCTGCGGATGGCCGGGCGCGCGCATCGCGGTCGCCGGACCGCAGTTGGTCTTGACGGCGTATTCCACTTTTCGCGACGCGCCCATGTCGTAAATCATAATATTCCGCGCGCCGGCGCCGCCCGTGTATCCGCCGGTTCCATAATTTGTAACGTCGAATACTACAATTTTGCCGTCGGTGGCGCCCGCGCGAACGTGATGAATCGAGTCGGGCCGGTTGCCGCCGGCAAGATGCTCCTCTTTGCGATTCAACATACATTTCACCGGCGCGCCCGCTTTCTTGGCGAGATTCGCCGCGACGAGCGTCGGCTGGTCGGCGCCGAACTTCGCGCCGAAGCCGCCGCCCATGTATTCACAAATAACCTCGACTTGCGAGCGGTCGAGTTTCAGATTTCCGCACAATCCATCGAGCACGCTGAACGAGCCCTGCGTCGACGCCCAGACCGTAAGTGTAGGATTACCCGAACTGTCCTTGTCCCATTTCGCGACGCCGCCGTGCGTTTCGAGCGCGGAATGCGTCTGCACTTGCGTCCGATATGTAGCTTCGACTTTCGCGTCGGCCGCGGCGAATCTTTTATTTATTTCATCCTCGCTGACTTCGCGTGGATTTATATTAACGGATTCCGGCGATTTGTTGGTATCGCCTTTGTCGACGATCGGCGCGCCGTCTTTCGAAGCGTCGTCCACGATGACGGCGTGCGCCATTTTCTCATAAGTAACAACCACCGCGCGCATCGCATCCTCGGCGATTTCGAGGTTCGTCGCGCAGACGGCCGCCACGCCCTCGCCGTCGAAACGGACGCGATCGCCGACTTTTTTCAGTAACATCGTCGCTTTCACGCCCGGAATCGCTTCCGCGCCCGAAACGTCGATATCTGTAATTTTACCGTTCGGAATATTCGCGCGCACGATCCTCGCATGCAACATTCCCGGAAAATTCATATCATAACTATATTTCGCGCGGCCCGACGCTTTCGCGAGGCCGTCGAAACGGGGGATGTGTTTTCCGGCGTATTGAAACTTTGTATCCAAATCCCACGGTTTCGCCTGATCGTCCGCGAGTTTGACTTTCTTTTCGACGACGTTGCCGGCGAAACCGAGTTTTAACGTTTCCTCGCGATCGTAGTTCTTCTTGGTCATTTGTAGTCTCCTCTTGTATTATTTCTTTTCTGTTGTATTAGGCAGACCGGCGCCGCCCGTCGCGGCCAGCAGCGCCGCGTCGAAGATGCGGTTGTACGTTCCGCAGCGGCACAGATTGCCGCGGCACGATTGTTTGACGCTTTCCATCGTCGGATTCTTTTCATTTCGCAAATGATGCGTGATCGTCATAACAAATCCGGGCGTGCAAAAACCGCATTGCAACGCGTCGCATTTCGCGAACGCCGACGAAACCGTCGAAAATTCTCCTTCGGGCGCGATGCCTTCGATCGTTTCGATTTCGGCGCCCTGGCACTCCACCGCGAGCAGCATGCACGAATACATCAAATTGCCGTTCATAATAATCGTGCACGCGCCGCAGCCGCCGCGATCGCAAACTTTTTTCGCGCCCGTCATGTCGAGCCGGTCGCGCAGCGCGTCGAGCAGCGTGACGCGCGGCTCGATTCTTAATGTTCGCACGATGCCGTTGATCTTTAACTTTACGTCGACTTCGCCCGGACCGAAATTCTTAACTTCGCCGAGCGGCGTCGCCGGCGGAATTGTTATTTTCTCCGCCTCGCTAGTCTTAGCGTTCGCATTCGCGATGGCGGGCGCCGCCGAGACCGCCGCGGCGGCGCCGAGCGTCTGCAGGAATCGGCGTCTCGAAAACGCGTTTTGAAGGTCTTCGCGCTCGTCGTTTGCTGGGGAATCGGTCATGGTAGTTCCGTTGGTTTGAACGGGGCGGAGGTACGTGTCGCAAATGTTAACGGCCCAACGCAAAAGTCATTGCGTCGATTCCGCGGCGATTACTAATGATCGCACCGGGTCCGTCCGGGGGGAGTCCGTGCCTAAGCTGCGAAGTCTCCGGAACTTTTGCGGAACCTCGCGCCTCTTCATAGTTAAGAGAACCGCTGAATGCCGCGCTGCGCGCATTCCGCCGCTCTTTATATCGTTACGAGAATTCGGGTCCGATCCTCCAGCGCTCCGGAGGCCAAATCCGCGAATCGTCGTGATATATTTCTCGGACTCCCTTGGGCTTCCTTCTGTTTCTCGCGCGAATGCAGCCGTTCCATCGGGGCGGTATGCGGGTGCGCCTTCCACTCGATTTGCGACAAAAACCGGTTGTCGCATTCCACTCCTTTGAAACAGCAACACTCGTTTTTAGTTAATTTAGTTCCTTTCGTCGGCGCCTTCGCCGGCGTTGCAACCTTGTTCGCGCCAGCCACGTACGCGCAGGCAACGGCGGGCCCCAAACCGTTCTCCCAAATCGATCACGAGGGAGTTCAGGCGAATCTCGCGGCGCGCCACGGCGGCTACCAGTCCTTTATTAAGGATGTTGGAGGCGCCTGGTCCGCGCGATTTAACGAATCGACGGGCGCGCCGTCGTTGATCTGGGGCGAGGGCATTCCCGTCGCCTATAACGGAATCAAGTCGATGGACGCCGCCCGCGTCGCCGCCGAGACAACGCTCGCACGGTTTCCTCAATTGTGGGGTGCGCCGCTTTCGCAATTCACGCTCGAATCGAGCTACAAACAGGGCCATTTGTATATTTTCACGTGGAAGCAGACGTGGGACGGTCTCGACGTGCGGCGAGCGCGTATACAGATCCAAGTGCACGAGGCGGGCCGCATCGCGGCGCTCGTCGCCGAAGGCGTCGCGATTCCCGACAGCTTTTCGCGCAAACCCGAACTCGGACCCGAGAACGCGGAAGCTATTGTTAAGAAAGGCAAACGCCTCGCGACGGCCGACACGGTGGATGCCGTGGATTTTCTTATATTTGTAAAATCCGAAAACGGCCGCGCCGAACCGCGCCTTGCGTACCGCGTCGACGTGAACCAGACGTCCGCGAATGTTTATGAAAAAGTTTATGTCGACGCGATGGACGGTTCGATTCTCGAAGTCGAGCCGGGGCGTTATTACGACGTCAAGGGACAAGTCACGGGAACGCTCAATACATCGTTGAGCGGAATTGCGGCGCCGACCGCGAACACGCCGATTCCTAATATTAAGGTAACGATTTCGGGAGTCGGAACGGCGACGACCGACGCCAACGGTAATTATCAGATCGCGACGGCGCTTCCGGGGCCGTTCAGCGTGTCGGCCGGCATGTCGGGGCCGAACTTTAACGTTAGCAACAACGCCGGCGCTAACATTTCGGCGTCGGCGACGACGGCGCTGTCGGGCGGATTTCAAGTCGGAAACTTAAATTTTAACACTTCGCCGACCGAGCAGCAGACGGCGCAGACGACCGCGGCGCTCGCGCACACAATCGTGCTGAATTATGCGCAATCGAAGATTCCGTCGTTCGGCGGTTACGCGAGCCAGGGCGTTAACGTTAATCTTAATTCCACTTGCAACGCTTATTTCGATCCGGGCGGCAATACGATTAATTTTTACAGTTCGGGCGGCGGCTGCGTCAACACCGCGTTCTCGACCGTGATTTATCATGAATTCGGACACGGCGTCGACGACTACTTCGGCGGCATCGCGAACGGCGCGCTTTCGGAGGCCATCGGCGACATTTTCTCGATGTATACAACCGGACAGGCGATCAATGGCCAGGATTTCTTCGGCGCCGGAAGTTTTATTCGAACGGGCGAAAATAATACTTCGTGGCCGGCGTCGAGTTGCGGCGGCGAAGTTCACTGCGTCGGCGAAACGTTCATGGGATTCGCGTGGCAGGCCTATAAGTTATTAAAGACTTCGCTCGGCGCGACCGCGGGAATTCAAGCCGCGGAAAATGCTTTTCTTAGCATCATGCCGCCGAATCCGAGCAGCATTCCGAACGCCGTGACACAGGTGTTCATCGACGACGACGACGACGGAAATCTTAACAATGGGACCCCGCATTATAATGATCTCGCGGCCGCGGCCGTGATGAAGGGCTTTACTCCGCCCGCGGTTCAGATTCTGTCCATCATACACACGCCCCATCCCGATACATTCAATCAGTCGCTCGCGTACGCGATCTATTCTAATATTTCCGCGGTCGCGGGCCACACGGTGGCGTCGGCATTTGTAGATTATAACGTCAACGGCGGCGCGACGCAGTCGATTGCGATGTCGCTGATCGACGGATACTACATCGGCAATATTCCGCCGGTCGCGGGACCCGCCGTGATTTCTTACAAAATTCGCGCGAACGATAATTTAAACAATACGCTCGCCGTTCCGAGCGGCGACGACGCCTATCGTTTCGCGATCGGCAAGAAAACCGATCTGTTTTCGAGCGACATGGAATCGGGTTCGACCGGCTGGACGCACGTTCAAGTGAAGACTCAGGACGACTGGAACTGGGGCAAGCCCCAGACGCTCGGATCGAATAGTTATGATCCAAAGACGGCGTTTTCGGGCATCAACTGCTGGGGCAACGATCTCCAGAACAGCACCGCGAGCCAGGATGGCTTATATAAAGATAACGTCGAAAATTATTTGGAAACTCCGAATATTAATTCCACAGGATTCACCGGCGTGCACGTTCGATTCCGCCGCTGGTTGACTGTGGAATCGGGACAATTCGACCAGGCGCAGGTACTTGTAAACGGGTCGACTGTTTATTCCAATCCGCAGTTGACCGATCAGATCGATTCGACGTGGACGCTGCAGGATCACGCCGCATCGTCGGGCGACAACAACGCGGCATTCCGCGCGCGTTGGCGTTTAAAGTCCGACGCCGGCGTGCACTTCGGCGGCTGGACGATCGACGACGTGCTGGTTTACGCGCTTCAGGCGACGCCGGTTTTAAATATGAATCTGGCCGTGAATTCGAGCACGATTCTGATTGGTAACAATTTGGTGTTCAACTTGAACGGCACGCCGAACGCGAATTGGGATTTGTACGCTTCGCTCGACGCCGGCCCCGGCACGCTCGACGGCTTCGGCGTCATCGGTTGCGGATTGAATACACTTAGCTATTTCACGAGCGGCACGATGACGCCCGCGGGAACGGCACAATTAGTATTCCCGATTCCTTACGAACCCGCGCTCGACGGCATCAAGATCTACTGGGTCGGAGGCGCGTCGGCGAGCGGCGCACTGACGCAGATCAGCAACACCGTGTCGACGACGTTTCAACAGTTTCCTTAGAATCGATTATTAGATATTAAGGAAATAGCGGGCGGCGGGCTCCGCGGCGCGCGCAGCGGCGATGCTCCGGCCACGCCCTGTCGCGACCCGCACGCCAGCGCGTGGCACACACTCGACGCGCCGCCGCGACCCAGAGTTTCACGCGGAGACGCGGAGGACAGAGAGAACGCGGAGAAAACCAAGAATACAATTGAAAGTTCTGGTTTTCTCCGCGTCTCCGCGTACAGGTCTTCTCTCCGCGTCTCCGCGTGAAACTCTGCGCACGAAATTGGACCCGGCCCCTTTTTCGTCCAATAGTTTTATTATATGACCCTCAAGACTAACCAAGCAGTCCCGGCCGCGGCGACGGCGGCGGATCCGGCGATATAACTATATTTAATGATGTTTTTCGCCAGTTTTTCCCTTGCCAATGCAATAATGGGAAAAACGATACAGATGACGGTTGCCTGGCCCGCTTCGACGCCCAGATTGAAGGATCCGAGGCTGACGATGCGGGCGCCCGGGGGGAGGCTGGCTTCGTGGACGAATCCGGCGAATCCGAGGCCGTGGATGAGTCCGAAGGCGCCGGCGATGAGCCAACGTTTATTAAACTCTTGGCGGCGAAGAAGGTTTTCCAATCCAACAAATAAAACCGAGGCGGCGATGGCGGGTTCGACGATGGCGGGGGAGATCGAGACCCAGTCGAGGGCGGCGGCGACGAGCGAGAGCGAATGAGTGACGGTGAATGCCGTCACGATAAGGAATAGTGATTTTAGTGTTCTCGCGGCGATGAGCAGGCCCGCGAGAAACATCAAATGATCGTAGCCGCTGAAAATATGATCCATGCCGAATACAAAGAATTGCGCCGATGCGCCGAACGCCGATTCTGGGCCGATGTCGGCGGTTTTTAATGTTAAAGTGTCGCCGTGTTTTAGAATACTTGTCTTTTCGGAGACTCCGCGGCGGATTTTGGCGATGCCGCGGTGGTTCGGGTCGTGGCCGGCGAAAAGATCGTAGCGGATCGTTAATATATCGATTTTTTCCGCGCACGTGAAATGATAATATCCGACGACGTCGTCGACGGCGGGTTCGCCGGGAATGGTTGTAAACTCGAGATTTTCGAGCGTGGTCTCGAGCGGCGCGCCGTTCGCTCCGACGTGGAGCGATTTTGTAACAATTTCGGCGATTTCGTTTTTTCTTGCGCCGGCGATCGCGGGCGTGATCGCCGGCGTGTCGGTCGAGCGCGTCCCGGCGACGCCGAAGTTCATGACATCTGTAAAATACGCAATTTTGACTCGCACGAGCGCGTGCACTTCGCGTTCGAAAATTGTAAAAATCGGGTACGAGACGGTCTGGATGTGCGCCGGCGCGACGAACGTGCACAAAAACGCGGCAAAAAACAGGGCGCGGAGGCGGCTCATGGCATCTAAAATCAAATGATATGAAAACGGCCGTCCGATCGCTTCGATTTCCGGTTTTCGCCTGCGGCATCGCGGGGCTTCTGATCTTCGCGGCGCTTCGCGTCGTCGCCGCGCGTCCGGAGTTGGGCGCGCGCGCGGGGCTCGACGACACGCTCGAGCGCCTATCGCGTATTGGTAAATATGAATTGAAGGACTGGCGCTGGCGCCACGGCGAGAACAGCGGCGGCGCGGATCCGACGCTCGACGATTCGACGTGGAAGGCCGCGAGTCCCGGACATTCGTGGAGCGGCGACAACACGGAGGGCTGGTATCGCAAGTCGGTCGATATCCCCGCGAAGATCCTCGGTTTTTCGACGCGCGGCCCGGTCACGCTCGAAATCGGCATCGACGATCTCGGCGAAATCTGGGTCGACGGAAAAAAGAAGCAGGATTTTTTGTGGGATCAGGGAACTGTTCAATTAACAAATGACGCGAAGGGCGGCGAAAAGTTTTTTGTAGCGATTCGCGCGAAAAACCAGGGCGGGCCCGGCCGGTTGCTGCACGCGCGGCTCGTGTTCGGCGGCCTCGACGGCGTGCAGGCGAAAGTCGGTTTGCTGACGGAAGAATTGAAAGTCGCGCACAAAATTACCGAAAGTTTCGGCGGCGGCGACGCGAAGTGGAATGGAATTGTAGAAAAGGCCGGTTCGCGCGTCGATTTCGCGGCGGCCGAACGCGGCGACGAGCAACAATTGTACAATTCGCTCGAGAGCGCCGAAAAGGAGCTTTCAAATCTTAAAGAATTGACGAAGGATTATAAGATTCGATGCGCCGGTTATTCACATATCGACCTCGCGTGGCTCTGGCGCTGGCGCGAATCGGTGCAAGTGACGAAGGAGACGTTTCAGAGTGCGATTAATTTTATGAAAGAGTATCCGGATTTCCGATTCTCGATGAGCCAGTCGCATGCGTATCGCTGGATGGAAGATAAATATCCAGAATTGTTCGGAGCGATGAAGGGCGCGATTCGCGACGGAAAATGGGAGATCGTCGGCGGCACCGCCGTCGAACTCGATTGTAATCTTCCCGACGCCGAGAGCCAGATACGACAGATCGCCTTGGGCCAGCGTTATTTTCAGGATAAATTCGGCAAACGCGCGAAAATCGGCTGGTGCCCCGATTCGTTCGGTTATAACGCGAATCTTCCGCAAATATTAAAGAAGTCGGGAATGGATTATTTCGTCACGGCGAAGATCTCGTGGAATGATACGAATAAATTTCCGCATAATTTGTTCTGGTGGGAATCGCCGGACGGATCGCGGGTGCTGACGTTTCTGCCGATGGGCGGCTATACCAACGATCTGCAGCCCGAGCCGATGCTCGATTATTTAAAAGAGGTCGAGCAGCAGACGGGCTACAAGGAAATATTAATGGTCTACGGCGTCGGCAACCACGGCGGCGGGCCGACGCGCGAAATGATCGAACGCGAAAAACGCCTCGAACAGATGGATTTTTATCCTAAAATACAGAAATCGACGGCGATCGATTATTTTGATAATATACCGAAGGAGGCGCGCGAAAAACTTCCGGCGTGGAAGGACGAGTTATATTTGGAATTCCACCGCGGCACGTACACGACGCAGGCCGCCAACAAGCGCGCGAACCGCAAGGGCGAAGTGGGTTTGGTGACCGCCGAAAAATTAGCATCGCTCGCGGCGCTCTACGGCGAACCCTATCCGTATGAAGATTTCGCGAAAGCGTGGGACTATCTGTTATTTAATCAAATGCACGACATATTGCCGGGTTCGTCGATCACGCCGGTTTATAGAGATTCGGCGGAGGATTATGCGAGGATGTTCGCGATTGTGGATAAGATCATTCAAAAATCATTACAAAAAATTCCGCTGACTGCCTACTTGCTATTTAAGATTGAAGCCGCGGGTCTGGAAACTGCGGTGAAGAACGGCGAGCGCGAGGTGCCGTTGGGCATTATGGTCTTCAACCCGCTCTCCTGGGATAGGAACTCCATCGCAACTGTTGAATGGAATGATGCAAATTACCTAAATGCACTAATGAACGTGGACGTCAGGGGCAAGGGAGCCACGCCAGTTTCAGCCCAGATCATTAAGGATGAAAGTGGCCGCCAGCACGCATTATTTATAGCTAACGATGTTCCAGCGCTGGGCGTCGCGGGCTTTGCGCTCACTAAGCAGTTGGGAGGACCCCACAAGGCGCCCTCAATCGCGCGGTCCGTCACCGTCGCCGAAGTCGAACAATCCAATGCATACATTCTCGAGAACCAACATCTAAAAGTAACAATCGATCGCGCATCTGGCAACATTCGCAATATCATTCATAAACAAACCGGCCGCGACGCGCTCGCGGGCGAGGGGAATCGCATTCAATTGCTCGAGGACAAACCCAAACAATACGACGCGTGGGAACTCGGGTTCACGGGCAAGCAGTGGGATCTCGACAAGGCCGCGAAAGTGGAAATTACAGAACGCGGCCCCGTGCGCGTGACGGTTAAAATAACAAAAACGTTTCTCGGCGACACGAAGGCGAAGCGCAAGCCGACGGAGGATTTTCCGTCGTCGTTCTTCACGCAGGAAGTTTCATTATATGATAATATTCCGTGGGTCGAGACGCGGTTCACGGCCGATTGGTGGGAGGATCACATCTGCGCAAAAGTAGCGTTCCCGTTGTCGGTGAAACCGGACAAGGCGACGTATGAAGTGCCGTACGCGACGATTGAGCGTTCGACGAAGCGCGATACGCCATGGGAAAAAGCGCGCTACGAAGTGCCCGCGCAGAAGTGGGCCGATATGACCGAAGGGGATTTCGGCGTTTCGATCATTAATGAAGCGAAATATGGTTATGACGCGCTCGACAACGTAATTCGGTTGACGTGTTTTCGCGCGCCGGCTTCTCCCGATCCGACGGCCGACCGCGGACATCATCAATTTAGTTATGCTATTTATCCGCACTCCGGGGACTGGCGCTCGGGCGGCACCGTGCGCGCCGCGTACGAGTTTAACAATCCGCTCGTGTCGGAGGCGTCGCCGACGTTTGGCGAAACGTGGGGCGGGACCTCCTTCTCGCATTATAACGAATTCGGCGTCGGTTCACATTTGAAGCCCGGAAGCGGCGGCGCGCCCGATCCGCTCGACGGCAAACATCGCAACGATGCTAAATATCCGGCGGCGCCGGCGAAAGCGGTTTTTACAAAAGAGGCGGCGACCCAACCTCATTCTCTCGTCCAGTGCAGCGCACCGAATGTTATTATTAACGTCGTCAAATGGGCCGACGCCGACGACGCGATGATCGTGCGATTTTACGAATCGACGGGCGCCGCCAAAACTTCCGTAAAATTAACATTTCCATTCGAAATCGCCTCCGCCGAACACGTGAACCTGCTGGAGGAGAATCCGACTCCGCTCGCGATCGATAACAAATCGGCCGTGACGCTCGACGTCGCCTCCTTCTCGATCGAAACGGTAAAAATCAAACCGGTCCGGAAATAATAGTTATATTAATACTCCGAACCGCCGATGAATTACTCCCTATGAAACAGTTGCTTCTCGTCTGCGCCGGAGGCGCGCTCGGCAGCGGCGCGCGCTACCTCGCCGCGCTCGCCCTCACGTCGCGCGCGGGGGGGATTCCGTGGGCGACGTGGGCGGTCAACGCCGCGGGCTCTTTTTTGATCGCGTTCGTCATGCAACTGCACGGCGCGAAAATAACCATTGGCGACGACGCGCGCGTATTCCTAGTGATCGGTGTCCTCGGTGGTTTTACAACCTATTCGAGCTTCAATCAGGAAATGATCTCGCTCTACCGCTCGGGAAGCGGGGCGACGGCGGCCGTTTACGGCGCCGCCACGCTCGCGAGCTGTATCATCGCGGGAATGCTCGGAATTGTAGCGTCTCGATTCCTGATCGATTGACGCGAAAGTTAATAATTAAGGCGTCGGCAGAACGGTTATTTCGAGCGCGTTGCTCGAGGTGAATCCCTGCGGCGACGTCGGCGGACAGGGGGAACCGAAGTAAAAGATTCCCTGGCCGTAGAATTTGAGTCCGACGAGATTCGGATCGTTTACAAGGTCGAAGTGATAATCGGCCATGCCGTTTTCGTCGGCGTTGAAATCGAACGGGATGAACACCGTCGCATAATAAATATCCACGAGGAAGTTCGCGCCGATCAGATACGGATCGAGTCCGGGGGCCGGGGCCTTCGAATCGGTAATTAACAATAATCCGAGCGCATTCGGCGGCGCCGCGTCCGCGCGAAAATCAATATTGACGGCGCCGGGCGCCACGGTGCGGCTGATCGTCAGCGTGTGCGGTCCGTTGCAGCCGTCGGTTCCCTTTCCGTAGGGAACGATTCCAGGAATTGTATCATCGTTGCGCACGATTTTGCCGATCTCGCCGCTCATGTATGCAAAATACAATTCTCCGTTCGCGTCTTCGCCCATCGACGCGATCGTGTGCGAACCCGAGGGCGGAAGCATTTGTAGTAAAACGTTTTGAACGCCCGTGACCTGCGTGCCGTCGAATTGCAGCGCCCAGATGTTCGTCGAGCAGATGTCGAGGAAAATATAGCTTCCTAACAATTCGGGAACGATCGAACCCCGGTAAACGAATCCGCCGATCACGGCGCATCCTTCGTTATGATTATACACATGAATCGGCGCGACGAGCGACGGATCGCCGCAGATGCAGCCCGGCGTCGTTCCGTAATTGGAACAAATATCGCCCTCCATACAATTCCATCCGAAATTCTGGCCGCCCTGCGATTCCGCCGCGATGAAGTCGAGTTCCTCGACGACGCCCTGGCCGACGTCGGCAATATACAAATCGGCGGTGAGCCGATCGAAAGCAATGCGCCACGGATTGCGCAAACCGTAGGCGTAGATCTCGCCGACCGCGCCCGGCATTCCAAAGAAAGGATTCGACGTCGGAATATGATACATCAATCCGGCGTCCTGGCTGTTGACGTCGATTCTTAACAGTTTGCCGAGGGGCGAACCGAGATTTTGAGCATAATTGAACGGGTCGCCGCCGCTTCCGCCGTCGCCGCTCGCGATATATAAATAATGATCGATCGGGGAAAACGCGAGAGCGCCGCCGTTGTGGTTTCCGAACGGATGCGTGAATTGCATAAAAACGACGCCGCTCGCGGGATCGGCGATGTCCGGATTGCCCGATACTTGATAACGCGCGACGACGACGTCGCCGTTTGCGACGTCGGTATAATAAACGAAGAAATAACCGTTTTGTACATATCGCGGATGGAACGCCATTCCAAGAAGTCCCTGCTCGCTCGACATCGCGAGGTTCGCGGAAATGTCGAGAAACGGTGTATTTAACAATACGCCATTCTTAACCACGCGGATGAATCCGTATTTTTCGATCACAAATAACCGCGACGGATCGTTCGGCGGCGCGAACAGGCCGATCGGCTGGCTCAAGCCGCTCGCGACAATTTCAACTTTGGTCGGCGGCGGGCTTTGGGCCGAGGCGAGCGCCGTTCCAAGGAAAAATGCAATGCATGTAAAGAGTGAAAATTTCATATAAATACAAACAGGTTTCGTGCTTGTTCGTTGCAAATGTCAAAGTCCCTTGCCAAGGGACGCGGGCGCCCGCCGCGCAACGGGGAGCGCCAGTACCAATAATGACAAAAAATATGGGAGCGAACGGAAAAATTCCGGGGGTATCGCCTGTACGCCGCTCGCCTGCAATTGATATTGAACCGCGAGCGCGCCGCCAAACAACAGGGCGGACAACGCCGCGCCGATCGGGTGGTGCGCGCCGAAAATGACAAGGGCCAGAGCGATAAACCCTCTTCCTGACGTCATGTCTTCGACAAAAGTTCCCGCTTCGGCGAGCGAGAGCGACGCGCCCGCCACTCCGGCGAGTGCCCCTCCGCATAAAATCGCCATGAAGCGGATGCGCCGCGGATTCAAACCGATCGCCGCGGCCGCCGATGGCGACTCGCCGCACGCGCGGAGCCGCAGACCGCCGGCGGTTTTCGTTAAATATAACCAAACTGCCGCCGCCGCGAATATTGTAAAATAAGTGATCGCGTGATGAGTAAATAATAACGATCCAACGCTTGGAATCGACGCGAGGCCCGGAATCGGAATTTCTTGAAACGTCGGAATTTCGCGCCGCGTGCCGGCGAGACCGAGCGTCGAACGCCACAAAACGGCGGTCGCGCCCGCCGCGAGCAGATTCATCGCCGTGCCCGCGATAACCTCGCTCGCGTGCCACCAAAGGACGGCCGCGGCAAATAACAATTCAAAAACGCACGCGGCGGCGACGGCGCACGCGACGCCCGCCGAGGCCGAGCCGAAATAGGAGGCGCCGAGCGTTCCGGCGAGCGCACCCGTGAGCATCGTCCCTTCCAAACATAAATGAAAAACGCCGCTGCATTCGATGAGCGTTTCGCCGACGGCCGCGAGCGCGATCGGCGTCGCGAGCGCGACGCTCTGATGCAACAAAAAATCGAGATTCGACGCCATGGTTTACGCGGCCTCGGCGCGCGCGGCGCCGGCAAACCGGTCGAATGCTAAGATTGCGAGCACGGTCGCCGCCTGCACGACCAATGCGAGCGCGTTCGAAACGCCGGCCGATCGTTGCATTTCGGCGGCGCCGGAATCGAGCGCGCCGAAAAACAGCGCCGCGGCCGCGACGCCGAATGGATGTAATTTTCCGAGCAGCGCGACGGCAATCGCTACATATCCGAGGCCGCACGAAATGTTATCATACAACCGGCCGGTATGTCCCGCCACGAGCATGCCGCCCGCCGTTCCCGCGAGCGCGCCGCTCGCGAGAAATGTAGTAAATTCGATGCGCGCCACGGCGAACCCGGCGACGCGCGCGGCGCGCGGCCCTTCGCCGACTGCGCGCAACCGCAGTCCGCCCGCCGTTCGAAATAAATAAAACCACGAGAGCGGCGCGAGCGCGCACGCGAGCAAGAATCCGCCGTGGAGCGATGTATCGAAAAACACGCGCGGAAACATGGCGGCGTCGGCGACGCGGTCGCTTTGCGGCAGCGCGTGCGCCGTCTCCGCGAGCGGCCCGCGCACGAGCCACGACACGGTCTGCAGGAATATAAAATTTAACAATATCGTCGATAACACTTCCGGAACAGAACAATAACGTTTCAACGCCGCGGCGATCGCGGCGCACGCGCCGCCGGCCGCCGCCGCCGCCGCGAGCAGCGCCGAAACCGCCGCGAATCCGGGCCATCCGTCGACGAGCCGGCCCGCGACGACGGCGGCGCTCGCGCCGGCCAGAATTTGAGATTCCGCGCCGATATTAAGAATCCCCCCGCGAAATGCGACCGCGACGGCGAGTCCGGCAATAAATAATAAGGACGCGCGATTTAAAGTATCGGCGACGGCGTAGCGTCCGCCGAACGCGCCCTCGAGCAGCGCGCCCGCGGCCGCTCCCGGCGCGCCGCCGGCAATCATGACAAAAATGTAGGCCACCGCGAACGCGGCCGCGGCGGCGGCGGCCGGTCGGATCAGTATATTTAATTTTGACGCCGGAAATGGCATTGTTATTTAAAGATTCAACGGCCGCCGCCGGCCATGATCGCGCCGATCGCCTCGAAATCGGCCGCGCTCCACGGAATTTCGAACGGGCCGAGAGCCGAACCGCGAGCGAACACGAGCGTCCGGTGGCAGAGCGCCGCGATTTCGTCGAGATCCGTCGAAATATAAATAACCGCGCCGCCATTTTTCGTAAAATTTAATATTTCGCCGTGGACGAACGACGCCGCCTCGACGTCGAGGCCGCGGGTCGCGTGCGCGGCGACCAACACGCCGGGGCGGCGCGCCATCGCGCGCGCCACGACGATTTTTTGTTGATTTCCGCCCGAGAGCGTCGCGGCTTTCGCCGAAGAGCTCGCTGCGCGAATATTATATTGAACGATCGCGGCGGCGGAACTTTCGGCGCGCGTCCGCGGCGATAAATAACCCGCGGGGGCGGCGTTCCGCAGAAGCGTCTCGTCGAGCAGCAGATTTTCGTCGACGCCGAATGATAATATCAATCCCTCGCCGCGGCGGTCGGGCGGAATGAACGCGGTCGTCGGGCGGCCGGCGGAGTCGCGCGTCGATAATAAGTAATCGACGAATTCGCGCTGGCCGTTGCCGTCGACGCCGGCGATTCCGAGGATTTCGCCGCGCGACAGTTTAATATTTATACTCCGCAATGCAAGACTACCGATACGGCCGCGCGTCGAGACGCCGTCCACCGAAAATACAATTTCGCCTTCCCGGGCGGGCATCGCGCGCGCGGGAGGCGCCGGCGCTTTGCCGATCATTGCGGTCGCGAGGCCGCGCTCGTCGGAGTCTTTCGTTAACATATCCGCGACGACTTTGCCGCGCCGCAGGATGACCACGCGCCCGCAGACGCGCAGCACTTCATGTAACTTATGATCCACGAGCGCGACCGCGACTCCGGCGTCGCGAAGACGAACGATCACATGGAACAATTCGGCGACTTCGCGCGGCGACAGCGCCGCCGTCGGTTCGTCTAAAAGTAAGATTCGCGGATTTCGCGAAAGCGCTTTTAATATTTCGACGCGCTGGCGCTCGCCGACGGAAAGCGATTCGCACGGCGCGGCCGGATCGCCGGGATTCAAACCATAACGATCGGCGAGGCGGCGCGCGGCGTCGATCATGGCCGCGCGCTTCGGAAACGCGGGCAAACCGGCGGCCAATGCAATATTCTCCGCGACGCTGAATCGTAATATTAACGATTCGTGTTGATGGACGACGCCTATTCCGGCAGCCGCGGCGTCGGCGGGGGAGCGGAGCCGGATGCGTTCGCCCGAAAGATACAATTCACCGCGGTCCGGCGCGATTGCGCCTCCGAGCACGCCGACGAGCGTCGATTTTCCGGCGCCGTTTTCGCCGAGCAGTCCCGCGACTTCGCCGGACGCGATGCTAAATGTAACGCCGTCGAGCGCGGCGACGCCGGGATATTTTTTCGTTATCGCGCGGGCTTCGAGGAGCGCCGGCATCGGATTACAGATAATTTACGATTTCGCGCGTTACGGCGAATGATACTGAACTTTGACTTCGCCTTTTGCGATTTTCGCGTCCAATTCGTCGGCGTCGCGGACGAATTCCGGCGGCAGTTTCGATTTTAACTTTTCGTTCCATACGAATCCGATCACGCCGTCGCGCCGCGTCCATTCGACGCGCCGCCCTTTGAAGCGATTTTCCTTCACTTCCCGCGCAACTAATAAAAAAGATTTCGGCACGTCGATGACCGCGCTCGCCACGACGGCGTCGGGCGCCGAGGACGACTGGTCTTTCGTGCAGCCAAATGCATAGATCCCGGCCTTCGCGGCGGCGTCGAGCATGCCGAGTCCGGCGGCGTCGGCGTCGTGAAATAAACAATCGCAGCCGTCCTGGATGAGCGCCTGCGCCTGCGCGCGCGCGGCGCCGATGTCGTCCCAACTATTCAAATAGGCCTGCCGAACTGTAAAATCAGCGCGCACGCTTTTGGCGCCGTCGGCGAAAGCTTCAAACGCGCTCCGCACGGGCGGAATGTCTTTGCCGCCGACGCAGCCGGCCTTGCCGGTTTTTGATATGTGAGCGGCGACGCGCCCACAGACGTAGGCCGAGTCTTCGATGCGCCAGACCATCGACGCTACATTTTCGGCGACGACTTCGCGCGCGCCCGCGCTGACGACGAACGCGCATTTCGGAAACTCTTTACCGATCGCCATGGCCGAATCGCCGAATTCGAGACCGTGGCCGAATATTAGTTTTGCCCCTTTTTGCGCATTTCGTCGGAAACCCTCCTCGATTTCCAAATTCGATCGCACCTGTTGCTGCGATTTCACGGCGCCGAGCTCTTTTTCAATCGCTAATAATCCATCGTAAGCGCCCGCATTCCATCCGTTGTCGTTCACGGGGCCGGGCGACAACAGCGCAACGCGCATCGGTTCGGCGCCGGTCGACGCGTTGGATTCGCCGCTCGATTTATTACATGCAACAAAAACGACGCCGCCGAGAATTCCAAGGATTGCAGCGCGGATCCGGCGGTGAATCATGGTTTTGTGGTTTTGGTTTATGATTTAACTAAGTTTCCTCGACACCGACTTCGCCTGCATGAACAATCCGAGATAATCGCGGCCGCCGGCTTTCGAATCCGTGCCGCTCATATTAAATCCGCCGAAGGGATGGCAGCCGACGAGCGCGCCCGTGCATTTGCGATTTAAATATAGATTGCCGACGAAGAATTCCTCGCGCGCGCGCGCGAGTTTGGCCTCGTCATTGGTATAAACCGCGCCGGTGAGGCCGAATTCCGTATTGTTAGCGATCGCCAGCGCGTCGTCGAAATCCTTCGATTTGATGACGGCGAGCACGGGGCCGAAAATCTCCTCCTGCGCGAGTTTACCTTTCGCCGGAATATCAATAAAAACGGTCGGTTGTAAAAACCAGCCCGGACCCGGCGCCGCGTCGCCGCCCGTTAATAATTTGCCTTCTTTCTTGCCGGCTTCGATGTAGCCGAGCATGGTTTTGCGCGCGCGTTCATTAATAACCGGGCCCATCGACGGATTGCGCTCGGCGGGGCCGACCGTTACTTTTTCGGTTTCGATCTTTAGTTTTTCGACGAAACGATCGTAAACACCGGCGTCGACGATCGCGCGCGAGCAGGCCGAGCATTTTTGTCCTTGATAACCAAAAGCCGCCGAGACGACGCCCTTCACGGCCGTGTCGACGTCGCAATCGCGATCGATAATAATCGCGTCCTTGCCGCCCATTTCGAGAATAGTGCGTTTTAACCAAATCTGGCCCGGATGCACCTTCGCGGCCTTTTCGTGAATGCCGATGCCCACTTCTTTCGAGCCCGTGAATGCAACAAATCGGATTTTCGGACTCGAGATGAGCCGGTCGCCGAGTTTGCCGCCCGGACCCGGAACATAATTTAAAACGCCCGCCGGAATTCCGACTTCTTTCATTAGTTTAACGAAATCGGCCGCGATCGTCGCGGAATCGGAGGCCGGTTTTAATATAACAGTATTTCCCGCGACGAGCGCGGCCGCGGTCATGCCGGCCAGAATTGCCAACGGAAAATTCCAAGGCGGAATCACCGCGCCGACGCCGAGCGGAACATACATACATTCGTTTTTCTCGCCCGGCATCGGCGTCACGGGCGCGCCGCCGTCGTAGCGCAGCGCTTCGCGCGCGTAGAATTCGAGAAAATCGATCGCTTCGGCCGTGTCGCCGTCGGCTTCGGCAAAGTTTTTTCCGACCTCATAAACCATCCGCGCGGAATAGTAATGTTTACGTTCGCGCATGCGCTTCGCGGCTTCTAACAAATAGCCCGCGCGTTTTTGTGCCGGGACGCGCGACCACGACGGAAACGCGGCGGTCGCGGCGTCGATCGCGCGTTCGACGTCCTCGACGGTGCCGGTGGGATGGCGCCCGACGACGTGCATCGGATCGGACGGATCGATCGAATCGAAAAGCGGTCGATCGACGATCTCCGCGCCCGCGATCCACATCGGATGCACTTGCGACTGCGCCGCGCGAATTTCGCGGAGCGCCTTCTCGAACGCCTGGCGATGACTCGGATTCGTAAAGTCTGTGAACGGCTCGTTTCGGAACTCGGAGAGCGTGGTTGCCATATTATTTTTCAGCGCTTACGCGACGAATGGATTCGACGTCGCGACGATTGAGTGACCGGCAATTTCGCACGCGGCGCGCGCCTCGGCAAGGCGAGCCGCGCGGAGCGCTCTGGAACGGCCCCCATCGCCGAACGAAGATGGACGGAGCGGCGAACCCTGCTCCGCGCATGTTCAAGATCAGACCGGCCAAGTCGATTCGGAGAATCGCCCGTGCAGCGCATGGGTTTGGGGCGCATTTCCGGGTTGGAATTTACAATTTTGGCGGCGGCGACAAAATTTATATTTGCGAACGCTGCGGTTCGGAAATGATCGAGCATCATTGCAAAATTCGTTGCCCCAACTGCGGCTACGTGCGCGATTGCTCCGATCCGCGATCCGAATCGTACAATTCTAATTTTAAATAGACCAATCGACCCGACGCATGGAACCCGCCGCCCCCGGAATGCAACATTCAAGCGAGCTCGTCCATCATTATGGTCCGCGGATTCATATATTAAACAATCCGTTTTTGTTAACTTTGCTCGCGCGCATCGGCTCGCCCGCGGCGAAGGGGCCGGAAGTCGCGGAACTGGTGCGCATGGTCTACGCGGCGATGCTCGCGGTAGTCGCGGCGCGCGAACTGCCGCTCAAGGTTTCGAGCGTGCCGACGCGGATGTTCTCAAAAACGCCGCACGGAGTTTTTCACGGACCGGTGCTCTCGCGCGACACCCAGGTCGTGATCGCGTGCGTCATCCGCGCGGGGATGATTCCGTCGCAGATTTGCTTTGAACAGTTGGCGCGCGTGCTCGATCCCGACTGCATTCGCATCGACGCGCTCTCGATGGCGCGCATCACCGACGCCGAAGGGCGCGTCACGGGCGTCTCGCTGACCGGTTCCAAGATCGGCGGCTCCGTCGACCGTTCAGTATTACTGGTTCCCGATCCGATGGGAGCGACGGGCGGCACGGTGGTTCGCGCGCTTGCGCACTATCGTCAACATTACGGTTCGCCCGAAAAGGTCATCGCCATGCCCATGATCGCGACACCCGAATACATGCGACGGGTTATTCATGAAGTCGAGGGTTCTGTTGTGTATACGGCGCGGCTCGATCGCGGACTTTCGCCGCCCGAGGTCCTCGCGCGCGCGCCCGGCGAATCCTGGGACGCGGAACGCGGACTCGACGAACATCAGTATATCGTGCCGGGCGCCGGCGGCATCGGCGAAGTGTTAAATCATAGTTGGTGTTAATATTTAAGATCCTTAATTTACAATTTAACGTAAATGTTCATCCGCGCGATCCTGTTCGATCTCGACGAAACGCTCTACGACGAGCGCATGTCGGTCAAAATCGCGCTCGAAAAAGCGTCCGCGCACGCGGCCGCGAGATTTAATAGTATCAACCGGGCGCAACTCGAGAGGATTTATCTCGAGGAAGCTAATAAACGCTGGGAGGCGTTCGAGGAGGAGATTCGAATGAAAGGCCGGGGCGCGCAACAGGATCCGCTTCGCGTCCGCGAAATGTGTTTCGCGCAGGCGCTCGCCGCCTGCGGCGCGCCGCCGTCGTTCTCGCCCGAACTGACGCGTTTCTACGGCGACCAGCGGCGCGGATGTCATTTGTTATTTCAAGATTCGAAAGAAACATTGGAACAATTGCGATCGCAGGCTTTTATTGCATTGGTTTCGAACGGCGGATCGGCGTATCAGCGGGAAAAGTTAAAAGCGACCGGAATCGAACATTTGTTTCATGTGGTTATTATTTCGGAAGAGTCGGGTTATTCAAAACCACAAAAAGGAATTTTTGAAAAGGCGCTGCGCGAGTGTTGCGTGCCCGCGCACGAGGCCGTGATGGTGGGGGATAATTTGGAAAAGGACATTTTGGGCGCGAAAATTGTAGGATTGCGGGGAGTGCTGATCTGTAGGAATGGGGACAGGCCCAAATTCGGAGCCGGACAGCCGAGGCCGGAGGCAATTTTGCATTCGCTCGGAGAATTACAAAAAACGTTGACGACGTTTGCAGGAAAGAAAAGTTAGGCGCTCTGACGCCGCTGGGCGCTTTAGCTCCGGCGCCGCATGGCGCTCGCGCTCTAACGCCGCGCAGGCGCGTACGCTCTTGCGCCGCGCAGGCGCATTCCCGTTCGTTAATATTTATTCATTATTTTTTATATAATATTTAATATATTTCTACGATCGCCGGCGGTGGTTCCGGCGCTCAGACAGATGGGATGAGAAGGCCGGTTTCCGTCGCGCGGGGTATCTAGAATCTAGATTCCCAAGTTTTGCGGGCTCGAGGCCCAAAGGACGAAAACCGACCCATGAAGCACTCTACACCCTTCTACACAATTGGCATCGACCTTGGAAAAAACATGAGCCACGTCTGTGTGCTCGACAGAAA
>JACQFD010000017.1 GCA_016200225.1 Planctomycetota bacterium
TGCTTAAATTTGCGGAGAAGGCTTAAAATATATTGTTTTCGTCCGGCGCCGATTGGGCCTTGGATGTGTCGTGGTGCATTCATCCCCACAATTTCCGCGATTCAAGAAGTCGCGCAACCATGGTTTCGTCGGACGCATTCGTCACACCCACTTCACGCGCCGCCAAGTGGACAGCATCAGAGAAGGAGATCCAAGCATTATCACCCATGTATTTTCGACTATAAAACCGAGCAATTACAAGGATAATATTAGCATCATATGCAGGCGGAACAACTGGACCGCCATCAATGCCGATACCCGTTCGCAAGTTGTTCACGGTGCCACTCAAACCGCCTATGAATTCTCTCATAAGATACGCAGGAGTCGCCATATCACGATGCGCTTTTCTTAAATTAATCGTCGGCAGAAACATTGCTTGTTTATTAAGATCTTCCACCATATGAATCGAATTTTGCAGCGGCCCAACCGCGGCGGCAGGAATGGATCGCAAGTACCGCGCTACGAACGCGTCCCCTTCCTTATCGAGTTCCAGCTGTATGTTATCTATGATTTCGAGTGTAGCAAATGAATAGACTTGGATGTTGCAATGAATTCAAGAGGATTCGGAAACAAAAACGTGGGCAGTTTCGGCTGCCTGACCGTGATTTAATCGCAAAATTGGACACATCCCCATTTTCCCGTTTCCGCGCGTTATCTATTTTCGTCTCCTTTTGCTCATGTCATGTGGCCACAATCTTAAACAGCGAGGCGATGCCGCGACGGGCGAAATGTCCGGGGGCCGCGCATGCGGCCCCCGGTCATGCGCCCGCCGGCATGGCCGAGCAGCCGCGCTTTTATTAGTGAACTTGCTATCGTTAGTACTGGCGGGCGGCGGGTCCGTGGCGCCAGACAGCGGCGGCGAAGGCGACGCCCCGTCGCGTCGAGCGTGTGGTCCTCGTTGGCGTGTGGGTCGCGACACGGCGTGGCCGGAGCATCGCCGCTGCGCCGCGCCGCGGAGCCCGCCGCCGGCTTTGACCTATTTCGTTACTATTACTGAATGACGGAAATTGGGCCCGTCCCCTTTTTACCCATCCCACGTCGCACAATTAACATTAATTATCAACCAACAATTCACTCCGGCTCCGCGCCTTCACCCAACGCCTGCGCCATCTGCCTCACTGCGCGAGCAACCGCCATGCGCGCCGCGTCTGCGGAACTGAATCCGCATTCGCGTGCGATGTCGGCGAATTCGAGCTTGAGCTCCAATTTCATTAATAATGCGCGGCGGGTGCGTTCGGGGATTCGCGAAAGCGCGTGTTCGTACAATTCGAAGCGTTCGCGCGCTTCGGCGTGGGTAAACGGGGATGCTTGTTTCGCCGGGGTTTCGGGCGCGGGCGCGTCGCCGGTCTGCCCTTTCGCGGCGCCCCAATGTTTACGTTCGCGGACTTGTTCGAGCACATAATTGCGCGCGATCATACGAATATATCCCCAAAGCGAGCCGACGCCGCGATATTTATAATTAGGAAGCGTTTTTAACATTCGCATCATCACTTCCTGGACGGCGTCCTGCGTGTCCTGCACGGAACGGACGACAAGCGGGAGCTGCGCATGAAGATACAATTCGAGCGGCCGGCGGAAATGCACGAAGAGTCCCTCCAGCGCTTCGCGATCGCCCGCCCGGACTCTTTGTAACAAATCGAGCGTCGTCGTAAACGCGTCGATGTCCGCGGGCGCGGCGTCCGTCGATTCGGGCTTTGGTTTTCGCGGCTTGGCCAATGCTATCGTCCGTGAATGCGGCTGGATTGCTAGTGTCGCCGGGAGCGCACGTTAGTCAACAAAAAACGCGCCCGCCGGTTATTCCCGCAATTCGCGCGCCTCGAGTTTGAACACCTCGTCGCGCAGGCGGCCGGCCTCCTCGAACTGTAAAGTCGCCGACGCCTCCGCCATGGCCGCGCGCAGTCGCGCGATTTCGACTTTGAGCGCCTCGCCGCGCAACGAAGCCGCGGGTTTTTCAGTCTTTCCGCGATCTTTACCTTTCTTTCGCGGGACGTCCGACGCGCCGATGTCGGGCACGCCCGTATAATCAAGATCCTCGATCGTTAATAATTCGCGAACGACCGAGCGGATGCTTTCTGGAGTTATGTTATGTTCTTTATTATAAGCTTCCTGGATTTTCCGGCGCCGCGCCGTCTCGGCGATGGCCTTCGCCATCGAATCCGTCACGCGGTCGCCATAAAGAATCACGCGGCCGCGCAGGTTGCGCGACGCGCGCCCGCACGTCTGGATGAGCGACGTCGCCGATCGTAAGTATCCTTCCTTGTCAGCGTCGAGCACGGCGACGAGCGCGACTTCGGGCAAGTCGAGTCCCTCGCGCAATAAGTTAATTCCAACCAATACATCGAATACGCCGAGCCGCAGATCGCGCAGAATCGCCGTGCGCTCGAGCGTCTCGATGTCGGAATGTAAATATTTAACTTTAAATCCGAGATCGGCCAGATATTCGGACAATTCCTCCGAAAATCTTTTTGTTAATGTAGTAATCAACACGCGGTCGCCGTCCGCGAGCGTTTTGCGGATTTCGCCGGTGAGGTCGTCGACTTGGTTTCGCGCGGGTTTGACTGTAATTTCAGGATCGATCAAACCCGTCGGCCGGACGATTTGTTCAATCACGTGCGATCCGGCGCGATTCATTTCGTAGGGACCCGGCGTCGCCGATACAAACATTACGCGATCAAACAATTCTTCGAATTCTGTAAGTTTGAGCGGCCGGTTGTCGAGCGCGCAGGGAAGCCGGAAACCGTATTCGACGAGGTTCTCCTTGCGCGAGCGGTCGCCGCGATACATGCCGGTTGCCTGCGGCATCGTGACGTGGCTCTCGTCTACAATTAATAACCAATGTTCCGGAAGATAATGAATGAGCGTCGACGGCGGCTGGCCCGGCGCGCGCCCGTCGAGGTGTCTCGAGTAATTTTCGATGCCGGGCGTCATCCCCGTCTCTCTTAACATTTCGAGGTCGAAGCGCGTGCGCTGCAGCAATCGCTGCGCCTCGAGAAACCGCCCCGACGCCTGCACGTCGTCGTGGCGTTTCGCGAGTTCCTCCTCGATGCCCTGAATCGCCAGTTGTAAACGATCCTTCGGCGTGACGTATTGCGATGAAGGATAAATTGTAATTTTGTCGAGCCGCCCGGATACTTCTCCGGTGAGCGGATTCACCTCCTCGATGCGCTCGATGTCGTCGCCGAACAATTCGATTCTTATACTAACATTTTCTTCATAACTCGGAAAAACCTCGATCACGTCGCCGCGCGCGCGGAACGTGCCGCGGCGGAATTCCGCGTGGTTTCTCGCATATTGCAATTGCGCGAGCCGGCGCAGGAACGCGTCGCGTTCGATCTTGTCGCCGACGCGCAGTTCGAGCGCGAGATCGCGATAATTGCTCGGCGAACCGAGGCCGTAAATGCATGAAATGGACGCTACAATAATCACGTCGTCGCGATCCATGAGCGAGCGCGTCGCCGAATTGCGCATCAATTCGATTTGTTCATTTCGCGACGCGTCCTTTTCGATAAATGTATCCGTCGTCGGAATATAAGCTTCCGGTTGATAATAATCGTAATAACTAACGAAATATTCGACGGCGTTTTTCGGAAACAGCGCCTGAAATTCGCCGAACAACTGCGCCGCGAGCGTTTTGTTAGGAGCGAGCACGAGCGCCGGCACGCCGAGGCGCTGGATGGCGTGCGCCATCGTGAATGTTTTGCCCGATCCGGTCACGCCGAGCAGCACCTGCTCGCGCACGCCGCGTTCGAAATTTGTTACAATCGACTCGATCGCGCGCGGCTGGTCTCCCCGGGGAACGAACGGCGCTTCTAAATGAAACCGCGCGATGTTACACGTCTCCCAGCTGCGGCGGCCGCGTGATCGGTTCGTTAGCGTCCACTTCCTTTACATTGACGCCCTTCGTTCGTAAATATTGGATCGCTTGATCGATGTTATGATCCTCCCCTTCGATGTCGACGAGCACGATCGCGAAATCGTCGGAGATCTGCGCGCCGCGAATGTTGGGCTTGACGCTGAACATCGTCGGAAGCGATTGACTAAGAATCGGTTCTTTAATTAAATTCGGCGGAAAATTACAGAAAATTCGTTTTTTCATTTTTAGTTGTGCGAGAGGGCTTTTCGGGATCGAAAAGCGAGCAACAGGCCCGCGCCGATCAACGCGGAAATCGCTCCGTAGCCGAAGGGGGAAGGATAGCCGAGAATCGCAGTCGACCCGAGCGTTGAAATTGCGTAAAGGCGGTCGCTGCGCAGGATGTCGACGCCGGCGGCGGCGCAGGCCGGCGCGAGCGGGCTTGTGACAAATAACGAGGAGGCGAATCCGACGGCGGTGGCGCCCGGTTCGGCGTCGCCGCGAGTTATCAAAAACGGCACGGCGCAGGCGGCGAACGCGGCGAGCGTCACGAGCGGCGGCGCGAGGGGCGCAATTGTTAAGAAACGAAACATGCTACAGATTCCCGCGCCGAGGACGCCGAACGCGAACGCGAGAAGGCCGAGCGTCGCGGCGTGCGCGGCGGCGATTCCCGCGAACTCGGCAAGCGCGCCAAAAAAAATCGCTGCCGCGAGCGGCACGGCGAGTTGGCGCGCGAGCGCCGGCCGCGTTTCAACGCAACCCGAAAACGGCGCGAGGATCGCGGTCAAGAGCGCGACCGCGTGCGCGCGCCAAGTCGGTTCGGCGCTTTCGACGAGCGCAATGGCGGACGCGGCGACGACCAAAATGACCGCCACGTTTGTGGCCGCGGCAATCGTGGAGTAAGTTTCCCGCCGCCGAACGGGCCGCCGGTCCGAAGAGGCATCACTATGAAAGGTTGTCATCAATGCGGTTCGCCTTGGACGAGGCCGGGTTCGCCCGGCTTCGACGAGAATTGTAGCAAGTGCGCGGGGCCGATGCACGCGTGCCGCAATTGCGTGCACTACGACGCGTCGCGCGCGTGGAACTGGTGCAAGAGCCTTTCGTCGGAGCCGCCGCGCGAGCCCGATATTAAGAATCTTTGCGAGGAATTCGAATTATCCGAAGTAGCCGCGCAGACCGACGACCAACAGCGCCGCAAAACGAAGGAAGCGTTCGATAATTTATTTAAGAAAAAACAGTAGGTTTTCTTAAATATACTGTTTCTTCGCCGGCCAGCCAGCCCCGCGCGGGCACGCGGTCGACGCGGCGGGCGTCCGCGAGCCACGGGGGAATTTCGCTCGACGCCTCTTCGCGTCGAGCGTCGCGTCCACGCACGCCAGACTGCTCGGAAATCAGCTATTTCGAAATTGGTGCGGGAGGAGGGAATTGAACCCTCATGACTTATAAGGTCGGGGGATTTTAAGTCCCCTGCGTCTGCCGATTCCGCCACTCCCGCAAGTCGAAGCAGCTTTTCAAACAATGCGCGAAGAGGTTACGTTCCGTTTTCTTGCGAGTCCACTGCGCATCCGGTAGCGTTCACAATCCGCGGCGGCATAGCCAAGTGGCCTAAGGCGACTGATTGCAAATCAGTTATTCCTCGGTTCAAATCCGAGTGCCGCCTCCAAAGTTGACGGGACTCACGCGACGAAGGGCCTTGCGCGGCCGCGAATCCTCCAGCATCCGTTATTTCGCGTCGGTCTTGCTCTCCGACGCCGGCTCGCCAGCGACTTTCACGAATTGTTGCGTCCAGATTCCGAATAGTATACTTCGCACGCGGAGGTCCGCGTAGTGCGCGCGATCGATACCGTTGCGCTTCATAACATCTCCGATCGCGTTGCTGTCCCATTGCACGCGCACGCCGGTGATGAACGGATCGTGCAATTCTTTAGAATCGAGATCGCTAAATTTCGTGCCGATCGGCGAATTTCTCATATTCGTCGTCATCGGCCGCGTCACGTCGCTATAAAGAATCCCCGAAACGCACGACGGCGCGGCCATCGCCAGCGCGCAGGCGGCGAATTGTAAGATCGACGGCTTCATATAAACTAATCCCCGTAAACGATCGTCGTTTCGGATGCAAACAATCCGAAGAATATAAATAAAATTTCGGTGTCCATGTGGCGCAGCGTCGTAATGCCGCCGTTTTGCGCCGCGGCCGCCGTGCCGGCATCGCCCCATGCGACGAGCCAAAGGATACTTTGCGCCGTCGCCTCGCCGCGCCTCGAGCCGAGTTTTGTCTCCTGCAAATCGAGATCGAGCGGATGGCGCACGTGCGAATATAAACATCCGCCGAACAGCGTCGGGAAAAGTAATATTGGCGCCGCGAAAATCGTTCGAAGGTTTCTGTTTTTCATGGTATTTATTCCCGACAGGGAGTTCAAATATTACTAGAAACCGGCCTTGCGCAAACATTCCAAATTTTCCGCGTCGTAATCCCGCCCGGTCGCGGGATTCGTCCCCTTTTCCGTTTCCAAGACTTTCGGAACATCTCGAAACCGCTTGTCGCGGGCGAGCGCGCGAAAACCGCCGAGGCCGATCGTCCCCTTTCCGATGTGTTCGTGCCGATCCGCGCGCGAACCGACGCCTTTCTTCGCATCGTTTAAATGAAACAATTTCACGCTCGACGCGCCGACGATTTTATCAAATAAATCGAATGCCTCCGCCGCTTTCGCCTCCGAAGATAAATCATAGCCGGCGGCGTGCGCATGACATGTATCAAAACACGTCCCCAGCCGCGCGCCCGCGCCGCCGCATAATCCGAGCAGATCCCTGACCTCCTCGAATCGCGCGCAGAGACACGTGCCCTGTCCCGCCGTGATTTCTATCAATAATCGAACGTTCGTATCCGCGGTTTCCTCGAGCGCGCGAACCAACCGTTCCGCGACGCGCGCAAGACCCGCCTCGACGCCGGCGCCGACGTGCGCCCCCGGATGAAAGACTATATCTCCAATTCCATAACGATCGCACCTCCGGATTTCGTCGACAAACGCTTCATACGATTTCGTCCCGAGTTCGCCGACCGCCGCAAGATTGATCAAATAACTATCGTGCGAAACGCAATAATCGACATTGTATTGTTTACGGGCTTTATTAAATAATTCAACGTTCTCTTCGGTGACGGGCTTCGCCGCCCATTGATTACTATTTTTCGTAAACACCTGCATCGCATTGCCGCCGACTTCGTGCAGGCGCCGCGCGCCCTCGTGCAGACCGCCGGCGACGGAAACGTGGGATCCGAGGAGTGCTCTCATGGTGTTTGGATTATAAACAATTCATCATGTCAAAAAGTGATGAAAGTTCATGATCATGATCATAACGAAATAGGACAAAGCGGGCGGCGGGATCCGCGGCGCGACGCAGCGGCGATGCTCCGGCCACGCCCTGTCGCGACCAGGCCGCCAGGCGAGAACCACACGCTCGACGCGACGGGGCGTCGCCTTCGCCGCTGCTGTCTGGCGCCACGGACACGCCGCCCGCCAGTACCTATGACCACACCGAACGCTAATAAACGCGCGGCTGCTCGGCCATGCCGGCGGGCGTATATCCGGGGGCCGCATACGCGGCCCCCGGACATCTCGCCCGTCGCGGCATCGCCTCGCCGTCAGTGATCCCGGCCACATGACACGAGCAGCTTTTGTAAATATTACGAAAACAAGAAATGGGAAAAAGAAGGTGGGCGCGTCCAATTATTCGCGACCCACACGCCAGCGCGTTGCACACGCTCGACGCCCCTTTTCAGAGTTCCACGCGGAGACGCGGAGGCCAGAGAGAACGCGGAGAAAACCAAGAATACAATTGTAAGTTCTGGTTCTCCCCGCGTCTCCGCGTGCAGGTCTTCTCTCCGCGTCTCCGCGTGGAATTCTGAGCACAATATTGGACCCGTCGCCTTTTTAGTTGTCCACTTTCCTCAGCGGGCGGATTATAAATATTATTAAAAACGCGGTGCTCGTGTCATGTGGCCACAATCTTCGACGGCGAGGCGATGTCGCGACGCGCGATGTGGCCGAGAGCCGCGAAGCGGTCTCGGCCACGCGCGCGCCGGCATGGCCGAGCAGCCGCGCTTTTATTAGTGACCTGCCATCGTTAGTACTGGCGGGCGGCGGGTCCGTGGCGCCAGACAGCGGCGGCGAAGGCGACGCCCCGTCGCGTCGAGTGTGTGGTTCTCGCTGGCGGGTTGGTCGCGACAGGGCGTGGCCGGAGCTTATCATACTGACTTGACGACTGTGGCGAGCGCGCCGCGGAGCCCGCCGCCCGCATTGACCTAATACATGCAGCCGAAAAATATATTAAATAATTATATCATTAATATTTTATCAATTCCCCGCCATGTCTAGTCCCGCGCACGATTCCTTATAAACTGTAACAGAGTCCGCACACCCACCCCCGCCGCCCCCGACGCATGTAAATAATCCCGCTCCCGTCCGCCCCATGCAGTTCCCGCAATGTCCATGTGGGCCCATTTGGCTTTCTTAATAAAGTGAGCGAGAAACGCCGCGCCGGCAATCGCGCCGCCGCCGTCTTTGGGAGAATTAATATTCTTTAGATCGGCGATTTCGCTTTTCATCTGTTCGCGGTGCGCGTCCCAGAGCGGCATGGGCCAGCAGCGCTCGCCGGCTTCGTTGCCGGCGTCGACGAGTTCTTTTTGTAAGGTTTCGTCGTTCGCGAAAACGCCGGTCATTTCGTGTCCGAGAGCCACGACGATCGCGCCGGTCAGCGTCGCGAGATCGATGATAATATCCGGTTTATAAGTTTTCTCCACGTGCGCGATCGCGTCGCAGAGGATCAATCGCCCCTCGGCGTCGGTGTTGAGCACCTCGATCGTCGTTCCGTCGCACGCGCGGATCACGTCGCCGGGTTTATAAGCTTTGCCGCCAGGCATGTTTTCGGTGGAGGGCACGGCGCCGATCACTTCGATCGGTAAATTAAGATTTCGCAGCGCGTGAAAACAACCGATCACGGCGCCGCCGCCGCACATATCATATTTCATTTCGTCCATCGCCGCGGACGGTTTGATGGAAATGCCCCCGGTGTCGAACGTGAGGCCCTTGCCGATCAGCGCGATCGTTTCTTTAACTTTGCCGCGCGGTTTGTAATGTAATATTATAAATTTCGGCGGTTCGACCGAACCCTGCGCCACGCCGAGCAGCGCGCCCATCCCGAGTCTTTTCATATCTTTCGTCTCGAGAATCTTGCATTGCACGCGGCCGCCCGCGAGCGATTTCGCCGCGTTCGCGAGCGCGGTCGGCGTCGAGTAATTCGCGGGCGCATCCTCCAATTCTCGCGAATAATTCGCAGCCTCGGCGTTGCCGATTCCGCGTTCGATTCCTTCTGTAAATTCGGCGCCGGCCGCGTGAATTTGTATAATCTGCGGTCCGGCCGCCGCGGCCTCCTTTTCTTTATGAACGAATTCCTTCGACGCCTTGAACCGATGATAACGATACGACGCGAGCATCGAACCCTCCGCGAACGCGCATCCCGCGGCATCGTCGCCGACCGCGTCGCGGATTTCCCTCGGCAACATAACAGATACAATTTTCGCCTGCCGGTCTTTTGAAGTATTCCAGACGAGTCCCGCCGCGCGCCGCAGCTCCTCGGTTGTAAATTTATCTTTCTTTCCGAGGCCGAGCAGCGCCGCGCGCGCGACTTTGCCGCGTCCGTCGGGATACGCGATCACGATCTGGCGAAACCGCCCTTTGAAATCCGCGTACGCGCCCGCCGGAATCGAAACGCCGTCCGGAAGCCGGGGTTTGCCGTCCTCGAAACATAATATAAACAATATGTCGCAGGGGCCGGTGGCGGGTTTTGCCGTCGTTTGAATCTTCATATCCGTTTTCGTGGCGCGGGGTGTTCGATGGTTGGAACGATGATTGAACCGATTCAAAAGGCGCATTCAATTATAGAATCCGTCCGCGCAGCCGGGGCCGGCCGGCGCGCACGTCATTTCGCAACAAATTTTCGGGCGTCGAAATCGAATCGCAGGCGCCCCCGATGCTCCTGCCACCATCGCCGCCACGCCTCGGCGGTGTCGCCGGGCGACGCCCCCGTCCACTGCCGCAACAACGCCAGCGCCTCCTCGCGTCGCGATCGCGTGCCCGCGGCGATCGCGAGCGTGCGCATCGCCGATTCGACGAACGTCAGCAACGCGGCGTCGCTCCCCGCGCCATTCTTTAATAAACGAAACGCGCATCCGGCGGCCGCGGGCGCGTCGTGCAGCGCCAGCAGCGAGTACGCCGTCCCGAGAATCGCGCGCGGCGAGTTCGGATTTGTTGTTTCCAACGATTGAAATATTCTTAACGATTCGTCGAATTCGCGATTTGTAAATAATTCGACGGCTCGATCGTATTGTGTAATAAACCCCGCGCCGGGACCCGACGGGCCGAATTCCGGTGTCTGGAATCCGGCGAAAATGTCCACGACGCGCGGCGCGGGCAGTTTCAACAATTCGAGCATCCGCGTTCCGGCGGCCGTCCCGCCCCGCGGATTTTTTGTAGTTTCGTCGGCGACGCCGAGCGCCGCCCGCGTCGCGTCCACGCGCGAACGCATCACGCGCGACACGGCTTCGAAAATCGGACTTAACTTCTTTTCGCGTTCGGCGCTCCAATCCGCGAACAGCGGCGCGCGGTCCGTGTTGCGCATGCCGAGCGCGAGGTCGAGGCGTTTTTGTATCATTGCGTCGCGAGCCGGATCGTGCGCGCCCGCCGCCACGCCGGGCGCGAAAAAAGCCTCGAGCGTGTCGGGTGATCTGTTATATCCGCGCGGACCGCGGTATTCGATGAGCGGGCGGTCGTCCGAATTGACGCGCGCGCCCGCGCAGAGGCGCGCGAGTTCGGCGGGTCCGGCCAGTTGTAATGATAATAAATCCTCCGTCGAGTCGAGTCCCACTTCGGAGAGCGACGCGCGCGCTTCTTCGAAGCCGGGTTCGCCCGCGAACGCGCGCGCGAACCGATCATATAATAACGGCGCGCCGCCCGGTTTCCGGCCGACGATCACTTGCGTAAAGTCCGCGTCGTAAAGGTAACAATCCGGGAAAACGCTCCGAAACGACTCGATCAGCGTTTTATACATTTCCTCCGAGTAGCCTCCGGGAATCCACTGCGCCGCGACGCCGCCCGGAGCGAGCGCGTCGAATTCCATCCGATAGAATTCTTTACAATAGAGACTCGTCACGCCCGCGTCGTCGGGATCGATGGGATCGGTCGTGATGACGTCGTAGGGTTCGCGCGCCGCGAGCAGAAAATTGCGTCCGTCGTCGATCGTAATATGAACATTGCTCCGGTCGTGCACGCCGCCGTTGCTATTCTTAAAGATGCGCGCGAGTTCGACGACGCGAGAGGATAATTCACAAATATCGACGCGCAATCCCGGATGCGCCGCAACGGATCCGGCCGTGATGCCGGCGCCGAAACCGATCACGAGCGCGCGCTTCGGGTCCGGATGGTACAAAACCGGCAGATGGCCGAGCATGCGCAAATGTAACATCGCGCTCGGGCGGTCGCCCGCCTGGCCGTCGCCGTCGACGACAATTGTATAATAGCCCGTTCGTTTATTTCTAACGATGGCGACCGAGCTCGACGCGCCGTCGGCATAAGCCGCGATCTCCTGAACCGCCGGCTCCGCGAGCACGGCTCCCGAGGCGGGCGACGGCGCGCGCGACGCGATCGCGCCCGCCGCCGCGGCCGCGCCCGCCGCGATCATGATATATACAATTTTCCGGGCGCGGAGCAGGCCGGCGTCGAACGCGATGCACCCGCACGCGCCGAGCATGCAAACGAAACCCGCCGCGATCAGTCCGCCTTGAAGACCGAATTGTGGTAATAAATAAAAACCGCCGGCCACGGCGCCGCCGATCGCGCCCGCCGTATTCCAGGCCCCCGCGCGTCCGGTCGACTCGGCCGCGCCGCTCTCGGCCGTCCACTGAGCAACCAGCGGGAACATCGCGCCGAATAGTAGCGTCGGCGCCAATTCGACTTTTAAACACTCGCGAAAACCGAACCAACAGATTCCGGCGAAATCGCGCACGCCCCCTTCCGGCAATTCCATGAACGCGCCGCGGCCGCGGTTCGAGAATGCATAGATGCCGCAGAGAATCGAAATTCCCGCGAGTAATTGTACAATTCCGATCGTTAATAATCGCGGACGCAGCCGCGCGCTTGCAAGGCCGCCCGCCGCCGCGCCGAGCGCGAGACCGAACAAGAACGTCGCGAGCATTTGCGCGAACGCGTACACCGAATTGTCGCCGACTGAATATATCAAATACCGGTGCCATAACACTTCGCACGCAAGCGCCGAAAAACCGGACATAAAGAATGCGCAGAGCGCCGCCCTCCGCTCCGACGGTTGCAGCGCCGGCGCGGGCGCGGGAACGGCGGCGGGCGCAGCCGGAAGCGCGCGCAATCCGCGGGCCGCGAGAAGAGCGGCGGCGGCGATCGTTGCATTTGCGCAGGCCGCCGACCACGCCGCCCCGCGCACGCCGAATGTATCGATTAAATAAAACGCGGATACTAATATTCCGGCAAACGCGCCGAGCGTGTTCAATCCATACAAAAAGCCGACGTCGCGGCCGAACGCCCGTCCCCGTTCGCGATCCCGGCCGCCGCCCGCGAAAGCCGCGACGAGGATGGGCAGCGTCGCTCCCATGCACAGCGTCGCCGGGAGCAGCGCCGCGGCCGCGATCGCCGCCCGCGCGAGCGTTAATAATAATCCCGGCTCGAGCACGCGCCTCGCCGGAATATATAGAATCGGCAGAAAGTCTAACAAGTACGGCGACGCGAATCCGAGCAATGCAACGGCGGCTTCGAGCGCCGCGTAGCCGCGCATCGCGCGCGCCCCCGCGAGGCCGAATTTTCCGCACGCGCGCCCGCCGAGCGCCGCGCCCGCGCCGAGCCCCGCCATGAACACGGCGAGCACGGCGCCGACCGCCGGCGCGGACGCGCCTAGAATTAATGTTAATTTTCGCGTCCAGACCACTTCATACACGAGCGCGGCGGCGCCGGAAATGAAAAATAACAAAAAAACCGCCGCGCGGACGCCGGCGTCCGTTCCGATGGAATCTTTAGATCGTGCCATGCCAGCCAATATTCATAATCGCGAACATTTATTTCGCGTCCGAGGATTTCGACGCCGCCGGAGCCCCCGGTTGCTTCTGGAACCACGCGTTCCACGCCTCGACGGTCCGGTCCAGCCGGATATTATTTAATTTTTCCAGCGCCTCCGCGGCCGCCGTTCCTTCGTTCGCGTCGCCGACCGCGTTGATCAATTGTTGCGTTTCATGGCGCGTGAATTCTTGTAAATAATCGGTCGCGTATCGCGCGTGCTCCGTCACCTGCCGCGCATAATCGATCGCGGCCGCGTGTTCGAGGAGGCGCGCGCACGCGAGCGCGAGACCGAGCCGTCCGCGCAGCGAATCGGGACGGATCATGAGCGCCGATCGAAAACAATATTTGGCGAATTTCGCGGCCTCGGCTTTATCATAATTCGGCGGCGGCGCGTCCGGCAGCAGCGCCTCGATCCCGAAATCGATTTGTAATAAATATTCGCCGACGTCCTCGCCCGGTTCGAAATCGCATTCGTCGAATTCGGCCATCAGATCGACCGTGCGCGGGCCCGTGGATATTAAGGATCGCAACACGGCCTCCGCTTTCGCGGCGCCGCCGCCTCCCGGTTCGTTGCGCGCGAGCCGCGCGTCCATCGATCGTTGCATTCCGCGGTATTTTTCTTTAAATCGCGCCGCGTGTTCGGCGGACCAGTCGGCGATCGCGTCGCCGCGGTCGCTCTTGCGCATCGATAATAATACGCGCTGTTTTTCAATCCACGAACCGCGCGGATTCCCCCATTCGGTTCGCGGCGCGACCACTTCGGCGATCGGCCGGTCGTCGCTGTTCGGCGGCGCGTCCCCGCAAAAATTAGCGATATCAGCCGGGCCCGCCAGTTGTAATGTTAATAAATCGTAGGGATCGTCGATGCCAACGGCCGCGAGCGAACTTTTAACTTTTCGATCCTCGAACGCGCGTTCGAGGCGGTCGAAGGCGACGCGCCGGCCGCCGGGTTTGCGGCCGACGATGACGGTGGTGAAATCTCCGTCGTAAATATAACATTCCGGAAAGGACAAACGAAACGCCTGAATCAGGCTTTTGTAAACATCGAGCGAATATTGCGTCGTCATCCACTGGCACGCGACGCCGCCCGGATTCAACCGTTTCGAGACAAGCTCGTAAAACTCCTTACAATAAATACTCGTCACGCCCGCGTCGTCGGGATCGATCGGATCCGTAGTAATGACGTCGTAGGTCCGCGTCGTCGAAAGTAAATGATTGCGGCCGTCGTCCACCGTGACGCGCAGGCGCGGATCGCGAAAAACGCCGTTGTTGCCGCCGTCGAAAACGCCGTCCTTGTTTAATTGTAATATCGTCGGCGAAAGATCGCAGATTTCGAGCGTTTCGAGCGGATGCGACGCGAGCGAACCGAGCGTCACCCCGGCGCCGCAACAAATGACGAGTCCCGACTTTGGATTTTCATGAAAAAGCGCGGGCAGGTGGCCCATCAGGCGCAAATGTAACATCCCGACGGGATCGGTGCTCGCCTGCGCGTCGCCGCCGACGTAGAGCACGCGCGTTTTTGTAATATTATCTTCGACGACGGCCACGCTCGAGACGGCGCCGTCCTCGTAGAATTTCATCGTGTCGCGCGTCTCGTCCTTGATGAGCGCGCGCGCCGCCGCGTCGCGACGCGAGAGCGCGACCAGCGAAAGCGCGCCGAATGCGATACAAACGATCGCCGCAACGATGAATTTAACAAAACGCAGCGACGCCGCGGGCGCGAGCGCCGCGAGCATCGCGAGCAGCGAAAGCGACGCCGCCGCGATCATGCCTTTCGCGAATCCCAGCATCGGTAATAATACAAATCCGCTCGCGATCGCGCCCGCGATCGAGCCGGCCGTGTTCCACGCGACCGAGCGCCCGACGTCGGCCGCGGCCGTCTCCGCGCCGCGCGTCACGATCCGCGCGACGAACGGAAAACTCGCGCCGAATAGTAATGTCGGAATGAATACTACTTTTGCGGACGACCAGACGCCCGTCCACAGAAAAGTCGCCCACGGAACGTACGTTTCGCCGGTCAGCCAGTCGCCGAGCCCGGCGTAGCGCCCCTTCGGCTCCAGCAGCGCGACGGACGCCACGCACGCGCACGCGAGCGCGCCCTGAATGACCGCGAGCGCGAGCAGCGGATTCTTAAATTTATCGACGAACGGCGCGGCGAGCGCGCTTCCGGCCGCGATGCCCGCGAGAAAAATTGCCAACATATCCGCGAACGCGTACGCCGAATTGTCGCCGACCGCATATATCAAATATCGCGTCCAGATCCCCTCGCACGCGAGTCCGGCGGCGCCGGAAAGCGCGGCCGCGATCAGCGCCGCGCGGCGCGCCCCCGCGCTGAATGTTATATTTAACGTTCCGGATGCCGCGGGCGCCGCGGGAATTCCCGCGCGCGAGAGACTCCAGGCGCCGATCGTCGCGACGCCGTTCAACGCCGCGGCGCAGCCGATCGAACCGCGCATGCCGAATGTTTCAATTGTAAAATACGCGGCCGCGATCGTCCCCGCGACGGCGCCGACCGTGTTCACGGCGTACAGCAATCCCACGCCGCGCCCGCGCCGGCCGTCGCCGCCGATCGTTAATATCCATTTCGACAGCGCGGGCAGCGTGGCGCCCATGAACAACGCCGGCGGTAATAATACCAATGCCGAAAGCGCCGCGCGCGCCGCCGTGAGCGCGGGACCGCCGCCGATCGTTTGTTTTAAAAATACATAAACCGGCGCGAGCGCGTCGAGCACGTACGGCGACGCGAACCCCAGGATTGCAATTCCGACTTCGCAAAATGCATAGAATTTCAGCGGATCGCGATTCTTTATCATTCTTCCCGCCGCGGCGCCGCCGATTCCGAGCCCCGCCATAAACGTCGCGAGCACCGTGCTCACCGCGGGCGCTGTCACGCCGAGCAGCAACGTCAGCTGCCGCGTCCAGACCACTTCATACAGTAATCCCGCCGCGCCGGAAACGAAGAATACGAGGAGTATGATAAAACGCATGGGCGTCGCCGCGCGGCCGATCCTTACATATCCAGATACTTCGGCCCTCCGCCCCCCTCGGGAACCGTCCAGTCGATAATTTGATAAGGATCCGCGATGTCGCAGGTTTTGCAATGGACGCAATTGCTAAAATTAATGTTGACGCGCTTCTTCTCGCGGTCCCATTCGTAAACGTAGGCGGGACAGAACCGCTGGCACGGATTTCCGTATTCTTCGGCGCATTTCGTCGCGCAAATATTAGGATCGAGAATCTTAAGATGCGACGGCTGGTCCTCGTCGTGCATCGTGCCGGAATAGTAAGCTCCTTTCAACTTGTCGAACGTCAGTTTGTCGTCGAACGCGATGGCGTTGTTAGGCGCGTTGCCGTCCTCGCCGGCGCGAAGTTTTCTGTAAAATTCATGATCCGGAGTCGAATGCGCGCGGCCGCCGAACATCCGCCCTCGGGAAAGCGTGATCATGCCGGCCTTGAACATGCCCCACCAGAACGAACCCTCGAACGCCTGATGGAAATTGCGCACTTCATACAATTCTTCGCGCGCCCAGGATTTTTCGAACGCATCGTTAAATATGGATAATTGCTTTTCGCTGAAGTCGTTTTTTTCGAGCGCTTCGTAGATCGTATCGGCCGCGAGCATGCCGCTCTTCATCGCGAGATGGATACCTTTCAATCGCGCCGAATTCAAGAATCCCGCGGCGTCGCCGATGACTAAGAATCCGTCTCCATACATTTTTGGCATTGCATAATAACCGCCGTACGGAAGCGTTTTCGCGCCGTAGCGCACGAGCGTGCCGCCGTCGAGCAGCGACTTCATCCACGGATGCGATTTCCAACGGTTGAATGCCGCGTGCGGGTCGAAGCGCGGATCTCTATAATTGAGTCCGATGACGAAGCCGATCGAAAGTTTATGATCCGGCAATCCGTACACCCAGCCGCCGCCGTACTGGCCGCCCTCCGTCAACGGATGGCCAAGTGTATGAATGACTTTTCCTTTAAGATCCTGTTTGATCTCCCAGATTTCCTTGAATCCGGTTCCGTACGTCATCGGGTTCCGGCCGGCGTCGAGTTTTTTTTCCGCGACGAGTTTTTTTGTTAAAGATCCGCGCGTGCCCTCGGCAAAAATTGTGATTTTCGCGCGGATGTCCATGCCCGGCGCGAACGTCGATTTGTGTCCGCCGTTTTTATCAATTCCCATGTCGCGGATGCGCACGCCCGCAACGCGGCCGTTCTCCTCGAGCACGCTGTCGGCCGGAAAACCGGGATACACGTCGACGCCTTCTTTTTCGGCGAGATCCTTCAACCAGCGGACGACTTTGAATATAGATACAATTCGATTGCCGTGATTGCGAAGCGGCGGCGGCAGCAGCGCGCCGCGAAACGATTGCGAACTCTTTTCTGTAAAAAACCGCATCTCGTCCTCGACGACCTCGCCGTCGTGCGGAAATCCTAACCTATCGAATTCCGGCTCGAGTTCGCGCAGCGCGCGCAGGTCCATCACCGCGCCCGATAATTGGTGGAATCCGATCTCCTCGGCCTTTTCGAGAACGAGAATCGTAATATCTTTATTCGCGGCCTTTAATTTACGTTTGAGCGCGATCGCGCTCGCGAGCGAAGCCGAACCCGCGCCCACGTAGAGCACGTCGACGTCCAGTGATTCGCGTTCCATAATAATTAATGAAAAAAGCGGCGGGAAGTTCGCGAACTTCCGGACCCGCGAATCGCGGTGATGATCGTTAGGATTTCAACGCGCCGCGATGGCAATGGTTGCTTTCGCTTCCGCCGAGACTCCAAGCGGCGACGTGACGCGCGCGGTGAGTTCGAACGCGCCCGCGCCGGTCGCGTGCAATTCGAAATTGCCGGGAGCGCCGGACGCCGTCGCCGCGCGCTCGACGTAACCCATCCCCGTGCCGCCGGTGATCCAGTCGATATTCGGCTCGCCGGTGACGCCGCTCACCGAAAAGTTAATTTTAACGATCTTTCCGGCGACGACGGAATTCTTATCGAAAGTAAAGTTATCGATCGCCGGCTTCGGAAGCGATTGAGTATCGAGCAGCGTGGGCGCCGCGAGAATCGCGTTGTCCGCGAGCTTCGCGACGGCCGCCGCGTCGATCGCGGGCGACTCCGACGTCTGCAGATTCGTCACGCGAACTGTAATATTACCGCGGACGAACGCGAGCCATGCGATGCGGCCGGGCGCGGCGCCCGAATATCCGATATAACCGATGTCGCCGACGTCGTGGCCCGAGGCGCGCATGGTCGGAAGCGTTCCGGGGCTGCTCACGAATGCGAGAATCTCCGCGAGTTTCTCGTGCGCGTCGGCGACGGCTTCATAAACGTTCGATTCTATCAAATAGAGCGGCTTGGCGGCGCCCGTCGCCGTGAATCGCCGCGCCAGCGCGTTGTCGCCGATCACTTCGACGGCGGAACCGTCGAAATTATGTATTTTTAACGATCCGACGTCGAATCCGGCCTTCCGCTCGCCGCGGCGCCAGTCGCCGGAACGATAACGATCGTGCGCATGCGCCACCTGCGGATCGCGCGGCCGCGACGCGGCGGGTTTCGAAGCCGATTGCGCGGCGAACGCGGCGGGAGCGAGCGCGATCGCGAGCAGAACAAATATTTGAATTCGCATTTTATTATTTATGATCATGGTTCGCATTTGTAAATGTTAACAAACCTGATATTATTGAATTTTCGGCAGCGGGTCGAACGAAGTTGAAACAGTATTGTACGCGGATAACGTCATATATCCGCTGGCGCCGAGCCAGGGACGGTCGACGTTCCAACCCGGCACGCCCGGCGTCGCGCCCGGATTGCCGTCCTCGTCGACGCACATGCAGGCGTCGGATACGTTCACGCCGCCGTTGCGCGTGATGATATGATGATAACTGAACGAATTGCTGCCGGGACCCCAGAGATTTGTAGTATATGCCGGAGTGCCGACGCCCCAGATCGCCTTGAGCGTCATGCCGCCCAATCGAAACATTTGAACGCTGCGGACGCCGAGCATCGCGATCATCGTGGACGTAATCGACGCGCAGTCGGAACAATTGATATAAATTCCGTTTTGATGATAATTCAGCACGCGCGACAGCGGAATGCTGTTGCCTCCAAAATCATAATAATGCGTCGCGCCGCCGTCGCCGCCCATCGAAGGACAGTCGTATTCGAAATTCTCGATCGGAAAATGGACTCCGGCGTTCTGTCCAAAGTATCCTTTAATGATCGTATCGACGACGCCGTGTTCGTCGCTCGGCGCGTTGCCGAGATCGTTCGCCCATTGCGTAAACGTCTCCGCGATCATCACCCACGGACCCGCGTATTGAGTTCCCGTCGCGCCCGTCGCGAAAATCGGCTTGTTGATAACTGTATAATAACGATGGTGCGTGCCGATCTGGCCCGGCACGGGATTCCACGCGCCGCCGCCGGCCGTCCGATATTCGAACTTCCACGTAATATTACGATCGCTGCGGCCCGCGACGGTCGGCAGCGCCGGGCCGTCGAAAGTAGACTGTCCCGCGGGCGTGATATTTGTATCATTATTGATCCAGCCGCCGTTCGGATCGCTCGCGATCGCGTGGATCTCGTAACCCGCAACGGGATAACCGGGCGCCACCGCCGTCCCCGCCTGCGACGTCGCGTTCGAACCGAACGTCACGCGGAGGCGCGGCGTTTTCCCGTCAAGATAACAATACGGAAAATTGTAATTATAAGATTCGTAGTTCGTGCCGGAGAGCGGCGGCGACATCACGTCTTCGTGCAACGCGACGGACGGCCGCGGATTGCCGTTGTTGAGATCGAGATCGGCGACGTCGCCCGGTTTGTTTACATTGTAATATTCATGAACCGACGGCGTCGCGTAAAACGCGTAGGTCGTGCCGCCTTTCATAAAATAAACCATCTGCCACTCGTCGTTGTTGTTCACGCCGAGCGCTTCCATCGCGGAAATGCCGAGGCGGACGATCGAGAGCGGCGCCGTCTGGTTTTCGACGTGATCGGCCGTCGCGACGATCCGAACTGTATAATCCCCCGGATCCGCGAACTTGCCGTTCGCCGTTTTGCCGTTCCAGTTTTTTGTAACAATCGTGTTCGCCGCCCCCGTCAGCGTCCCGCTGAACACGCTCGCGACCGTCGCCGCGTTCTGTTCAATGGTAATATCGACGGCCGCGGAAATGCCGTCGGGGCCGATCACGAATTGTATCGGGATCGCACCCCCGTCGAGTTTCGGATCTGCGATGCGAGGCACCGACGCGATCGTTAATGTTAATGTTGACGCGGAGGCCGCGGCCAGCGAAAGCGCGAGGCCCGCGATTCCAATCATTAGCGCCGGAATGGGTGCAAAACCGATCCACTTCATGGGAAACCTCGGGTGGTGTTACCGACTTGGGGGTCCCGCCGTCGCGGCGGGTCTCGAATGGGTGAGAATATCATCCACCACGGTCGTCCCGGTGCGCAAGCTTCGAAAATAACGATGCGGTTCGGAATTGGCGATCCGCGCGACGCAGACGACGGCGGGATTTAGCGACGCGAGCATTGGCGCGAGCGGAGATTTCGAATGAAACGACGCGGAATTTCGATATCACCCGTCGCGCGCTTTTCTGATCTTCGTGTCGACAATGGAAGCGCGAATGCGTGGCCCGTTTCCACGGGCGCAAATCGCTTCGCCGAGGCCACACCGGCGAAAATTAAATTTCTCTATCGAAAGAATGTCGACTTGCGCTTCCCGAATCCACGGTGCGGCTTTCGGACTTTCGGCGCGCGGCGATCTTCGTTCGATACGATGAACGACGATCGGTCGCGCACGCCGTTC
Source organism: Planctomycetota bacterium (assembly GCA_016200225.1). Taxonomy (GTDB): domain Bacteria; phylum Planctomycetota; class UBA1135; order UBA1135; family JACQFD01; genus JACQFD01. The sequence goes on from JACQFD010000017.1 coordinate 20,819, forward strand.
GAGATCGTTATGGAATCGCTTCAAATCAAATTTTCCAAATCGCAATTCCCGGCGAATTCGCCAACGGGAACTCGGAAAGTTTTGCGGCATTTTCTAACATCTTGACGCTTCGCATTTTTTTCGACTACACTCGAAAAAACTTCGACGTAAATTAGACTCCACTCGAATCCACGACGCATGCATTCCCGCCAAATCACGCCCGTTCTTCTTGCCGACCTTCAAAAAAAGATGGTCTTGCTGGCCGGTCCGCGACAGTGCGGAAAGACGACGTTGGCGCGGCAAATTCTCGCGCGGCGCCCCGGTCGATACTACAACTGGGACGCGACCGTCGATCGCAAAGCCATCTTGCGCGAGGAACTCGACGCGGGCGCGCGACTTTGGGTTTTCGACGAATTCCATAAATTCGCCCGCTGGCGCAATTGGTTAAAAGGGCAATATGATACAAATCACGAGGAACACGCATTCTTAGTAAGCGGCAGCGCGAAATTGGAAATATACAGTCGCGGAGGCGATTCCCTGCAGGGCCGGTATCATCCCCATCGCCTCCATCCATTCACGCTCGCCGAATATCTCGGCATTCCTCCGACCGACTCGTATGAATACGTTCCAAACCTCGGACAAACCGCGCCAGCGGGTTCGCGGGGATCGCTGGAGGAATTACTACAATTCGGCGGATTCCCGGAGCCGTTGTTTGCGGCCTCCGACCGGGCGGCGTCGCGCTGGCGGCGCGAGCACGCGACGCGCCTCGTGCGCGAGGAAGTTCGAGACTTGGAACGCGTACGCGAATTGGAGCGCGTGGAATTATTATATGAACGTCTTTCGGAAATCGTCGGATCCGTCCTATCGATCAATAATCTGCGGGAGGATTTGGAAGTCGCATTTGAAACGGTCAAGTCGTGGATTGTTATATTAGAAAAACTCTATGCTTGTTTTCGGCTCGCCCCCTACGGCCCGCCGAGGATCAAAGCCGTCCGAAAGGGACAGAAACTTTATTTATGGGACTGGGCGCGCGTCGAGGACCCGGGATCTCGTTTTGAGAACTTCGTCGCTCTTCATTTATTACGATTCCAACATTGGTGCGAAGACGTCGAGGGCGCGAACGTCGAACTTCGTTACTTTCGAAACACCGTGGGAAAGGAAGTCGATTTTGTATTGTTAAAAAACCGCAAACCATGGATCGCGATCGAAGCGAAGCAATCCGATCAGACTCTGAGCGACGGACTTCGCTATTTGTTAGAACGCGTGGAATTCCCCTTTGCTTTCCAGATCAGCCGTTCCGGCGCGAAAAACTTTCGCCATGCGGATATTAATAAATGCAGAGTGCGTCTGCTTCCGGCCGCGGAGTTTTTAGTTAATTTGCCTTGAACAAGGCGCGACGACGGAGTCGAAGGCGGCCGGAGGAACGAAATGATTCGCGGTTGACTTCAAATAGAAGTGGTTTCATGAGTATCTCGACAAGCGAGCGCGCGTATTCCCAAGTATCCTTAAATTCGGGAGACCACTTTATAATATCAGCGCGAAGCATTTCTTAAACATCGACGCCACATGCTTGACAAGACTTGAATTCCGTGGTTCGATCAATCTTGAGGCGTACGGCCCACCTCGATGCTGCCCCGGCCGAACGACGTGGAACTTCAGATGATCGAGTGCAACCCCTTTAAGAATAATACCTCGAGAGAGAGAGAGACAATAATCATGCCAACCGCGGGAGCCTCTGGCGGCTTTCGCTCTTAATATCTGTAGCATGTTGGTGGTTCGGGTTGGCAACCCCATTGACCTACGCCCAAAATGCGGCGCCAGCCAATTCGATCGATATTCTTTATGCGGAAGACAAGAATGGATCCACGATCCAGTCCTATGCGGCTCAAGGTGCTGCGTTCGGCATGGTTGTCGACGGCGGACATTTGTATAATCCACCGGGCGGTGTAGTTGCAATTGATGATGCGGCGGTAAGCGCGATTCACGAAAACTGGAGTTCGACAAGCGGTCCGAATTCGGGAGTCGGCTATGTTTTCGCGGGAGGTTCGACGGCAATGTCGGCGACCAACCCGGCTCGTCTTGAACCGTACGACATTCAACGTAATCAATCGGTCGGCTACCGGGGAGTAAAGATTGGGCGCTTGCTCCTGCCATCGGGTTCACCTCCATCGAACCCTTCCAATCTACTATTTGTTGGCGCTTCGAACCGGACGGTGACGGGCACGTCGGGAGTGGGAGCGGTTGATGGCTATCTATTCTGCGGCAATCCTGGCAACTGTAAACTCGCTGTATTCTCAGTTGAGCCGCCCAACGAGAGCGGCACCCAAGCGCCCGCCGCAAGCCAGGCTTTTGGAGAATGTATCGGAATTGGGGACTTTGACGGCGATGGAGCCGCCGACTTGGCCATAGGCGCGCCCGGTCAGGGCCGTGTTGTCATCGTTTGGGGCGATCCAGGGCAAGGGCAACAATTTGGACTAAACTTAACAAATGGTAAACTTAATAGTAACCAAAAAATCACAGTACTCACGCAGCCGCCCGTTGGAAGTAACAGCCCGTTTGGAACTCTTTACGATTGCCAGCTTCCGCGCGGATCGTTTGGCACGCAGTTGGACGTCGCGGACATCGACGGCGATGGATTGGCAGATCTGGTCGTCGGCGAGCCGAATTTCCCATTCGATACGCAAATATGTCCAACACATGGGACGTATAACGGCAAGATGCGTGTAGGGCGTGTTCACATTTACAGCGGCACTTTACTAGCGAGCTTGAAACCCAATGGTACAATTTCAAATCCAAACTTTATTCACGTTGGGTCACAAGCCGCGACACAAACAATCATCCCGCCGGTTTATGCTCCCACCAACGACCTGCAAGACGGCGGCGCGTTTGGATTCTATCTATTTCTGATTAAAACAACAAACGCGCTTCCCGAGTTGTTCGTTCACGGCGAAAACACCCATTGGCCGGGCGCACCCTACGGAGCCTGCACGGGGTCACCGGTGCCGAATCAACAAAACGGTGCCGGATCATTACTGATGTATGCCAACGGCTCGTCGTCGGGCGCTCCAAGCTTTTCGTTTACAAATGCGACAGCCCGGACTCCAAAGCGTTGGATATTCTCTAACATACCACAGTTGGGCGCTCGCTACGCGAAATGGGTTGCGAGGGGGACATGGAAGAATACGAACAGTAACGCATTTGATCCCGCGTTCTTCGTCGGCGAACCTGACCACGATTCGACAGCTATCTCGGCCACGGATGTTGGTCGTGTTCATATTCTGTTTTTGTCAACATTGATCAATTCAAACATTACCGATGGAGTACCCACGTCAATTGCGACCCCCGACGGAATTTTCGAAAATGGCTATATGGACTTTCCTCACAGCGGTGGCGTCAGCGGTCCGCAGGCTGGCGAAGAGTTTGCGCGGTGGTTTGCATTTGGTAATTTTGACGGAGCGGGCGCGGACAGTCTTGGCATACATGAATTGATCATCGTCGCCCATGTGCGCGACGTGTATCCAACCCAGAATGCCAACATGGTACCGAACGCTGGGGCCGTTGCAGTCATCTCGTCGCAATAGATTGTGGGCCATTGGGAGCCTCAAGTGCACAACCAATCAATTGCAATTTTGGCGGCGGCGTGCATGCCCTTCATCGGGGCGGCATGTTTATCATTAGGAGTCAACGGACGCTCCACATCAAGTCACCCGGCTTCCCCTTCCCGCAGTGAAGAAATCCTCATTGCGGGGATGGCGCAGGGAACTGTTAACAAGCCGCTCTTTTCGGCGTTGTTCTACTTCGACCGAACTTTACATTTAGTCCACACCGCCTCATTAAATAAATCGGCGCAGACGGCGTGGAATCCGCGTGTGTATAGTTCGATCGCGCGCGGAATTGAAAACTCTAGTTGGATAACCCTAGCTGAACCACCGCACATCGGATCTATCATTCAACTTGATACAGGCGGTTCAATTGTGCGGTCAATGGACATAAAGAATACTCCAACGCGGATTGCCGTTGATCGCATGGGTAATGTGTATGTTCTCGCGATGGGTGCGTCAGGAACGCTGGGCTCAATTTCCAAAATCGGTATTGCTGGCACAATCGTCTGGACTTCACAGAACGCGTCAAGCCTATTTGCCAACGAACAGCCGACTTCGCTTCTAATAACAGATGATATGCACTTATACCTCTGCGGCCATGCTTATGATGGTGCCATTGAAAAGGCGCGGGTAGCGGAAATTGACTCTACGACGGGCATTCTTCTTTCCTGGCGGGATCTTCCGAATCTGGGTGCCCCCGGCTTCGGCGTGAGTTTTACTGAAGCATGCCTTGGCGGAAATAATAACATTTGGATCCAATGCGGCGTGATGAAGTCGGGACGCGTGCCCGCGTCGGTCCTCGCGAGGTGTAACGGCCAAGAGATTGATCGCTATGCATACTTCACGGGTTCTTGTGGGCGACTCCGAATAGATAGTTTCGGGCGTCCGTTGATACTCGCGGGTCAGGCGCCCGGCATGTCGCTCGATCACGTCGCCCGGCTTGATCCCGAGTCTGGCGTGTTTTCCACAATATGGACATCCAACAAAACTCTTTTGGACTTTGCAATCGGTCCAGCGGGAGATGAGTTATTTGTTATTCGAATCGCCACTTTGCCAAAGAATGGGGCCGCGACGCTTGAGTTGATGAGAGTTTTTCTCTGTAACAATAGTGAAACCGCCGTTTTATTAGATCCGGATATTCGTTACGCACAATTCCTCGAAGGCGACTCCACGGGATTTGAGTGGGCGGCCTTTGTCGATCCTCGCGGCGATGCAGACCACGACGGCGTAGCCAATCTTGCAGAATTAATGATGGGCGGCGACCCATACGACGCGAGGAAGTCCCCAGCGCACTCGGCATGGGCTACTGTTGCGTTCGAAGCAATTTCATTCTTCAATTCATATTGGAATCCGGGCGCATCCTTCGCGCCGCGGCTCAAAGTCGCGAGAAGTGTCCGCTCTTCGAATGTTTTGCGCGATGATTTCCCGATCCACGGAAGTTCACGGCCAAGATAGCTTTCCCATGATTACACTTAACATCTTCGCATTTCTGCTTCTCTGTCTTCCCTCGCCCGGCATCGCTGCATTGCAAGACTCACCCCATCGCGTCCAGGATCATTCCCCGACTCTACAGCATCGTCAACAACAAAAGCCGCCTGTGGCATTCATCGAAAATGACGGTCAGGTCAGCGATGAAGCCCGATATGTCACTACTGTTGGAGGGGCGCGAATTTATTTTACAGATAATGGATTTCGCATGCACATGATGGGACGAAACGATGACGGCAAGAGCGAAGAATCGGGGTCAGCGTCCCAGCAATCCAATATTCGTGAAGCCTGCGTCGTCTTTACATTTGAAGGAGCATCGTCCGGTTTGCGGATAAGTTCGACTGAAACACTGCTTACAAAGAATCACTTCTTCCGTGGATGCGATCATAATCGATGGGTTCCCGAGGTTGTGAGTTTTCATTCAATTCGCTATGAGGACGTCTACGAGGGAGTCTCCTCATATTTTTACGAGGGAGAGTCCGGCCTCGAGTACGACTTTGAGTTGCAATCTGGAGCCGATGTGGGAGCCATCGCTATTTGTATCGACGGGGCTGACGCCGTTTCAACCGATGACGTCGGGAGACTTGCCATCGATTCGCCCTTGGGTCGGGTGATTCAGGAAAAACCACAGTGTTTTAGTTTAGATAGGGACGGCCGACGCACTCCAATTCAAGGAAGTTTTCGCATCATTGACTCGCGTCGTTACGGCTTTGATGTCGAGCTGCCATCAAAATACGAAACAATTATTATTGATCCGGGGCTCGTCTACTCGACACTACTTGGAGTAAGCGCGGGATATGGAATCGACGTGGATACCGTTGGAAATGCTTATGTAGTTGGACGGAGCGGACCCTTTAATTTTCCGACGACACCTGGCGCATTCCAAACAACCGCAAACAGCGGGTTCGCGGGATTTGTATCCAAATTGGAACCCACGGGCTCGAATTTGATCTATTCAACCTTTCTCGATGGAATTTCAAGTGATCAGTCAAATGGCATTAAGGTCGGCCAGTCTGGAGATACTTACGTTGTGGGAACGACGGGATCGTCGGATTTTCCGGTCACAACAGGCGCGTTCCAAACGACGAACACCGATGCTTCGGCATTTGTTACACATCTAAATCCGACCGGCAGCGGGCTCCTCTACTCGACGTTTCTTGGCGGGAGTAATGTTGAATACGGCAACGCAATCGCCGTGGACGCTGCCGGCAACGCTTACGTTACCGGCACAACGCTGTCCACGAACTTTCCCACGACAGTACTGGCTTATGATACAACACACAATGGAAATGGAACGTACGATGTATTCGTAACTCGCTTCAACTCAAGCGGCACCGGTGTTTACTATTCAACCTACCTTGGCGGTAAGAAGGACGAATCGGGACGAGGAATTGCCGTCGATTCGGCTGGGGCGGCCTATGTCACAGGTGAAACAGGATCTAACAATTACCCGACAACCGGAAGCGCATTTCAGGCAACGTTTAACTCTGGGCCATTGCATGCGTTTGTTACGAAACTCGACCCATCCGGAGGCTCGCTCGCTTACTCCACTTTTCTAGAGGGATCACTTGCCGCCGGGGGTACTGGCGAGGATTTTGGTCAATCCATAACGGCGGAATCGACCGGAAATGTTTATATTTCCGGCTGGACCGAGACTAACGATTTTCCAACAACTCCCGGTGCATTTCAGGCCAGCGCACCGCAACCGGTCTCGTCGGGAAACGGGAACGCTTTTGTTGTCAAGCTACACGCGTCGGGAGGATATCCGATTTATTCGACATACGTCGGCGGGTCGGGTTCCGACACCGCAAGAGTCGCGGGGCCGTTCGCCGACGGTTCATTACTAATAGGTGGGAGTACGACCTCTGCCGATTTTCCTGTTTCAATCGACGCGTATGATACTACATCTAATGGAGGCTACAATAACTTGGACGCTTGGATTGGCAAGATTGACCCAACAGGAAGCGCCCTCATTTACAGTACATATTTCGGTGGAAGTGCCGCAGGTTACTCGGGAATAAATCCCGGGGAAGATTATGCACAAAGTCTCGCCTTTTTCGGGAACACGACTGCGTTTGCAACCGGATTGACCTACTCACCCGATTTTCCAACAACGCCGGGCGCCTTCCAGACACAATACAATTTTGGACAGAATGGGATTACAGATGAAAACGCCTTCATCGCCCGTTTTGATCTCCCCGATGCACCGTTCGGCCAGTCGCGGTATGGCACGGGCACTCCCGGCTGTTCCGGCCCTCACAATCTCATCGGTAGTATGGCGGCTACGATTAACAATCCGAACTTCACCCTTGTTTGTAGTAATGCACCGCCGTTCTCCCTTGGACTCGGGCTTGCAACCGATGTTCAAGATCCGATTGGCACCGATATCTTTGGCATTGGTGTTCCGATGCTTGTCGGATTTACAGGATCGCAGGTCTACGCATTTGACTTCGTTAGCAACGGAACTGGCACAGGGCAGTCTCCCGTACCGATCGCTAACGATCCAAGTCTGATCGGCCAGACATTCTATTTGCAAGCAATCTGGTATTGGCCCTCAGGACCGTGCACGCCGTCGTCATCGCTCTTGAGCGGCTCGAACGGGCTCCAAATGACGATTGTTCAGTAGTATGCCAGCACGCGATCTGATTCCAGACGGAATCGCCCCATCCACTGCAGCACGGAGCATCCAGTTGGTTTGGTAATGAACTTGTAAGGTTGAGTCGGCTTGGCGTACATGATCGTCTCACCCCCTCCTCAAAACCAATCGCTCCCCCGACACCTCCACCAATTGATATATCACGTCCGCCGCACCGTCGACGCGAATCGTTAATATCGAATCGCCCGTCAGCGTCCATGTGCCGGGCCGTCGCGCGCGGCGGTCGGCGGGGCCGGGGGAAATCTCCGAATACACCCCGCCTGCGAGAAATTCCATTCCCTCCCGGCCGCGCGCGGGAGGGAATTTGTAACTTTCGGGCCTGTAAATGATTGAATCGCCCGAATCCTCTTCGCGGGAATGGAGCCAGAGTTTTTGTAATAATTGAGCGTTGGTCACCGGTCCCGCCTTTGTTGATATATCTATTAAATTACGACCGACGCGCGCGGCCCGGCGAGCGCCGAGTGCATGCGGACGACTTGTTGCGGCGTGAACATGATCATCGTGTCGTCGTCGACGTAGTCCATATAATTCATGAACATGTCGCCGCTCGGGCCGTTATTACAAGTAATATGCGGAAAATTGGGTTTGTTGAAGTTCGGAGTCGCCGCGTTCGGCGTGTCGGAGACGCCGTCGCCGCCGCTGCAGTCGGGCGTGTCGCCCCAAATGTGGCGAAGGTTGAGCCAGTGGCCGACTTCGTGCGTCGCCGTCCGGCCGAGATTGAACGGCACCGCGGCGACGCCAGTCGTACCGAATGCAGTATATAATATAACGACGCCGTCGGTCGTGGCCGGGCCGCCGGGGAATTGTGCATATCCGAGAAGTCCGCCGCCGAGATTGCAAGACCACAAATTTAAATATTTCGCGGAATTCCAAGGCTTGACGCCGCCTTGCGCGGGATCCTTTACAGAATCGTCGTCGCCAAATTCGTCGCGCGTCGTTTTTGTATAAGTAATGCCGGTCGTCTTCTTACCTTTAGGATCCTTGGTCGCGAGCACGAATTCGATGCCCGCGTCGGCCACGAGTCCGGTCCAAACAGGCGGCGCGTCGCTCTTGTCCGCGTTCGCCGCGCGATAATCGCGGTTGAGAGCCTTGATCTGGCTCTTCACCTGCGCCGCGGAGAGTTTCTCGTCCGGATTCTTATAAACGACGTGGACGACGACCTGAATCTTCATCGGGCCTTTCTTCTTCGCGACTTTGAAACCGGCGGCCATGCGCGCGTTGACATCGTGTTCGTATTGATGCAAACGTTCGCGATAGGAAGGATCGGCCTCGAGATTGCGATTATGAATAATCATCGTTCCGCATGCGCGGATTTTTGGCGGTGCCATCGAATTATCTCCAATAAAAAAGACGGGTTATAACGAACGGGGAATCTTTAGAAGTGGTTTCACTCCGGAAGCGCCGATCTTAAGTTTTTCGCGGCGGCGCGGCTCAACTCGAGCAGCCCGCCGTTATCATAATGCTCCCGTAATTGATGTTTTTTTCTTATGTTCCATGCATTTGCGGCGTTCGGATCATAGTTGCCGGGAGCGAAACGATCAAGTCCGGCACGGCCGTGAACCGAACGCGGCGCGTACGTCGACGCGAAAATCTCCTGCGTCCGCACCATCGCGCGCGCGATCTCGAGCCAGTGCGAATTCGGAAGATTCGTCGCCGCGAGCAGCGCGAACTCGCCGAAATAATAGTAAAATCCGCTCGACGGCTGGCACGCCCAGGCCAGACTCGGAAGTTTCAGGCGAAGTTCGCCGTTGCTGAATAATTCGAACGCCTCCTCGATCAAGCCGAGTTCGACCCTGCCTTTATCGTTTGTAAAGAAATGCGCGAGGATGGCGTCGAATAAATTAATAATCGCCCGTTCGACGCCGAACATCGAAGTGCCGGACGAATTCGCGAGCGGACACTCGGCGCGCGTCACATTCGTAATATAATGTTGACACTGGGGCCGATGCATGACGCGCTGCGTGAGCGTCGCCATCACTTGCGAAACCATCGCCGAAATGTCCTCGACGCCGCTCTCGAATCGCGCGGATTTATCTTTATATACAATCCGCGATTCGTCGTAAACGATCCGGCGCGCGCCCTTCGTGCATGCGAGCGACGCGAGCGTCGCGAGATCGAGATACGAAAAGAATGTTTGCATTCGCCTCGTGCGCGCGAGCGACGGAGGATCGTTAATTTTACCCATCCAGTCCGCGAGTTCGCCCGCGTAGGATTCGGCCGTGATAAACTCTTCACGCGGGACTTTGGCGTCCGACGGGAGCATCGCGCCCATTTCCGTAGGATGCACCGGCGCGGCGTCGATCACTTGAATCGCTCCCCGCGCGGGTTGCAAGACGATCTTTACCAATTCGGCCGGCTCCCCCGCGCTTTCGACGACGACGTCCTTTAAGTCTTTAAGTCCGGCTCCCTTCGGCAGCTCGACTCTAAGTATATTTTCGGCCTCCGAATCGACGACCTTGATTTTACTTTTCGATTTCGGATCGGGCCCGGCGGATTTGATCGGAGGTCCGCTGCTCGGATTATATACAAGAAAGACCGTGGCGGGGACCGAAACGCTCTTGACCGCGTCCGTGCATGCGTGCGCGCAGTGTTGTCGAATTCTGTACATTATATTATACCGTTTGAACGACAAAATAACCGCGCATAATTAATGTCGAAAAAACCGGCTGCGCGCCGGCGCTCGCGACCGAATGTGTGGAAAAGTATTCGGCGTCGCCCGTCGGGGTTTTTTGAATAATTCTAAAAGCGTAGGACGTCGCCGCGAGCGCGCCCGCGCCCGCCGGAAACCAGCGGTCGCCGCTGACCGTGTGGCCGGCGAACGAAAAATCCGTCGCGGCGTCCCACGTCGTCGCGAGGCTTTTTGTAGTAATCGCGTCGACCAGCGCGTTTCGGAAAGACGCGTCCGTCAAGTCGACGGCCGTAGTCTTAAAATCGTGAATTTTCATTAAATTACCGAGTTTCGACGGGCGCTGCATCACGATCGCCGCGTGCGTTTGAATCGTCTCCGGCTTGTCCTTCGTATTCGTCGGATGATTCGAAAAATCCTCGTTGCCGATGGTGACCGGCCCGCTCTGTCCCGAAATTCCAAATACTACTTTTATGACGACGTCTATCATGATGATTTCCTTTTGGTAATTGTAATGGGTGCTTATTGATAATTTATTGCTTATTCCGCGCTCTTGGCGCAGCGGAAGCCGAATTCCCAGGTCGCGTCCTCCGGACCGAGCCCGGTGAACGTCAGATTATATATATTGAAACGGATGTTCACCGCATACCACGAACCGCCGACGACGAACCGGTCGAGCATGCGGCGGCTCGGCTCGGCGCCGCGGCCGTTCGCCGTGACGACCATGCTTTCCGTGAACTCCGAGACGTTGCCGAACATATGATAAATTCCTTCCGGCGTCCGCGCCTCGGGGCGGCTGTCGACGGCCTCGGAATATTGTAAATAATAATTCCACATCTCCGAGGCGTCGAAGTCGTGTCCGTGCGGCGACGGATTCGTAACATTACCCAGAACCGGCGCCGCGGCGTCGTCGCTGTACGGAAACGGCCGATGCTTCGGACCGCCGGCCGCGAAAAGCCACTCCGCGAGCGAAGGCAGGCGCTTTCCGGCCCACGCCGCGTAATCGTTGGCATCGTACCACGTCATCCCGACGACGGGCCGGTTTCCGTATTGTTTCATAAACGCGCCCGCGTCTTTGATATATTTCCAAATATCCGGCGCCGCATGGCCCGTCGCGTCCATGAATTGTTTATATTGCGCGTTCGAAACCTCCGTGCGGTCGAGATAATAAGGATCGAGGCGCGTCTTGCGATTCTTATAATTCATCAATCCGCGCGCGGAGCCGAAATCGTAAGCGCCGCCTTCGAATCGCGTCATGCCGCTCAATATATTCGTTTCGTCGTCGCGATGGACCGCGTGAATATTGTGCGTTTCCGGCACGAAGGCGCTGTTCACGGTGTATTCGCGCGCGCCGCCCTGCTCGAATGCAACAATCACGCGGTGATAGCCCGGCGGCAGCGCCGCCTCGAGCGGCGCGTCGCCGATCGGTATTCGTTCGGAAACTTCACAATTGAACGGATTGATCATGCTACTATAAACGCGCGCCGCGCTCTTTTGATTCTTTACATCGACCGCGTCGACGCGGATCCGCGCGCCGAGCGACTGCCGCCCGCCGAGCGTTCGCGCCGTTTCCGGGTCGACGGCGGCGATTTGATTCAAAACCGATTCCGCCTCCATCGCGGCGAGCAGTCTTTCATTAAAATCCGACGTCTCGCGCCGCGCGTCCTCCATGCGGACGGCAAATGTATCCTGCAATTTCTGTAAACTACGATTCAGCGCGCCGCGCCATTGCGCGACGTCGGCGGCCTCGCCGAGTCCCTTGCGTTCGAGCGACTCCACGAGACCGGCGAATTTCTTCAATTGATGCGTTTCGAACCTCTCCACGGGCGTTTTTGCGATCAGGCTCTCCGCCTCGGCGCGCAGCGACGCGTTCTCGCCCGCGAGGACCGTCGCGCGCGTGAACCATACTAAAACCGCGCCGATCGCGATCGCGGCCGCGCCCGTCGCGAGCGCATAACGATGGCGGCGCGCGAACCGCCTCGATATCTGTAAGAACGATACCGGCCGCGCGAGAATCGCATGATGCGAATAAAAACGCCGTAGATCCTCGGCGAATTCCGCCATGTTTTCGTAACGTTCGGACGGCTCTTTCGCGAGCGCGACGCTACAAATCGTCGCGAGATCGCCCGGCACGTGCGGATTGAGCGCGCGGATCGACGGCGGTTCGTCGTTAATGATCTTTTTTGTAACTTCGAGCGTCGTGCGGCCTTCGAAGGGCTTCTTTAACGATAGCAATTCATACAAAACGACGCCGAGCGAGAATATATCCGTTCGATGGTCGAGATTCGCGTGCAGCGCGCGCGCCTGCTCGGGGCTCATGTAATGCAACGTTCCGAGCACGTCGCCCGTCCGCGTCATGCGGTCGACGCCGAGATCGCGCGCGAGGCCGAAATCTACAATTCGCAGCCGCCGGCTCCGCGCGTCGAGCAGTAAATTCGAAGGTTTGATGTCGCGGTGCACGATCTCGTGCTGATGCGCGAACGCGAGTGCGTCGGCGGCTTGTATCATGATCGAAACGACGCTGCCGACATACGCCTCGGCGCGCGGATTGCCGAGGTAGGGAACCGAAGTGTCGTCGCCGCCCGCGAGCCTTCTTAACAAATTCAATTCGCGCGCCAGATCGTGCCCCTCGACGAATTCCATCACATAATACGCCGCGCCGCCCTCGCGCCCCTCGTCGATGATTTTAACAATTCCCGGATGTTCCAATTGACGCAGCACGCGGATTTCCAATTCGAATCGCCGCAGCCGGTCTTCGGAAAACGCGAGCGCCGCCGGAAGCACCTTGACGGCGAATCGCCCCTCGACGCCGTCCTTGCGCGCCCTGTATACGATTCCCATCGCGCTCTTCGCGAGTTTATTAAGAATCCGATAGCCGCCGATCGTCGCCCCCGTGTACGATTCCGTTTCGTCGTCGAATGTAGAATTCGGCGGATCGAGAAACCGGCTGTCCTCGCGCGAGTCGGGCAGCATCTCTAATATTTCATTTTCCATCGCTTCGTCGCCTTCGCACGCGGATTTGATATACGAACCGCGGCTCTCGGCCGGCATCGCGAGCGCCTCGTTATAAATTCTAACGACGATTTCCCAGCGGTCGGGCGTCATCGCATCCGCCTCTTGAGCCAGGCTTTCGCGGCCTTCCATTGATCGCGAAACGTGCGCTCCGGAATATTAAGAATCTGCGCGACATCCTTCAAATCGCGTCCGCCGAAGAAATGTAATACTACAGCTTCGGCCATCACGGGCGACGTTTCCTTGAACGCCTCGAGCGCCTCGTCGAGCGCGACAAGATCGATCGAATGCTGCTGATAGGATTTGTAAACTTCATCGGCGGCGAGAAATTCTTTACAACTGTTGCGTTTCGCGCGCGAACGATTGCGCGCGTGGTCGACGAGCAGCGTGCGCATCGCGGCCGACGCCTGGCGCACGAACGATTCCTGGCTCCCCCACACGGAGTCCGTGCGATTCCATAATTTTAGGATCACCGAATGCGTGAGCGCCGTCGGGCCGAACGAAACACCGGGCGGCTGGTCGCGCACGTGCAGAATCGCGCGTCTGCGAAGTTCCTGATAGAGCGCACAAATGAGCTCTTCTCGGTTGAATGGAGGATCGGACGATTCCACGTTTCTTACAATTTTCGGGGGTTTTAGGCTGACGACCGCGGCGCAGGAGTCCGCGACTTAGCAATTCGTGAATTCCGCGCCACAGTACAAACGCCGTCCGGAAGCGCGACCGGCGGAAAAAATCCTGACAAGCGACCACGTCGATTCAAAGAAATACTCCTTGCGCGTTTTCCGATCACTCATACGATCAACGCCGGCTCGATGCTCGAGCGCGCACCTTTGACTTGCACCTTGGAGATTGGATTCGGGCAAAGACTCAAAGATTAAAGATGTAAACAAATAGCGCGTTCGTGCGCGTTTCCGCTTCCATGTTCGGAGCGGCGGCGCGAAACGGAACCTTTTTGCGGCGGCCGCGTTATTGGTATTACACGTCGTGTTCGTCGAATAATGTTAAAATCGTGCAAACGTTTCGCGGTGAATCGATTATGTTAAGAATCCGAAACCTGATTATCATAATAGTCTCGACACTGATCGCGCTCGCGGGATGCGGCGGTGGCGGCGGAAGCAGCGGTATCGGCCACGGAGGCGGCGGCGCGACGGCACCGCTCGCGATTGTCATTACATCTCCGGCCAAGGGAACCGTGACGCAATCCGATAAGATCGACGTCACCGGAAAAGTATCCGGAGCGACGGCGCTCACGGTGAACGGCACCGCGGCGGCGGTCGCGAGCGCGGGAAATAATGTTGCATTCACCGTCCACGACATTCCGCTCAAGGAAGGTACGAATTCGATCGTTCTCACCGCTTCGAACGCAAAGGGCGCAGTGTTAACGAAGTCCATCGCGGTGCGGCGCGACACGGATCCGCCCGTCGTCGTCATCGAAACGCCGAAGAACCTCGACCGCTTCATAACAAATACGATCGACGTCGCCGGCACCGTCAACGATCTCGCGCCGGGAGCCACGATCAACGACGACGATGTAACAGTTACAGTCAACGGCGCGCCCGCGCCGGTCAAGAATCGTAGTTTTCTCCTTCATAATTTTAGTCTTGTCCTCGGCGAGAACACGATCACCGCCATCGCCACCGACAAAGCGGGCAACATGGCGACGCAGACCATCAAGGTGACGCTTGAGGCCGATCTCGCCGGAATACAAATCACCGCCGTCGACGGGAACGGCCAGTCGGGCCCCGTGAAAACGACGTTGCCGACGCCGTTGAAAGTATTGGTAACGAAGCACGACGGAACGCCGGAGGTGAATCGACCTGTAATATTTACAGTTACGCGCGGCGACGGAGTTCTCGACGATCCGGCCAAAAAGCTAAAAACCAAGACTATTTTGACGGATGCGTCCGGTAATGCCGCGATGCAATTTACGCTCGGACGGCGGACCGGTTCGGGCTTCCACCGCGTTCGCGTCACGACGCCGGGCTCACTTACGTACGCCGAATTCTGCGCCACATCGTTAACATCCGCGCCGGTCAACATCGCCGTGACGATGCCTCCGGCCGCGCATGCGCTCGCCGGACAGGAACTGGCCGAACCGCTGAGCGTCATTGTTACAGATGCCGCCGGCAATTCCGTCGAGGGGATATCCGTAACATTCAAGGTCGATCTCGGCGGCGGCCACTTCGGCGATCCCCCCGGCACCGACACGGCCGTCGTCAATACAAATCTCGACGGCATCGCCGAAGTGGAATTCACTCCCGGTCCGTCCGCGGGCAATGCTAATAATCATGTCACCGCCAACTTTACGGCGAACGCGGGCAATCCGGCGGAATTGCAATTATCGGGAATTGTCGCGGGGCCGGTGGACCAGACGGCCGTCACCGGATACGTGCAGGACAGCACCGGAAATCCGATCGCGAATGCGAAGGCCGTTTTGATCGGAACGGCATTCGAGGCGCTTTCGGGCGAAGACGGTAAATTTACAATTCCAGGGATTTCGCCCGGCGGATATGTATTAAAAATCCTCGGTTCGAACGCGAACGACGCGCAAAAGAATCTTTATTACGCCGACATTGCGTTCGGCATCCAGGCCATCGCGGGCGTGAACAACATGCTCGATCCGTCGATTATTGTATTGCCATTTGTCGACAAGGCGGGCGGAAAATTGGTGGGCGGCGACGAGGACGTCGATCTCACGATGGCCGCGGTTCCCGGATTCAAGATTCGTATATTTGCCCATAGCGTGACTCTGGCGAACGGACAGCCGGGCCAGATCACGATGACGAGCAGCCAGGTGAAATTTGATAAATTACCGATGGTGCCACCGCAAGGATCGACGCCGCTCGTCATTGGAACGCTACAACCGGGCGGAATTAAATTTAATCCCCCCGCGCAAGTAACATATCCAAACACGGCCGGACTCGCGCCCGGCGACGTCGCCGACGCGTTCGCGTTCCATCACGACATCGGACAATTTGTAAATATTGGCCCGGCAACCGTCTCGGCGGACGGCACGACGGCGACAACCGATCCGGGATTTGGAATACACGAATCGGGCTGGCATTGTTTAATTAGCCAACCGGGACCCGCGGGAACGTGCGCGAATGGATGCACGGCGGCGCTCGAATGGCAATTGATCAAAGGCGACGGTTCGCTCGGCGAAGTCCACTCGGGCGCGCCCGTCGAATTGTCCTGTATCGACGGCGACGCCAAGAAAGCGCGCGTCCGCGAAAACTTCTCGCCCGGCGGCGGAACATTCGATTCGGCGACGTGGACGATCGGCGCGGGGTTGAACGGTTCGAACATGTCGGCGGCCGGCACGACCGCGAGCGTCGACATCGACGCGACGGTGGCGGGCGATTCGAACATTACAACTCCGATTTATAGAATTCCGGTCGCGGGACAACCGGACAAGACGTGCCAGGTTAATATTGCAGTTGTCATGAACGATGTGGAGATCCACGTCGGCAAGGACAATCTCGACGCCAACGACGACCTCGTGCGGCTGAAGGCAAAATTTCCCGACAAGCGCTTCGAAGTGAATTGTAATGCAAGATTGAAAAAGGCCGCGAGCACGAGTCGAAAAGTTGTATTAAAGAATCCCGACGGCGAACTCGGTTTCGGCGCCACGGGCGCCGCGACGTTGGATTTAACACTTCCGGCGAACGGATCTGCGGTCGCGTTCACGATCACCGGCGAGACGGCGAGCACGGCGATCGGCGACGCGGTCATCGAGGTCCACCTCGACAA
This sequence comes from Planctomycetota bacterium, assembly GCA_016200225.1. Lineage (GTDB taxonomy): Bacteria > Planctomycetota > UBA1135 > UBA1135 > JACQFD01 > JACQFD01. Next base: position 37,932 of record JACQFD010000017.1, read on the forward strand.
CGCCGGCGGCCCCGTTTGTAAGAAACAGAAAATAACTGTAGTATCGCTCGACCCGGCGAGTGTGTCGCTCGCGGCCGGCGGAAATTATGTATACACCGCTCCGAATTTCACCGCGACCGGCGGCAATGGCGTGAACATGACCGGCGAAGCGACGATCAAGCCCGCGGGAGTCGACTGCACCGTGGACCAGCTCAAGAATTTAAGAGTTGGATTGGCGCAAAATCTGACCGGCGCCCTTCGCACGCACGTTTATGATACTCCGACGATTGTTTACGATGCCGGAAAGTCGGGTCCGGTGAATTGTTCGGTGGATGTTACCATTACGTCGACGAAGACCGGCACATTTAACGATAGCGAAGCGACGGTCGCGCCGCTCTACGATCAGACGGGAAAAGGCGGCACGATCGATGCCAACTCGACGAAACCGCCGACGGGATGCCCGATGGGCGGCGCCGTTTCGTCGAACGACACGCCGTCCACGAACAACCTCGCGGCGACCGTCGCCATTCCGTGCAAAGTCGGCGGCGTTCAGGTCGGAATTGTTACATATCAATTCAGTTCGACGGCGATTAACAATCATTTCGTCACATGGGTCGTGTGTTTCGACACCGTCACCAACGAAGCGTATCCGCTCCGCGAATCGAGGTGGGATTGCAACGTCGCTAGCAATGGCGCGGGTGCCCAGCAGGTTACGATCGTTTCCAACAATCAGGTCGTGGCGCTCCAGCCCGTTCTGGCGGGAACGTTTGCGAACGACGCGCCCGTGACGAACACCACGACGCCGAACGGCACGACGGTCGCGCTGCCATGAGACCTGTATTGAACCTATTCCTGCTGACCGCCCTTATTCAAACGAATACGGGTCGGCAAACCGCGCCCGGTGCGCCCTTGATTCCTCAAAATCGAATTCGCGCCGTCTCGGATTTGATAAATTTACAATTGCCCTCGCAATTGGCGCCCGGCGTTTCGTGGGGCGTGGTCGCGATCGAACCCGAAAAAGATTCCGGCAAAGGCCTCGCCGACGGACCGTACATCGACGGCGAGACTGGAAAATTAGTCATCCCGCCCGGCGGCAAGTTCGTCGTGCGCTACGCCGGAAAATGTACTGTAATGACGGCCCTGCTCGGCGAAGTCGCACAGGGCGCTTCGTGGACCTACGAGGCCAAAGTCGAAATGGGCGGCGAACAGAGCCCGCCTCTATCAAGCAGTAACTATTCGCCGATCACCGGCGGCGGCGCGCTTTTGTGTGAAATAAAGAATGCGGGAAACGGCCTCGAGCGCTTCGGAAAAGTATACTCGATTCCCGACGGGTGGACGAACGACGTCGCCGAGGGATTTAAACAATACGTAACCGGCGATCCCGAGCATCCCGTGGAACTGCGGCTTGGCCGGAATCTTAAGGAAGTGACGGCGGTTTTCCGCGGTAAGAATCGTTTCGGTTCCTTCCTCGCCGCGCGCCGCCTGCACCAGACGCAGATCCTGGCGCAGGTCCTCAGCCCCACCGATTTGATACGTGGCGACGCCGTCCTCTCCGCCGCGATCGTTCAAATGTTTATTAAGGATCCCAAGGCCGCCGCCTGGAAGGCGTTTCTGCCGATTCTTAATGAAGCCGTTTCGAATATTCAAAACTTCGACGAGTGCGAAGGGCTCGTGCTCGGATTGATCGCAAGCCGCGTTCGAACCTCGGACGAAAACGCGCGTTCACGCAACGCGGAGACTTCCGGCCTTGTCGTCGCGCAGATCGAAAAACTGGTCCCCGAGGGACAGCGCGCGGGCAGGGTCGCCTCGACGATTGAATTGTTAAAAACCGGCGGCGCTCCCGCCAGCCGGAGATCCGAACAAAAGTAGGCGCCGACGCGCGCCGGCATCACGAACAATATCCTTAGACTACAAAAGAACCATGCCGACCGTTCCCATGAAAACTCACTTAACTTCCGCGTGCCAGATGTTACGGTACCTGCTGCCGTCGGTATTGATGTTATTAACACTCGGCGCGGTGTCCCGGGCTCAAACGCCGCTCCCGCTCGACGAAACGTGTACGGTCAGCATTGGCAATCAAAACGTGACGGTCACCCCCGAGGGAACGTTTATTGTTCCAAACGTATCCGTATTCAAGTCGGCGGATTCGGGGATCATTTCGCCGCTTTTCCGCGCGCGCGTGACCTGCTCCAAGGGCGGCATGACGATCACGGGACAGTCCGATTTCTTTCCGCTGGTCCCGGGTACTACAATTTTCATCGGCGACATCTTTCCGATGGCGCTCGACCCGATTCCGGTCAGCATCAGCGTTACTACCAATCCGCCGGTCGCGTTTTTGGGATTGAATCAAACCGCGCAATTGAAAGTCACGGCAAAGTACGCCGACGGCACGACGAAGGATGTGACGCAGCGCAACCAGGGAAGCGTATATGTATCTGTAAATACGCAGTTTTTAACTGTATCGACCGCGGGCGTTGTCACCGGGAAGAACTCGACGACATCCGGGTCGCTCGGAACGATCGTCGTTCTGAATCAAGGCAACACCGCGACGCTTGGCATCACCGCCGTGGGACCGTCCAACGATACGGATAACGACGGCATGCCGAACGACTGGGAGATTTTGTACGGCCTCAATCCTAATGTTAACGATGCGGGCGGAGATTTGGATAATGACGGCTTGACCAATCTCCAGGAATTTAAGAAAGGGACCATTCCTAATAATCCGGACACCGACGACGACGGAATTCCGGATGGCGTCGACAACGATCCGCTCCATCCCGAGGAGGGCCCTCCTACTGTTAATATCATTACCCCCGTCGATCTCGCGACGCTCGTCGAGGGACAGGTGATTCTATTCAAAGTCGACGCGAACGACGACGGACAGCTCGTCGGCGTCGACCTGAACGTAACCACGGGCGAGAGCAAGTCGTTCACGACGGCGCCCTTTCAATTTACTTATACGGTTCCGGTTGGAGTCCCGTCGATCACGTTCACCGCGAAGGGCACGGATTCTACCAATAAATCGACGACGAAGACCGCGACCGTCAGCGTCATTCCGGATCCGAAGACTACAGTTACGGGAATTGTCGTCGATCCGCTCGGCGCGCCCGTCGCGAACGCCTCGGTCACCGCGAACGACGGAACCGCCGGCGTGACGATCGCCGACGGATCGTTTTCGCTGCCGAATGTAAAGACTGTTTTCGGAACGATTATCATTTCCGCGCAGGCGCAGATCGGCGGAAAGTTCGAAAAAGGCAAGTCAGGTTCCATTCCGCCGGTGCTCGGCGGAACTACAAATGTTGGCACGATACAATTGACGACCGGCGATCTCGTGCTGTGCTTTGAGCAGAATTACAGCAGCGGCGCAACTCTTCAATTATTCATTTCGGGCGAAGTCCCGGCAGCCGGTACGGTCGACCTGCCCGGACTCGGTTTTTCGATGCCGTTCGTCGTGACTCCCGGCGTCGTGACCACTGTTAATATTCCGACGAGCGCCATGGTTTTCGCGACCGACGGCATCGTGAATAACGGAATCTCCGTGACGTCGGACAACGGCGTGAGCGTGTACGGATTGAATCAAATCCCGGCCACAACGGATGCATTCGCCGGACTCACGCTCGGACCCTTCGACACGGAATTTAGAATTATCTCGTGGTCGTCGCAAAATGGCAATTCCGAGTTCGCCGTGACGGCCGCGACCGACAATACGACGCTCACGATCACTCCCTCGGTCACGGCGGGCGCCCACCCGATCGGCGTTCCGTATAATGTTATATTAAATAAATTGCAGGTCTATCAATTGCAAACGTTCTCGGATCTGACGGGAACACATGTAATGTCGGACAAACCGGTCGCGGTTTTTGCCGGACATACGTGCGCGAACATTCCGACGTTCGCGAGCGCCTGCGATCATATTAACGATCAAATGCCGTCGGTTGTTAATTTTGGCACGAGCCTGCTGACGGTGCCGCTCGCGTCGCGTCTGAACGGCGACACGTTCCGCATTCTCGCGAGCCAGGACGGCACCAGCGTGCAGGTGAACGGCCCGACGCCCGACACGTTTCAGCTCGACGCCGGACAATATGTAACATTAATTCTGCAGGGCAACAACGAGGTTACTTCGGATAAACCGATCGTCGTCGCGCAATACTCGAACGGCACTTCCTACGACAACCAGCTCGGCGATCCGTTCCTGATGGTCATCACTCCGGCGAGTCAATTCAAGACTAGCTATACGGTGTCGACGCCGGGTTCGGGATTTATTAAGAATTTTATCAATATCGTCGCGCCGACCGAGGAAACGCAGACGGGCGGAATCATTCTCGACGGCGTGGCGCTGCTCGCCGCCGATTTCACGCCAATCGGTTTGAGCGGATTCTCGGGCGCGCAGAAAGCCATCGCGGTCGGCGGCCACACGGTCACCGGCAACAAACCGATCGGAGTTTACGTTTACGGATTCAACCAGGCGGATTCTTACGGATATCCCGGCGGTTCGAGATTCTAACGATTCACGATCGTTAAATATACTTTATGGCCCGGTCAAAAACGGGTTGGTCTCGCGCTCTTCGCCGATCGTCGTCGAAGGCCCGTGGCCCGGAAATACTTTATAATCGTCGGGCAGTGTCAATAACTTTTCGCGGATGGAGCGAATGAGAGTATCGTAATCGCCGCGCGGAAAATCCGTGCGGCCGATCGAACCCTGAAACAAAACGTCGTTCGAGATGACGATTTTCGAAGGATGATGAATTAATACAACATCGCCCGGCGTGTGGCCCGGACAGTGGCGGACTTCGAGTGAAATATTACCGAATCGAATTTCGTCGCCGTCTTCGAGCCAGCGGTCGGGCTCGAAAGCATTGAAGTTTCCGAGGCCGAACATTTTGCCCTGCAAACTCAATTGTTCGATCCAAAACGCGTCCTCGCGCTGCGGACCCCAGATCGGAATCTTTAACTTCTTGCGCAGTTCGCCCGCGCGGCCGACGTGATCGACGTGGCCGTGCGTCGCGACGATGGCGATCAGTTTCGCGCCGCGCGACTCCGCCGCGGCCTCGATTTCGTCGAGATCGTCGCCGGGATCGACCACGACCGCGTCGCCCGTCGACGGATCCTTCAGAATACTACAATTTTGCGCGAACGGCGAGACCGCGATAATTGTAATATCCAATTCGGGCTCGGGGATTTTCGGCGCGTCCGGCGTCGTCACGACCGATCGCCGACCCACTCGGCGCCTCCTTCATACATTTCGCGCTTCCAGATCGGCACGGTCTGTTTCAGCGTATCGATGCAATAACGGCACGCGTCGAACGCGGCCCCGCGATGCGGCGCCGCGACTACAATTACGATCGACGGGTCGCCGATTTGACATATCCCGGTCCGATGGACGACGCGCGCCGACGTAATCTTAAACTGCGCGCGCATCGATTCGAATATTTGTAACATTTCCGTTTCCGCCATCGCGCCGAACGCCTCGTACTCGAGGCGCGTGACGCGCCTCCCGCGCGCCTCCGCGCGCACGACGCCGACAAAAGTTACAACCGCGCCGTCGGCCGGCGTGTGCGCGTCCTCCGCGATCGCGCCCGGATCGATCGGGGACGCACTGAGGTGAAACGTAAAGGATGACATTATTTATATTATTTTAATAATTTCGCGTCGGCGGGTCGAGGCGCCCGTCCGCGACGTCCTCCGCCGCCGGAATTTCGCCTATTCTTAAAATATCCCCGGTAAGGACCCTTCCAAGATCGTAAGATGCAGTTCTTGATGTGTGTACATTTCGACCCGTCGACTCAAGTTCGCGAATGCCGCGCCGGAGTGCTTCGTTAACAATCTGTTTCCATGATTCATTTCGCAGTTTTTGTAATTTACATAGCCCGGCGGCCACGTCCGGATCTAATGTTAGTGTCGTACGCATGCTGTTTGAGGATAGTCGATCGACAGCGCGATGAAAATCCCCGGGCGGGGGTTAAGCCGCATTATTCATGAAGTCCATGAAGATAGGCGACAGATTGTACCGAAATGCGAGGCGCGACGACGGCGCGACCGAGCACGGTCTCGCCGGAGGAGCAACGACGCAGTTCGCTACAATCTGCACCGGCTAGATTCGTGGAATTCATGAATAATGAGGGTCAAGCCGCTGGCAAGACCCGCCGAGGTCGAATGGCACTCTTTCCAAGCAGTGCATCCATTCTCACCCGCCGCTCACCGGCGGCAAAAACGCGAGTTCGTCGCCGGCCTTGAGCGGCGCCGACTCGTCGCGCGCATAGCGGCCGTTCACGGCCGCGGCGGCTTTCGCGTTTTGTAATAATCCGGGAAAGCGTTTTTCCAGTTCAGCGCGCGCATCGGCCGGAGTCGCGCCGTCGCGCAACTCTAACAATAATTCGCCCGCGCCCGCGCGCTCGCGCAGTCCTGCGAATAATAATATTTTGATTTGTATACTCAAGGGAGGCGGCCGGCTGTTGCGGTTTTCCGGTTGTGATTTTCGCCGCCGCGGCGGAAACTTCCAGCATGCGTTCCATTGTCGCCTTCGTTGGATTCGCGGCCGCGTGCGCACTCGCCGCCGCCCCCGCTCCCCGCCGCTGTCAAAATCCGCCGCCGTTCGCATGGGAAAAGGACCTCGACACGGCGCTCGCCGCCGCGCGCCGCGATCTCCGCCCCGTGATGGCGTATTTTACTTATGACGGCTGACATTGGTGCGAACGTCTCGAAAAAGAAACGTTTGTCGATTCCGCGGTCGCGGAAATCTCCAAAAAATTCCATTGGGTATTTATCAATCGGGATCGCGATCCGAAGATTCCCGAGGAATTTAACGTTTATGCGTATCCGTCGTTAATAACACTCAACGAACGGCGCGAAAAAATACGGCGCTTCGAAGGATACAAAAAACCCGGCGAATTTGTAACTTTACTGAACGACGCGCTGCGACGGCACGAATTGTATCGTCACGGGCTCGAATGGGACGAACCCGACTCGCGCCCGGCCGCCCTGTGCGACGATTTAACTGTAACGTCGATGCCCGCGCCGACCGACGAGCCCGTCTGGGGCATGGCCGTCCTCGGCGAGGATCTGTGGATTTCGCAGGGCGACTCGCTTTATGTAATGAACACAAGAACCGGCGCGTCCCGCCGCGCCGGCGCGCGTCCGGGCCTCACGAACGGCCTCGCCGCCGACGGAAAATTCATTTATGCGATCGATTATGGCTGGTCGTCCGGCAAACCGATTTATCAAATCGATCCTGCGACGGGCGCGATCGCGCGCGAGATCATTACGAAAGCGAATTTACAATTCAAAGGCAGCAGCGGATTCGGGCTCGAATGGTACGACGGTTATTTATATACGTTCTGGAGCGAAGGCGGCTCTAAACTTAGCAAAGTCGACCCCGCGACCGGCGACATCGTCGAAACGCTGCCCGCGCCCCCGTACTCGCGCGCGGGCGAATTCGCCCACGACGGCCGCGATTTCATTTTTATTAATGATAAAGGACTCGGCTGGATGGTCCCCGGCGCCCGCGAATTTACAAAACAGCTCGCCATGAACTTTCCCCTCCGCGCGATCGCATTCGGCGGCGGTTTTATTTATGTCGCCGAGCAGGCGGTGATGGGTTTCGACAAACATAACAAACCCGTAAGAATCTGGCCGCGAAAGATGGCGATTTATAAACTCAAAGCGTGAAGGATTTTTAATTTATTTCTTTTCAACTTTGGCGGCCGGCGCCGGCATTTCATAACGATGCAAAGTAAACTCCCCGTCGAACAGTAATAATTCTTTTCCATTCTTAACAAACCACGCGCCCGCGATTGTTTTCATTTCGGGCGGCGCAAATTCGAAGATGCACTTTCCGAAGGCGTCGCAGGCGAGAACGCGGGGTTTGGTACTTTGATTGCCCTGAACTTTGACGAGTACAAAACGCGATCCGTCGAACGCGAATGGAATATCATGAATAAACGCGGGAAAATCGATCGAACGAACTGCGCGGCCCGCGGGGTCGTAAATGTGCATTTTGCCGTCGAATGCCGCGAGAGTTCCGTCTGGCGCGCACTGCGCGCATTCGATCTCTTGTAACCAATCGTTTTCCGAGTCGCGTTCTGTAGCCAATGCGACTTCCCACTTGTTATTTAATAAATATACTTTTCTGTCGGCGAGCGCCCAGAAACCCCCGTTTCGCGGCACCGCGATGCACAGCGGACTCTCGCCGTCATGCGAGACCGTTTTCTCGGCAACTCTTTTGCCGGTCCCGTCGAATTGTATGAACTTGAATGGTTGTTTCAGATCGTTTCGCGAGTACTGTACAAAGACGTCTCCCGAGTCCGAGGCGACGATCGACTCGCGGGCGCCTGTGCCATCGCGATCGTTTCGGCCCGGCCAACACCTTCGAAGGGCCAGGCCCGCCGGATCGAAAACGTGAACGGCGCCCGTCCACTCGTCGAACGCGAAGATCCGATCTCCGCGATCGAGACTCATACTACCTATCCGGCCGGGTCTCGAGTCGGGGGACTCACCGAGCGCCGTCTGTACGACTCCGTTCCCGTCGATTTGATAGAGTACAATTCCGTCGGCGATCCAAAACTTATGATCCGAGCCGGTTCGAATCTTGCCCCAGAAGGTGACCTCCTGCTCGTCCCCGAACTTCGGATTGAATTCCGCGACGACTTTCCAATCCGCGTCCAAATGGACAAATGCTTTCGCACTTCCCGAATCATATATAATAACGCCGCCGGCCCGATCCGACGAAATTCCGGATGGATAATGTATTTTATGATCGCCGGCTTCGCCGAGCTTGATTGTACATTTATAAACTCCCGCCTGATCGAATAATTTAATATCGTTTGCCTCCGATTCGACGACCGCGATATCGCCGTTTTCGAGAACGGCAATATCCTCGGGGCTCGACAGTGTTCCCTCCCGATTTTTCGCGCCGCGCCCGATCGTCCATATAATACTTCCATCTTTGCCGGTTTTATATATTTCATCGACGATCGAATCCATCATATGCTTTTTGGCGAGGACGACAAAACCTCCGCCCCGCGCCGGTTCGACCGCCGCGATTCCATACGCGGGCATATTCGGCATCGGTGTAAATTCCCCGCTCGAGACATTGAATATTCCCGCGGCTCCGCGCGGACGTTCGCCATAAACGGACGATCCCGCGAGCAGCCACAGATCGCGGGCAATCGGAACAATCTGCGAAAGTGGAAGTGTATCATTAAAAATGTCGGGCGCGTGAAATGCCTTTAAGATCTTAAAGTTTCCGTCGACGAGAGAGATCTTGAACGATTCGAGTCCATCCTTCATTAATAATAAAAACCGACCGGAGTCGTCGCGGGAAAACTTAAGAAACTCGTCCGGTTCGGGCCGGGATGCCGCGTCCGAACCGCCGATGGCAATGGATCCAAGGTGCTTCAGAACGCGAACCGCGAACGCGCGATCCTCCGGACGCGCCAGTTGTGAATTCGGTTGTTTTGGAGATTTGTATTCTTCCCGCGCGATTTCCTGCACGCTCCAACCCATCGGTTCTTTCGGACTCTTTCGGATCTCAAACGTCACGGCCTTCGACGTTTTTACCTGTCGTATTGTAAATTGTCCCGGATTATCGCATTCGAGGATTGCGCCATTCGCATAAATTTCCGAGTGGAGTTTCTCCGCCGCTTCGTCGCTGGTGTTTACTGTATAATCGTCGCGCCATGCAAGACTCCAAATAAGATCGAACTCCGAATCGACAAGAGTGAAGAGAGCTCCCACTTTGCGATCTTTCCTCGATCCAAAAAGGCTGTCATATAAGAACCATTGAATTAAGAATAAGCTGCTCCCCGCGATCGGTTTGATTGTGATGTCTTCGCGTAGCGTTTCGTCTAATTTGATCAATGCCCGTCGCTCATAAGTACCGTTCTTCACCCCCGTCGATAGTTGATATGTCCACCATGACTTTACCCCATAATCGAAGTCATCATTGTAGATGACAACGACGGCGCGGTTGTTCGGTTCGTCGAGGACGATCGACTTCGCTGCCGGAGTCGGCGCCGAATGCATAGTTCCGGTACTCGTTTGCGGAGTCCGATCTTCATGGCGCACATCGCCCGCACTGCCAAGGATTGTAACGATAAACTCGCCATTAATAAACCAACCCGTCCCTTTCGTATAACCATAACCGATCGTCGTTCCATTGTCGCATACGGCGGCGTTGACGAGAGTATAACTTAATTGCTTCTTCCAGAGTTCCTTACCGTCAAGCGAAAGGCGCATGTCCGCCGGACCGGCGCCCGTCCGCACCGTCGGATTGATATACAATTCGTACCGCCCGTTCTTCGATTTATAGGTGCGCGGATGGATATCGTAACTCCCGAATTGCGCGTGCGCCGGCGCCGCACAAAATAACACTACCATTGTGCAACAAACTATATGAAATAGCATTTTACGCGTCACTCGAATTCGATCGTCCGCGATCATTTGCTTCCACCGGCCGATTCCAACGCGGGCATTTCATAACGATGCAAAGTAAACGCGCCGTCGAATAACAATAACTCTTTTCCATTCTTAACGAACCACGCGCCCGCGATTGTCTTCATCTCCGGCGGCGAGAATTCAAAAATACATTTTCCGGAGGAATCGCAGACGAGGATGCGAGGGCTGGGATTATTATTTTCGTGATTGCGCACGAGCACGAAACGGCTGCCGTCGAAAGCGAAGTCGTCGCAATATGAAGAGTCCGGAATATCCATCGAGGCCCGCGCGCAGCCGTCGGAATTATATAAATGCAGCCTGCCGTCGTAGACCGCGAGCGTGCCGTCGGGTGCGCAGTGGGCGCAATAAACCGCACGCAACCAATCGCCGTCGACATTGCGTTCGGTCTCGTGCATGACCTCCCATTTTTTGTTTAATAAATATATTTTTTTGTGGCCGACGACCCAGAATCCGTCGTCGCCCGGCTTCGAGAACGACGTCTGTTCGATGGGATCGACCGCGAGCGCCGATTTTCCGACGCGCTTGCTTTTATAAAACATGACGAATTGGATATCGCCATTCACCTCGGAATCGGAAACTTGCACATAGGTACATTCGGAATCCGTTGTCATGATCGACGGGCCGAAGATCGGTTTCTTGCGATCGCCGGGATCCAATTTACATATCCATTCTTTGTGTCCGCTCAAATCGAAGACATAAATCGAGCCGGTCTCTTCGTCGCACGCATGAATTCGATCCTTACGATCCACGACCACCGCGCTCGCCCGCCGCAGCGTCTCCTTCGAGCGGCGTTCGACGGGAGTTTCCTCCACGACGCCCTTCGCGTTTAGTCGATACAAATCATTTTCCCCCGCCAAACAATAGGAATCGTCCGAGTCTATATATAACATTGTCCGCGCGTCGACGGCGCGGCCGTCCTTGAACTTTGGACTGAATTCGCGAATCACTTTTCCCGCGGCGTCCATATGTATAAATTCCGGCGAACCGCCGGCATCATGGATCGCGAATCCGCCGTTCTCGTCGGCGGCGATGGCCGAAGGGGCGGCCGGTTCGCGGCCCCAAGCCGCGGACAAGCGGATCGTTCGCTTATGATTCCCGTCCGAATCGTATAATTTAACATCTTTACCGGAGGCTTCGACAACCGCGATGTCGCCATTCGAGAGGACCGCGGCGTCCGATGGACTGAATAATAATGTATCCTGTTGCAAATCCCCCTCCGGCACGCTCCATTTGATATTTCCTTCGAGATCACATTTGAAAAGAGCGGCGGAATTCATCGAGTTCGAGATTTTGCGCGCAAGGACGACCAGTTCGCGGTTTTTTGTAAGTTCGAGCGCCATCGCGCCGGAAAACGGCAGATTGCGCAATTGCAGAAGCACGCCGTTTTTCATATTTATAAATCCGGCGGCCGTCCCGGAGTTTTCGCCTTTGCCCGGGCCGGCGATAAAACAATATTCGTCCGCGATATGAGTCATCTTCAACGGCGCGGAATCTAAATCAAAAACGTCGGGCGCGGGAATCGCGTTCACGAAGCCGTAAAATGGATCCGCGAGGGAGAGTTCGAACACTCCAGCGGGGCCTTTTCTTAATATAAATCGACGCGACGACACTCCGCGTCCGACGGCGACGATCCCGGATTTTGAGGGAATCAGTCCCGGCTCGGGCTCGCCGATTGTTATTGCGCCGACATGTTTCAGGCTGCGTGCATTATAATTATGAACAATCGCCGCGCTTCCGTTCGCGTTCTGTCGTATCGGAGAATCATAATCTACTCTCGATACTTCGAGTACGCTCCATCTCGAGGGCGCGTTCCGGTCTTTCTTTACTTCAAAAGTAATCGCTTTCGCCGCGCGCACGTCGCGAATCGTAAATTTTCGCGGCTCGTCGCACCGGAGGATCGCCCCGCTCGCGCGCATCGCGTCGCACAGCGCTTCCTCCGCTTTGATTTCATATGGGAATGTATACTCATCCGGCCGGTCGAGTTTCCACACCGACTTTCCCGTTTGATCTATCAATTCAAAACGACCGCCAAGAAGCCAGTGCCCCCACCGATTGGATAGATCGAGATTCCACCATTGCACCAACGAAAGCGGCGTCTCCGGAACCGCTCTCTTAATAATTTCGACACGTACGCATTGATCGGGATTGGCGAAGGGCTTGGGAACGATAACTTTGGATTTCGCGCCCGTCGACAGTTGATACGTCCACCAGCCGTTGCGAATTTCATGATCGGCCGGATCGTAAACATTAATCAAAGCCCGATCGTTGGGTTCGTCCAGAATGATTTCCCTCCCGATTGGCGACGGCCCTTCGTGAATGAATTGGCCGGGGCTTTGCGGCGTGCGATCCTCGCCCCGCAATTCGCCCGCGTTCGAGATCGTGGAAATAACAAATTCGCTTGGAATGATTCCGTAAAAGCCCCCCGAGTATCCGCAACCGATCGAATTTCCATTGTTAGCGACCGCGGCGATTGTAAATGTAGATGAAAATCGCTTCTCCCATAACTTTTTGCCGTCGAGCGAAAGCCGGACGTCGGACGGCCCCGCGCCCGTCCGCGATGTCGGATTCACAAATAATTCATATCGCCCGTCGGTCGATTTGTATATGTGCGGGTGAAGATTCCCGTCTTCGACTTGGGCGCCGGCGGCCGCCGCGCAAAATACAAGCGGCAACAACGCGAGCGCCAGAAGGCGCACGCGCTGCCCGATTCTGTCGCCAATAACGTTAATATTAAGGAACCGCGATTGTCGTCGATGCGCCTTCGGTTCCGTGAGTCACGCCGACCAATGCGTTTCCGGCGACGATCGCCGAATCCTGAAACACGGCGTCGAACGTGCAGTCCTGCGCCACCGGCGCGGACGTGGAAAGCACGTACGCGGGGACGCCCTGCGCGTTCGCCGGACCGACGATCGTAATATTAACAGTTCCGCCGGTGTTCGCGTCGGCGCGTCCGCGCACCTCCATCGCCCGAATATTAAAATTCGGCTCGAAGAACCCGTCGGCCGACGTGATGACGAGCGGTTTCTGCGCGGTCGCGGCCGGATCCGACGCGAACGGAGTGCCGGTCGGGCCGGAAAATACAGTGTTTGGAATCGTCAGCGTCGAATTGTTAATAAAGACTCCGCCCTTTTGCAACGTCGTATTCAATTTTTTCAACGGCGCGTTCATGCTGTTCGCGCTGAGAATCGAATTCGAAATGCAAAGAGTATTAAGTTTGCCGACCGTACTGCAATCGTTCATCTGCAATCCCGGCGGGAGCGGAATCTCCGGGAGCGTGAATCCGGCGTCCGTGCACGCCAGATCCATCGTCGGGAGAAAATCGTTAATGAGTACGTCCGTGCACGTATTGTGTAATTCGCCGATCGTATTATTACGAAGCGTGTTCGTCGCGAGAAATGTATTGAATCCGTTCGTCGTGCCGCTCGTGAAATTCGTTTCGATCGTTTTCAAGCTTGAGTTGAATTGCGCAATTGAATTCTTCATCTCGTCCTTGATCCGCTTTTGCGCCTTTTTTTCCGCGGCCTTCAATTTCTTATCCAAATTCGCGGAGTCGACGACCGCCACTCTGAAAAAGTTATCTAAATTTTCATTGCAGGGCGAACCGTTTTTGTCGGTGCCCGTCCCCGTGACGTGAACGTTCAACGTCGTGTTGCCGATCGCATTTCCCGTGATCGTATATGTAAATTCCTCGACCGGAACCGACGGGTCGGCCGAAATGGTACAAAAGTTTCCGGACGTCAAAACGGCGGTGAGATTGGCTTTGCACGTCCCGGGATCCTTGACGCGGAGTTTCGCCGTGCCGTTCAGCGGAATCACAATTGTATCTTTCACGCCGATCGAGGAATGATTCTTAAAGATCGGCCGTTCTTTACCATTCGGTCCGGGTCCGAAGAAATCGTGGGCGAGGACGACGGCGGCAAGCGCGGCGACGGCCGCGATAATTAATAATGTCAGTTTCGCGGAAAGTGCATTGGTTCGTAGCATGGATTCGCTCCGGGGTCCAAGGGTTTACAGTAGTATCCTGCGCGCCGCGCGCCGCCGCGCAAAGCCGGAAATTGCGCATTGCCGACCAATTCGCCGCGGCGGTCGGCCGCGCGCGCATTTGGGCACCGTGAGGCGCCGAAACAAAACGCGCGGCTCGCTCGTAGACGCATCAAGCATGAACGTACGTCGCGCGCGCTGCTTGTTTCGTTGTTCGCCGCTCTACCGACGGGGATGGGACCTTCCGCGGTCCCCTGTCAATCACGAGGCGCCGATACGGACGAGGCGATGAAGTACTTTCGGGAGCAGTGTAGCAATCACGTCGAGATCATGTCGAAGAATGTTAGGAATATCGAACAGGTCTGGGACGGTCTCGTCGAATCGGAACCGAACAGTCCGGCGTATAATTTATATTCGGAGGTCCTGCGCGGATGGATCGATCTCGGCGGACGATTCGACGACAGGCTTTTGCAACAAATATCCGACGATCGGAATTGGATTTCGACGCTCGAGAAAGTTAATTGTGTATTTACAAATTTGACGCGGAAAGAAATGCGACGCGTCGCTCCCGTGTTCGTAAAACGACTGCTGGATCTTGGAAAAAATAATAAAGACGACGGAGCGCACGAACTTTCTGTAATTATCCGGCAACTGCGGCCGGAATGCTCGGATCTGATACCTCAACTTGTCGAAACACCTAAAATTACAAATGCGAGATGGACGGCCCAATTCACCGCCGGAGGTCTGGCATCGATCGGGCAAGCCGCCGTTCCCGCCATCGCGAGCGCGTTCGACGAGGCGCCGGTCGGAAGTCATTGGGAAAGAAATTTATGGATATATCTGTCGATTGACGCAAACGACTACATCCACCTAGATTTTATTAAAGAATGGCTGTCCGGCGACGACAAACCCAGAATACTCAAGGCCGTTCGCGCCGTCGCGAATGCTTACGATAGACCGGAACTGTATCCATTGCTCGCCGATTGCTTTGAACGAAACGACGACGCAGATATTCGGTATTGGATTATTTATGCTTCGCGTTTTCGCCGCGGCGGCGTCGAAACTCTATTGATTCACGCGTTGAACGACAAGAGCGCGAAACTCCGTGCCGCCGCCGCCGAGAGTATTTATTGTAATCACGAGCCGTGCGCGGCGGCCGCGCCCGCGCTCGGCGCCGCCGCGCTCGACGCCGATCGTAATGTTCGAATCTGGTCAATCATTGCACTGTGGAAACTCGGTCCGCTCGCCGCGAGCGAAATGCCACAATTAGCGATTGCCCGCGCGAAGGCCGAAGCATTCGAAAAAGCATGGATCGATCTCGCGATCGAGAGTATACAACCAAAGCCCGCGTGGAAACTGCTTCCCGAGCAGGAAATTGCAAAGTCCGCAAAACTAAACGAAGCGCCGCGCGATTCATTTGTGAATATCGAATCCGCCAACGTTCGGCAACGGGGTGAAGCCGCCGTCGCGATTGCGAGAAGCGCGGCGATCCGGTCGCTTGAAACCGCACTGAAATCCAATCAACCGGCCGAACGCGAATCCGCGGCGAAATCGTTACTGAAAATCGAGGGCGCGCTGATCGAATATTTTGTATATTTAATAAAACAACTGAACATCGAGAGTAAAGATATTTGGGGCGAGTTCGGCGAGGGCTCCAAGTATCCGCCGCTGATAGCGAGTTTCGGCAAGGCCGTCGTTCCCGCGCTGCAAGGCGATTATGCGAGCGGGCGTTTTCCGATCGGTCCGTCGACGTTCAGCGCGCATTCTGTAACATTTAAAATGTTGGGAACGCTTGCGCTCCCCGCCGTCATGCGCAGTCTTCAGCACGGACTCTGGTTCTATAATAATGACGATTGTTTAAGACTTCTCGCGGATATCGGTCCGCCCGCGCGCATGGCGATGCCGCTCGTTCTTTCGCTCTGGCGGACGCGGGGATTCGAAGACTATCCAAATACGTCGCCTGCGATCGGACTCGAGACGGGCGGGTTCTGGGTGAACGGCAAATCGAGCATCGGCTCCCAACTCTGGTCCGATAAACTACAAAAAGAAATCGCCCCCGCCCCCGACGGTTTTCATTCTTACTTCTGGCCGCGCATTGGAAAAGATGCCATCCCGTTTCTTAAAGATGCGCTCGACGACCCTCACGAACTCGTCCGCAAACACGCCGCGAAGGCGTTGAAAATTTTCGAAAAGTAAATTCTAAAATATACAGATCGCGCAACCGTCCGCCGCGGCCGCCGTCGATGAAACGACGACCGCGACGAACGAGTTATTAAACTATCGCGCGATGCTTACTGTCCGATGCGCGTCAGGAATTGTTGCGATGCCTTGGCATTGGCATTCGGAACCTGTTCGCCGCCGCAGAGGACGCAATCGCCGTTCGAAAGCAACGCGACCGACGTCGACGTGGCCGGATTCTGTTTAACGACAGGAACTCCGAACGGCACGTCGTCGGGCGACGCCACGGACGCGAATGTATCATATACTGACATTAACAATCCGTCGCTCGAGTAACGGACAACCCATGCGCCCGTTTCGAACGGAACGCCGAGCGCCGTTTCATTCAATTCGCCGGCGCCGAAAACGGGCGGCGTCTTTCCGCCGTTCAACGTTCCGACGACGACAAACGATCCGTCCGGCAGGCTCGCGATCCGCGCGCCGGGCTGGTCTTTTTGCAATTCGCCGCCCGCCTTTTTCGCAAATATTAACGATCCGTCGCCGTTGAATCGCGCGATGAAAAGCGTCGAACCGCCGCCGTCGGAATTGATAACAGTTTCGCGCGCTTCGCTTAAACCGATCACGAGCGAATCGGGGCGTCCGCTTTGATTATCATAAACTCCGACGTACGCGATCGTGCCGTCCGCGGAGGCCGCGGCGGCGCCATAATTAACAATCGCGCCCGTGCCGGAGATTTGATGATTGAATTCCTTCGCCCACGCGAGCGTGCCGTCGGAATTGTAGCGAGCGAAGAACGCGGGCGTTCCGGCCGAAAGCGTCTTCCGACGGCTCTCGCCCGCGCCGAGCGTCATCGCGCCGCCGCGCGCGCCCGTGATCACAAAGGATCCGTCGGCGAACGCGCTGAGCGACTGGCCAAGGTTGTTCTGCGAAGCCGCGCTCTGGCTGGATTTAACAAATGCGAGCGAACCGTCCGCTTCGTAGCGCGCGACAAACACCTGCGTCGCGTTGCCGATTTGTAATGTCACGGGCGCCGCGCCATCCGCGTTGAAAACGGTCGTCGCGCCGCAGGATCCGCTCATGAGAATTCCGCGCGAGGCGCCCGCGGACGCCATCGCCACCGGACGAAAATCCGCCGAACCATTTGTAACAACGATCGCGTGCGCCCAAACCAGCGCGCCCGCGGCGTTGTAGCAAGCTACAAATCCAGCGCGCTCGTCGACTCCCGGCGTCGCCGGATAATTTAACGTGAACGCGTCGGTCTGTCCGGCGGAGATGACTACTTTTCCGCCCACGCTCGTGGATGTAAACGATCCGGCGCAGACTACGGATTCGTCGTCGAGGACGGCGACCGCCGAAATCTCCGTCGTCGACGCGGCGGCGCCCATGGCCGTCGACGTCTGCCGCGCCCAGAGGAGCGTTCCGTCCGATTTGTAACGAGCGACCACGCCCTCGCCCGCGGCGGCGCCGTCGATCGTTAATGTCGATTGCGTCGGCTGGCCCTTGCCCAGCGTTAATGTCGACGAAGCCGGCGTCTTGCTGAACGCGCCGGCGACGGCGATCGAACCCGAGGCCGACGTGGCCACGGCGTCGCTCTTTAAGATTGCGCCCTCCGAGTCGAATTTCGCGGATGTGAACGTTGAAGTCGAACCCAATGTTAATATCGCGGGCGATTTATGTTTCACGAGCGGGTGGTGGCCGTCGGTCGTGCGCGCTTCAACGCGATACGTTCCCGCGTTCCAGGGCGCGCCCGAGTCCGTGTCCCACGTAACGGTGTGGGGCGTGCCGTTGGCTTCCGCGACGCCCGTCGAAATGGCCCGTTCGCCGTTGGTCGCCACTTCGATCATTATTATATCCGTTGTCGCGACGTCGTCCGGATCGTTGTCGACATAAGTAATCTGCATACTACTAAACATGCCCATGGATTGGTTCGTCACCGGATCTGTAATCGTGACGGTCGGCGGCGCGTTTCCCGCGATCTTGAGCGGTCCCGTGTGGCTGCGGCAGTGGCAGCCCGGCAGCATGGAGGAAACCAGAATAAATAATGATATATAAAGTGGGTTTCGACTTGGATGCATGGCGATGTTTTTTGAGGACTCCGTTGAGGTGAAAGTGAGTGGTCCCGAATCTAACGACGCACGCTCTGTGTCCGAACCTTGAATTCCGCGGATTTTCCGCGGCGACTCCCCCGTCTCGTCAAACGGCCCGCCTGCCCGAATGCCGCGCGCGCCTTGGCAATTTTCGCGCGTAGCGGCGATGATCGAAGGAATGTCACGGTCGATCGTCGCGATCTTTCTATTGTTTTTGTCGGTAATCTCCCTGCAGCAGCCGTCGTCCCAGTCCGCGGCCTCCGTCCCGGCGGGCGAATTCCCGATTCACGGCCTCGCCGTCCGGGAGGACACCGGCGAACCGGTGCCCGACGCATTGGTTGTATTGCGAACGGGCGACGTCGCGGTGGATTTCGCGGAGACATGCCGCGCGCTCGGCGGAAAGGAGGGAATCGGCCGGCTCGAACACGATAATAAATTAACAAAACGCGTCCGCGAACTCGGCGGTTGGAAGCCGACGCGCGCGGTTCATACAGATCGCAATGGAACATTTGAATTAACAGTTCCAAGAAAAGCCGTGCGTTTTGTCCTCGAGGGCGAGGCGCCCGGCTGTATCGACCGCCGGGAAGTGCCTCATTACATTGATGATTCAGTGGCGAGCATGAACGCGCTCGTCATTTTGGAACCGGCACCGATGGCGACCGGCCGCATCGTCGATTCGAGCGGCAAACCCATCGAGGGCGCATGGATTTCCGCGACAAAATGGAATTCGTGGAATTACGAATATAATCAATCCGTACCGCTGGACCGTCGGACGGGCGCCGATGGAATATTTCAATTTGCGGCGCTGCCGGGAATGAAACCGGACATAAGTTTAACGAGAGAAAACGATCCGATTCTTATCGAGTGTCCTACTTATAGCCCGAGAGTCCTCGATGCAAGATTACTTAAAGATTCTGTCACGATATACTCAATCCAGCTGGAACGGGGTCATTCGCTTCGTGCAAAATTGATTGATGAAATCGGAAATCCGATTAAGAATCATCGAATTGCCCTTCAACCGGAAAATGATTATAATTATTACGACGATTCTCTCGCGGCGCGAACGAATGATTCGGGCGAGGCGGAGTGGTCACAATTGGCGCGCGGAAAATATCGTCCACGGACGCTCTCCGACGTCCACGGTCGCGCGATATTCTCGCGCGAGGCCGTCGAAATTCCGTTTGCTAAAGATGCGGCGGAGCCTGTTTGGGAACTGGTACATACGGCGCTTACACGAGAAAATGCCAGTGCCGCGACACGGCCCGATTCCCGCCCGGCGGCACAACTAACATTACTCGTCCGGGACAAAGTTACTCATAAACCGATTCGCTCTTTTGTGCGGATCGCTGTTCTCGATACAGGAATGACCACAGTATTAGGGTACTGGATGGAGCGCGTGGAGCACTCCGACAACGGCCACGTCGAGATTACGGAGAGGCGTGAGCAAGATGATAACTATATCAGATGGTTCGTCCTCGTTCGCGCCGGCGGATATAATACATTCCGCGAATTTCCGTCATTGGAAAATAATCCAACACAAACCTTGGTCGTGGATCTCGAACGCTCGGCCACCGTGCGAGGAACGGTTGTCGACAACGCCACAGGCAAACCCAAGGGCGGCGCGGAGGTTCGGTGGCGCACAATTCCATATAACTCATACGGTCCCGGAAATTATGCAACTGTATCGCTGGCTGACGGCACATTTGAACTAAACGATTTGCCCGCGGAGAAAATTCAAATCATTGCCAGCGGCCTCCACAACGCGGAATGCCACTCCGAGGCAATAGAACTTTCACCCGGTGTGACGACAATGATCGACCCGCTGAAATTAAGAAAAGGCGCGGCGATCCGAGGACATGTCGTCGATGATAAGCATAAGCCAGTCGGCGGAGGACGGCTCTATATTAGTATCGCGGGCGCCGCGAACGAAGGCCTGGATTTTCCTCTGAACTACGGATGGTCGGCGGACATTGATAGCGATGGAGCATTTTACGTCGACGGCCTCGTGCCCGGAAAATGGATGATCCGCGGCTACAATTCCGGGCCGAATCAGGAATCCCTGGACTCGTCTGGTCCAACGTATGCAATCGGCGATGGGGAAACCATTGAGATTACACTTCCTGTTTCCAAAGAATAGCCGCGCCAATCCGTTATCTTACGACTGCCATCAGGCCAACCATGAATTCAATACCCGGGCCGATCGTCACAATTGTTATTGTGGCAATAATCACATTCAAGTTGCCCGCCTGTCGTCTGGCTGAGCCCGCCCCGGACCGTCAAATCCGCCCCCTCCCCTGGGCCGAGACGATCGAGCCGGCGCCCGATCCGTCGATTATTAGGGATCCAACATTACAAAAAGCGATCGCGAATACGCATCTTCCATGGCGCGTACGCGACCGGCAGTCGGGCGTCGAGATGGTCCTCGTCCCGGCGGGCGTCCTTCGCGATTCGCGACGGGCCGGCTGGCTGTCGGCGCCGGAAAATGCGCGCCCCATAATAAATAATAGCTCCTTCTACCTCGCCCGCGGTAAAGTTACAAAAAACGAATGGTTTCGATTATTAGGAACGACCTGCCAACCGATCGGCCGCGACGGGGCCAAAGTGATGATTTCATGGAACGACATTCAGGATTGGCTCGCACATTCTCCGGGATTGCGCGTCCCGTCGGAGACGGAATGGGAATATGCGTATCATTGCGGCGCGCGCCTTCCGCAAGCGCGTATCTTTGACGCAACGATGGAATCGGTCTGTCCCGCCGGCCGCTGGCCGGTCAACACCGGCGAATCGAATATAAATATTCTCGGATTCTTTGATTTGGCGGACGGGCCCTGGGAGTGGTGCGACACCTGTTATATTGACGATCCGGCCGCGGTTCCGAATAATTTCAAAGTCCTCCGCGGCTTCGACTCCGGCATCGACTCCCGCAGCGCCGCCCCTCCCGGCGAACGCAACGGTTTAATTAGCTTTCGCGTGGCGAGGAATCCTTGACATGAGCGTCCGATCATATTTAAATCTCTCGCGGACGCGTACGCGCCGAATTTGCCGGTAATACTATCATAAGTATGAAACTATATGAAGCACGTTCGAAAACCTCCGAGCACAATTACAATTTCAAGCACAATTACAATTTCCGCGCTCAAGGCTCGCGCTGCGGCGGTCCTGCGCGAATTGCGCCGACAATCGCGGCCGGTCGTGATAACAAAAAACGGAATACGAACGGCGGTCCTCCTCTCGCCGGATCAATTCGACCGTCTTTTTTCGCGCGCGGCGTTCGTGAGCGCCGTCGAGGCCGGACTTGATGATTCGAAAAATCGCCGCGTCATATCGAACGAGAAAATGCGCCGATTGCTCGATCGCAAATTTCGCTCGAAATAAACTTAATGATTCGAAACATTAACTATAACAAAAAAAGGCCCGCGTCTCTGCGGGCCTTTTCTTAATAATTAACTTTCGCGATTTACGCGCCGTCGCCGAGCGCGGCCGCGACGAGGCGGCCTTTCGCGACGGAGTTGAGCGGCTCGGTCGCGAGCGTGATCGATTCGACCGGAATCGGCATTTTGATACGCGTGCACTCGTCCTGGAAGACTTCAATAAAGTTCTTCGCCATGGCCGTGCCACCGGAATCGTGGCATTTTACATCTTGCTTTGAACACAAAAACAATTATATTTCGCTCATGAAACTGAAAACGCTTTGTTCAATCAGCGGTATTGGTATTGTACTTTCTTTCGCAAGTTGTGCGGCAAACCACAGGGGCCTTGTCAGCCATTACCATTCGGAGCGGTACCAAATTGATATAACGCTTGAGGCCGATTCACCGGCCGAAATGATCAATTTCTATGACTCACATGAATTTGATATCATGAAACGGGAGGTGCGACGCGCGGCGGAAATTGCGGCGTCGGAATTGTCGGCAACAATTGTTAACCACACTTCCAAAGCTCACATTGAGCAATAATTAACGATCACTTGTCGCGCCGCAATCGTGGCAGCTCGCTCGCGTTCGTTTCCGCGAAATTGATGGCCCGGCAGGCCTGACGCCGGCCGGGCCGTAATTTGCTCAGTTCATAGAGATGGTTTCTTTATTCTCAAAATTGGAATTCGAAACCCACCGAACATCTAGCGAATAGGGAAGCGAAGCAGGAACGTAAACGGTCATCGTGGCAATGCCAAATCCCAGCCGGTCGATGATTGCGCCATTCGTTCTCGTTGCCCTGAATAATAGCGTTGTATTTAGATATAAGTCGACGTGATCAATGTCGGCGGTATCGTCGGTAACGGTTACGATCAATTGTTTTTCGCCCACAGCGTTCACGCGGCCGGTCAGGACCGCTTCGACATGTCCCTTGTCTTCCGCGAGCGTGATCCCCGTCGGCTGGGATAGGCCCATCATTTGGTTAAAAGCAAGATTTCCAAGGTCTTGGGCCGACAGGCTGTTCAAGTCGCCGTCAAAAGTATAACTATGCGTATCGTAAACAGTCTGGGGATCGGTAAATAGGCAGACCCTTGCCGCGCCCATCGCTACGGCGGCAAGAATGGCGGATGCAAGAATTACTTTATGAGTGAGAGTGAATTTCATTTTGATTGTTCTAGTGTACAGAAGTTACTATTGTCGCGGAATTTGTTACTTGACCATTGGCATTTGTTGTTACTGCCGTTATCGATACCCATTGCGTATTTGATAGGAGCGTGATCGACGACGACGCGGTGACCTCGTGATTTGTTGAAACCCAATGGCCACTCGAATCGAGACCCTCTTCATTGATTTCAACCTTCGTTGCGTTTCCCGACACACTCAGGGTCAATTGTCGTGTGTCTGTATTGTACGTCCAGTCGACCGGGTAAACAGATCCATTCTTACCTACGAGATTCTTGTGCCCTTCGGCCTGACAGGCAAAGAGTGCAGCGAGAGCAAGCGCGGCGAGCGCTTTCTTTTTGTAAAACATTTGTAATCCCCGGGAAAATTCATTCCCAGTATTTATTAGGAATTGAAGAAATGACAAATCTGAGTTGTCATGCCTTAGACCCTAACAAATCAGGGGGGGGGGGGCTGTCAAGGACCAAAATCCCGACAAATCATTTGCTAAAAATCAAGACGGCCCGCAAAAGCGGGCCGTCCTTGATAACAATAAAAGGTCGCGTTCTACGCGCCGTCGCCGAGCGCGGCCGCGACGAGGCAGCCCTTTGCAACCGAGTTGAGCGGTTCGGTCGCGAGCGTGATCGATTCGATCGGAATCGGCATTTTGATGCGGGTGCACTCGTCCTGGAAGACTTTAATAAAGTTCTTCGCCATGGCCGTGCCGCCGGAGCAGACGATCGGAACCGCGGCGTGGAATTGCGGCATATTCGCCGTCGTCTCGAAGCGATTCTTAATATTCATCAAAACGTATTGAATCAAGTTTCTGTAGAATATCGTGATCGCCTCCTCCTCGCGTCCCTGCGGATTGGCAATGTCGACGCCGCGCTCTTTCAAATGCGTCGCGCGCGAGCGCGGGATGCCGAGCGTATCGCTGACGTTGCGGTCGATCCAGTCGCCGCCGCGGCTGATCGAAAAACTGAGCGCCGGAATGGTTTTGTAGCAAACGCAAATGTTAGCCATGCCGCCGCCGAAACTGATGCCGATGCCGCTGAAATCGCTTTCGGCCAGTTCGGAAAACACGACCGCGTGGCCTTCGTTGATCGCGCGCGCCGTGTAACCCATCGAGCGCAGCATGCCTTCGAAAAGACCCTGGTGATAAATAATATTATTATCTTTGTCGATCGACGGCGCCGGCACCGAGAAATAACAATTCTCGCCGTGTTGCGACGGCGCGCCGAGCAGTTGATCGATAATTAAACGAATCATCGGGAGCGCGTCGGCGTCGCTCGGGGCGATCAAACCGTCCTTCATCGGACGGCGCGTCTCGCGGCCGAACACGTTCGCCAGTTCGAAACTCGCCTCGCCGAGTACAATTAAAGATTCGCCCCGCATGACGTAGGGAACCTTCAGTTTAGTTAGCATCGCTTTGGAATAGACGTCGCCTTTGACGTCGAGGAACGCGTTGCGCTCCAACTTTACAGTAATGCTGCCGTCCGGGTTCTGCGTCGCCGCCACAAGATTGGCGGTGCCCACATCGAGGCCCTTTCCGAGCAATCGCTCGGTCGCGACTCCGCTGTTTGCCGCCGACTTGCCTTTTGTCATCGAATCACTCACGATTGCGTCTCCAAATGTTGTAATGAGAAATTCCGGGTGAAAAGTATTATATAAATTCGTATTTGATATTTCGGTCGCGAAATCGTTTATTGTTTATCCGGACCGAGTTTCATTTTCTTGATGCGCTCGAGCGCGCCGCCGATGCCCGAAGCCTTGCGTTCCTTTACGTCCAGGTGTTCGACGTTGCTCTCGAGTTTTTCGTTATTATTAAATATCTTGTCGTATTGCACATGATCGGCCTGCACGGCGCCCGAAACGCCGATCGAAAGACCGAACTTTTCGAGCCGGTCGCTAATGCCGCTCGATAACTTTTCGAGCCGCGCCTCGAGCGCTTGCATTTCCGCGGGCGGCGCGGCGGCCGGCGCGGGCGCGGCGGGCGCGTTCATTTTTTCCGTCAGTCTCGCGACCTGCGCCGCGAGCGAACTTAACAATTCCGACTGGTCGGGCGGCGTCTGCGCGTGCGCGGCCTGCGCCGCCGCGCGCGCCTCGCGCTCGGATTCGCGCGCGACGTCGCGCTCTTTTTGTAATATATCAACAAGTTTGCGCAATTCCTCGACGCGCACGCGCTCGGACGCCGCCGCTCCGTCGAGTTCGGCGCACTTTTGTTGCATTTCGCGGCTCGCGCCCGCGTACTTGCCGGTCTCGGCGCGGAGCGCGTTCAATTCCTGCGTCGCGGCCTCGAGTTGTCGAAGGCCTTCCTCGCGCGCAGCCTGCTCGGCGTCGCGCTGACGTTTCAATTCAATAAATTCGGCCTTCGACTTTTCGACCAGTTCGCGCATGCCGTCGCCTTCCTGCGCTTTCGCGATCGTTTGCCGGACCGATTCTTCAATCAGCCGCGCGACTTCCGATGCGTTGATGACGCGAACTTTCGAACGGCCGCGAGCTTCGAGCTCCTGCAGCGTCGTCGATTGCGAATGATTTTGTAAAACTTCTCGTACGTTGATCACGCATGCACCCCGGGGATCATGTCGTCGCCAATATCGGCGAGCGTCCGCGGAAACTTGAGAAATCCCCGGCCCCGCTCGGCCGATGGAAAGCCGCCGACATTTGATAACATTGCGGCATGACCGCCACGGCATGGCCATGGAGGCGCGCCGCCATCGCCGGCGCGTGCCTGCTCGGCTCGTTACTTCTTTACGGATACGCGCGCGACCGCGCGTTCGTCGCGCGCCCGTACCTCGCGGAACCCGCGGCGGGCCACGTCGTCGTGCGCGGCATTACTAAGAATCCGACGCGGTGGACGGCGGTGCCGTTGACGCCGGGTTCGCCGCACGGCGAGGAGGCGGCGCCGACGCGATTGCATCAAATCGAATTTTCACGCCTGCCGGCCGATCGAATTGTTGAAATACAAATACTCGAGGACGGCAATCCGGTGCAGGGCGGAAAATTAAGATTCAAGACGGAGCCGGGTCCCGCGGCGGCGACGTTCGATTTTATCGTTGTCGGCGACAGCGGCGGCCATCCCGACCGCGTGCTCGAAATGTTCGGCGCGACGCCCGCGCAGGGCGCGAAAAAACGCCCCGACCGATTGGTAAAATGGATGTCGGAGGCGCGGCCTCAATTGTTGTTACATGCCGGCGATGTTACTTATCCAAAGGGATCGCGCGACGATTATGCGCGCGCGTTTTTCCGGCCGTTCGAGCCGCTCATCGCGACGGCGCCGGTCGTCGCGGCGCCGGGCAATCATGATTTAAAAACCGAGGACGGCGCGCCGTTTCTCGACGTATTTCGCCATTCGAACGCGCCGCCGCTTTCGGAAGGTAAATATTACTCATTCGATTACGGTCCAATGCACGTGTCGGTTCTCGATTCGAACGAGGAGGATTTCGAATTATTAGATAATCAATCGCGCTGGCTGCGCGCCGATCTTCGCGCCGCGAAACGCCCGTGGAAAATTGTATTATGCCACGTGCCGCTGCTTTTTAATTGTAATGATCAGCGCGCGCGGCATTCGCCGCGGCAGGTGGCGATCTGCGACGCGCTGCGCGTGATTTGTGAAGTCGAGGGCGTGTCCGTCGTCTTCGCGGGCCATCGCCACTGGTATGAACGCTCGCTTCCGACGAACGGGATCACGCAAATCATCACCGGCGGCGGCGGCGACGAGCTCGACGATTATCGTAAATTCGGAGTCGGAACCTACGCGCGCGCAGAAAGTTACTTCCACTTCGTCCACGGCCGCGTGAACGGCGACGTCCTCACGATCGACGCGATCCGCGACACGGGCGAAAATTTCGAAGATCCGGGCGGCGCGCGCATTTTGCGCCGCAGGTGATCCGCGGATACCATGCCGAACCTCGAAACAGCCCCGCAATCGAAACAACTGTTACATCATTACTAAAGAATGGCATCATTAAACAAAGTCTTATTGATCGGCAATCTGACGCGCGACCCCGAGCTCCGGCAGATTCCGAGCGGTCAATCCGTTTGCAAACTCGGACTCGCCACGAATCGTAAATATAAAGCCCAAACCGGCGAGATGCGCGAAGAGGTAACCTTCGTCGATGTTACAGTTTGGGGAACCCGCGGCGAAACCGTCGCGCGTTTTTTTAAGAAAGGCGAACCGATTTTCATCGAAGGGCGCCTCGTGCTCGAGGAGTGGACCGACAAGACGTCGGGGCAAAAGCGGACGCGCCTGTCGGTGACGGCCGACGACTGGCAGTTCGTTTCGTCAAAAGGCGGCGGCGCCGGACGATCGGCGGGCGGCGCGTCGACGACTTCGGAAGCGCCCGCGCAGGGCGGCGGCGGCGAAGACGAGGCATCGCTCGACGCGGGCGGCGGCGTGCCGTTTTAACGATTCAACGGCGGCACTGAAAAATCGCGAAAGTTTTTCCGGATTCGCGACGAAAAGCGGGGTGGCGGACGCCGCCCCGTTTTTTTTTTGATAATAAACAAAGCAATAAACAAAGCGTCGACCGCGAACACCGCAAACCTCCCCGTTCATTAACAATGAAACCAACTCCACGCATCGCCGTCATTCAGCCCGTGAAAGAGCGCCGCGCGCATCCCCGCGCAAAGGCCGATTTTCGAGTCGTCATCGCGGCGGCCGACCGCCGCATCGAAGCGCGCGTTCGTGATATATCACAATCCGGCGTTTGTTTCATTTCGCCGAAGCCGATCCTCGAAATGACGGCCGTGAAACTCGAACTCGCGCTGCCCGGAATGGCGGGCGAAATGTTAAGTGTGCGCGGCGCGATCGTCCGCAACGAAAAAACGTCGGACGGCGAATATGAAATAGCAATATTCTTCACCGGCATTACCGAAAGCGAACGCGAAAGAATCCGCGAATTTGTAAACAGCAGGCAGCCGGTGGCGGTTTGAGAGGAGCAAACGCACTTGCTTCGGCGCCATTGAAGTTCTCACAGTAAGAAATATTAGTCGCGGTCTATCTGCGGAAATGAAGATTCCGTATAACTTTGCTATTTATGACTTTTAGGGTCTCGCTCAAGCGAGAAGCGTGGCCAACGACGCAAACCACCATCCGGGTGCGGCGAGGATAAAAATGCGCACTCCCGAAGCCAAATTGTAGCTCGCAGAAATCCGGCAGCGATGCTGCGGAGAAATAATTTAAGCAAGAAGCTTGTTGCACAATTCCCCAAATACGAGGACGATGTCGCCAGCTTGAGTCTTTTCGTCCCCGCGGAGGCTCAAGCCTACACATTGCGGGGAAGTCTGCGGAGTCAGGAGAATTTGCATGAACGTGTTCAACATTATTACAGAGCGCGTGAGCATCATTTGCGCACCACGGGCCACGCCGTCAAAGATCTTCATCGTTAGCATTGTCATGGCGATATTTGCTAACATTGGCGTGGCACAGAACCCATCTTCGGAAGGGCAGTGGTCAGGTCCTTTTACTCTCGGCCTCTTTTCCAACCCGCCGACCGTACCCGTCTTTGACTTCAACCATGCGATCGTCGGCAATGCACCGATTATTGATTATGAGATCGGCCATTGTTGTTTGATCCCCCAGACAAATACTGTTCTCGTCTGGAACCCGCAGCAAACGCAGTTTACGCCGACGGGGTCGTTCTGCAGTTGGTACAATGACCGTACATACCGCGTCTGGATCGTCGACCCCATTAACCAATCGTTTCAGACGATTGATCTCTTCCAAGTCTCGCCCGTCGACTCGGATATGTTTTGTTCGGGCCATACATGGCGAAAAGATGGCACGCTTCTAATCGTCGGAGGAAATGCCGGAGGTCAAAGTACAGTCGTCAACAGTTGCATCCCTAGCGTTCGGTTCGCGAACGAAGGTTACATATTCGATCCCGCGACGCTGACTTTTACAAAAACGACGATGAATAAGAATCGATGGTATCCAACTGCGTTTACGCAGGACAACGATAGCTCATTTGTAATCGGCGGCACACCCATTCAGGAGTGGGAATATTTACCATTCGGAACATCAAATTGGATCCTTGAAAGCGATCCTACAAATCAGACCCCGTTTCAGTCGTACCCACGGATAGTCCAATTGTCGAGTGGCGCGTTGTTCACAGCTCAGGATCAGGCGAATTCCTATCAAGCCATCGAATCATGGACATTTACCACAAGCTCTCCGAAGCTACTAAAAACGCATGCGGCACTGGCGCAGTATCATCGCGAGGACGGCACGGCGGTTATTTTACATAAACAAGGCGCAAACGGCCTTGATCGAGTCATCGCATTCGGCGGCGGACCGCACGCATCCGTTGGGATAGCCGGCACGCCGCTCCTTCCAATTCCGCAAACGCCGACAAGCATCGGTGCGCCGTACGATTCGTTAAAGACGGTGGAAGAGTTTTATAATTTTGACCCAACGGGGGCGAATCCGCCAAGTGTACAGAAAAAACTCCAGAATAGTACCAACACCGGATTAAACTCATTTCGCCAGTTTTGTAATTCTGTAACTCTTCCGACGGGAAAAGTACTTCTCGTCGGTGGCGCAAAAAATGACTATCAATGGGCTATTAACACCGGACAACCCGGCGCGGTGGGTCCGATTCCGATATTGACACCCGAACTGTTTGATCCGGGCTCAGCTTCGAACTTGGACGGTAGTACACAGAACATGGCGGACCAGCGAGTGCCGCGAGTTTATCATTCAACCTCTCTTTTGATGCCTGATGCCCGCGTCCTCTCGATGGGAGGCGAAAACGTCGCTGGCTTTCTAGCTTCCCGCGAATCGTTTGAGATTTTCAGTCCCCCCTATTTGTTTCAAGGGGCGAGGCCTCGGATCACTGTTGCGCCTCCCGCGAGTATTACTTATGGAAATCCTATCAGTCTGACCGCGGACTCGCTCAATGGCCTCTCAAAAGTCGTTTTGATCCGGCCGGGCGCCGTCACCCACGCATTTGACGCGGATCAGAGGTATATTGAACTTGCATTTACGTCCACCCAATCGGGAAGAGTTTATAGTATTAGCGCTACGGCGCCAGCCGACTCGAAGATCGCGCCGTCCGGCTATTATATGCTTTTTGTCGTGAGCGCGACGTCTGCTACAATTACCGACGGAATTCCCTCCGTCGCGGCTTGGGTCCATTTGTAATTCAGGGTTGCACCGGATCCTAAGAATTGAGACTCATTCTTCAGGGCGCGCCGGATGCGGCGCGCCTCTTTTTTTGTCAAAATTCCACAATGCGGGGACTCACCCGACAATAATTACGATAATCCCGTTGGACGAACTTAAATTATATGGAGACGGCGAACAGGATCCATTCCAGAGCCAGACGGCTTGTAAATAAAACGTCTGTCCCAGAAGGCTCGTATTATTTGGAATAGGTATCGTAAGCGATGCTCCGCCGCTGGCGTCGCTCGTCATGTCCATTCCAAACGCGGCGGGCGATAACAGGTCCACGAGAATATCGCATCCCAGTCCATAAGGATCGGTTCCGGGCGGCAATCCTGTGTCACCGACGAGCAACAAACCCAGCGAACTGGGCGGCGCCTCGCCGCAGAATAACGAAAAACTTGGATTGTTAATGTTCGGCGATGCCTGAATGGAAAGGACGTGCGAACCATTGCAGCCCGGAGTTCCGCTTCCGTATGACGAAACTGGAAAGTCAATTTTTGAAACGAAGGCATCAGCCAATCCGTTATATATTGCATCATACGCGCCATTCGTTACCGGAAAATTCGGCGTGTATGTGACACCGGTCACGAAGGCATTCCCCATTGAATCGGTAGCTATTGCGAGACATTCATCTTGAGCACCACTTCCACCAAGGTAGCTTGAGTAGATCAACTTAGATCCAGTGAAATTGAGAAGAGTTATAAATCCATCGACGTTATTCGAAGTGTCAAACATCTTGTCAAACGCACCAGGAGTCGTCGGAAAATTATTTGAATCCGTGTAACCCACAAGGACGGCCAATCCGAGGGGAGTCAGTGAGATTCCATATCCATAATCAAAGTTGGAACCACCGAAGAACGTGCTGTAAACTAAGAAAGCGCCGGTTGCGTCCAATTTTGTAATGAATGCACTTACGGACGCAGGAAGCGTGGTTGCCCACGCTCCAGATGTCACGGGAAACAGGGCGGCGAGCGTACCGCCAGTCACATAAACTGCGCCATCGGAATCAATCGCGAGCGCCTCCAGATAGGTATCATTGTCATCGCCCGCAAGAAATGTCGAGTAAACGAGGCCGCTTCCCTGCGGGTTGAGTTTTGTAATGAATCCCTTGCGCCCGAAGGTGCCAAAAGTTGTATCAAATGCGCCGGGCGTCACGGGATATTTCGGTTGGCGCGTGGTGCCGCCGATGTACACGGATCCAGCCGAATCAACTGCAATTCCACCGGCAAGCGTCTCGACGTTGTCGGTTATGGCTCCCGTAAGAAAAGTAGAATAAACAAGCGCCGTCCCCGATGGATTGAGCTTCGTCACCGCCGTCGTGTAGTTTGGTCCTTTTACAGTTTGAAAGGCTCCAGGAGTTGTTGGATAGTTCGTAGAATTCGACTGAACTGGCGAAAAATAAGCGTTGCCGACTCCATCGAGGGCTAGCACACCCGCTGCGTCAAATCCGGATCCTCCAACGTAACTTCCATAAATAAGAGCTGTGCCGGCGGAGTTTAACTTTACAACGCCGAGGTCGTTGGAGCCTCCGTTATACGTAGTATCAAATGACCCGGGCGTCGTTGGAAAGTCGCTGGACGCTGTATTGAAAAGAACATAAGCCTCTCCAAGGTTGTTGACTCTAATATCGTGCCCGGTTTCAATCGATGAACCTCCAAGGAGTGTCGAATAAACGAGGGCAGTTCCTGTTGCGCTCAACTTCGTGACGAATCCGTCTTGCCCACCCGTGACAAATGTCTTTATTGCACCCGGTGTAGTAGGGAAAACCGACAAAGTTTGTCCGGTGATGTAAGTCGCCCCAAGAGTATCTACGGAAATGGCGGTTCCAAAGTCATCTCCAGTGCCTCCCAAGTACGTCGAGTACTCCAATCCAGGATCAATAACAATCGAATCGCCTGCACATACGTCCAAGAGTTGAAATCCACACCTTCGATCGTCCAGCGCCAAATAGTTACAACGAACTTCTTTTTGATTCTTCGCCTTCGACGTAACAAACGCCCGCGGCTTCGGCTGGCGCAGCGTACCTGCGGAAGTCTTGATCTCGAGCGATCCATCCTCGCCGATGGATAAAGTCTCGGCTCCGTCAAAACGAAGAACGACGCGCGAGGGATCCGCCCCTGGTTCAAGAACAAAATCATATTCGATATGCCCATCCTGCTCCCGGAATTGTAAATTGATATTCTCATAAACATTTTTGTAAAATATCGTTCTTGCGTCGGGGGCCTGCGCCACCCATTGCGAGGGCTGATTGCCCAATAGAAAATTAAACGAAGTCGTGTCCGGATCTTCGCCCTGTATTGTAGTCTTCGGCGACGCTCCCTCGAACGCGATTTCCACACACGTACTCTGCACTAAATCGGCGCGGGACTTCAAGAAAACGCCAAATCCGCCTTCTCTACAATGCATGGCAAGGCCGCCGCCCTTCGCGGTGAATTTCGCCGAACGTTCCGCCTGCCCGCAATTTTCGATAAATTGGATTGGCAGCACCCGTTCTCGCGGCGGACGTAATGATGTCGAAACGCTTGCGACCGGAAATCTCGCCTGCGGATTCTGGAAGCCCTGCGAAGTCGCGTTGCTACTCCATACCGCGACGATTCCCAGGCCCCACAGCCAAGTCGTCGGAAGACGCCCGTGAATCGCACCTCCGATGGAATTCGTTGCGAACATGCTGAACAAGAATCGCCTGTTTCTCGAATGCAAGCCACCACGAAATCCCGATAATTCCAAAGCAAAGAGTTGAAAACCCGCCGGGCACTTTCAAGGGGTCAACTTCCCTTGATGAGAATTCCTGGAGTCGAATACTACTTTTCCGCGCGCACGCGCAGCGCGCGCAGGCGAAGGGTCTGTTGTATGCGCGGCACGATTTCCAATTGTAAAATATCGACGCCCACGGGGAGCGCGATTTTGTTATCTTTGACGTCGACACGCACGGCATGCGAGCCGATTTTGTAAATTGCGCGAAGCGGAACCGGCCCCGCGAATCCGGGCTCGAATCCGCCGTCGATTTCGATCTGTATGGAGCATGGCGCGGGCGCGCGGAGCGCGGGCAATCGTACGTTCCGGCCGGCGCCTGTGCCGCGGACGTTCCAAACACCGGCTTCGTCGAATGCGATCGATTCGAAAACGCGCGACGCGGCGCGGCCGCCGGATTCTTTGCCAAAATCGATCGTTAGCGTTTCGCCTGGTTTTACTATAAATTCGGCGGCGACGGCGAGCGGGTCGAACAGCGACGCGGTCTTTTTATTAAATTCCAGGAATTGATCGAATCGCCCAACCTCGCTTCGATGAAATGTTATATCGGCGCGGCCGGCGCGGCGCGGAAAACCCCATGTGAACGATCCGCCGAAGAGCGGGACGCCGTTCCGGTCGTCCTCGAGGCCGTCGATCTGTATCGATGCGCCGGGCGGCAGTTCTTGCGCGATCGCGGCGACGTCGCGGAACGCGCGTTCGTGTATTTCGTACGCTTCGCGCGCCGACGCGAGATTGCGCGCGCCGAGGCGCCACGCGATCGCGCAGCCGATCATAATAAAAACCCAGCGCACGGGTCCGAGGCGCCGCAGCCCCGCGATCGATCCCGCGAGCATCAGCGCGACGCCCACCGTCGGAAAGAATAATAATCGCGTATTGATCAAATCCGGACCGAGTAGCGCGAGCGGCGCGACGGGCGCGACGCCCAGAATTAATATAAAGAATCCGAGCGCGACCGTCCTCCGCGATCCCGGCGCGAGCCCGCCCATCGCGAGCCAGATCATCAACGGAATCGAATAAACTCCCTCGGGCGCGCGTTCGCCCAGTCCGCGCGCGCATTCGCGGAGCGGCAGCCAGTAGCGGCCGGGAAAATCTTCAATGAACAATTGGCGCGCGCCCGGAAGCCACATCGACGCCATCGAGAGCTTCGTGTCGGATTGATAACTTCCGAGCGAACCGAGCGCGGCGAACCGGATCGCGAGCGCGATCAGTAATATTAAAAAAAAACCGCCCGCGACGGCGGCGCCGCGCCGCCACCGGCGCCAACGGCAGCCCGCCGCCGCGATTCCGGCGAGCGGAAATAACAGAAAAACGTCCTCCTTCGACAGAAGCGCCAGGAGATATAATACTAAGGAAGGCGCGAGCGCGGCGGCGGTGATCCGGCGCCGCGGAATCGCCGCGATCGCGGCGAGGCCGAATGTTAACGAAAGCTGGCTGTAACAATTCGAGAGCCATGCGATCGTGCCGAGCGCAAACGGGTGCAATGCAAAGATCAGCGCGGCCGCGATCGCGACGCCGCGGCGCACGGAAAGCCGGCGCAATGCCACGGCCACGAGCCACGCATTGATACAAAATAACAAATTCGAAACGGCGCGCGCGGCGGTCGCGGCGCCGGGCGTGCAATGTTCATAACACCACCAGAAAAACCAGGCGACCGGCCGCTCGAAATTTCCGGCCGACGGCTCCCCGGGCGTGAGCCAATCGAACGGCGTGGCCGCGCGGCGCGCGCGCTCGATCAATGCGTAATCGTCGCCAAAATAACCGATCGGCCACATCTGCGACGAAACGGCGGCCGCGACCGCGAGAATCAGCGCCGGACCCGCGAATTTATGTTTAAAAAACGGGAGATGCGGCGCCGGCGCGCGGTCGCGAATGGATAATATACAAATCAACAGCAGCGCCGAGCATTGCGCCGCGTTGCGGACGGCCGCGGGCGCGCCCGCGAACTCGATGCCGATCCCGGCGGCGATGATGAGCACGCGCGCAATCATTAAGAAACGCGCCGCCGAATTCATGCGCGATTGATCAACGTCGCCGCCACGTTTTTTACATATCTCAGAAAAATGCCGCGCGCCGGCTCGGGCAATTGTACAGTTTCGACCGCGGCGCGCATGTTCTCGAGCCACGCGCGGCTGGCTGCCTCGTCGATCGGAAACGGCGCATGTCGCATGCGCAATTTCGGCGCGCCGCGTTTTTGATTATATTCGGAAGGACCGCCGAAAAATTGTATAAAAAACAGCGCCTGGCGCTCCGCGGCCTCTTCGAGATCCGGCGGAAACATCGCGCGGAGGCGCGCGTCGCGGTCGATTCTTTTATAAAATTCGCGCGAGAGTTGTATAAACTTGTCGCGGCCGACGAATTCGTAAATACTCAACTTCGCGCCGCCCGTGGTCGCGACCGCCGCGAGTTCCGCAAAATCGGAAACTGCAAAATCCGGTAATTGTTGTTTTAACCAATCGATCGGGCGATAACCCCACGAAACCGCGCACGACGCCGCTCCGGCCGCCGCCGCCGATTGAATATCGGGCCCCGAATCGCCGACGACGAGCGCGTCCCACGGCGTGCGTTCCAACGATTCGAGCGCGCGCAGCACCGGCCCGGCGCCCGGTTTGCGTCCGGCCGGCGTGTCGCCGCCGACGCAGGCGCGAAAATACTTTAAAACATCGAGCCCCATCAAAATTTGTATACACAATTCGGTCGGTTTATTGCTAACGATGCCGAGGCGCGCGTTTTGTGATAATTTAACGATCGCATCGAGCGCGCCCGGATACAATTGCGTCCGGTCGAGGCAGTGTTCGCGCTGATGGTCCATGTACACGGCGAGCGCTTCGTTAAAATC
The DNA here is from genome assembly GCA_016200225.1 of Planctomycetota bacterium. GTDB lineage: Bacteria > Planctomycetota > UBA1135 > UBA1135 > JACQFD01 > JACQFD01. Next base: position 73,938 of record JACQFD010000017.1, read on the forward strand.
GACTTTTCGCTCGTCGAGCAGCGTCCGTTCGAGCAGCACGCGCACGCCGTCGCCGATCGCGGCGTTCACGGCGCCCGCCGGAATCGGCGCCAACCCGTAGCGCTGGCGCGCGTGGTTCACGCTCGCCGCGAGGTCGGCGGCCGAGTCAATGAGCGTTCCGTCGAGATCGAAAAGTATGGATGTAAACATTTATGCGAACGACATCTTGCCATCGTCGGGGGTCATGCCGCATCTTCTGTTCGTGAATTACCCAATTTTGATGTTGTCGATCGTTGGCCTCGCGGGCGCGGCCGCTCTCGCGGGATTACAACAAAACCCGGCGCCCGCCGCCAAAGGCGGAGGACTCGACGCCGCGGCAAAGAAGAAAATCGAGACGCTCGCCGAGGATTGGTTCAAAGCGCGGCCGGCTTCGGCGTTCGAAGACTGGGACGATAAAGCGCGCGAAAAACTTCTCGAGCGCGCGAAGGCGATCGAACTCCCCGAGGGCGCGCGCAAGGACGTAATCCAAATCCTCTGGAAAGCCGCGCGCAAACACGGCGACCGCCTCGATGCTACAAAACCGTGGATCAGTAGTTTTGGAAAAGCTAGTTATTCGGTCGCGAACGCGCCGACGGCCGACGCGCCGAAAATGGGCCTCCTGGTCGGATTGCACGGCGGCGGAGAGGGCGCCGGCGACAAAAGCGAGGCGCAGGGCACGTGGAGCCCGGCGCTTTCTAAACATAAATTAATCGGAGTGTTTCCGCAGGGAATCCATCTCGTGCACGACACGTGGAACACGATCGAGGGCGAGCGATTTATATTAAATATTATCGAAGCCGCGAAACGAACCTATGATATCGATCCCGACCGCGTGTTTTTCGCCGGTTTCAGCATGGGCGGCACGGGGAGCTGGTTCATGGCCGGGCGCCATCCTTACTTAACCGCCGGCGCGATGCCGTTCCACGGAGTTTTCTTTGCAAATCCGAGCAGCATCGATCCACATCCGACGCAGATCCACCACGGTTTCGTGCCAAACGTCCGGCACGTGCCGCTTTATTATACAACGGGCTCCGTCGACGATCACTGTCCGCCGTATACTTATCTTTTCGCGGAAAAGTTATTAAACGATCTGCGAAAGAAGCACCCCGGCGATTATGAAATTAACTTCCGCTGCGTCGAAGGCCTCGCCCACGCGTTTCCGCCCGGCGAACCGCAGGCCGGAATGCAATGGATCCTCGATCGCAAACGAAAGACATTTCCCAAAGGCCTGACATGGGAAAACGCGCGCGATATTACCTTTGTTGCGACCGGCAACCGAATTATGGTGCATTCCTTTTATTGGTTAGGTTGCGAAAACCCGAGCGACGCCATGCAGGTCGAAGCCGAAATCAAGGGACAGAACGTTAGTTTAGAAATCAAGCGCCACGAATTGAAGGGCTTCACCGTTTATCTTTCGTCGGAATTGATCGATGTGACGAAAGAAGTGACATTGACCGTCAACGGCGAGGAAAAATTCAAGGGAGTATTGCCGCCGAGTTTCAGCGCGGTATTGGAAAGCATGTCGGATCGTTATGATCGAAATATGGTGTTCGATCGGAGGATTGATTTTTAGTATTCATACTTCACCTTAGTTGAATAAATAATACCAACGGATCGTCCATAATTTCCGTAGAACTACTGCAGACACATCAATTTACATTTCCATGTTTTGTCCACTAATTAAGGGAGCAAGAATGTTCGAAAACCACTCCAACCATTCGATCAAACTTATAATAACATTCGCCATTGTATCAGCTGCTGCTGGATGTAAGATGGCAAATGTTGTAAGCACCCCTCTACCAACGGACGTCCCCGCTCGAGAAAAGGTTGTCGATATTGTGCCATACTATGCCATCGGTACATCAATGCCACCAAAGGGTGGCATACCGTTCGCGCAAATTGGTGCGCATGGCAATGGATACGCCGACTTTGAATATCTCTGCAATCGAATAGCTAAGAAAGCGGCGGAACTTGGCGCGGACTTTGCCATTGTATATGATTCAAGGACGAATCAGGGGCCCACGATTACTTCAATATATGGAGATTTGTTCTCTTCGACCGCGATTTCATCAACGATCCAAACGCTGAGTGTTTACGGATACGCGCTTGTAAATAGTCCAGTTTCCCTCGGAACAAAGTTCGATGATAAAAACGTGATAATTGATATAACGCCAGACTTATCGTTTGCACGTGCTGGAATTAAAATCGGCGATCGGGTTCTCGCGATAGGCGGAATCCGATTAACAGGCGATCCGTGGGCCAAATACAGAGCTATAAATTTGATGAGTCCAAACGTTTCCGTAAAAATTGAAGTCGTTGGACCGGACAACACAACTCGAACGGTAGATTGCAACCCTGGTCCACCATAACAGCAAGAGCAAATACGCGCATTAGACCAATAAAACTAATAACCTATCGTATGTTTCCGTGCCTCCGTGGCAAGCGCGTTGAGCGCCCGTTTACGTTTGGAATGCTTTGCGCTTTGAATCGAATTATATCATCGGCACGCAACCGCCGATGAGTGCCAACCTGTTTGTGCGGAATCTTCTTATCCGCGATGAGTTTAATTAAATGCGGGCGCGAAAGATTAAGAATATCGGCCGCCTGCTGGGTCGTGAGTCCTGCGTGAATCCAAAGCAATGTAACGGCGTTGCCATTTACCATCTGGTCGGGAATCTCCAAGAACAGATTGATGGCCTCGGCGGGTACTTGAACGGCACGGTCGACGGCCGCGAATAATCGGACCAATCGACCAGTTCTTGGAGCACGACGCACTACTTCGAATTCCCTTGAGCGCTTTCTTGGCTTTGCTGTCATCCCATATGGACGGCGGTGTGACGAAATGAACCAAGGCGGATCTCGATTGTGATGTTTACGACGACGTATAGCCATCGACTGTTTAAGGCTAGTGCTTTAACACATCAAACAAAAAAAGCACAACGCGCGATTCGGGGGGAGAATCGCCGCGCGGGTCGACAGTCCGGGTCCGGGAACACGAAGCGCGCGCACGAACAATCCAACCAAAAATTCATTCTAATTATTATCAATCGAACTGAACGGACCTTTTTGTAAATGCCCCGTCCATCCACCAACCGGTGATTGGAAAGGTTACTTTTGGCTTTTTGTCGCCGACCGCGCCCGCGGCGATCAGCAGCGGCGCAAAGTGCTCCCATGTCGGCAACGCCAAATGGATGGCGGGCGCGCGGACTTGAAAGTTTATAAGCGCGTCGACGTCGAATCGTAATAATACGTCGGCGGTCCAATCGTCGAATTCGCGCGCCCACGCGGGTATGCCGGGACGAAAAGCGAATGCCATATTATGCGTTAGAAAGCCGCTTCCGAATACTAAAACATCTTCGTCGCGAAGGGGGGCGAGCGCGCGGCCGAGATTGTACAATTCCATCGCGTCGAGGCCTGGCATCGACAACTGCAGCACGGGAATATTGGCATTTGGGTACATGGCGACGAGCGGCACGTAAGCGCCATGGTCGAGGCCGCGTTTCCGATCGTCTGCAAACTTTATATTACTTTTATGTAACAGGTCGCGAACGCGGACGGCGAGTTCGGGCGCGCCCGGCGCGGGATATTTTGTTTGATAATATCGCTCCGGAAATGCGTAAAAATCATGAATAAGCGGCGCCGCCGCCGTCGCGCCTATCGTCGCGGGGCGCGCCTCCCAGTGCGCCGAAATCATGAGTATGCTTTTCGGCGCGGGCATCGCGACCGCCCAATTGTTTAATTCACGCATCCATGCTTCGTCGTCGAGCAGCGGCGGCGCGCCGTGCGCCGCGAAAATGACGGGCATCCGCGCGGACATTCCCATCATTTCTCACAAAAAAAATGATCCGCCAGCCGGAGCGGTTTTTCGCGGTCGGAGACGCCGATTTTTAGTATAATTCTCGCGCCGCCGGTTTCGTCGTAATGTTCGACGCGGATTTTGTGATAGCCGGCGATCAGTTCGACGTCGGCGGATCCGTAATAATTTTCATAGCCCATGTCGCGCCAGTTTTCGAGGAGCATTCGCCCGTCGAGCGAGAATCGCGAGCCGTCGTTGGCGATTATAAATATACTATATTTCCCGTCGACGGGCGCCATGAACCAGCCGTCCCAGCGCGCGCTGAAACCGTCGGCGGGAACGCCGGGGGCGGGCGAACCGTTCTGCCAGTCGAAATCGATTTCGGCGTCAACGCGTTTTGTAACTTCTTTTGACAGTTCTTTATCTTTATAAAACGTCGCGCGCAGACCGGGAATACAATTTTCCGGCTTCGACGAAAGCGGGCGCACGACTTTCTTCTGCAGCGCGGCGAAATTTCCGTCCGGAGTCCCGCGCTTGATCGAATCTAACAATTCGCGGGCCTTCGCCCTGCCCGGATCGATCGTCAGCGCGAGTTCGAGGTCGCCCGAGGCGCCGACGGAGTCGCCGCGCTCGTTTTTACAAATAGCGCGATTGTATAGAGCGTCCGCGTCGTTTGGAAATAACAGAAGCGCGGCGTTGAATTGTAAAATCGCTTCCGCGTGGCGTTTTTCGCGCCCGAATGAAACGCCGCGGTTTCTGTAAATTTCGGGAAGGCCCGGGGCCAGCGCCTCCGCGCGGTCGAAATCGCGCCGCGCCAGATCAAAGTCTCCCTTCGCGAGCGCGATGCAGCCGCGATTATGCAACAATGCGCCCTCGAGGCCGCGCGCGTCGAGCGGTTTTAGATAGATACATTTGTCGTCGGTCCCCCGGCCCAGCGTCGCGCGGAGTTTTTCGGCCGGACCGATCTCGCCGCCGCGCGTCGTTTCGAACGCGAGCGCCTCCGCGCCGCCGCCCAACTGTACAAAAAAATGGTTCGGCGCCGCGACGCCCGCGAACTCCGTCCCCGCGCGATCGCCGATCGCGAGCGCGATCAACGAAAGAGATAAACAATATCCTTTTTTTGTAGCGAGTACCGAATCTAAATAAAAGGTCTCCGGCGCGTCGAGCGCGCCGTCGCCGCGAAATCCCCCTTCGTTGAAAAGCGTTTTGCGCAGCGCTTCCAGCTTCGCGCGCGGCGATTTTGCCGCGGCCGCGTGTTTTAGATAAATCCCCGCAAGGCGCTCGATTTCGGCGCGCGCGAATTTTTCGTTAAAATCGAGCCGGCGCTCGCGCCCGAGCGCGATCGCCATTTCGAGCGCGGACGCGGGAACGCTCGCGGGGCGCGATGCCGACTGCACTTGCGTCCGCGACGCTCCGGTGAATCCGGCGATGCAAAGGATCGCCGGATATAAAAATAAACCGGCGGTTCGAATATCTGTAATCTTACTTTTTCTCGACTTTCAATTCCGCGCCTTTTTTCTTAAAGTCGGCGATTTCGGCCTTGAGGCGCTCGATTTCGGTCTTTAATAAATAATTCTCGAAACGCAACGATTCGTCGGCGGAGCGGACGCGGCCCGTGAAGCTCTTGAATTGGTTATCATTAAGAACGCCGATCGCCTGCATTTCGAAAACCGAATCGTGCTTTTCGTGCGCGAGGCAGCCCATGCCGTCGTGATGCGATTTCGCGATGAACGCGCGATGCTCGGACTGGCACGCGAAAATCGCGCGGAGCTGGTCGGTGTTGAGATCGAGTTTTTGTAGTCTTCGGACCACTTGATCCGAATTATCAAAACACGCGAGCGCGGCGGGCGCGGCCGCGAGCAAAACGAGAACCGTGGTGCCGATGGCGAACAGTGGACGCATGGTTGCGAATCCTCCAAAAATGGTTTTGTGGCGTTGCATCGCGCGCGGCCCGGCGCACGATGCATAAATGATAACGATCAACGCGCCGAAATGTACTCCACGGAATCTTCAGAATCCGAATAGCCACTGGAACCCTGCGCGATTTATTCGTTCGATTCGTCGGCCGTCCATGTAAAAAACAGGCGTGCGCATCCTCTTTCTCTGTCATCGCGTGCCGTTTCCGCCGAATCGCGGCGACCGGATCGCCACGCACCGAAGGTTGTTGCATCTCGCGAAATCGCACGAAGTTGTTTGTTTAACATTCGAAATGGAGGCCGCCGACGCCGAATCCGTCCGCGAAATCGAGAAACTCGGCGTCCGCGTCATTTCTGACACTTACCGGGAAACGGCGCGCCGCATCGCCGCGCTGCCGTGGCTGCTCGGCGACACGCCGCTCACGAATCGATGCTTCGCTTCACGCAAGCTCGCGCGCGCCGCGCGTGAATCGGTCGAACGTGGAGTCGATGCCATTGTTGCCTATTCTTCGTGCATGGCACAGTTCGTCGAATTCGCGGACGCGCCGCGCGCCATGGAATTCGGCGACCTCGACTCCGAAAAATGGCGCCAATACGCCGCCGAATCGCGGGGCCCGATGCGGTTTGTTTATGAACGCGAATCGCGCACATTATTAAACTACGAATCGCGCATCGCGCGCGCCTTCGACGTCTCGCTCGTCGTTTCGCGCGCCGAGGCGATCACGTTCGCCGAACGCACGGGCGTGACGCCGCACATCTGCGGCAACGGCGTCGATTTGTTAAAATTCAGCCCAGGCCCGTCCGCGTCGCGCGTCACGGGATTGATCGTATTCACCGGAATCATGAATTATCGTCCGAACGTCGAGGGCTGCGCGCGCTTCGCAAAAGTAATATTACCAAAAATCCGCGAACGCGCGCCCGGCGCGCGATTCCGCATCGTCGGCGCGCAACCGTCGGCCGAAATTCTCGCGTTGCGCGGCGAGTTCGTCGAAGTGACCGGCGCCGTCCCCGAAACGGCCGACCACCTTCGGCAGGCATCGGTCGCGGTCGCGCCGTTGCGGCTCGGGCGCGGATTACAAAACAAAGTTCTCGAGGCGATGGCATGCGCGACGGCCGTCGTCGCCTCGCCCAACGCCTGCGCCGGCGTCGACGCGACACCCGGCCAACATTTGTTGCAGGCCGACAACGACGACGCGTTCGCGGAAAAAGTCGCCGCCCTATTGTTAGATCCGGCGTCGGCGTCGGCGCTCGGCGAACGGGCGCGCGCGCGCGTCGAGGCCCGATACTCGTGGGAAGCGGCCCTCCGCGATTATGATGAAGCGATCGCGCTGGCGCTGTCCCGGCACCGATCGAAGAAGCAAACTCCGACGCGAAAATAATATATATAATCTATATGATATTCACAAACTCCCGCGCATCGATTCTAACGATTGCGCTTTTATTAGGAATCGCGGCGCCGCGCGGCGGCGACGACTCGCGCCCGGCGGCATCCGCGGTTGCATCCAATCAGGCGTCCAATCCGGCATCCGCGCCCGCGCCACAGATACTAAGAAAAGTTTTTGTCGTCGGCGCGAGCGCCTCGGCGGGGTTTTCGCTGAACGGACGAAAACATCCGCTGCTCCCCTGCATCGACGCGGTCGTCCTCGGCGCGCACGAAAAATACGCATCCAACGCAACCGAGCTATTCTTTATGAACCCCGAGGCCACCGCCGAAAATCAGATCGACGAAGCGCTCGGCGCGAATGCCACATTAATCATCGGCGTCGATTATTTATTCTGGATGGGTTACGGGCTCGTCAAAAACGACGACGCGCGCCTCGCCATGCTCGAAAAAGCGCTGAAATTTCTCGAGGCGGCGAAATGCCCCGTGCTGATCAGCGAATTTCCCGACATGTCGCCCGCGATCGGCAAGATGTTAATGAAAGAACAGGTGCCATCCAAAGAATCTTTGATTAAATTAAACGAACGCGTCCGCGAATGGGCCTCGAAGCATCCGAACGTCGTACTTGTTAATTTACCCAAATTCATCGACCAACTCCGCTCCGGCGAAGAAGTCACTCTCCACGGCAATCGTTACGAAAAAGGCTCGACCCGGAAATTGTTACAAGCCGACGAACTCCATCCCACCGCCGAAGGCACGGCGATTCTCGCACTGATCGCAATGGACGCGCTTTGCAACGCCAATAAGAGTATTCCCGACTCCGCGATCGAATGGAGCATTCCAAAAGTTCTCGAAAGAATGTCAGCGAATCGCGGACCATCAAAACCGGCATCGCAACCGGCGTCCGCTCCTTCAAGATAACTTCTGAGGCGTGCGCTCTTATTCTCAATCGTTAATGATAATTGTATAATTACTGGCTAATAAACGCGGGGTGGGCTAGTAATAATAGCGTTTATGTGTCATGTGGCCACAATCTTCAACGGCGAGGCGATGTCGCGACGGGCGAGGTGGCCGAGAGCCGCGAAGCGGGCTCGGCCACTCGCCCGCCGACATGGCCGAGCAGCCGCGCTTTTATTAGCGAAGTGCTATCGTTAGTACTGGCGGGCGGCGGGTCCGTGGCGCTAGACAGCGGCGGCGAAGGCGACGCCCCGTCGTGTCGAGCGTGTGGTTAACGCTGGCGGGTTGGTCGCGACAGGGCGTGGCCGGAGCATCGCCGCTGCGACGCGCCGCGGAGCCCGCCGTCCGCTTTGACCTATTTGATATTATTAGTAATTAAATACAAACTGAAGCGGACCCGTCCCACTTCCAATTAACTTCTACGGTATCTGAAACCGCAGCACGTTGCTTGTCGATAACTGAAATGGCGAAGGACTACAACCGACGGGCGTTCCGATGCCGTTCCATACAGATAGACCTTGAGCGTAGAATACAGATCCTGACAGCATTGGATTGTTAGGAATTGGCGCCGAGAGGTTCAGCGTGCCCGCGGTCAGAGTCGCGTCCATGGCGAACAGCGTCGTCGAAAGAGGATACATCCAAAGCCGGATCCCGATGCCGAATGGATCCGAATAATCGGGCATGATATAAGTATCGAACAGGACCGCGCCCAGCGGATTCGTTCCGGCGATATAACAGTTAATACTAAAATTCGGATTTCCAACGGTCGCGTCGCCATTCGTCACGAGAAAGAGGCTCCCGTAACATCCCGGCGTTCCAAAACCATAATTCGACAGGGACGACGAGCGAAGGCGGTTGTTCAGCCAGTCCGCGATCATGTCGCCGGTGAAAAAACTGCCTGTCGGATCCTCGATCGACGTGCCCGCCCATACTTCCGCGTCGATGCTACCGATCGCGTGAAGGGCCTCGCGCATGATCATGCCGAATATGAGCGAATGAACATTCGTTTCCGGCGCGGGGAGCTGCGTCGAACTTGTAATCGTTGCGTCGCCGTCGTGGAGCGCCAGAAAAGATACATTTGCATTGATCACGGACGCGGCGCCGGACGCGAGATAACGCGGCGACGCCGCCTGTTTTGTAGCGACTGGAATGCCGTCCCATTGGTGCTGCGTCGTGACGCCGAAATATTGCCAAATCGGACTGCCGTGGTCGCCGGGCTGCGGAACATATTTGTAATATTGCGAAGTGAAATCGCTCGGCCCGCGAATGGAAACGATGGCGCGCAGGCGGCTCGATTGTTGCAAAACGGGGTCGTTGCTGGAGGCGTTTCCGGCGTCCGGCGACATGCCGACCCACATGCCCAGGTGCGCGCCCGCCGACATTCCGATCGACGCAATATTGTTAGGATCAATATTCCATGCCTGCGCGTTCGCGCGAACGAACTGAACCGCGCGCTGGCAACTTAAATTCTGCACAGGATACAAATCCGCGGGCGCCAGCGGATAATTAATCGAAACAATTGTAATTCCGCGGCTGTAAATTTTCTCGATCGCGCCGCCATAATCCGAAAACGAACTTTTCGCTCCGCTCGACCACCCGCCGGGATGGATCTCGATCACCGCCGGCGTCGGCGTCGGAGATGGCGCCATATAGACGTCCAACTTCTCGAGCGGTTTCGATCCGTAGGGAACATCTGTAAAGTTGGGAGTTATCGCCTGCAGGAGAAACAAGGCGAACGCGGCGGCGGGCATGCGATTGAAGTTACGCGCGGACCGGGGATTTCGTCAAAGTTAATGCGTCCCATGCCGACATTTTCGATCCCCCGTCGGAGTAGTCGCCCGGCGCGCGGGAGCCCCGCGCAAAACGCCTATCGTGTCGTCAGCGTTTGCGATACGGCGGCGTAGTCCTGTAGCTGGGCCACGCCGGGACCGATTCCGAACCAAAGGGTCCCGAATGCCAGCAGCACAAGGAGGCCCGCCAGCATGGGCGAAGGCGTCACTGTCTTGAACCGGCCCTCGTCGGGGTCTCGCAGGTACATGGCCTTCGCGATGCGGAAATAATAAAAAAGCGAAATCGCCGTGTTCAAACCGGCGACGACCGCGAGCCATTGATAACCGTTGCGGATGGCGGCGACAAATAAGTTATATTTTCCCACAAATCCGGACGTCGGAGGGAGGCCGACGAGCGCGACGAGGAATATAATAAATGTCACGCCGACGACCGGAGCGCGCCAGCCGAGTCCGCGCAGGTCGTCGATTTCCTCGCCGCTGGTCGTATTTGCAAAATAAATCACCGCGCCGAACGCGCCGAGATTCATAAAATAATACGCGACAAGATAGAACAAAACCGATTTGAAGCCTTCGTCGTTCATCGTCGCGACGCCCATTAATATATAACCGGCGTGCGCGATCGACGAATAGGCGAGCATGCGCTTTAAATTAGTTTGTTGCAGCGCCGCCAGATTTCCGAGCGTCATCGTGACCGCCGCGAGCAGCGCGACGAGATGTCCGATTTTGACGCCGTAGCCCATCATCGCCTCGTTGCCCGGCAGGTTGGGATCGACGAGAAAGCCGGCCGAAAGGAATCTTAACATTGCCGCGAATCCCGAACCTTTCGACGCGACCGCAAGAAACGTCGTCACGGGCGTCGGCGCGCCTTCATACACATCGGGCGTCCAGAAATGGAACGGTGCGATCGAAATTTTATAAGCAAAACCCGCGAAACACATCGCGACCGCGATCGAAATCGGCACGTAGCCGGACGGTCCCGCTTCGAACTGCGCTCGTAACAGTTGTTTTTCGCTGATTTCGAGAAGATCGAGCGATCCGGTGAGGCCGTAGATCAGCGTGAAACCGTAGAGCATCACGCCCGACGCGACGGCGCCGAAAATAACATATTTCAGCGCGGCCTCGCCCGAGCGGCGGTTGCCTTTGTAATAGCCGGTGAGGACGTACGAGGAGATCGATAATAATTCGAGCCCCAGAAACATCATTAACAAATGATACGTCGACGCTAGGAAGAACGCGCCGAGGCCCGCGCACAACAATATGAAATAGAACTCGCTGAATCCCTCGCGACGCGTTCGTTTGCCGAGCAGCGTGAACAAGACGACGAATATCAACGATCCGACGGCGAAGAGTTTGAACAGCGTCGCGAAACGGTCGACCGCGACGCAGCCGAGCACGTGTCCCGGCGGCGGCGTCTGGCCGTATTGTTGTAAAAGGAAGTACCCGGTCGCGAGGAGCCCCATCAGGCTGAACGCGCCGACGAGCACCGACTCGCGAAACAACAAATCGACGAGCAAGGCGGCGCACGCGAACGCCGTCAGGCAGAGTTCGGGCCGGATCCAGAAGGGATTTGTAATATCGGGCATCGGGTTCTAAGGCTGACGGAAAACTAATGAAGTCCCGGGAACATCGCGAGATAACTCTTCACGGCCGGCGCGAGAATATTAATAAGCATGGCCGGCGCGACGCCGAACACGATGCAGAGCGCCGCGAACGGAGCCTGGCAGAAGATCTCGCGTGCGGAAATGTCGGGCAGTTTTGCATATTTCGGATTGAGCGGGCCGAGGAAGACGCGCTGAATCGTCCATAACAAAAACGCGGCGGTCATGAGCACGCCGAGACCCGAAATGATTGTTAATGTCGGGTACGGACCGAACGATCCGAGCAGCGTCATCGCCTCGCTCCAGAATCCCGCGAGACCCGGCAGGCCGAGCGCCGCGAAGAATCCGAGCGTCGTCCATCCGCCGTAGCGCGGCATCTGCGTCATGAGGCCGCCGAAACCGTTCAAATCGCGGTGGTGCGCGCGATCGTAAAGTACGCCCACAATTAAAAAGAGCATCGCCGAGCTCGTGCCGTGGTTGAACATTTGTAATGTCGCGCCCTTCAATCCCATGTCGGTCATCGATGCCGCGCCGAGCAACACGTAACCCATGTGCGAGACGGACGAATAGGCGACGAGTTTCTTAAAATCCGTCTGTCCCATGGCGACGTACGCGCCATAGACAATGTTAATGGTTCCGAGGACCGCGAGAAAATCGCGATACTTCATAAACGACTCGGGCGCAATCGGAAATCCGATTCGCAACATACCATATCCGCCCAATTTTAACAAAATTCCGGCGAGGATGACCGAGATCGGCGTCGGCGCCTCCACGTGGGCGTCCGGAAGCCACGTGTGGAACGGAAAGACGGGAACTTTGATCGCGAATGCGATAAAGAAAAACCAGAATATCCAATCCTGAAACGGCAGGCCGAGCAGCATGCCGTTCGCCGTCAGCACTTGCGGATTGATATTTTTCGTCCGCGCGAGTTCGAGCAATCCCGCGACATTATTACCATTGACGTCGAGGTAGCTCTGGATGTTAAATCGGCCCGTGATGATATAAATCGCGACAATCGCGACGAGCATCAGGACCGATCCGGCAAGCGTATACAAAAAGAATTTGATGGCGGCGTATTCGCGCCGCGGACCGCCCCAGATTCCGATGAGAAAATACATCGGAAGCAACATGATTTCCCAGAACACGTAGAAAAGAAACATGTCGAGCGATACAAACGTTCCGTTGATGCCGATTTCGAGCAGCAACAGAAGCGCGAAATAACCTTTCAATCCGCGTTCGATGTTCCACGACGCGAAGACGCCGATGAATAACAGTAAACACGTCAGCGCGACGAGCGGCATCGACAGGCCGTCGACGCCGACGAAATACTGCACGACGAAGTTGCCGGCCTGTATCCACGGCGCGCGCTCGATCAGTTGCATTCGTTCGGAGGCGCCGTCAAAGCCCCAAAACCACATATAAAGAGACAAGCCGAGCGGAACGGCCGACGCGACAATCGCGACGAGCCGTATCAATTGTTTCTGCGCCGAAGGCAGGCACATGATCGCGAGAATCCCGACGAGCGGGAAAAACGTGATCCAGGACAACAGATTCGAAGCTACGTTCATGAGGGGCTCAAAATCTACAAATAATGATGAATAGTTGTTCTGTAAGGAGCTTTCGAAATCAACGTAATATGAGCAGCGCGGCGACCACGACGAGCGCGAACACCGAGAATGCGACGTATTGTTGAATGCGTCCGGTCTGGAGCATCCGCGAAATCGATGCGATCGCCTGGGTTCCGAAACCCGCGAAATTAACAAATCCGTCGACGACCGTGCGATCGAACGACGCCGACGCATCGGAACTCTTTTTCATGAGTCCGCCGACAAAGTTAACAATGCCGTCGATCACGTATTTATCGAACAAACTCGAAACTTTCGAAAAGACGAGCGTGCCCGCGATGAAGGTCTTTCCATAAAACTCGTCGAAATAGTATTTATTCAAAACGGTATTGTATACGGGGCGGATCGCGTTCGCGCACTTCTCCGCGGAGAACCAGCGGAAATAGTAGAATGCAAACGAAAGCGAAATGCCGAGTCCCGCGGCGCAAAGACTAAGAATCACCGCGTTCGAGTGCGCGCTTTCGTGTAATATATGTTCGTAATGTTCATGATGCTCCGCGAAGTGCCCGCCGAGCAATGTTTCAAATGGAACGTGGTCCTCCCAGATCGCGAGGAACCATGGGCGCGCCTCCGAAAATAGCGGCGCGGGAATTCCGTGCGCGAACGGATATCCGCAAACGACCGCGAGCGAGCCCAATACAATTAATGGAATCGCCATCGCCGGTCCGGACTCGTGTGCATGGTCGAATTTCTCGCGGTCGCGCGGTTCGCCGTGGAACGTCATATGCACCAATCGAAACATATAAAATGCCGTGATGCACGATGCCGTCGCGAGGAACGCGATCGGTAAATAATAATACCAAATCCCCTCGTTCATCGCGCGCGCGAGCGCGTGCGCGAGGATCGCGTCCTTCGAGTAAAATCCGGCGAACAGCGGCACGCCCGCGATCGCGAGCGTCGACGCGAGCATCGTTAAATATGTAATCGGCAGTTTCCTGCGCAGTCCGCCCATTTCGCGCATGTCCTGCGTGTGGACGGCGTGGATCACCGAACCCGATCCTAAGAATAAACACGCCTTGAAACAGGCGTGCGTGATCATGTGGAACAATCCCGCGCCGACGCCGCCGACGCCGATGCTCGCGATCATGAAACCCAATTGTGATATCGTCGAATACGCGAGAACTTTCTTAATATCGTTCGCGCAGATGCCGATCGTCGCGGCGAAAATGCCCGTGAACGAGCCGACGATCGATACAACAATTCGCGCGTCGGGCGTCAGAATCGGAAACGCGCGTCCCACCAAATAAACGCCCGCCGCGACCATCGTGGCCGCGTGAATCATCGCGGACACGGGCGTCGGGCCCTCCATCGCGTCCGGCAGCCAGACGTGCAGCGGGAACTGCGCCGATTTGCCGACGGAACCGAGGAATACTAAAATTCCCGCCGCCGTCAGCCATTCCGGCCATTCGTGGGTCGGCGAATTCTGAACCGCGATTTTTACTTTTTCGTAAAGTTCGGTGAATTGCAGCGTTCCAAAATGTTGGTACAGGATGCAAAGGCCGATCAAGAGGCAGACGTCGCCGATGCGCGTCGTCATGAAGGCCTTGAGCGAAGCTTTGCGCGCGGAATCCTTATAATAAAAATGGCCGATGAGCAGGTACGAACAAAGGCCCATCAACTCCCAGAATATGAAGAAGAATATTAAATTATCCGAAATGACGAGGCCGAGCATCGCGAACGAAAACAACGAAATGTTCGCGAAAAATAAATGATAACGACTGTCGCCTTTCATGTAGCCCGCGCTGAACAAATGCACGAGCGAGCTCACGAGCGTGACCACGACGAGCATCGCCGCCGATAAATTATCATAAAGCACGCCCGCGACGAGCGACGGCGACCCCGGCGAACTTCCGAGGAAATTCCACGAAAGTCCCATCGTGCGGCTCTCAATCTTAAATTCGGGGCTCCAGGCGCCGAGACATTTCGCGAATTCATAGATCGCGATGCCAAAACCGGCGAACATCAGCGAAATGAGCATCCAATCGCCCTGTCGCGGCAATTTGCGCCCGAAAAACAATTGAATAATATAACCGGCCAGCGGCAGCAGCGGGATCGCCATCAAAAGGTAAATATCCTTTTGTTCGAAACCCCAATTGGCCGACGCGAGCGCGCGCGCCGCGCCGCCCGCGGCCTCGCCCGCCTGTTCCGCGGTTTTGGCGTGCTCCTGAAGAATCGAAAGGATCGAGTGCATTCCCGGCTACTCCTTTAACAAATCCGGATCGTCGGGACGGATCGAATCGAAAAGACCGAATACATTTAATACAATTGCGAGCGCGACCGCGGCCTCGGCGGCGGCAAGAATGATCGAAAAAATCGCGAACACCTGGCCGTCCAGATGTCCATTGAATCGCGAAAACGCGACAAGATTCAAATTCGCCGCGTTCAGAATGAGCTCGATGCCCATTAAAATATATATAACATTTTTCCGCGCGACGGTGCAGACGATGCCGCACGCGAGCATGACCGCGGAAACGATAAGATAACCCGCGAGACCCATATTAAGATTTACCTCCGGGGGCGCTCGAAGCACGGCCGATGGCCTGCGACGTTCCACCGATGGCCTGCGACGTTCCACCGATGGCCTGCGACGTTGCACCTATGGATTGCATCGTGCGCCGTCGTGCGATGAATACCGAACCGATGAGAGCAACTAACAATACGATCGATACCAATTCGAACGGCACGAGGTAGCCGTCGGGTTTTAATAATGCCCGTCCGATCGGCGCCGCGGTGGGTCCGGGGATCGGGAGGTCCGGTTTTTCGACCCATTTCACAACCGATCCGATTTGAAACGCGAGTCCGCCTACGATGGCGAACACCGGAATCCCGAAACCGAGCACGCGCTTCACGCTGCGCTCTTTTTTGTCCGGCGGCGTCAACATGATGCCGAAGAGAATTAATATTAAAATTCCGCCGACGTATATCAACACTTGCGAAACGGCGATGAAATCGGCTCCGAGTAATATAAATAATCCGGCGACGCCGAGAAACGCCGCCATCAACGCGAACGCGCTGTGCACGACGTAGCGCAGCCAAACGGTGGCCAGCGAACCGGCGATCGCGAGCGCGGCAAACAGAATAAAAAATAACGTTTCCATGAATTTTCGCCGAAAGGCTGAATTGATAATTAAGAATGTTCCGGCGCGTCGGCGGGCGCGGCGCCGGCTTTGGGCGCGTCCTTCGCGGCGGCGCCGGAGGCTTTCGCGGCCTCGGCGGCCTCGAATCGTTGTTTCGCCTCGGCGCTCATGCCTTTCCAACTTAATAAATCGAGGACGAGGTCGCGGCGATCATAAGTAACGAGCGCGAATTCTTTGCCTTCGTGAATGCAATCCTTCGGGCAGGGATACGTGCATAATTCGCAAAACATGCAACGGTTATAATCGACCGTGAACGAAACCCATTCGAGTTCCTTCCCGTGGCGCACGGCTTCCATCGATATGCAATCGACGGGACACGCGCGCGCGCACATGAAACAGTAAATACACTTTTCCTGTTCGAGATAGTGGATTCCGCGGTAGCGGTCGGGAATCGGCATCCGCTCCTCGGGGTACTGCACGGTCTCCGGCTTTTTGAAAAAATATTTTAATGTAATCCGCATGCCGACGAGCGCGGTCCAGAAGCCAAGCCAGACTTCGTTGAACCAGCCCGAGGACTTCAGTGTATGCGTGGGAGCGACCATGATTGTTATATTTATCGAACCGGAGTGAACGGATTAAGTTTGAATGGCGCCCGGCGCCGACGAACGCGCGGCGAAAGGCGCGGCCGCCGAATCGACGGATTGTTTTCTTAGCATCCAGCCGAGTAGTAAACATACAAAAACGACGAGCGCGGGCGTCGCGGCCTGCATCCAGAACGGCCGGTCGTTGAACGGCAGTCCGCCGGCGACCAACACTTCCCAGCCGGCCGACGCGACGACGAGGCCGAGGCCGATCGGCGTGAGATATTTGTAGCTCATCACCATGACCTGGTCGACGCGGAGGCGCGGAAGCGTCCAGCGGACCCAGATCATGAGTAATATCATGCAAAGCGACTTTATGACAAAAACAAGCAGTTGCGTCGCCACGAGCCAGCCGCCGTGCAAGACATCAATTCCGGGGAAATTCCAGCCGCCGAGAAACAGCGCCACGCCGAGCGCCGACATAATGAACATCGCGCCGTATTCTTCGAGAAAGAAAAACGAAAATCGGATTCCCGAATATTCGACGTGGAACCCGGCGACCAGCTCCGATTCCGATTCCGGAAGATCGAAGGGCGCGCGCTTCGTTTCGGCGAGCGCCGCGACGAAATATAATACAAATGCGGGCAGACAGATCGGATTCTGGAATATAAGCCAGCACGCGCCCGACCACGACGATTGCGATTCTGTTATTTCGCGCAGGTTCATGCTGCCGGCGACGACCGCGGGCACGAGGAGCGAAAGACCAAGCGGGATTTCATACGAAACCACCTGCGCCGCCTCGCGCATGGCGCCGTAGAGGGCCCATTTGTTATTACTCGACCAGCCCGCCATGATGACGCCGATCGTGGCGAGAGACGAAACGGCGATAATAAATATAATTCCAAGATTCAGATCGGTGAATCCGGCCCCCGCGGCCATGGGCAGCGCGGCGAACATGCCGAGCGCGCTCGCCATCACGAGCGCCGGCGCGAGAATGAACAAACTTCGGTCGGCGCCAGAGGGAATAATATCTTCTTTTAATAATAACTTAACGCCGTCGGCGAGCGATTGTAATAATCCGAACGGACCGACGCGGTTCGGACCGATGCGCGATTGAATTCTTCCCGCGACGCGCCGTTCGAGCCAGATACTAAACATCGCGACGACGGAAATGAACGCGAGGACGAGTCCCACGGCGATGCCCGCGCCGACCGCCGCGACGATCCAGTCGGGCGGAACGGGCGCTTCCTCATAGCCGGCCGCGTTCGCGAGCCATTTGGATAATGAGCATTTGCGCGCCCATTCTATTAAATCGATCGTCCAATTGGTTCCCGGCGCGGCACGGCGCGCCTGGCCTCCGATCGATTCCATCACATGCAGGCTGATCATTAACGATCCACCTCGCCGAGAACGATATCGATCGAACCGATGACCGCGACCGCGTCGGCGAGCATCGTGCCGGGCAGCGCCTTCGGCAGAATTGATAAATTACAGAAAGACGGACCTCGCACGCGCAGCCGGATCGCTTTTTTGTCGCCGCCGCTGATCACGAAATGTCCGAGTTCGCCGCGCGGATTTTCGATGCCGACATAGGCATGGCCCGCCGGGACGCGCAACGCGGCCGAAAGTTTCGCGAGCGTCGGACCCTCCTGGATCCCCGCGAGACACTGCCGCACGATCTTTACAGATTCGCGCATTTCTTGCATGCGGACATCATAACGATCCCAGCAGTCGCCGACCGTTCCCTTGCGGCCGGAGCCGACCGGAATATCGAATTCGAATTTATTATATAACTCGTACGGCTGCGCTTTGCGAAGATCGTACGCGATGCCGGAGCCGCGGAGGCACGGCCCGGTGAGTCCGAACGCGAGCGCGTCCTCGACGGAAATCACGCCGACGTTGGCCGTGCGCGAGACGAATATCGAATTCTCCGAGAGAAGATCGTTATATTCCTTCCACTTCTCCTCGAAATCATTACAAAACGCCGCGACTTCCTCGAGCCAGCCCGGGGGCGAATCGTTAAATACGCCTCCGATGCGAATATAACTATACGTGAGCCGCGCGCCGCAGATTTTCTCGAACAGCGAAAGAATCCACTCGCGCTCGCGAAAACTATAGAAAAACGGCGTGAACGCGCCGAGGTCGAGGCCGTAGGTTCCAAATGCTATCAAGTGCGAACCGATGCGATTTAATTCCGCGCAGATCGTGCGGATGTACATCGCGCGTTCGGGAATCTCGATGCCGAGCAGCTTTTCCACGGCCATCGAATAGCCGAGATTATTATTCATCGCGGCCAGATAATCATAACGATCCGTGTACGGCAAATATTGTATCCACTCGACGGATTCGCCGATTTTTTCGGCGCAACGATGAATATAACCGATGTACGGAACGGCGCCTGTTACAATTTCGCCGTCGACCCTCAATAACAATCTCAAAACGCCGTGCGTGGACGGGTGCTGCGGGCCCATGTTCATTTCCATGTCCTGCGTGCGGACGTCCATCACCATCTCGCGTTCGTTCCGCGCGAGCGGCGTCGCGAACTTCGGCTTTAAATTAAAATCCTCGTCGTAATCCCCCTGGCCCGCGGGCTTCACGGGCAGAGTCGCCGCCGCGCCGCGCGCGGGTGTTTCGCTGGATGGGACCATGTTAATTATAAAAAAGTATTATATTTAATGATTTCCGGGTTTAATGAGTATCGGGCGGCGGCGATCAAACGCACGAAATGCCGTGATACTCCTTCGGGAATTCGTAGTCTTTGAGCAGCGGGAATCCGACCCAGTCTTCGGGGCACAAAATCCGGCGCAAATCGCTGTGGCCGCGAAACACGACGCCGAAAAAATCGTATGTTTCGCGTTCGTGCCAATTCGCGGCGGCCCAGACGCCTTCGACGGTGTCGATCTCGGGCGCGGCTTTCGGCACCCACGCGCGAATCTGCGCGCGTTGATTATTTGCAACCGAAAGCAAATGATAAATAATCGCGAGTTTGTCGTCCTCTTTTGAATAATCGACGCCCGAAATGCACATGACGATTTCGTAGCGGCAGTCCGGATCGTCGCGCAGAACTTTACAAATATCCGCGATTTTGGCCGCGGGAACGTCAATATAACCTTCGCACTGCTTCGCGCCCCACGGAACGATTTTGAGATCGTTCGCGTCGCAAGGCCCGCCCGGACTCGACAGCGTCGCTTTCAATTTCTCGAGCGAATGATCCCACGGAGACGGCAGCCAGTGCCGCGGCACGGCGGCCGCGCCTTTCGGTTCGGGAGTTGTAGGTTTCGGATCGCTCGCCACGGGAGTTTATATATACAGATTCGGTTCGGTTTTATTCTTTATTTCGTTCGAATTCACGCATGCGCGGCCGGCTCGGCGCTCGCGACCGACGGCAGCGAATCCACGGCTCTCGGCGCCCGGCGCAGAATGCGGTCGCGCCGGATCTTGTCCTGTAATTTAAACAATCCCTCGAGCAGCGCTTCCGGACGCGGCGGACAGCCGGCAACATAAACATCGACGGGAACCGCGCGGTCGACGCCCTTCACGACGTTGTATCCAAATAAATAATACGGTCCGCCGCCGACGGCGCACGCGCCCATGGCGATGACATATTTGGGTTCCGGCATTTGTTCATAAAGGCGCCGGATGCGCTCGGCCATTTTGAAAGATACAGTTCCGGCGACGATCATGAGGTCGGACTGGCGCGGCGTGGCGCGAAACGCGCCCGCGCCGAAGCGGTCGATGTCGAACTTGCCCGCGCCGACCGCCATCATTTCGATGGCGCAGCACGCGAGGCCGAATGTCATCGGCCAGATCGAAGAAAGGCGCGCCCAGTTGAGCAGCCAATCGACTTTGGTGCAGATGACGTTGTCGTCGTCGAATTTATTAGCAAGCAGGGGCATTGTTCGGTTTTTGCTTCGGTCGTTTGCGTTTTTGTAATAATTGAATCAGGAATTTTCGGCCGCGGCCGCGGCGTTCGCGGCGGCTTCCGCGCGGGATTTTTTCAAATCGTCCCGTTGAACTTGCAATTGATGATCGAAAAGTGAGTCGTCCGCGTCCGCGCCGCCTGTAACTGTTGCATTCCACGATTTAACCCAGTCGAGATCGCCCTTGACCCACACGTAGGCGAGTCCGAGGCCCAAAATAAACAAAAACAGGACGCCTTCCCAGAACGCGATCGGCCCGAGTTCGCGCAACACGACGGCCCACGGAAATAGAAATGCAATTTCAACCGCGAATACTAAATAAATCAGCGCGGTCGTATAAAATCGAATATCGAATCGAATCCACGAATCGCCGATGACTTCTTCGCCGCATTCGTACGGAGATAACTTTTCGGCGGTGGGCTTGTGCGGACGTACGAGTCCGCCCAGAAACAAGTTGAGGAATACAAACAGTAAACCTGTAACTATAAAAACGAAAACGTTAAAATAGTCAAAATACATCTAATGTTCAGGTTTGTTTGTAACTGTTGGAGTAGCGTCGGGGGGTGTTGCGGGGACGCAGGACGGTCAAAACAGGTCGCGGCCGCGTGTCAGCAATACCAACACGCGTTCCATCGAATTTGATCGGGCGCAATGTAGCCGATCGGAGTGCCCCCGTTCGAGAACGGCTTTCCCGCGACAGGCGACGGAAAAGTCGACGTGGCATTCGCATTTAGGATCTGCGGCGTTTCAAGAGCACTCCGGACCAGACAACGTCCGAGCGGCGCGCAAGCGAGAGCGCGCCGAGCGCGTCGTCCGCGGGATGTTCGCGCGGCACGGCCTGCATGGAGGCGCGCATCGCAAGATCGCTTCCCTCGTCATGAAATGTCGTGCACGCGCTTCGAAGAACAACCGCAGCACTTCCTTCAAATTCCATGGCTTCCCGAATGAACGTGGCCGCGGATTCCGTGTCCGCAGCGATCCCGGATGCTACAAAAGCGAAATTCGCTTGAATACACAGTTCCAAGCAACCGGCTCCGGCGACGGGGAGCGCCTCCGAAAACGAGCCCGCCGATTGTGCCGCAATTCCATTGTCCAGTATGAGATAGAGCAATTTCGGTCCGCGCTTTCCAACGGCGTGTAATGCTAATAATCCAGCCGTACGCGCTTCCATGTCGCCGGCGATCGCGACGACGGACAAATCGCGCCGCTGCATCGCAAGTCCCGCCGCCACTGTAAGCGTCAATCCTGCAGGAACTTCAAGACGATATCCGCGCATTCCACGGGGCAATTTTCCGGCACAACCCGGGCCGCTGACGCACACGAGACGTTCCTCGGGCAACCGCATGGCCACCAAGGCCCGTGCAAGGGCGCCGAGTGCACCCGCGTGGCCACAAGTCGCACACCAATTTGGACTTGCGCTCGGAGCCGTGGAGTCTTGAGGGGCGGGTTTCATGTACGTCAGCGCCTTGCCGATGCCTCTCGAAATCGCTGGAGAACTTCATGCGCACGAAACGGCAGTCCATCGGCGCGTTTGAAGCTCTGGCCCACGAGTCCGACTTCGAGCTTGAGCCACGCCGCCAGCTCCCCCATTGGATTTTCATCGAATACTAATAATTGTCGCTCTTCGAAGCGATCCCTTATTCTTAAGAACAACTTCCTTGGAAGTGGTTTAATTGCAAATAAATGCAAATGTAATATCCGAATGCTCTCTCGGGAGGCGAGGGCGACGGCTTCGGAAATCGTTTCGGAAGTGAGGCCGCTTCCAATGGCTACAAATTCGAAATCCTCGACTTCCAGATCGCCGGTCACATTCAACGAAAACTCGCTCGATTCGAGTTGATGTCTCATCGTCTCGGATTTGCGTAAGCGCTTCATTTGCATGGACTCACGCAGTTTTCCCCCCTCGACGGGAAGTCCGCGGCGATCATGCTCGCGAGGGGTCGCCGCGAATTCCATCCCCGGATCTCCGGGTACGGCCATCGCCGAAATTCCGGTCGGCGCGGTTTCATAACGATAGGCCGCATCGAAGACTCCGGCCGGACGCCTCCGCGCCGGTCGAACCAGTCCATCCATGTTTCGTAAGTTAGCGATTCCCAATATGTTGGCAGCGCGATCCTGGATGAGCAAAACGCTCGGCAATTGGAACTCTTCCGACGCTTTGACCGATTCAAAGGCAATCCGTGCCGCGCGTGCATGATCCGCGACGCTGAACAACGCGCGCGTCGACTGCGATGGGCCCGAGAACACCGCGGATAACAATCCGCCGGCCTCAGTTGCACCGAATCCTCCCCCTATGACCGCCTCGCCTTCGAGGACGATGACGTGCAACGGGATTTCCGCCACGCTCGCCGTCGCGACGGCTTCGCACACTTCGGAAAATCGAGAACTTTCGACAACAATCGTCGACGGAACGCCGCCAAACGACGCCCCCAAAGCCAGACCGGCCGCAATCGCGGGCGTTTCCGCGGATTCAACCCGGCATTCGGACGCACGACGGCCGGGGGAAAGTCCCCGCGCCACCGCGGAGAGCATCGCGCCCACGGTCCCGCTCGGCGTACCGCACACGTACCGAATTCCGGCTACAAAAAGTCCCCGCGCCGCTTCGTCCATGATGGACGTTACAGATACTTCGCGGTTCGAATGCGCGCCCTCGAATCTTCTTGTAAACTTCGATTCGAATTCTTTCTTTGCAAAATGAAATGCATCAAAAAAAGCCTTGCCAAGCCCGGGATTGAATGCCACCGGTTCGCGCGCGCCAATATGAATGTCCGCCAGCATATCCGATTCGACAGTTAAATTTAATAATCCGCAGACGATGCCGGCGGCGCCGAACGCCGCCGCGCCGGTCGACGCGCTCGCTTCGAGCGCGATGCGACGGATCGGAGCGCGAACCCATTCTACAATTCTTCCGTCGGGTTCGGCCACAGGCTCCGGCGCGTCGGAGTCGAGTATACAAAAGCACCCGCGGCGCAAGCCCTCGGGAAGGGCCGCGCTCGCGCCTCCGTCGAGTGCAATACACAATTCGACCGGCACGCGCGGCGTGCGCGGCGGCGTCGCCGAAGCGACGCGCAAACGGAACGCGACGGGCGAACATTGAAATTCGCGCGGCGGCATTTCCTCGGCGGATACTAACAATCCGCACCGCGCCGCGATAACTGTAATGATCCTGCCGGCGTGGAGAATTCCCGCGCCCGCCTCGCCGCAGAGGGCAATGCTGACGTTCAGCGGCGGCGGGGTCGGCGTTGGCATGTCAATTCTCAGATTCGGCGGTGCGGGAGCTTAACCTTACGATGTCATGAAACGATTGGATTTCGGTTCGCCGACGACGCCCGCCAGAATTTACAAATCAATCTCAGCCGGGATGCGCGCCTGCGGCGATGCGTTCGCTCGTGTGCGGCGCAAATTCGAGAAAATCTCCTTCGCGGATTGGAATTCTCCGACAAGCGCCCACATCGAGAACCAAGCCCGAAACGGCGCGCTCGCAGCGTCCTGCGCTGCGCCAGCGTCGAAGTCCTTCATGAATGCCGACGACTCGTGCCGCGGCATCGATAAATACGACGTCGACCGGAGCGCGCGCGAAACTCGCCCAGAACGCATCACCATCGAACATCACGACGCGGCCGGGCTCCGGCGGACTATTCTTTAATATGAAAATCCGGCCCCAGCCGTGCGGCGCGCGCACGATTTCCTTTGCTATAATTCGACCGCGGCTTGCGTTTCCGAGCAACATGGCATGCCGGAATTGTTAACTTCTCTTTCGTTAGTAATGATTCATTCCCGGCCCGCGCGTATGTGCTCTTCGCGGGTTTTGACTTCCGCGGGAGCCGTCTGCGGCGCGTACGCTGCATAGTCGGCGGACGCGCAGGTTGCAAAGGATGTGGGCGTCTCCCAAACCTTTATCTCAAATAACGGCAAATCGCGCAATTGATGCCAAACCCATAGCGCGATCATTTCGGCCGACGGATTCGATACAACGTCGTTGACGACTTGATGATCGAGGCGGTTCACGACGCGCTCCATCGCGAGATTCTTTAATTGAACAAAATCGAACGCGAGACCGCTGCCGGTTTCGACGGGCGCGTTGACCGTAACGTGGAGTTTCCAAGTGTGGCCGTGGAGGCGTTCGCACTTGCCCTCATAGTTTGGAAGGTAATGCGCGGCGTCGAACACGAACTCTTTTGTAACTTTCATCGGCGGCTGATTTGTCGGGAACACTATCGTCGACGGTTGCGCGTGGAAAACAAGGGGATGAACCGCGGATTGGCGCGGACCGGCCGCGAATGGCGCCATTCCCGGGGCCGTCAGCGGTCCTCGGCGAGGCGGGCGGCAAGGCGGGCCTTGGCGCCCGCGTCGAGAGAGGCCTCGATCGCGGCCATGTCGACGCCGAGGCGGCGGAGAACCCTTTGATAAGGAAGTTGCGTTTTGTAATAATAAAGAAAAATCACGCGGACGTCGGTATCGGCTTCGCAGGCGTTCATAAACGATGCGCGCGCGCGCTCCGTTTCTCCGCCGATGCAATTTAACAATGCGATGTTCGCGAGAATTTCATAATCCGAACGCATCGTGCCGGAAACCATTTGTAGTTTTTCGCGCGTGCGGCGCCACAATTCGTTGGCTTCGCCCGATTGCAGCACGAGGCGCACGTCGGCGAGCGCTTCGTCGCGCAGCGCCTGCCGCACCATCGCCGCGCGTGTAAACAATTCGCGCCGGCCGTCCTCGCGGTTCAAATCGCGAGCGCGATCGAATTGTATATTTAAATTTTCGCGCATGGCGTCGAGGATGGCGTCGGCGATGATCTCGTGTCCTTTCAGGTTCGGATGAACGTTGTCTTCGATCCATTCGAAACCGGAGAGGCCGAGGCCCTGCGCGTTCGCATCGAATAGATTGCACAGATCGACGAGCGGGGCGCCCGCGGAGGCGGCGCCTTCGCGAATTGTATCCTGCACCCATTGCTGCGCGCGGATCGGAAATCCGTCCCGTTCGAGCGCTAACAAATAACGCCTGCGCGCCTCGTCGCCGTCGCCCGCGCTCTCATAATATTTCGCCATCGCGAATTGAAGCTTTGCCGGAGTGTCGTCGATGCGAGCGGCCTCTTCGAACATTTGGATCGCCCCGGCCGGATCCTTCGATTCCGCGCGCATGAGTCCGCCGAGGTACGCGCGGTTCCATTCTTTATATCGAATCGGATCCGCGCGCGTCGAATCTTTAAAATACGATCCGAACGGCGGCATTTCCCGCGCGTTGCGGACGAGCGTGCACGCGAGCGCGGGAACGCCCGCTTGCTTACAATGTTGCAGCGCTGTTTTCGTTATTTCCGCGAATCGCGCGCGAATGGTCTCCAATTCGGCGCCCCAGACCGGCCGGTCGTCGCGAACGCTGACATCCGTAAGTCCACTGTCCGACCGTCGCGCCGGACGCATGAACCGCCGGAGCGCGGCTCCGATTCTAAAATTTAACAAAAACTCGCGTATTCGTAACAATTGCGGATGTTCGACCTCGAACCGGAGCGCGAGTAGATTCTTCGAGAAAAATTCGTTATGACCGACCATCCAAACGATCAAATCCGGTTGATAAGATAAACATTCGTCGAGAAGAGGCGCGATCGCGGACACGGTCCAGCCGCGGTTTCCGGCGTTCACGACTTCGACGGCCCGATCGGGCATCATCCGTTTCAATCGCACGCGCAGCCAGTCGCAAAAACAGCCCGTCGTGTACGGGAGCCCCTGCACGCTCGATTCGCCCAATACAAAGATTCTAAAACCGTTTTTCGGCTTCTCTTTTGTAAAAAGCGGCAGATCCTCCTGATAATTTCGCGGCTGCGCGCGCTGATATCCCGGTACTTTTCCGTTTTCCGAATAAGGAATAAAATAATCATAACTCGCGCGCTCGTGCCAGTCGTATCGCGGCGCGCGATAACCGGACAGGCGCAGCGCGCCCTCGGCGATCAGTAAAAATACAACCGGAGAAAGGAGGGCTATCCTTATCTTTCGGCGGTTCACTGCGATTCGAATTGTTTACTTCGGCGCCGCCGTCGATCCGACGTTATTTTTAGCTTCATATTCCGCGGCGAAACGGGCCACTTCCTCCATCAACGAATCTAACAATTCATTTTCCTTGACGAGTTTCACCTGTTTGCCGGCCCGGTAGATCACGCCCGAACCCTTGCCGCCCGCGACGCCGATGTCGGCTTCGCTCGCCTCGCCCGGACCGTTCACGACGCACCCGAGAATACTAATTTTAACCGGAAGTTTCGGATACTTCGATTCGACGCGCAGCTTGACATCCTTTACAAGCGTTTCGAGATCGATTTCGATGCGCCCGCACGTCGGACACGCGATCAATTCGGGGCTCGTCACGCGCCGCCCAGTCGCTTTTAATATATCAAAACAAACGGGGATCTCGAGCACGGGATCGGCGGCGAGCGAAACGCGGATCGTGTCGCCGATGCCCGATAACAATAAAGCGCCGAGCCCCGCCGCGCTTTTTAAGGATCCGTACGCCGGCAGTCCGGCCTCCGTGACGCCCAAATGTAACGGATATTCGCAGCGCGCCGCGAGTTCGCGCGTCGCCTCGACGAGCGTCTGGCAGTCGGTCGATTTGATAGATATGCAAAAATCGTGATAATCGAGTTCTTCCAACATTTCCACGTGCCGCATCGCGCTCTCGACCATCGCCTCGGGCGACGGCCAGCCGTATTTTTCTAACAATTCCTTTTCCACGGATCCGGAATTGACGCCGAGCCGCATCGTGACGCCGCGATCTTTCGCGGCTTTTGTAACATCCTGCACTTTTCGCTTGCCGCCGATGTTTCCCGGATTGAGCCGGATCTTGTCGACGCCCGCTTCGATCGCGCGCATCGCGAGCCGGAACGAAAAGTGAATATCAACAATCAACGGCACCGTCATTCCGGCCTTGATCGCCGGCAGATTATCCGCGGCCGCGTCGTTCGGACACGCGACCCGCACAGCCTCGCAGCCAGCCTCTTCGAGCCGGCGGATTTGTTCCAATGTGCCCTTCAAGTCCTCCGTGAGCGTGGAAGTCATCGACTGCACAAGAATCGGGTGATGCGCCCCGATGCGGCGGTTTCCAATCCGCATTTCACGGGCTTTTCGGCGTTGAAGCATTGCGCGAAGGGTAAGCGCGGCGTGCCCTTGGAGCAATCGGACGCGCGCTCGTAGCAATTCGATCCTAGAATGCTGGATAGTTCAGCTTCTAAAGCTAGAATGTCCGAAATGGTCGTAAAGACCTGAAAAACATGTGGATCCATCGTGCACAAGAATCGCGAATCCTCGAAATCAGCCGGCATTTCCCCGCCGTCGTACTAACCGGAGCGCGTCAGGCCGGCAAAACCGCATTGCTCAAGCGGACATTTCCCAACGCAACTTTTCTGACATTCGATTACCCCGGCACGGCTCAGGAAGCTAAAGAAAATCCCGAGAAATTGTTATCGAAATTTCAGGGTCCGATCATTCTCGACGAAGTTCAATATGTGCCCGAACTCTTTCGATACTTAAAAATCAAGATTGACGCCGATCGCCAGAATTTCGGTCGATTCTTAATGACGGGATCGCAGAAATTTCAATTAATGAAAAATCTTTCGGAAAGCCTCGCCGGAAGAATTGCCATATTGGAACTGGATACGCTCTCGTTTCATGAAATCTCGGCGACACAGGAATTGAAGTCTTTCTCCGAAAATGAAATCCTCTGGCGCGGAGGGTTTCCGCAATTATATCGGGATCCGCAAACGCCGGCACGGGAGTTCTTCCAATCGTATGTTGCTACTTATCTCGAGCGCGACGTCCGGGAAATCCTGCGCGTCGGCAACCTCCGCGACTTCGAAAGATTCCTGCGAATTTGCGCGGCGCGCGCCGGACAGTTATTAAATCTCTCGGACCTCGCGCGCGACGTCGGCATCGCGGGAAGCACCGCGCGCGACTGGATTTCCGTACTCGAAGCATCGTGTCAAATCATATTATTGCAACCGTACTTTAATAATCTTGGCAAGCGCCTCGTCAAGTCGCCCAAACTCTATTTTCGCGACACCGGCCTCCTGTGTTTTTTGTTAGGATTTGAATCCGCCGAAGCGTTGGAAAAATCGCCTCATATCGGCGCGGTCTGGGAAAACTTTGTATTTAATCAAATCCTGCGGGAGGCGGAATTGATGAATTACGCGGGTAATATCTATTTTTGGCGCGACGCACACGGAACCGAAGTGGACTTCGCGATCCACCGCAACGGAAAACTGACGCTGATCGAAGCCAAATACACAGAAACGCCGCCCCACGCGAGACAACTTCAATCCTTACTGAAAATTCGCGACTTCCTCGGCGCGCATGCCGCGGCGGAACACTTGATCGCCTGCCGCTCGACGAATTCTTATGTTCTTCCCGACCACTTAAATGTGCGAATCGTCAACGGATTTCGTTATCGTGGTTGGTTTGGTGGTCGATAATTAGTATCGCAGGAGGAGTGGACGTATGGGCCAAGAGGGATTCGTCATAAAAGACTACGAATATTTTCGAGGCGTGCCATGATCTCACTCCAAGACGGAGCCGCTCCATAACAAAGAATACGACATTGTTCCTCGTAGTCTTGGGAAAGAACTGCAACAAGTTCCGCGGGGGGAAAGAGAGCATCGCTGTCAGAAAATGTCATTCCAACCGGTGGAAAGTAGTCTCGAGCGAAATGTGTCCGGCTAATTAGATCGTAGTCGGCTTTGATTTGCTCATATTCGTCGGACCTGAGCATGGCGTGGACTTCCGCCTGTCCGGCGAGTTGATAAAGATCATAATAATGGCGGGCATACCCGCCAATGCGTCGATTGTCTCTTTTTAATAATTCGACTTTTCCGTGAATGGCAAACATCTTTTCTATAAATGTTCTTCGAAAATGTAATAATCGCATGGAGAATGGAATTTCATCGTCGGTCGAGAGAGTTTGCCTATTTTCGTCGAGGAATTGTCCCACGAATGACTGTAACATTCTTCGTTCGGTGGGTTCGCGTCCGCTCGCCGTTCCGGATTCGATTAGTACACGATTGGCAATACTACCAATACCGCCGAAGTGCTGCGTGAACGCGAACCGATCCATCCTTCCGAATCCGCCAATTGTTTTGCTCTCATCCGTGAGAAATGTAAGCCCGGGGTGTTGCGCGACCGTGTCCCTGAGTCGCTTCAATTCGCGGTTGATCGCCTTCGCGCCAAGCGGCGGATTGAACGCGAGCGGATCGAGAAAAAGGTCAATGTCTTCTGAAAATCTTTGTATCAAGTTCCAGCCCTTAGACAGACTCGTTCCTCCCTTAAAAATGACTTTATCCCCGCAGGTTGTAGTAATTACGCGCAGCGCTTCTGTAACATAATAATCTTTTTCGATAAGGGCGGCGCTAATGCCTCTCGCGCGAAAGTGTTCGGCCGCCTGCAATATCGCTTGTTCAAAATCGGGATGTTGACACAGTTTCACGCGACACTACCTCTTTGCATTCCACAGTGGAGCTTTCGAGAGGTGCGCGAACAAGCCAAAATCAAATCGCGAATACGGATTGAGCGACGATCGCAATCGCCGGAGCTTCATCGAGCTTTGTTTAAGTTCTTCGCCCAGAGCCCCAAGGAGAGCCCGAACACGTGGAGGCTCGGTGCCGGCGATTGCGAGCAAACGATCATAACAATTGTCTTTTGCCAATAATTGAAGCGTCCTTCCAATTGTTTTATTCGGTGATAACTCGCTGTCGCGTCCCCGGCGACGCAAGAATTCAAGCATCGCCGCCTCAAACCCCGAGATTCCTTTCCACGCCGGTGGACGACGTGTATGGACCCTGGCTTCCGGCCCGATAAGCTTTTTTGGCAAGCTCATGTCACTTGTGGAAATTTCGGGATGTGCCGGATTTTGGGTCGTGAATCCAAGAGAGTTCGCGGCGCTCGTTCCGGACGGAAATATAGATTTTCCGCGGGATGCGAGTGCTTCGATCGCGGCTGGATTTGGACGGCTACGCCCGAGGCTTGTATGCGTTCCACGGTAGTAGACACCCTTGCTTAAGCGTTCGAGCATTCCATCTCGTGTCAGTCGCGATAGTGCTTGAGCGACCGCCAGAAAGGGTAGGTCACGAAAGTCCGCAAGTTGCCAAAGTCGAGCGCCGTGGCGTCCTATGCGTTCGCGTACGACGGCGGCGGTGCGACGACGCTTGGGCGGCTGTGGCGTGGCCTTGGGTTTCATGCGTGCAAGATCACGGCGGCCGGGAGAACTGTCAAGTTTTTTCGCAAAAAAACTTGACATCTTTCTCAATATTGCATCATAAGTATCTCGGACAGCGCGCGCCAGATACGTATGAAACCACTTCTAGTCAGGACGCGTATGAAACCCCTCGCGTTCAAAGTCCTCGTCGAGCGCGAGGCAGTCGTCGATCGCAAGCCGCCGGAGCAGTACAAACGATGTGCAATCGGTGAAACTGTAGTTTTTGTCCGCGCGCGCCTTGAAAAGCGACCATGCTTCCCGTTCGTCCTCCGCCGTCACGCGCACGAGATCCACGGACTTGGATTCCATGAGAAAAATGCCGACTCTCATCGCCGATACGTGTCCCGATCGTGCGTTCGTTAATGTTACAATTTCATCGAATATATAATTACTCGTCACGACGCGTCCAGAAAATGAGACAAGCGCATCCTTGACCGCGCGATGACCGGCGTCGCGTTTGTTGATGAACGCAAACCATGCGCTCGTATCGACAAAAAGACTTTTCATTTTTTCCGACGCTTCGAAACATAAATATATTTATCGTGATCGCGCGCGACGGACGGCGCATCGTTCACAATTCCCGAAATGGCGTCGAACTCGGACCGGCTCCGGCCCGACGGCACGCCGACTTCTTTTGTAACAATTTGCCGGACGACTTCGGATACGCTCTTACCGCTTCGCGCCGCCGCAGATTTCAGGGCCTCGTATTGCCAGGCTTCGAGAAGGAGTTGTACACGGTGCATGGTGTAGGGAGTATTACACAACGCACATTGCAAGACAAGACCGGAATTGACCCGTTAGAGTTTCCGCAACCTGCTGGTCCGAGTTTTGAAGAACTGAACTGAATTCCTTGCAAAATCAACACTATCCGTGAAATTTCACTTTTTTCGTTGACCGAATGCCGGCGCTATACTGAAAATTGATGAAGGCCTCGAAGTCTAACTATTTTATCAGAAAAAGGAACCCGAAATGAACATCAAACGATTACTCCTCGGAATAACGCTATTGGCTGTATTGATAGCGTGTCAAGCACCCTCCCCCAGTGATAAAGGTCGATACCAAAACATAACAAG
Organism: Planctomycetota bacterium; assembly: GCA_016200225.1. GTDB lineage: Bacteria > Planctomycetota > UBA1135 > UBA1135 > JACQFD01 > JACQFD01. The sequence continues at coordinate 105,897 of JACQFD010000017.1, forward strand.
ACAAGGTTATGCGCCAGTGGAGGAAAAGTCTCCCCTTGTTGCATTATTATTAAATATACTGCCAGGGGTTGGTGACATCTACAACAGTGAGTGGGGTGCATTTGCACTCGACCTATTACTCTGGCCGATCTCTCCAATTTGGGCAGTGCCACAGGGGGCAATCACCGCGTCGAACATTAATAAAAGCGCCACGGTTGCCTATTACACCGTCGGCGAGGGGAGACGATTCGATGTAAAACCCGACGAGCCTGACTACATTCCGAAGCTGCCCGTCAAAAAAGTTGAAAACTAAAAAACTTCAATTAGCAAATACGTAGATATCTTAGTAAATGCTACCACTACACGATTGAAGTTTGCAAATACAAGACGGCACCAATCGTGGTGCCGTCTTGTTTTCTTCTCAGCCGGATTGACGCTACTTCTCTACCGTCACCGTCTGCTTGTGAATCGTCACAAAACCGGTGAAGAAGGAAATGATGACGTCGACGATTGTATATTGCGTCTGAATTGTATAATCCGTGAGTCCGCCGTTCTCGCGAGCGAGTTTGCCGCCGTCTTCCGCGGGCGAGGGCGTCAGCGGAACGAGGCCCCAAAGAATGAACCACTGCGGCTTTTCGACAACCATCTGGTGGTTCTTTGCGCCCGCGCCGACGTTATGACGGAACGTTTCGCAGCCTACGAGCGGCATGGCAAGCATCAATACGAGGGAAGCGACGAGGATTTTCTTCATGTTCGGGTCTCGGGTCGAATGGGTAAGGGTGGGTCGCTCGCCGCGTGTGCGGCGAATCGATCAGGGCGTACTACATCGAAAGTTATTGTCCAATTCAAGTACTCAAAACTGAAAAGTTAGATTTGGAATCCGGCGGACGAAGCGTAACTTTGCAACAGTGGCGGCTCCCGTGGACTCCGAACTTCAAATTGCCTATGCGCAGTGCGAGTCGCTCGCTCGCGGGCGGCGCGAGAATTTTCCGGTATTGTCGCAATACATCGGAAGAGAACACGCGCATCACCTGGCGGCCGTCTACGCTTTTTGTCGCATCGCGGACGACGCGGCCGATGAAAGTAATAATCCGGCGGAGGCGCTCCAAAGATTGGAAGAACTGCGGCGCGAAATTGAACTGATATATTCAGGATCGCGGCCGCGGCGGCTCGAATTGCGGGCGCTCGGCAACACCGCGATCGAGCGCGGACTTCAAAAGAGCGAATTTACCGATCTGCTCGACGCTTTTTGTCAAGATCAAACGAAAACGCGATATGCAAATTGGGCGGAATTGCTTGAATACTCGCGCCGGAGCGCGAATCCGGTCGGGCGCCTCGTGCTCGCGACGATCGGCGAACTCGGCGGCGGCGCGGCGGCCGAAAAATTAAATTTATCCGATCGCGTCTGCACCGGATTGCAACTCGCGAATTTTTGGCAGGACGTCGCGGCCGATTATAAAAAGGGCAGAATTTACATTCCCGCGGACGCGATGGCGCGGCACGCCGTCGACGAATCGTGCATTCGCGACGCGCGCTGCGATGAACGATTCCGCGCGCTCATGGACGAACTTTGCGAAACCACGCGTCCGATGTTCGTCGAAGGCGCCGCCCTCGCCGATCTCGTCGGACGGCGCATGCGCGTGCCGATCCTCGCATTCGCGATCGCGGGAGCGGATTTGCTCGATCGCATTCGCGCGGCGGAATACGATATTTACAATCGCAGGCCCGAAATCGGCGATCTGCCCTTGAAGCGAATCCTTGCAAAAGCCGCGGCCGCGAGTTTTCTACCGATCCTCCGCCCGAAATTGAAGAAATGACCGCCGACACCGCCTCGCTCGCGACATTGGACGTCGCGAGTTCGTACGCAGCCGCGCGCGCGCTCGCGCGGCGCGAGGCGCGGCACTTTTATTTTGCATTTCGATTTCTGACGCCGAAACGGCGCGACGCGATGTGCGCGATTTATTGTTTTTTAAGAAAACTCGACGACAACGCGGACAACCCGGACGAGCGGGCGCGCGCGCGCGCGGACCGGTTCGCACCGAGCCGCGCGATTTTGCAATTCGCGTACGGCGGCGCATCGTCGAACCCGGATCCGATCGCGGCGGCGTTTCGCGACGCGGTTCATGAATTTAAGATTCCGCGCGACAATTTCGAGGAAGCCATCCGCGGCGCCGAAATGGATTTGCAATCCGAAGATTATAAAACTTTCGCGGAGCTGCGGGTTTATTGTTATCGCGCGGCGTCGGTCGTCGGACGGATGTGTATTCAAATTTTCGGACACGAGAGCGAAGCGGGCCGCGGCGGCGACGAAAGCCGCGCGATCCAACTCGCGGACGAACTCGGCGTTGCGTTTCAGTTAACAAATATTCTGCGCGACCTCCGCGAGGACGCCGAACGCGGCCGCGTGTACCTCCCGCAGGAGGATTTGCAGCGGTTTGGCGTCGAGCGCGCCGATCTCCTCGCTCCGAAAGCCGGCGAAAAACTAAGAAAACTGCTCGCATACGAAGCGGAGCGCGCGCGTGAATTGTATGAACGGTCGGCGCCGTTGTCGCAGTTGATCGACCGCCGCAGCCGGCGCGCGCTCGCCGGAATGCGCGCGATGTACGGCGCAATATTACAAAAAATCGAACGCGTCGATTATGATGTTCTGTCGCGGCCCGTGCGGCTCACGACCTTCGAAAAAGCGCGCGTCGCGGCGCGCGTGATTTTCCTCGGAGCGTGATGGCCGCGGAGGCGCGCGCCATCGCCGTGGTCGGCGGAGGACTCGCGGGTCTCGCCGCCGCGTGGAGACTCGGCGGGCGGGGCGCGCGCGTGACTTTATTTGAAAAACGCCACGCGCTCGGCGGGCGCGCCGGGAGTTATCACGATCCGATCGAAAATTGCATGGTCGACCGCGGACAGCACGTCGTCCTCGGCGCGTGCGAACGTTTATTACAATTATTCGGCGAATGGGGCGTCGCGGACGCGATCGCGTGGCGCGATCAGTTACAAATCGCGGCCCCGGGCGATCCCGCGTCGATCGGCACGATCCAAGCGTGGAACCGGCTGCCGGACAAATTACAATTTTTGCCGGCGCTCGCGAAATTCAAATTATTAACATTCGGCGAACGCGCGCGATTATTATTCATATTTCGCGCGATGGAACGCCTGCGCGAAAGCGAACTTGCCGCTCTCGACGAAATGACGTTCGCCGATTGGTTAAAATTACAGAACACTCCCCCGCGCTGCGTTTCGCGATTCCTTGAGCCCGTCGTCGCGGCCGCGTGCAACGAAACGCCGGACGTCGCCTCGGCGCGCGCGGCGATCTTTGTCTTTCGCGAGGCGTTCCTGAACGGAGCCGGCCGCGCGCGGCTCGGCGTGCCGCGGGGTCCGCTTTCGGAATTTTATAATGATCGGGTCCTGCGACAATTCCGCGAGCGAAATATACAGATCGAAACGGGCTCGGCGGTCGAATCCGTGCGCGTCGAAAACGGGCGCGCGGTTGGCGTCGCGGTCGGCGGATCGTTCATACCGTTCGACGCGGTCGTCGCGGCGTTGCCGTTCGACGGAATGCATGGAATCTTCGATCCGCGAATCGCATCGACAATTCCAGAAATTGTAAATTTAACGAAACTCGAGTCGTCGCCGATATTGAGCGGACACTTCTTTTATGATCCCGATGTGTGCGTCGCCGGCGGCGAAATCGGCCTCGTCGAGCGCACGGCGCATTGGATTTTCGATCGTTATGCTTCGAGCGGGAAACCGGAGGACCGCGGCCGCCTCGTCACGGTCGTTTCGGCCGCGCGCGCGCTCGCGAAACAACCGCGCGAACGCGTTGAGGCGCTGCTGCGCGCCGACGTCGAGGCGGCCGTACCCGCCGCGCGCGGAAGGACTCCGCGGCGCATTTTATTAGCAATCGAATGGAATGCTACATTTTCGGCGCGGCCCGGGACCGAGCGACTGCGTCCCGGCGCGCGAACGGCGCTGCGTGGATTATTCTTAGCAAGCGACGCGTGCGCGACCGGCTGGCCGGCGACGATGGAGGGCGCCGTGCGGGCGGGCGAAGCGGCCGCGGCGGCGGCAAACGGTTAGCCGCTGCGGCCCGTGGAGTTCGCGCGCCGTTTGACTTATATTGCAAACGAAATGGTCGACGAAATCACCGACGAACAACTGGAGGATCACACGCCTCCCGCCATGCACGCCGCCGTCATCGCGACGACGCGGACGGGCGCCACGATCGAGGTCGCGGCGTCGGCCGGTTATTGCTGGGGAGTCGAGCGCGCCATCGATCTCGCCGTCGACGCGGCCCGCGACAAATCGCGTCCAACCGTGACGCTCGGCGAACTTATTCATAATAAACTGACGGTCGATCGTTTACAAAAAGATCATGATATTCAAGTTGTAAACTCGGCCGAGGAGGCCCCCGCGGGCGCCGCGCTCGTCGTCCGCGCGCACGGCGTGCCGCCTTCGGTGCGCGAGATCGCTAAGAATCGAAATTTGGAACTGATCGACGGCACATGTCCGCTCGTCGATATTATTCATCGGCGCGCGCGCGAACTGAAAAGCGAGGGTTGGACGGTTATTATCATCGGACAGCGCACGCATCCGGAGGTGATTGGAATATTAGGTTCGATCGGCGGCGACGGATTTGTCGTCGAGACAGTCGAGGACGTCGAAACGCTGCCCGCGCTGAAACGCGTCGGCATCGTTTTGCAAAGTACGCTCATCGCCGAAAAAGCCGCGAAAATCCTCGCCGCGCTGACGCCGCGCTGCCGTCAATTGAAGTTTTTCAATACCATTTGCCACGTGACGACCGAACGGCAGACCGAGGCCCGCGATTTGTCGCATCGCGCGGATGTTATATTAATTGTAGGATCGCCGCATTCGTCGAATACATTAAAACTCGAACAGGTGTGCCGCATGCAGGGTTGCGACACGCACCGCATCGACACCATCGCCGACATCGAACCCGGCTGGTTCGCGGGAAAACGGCACATCGGAATCCACGGCGGCGCTTCGACGCCGCGCGAGACGCTCGAAGGAATTGTAAATTATCTTGTCGAGAATCTGAACGAAGTGTCGCCCGTTCGTTGATTTGCCTTTCAGTTAACTAACATTCGACGATCGTAACCGGTGTCCGCGATCGCCGTTTCCGGATTTGTTAAGAAGTATGGCGGCGCCACGGCCGTCGACGGCGTCGATTTCGACGTGCGCGCCGGAGAAGTCTTTGCATTGCTCGGACCGAACGGCGCGGGAAAGTCCACCATCGTCCGCGCGATGGTGGGATTGCACGCGCCCACCGCCGGAACTGTAACGATCGCCGGATTCGATATCGTTACAAACCCCGTAGAGGCGAAACGGCGGCTCGGTTATTTGCCCGAATCCGCACAACTGTATGAAGCGTTGACGGCGCGCGAGCACCTCGCGCTCGTCGCGCGATTGCATCGAATACCCGAGACGCGCGCCGCGGACGCCATCGAACGCGTGCTCGAACTCCTCGATCTAAAGAATGTCATCGACGCGCCGATCGCATCCTATTCGAAAGGTATGAAACAAAAAACCGCGCTCGCCGGCGCGCTTTTGTCCGATCCGGACGTACTCATTCTCGACGAGCCGATGTCGGGACTCGACGCGGAGGCGGCGCTCGTCCTGCGATCGCTCGTCCGTGAACTCGCCGCGCGCGGCCGCTGCGTTTTATACACTTCCCATCTGTTGGATGTCGTCGAAAAGGTCGCCGACCGCGTTGCAATATTAGTTAAAGGAAAACTCGCCGCGCTCGGCACGCTTTCGGAAATCCGCGCGCAGGCGGGATCGAACGGCGACCTCGCCGAAGTCTTCGCGACATTGGTAAGATCCGAGGATCCCGCGTCGCGCGCGCGGCAGATTCTCGACTCTATCAAGAAAGAATCGTAAGTCTTATTTTTCCGAGATGTGACATCCTCGTCACAGATTTCGACGTTGTGAATAGGGGTGACACGGACCGCGTGCGGGCAAAGAAGGATTCGCGGATTTCTTGTATGGAGTTGACGGACCCGCAACCGCAATGTTTGCCCCCTTCACGCCGTCCTATCCCCGGTTGCCAAGAGAAATACCATGCGAACACTCCCCCTTGACTTATCGACCGATGTCTCCCATACTCATGACATGAGTACAAGACTACAAGTTCTCCTATCCGATTCGGAACTCCGTGAATTGCAACTCGTTGCCAAACAAGAGCATCTGACTGTTTCCGAATGGGTCCGAAGAACGCTGCGCGAAGCGCGAAGGAGGTCGCCGGCCGTGGATTCCGGGCGAAAACGGCGCGCCATTGAGTCCGCATCAAGGCATCAATTTCCGGCGCCGGCGATCCATCAAATGCTCGCGGAAATCGAAAGCGGTTATTTTAGCAAAACAAAAAAGTGATTTTCGTCGATTCGAATATTCCGATGTATCTCGTCGGCGGCGACGATAAGTACAAATCCGAGGCGCGGCGCTTGCTCGAACGTTGCATTGATAATAATGAACGGATGGTCACCGACGCGGAGGTTTTTCAGGAAATCCTCCATCGCTACGCGGTACTTCGACGCAAGGACGCCATCGGCCCGGCGTTCGAATGTTTATTACACATCGTCGACGAGACGTTTTCAATCGAATTGACCGACGTCGCGCGCGCGCGATCGATTGTTACCAATATCGATTCGCTCTCCGCGCGCGACGCGCTGCACCTCGCGGTCATGGAACGCCGCGGCGTTCCGACAATCTTAAGTTTCGACGCCGGATTCGACGCGTGGCCGACGGTCAAGCGCATCGGCTGATAATAAATTTACTTTTTTCCAGCGCCGTGGTCTTTCTTTAGATGTTCGGCCAGCGGATCCCCGCCGAAATCGCGCGCGGGATCGCGCCAGACCGTGTGCGGGTGGTTCGCGCCGTCCTGTGTATTGTCATATTCAACGATGAACAGCGGCGAATGCAATCGATAATAATGCGGCATTCCGGGTTCGAGCCCGCCCGCCCACGCAAAAGTAATATCGTCCACGCGCCATTCGAGAATGCGCGCCCGCTCGGCGCCTGCAAGATCGGGCCTGAGATTGGTAATATACTGATCCACGAGCGATATTAATAAAGTCTTCTGCGCGGTCGTCATTTCGGCGGCGCGGAGTCCGGCCGGATGTTTCAATTCGCCGGCCGCGCGGCCGGGACCGAGAACGATATCGTCGGGAATCTTGCCTTCGAGCGTCGCCTGTTTGCGTTGAACGTCGCTTAAACTCTTCACAAGCGCGCGGCCGAGATCCTCCTCGAAACCAAGCACGCGGAGCCCGGCAAACGGGCCTTCCGGAACCGTCGCCGGATGCGCGCCGTAAAACATCGGCGTGTGGCAGACGACGTCGCCGTCCACCGATGTAAATTGTAGTGAAACATGATGCCCCTGCATCCGCCAACCCCACGGTTTATTCATATCCGGTTCGCCGAAGACCGCGAAACTGTAAAGAAGCGGATCGCGGTGCGGCGCCGGCCGCCCGGCTTTTTCGCTGATCTCGCGCAGGACATTTTCGAGCGCGAATATCGACGTCGTTTTTAAGTAACCCTGCGACGACAGCGCGCTTCTTAATAATTCGTGCGCCGCCGAGCGTTGCGCCGGAGACATTTGGGCCAACATCACGCCCGGGTATTCGCCGGGAAGAAAATTCCAATTGTAACGTTCCGCGCCGTCGAATGGAAATGTAGCTTTTTTGGCGAGATCGGGACCGAGCGACGCGAGCCACGTCCTGGCCGCCGACGCCATCGCCGCCGATGTTTGCGATTCCACCGGCGACGAGGACGCGAGCGCGCCCCGCGCCGCCCGCTCCCCTGCCAGCGCGAGCAATCCGATCATTACGATTGCCGCGCGCTTCATGATATTGAACTATGCCGGTCGTACTTACTTGGGAAATCCGTCGAACGGCGTCGTGTCCATCGGATCGTAAGGTTGCTCCCCCATCTCCATCACGATCGCGGGAATATTACCTTTCGATCGATAACAATGTGCGACGCCGTGGTCGATAATCACGCGTTCGCCGGCGATGAGAGGAACGAGCATTCCCGGGAGCGCGCGGTCGTTCGGTTGTATCAATAATTCGATTTCGCCGGCGATCACATAGGTTCGTTCGACGCGATTCGTATGAAAGTGATGGCCGCGCGACGCTCCGCTTTTAGGAGTGTCGAGCGTCCAAATTAATATATGTTGAGCGGCGGGCCACTCGCCGTTCACGACCTGCCACATTTCGCCTTTTTCATTCTGGCGTTTCATCGGCCCGCTGTCGGGCGCGTCGAGTTTCAACCGATCGACGCGCACGCGGTCATGGAGATAACTTCGCGGCATGTTTTTTTTCGTTATTTATCTTTTTTGGGTCTCGAGTTTGCGGTCTTCCTCGTGGATCGACGGCGTCTCCTCGATCCAGCGTTGGCTTTCGGTCGGAATGTAAGCGTTCAAATGCTGTAAATGCTGCAAATCTTTCGTTAAATTCCGCGCGATGACCATGCGCTGCACTTGATTCGTGCCCTCGTAGATTTGTAATATCTTCGCGTCGCGGAAAAACTTCGCCGCCGGGTAATCTTCCATAAAGCCGTAGCCGCCGAAAATCTGGACGGCGTCGGTGGCGACGCGCATCGCCGTATCTGTAGCAAAACATTTGCACATCGCGGCGAGCCGATTTAGTTTGGCAAAATCCTTGGCGTCGCCCGCGCGCGCCGCCTCGAGCACGAGCGCGCGACCCGCCTCGACGGCCATCGCGCTGTCGGCGAGCATTTGTTGTATCATTTGAAAACTTGCAATCGGTTGGCCGAACTGCCGACGACGAGAAGCATACACAAGCGCGTAATCGAGGGCGCCCTGAGCCGCGCCGATCGCCTGCGCCGCGACGCCCGGCCGCGCCAAATCTAAAGTTTCCATCGCGTGCCGGAATCCCATGCCGGCGCGTCCGCCAAGGAGATTTTCCTCGGGCACGCGCACGTCGTCGAACACGGTTTCAACGACCGGCACGGTGCGGATTCCCATCTTCGGCTCGACTTTACCGATCGAAAATCCTTTCATTCCTTTTTCAACAATAAACGCGCTGATGCGCCGCGACTTCGATTCGGCATCCGTAACCGCGAAGACGGAATACAAATCCGCGGCGCCGCCATTTGTAGTCCATTTCTTTTCGCCGCGGATGACCCAGTCTTTACCGTCCTTAAACGCCCGAACTCTTAAATTCTGCGCGTCGCTGCCCGCGAATTTTTCGGAAAGACAGAACGCTACTAATTTCTTGCCCGCGGCGATTTCCGGAAGATAACGTTTCTTCTGCTCCTCGGTGCCGCCGACAATTAACGGAAAGGATCCGAGCGCGTTCACGGCGAACGCAACGCCGAACCCCGAATCCGCGCGCGCGAGTTCCTCGACCACCGTGCATAAATTAACGATCGACGCGCCCTGTCCGCCGTATTCTTTATCAATAAAAACGCCGAGAAGCCCCGCGGCGCCGCACGCGCGCATCGCGTCCCAATTGTAAGCATCCTGCCAGCGTTCGTGCGGCACTTTGTCGAGACGCGCGGCGTTGGGGCGGACGTGTTTTTCTGCAATTTCGCGGGCAATCGCGCGCCAGCGTTGGGTTTCTTCAGCGGTGGGAATCATAATGAAAGCGGGTTGGGGAAGTGGAATTCGATTGTATCAAAAACGGCGGTAAGACGATCGCGCACTCAGCGAAGGGCGGCGCGAAGCGCACAAAGCGGACCGATGGCGTCGTCCGCGAGCCTGCTTAGGAACGCGGGATCGATCGCGATCGTGTGATCGCTCTCCATAATTAAAAACGCGGGCGGCAACCCCGACCCTTCGATCGCGACGGCGGCCGCGCCGCGCGCCTGCGGCCGGAAGAATTCCGGAGCGCCCTCGCCGCTCAAAACGACCGCGGGTTCCGCGGTCTCCCGCGCCAGCGCGACCACGCCGCCCGGACCGCCTTTCGTTAGTATTGCCGCGAGCCTGCCGTCGGATATTACATATCTTCGCGCGGCGCTCTGGTCCAAACAAATCCAATTGCCGGGCGTTTCTTCCACGACGAATGCGCACCAGGCGACCCGCGCGCGCCGCCTCGTTAAGAATAAATATTCTGTTGGGTGCGGGGTCCGCGGCGCCTTCCGAACGGCCGAACTGCGCTGGGCGGCTTCGAGAATCGTAAATATAAACGAAGCGTGCGATTTGCGAACGCGCGTCGCCGCGGCGGGATTCGCGATCAACAGGCGCGGCACCCGGCTCGCGGGCGATTTTAAGAATGCAAGCGCGTCGGCCGTTCCGGCGAGCGGGATCTCCGATTCGCACAGCGAACCGATGCATTCGAGCGCTTCCGCGGCCGCGTCTTCGTTGCCAAGCGTCAAATGAATATAACAAATCCGCGCGAGCGCCTCCGGATCCGCCGGCGCCGCGGCGAGACATTCGCGCAGCGAGCTCAGCGCGCGATTGAATTGTAACTTTCTGATTTGTAAACTACCGATCACGAGCCAGATTCGCGCCCGCAATTGTTGATTTTGCGCGCCCGACGCGAGCGCCGATAGTTTATTAATGATGGCCGTCGAGGCCCTCTTCGCCGCGCGATGGCACAAAAGCGAAAACTCGATTTCCACGGAATCGGGCGCAAGCTGCCGCGCGAGCCGAAGGCAACGCAACGCGCGCGCGCGCGCGTTCGGCGTCAATAACAATTCCCGTTTCAATCGATCGACGGTGCGCGCGCCGGGCCCTTTTTCGGGTTCGCTTGCTACAAATTCGCCGCCAAGGCGCTCGACGCGCGCCAGCCAGTCGGGGGCGAGATCGAGCAAAAGCGGTTTTGGTAAGAATTCGCCGGCGTCGCGCGATACGCCGATCGACGCCACCGCGAGTTCTAACAAATAACCCGCGAGCAATCGGCGGTGTTGCGCCGAGAGTGCGGTGACGAGCGCCGCCGCGGCTCCGGACTCGGGCACTGGCGCCCGCTCGGCGAATCGGCCCGTCTCGGCGCACGATTCGAAATATGCGAGCAGACGTGCGGCCTCGTCGGCGGAATCCGCCGTCTCAAGCACATCGGTTTCGGTCCATCGGAATCCGACCGAACGGTTCGAGTCCGCCATCCCGCGTATCGTGGTGCGCACCAGAGGTTCTGGCAACGGAAGTTTTTGAGGGTTTAATCGTCGGCGACCCGTGCGCTGGAACCCTCTGCGACTTTCGCTCTTCATGGGCGCGACCTACGACCTGCTCGTGGGCCTCGCGATCGCCGCGGCGTTGAATTGGTTGCCGAGGTTTCTGCCAATTCCCTTTCCCGCCGAACCCATCTACGCGCGACTCTGCGGAGTATTATTAATGGGCCTTGGGGGAATGTACGCGGCCGCGGCGTTGGCCGTCCCCTATTCCATGGGTTCTGTAACTGTAGCTATCGCGATTCGCACAGTTGGCGGATTATTCTTATTATTCGCGCCGTTTCTCGACAGCTCCATTTCGCGTTTCATGGCCGTATTCGGCGCCGTCGATCTCTTTTTTGGTATTTGGACGTATATAGCGTTGCGGGTTTGTCAGAGCAGGAGAATCTAAATATTACTGAAACGTCATGCGCGCCAACGCTCCCGCGTGCGCGCGCGCAGGGCGATTTGCGCGGCGATCAAACCCGCGAGAATCCCGTCTTCGTAATGAAATTCCGGCACGCATCGCAACTCGGCGAAATCGTGCGGATTCATGATGTCGTCGGCTGTCAGATGGGGCACGGCGCGACGCGCGATGGCGAGCGACTTTGCGCGTTGCTGCCCGATCATCGTTTCGAGCACGTCGAGAAAATCGTTTGCGATCGGGGGTATTGTCGGGTCGGTCGAATGCATTTATTTCACATTTGTCGCGGTGCGCGTTTAATCTAGCTTCGCCAACCGCACACGTTAACCCCCCGCCCGCGAATTCACCATGTCCGAACCCTACCGTTCACGCCGCGAAAAGTTAATGAAAGAAATGGGCGATCGCTCGATCGCGATTTTATGCACGGCGCCGGTCCGAAATCGTAATAACGACGTCGATTTTAAGTTTCGACCGGATTCGAATTTTTATTACTTGACGGGTTTCGACGAGCCGGAGGCGGTCGCGGTGCTCATTCCCGACCATCCGGAAACGCCGTACACGTTATTTGTATTACCGCGAGATAAAGAAAAAGAGACGTGGACGGGCCGGCGCGCGGGCGTCGAAGGCGCAAGAAAGGAATTTGGCGCGGACGCCGCGCACACCGTCGACGAACTCGACGCGCTGTTGCCGAAATTGATAGAAAACCGCGAACGGCTATATTACAGAACAGGCAAGAACGAATCGTTCGACGCGCGCGTCCTCGCGTGGATCGAGCGCATCCGGACGCAGATTCGCACGGGCGTCGGGGCGCCGAGCGACATCGCCGATCCGGCGGCATTCGTGCACGAACACCGTCTCTTCAAAGGCGCGGAAGAAGTCGCGATGTTAAAGAAAGCGGGCGATATTACACTTGAAGCGCACCTCGAGGCGATGCGCGCGGCGCGGCCCGGCGTATTCGAGTTTCAAGTGGAGGCGGGCATCGATTATACATTTCGGAGGCGCGGCGGCAACGGCGCCGGATACTTATCGATCGTCGCGAGCGGGCCGAACGCGACGACGCTTCATTATACTACCAATAATCGAAAACTCGAGGACGGCGATCTGATGTTGATCGACGCCGGTTGCGAATTTGGATATTACACGGCGGACGTGACGCGCACGTTCCCCGTCTCCGGACATTACAGTAATCCGCAGCGCGAAATCTACGAAGCCGTGCTCGACGCGCAGCAGGCCGGAATCGAAAAAGTGAAGCAGGGCGTGCGATTTCAGGACGTCCACGACGCCTCGACGCGCGTATTGTTACAACATTTGATCAAACTCGGAATCTTAAACGGCACCGTCGAAGAATCGTTAAAAGACAACCGATATAAACGATATTTCATGCATCGAACGAGCCACTGGCTCGGCATGGACGTGCACGACTGCGGCAATTATTACGTTTCGGGCGCGTCGCGCGCGATGGAGCCGGGCATGGTGCTCACCGTGGAGCCCGGACTTTATTTCGATATTGAGGACACGACCGTCGACGCGCGCTACCGCGGCATCGGTGTGCGCATCGAAGACGACGTGCTCGTGACGGAAAATGGGTGCGACGTTTTAACAAAAGACATTCCAAAACTGCCGGCCGCCGTCGAGAAGGCCGTCGCCGGCGCGTGAAATGATTGTAAATATTCAATCCGCGATGCGCGCCGTAATTTTTATATTACTGATCGTCGCCCCGCCGGGCTGCCTCGGCGCGCGCGCCGGAATGACCGTCGAACGCGACGGCCGTGCCGCGATTATTAAAATCGAACGATCCCTTGCCGATACTTACGAATTGGCCATCGCCGAAATCCGCTCGCGCGGCGCGGTCGAATCCTCCAGTCTGAATGGAAAATTCATTGAAGGCCGCTCCCGTTCCGCCGTCATTCGCATCGAAATTTCGGACGGCGAGCAGAATCTGACCGTCGTCCGCGTCAATGTTAACGATAACTCCGCGGGCCCGGACCTCCCCGGATCCGAAGACTTACAAATCGAAATCGCCCGATCGATCGCCGTTAGATCTCGGTAATGAATTGCTGACAATGATAACAATTTGACAAAAAAAAAGGGGCGGGTCCAATTTTTATTTAGTTAGATTTGTATTTGTTAGGTTTATTTATTGCTTGTGTCATGGGGCCGGGATCACTGACGGCGAGGCGGTCGCGTGACACGCGTGTGGCCGCGCTTGCGCGGCCACGCGCGCGCCGCGACGGCCGAGCAGCCGCGCGTTTATTAGTGTACGTGTTATCGTTAGTATTGGCGGGCGGCGGGTCCGTGGCGCCAGACAGCGGCGGCGAAGGCGACGCCCCGTCGCGTCGAGCGTGTGGTTAACGTTGGCGTGTGGGTCGCGACAGGGCGTGGCCGGAGCATCGCCGCTGCGCCGCGCCGCGGAGCCCGCCGCCCGCTTTGGCCTAATTGTTATCAATGCCTATCGAAAAAAAATGGCGACGTTGCGCGCCGCCATCGTTATCGAGTTACTTGCCGCTTGCTTATCTTGTACGCACGCCGCTGCTCGCGCTCGAACCGCCGTCGGCTCCGAACATGACGAACCGCTTCATTAACATTTTCTTCAAACCGGCGTGGCGGGAAAGAAAATGCCGGATCATCTCTTTAATCCCAGGATGTTCTTCACCGAATTGTCGCATCTTCGCTTTGCGCTCTTCGGGCGTGAGCGCCTTCATTTCCGCTTTTTTCTGTTGGATTTTTTCTTTGCGTTGATCCGGCGTGAGAGCGCGCCAGGAATCGACTTTTGCTTTAATATCCGGATGCTCGTTCAGAAACTTCTCGATTCTCTGTTTGCGATCCTGATTTTGCGGACGGGCGGGGTTCTGCGCGGAGAGCTGCGCGGCGCCGAGCGTGGCGAACGTGGCGAGGACCAGCAGTGCGGTTTTTGTATTCATCGTGTTTTGTTTAAATGTTGAACGGTGTGTGTTTTTTGTTGATAGATTCCCGGATTTTCGATACCAGTTTGCGGCGGACTTTACTTATCGCGCCGCGCGGCCCCGATTCGCGCCGGCTTTTTTTCCCGGACGATTCGGGTGTTTCTTTGCGTTTTTGCGATGGCGCTTGTGCGCGCGGCGCGCCTTTTTGTGGGCGCGTTTCTCGGGCGTCGCGGGACGCGGCTTCCCGGGATCCTGCGACGTCGCCGCGGAAGAATTAGCGGTCGGAGAATTAGCAATTTGCGGCGCGCCCGGCGCCGCGATCGACGCGCCCCCGATGAGCGCGATCATTGCGATTGATAAGAGTGTCGATTTCATGGTCGTTGGATGGTTGCCGACATTCGGCCTGTTTGTCATCGAATTCAACCACGTCATCGGGATCCGGTTTCGAAGAACTTCACCCCGCGCGCGACGGGCGACGCGTCAATCCTTCCAGTCGGCGATGAAAATGTTGGTTTCGTGCGGAACCGTTCCGTTGCGGTTCGATGCAAACACGAGTTTTTTTCCGTCCGAACTCCACATCGGAAATCCGTCGAACTCGGGCATTGTTGTAATCTGTTCGAGACCGGTGCCGTCGATCTTGATCATCCACAAGTTAAATTCGCGGCCCTTCGGATCGAGGTTGTTGCTCGAAAATATGACGCGCTTGCCGTCGGGATGGAGGAACGGAGCGAACGTCGCGCAATTTAATTGTGTAATCTGTTTCCGGTTGCCTCCGTCCGCGTCCATAATATACAATTCGAGCTTCGTCGGGCGAACGAGATGTTGTTTTAATAATTCGCGATTCTCCTCCATCTCCTTCGGGGTGTCGCTGTGCGCGCCGCGATAAATAATCTTCGTGCCGTCGAACGAGAAGAACGCGCCGCCGTCGTAACCGGGAGTGTTCGTGAGCCGTTTCACGCCCGAACCGTCGGCGTTCATAACATATAATTCGAGGTCGCCGTCTCGATCCGATGTAAATATAATTTTGGTGCCGTCGCGCGAAATGGTTGCTTCGGCGTCGTAGCCAGGATTAACGACGATCGGCCGCAATTCCCCGCCGTCGGCCTTCGCGACATAAATATCGAACGTCGGCTCGACGCGCCAGACGTAACCTTTCGAATAATCCGGCTTCGGCGGACACTCGGGATCCGCGGCGTGCGTGGATGCGAATAGTATGTTCTCCCCCGAGGGGAAATAGTAAGAACACGTCGTCTTTCCCTTTCCCGTGGATACAAGGCGGACGTCGCTCCCGTCGACGTTCATTGTAAATATCTGATCGCAGGAGAACGGCGGGCGCGTCGACTGAAATATAATTTTCTTGTCGTCGATCGAAAAGTAAGCTTCGGCGTTCTGGCCGCCGAATGTCAATTGTTTGATTCGCTGCAGGTGCTTTTCTTCTCCGGGCGCGGACAGCGACGCGGGCTTCGACGACGTCGGCGCGGGCCTCGAAGCGTCGCCTTGGATGGCGATCGATCCGTCGAACGAGATAATGAAACCAAACGAGCAGAGCGCAAACAGACAGGGGTTGTGCATTGGATTCGCGGAGTCTTTGGTGAATTTTGCCGCGTATGTCATGGGTTCGTCATAACTTCGGGACGCGTGGTCCGCACGCAAGGTTCGCATCTCCTCGTTTGTTCTTTTTCCAATGACTGGTAGCCGACGCCGGAATCGAACCGACAACCCCCAGCTTGTAATGCTGGTGCTCTAGCCGATTGAGCTAGTCGGCCGTGAAAGTCGAATGGTCATCGCCAACGCGGGCTTCGTCAACGACTTGCTTCATCCTCGTTTGGATTTCCGTCGTTGCTCGCGCACGGCGAAAAATTGAGAATCGCGGCCCAATTTTACTTCCCCATCCCCCGAGTTTCTCCTCATGCGCATCGCGGTAGTTGGTAGCGGCTATGTCGGTCTCGTCGTCGGTACGTGTTTCGCCGACAACGGCAACGACGTCACATGTGTCGACGTCGACAAAGCCAAAATTGATAAATTAACAAAAGGCATCTCGCCGATTTACGAACCCGGGCTCGAGGAGCTTCTGAAACGTAATATTGAGGAAGGGCGCCTCAAATTCACGACGAACCTCGACGACGCTGTCAAGAATTCATTGGTTGTATTTATCGCCGTCGGCACGCCGCCCGGCGACGACGGCAGCGCCGATCTAAAGTATGTTCTCGCGGCGGCGCGCGGCATCGGACGCGCCATGGACGGTTTCCGGATTATTGTAGATAAGTCCACGGTTCCCGTCGGCACGTCGCGCAAGGTCGCGGCCGCAATCCGCGAAGTGACGGAACATCCGTTCGGCGTCGTATCCAATCCCGAGTTTCTCAAGGAAGGCGACGCACTCGACGATTTTCTGAAACCGGATCGCGTCGTTATCGGCACTGACGACCCCGCCGTCGCCGAAATCATGAAGGAATTGTATAGTCCGTTCCTTCGCACCGGAAAACCATTGTTAATTATGGATCCCGAGAGCGCGGAACTTACCAAATACGCGGCGAATGCGATGCTCGCGACGCGCATATCCTTTATGAACGAAATCGCGGCGATCTGCGACAAAGTCGGCGCCGACGTTTCCAAAGTCCGCGAAGGCATCGCGACCGATTCGCGCATCGGCGCGTCGTTCCTGTTCGCCGGCCTCGGATACGGCGGCTCGTGTTTTCCGAAGGACGTTCAAGCAATTGTTAAAACTGCCGAGGAACACGGTTACGACTTCAAAATTGTAAAGGCCGTCGAGGATGTAAATCAAAATCAGCGGATGCGAATGCTGGAGAAAATTAAGAAGCATTTTCATAACGATCTGAAAGGCAAAACGATCGCCGTTTGGGGGCTCGCGTTCAAACCGAACACCGACGACATGCGCGAAGCGCCGTCGGTGACGATCATCGATGAAATGTTAAAATGCGGCGCGAAAGTGCGCGCGACCGATCCCGAATCGATCGGCGTCGCGAAGGCCTATTTTAAGGATCGCGTCGAATTCCTAGCCAAGCCGTACGACACGCTGCCGGGCGCCGACGCGCTCGTTGTCGTGACCGAATGGAACGAGTTTCGCCGTCCCGATTTCGAAAAAATGAAATCGCTCATGCGGCACGCCGTAATCTTCGACGGACGGAATATTTACACGCCGGCGGTGCTCGAGAAGGTCGGATTTCACTACTACGGCATCGGGATCAAGTCGCCTTCGGCGAAGAAAATCTAATCGGGGCCGGATTTCCGCGGATTTGCTTGACAACATTTGACGGCCGTTCTACTTTGTGGTGCAAAGTAAATTCCGACAACGTATCAACCGCATCGAATTCGCAACATGCACCTCGACGACGCACTCGACCAAATTGCAACCATTCGCGGACAGATCGCCCGTTCCGAGGTCTATCGCGGGACGCGCGCGGGAACGATGGCGGCCACGGCGCTGATCGCGAATATCGCAGCGTGGATGCAACCCGCCGTCGTGTCGCGTCCGGACCTGCAGCCCAATTTGTATACAGCTTACTGGGTCGCCGCGGCGATTCTTGCATTTGCCGTCGTCGGCGTTCAAATCTCTATTACATATATTCGCTGCCCGCATGATCATGAACGCGCGACGACCCGCGCGGCCGTTGCCTGCGTCGCGCCGCCGCTCGCCGCGGGAGCCGCCGTGACCGCCGTTTTCGCGCTCCGCGGCGCGCACGAATGGTTGCCGGGACTCTGGCCGATTTTTATTAGTTTAGCGTTATTCGGTTTGCGAACGATGCTCCCCCGGGTGATCGGCATCGTCGCCCTCGCGTACGCGGCGGCGGGCGCCTGGATATTATTATATTTGCGCGGTGCCGACGCGCTGGCGCCCTGGGTCATGGGATCCGTGTTCACGGCGGGACAGTCGGCCGGCGCCATTGTATTATATTGGAACCTCGAGCGAAGCCGCGGCGAGGAATGATCATAATCGGGGATCGTTAAATTATTAATATGGCACGCAGCGCTTCCAACCGAACCGACGACACGCGTACGCCCCGCGGGGAAAACGCGAATTTCGAACACCTCGACCGTCTTTTTCACGAGCGCGCGCGCCTCGCGATCCTGACCGCGCTGTCCAGCAGGCCGGAAGGCGTCGTTTTTAACGATCTCAAGGAGATTTGTAATTTAACAGATGGCAACCTGAGCCGCCATCTTCAGTCGCTGCGCGAGACGCGCGTCGTCGAATTGTGGAAACGCCAGTCGGGCGGCCGTCCGCAGACACTCATTAAATTGACGCCGTCGGGACGGGCTCGATTCTTACAGTATTTGGACGCGCTCGAAGAAGTCGTGCGCTCCGCCATCGCGGCTTCGCGCCGCGAAACCGGGCCGATCCGCCGCGACGCGCTCGGACGCGGCGAATTCTCGCCCGCGTAGCGCGATTTTTCAAAATCGCCCTCATGAAAGCCTCCATGCGAACCGATTTAATCAATTCAACAGCTCGTCACTTTGCTTCACAAAGTAGATCTGAAATCTTAATATGAAAATTCTTCTGCCAATGGCGCACGGCATGTGTTTCGGCGTCCGCGACGCCCTCGCCGCGACGCAACAAATCGAACACCCGTCGAATGTAACAATTTATGGCGAACTTGTACATAATGAATCCGTGCAGGCCGCGCTTGCCGCCCGCGGATTTGTACAAATGGCCGAAGGCGCGCGCGAATTACCGCAAACGGACGCGGTGTTGATCACGGCGCACGGCATCAGCGGTCTCGAACGGGGCCGTCTCGCATCGGCCGGTTTACAAATTCTGGACACCACCTGTCCGCTCGTGCGCAACGCGCACGCGGCAGCGCTCGCGCTCGCGGCCGAGGGGCGGTTTATTGTTGTCATCGGAATGGAGGACCACGTCGAGGTCCGCGGCCTGACGGGCGATATCGATAATTTTATAGTGATCGCCGACGCGCGCGGCGTCGTGAATTTCGGCGCAGGCCGGATCGGCGTCGTATCGCAAACCACGACGGCACCCGGCGTTTTCGCGGAAGCGCTCGGAATGATATTTACTAAAAACCCGGAGGCCGACATTCGCGTGATGGATACTATTTGTAAACCGACGCGGGACCGCCAGGAGGGCCTCGCCGAATTGTTACCACAGATCGACGTGCTCGTGGTGGTCGGAGGCAAGCGTTCCAGAAATACGCACGAACTCGCCGCGGCCGCGGCAAATGCGGGCGTGGCCGCGTATCATATACAATCCGCGGCCGATCTCGATGCGTCGTGGTTCGCGCCCGACGTCGTGGTCGGACTTACCGCGGGCACGTCGACGCAGGACGAAACCATGCACGCGGTCCATGCGAAATTGTTAGAAATCGAACGATCCATGGCGCCGACCCCCCAACCGTGCGTTTCTTAATATGACAATTTCACGGGGCCTTGCCGTATTCGGAGCGGCGATCGTTGGAATCCTTATTTTTCTGGCGGCGGTCGCGATCCTGAATCGCCGCGACCAGTCGGAGCCGATCGGCGGCGAAATTCGCATCGATGATTTCGGTTTCACCGCGCAACGAGCGCGATGGAAACAGGAGGCCTCGGATTATTGTAAAATCAACGCGCCCGAAAGCGCCGGCAACGGCGAATCAGTCGTCGTAACATTGAAAGTTACAAATTACGCCAAGCGCGTCGATTTCACATTTCGACCCGAAACCGTTTTCCTCATCGATCGCGAACACCGCCGCGCCACCCGTCTCGCCGCGCTACCGCTCGATGGAAAATCATTTCATAACATTCCAGCCGGCAGCGACGCGCTTGTCGATTTGGTATTCCGCGTTTCATCCGGCGACCAATCACTACTGATATTTTCCTTTGGCCAAAACGGATTCCTCGACGTGCTCGACGACGTATTTTTTGGAAAGAAACAGATACGACTTAATTGACAAGAGCAATACGACAACATCGTTATCGTTAGGTATTGTTATCAATTTGCGCCAAAGCGGACGGCGGAACTCGCGCGGAACCACAGCCGACGCGATCGTTGGGGAATTGGGGTTTTGTTGCTTGTGGCGGATCGTCGGAGGCGGAAGAGGGCTCATCGGTTTCGGCGAGGAGGTGACGTGGCGCGCGACCCATTTTGGAATTGTACAAACGATGACCGTGCGGATTATTCAATTCGATCGGCCGTCGCGATTCGTCGACGCGATGGTGCGCGGGCCGTTCCGCGCCATGGAACATGAACATTTATTTCTTGCAGAACCGTCCGGCACGCTCATGCGCGATACTTTTGCTTATGAATCGCCATACGGATTGTTCGTCCGGCTTGCCGACGCGCTGTTTCTCGAACGTCATTTGCGCCGTTTCCTCGCCGAGCGCAACCGCATCATTAAAGAAACCGCGGAGTCGGGGCGCTGGAAGAAATATTTATAAAATGCGCGGCGCGGGCGAACTATTGTTCAGACTTTGAATCCGTGGGACGGCTCGCGGGAACCGGCTCCGGGAATCTTGCATTCATATCGTCGCCAGCGATATCGATCGTAAACCATCCGAGGAGCCAGTCGACAACGTTGACGGGAGAAATGCCGGCGTGAATGCCGACGATGCCGATGTGAACGTTGGCGGATATATTTAAGACGCTCACCGCATCATAATAAATATCGCCGCCGCAATGGACGGGCACGACGGGGAAAAAAAAGAATGTATTTCCGGTCGACGCGTCGATCATTGCGTTCGAGTCGCTCGATAGGCCCATCCCCATGCACGCAAACACGAAACCGCATTGCCAGCCTTCAAGTCGCCCGAATCGAACCAATCCGCCACGCGCGTCAGCATTATAACTTTTCGTCGGAAACCATCCGACTCGCGACGTTTCCTCCGCGTATCCGACTCCGGTTCCGAAGAAACTCGTGACTTGTACTCCTGCATACAAACCGGGACCGACCGACACCGAGAGCGGAATCATATCAACTGTATCATTCAGGCGATCGGCCCAATAACCGCCCGTAGTCGACCTCGCGCAGGATACAAATAACAGTAAAAGGACAATATTCAAAAACAGATATCGAATCATGGCTTTGCCAACCGTTGGTTCTTGAGCAAATCTTAATGATAAAACAGGACCACTCCCCTCATTTTTATAATCCCCCCGCTGTGCGCTCGATGGGTTGGGTCGCGGCGAGTTGCGCAGGCAATTGTAAGAATGTCGGCCGCGGCGCGGCCGACATTCTTACAATTGACGAGCACTGTTCGAGCCGCCGACCCAACCCGTCGAGCGCACAACTCGCCGCCCGCGCAGGGCACGCGACGCGCGCAGCGCAAACGCCTCGCGGCGCGAGCGAAAAGCGCCCAGCGGCACCAGAGCACTTATCTTTCTCCGCCCCCGACGTCTCCGACCTCGCCACCTGCGGCGGGCGGCCCGGGCGAATCGGGTACGTTTGCCGGGGGCAGGCCGTGCGCGTCTCCAGCGCGCGGCGTTCGGCGGCGGCGGCCACGAGTGTTTAAGAAAAACCGCCCCGTGTCATGGCTGAATCCGAAGATTTCACCGTAGCGCCCCCATTTTAATAATGTGCCGTACTGTTTCTCGGGACTCTCCGTCGGAACCAAAAGCGTCAATTCTTCCAAAATAACAGATTTCTCGACCGCCTTTTCAGGATGGTTCGAAAGGAAATCCATGAAAAACCGGAACAGCGGGAGTTTCTCCATCTGTTCCCGCAGAATGGATTTTTTTGTATTAATGTCCGCATCGACAATCCGACGGCCAAGCGGGAGGAGTACGACGTCGCCACCTGGAGTCTGAACAAAGCCTAACAATTCGGCGGCTTGCAGGATCGGCAACAGCTCGCTCGTGTCCATGTTGAGTTCTTGCGCAAAACGAAAAACGTCCGCGCGCGCCCCTTGGTCGTCTAAAACTTTCAATAGCCCGAGAATTTCGGACACCCCGGTATCGGGAAGTGGTGCGGCAAACATGGAAACGGACTGATTTCAGTCTACGCGATTCGGGCCGCGATCACACAATTAAGGAGAAAACACGGTCCACGATCTCATCGAACTCGTGCGACTGCTTCTCTCGGGGGCGGTCGAGCGACACCCGGAGATCGTCGCGAACTTTCCCCGGTTGGCCGGTCAAAACGAGGACACGATCGGCGAGCTCGACAGCCTCTTCAATGAGGTGCGTCACCATGACGACGGTATTCACTGGAAGTGTCGAATCCGCCCAGATTTCGAGCAGTTCTTCGCGCAAGCTCACGGAGGTCAGTGCGTCGAGAGAAGAAAAGGGTTCGTCCATCACCAAAAGCTTGGGTTCGAGGGCAAGGGCGCGGGCGAGTCCGACCCGCTGCTTCATACCGCCGGAAAGCTCACGGGGATAGGCCTCCTCGTGACCGTCAAGTCCGACTTTGTCGAGGTAATAAGCAGTCCGCGTCCGCGAAACGTGCGGATCAATACCGCGTGACTCGAGCGCCAGACGGACGTTTTGTTCGACGTTTAACCACGGGAAAAGCGCGAACGACTGGAAAACCATCGCGGCCTCGAGGTTGACGCCTCTTAATTCGCGGCCTTCGAATAATACTTTTCCGGAATCCGGCGTCACGAGCCCGGTCATGAGGCGAAGGAGCGTCGATTTGCCGACGCCCGAAGGTCCGACAATCGCTACAAAATCGCCGTCGCCAACCTGAAGATTCACATCGTCCAAAACTACAGTTTCGCCGCGTTCGCGTTTGAAAGTTTTGCGAACGCCGCGAAATTCGACAAGCGGAGCGGAAGTCATTTTTTATTATTAAAATCAATCAAATCGGAAGCGCGATTCGGCATAATTATACAGCCGGTGCCATAACAAACGGTTCAAAATGGCCACGGCGAGCAGCATCGCCACCATGTTCAACGCGAGCGAAACCGGATCGCCGTGTTCGCCCGACGACGTCATGAGCCGGGAACCGATCCCGTCGCATTCGTAAGTTTGATGGCCAACCTCGAAATGCTCGGCGACGATCAGTGCATTCCAGCCGCCGCCGAAACCGGTGACGCTGCCCGTCACGAGCGCGGGCGCCATCGCGGGAAAAAACAAATATCGAATTCTTCGATAACCGACAAGTCCGAGCGACTGCGACGCCTCCAGCAGGTCCGCCGGAACGCGCTTTACGCCTTCGATAAGATTAAATAACAAATACCATTGCATGCCCGTCATGAGCATTAATATCGAAGTCGTGTTGGTTCCAAACGTCGGCTGCACGACGCGCGCGAGGAGCGGCCACACCGCAACCGCCGGCACGGCAGCAAGAACCTCCGCGGCGGGTGTTACAATTCGATCGAGTCGCGGTTTGCGCGCCACCCAAAGCGCGACGGGAATGGTCCATGTCAATGTTAATAAATAGGCGCCGGTGATGCGTCCGGCGGATTTCGCGAGCGCAAGGGGAACCGTAAACGCCGATTCGGGCCACGGACGCATCAGTGAAAACGCGAGCGCGCCCACTCCAACAATTGTTAATATACTGATACCGCCAAAGAAACCGAAGAAGCTGGCTCTCGCGAGACGGGGAGCCCACTTGGAAAGTACCGCCGGGCCCGCAAGATCCATTCGATTTCGTAGTGCAAGAATCGCCGAGCGCACCGGACGTAACATTGCCGGCACGGCCAGACGAAAACGGTTCGCGATGGCCGAGCGCCGCCACCAACGCAACACATAGGCATCGTCGTCTTCGCTGTCGCCGAGCGTCGTCGAATCATAACGAAACTTCCTCGACCATGCGCTGAGCGGCCGCCACAAAAAGAACTCGAGTCCGAACACCATGGCAAATACAAAGGATAAACCCGCGACGAATTTCATCGGATCGAACTCGGGATTGATCGAGTCGCCGAGGTAGGAGCCAATCCCCTCGACGCGATAACCCCGAACGGGATCGAGCACTTCGCAAAGCGTTAGGAAATACCAGCCGTTCGCCCACGACGCGATTGAATTGTAAATGATCTTTTGCAAGCATGCCGGAAGATACAAATGCACGAACCGCGCATACGGCGAAAAACCGAACGCCGAAGCCGCGAGTTTGAGGTCCTCCGGAATTTGTGTAATCGCCTCATACACTCCAAATGCAATATTCCAAACCTGAACGCTAAAGATCAGAAAGATGCAGCCGATTTCCATCCCGAGACGGGGGGATCCGAACAGACTGGCCGTGGTCTGCACGAAAACGACCATGACCACGGGAAAAAGCGCCGGAATGGGCACCGATTGGCCGACGTCGAGCAAAGGTAACAGATAGGGACGCGTCGCCGGGCGCGTCCCCGCGACGAATCCGTAGACGACCGCGAATATTAATGAAAGTAAAAACGCAGCCGTCATGCGTCCCATCGAGAGCAGCGCCGCGACGAGGAGTCCCGGCGTCTCGCGAGGAATCTGACTCGCCGACGCCGCGAATTGACTACCGATCAGCGCAAACGCGGTTACGCCTGCGAGAACGCCCGCGGTGATCGCGAGTTCGCGCGGCGACAGCCGAATTCTGAATCGCACCCGTGGAATGCGCATGATAACAATCGAAGGCGGCGAATATTACAGCCAAAGCCATTGGCTTCCTCGCGCCAAAAATCGAGGGCGGCGGCTCGGTTGTCGCGACGCCGCCCGCCCGCGATCATCAAATTACTAATCTTCAGCTTCGTCGTCGCCGTCCTCCTCGTCGGCGTCCGCCATCGACTTTTTCTTAGTATTGTCCTTGGGCGCGTCCTTTTCGTCGAGGCGCTCCAACGCGCGGATGCTACTCATCCTCTCGAGCGCCTTGCGCACGCGCGCGCCGCGCGAAGAGGGTTCGGAGGCCGATTCATGAAGCGCCGACTTCGATTCTTCGATCGCCTTCGAGGCAAGGTCGCGATTGTTTTCTTTAATATAAGTCGACGCGATCTTGTCGAACGCGCGGATTCGATCGAGCGGATCGACGCCCCGGTCGGCCACGGCTTTGAAACTTTCGCGTGCCTTCGCGTATTCTTTATTTTGGACGTGCATCATGCCAATCCAGTAAAGGCTGTCATCGCGCGTCGCGGTCTCGTCCGCGAAATCGGCCGCCACTTTTCGATATGTATCCATGGCTTTGCCGAGTTCCTTCGCGCGACGATACAAATGCGCCGTCTCGAAGAGAGCGCGCGCCGCGAGTTTGCGTTCGGGACTCTGGGCCACGACTTTTGCAAACGCGTCGCGCGCCTCGTCGGTGAGTCCCAAGGTTCGCTTCAATTCGCCCACGCGAAACAAACCCATCGATCCTTCTTGTTTCGCATCCGGAAAATAATCGTTAACGGCATTGTACGCCGCCACCGCTTTCAACGTGAGATCGCGCCGGGCCTCCGCCTTGCCGTGAATCGCGCGGCGCAGTTCATCCGCCTTTTTTAATTGTTGCTTCGCATCGGGCGCCTTCTCGGCCGCAGCCGCCGGTTTACTAGCGATCGGGGCGGGATCGTCGCCGCAAATGTAAACGAATGCCGCGGGCGCGGGCGCGATCGGAAGAACCGACGCGGACGCGTTCGCAGCCAGGGAAGTCCATAACGAGAGAAGAATTGTAATCATAGTTTCATTTCCTTTACATACTTCGGGCAAACCAGACCATCCGGCATGCCGCAAGTTGTTCCTGCATCCCCTTTGCGCCCTCGCGCCCTCGACGTTCCACCGTCGATAAGTAAATTAAAGTGTCCTCCCGCCCCGGATCGCTCCCGCTCAATTGTTGAATGCGAATGCGCACGGCGTCGCGCAACTTCATGCGCGCGCGCTTCAATCTCGATTGCAGCGCCGGACGGGAGATCCCGAGTACCCGCGCCGCGGTCGCCGCGTTGCTCCACAGCCCGTATCGAAATAATAAAAGATCGCGCTCCGGCGACGTCAGCCGCGAAAATTCTTCGCGGATGATTTTTAAGATTCGACCGCGGCCGTCGCACGCGTGCGAGCCTTCGCGTCGCGGGTAAATAGCAAATTCGTCCGGCAAGTCCATTCGAACCGACAGGCGTCGGCTTCGCCGGATCCGATGCGCGACGCGAAACGCCTCCGCGCCGACACACGCGGGATCGAACGCTACAATTGCATCCTCGCCGCATCCGGACAGCGTTCGAAGCCACGACTCGTGAAGCGCGTCCTCCGCGGATGCGGCGTCGCCGGCGATGCGCGTGAGAATTCTTAAGAATCGCCTCCGCGAATCGATATATTCGGCCTCGCCGCTCGCGCACGGGCGCTCGCGCCTCACAAGTTCATTCAACATGGATCGCGGTCGGCCGCACATACCGACAATTCGGAACAGCCGCCCGCAGGAATAACGCGCGAATTTGCAAATACGGTCGCGCGACAAATATTAATTATAATCGGGCCGCATCCGAACCCGTTGCGGCGACCGCGCATCGGCGTTTTTTATTAGTTTTCGCCCGAGCCTCCGGTGCGCGGTTTCGACGCGCCATGCCGCGACGAAACTGTCACAACTTTAGTTCTCTTTCGCGAATTCCTTTCAGGCGCGAAAACCGGTCGTTTCCGGAAAGGTTTTCATACCTGTAATAAACGCCCGATCCAAGTGCCTGTCGAAGCGGACGGGCGGCGCCCACGACACTTGGCAAACCGCGTGCGCATGTAAACGTCAGTCATGCAAATCGGACTCTACGAATCGGCGGCTTCGCTTCAGGCGATGAACAAATCGCTTGATACCATTGCCTCGAACCTCGCGCACATCGGAACGCCGGCCTACAAGGGCCGCATTTCGGTGATCGGAAGCTTTTCGCAACAATTACAGATCGCCGGCTCGCAGATTCCAATTCCGGCGGCGCGCGAATTTATCGATTTCAAACAGGGGCCGCTCATCCCGACGGGCAATTCATACGATCTTGCGATCAACGGCCGCGGATTCTTCCGGGTCGAAACGCCAAACGGCCCCCGCTACACGCGCGGCGGATCGTTCTTTCCGAATCCCGACGGCACAATTATGAATCAAGGGGGCGACCGCCTCATGCTGAACGGCGGCGCGCTGAATGCGAACGAGCCCATCAAAGTCGACGACTCCGGCAATATATCACAAAACGGAAAATCGACGGGCGCGCGCCTTCAAGTATACGATTTCGACGACTACGGTCCGCTCGTCCCCGAGAACGGCGGTAATTATAGAATCGATCCGTCGCAGGCGAAGCCCTCCACCGCGCAAGTGCAGGCGGGTTATTTGGAACAAAGCAATCTTTCGGCCGTCGACGCGCTGGTCGGTCTCGTTTCGGTGAATCGTTCGTTCGAGTCGGCCACGCGCGCCATGCATACACTCGACGAAACGATGCAACGTGTCACGACGGCGCTCTAAGACTAAAAATCCCTTCAACGAACAACACGACAACCCGATTCCATTTATAACAATCCATGATCCGCGCACTCTACACCGCCGCCACCGGCATGAAAGGCCAGCAATTCAACGTCGACGTCATTGCCAACAACCTCGCAAACGTCAACACGACCGGATTCAAACGGGCCCAGGTCCAGTTTCGCGATTTGTTATATTCAACGACGCAAACGCCGGGCGCCCCCGCCGGCGGCGGCAACATCCTTCCGACCGGCATGCAGGTCGGCTCGGGTTCGGAAGTCGCCGCGACCGCGCGCGTTTTCGCGCAGGGCGTTCCGGAGATAACAGATCGGCCGCTCGACATCGCGATTCAAGGCGAGGGATTCTTTAAATTAAGACTTCCGTCGGGCGAATTCGCGTACTCGCGGTCCGGCACTTTCAGTAAGGACAACCAGGGACAATTCGTATCCCCCGAGGGTTATCCGCTCGTTCCGCAAATAACCATTCCACCGAATGCCACGAGTATTATGATCGGCAAGACCGGCGAAGTGAGCTACGAACTTGCCGGACAGCCGAATCCAGTGCAGGCGGGAAACATTACACTTTCGCGCTTCGCCAATCCGGCGGGTCTCCGCGCGGACGGAGCCAATATTTACTACGAAACGGCCGCCTCCGGCGTGTCGCAGGACACGGCGGCCGCGCAAAACGGCGCGGGCCAGTTGATACAAGGCGCGCTCGAGCGCTCGAACGTCGAAGTCGCGACCGAATTGGTTAATTTAATTATCGCGCAGCGCTCGTACGAAGTCAATTCGCGCGCCATCCGTTCGAGCGACGAAATGATGCAACAAGTTAACAATCTTGGACGATAAATAATATACATGCACCATATCATTCTCTCCTTCGCGCTCCT
This sequence comes from Planctomycetota bacterium, assembly GCA_016200225.1. Lineage (GTDB taxonomy): Bacteria > Planctomycetota > UBA1135 > UBA1135 > JACQFD01 > JACQFD01. The sequence goes on from JACQFD010000017.1 coordinate 134,451, forward strand.
TTTCGGAGGCCAGGGCCCGGAATCGCGGCCGGCGCCGGCGATCATTACACTCAAGCGCGAAGCCACGGTGCGCGGCGCGGATTATACGCTTGCCGACGTCGCGGAAATCCGCGGAAGCCGGGCCGCCGATCTCGCGAAAATTAAGATAGGCTATTCGCCCGCCCCCGGATCGGAGCGGCGCCTGATGCCGACGGCGGTGGATGTTAAGATTACGAGCGCCGGTTTCGCACGCGATCAATTCCAGATCGCCGGCAACGGCACCGTCGTGCGTTCGGAGACGGTCACCATCATCGGCAAGACGCTCGGCGCGCGGATTCTCTCGGAATTGCAGTCTTCGGCGCCGGCGAACGCAATTGTAGAATTACCGGCGGAAGTTAACGATATGTCGGTCACCGCGCCGCGGTCTCCCGGCACGATCGTCGAAACCACGATCGTAAAGCCGGCGGGCGCGCTTCGCGGCGATGCGAAAGCCACTGTTAAAGTATCGGCGGGCGGCGAGTGCCTCGGCGTCTCCGAAATCCCCGTCCGTTATCGTTATGAAATGGAAGTGCTGGTCGCCGCGATCGCGCTGCATTCCGGCGAGAGTCCCGACGCGGCGAAGTTTATTAAAAAGAAAATGGACGTCACGCACGTCGATGGCGATCCGGTCGCGGATCTTTCGGCCCTCGTCGGCCGCATGCTCGCGCGTTCGATCGCAAAGGATCGAATATTAACATCGCAGGATCTGACGCTCGCGCCCGTTTATCGCCGCGGCGATCAGGCGCGCGTCGTGATCGAGCGGGGCACGCTTCGGATCGAGGCGCTCGTGCGCGTCGAAGGCGACGCGTTCATCGGTTCGCGCGTTTCCGTCACGTGCCTCGAATTTAACAAAACACTGGTCGCGCGCGTGCGCGAGGACGGCGTCCTCGACCTCTCGGGCGACATCGTCGTCAATAAATAACATTTTCGGGAAATTTATGAAAAACAATCTTAAGAAGTTGGTTTTGATCATTTTGGCGGCATTCGCGGCCGCCGCCGCGGGCGGAAGCGCGGGCGCGCAGTCGCTCTGGCGCGACGACGGCCCGTATTCGAATTTCATTCGTAATAATACCGCCCGCCGGGTCGGCGATCTGTTAACGGTCGTCATCGCGGAAACGGCGAGTATACAAAACAGCGAAGAGACGAAGACCGACCGCTCCGGTTCGCTCAGCGCGAAATTGACATCCTTCGACATCGCGCCGAAGGCCTTCGGCACGCTTCCGGCATTCAGCGCGGAACATAAACAACAATTCGACGGAAAAGGCGACCAGACGCGCCAGAACAGTTTCACTACGCGGATTCAGGTTCAGGTCCATGATTTATTACCGAACGGCAACCTGCTGGTTCTCGGGCGCCGCACGATCACCGTCGACGACGAAACGAAAACGATCGAGATCCGCGGCGTCGTGCGCGCGCAGGACGTGGCCGCCGATAATACAGTAAAAAGCGAACAGGTCGCGAACGCGGAGATTTCGTACATCGGCGAGGGCGCGCTCACGCGGACGACGACAAAGGGCGTCGTCGCGAAAGTATTTGATATTATTTTTCACGTACTCTGGCCGTTCTAAATAAAAACGGAAATGACCATGTTTCTCCCCGTCACGATCATTAGTTTACTGTTGACGCAGGCCGTTCCGCAGGTTCCGGTCAAGAACGTCACGGCCGCCCCTCCGGCGATTCGCCCCGCGATGTCGGGCGCGGCCGCCGCCAACGTTCAGAATCCACCGCCGAATTCGATCACGGTACCGATCGGCAGTCTTACGGTGATTCGCGGCATCCGCGAAAACCAGATCACGGGATGGGGCATCGTCGTCGGTCTCGCGGGGACCGGCGACACGTCGAATTTTGCAAAACAACAAATCCAGAATCTCGCAAAAACGATCGGCCTGACCGTCAACGCGCAGGATTTGAGTTCTAACAATATCGCGATTGTTAACGTTTCGGGAACGCTCCCGGCCTACCCCGAACCCGGCAAGCGCATCGACGCCATCGTATCGAGCTACGGCGACGCCAAGAGTCTCGAGGGCGGATTTCTCGTGCGCTGTCCGCTCACGGGCGCGCTCGGCGGCGACGCGGTCGCGGTCGCGCAGGGGTCGCTCATCATCGGCGGATTCCAAGCGAGCGGGCAGGCCGCATCTGTTAAGAAGAACCACACGACCGCCGGTCTGCTCCCGCGCGGCGCCATTCTCGAATCGGGCGCGGCGCTCGCGCAGATGAAACCCGTGAGCGAAGGTAATAATCTATTTTTAGATTTGAAACAGGAAGAAGCCGACGTTGCCGATAAGATCGCGAAATCGATTAATATAATATATCCCGGATCCGCGATCGCGCTGAATCCCGGCACGGTGCGCGTCACCGTCCCCGCGAATTGTGATGAACTCAGCGGTAATTTTCCGGCGTTCATCGCCGCGATCCAAAGACAAACGATCGTCCCCTACGAGCGGCCCACCGTTTACCTCGACGAGAAAACCTCAACCGTGATCATCACGGGAACGCCGCAACTCAGCCCTTCGATCATCGTCCGCGGCAATTTAACAATAACGATCGCCGAAACGCCGCGCGTTTCGCAGCCGAGCGCGTTTTCGAGCGGCGGCGACACGACGACCGTCCCGCGCACCAATATTACAGCCAAGGAAGACAAGCGGGAATTGAGCATGTTGCCCGCGACGAGTTCGCTCGCCGATCTTGCGCAGGCGCTCTCCGCGCTCGGCGCGACGCCGCGCGAATTGGTCGGCATTCTCGCCGAATTACAAAAAACCGGCGCTCTCCACGCCGACATCCTGCAGGATTAGTAATTTTAAAGATTCTCCCATGCGCATCGACACGCAGTCCGCGTTCCCGACTCAGGATCCGTCGGCGGCGGCCCTCCCGGTCCTCGATCTGGCGATTCCAAAGACCGCCGACGGCAAGACGGACAACAAGGCCGCGGCGAAAAAGTTCGAAGGATTGTTATTATCAACATTAGTTGGACAGATGCGGCAGTCGTCGGGATTACAATTCTTCGGCGAGTCGCCGGGCGCGCAGGTTTTCGAAGGCTTGTTCGATCAATTCTTCGGCGAATCGCTCGCGGCGCGCGGCGGCATCGGCCTTTCGAAGCAAATTGAGGAATCGATGAAACAAATCGACGAGGCGCGCGACAGAGCGTCGCGGCTTTCGGACGACGCGGCGCCGGCCGCGGACGAAGTTAAACTAACAAAAGAGGCGCGGTGATCGCTCATGATACAACAGAATTCATTCTTGCCTTTGATTTCGCTGCTCGAAAAAGAATCTCAATTGCAACAACAAATCGGCGGAGCGCTCGACCGCGCCGTCGCCGCCTCGAGAGACCGCAATCTCGAATCGTTGAGCGCGACGCTCGCGGAATTCGACGAACTCACGCGCCGCGAGCGCGCGTTCGCCGCCGAACGCGAACATCTTCTTTCCGCATTGAACAGAACGCACAACCGGCCGCGTTCGCTCCGAGACGTTGCCGCGCTTCCCGGCGCGCCGGCCGAAGGACTGATGCGCCTTCGAACGCAACTGATCGCGCGCATCGACGCGGTGCGCGAAAAGCTAAGAATCCTCCAACCGCTCGTGCGCGAACTCGGAATTGTATATAGCCTCGCCGTCGCCGCGCTGCTGAACGGAACGCGCGCGGCAAAGGAAGGCGCGCCCGCCGAATTTTATGTCGGCGGTTCCCTCGTCAACGCGGAGGCATAAGTAATATGTCACTTTCCATCGGATACGATATCGGCATCAAATCGCTGCTCGCGTCGCAATCGGCGCTCCAGACGATCGGTAATAACGTCGCGAATGCCAACACTCCGGGTTTTTCGCGCGAGCAGGTCATCATGGGCGAGTCGGCGCCGGTCATGGTCGGCGGACTTTCGCTCGGAACGGGCGTGGACATTGCACAAATCCGCCGCGTCGTCGACGAGGGCCTCGATCTGCGAATATTAGCGAATCGGAGCGCGCTCGCGCGCATGTCGACGGAGAATTCCGGACTACAACAAATCGAGAGTATTTGGAACGGCGCGGGCGGCAACGGGCTTCCGGCTTCGTTAAATTCTTTTTTCAGTAATCTGGGCACGCTCGCGAACCATCCCGACGACACCACGAGCCGCAAGTCCGCGGTGACCTCCGGCAACGACATCGCGAACGCGCTGCGCGATCTCTCGGCGAATCTTAAGTCTTTCCGCGACGACCAGCGATTCGCCGCGAATCTGCGCGTGCAGGAAGCGAATTCGATTTCGTCTCAAATCGCCGATTTGAATGGACAAATCGCCAATCTAAAGACTCGGAACGTCGACGCCCACGCATTGAAGGATCGCCGGCAGCAATTGTTAAACGATCTCGGCGAGATCGCGAGCGTCGAGACGATTCCATCGTCCAACGACATGGTGAGAGTTCTCGTCGGAGGCACGACGATCGTGAGCGGCGAGAAATCGCACGAAATGGCGCTCGACTATTCTAATAATAACAATCCGGTTCTGAAAGTAAACGGCGCGATCGGAGAAGTCGCCGTCGGAAACGGCGCGATCGCCGGATTATTAAATTTAACGGAACAGAACGTACCGTCGCTCACCGATCAGGCGAACCAGTTCGCGAAATCGATGATTCTCGCCTTCAATCGCGTGCATTCGACCGGAGTTCCGGCCGCCGGCGGATTTGATACTTTGCAAGGCGACGCCGCTCCCGCCGGCGGTTCCGCCGGAACCACGATTCCGCTCGCGAATGCCGGGCTTGGAGTGGATGTCAAGAAAGGCGACTTGTATGTTACCGTTCGCGACACAAACACCGGCGATATTACAAAATCTAAAATTAGTATCGACCCCGCCGAATCGATCGCGGATTTCGCGGCGAAGGTTTCGGGCATCGGACATCTCTCGGCGACGATCGACGCCGCCGGAAAGATAAGGATTTCGGCCGACGCCGGGTTCAAATTCGATTTCAGCCCCCGGCTCGATACAAATCCCGACTCGAACGGCGCGTTTGGCGGAGCGTCGGCTTCGGTATCGAGCCAGTCGACCGGCCCGTTCACGCTGACCGGCGGTTCGACAATGCAAATATCCGTCGACGGCGGAGCGCCGCAAACGATCAGTTTTCAATCATCACAATTCTCGGATATTACAAAAGCAACGGCCGAGGAGATCGCGGCCGCCATCGGCGGACAACTCGTCGGCGCGAAGGCCGTCGCCGACCATGGGAGAGTTTCGATCGTTTCCACGACGACGGGCGCCGCCTCGACTATACAAATAACCGACGGCACCGGCTCCCCCGCCGCCGCCCTCGGATTTCCTTCGGGCGCGGACGCCGGTTCGGAGACGGCGGCAAATGCACAAATATCGGGCGCGTTTACGGGCGGTTCGAACGACGTCTGGACATTCAAGGCGGACGCGGACGGCCAGATCGGCGTCACGCCGAATCTAAGCATCGGCGTTTACGATGCGACCGGCAACCGGATCGCGACGCTTCCCGTCGGGCAGGGCTATTCGCCGAATACTAAGATTTCGATCAAGGACGGCGTGGAGGTTTCCTTTGGACCCGGATCGATTTCGCAATCGTCGAACGACGCATTCTCGGTCGACGTGGTCGCGAATTCCGACTCGTCCGACATTTTGAGCGCGCTCGGATTGAATACATTCTTTTCGGGAAATGATATTACGAATATATCCGTTCGGGCCGATCTGCTCGCGCACTCGGAATTATTCTCGAATTCGCTCTCGGGCGCGCCCAACGACGCCGGCAACATCGTCCGGTTGATGAATATACAAAAACAGGATCAGTCCGCGCTCGGCGGCTCCACGCTTCCGGGATTCCTGACGGAGGCGACTTCCGATCTCGCAATTGATACAAAACGCGCCGGGGATCTCGAATCGTCCCAGCAGACGCTCGTCGACAATCTCTCGCAGCAGCGCGAGCAAGTTTCCGGCGTTTCGCTCGAGGAGGAAATGTCGAATCTCGTCCGCTATCAACAGGCATTTCAGGCTTCGTCGCAATACTTGCGCGTTTTGCAGGAAACGTCGTCGTCGTTGCTCGGTCTTATACAATAATCCATACACACGATACAATTTCCGGTCGTCCATCTCATTTCATTAATAACTAAATAAAACAATGAGAGTTACCCAGGGACTACTCTTCGGACAGGCGCTTGACGGCGTCCACCGGCAGAATGTAGCCATTCTCACGGCGCAACAGCAACTTTCGTCCGGCAAACGCTGGACCCGTCCGTCGGAGGATGCGACCGCGGCGGCGGAATCGATGGTCGCGCACGCGCGGCAGAGCACGATCGAACGTTATCAAAACGCCGTCGGCGAAGCGGAGGACCGCCTCGGCAGTTCGGCGCAGGCGATCCAATTGTTAACTGGCGTTCTCGCGGATGCTAAAGAAGTCGCCGTGAGCGCGGGCAATTCGACATTGACGAGCGCGGATCGCAAATCGCTCGCGCAGCGAATCGATTCGGTGCTCGCGCAGGTGATGGAAGTGGCCAATCGCGAAGATAAGTATGGAGCGCTTTTCGGCGGCACGGCGAGCGGAACTCCCTACGCGATGGACGGCGATAAAGTTACTTATCAAGGAGACGACGAGCGGCAGCGCGCGAACATCGGCGACACATTGGTAGTTACTACCAATATCGCGGGTTCGGAACTCTTTTCCAAACAAGCGCGGACGGCCTCGTCGTTCTTCGGCGGCTCGACCGGCGCGGCCCCCGGAACGGGCACCGACTCCGGAACCGACCGCGGAGTATTAACAGTTGCGCACGGGACGACGACCGTGGGCGACGGCGCTCTCGCGGGAGGCGATTCCGCGTCGGGATTGAAACCGGCCGCGACGTCCGCGGCGCTCGATACAATTATCGGTCCCGCCGGCGCGCACACGATCACGCTGGACGCAGTCGCCAAAACGATACAATTAAATTCGGGAGCACCCGTCGCCTACACGGGCGCCGAGACCGACTTCGCGCTCGGCGACGGCAAAGGCGGCACGGTGCATCTGAATCTCACGGGCATTGCCTCGGGATTCAACGGAACAGTTAATTTAACATCCACGGGAACGCTCAGCACCGACGGCGGCGTCACGCGGACCGCGATACTGTTTTCGCAGAATCAGGTCGCCGTGCGATCGCAGGACGGATCGACGACAAATATTAATTCGACGAGCATCCGGTACGCCGGTTCGGAAACGATTGATTACACCGGCACGACCGATTTGTTTCAATCGCTGATCGGTTTGCGCAATGATTTATTAAATTACGATTCCCAGCCGGCCGCATCGCGCGACAAAAGCCTTCAATCGCGCGCGCGAGAGCTGTCGCGGAATTTTGACAACGCAAATATCGCGCTCGCGGACGTGGGATCGAGGCTCGCCATCGCGCAGAACGACGGCGAACGGCTGAATGAAATGAAAGATCAGGTTTCGATTATTATATCGAATCTCGAGGACACCGACTTCGCGAGCGTGGTCGTGGACTACAATAAATCGCAACTGGCGTTGCAAATGGCGCAGGCCGCGGGCCAACGCCTCATGCAAACGAATTTCATGTCGTTCTTACAATAATGGCCGCCGCCGCCGTCGCCACGCCCGTGCGCGCCGATGAGCGCGCCCTGGCCGTCGCCATGCTCGAGCGCGCGCTCCGGCCCGGGTCGGAGGCGTGGCTCGCCGCCGAGCAGCCGGCTATTTTTAGCGATGTCGCGACCGGAGAATTGTGCATTGTCCGGTCGGAGGGCGCGGTGGTCGCGGGCGCGGCCTGCGTCGCGCGCGAAGTCTCGACTCCGGGCGGAAAATTAAGAATTGGATTGATAGGATCCGTGGCGACGGAAGAGGCATTCCGCGGATGCGGCCTTGCGAGCGCGGCCATGAACGCCTGCGAACAGTGGCTTCGCGACGCCGGCTGCGCAGCGGCGGTTTTGTGGGCCGACGTCCCCGATTTTTATATAAAACGCGGCTATGGCGAGGCGGGAATCGAGGAAATCATACTCATGCCGCCGCTCAACGAACTCGACGCCGCCGGTACCTGCGAAAATTACCTTTCGGATGATTTACATTCGGTCGAACGCATCCGCATGCGCGAGGCCGCGCACACCGACCGCCCCAGGGCGGAATCGGCCTATCATTATAGTTTTCCCGGCACGAACGTTTATGTATATCGGGAGAAAAGCGGTCGCGTGTCGGCCTATGCGGCGCTCGGCCGCGGCGGAGATTTGCAAAATGTCGTTCACGAATGCGGCGGCACCGCCCAGGGCATTTTCGCGCTGGTTTCGCATATCATAAATATACATTCGCTCCCCGAGGCCGTCTGCATCTTAAGCGCCCACCGAACGGACATTCTCGAAATCGTGCGCTCGGCTGGAATCGCGACAGAGACCGGATCGCTCGGCATGGTCAAGTGCCTCGACCGCGAAAAATTAATATTACCTCTGCGTCCCGCGCTTCCGGAAAATGTCGTGATTGAATTGATGGAAGGGAAAATTAAGTTAATATATAATGGAAACGCCATCGAAATCGACGACGGCGAATTGGTTCACGCCGTAATTGGTCATAAAGAATCCCGCGATCCATTAAATCGCATCGAAGCGGTTCTTGCGTTACCAAGAATGTCACTTGTGCCGATGCGTCCAAGTTTTGGCGGATTCGATTCAATATAACTGATATTGATACTGGAAGCGTCATGGCGGGAGGCGCTCTGGCGCCGCATGGCGCCTGCGCTGCGCGGGCGGCGAGGTGTGCGCTCGACGGGGGGATAATAAATGTTATAAAAAGTGGGGTGTTTGTGTCATGTGGCCGGGATCACTGACGGCGAGGCGGTCGCGCGACGCGCGGTGTGGCCGCGCTTGCGCGGGCACGCGCGCGCCGCGACGGCCGAGCAGCCGCGCTTATATTAGTGTACGTGCCATCGTTAGTACTGGCGGGCGGCGGGTCCGTGGCGCTAGACAGCGGCGGCGAAGGCGACGCCCCGTCGCGTCGAGCGTGTGGTTAACGCTGGCGTGTGGGTCGCGACACGGCGTGGCCGGAGCATCGCCGCTGCGCCGCGCCGCGGAGCCCGCCGC
>JACQFD010000018.1 GCA_016200225.1 Planctomycetota bacterium
GGCGCCTTTTTCAAAGAGTCTTCCAGCTTCCAATCGTCGTGACCGCAACGAGGCGATGCGCTTCTTACTGGGTTTTTCTTTCATACGCCAAGTGTAATGCGCCGTAACAGAAATGCTACTTTATTTTACGAGATTCTCTAAAACCACTTCCAGGCAATAACGGGCGCCGTCCGCATTTCCCGTTTCGCCGTCATCGCGCGCCGGGATGCTTTTTATAGTATTGCTCGCGGAGGTTTTCGCGGACCAATCCCGCGGGCGCCGACGAAGGTTGCGACTCAGGCCGCGATTCCGGCCGGGACGCCGTCCGGCTCTTTGGTCTTGACTGCGCATGGTGCGGCGCCGGGCGCGTCGCTTTCGGCCTGTGCCCGTCTCCATCGCCGCCGCCGGACGCGGAAAAAGATATAATGATAAAAACCGTTGGAACTAATAATCGGATATTTGTAAACACGTGACTCCGGCGAAGAAAAATTCGCTCCGCCGAAGTATACGGATCTCAGGAGACGCGTTGCGGAATTGGATGGGCGGTTGGAAAGTATTTCCGGGCGCAGCTCGAGAGACTTATTAAACGACTTCTAGGGTATCGCTACAAACGGATCGTCCGCTCGGATTGGGACGACTTCGACTCCATAGGCGCGGCGAAAGGCCCGACTTGAGAATTGCCGCGTCGTGGACCACTTGATTTCGAAGGCGCGCAGGCTGTCGCCTTGTTTAACAATTAGATCAACTTCCGACTGTGCCTGCGATCGCCAGAAATAGAGCTCGGCCGGGTATCCGAGCAGGCAGTTTCGCTTTGCAAATTCCGCGACGACCCAGTTCTCCCAAAGGGAACCGATGTCGGGCCGGAATTCGTCATTCGAAAATGAGTTAAGGAGTCCGTTGCGAATTCCGGTGTCCCAAAAGTAGATTTTTTGACTCTTGGCGATCTCTTTTCTTGGATTTGTACTATACGAGCGAAGGCGAAAAATTACAAAACACTGTTCCAATAAGTCCAGATATCGATCGACCGTCGGCCGCGACATACTCAATTGAGCCGCAAGTTCACTTACGGACACTTCAGATCCAATCTGGTGCGCAAGTAGCAATAAAAGTTTCTTAATTATATCCGGTGTCCTTACCATTCCCATCTGAAGTAAGTCCTTCCAAAGATAGTCGGCGCACAACTCCCGTAGCAGATTGACGGGGTTGTCGCCGGCGACAATTTCGGGATAGCTTCCGAAGCCAAGTCTTTGCATCAAAAACGCCCGTAACTGCGGCGCGAAGTTTCGACGCAAGTGATCGGGCGAGGAAATCGGCGCCGCCCAGGATTGTGAATTTAGCGCTTCGGTGAATAGTAGTGAAGGCAACACTAATTTTCGGTTGCGTCCGGTCAGGCTCTCCGCCGCCTGGTCAAGCAGGTCCAGGGACGAGGATCCAAGTAACAAGAACTTCACAGGCAGGCGTGAGTCATACCAGCCCTTGATAATCCGAGATGCCTCCGGGACTCGTTGTGCTTCGTCGATAACTAAGATTTGAGGATTGCCGAGCGACCGGAGTCCATCGAAGGGTGTCAACGTTGCCGCCGATAAGAAGCGCGTCTTGTCGACCTCAATATCGAAGTTAAGGAAGAGCGCATTACTTCCTTTGAGTACATGCTCAACTAGTGTTGTTTTTCCAACCTGACGAGCTCCAAGGACTAGTCCGATTTTGCCACTTGAGAGTACATCCTGTAGTAGTGTTTCAGCAATCCGCATGAGGTACATGGTGACAGAATAATCGGTGATTTTGCAAAGCGCAAGTTGCAAAATCACCGATGATTCTGCACTCCGTGCCCGATTTCCGCCAAAACGGCACAAAAAAACCCCCGGGAACGATTCCCGGGGGTTTAATGATTCGTCTACTCGAACAGTAGTCTTCGATGTCTACCTTTGCTTTCGCGTCTGTGCAAGACTCTTGACGAGGTCTTTCAGCTCCGCGATCTGTTCGCGCAACTGTGCAATTTCGTCGCGCAGTTGTTTCATGTTGGCTTGCATCATTTCCGGGACGGCCTGCTTCATGGCGCCGCCCATTCCGCCCGCCATGGCTCCGCCGGCCATTCCGCCGAATACTCCGTGTGGCATCGCGGGAGCGCCGGGAGCCGATGGAACGGCGCGCGCGTGCACTTTCATCGGAGCTGTAGCATCGCCGCCGCCCAGACTGAACACCATGGCGTCGTCTCCCTCCGCATGCTTCATTTTCGAGGCGTCCGCGTTCGAGCCGAGCGTTGCGTTTATCTTAACTTTCTTTCCGTCGCGACGGACCACGATCGGAAGCGCGTCGCCCGGTTTGTGCGATTGAATGATTTTTGTAACATCTTCGGCCGAACCGATTTCATTCTTATCGATGGATCGGAGAATATCGCCCGCTTGCAGACCCGCTTTTTCCGCGGCGCTTCCGGGGACGATGCTCGAAATCTTAGTTTCGTCTCCGTCGCTCGAAACGGACACGCCGAGAAGCGGGCCGCCGTGGCCGCCCTGTCCAGGCTGTCCGCCGGCCGTCGCCTTGCGAACCTTAAGATCCGATTTTCCGGATTGTACAATTTTCATTTTCCCGTCCTGTCCCTTCTCCATTTTGAATTCGAGATTCTGCGGCACGCCATTCTCGCCGTCGATTTCAAAAATCTGCGGCTCGCTTGTCCACGTTCCGCCGGGAACTGTAAAAACCTTTGTTGTTACATTTCCCGCCTTGCCGTTTTCTAATTTTAACTTTTGCCCATTGATCATGATCGATCCGCCCTGCACTTTGACGGCCGAGGCTTTTTTCGGCGGAGCATTGTCGTCGTCGTCGTCTTCATCGCCGTCCTCGTCGCCTTCATCGCCCTCTTCGGTGATGACAATTCCGCCCTGAGCGGGAGCGTACTGGCGATTTGGTTTCAGCGAGCGGTGCGTGCGAACCGGCTGCGCGGCGAGCGCGCCTGAAATGATACAAATAATGAAAAACGAAAGGGGAAGGGATCGAAAAAGCATGCGTTACCTCAGATGGGCCCTTGAGATGGGGAACGGTACGAACGCCGCCGTCGGCCTGCGAAGGGGGAATTCGCCCCGCGACAACCTTTTTCGGCATTGCGACCGGTTTTACTTCTTCAGCGGCACCAACTTGTCCGCCTTAAGGTTGAGCACCGCACCGCCGTCGTTGCCGACGACGATTTCCTGCGAAATGGGCTGATAGCCGGGCACCTGAAGAACCGCCGTGTAAGTGCCGGGCGTCGCCGTGAATTTTAGCGAACCATCCTTCGGCTGGCGTGGATTGTCAAAAAAAGCGCTGCCGGCCCAGCCGCGCCCCGCGCGGTTCAATTGTACATATTCCAGTTTTAATATCTCGCCGTCGGGACCACGCAAATATACAGTTGTTTCCACGCCGCGCGCGAGTTTCAATTGTATATGGGGCTCGCCGCCGATCGCGGCATCGAACTCTTCGGAATCGGCGGGCGGATAACCCTCCACATCGACGTGCGCCCTCGCCCGCCCGGGAGCGAGACCGGTTATTTTAACAATTCCGAGGTCGTTCGTGCTTCCGTAGCCGCCGCCGCCGGAGGCGTTCTGAACGGCCAGATTCACGTTGACCCATGCCTGCGCGATCGGTTTTCCGTCCGGATCCAACACTTCAATCACAACCGACGCGCCTTCATCCAACACAAAGTCGAGCGCGACTTTTGCGGCGTCGTTAACCTGCACGGACTGCGTTTTTGATATTAATTTTGCGTCGTCGGCGATGCCTCCCCCAAAATTCTCGTTTGCTACAGTTACGGTCACGGTTCCGACGACGCCGACAAGTGTATATTTTCCGTCTCCGTCGGTGACTGCATTCGCCTGCGACCCGCCGGCGTTGTCGTCTTGCGAATATGCAGATATCCGCATGGCCGCCACGGGGGCGCCGTCGGACCGGCGCGTGACGCGCCCGGATACTTCGCCGCCCGGAGGGATTTCGATGTCGAATCGAAACTCGGCGGCGTCGGGAATTTCCAGAGTCTTCGATATGCTATAACCTCCGGATTCCACGGCGCCCCAGAATCCAATATTAAGATACGCTTTGCCGGGAGGCACGTGCTCGATCTCGTACTCGCCCGCGGCGCTGAGCGACGATCCGAGTTGAACATTACCATTGGATTCGTCCTCGCCCGGCTGGGACTGCCGCCAAATATTAATATTACCGTTCGTGACCGGTTTTCCGCCGCGAGTGACTTTGCCCCGAAGCGTGCAGCCCGTCGTTTTGGGCGCGGCGAACACCGCCACGACCGTCTGTCCTTCGATAACCGCAACGCTCGTTTTCAAAGACTTGTTATGCGCCCTCTGCCAGTCGCCGTCCGTCGCGCGCGGCATCGCGTTGATCGTCCACGTTCCCGGTTGCAATCCCTCCAACTTAAACGATCCGTCGGCGCCGGCCGTCGGATTGCGCCAGGCGTGGCGCGGCGGCGTCGCCGAAGGCTTGGGTTCGGAAAAATAGGATTGTATCTGTGCATTTTGCAGCGGCAGTCCGTCGCGGCCGATCGCGACGCCGATCACCGCGCCGCCGCGGCCCAGAGTTAATAATGGAATCTCGACGCGTTCGCCGGGCCGCAACTCTACAATTTCCGACGAGGTCTCCACATATTTGTCGTGATAAGCTACAATTCGCACGCGTCCCGCCCGGCGGCCTTTGATTTCGAATTTGCCGTCCGCGTGCGTTCGATCGCCGGGCATCCGCATGCCCAAGTCCTGATCGGAGGCGTCGACGGCTTCCACTTCGGCGCCCGCGATCGGTTCGCCGTTCGCGGCGTCGACGACGCGCCCGTCGATCGTTCCGCCGGGAATCAATTTTATATTAATTTCGCGCGTAAGTTCGCCGGATTTAACAGTTATATCCGTAATATCCGTCTCCGAAAATCCGTCGGCGGTTCCGCGCACATAATAAATATCCGCGTCGAGGCCGCCGATTTCGAATGCGCCGCTCTCGCTCTGCATCGGTCTTTCGGCGTTCTGATCCCAGCCCCAAAATCCGCGCGAACCCCACATCGCCGCCTGCGATTTCTTCACGGTTGTGATCATAAATGTCGTAATCGGACTTCCCGTGGCGGCGTTCGATACGGTGCCCGCGATTCCCGTGGCTCCGGGAAGCTGAATTTCAATATTCTCCGAATCTTGTGCAATATTCGTTTTCGTCGCGGACGAAACTTTTTCGAGCGTCGCGGTTATTTGTAATGGACCCGCGGGAAGGCCGGCGAGTCGAAACGCGCCGTCGGCGGCGGTGAACCCCGATTGCCAGCCGGATCGCGATTTGTCGGAAGGCGCCTTGTCCGGCGGCGGACTGTCCTTGGCATTCCACGCCATCGCGGATAACAATACTCGGGCGGCGGGTTTGCCCTCCGAATCTATAACTTTTCCGGCGAGAAAGTGTCCATTTTCGATGGTCCATTTTGGCGGCTGCGCGTCCGCCGGAATCGGGAGTTGTATCGTGTCGGGCCCGTCGGCCGCGCGGCCCTTTTCATAATAAATAAACGCGCGATAACTTCCGGGGATCAGATGTTTCCAACGAATACGTCCGTCCGCGTCCGATTTCGCGATTCCAAATCCAAGTCTAAAGAAACTCCGCCGATCCATCATGAGGCGAACCGCAACGCCGTCGACGCCTTTTCCTTTGGAATCGACTACGGTTCCCTCGAGCGGCGTTTCCGGCTGGAGTTTCCATTCGATATTTGTAACTTTCCCCGCCGTGATTTCCGCGTCGGCGTCGCCGCTCGCGGCGTATCCGTCCGCTTGGGCGGACATGGTCGGCCGTCCGGGATCCATGCCGCGAAATGTAAATTTACCATTTTTGTCGGTTTGCGTCATCCGCACGGGGACCGTCCACGGTTTCGACGGATTCCAAACGCGCGGAGGCTCGACGCACACCCAGCCGCCCCGCAGCGGACGCCCCGCGTCGCCGGTCAAATGTCCTTCGAGCGCGCCCGCTTCATTAAGAATAACAGTTACGCCGTTTTTAAACGTTTCCGCCGACGGGAAAAACCATTCCGGGTGGACATAGGAGGCAAAATCGGCGGCGACTTCGAAAGTAAACCTCGCCGCTCTCTTCGGAACGCGGATTTCGAACGTACCGTCCGCGCGCGCATTCGCATGAAACATCGGACGCCAACCCCCGGCCTCCATAAATATCAATTCGATCTCGCCCGAGCGTTGGAGTTTCTTATAATTTACCATTCCGCCCGCGCGCGCGACCATCCACGCATAATCGAGAAGATCGTCGCCGGTGCGCACCGCAACTGTAGCGTTGACCGGCGGCGCTCCCGTTTCTTCGACGACGAGTCTGCCGCGCAGGATCGCGGTCTCGCCGACGTCCGCCGGAATTGGATCGTCCGCGACCGTGCCGGCCGCCGCGCGCGCCGATGCGTCCGATTTGTTTTCTGTAGTCTTCCGCGACGACGCGAAGGCTTCATCGCGTTCGCCGGACGCTTCGTTCGACGAGGATTCCGAGTCCGGCGCGCCGGAGCCGCCGTGCGCGCCGGCCTGGAACCATGCAATCGCGCCCGCCAGAATAAACAATCCGGCGAGCACGAGAACCCAGAAGGAGGAGATGCGTCGCGTCATCGAATATATTAAATAAGATTTTCAGCCCTTTGTATCGAGCCACTCGAGCCATGATCCTTCCCAATCGGATTTCGGATCGGCGTTCGTGCCGAGCGGTTTATTGGTTACTTTCTTGACCGCTTCATGAAAGGAATTTTCGTTCATCGGCCCGGCCGCGCGCATTTGATTCATGGTTTTGATCAATTGCGGCAGAAACGGCGTTTTGTTAAATTTTAATTCCAGGAAAAAATAATGTGCGAATCCGGCGACGTACGCGCGGAAGAACTCGGCGTAGCTCGCTTTCACGGCGCCGGTGCCGCCGGTGACGACTTCGGGGATTTTCTCGACCGGAAGCAGGAGCGGCGGCGGAATTTGTAACATCTTGCCCGTTTCGTAGTCTACAAATTTCATCCCGTCCTTGCCCCGCGCGCGCTGCAGTTCTTTTGTAAAGAAGTGCATCGACGGTCCGCGCCGGTAGGGGCTTTTTTCGGCCGGCGCCGTCGGCATCCAGCGGAAATCCTCCTTCTGGCCCGGCATGAATCCGCCGACGTCCGCGACGAACGCGGCGGCGATATTTCCAGTGCAGTGCGTTTCGTCGGCTTTCATGATTTGTATCGTATCGCAAATCGCGAGGCCCTCGGAAGCCCACGGCGGCGCCTCGTGCATCATCAAATCGATACAATTATGCGCGATTTGATGTGTTATATACTGCTGCGCGTCGTGCGCCGGCATCGGATTGTCGAGCATCGGCGAACCGCGCCCCTCGGCGGGTCCCCACGACGCGCACGTCGCGTTGCAACGAAAAATAATGCCGCCGATCACCCACGTGCGCGCTTTCGGATCCCAGAGAAGTTTTTGTAATGTAGGGTCGACGATGCCCGCGGCGCCGAGCAGACTAAAATACTGGCGGCGCGTATTTAATATAAACAAAACCGGCAGCGCGCCGATCTCGAGCCGCTGGTCTTTCTTCAGCGCATGATAGGCCGCGCCGATCTGTTGTATCGCCTGCTCCTCCTCGAGTTTCGGCCGCGTGGGGCCTTCGACTTTCCACGCCTTGATCCAGTTTTCCGCGAGCGTGAAGTTTTTCTTAATGAGCATCCGCGTGGGATCGTCGAGGTCGGCGCGATCGATCCACAATTTTTGCGTTTGTAAACAAAGATTCGCGTGCGCCTGAAGGTTCGCGAGCGCGACCGGTTCGCCTTTTTCGCTCTTCGACAGATCGCCGAAATTATTCTTTAACTCCCAGATTTCGACGGCGCCGAGCGGAATCCGGTGAAAGACCGGTTGAATTCTCGATAATAACAATACAGACGGCGTCGCGTCCTTCGGCGGAGCGGGATCCTTTGGGTCGCGCTTCGCGTCGCAGGCGGCGAGCAATTCCTTCCCGAGACTTTCGAACGGAATTTCCTCGTTCGGACCGCCGCCGGCAACCGGCGGAGCGGCGGTCCATGACGTTATTGTTAATAAAACCGAACAAATAGCGATTCGAATCATAAATACAGGGGCTCCATACGCGGCACGGCCGGAGCCGCGAAGACCATGAACCGGCGTTCGACTCCGGGGGATCGAATGGAATTCCCGGAGTTGGCGCAACTCGCGCGGATCGCGGCGATTCCGCCAATCGAAAGACGCGGGTCCGACGCGGATCCTGCGGAAAATTCTTCCGTCGGTGTTACGCGTTCAAATTCGAATTTCCGGGTCGCGGATTCAATCCTTAATAATCGACGGACGACCTGCGGGCGGAATCAAGCCACGCCGCGACATTGGACGATGTTGCCGGAGGATCTACAGGGGGAGTATTTCGCGTTTCTGATGACTCAATCAAAAGCAGCCATTTTTGTTAATGCTCTTATCTTGGGCGCGATCTTGCTCGTTTGCATTCCCGTCGCGGTCGTGGGTCCGCTTGGAACTCCATCGAAAACGCAGACGAGCTCCGCCGCTTCGTACGCCGCGCCGATACTAACATTGGACGGGCTGATATTTCGCGCGAGACTCGACCCCGCATTTGTTCAATCCGGATTCGAAGAATCCGTGCTGTCTCTCGGCGTCCCGTCCGCGGCGGCCTTGACGCAACAATTAACGGCGCTCGCGTCCACGAACCTGGGCCGCCCGCTGGCGCGCGCGCTGGCGCGCATGCAAAAAGAGCGGGCGCTTCCCGCGTTGCTCGCGCTCGCGGAATCTAAAGATAAAAATCCTGAATATCACAAAACCGCCGCGCATGGGCTTGCCGCCGTTCGTTCGAAGGACGCGCTCAAGGCGCTCGTCAAACTTCTCGACGATCCGGAATTCGAAGTACAGCTTGAAACTGTAGAGTGCATTGGAATACTACAATCGGCCGACGCGCGCCTCGGCGTGCGCGACGAGATTGTACAATTATTCGGCCGCGCCAAATCGGACAGCCTTCGCATGCGCGCGGCCGACTGCCTCGTCCGGTTTGGCGGGCGCGAGAGTACGGATGCCCTCGCGGGGGGACTCTTCGATGCCAGTAATGACGTGCGCGCCGCGTCCGCCGACGCACTCGGCCGAATTGGTATAAAAGACGACAGGTCCGCGGGAAAACTCGTGGAACTTCTTTGCGACTTGGATACAAATATTGTGCGGCAATCCGCGATCGCCTGCGGCCGATTGCGAATTCCGGACGCCTGTCCTCGACTGATCGAATTGTTACGTGGGTCCGACGAAGGTCTCCGCGCCGACGCGCTCTGGTCGCTGCGCTGCATTTCTAATTATCAATTTCCGGGGACACCCGAACGCTGGCGGGAGTGGTGGGAAACCGAAGGCAAACGGGCGGAGGCGAAATAATCAATGTCCGCGCATTATATAATTATCAATTTCACGAACAAGAGATCCTGCCGAATCATCGGTCGCAACGGAAGTCTCCGCGGCATCTCGACTGTCGAGGCGCTGATGTCCTTTTCCGTGATCTGTATCGCGCTGCTCGGCACGGTCAAAACGATCGGATCCTCCATCGGCATCACATGCGCGCTGACCGAACGCGAAGTCGCGGTGCGGGCGGCGCATGCAAAAATCGCCGAGATCGATTCGCAGAGCTTTTCGCAAATATTAGTAATGTATGATTCCGACGCCGCGAACGATCCCGGAGGAAAAGCCACGGCGCCGGGACCGTACTTCGCCGTGTCCGGACTTCAACCGCAAGCCGGGTACGCCGCCGGCAACGTCGGCGAAATTCAGTTTCCGGTTTCGGGAACCCAACTCCGCGAGGATATAAACAATACGGCGCTCGGCATGCCGCGCGATCTGAACGGCGACGGGAAGATCGACGGTTTCGATCATTCCGCGGATTACAAAATATTACCTTTACTGATCCGCATTCGCTGGAAGGGACCCGACGGAAATTACATTATTGACGTTCCAACCGTGCTGTCCGGACACTAAGCGCGGGCGATCATGAAACTAATAAAACGCGGCGGCGCCGGGAGCGCATCCGGCATCGGTCTGCTCGACGCGCTGATCGGCGGCGTGATCAGCGTGATCGTCATCGGTTCCGCGATTGCAGTCTTTATATCGGGACAGTCGACGTTTTCGAGGGAAACCATCGAATCGTCGCTGCGGACGGAGTCCGCGACTACGTTGGATGCGATGGCGGCGATGCTACAGGATTGCGGCGCGTCCACAGCCTCGCTCGCCGCGGCGGACGCGAATGGAGGTCCCTACTTGACGCTACAACAATGCTGCGGCGCGTCCGGATCGTCCGCGATTTGGGGGCCGCCGCTCAAGTTCGGATATGAGAAAGGCGCCGTACCCGCGGGGCAGAGCCTGGGAAATATATGCAACGGAAAAGTAATATTAACGAAAGGAGGCGCGAAGCAGGCGATTGGTTCGAATCTGCCGGCCGGCGGCCTCGCGATTCAACTTTCGGGTTCGATGGTTACTTTACAATTGACGCTCCAGCGCCCCATCCCCGCCCACGCGCCCGTGGTGGTGACCGCCACGCGCACCGTATGCCTCAAGAATTAACAATATGCGCCGCGCGAATATAAACAACAAGCGGGGACGCGAGCGCGGGAGTTCGCTCGTGATGGCGCTCATTCTGACCACGATATCGCTCGCGCTTTCCGGCGCCGCAATGGTAACATTAACCGCGCGTTCGGCCTATGTACGTTCCAGCATCGACGGCACGCGCGCGCTGCTTCTCGCCGAATCCGGTCTCGCGATCGCGCGAAGCGAATTGTTATCGAACGTGGACTCGGGAACGGACGGGATCGGCGATGCGGGCGGATCGTTCGCGGGCGGGAAGTATCTTACGACTTCCGCGAAACTCGACGCGACACACTACAAAATCATTTCGACCGGTCGATTCGACCTGCGGCGGACGTCCGTCGAGTCCGTCGTCGAAATTCTGCCCGCGAGCGCTGGGCCGTTTAGTTATGGATTCTTCGGGTCCCAATTTGTAACATTCTCCGGCGGAGCGATGTCGGACGCATTTAACTCATCCGTCGCTCCGTATGTCGCGCTCAACACCGACGCGAACGGAACACTCTATGATTTTACGGGCGGCGACATCGGCTCCAATTCGACGATCACGATGAACGGCGCCAAGACGGTCGTGCACGGAAACGCGGCCCCGGGCGTGGCCAGTTCGGTGACTACAAATGGCGGAAGTAAAGTCTACGGCCAGACGACGCCCGCGAAAGCGCCGGTACTGCTCGCGAATCCCGACGCCGGTCCGATCCTCGATCCGGTCACCGGAAAAGTCAAAGCGTCGGCGATGGATTACTCTACATTTGTGAAAGTCGGAAACATTACTATTTCGGCATCGGGCGATTTTTCATTAACCGCGCATGCGGTGCTTACGATCCCGCCGGGAGACTGGTGGATCAACTCCATGTCGCTGACCGGAAATAGTACACTACAAATTTCCGCCGGCGGCGCCGTCAGAATCTATTGCGCGCATGCATTCGACACTTCCGGCGGCGGACTCTTGAATCCAAGTCTGCTCGCTAAGAATCTCCAAATCTACGGATTGGGCGACGCATCCGTGAACTCCGGGGACATTATCAAGATGAGCGGCGGAAGTAACATGTACGCCGGCGTCTACGCCCCCAAAATGCCTTTTACAGTTACCGGAGGCGGCGATTTGTGGGGAGCCGTGACGGCGGCATCCATAACAAATACGGGCGGCTCGAGATTGCACCACGACATCGATATCAAGGGCGTCGGAAACACGAATACAAAATCGACGTTGAAACAGATCAGCTGGCGCCGCATCGCCGTGCCCGCCGCGTCGGCGTCGCTTTGACGGAAGGCTGCGCAAGACTCCCAAGAGCCGCGACCGGCAAATTTAATTATGGCGTCCGCGTCGCGTTCCGCGATACTGCGCGGATTCCCTGTTCGCCTCGCGCGCAGCTCGAGAGACTTATGAAACCACTTCCAATATCGTCGACGTAGCGAGGCGAGCCGACAAAATAAGAGAATACATTCATGGCATCGCTTCCGGCGCTCAAGGCGCTACCGATATTAATATTTATATTCGCGCAGGACACCCGGCCGGCGTCGAAGTCCGCGACTCGTCCCGCGTCCGACCCTGCGCTCGCGGCGGAGGCGAAAAAGCAGGTCGAACAGGGCGACTCCCTCGCGAAAGAGAACAAGACGGACGATGCTATTAGTAAATATAATAAAGCGGCGGAAATCTACGACCGCGCGCGCGATGAAATTGCCGCCGCCGAAGTATTCGCAAAAATTGGGGACGCGTTTCAGACGGCCCATCGAATACCGGAGGCGGTGGCGGGATTTAATGAAAATCTGCGGCGATTGCGCGCGGTTCTCGATAATGAATTCGACGAGCGCGTCATGTATGCCGTGGGTTCCATGGGAGAGTGCTTCGAAGAAATCGGCGAAATCTCGCGCGCGCTGCCGATGCGCGAACAACAACTCGCCATCGATCGAAAACTTCATAAAGGGGACAGCACAGCCGTCGCGAACAGTTTGAATTATGTCGCGTATTGTTTATTTTTGCTCGGCCGTGTCGCCGACGCGTTGCCGCTGCAGGAGGAAGCGTTAATGATACGAAAGAGAATTTACAAAGGAGACCACCCCGCCGTGGCGATCAGTATTTACAACGTCGCGGATTGCCAGAACGCGCTCGGCCGCAGCTCGCTCGCGCTGCCGATGCACGAGGAGGCGCTGGCGATGCGAAAGAGAATTTATAAAGGCGATCATCCCGACGTGGCGAGAAGTTTAAATAGTGTCGGTTCCTGCCTGGTCATGCTCGGCCGCGGCGCCGACGCGCTTTCGGTACATGAAGAAGCGCTTGCAATGACGAAAAGAGTTTATAAAAACGACCATCCCGACGCGGCCACGAGTTTGAATCAGTTGGGTTTTTGTTTTAATTCACTCGGCCGCGACGCGGATGCGCTGCCCGTCCACGAAGAAGCGCTGGCGATGTGGAAAAGAATTTATAAAGGAGACCATCCCAGCGTCGCCACGGCCCTGAACAACGTCGCCTATTGTTTACAATCGCTGGGCCGTTACGCGGACGCGCTGCCGAAGTATGAAGAAGCGCTGGCGATGCGGAAGAGTGTTTATAAAAAAGACCACCCCGACGTGGCTGCGGGTCTCGACAATGTCGCCGCGTGCCTCGATTCGCTCCACCGCGGTCCCGACGGATTATTATATCATCGGGAGGGCGTCGCCATGTGGAGGAGAATATACAAAGGCGACCATCCGAGCGTGGCCGTCAGTCTGATCAACGGCGCCACATGTCTAAAGAATCTCGGACATGCGGAAGACGCGCTGCCGATGTTCGTGGAAGCGCTGGCGATGACAAAGAGAATTTACAATGGCGACCACCCCAACGTGGCGAGAGGACTGAACAGCGTCGGGACTTGTTTACAATCTCTCGGTCGAAGCGCCGACGCGTTGCCGAATTATGAACAAGCGCTGGCGATGTCGAGGCGCATTGGAGATGTCGGCGCGCACATGTGGGCCGCAAATCTCGCCAAACTCATGTGCGACGATCTCAAGAGGCCGGCCGACGCGATTCTACTATTCAAGGAAGCGATTGTACAAATCGAAGAAATGCGATCGCTAACGACGGGATTGTCGGAGCAGGATCGCGCGGTCTACTTTCAGAAGCTGAACAAGTTTGGCGCCTACGACGGAATTGTAAATGCACAACTTCAATTATCGCAAACGAGCGAGGCGCTGCGTTTTAATGAACGGAGGTGCGCGCGGTCGATGCTGGATTTATTATGTCGGAGCGCGGTGGATCCCCTCGCAGAGGCGCGAAAACACGCGGAAGAGGCGGGAGATCAAGTAAAGGTCCGCGAAATCGCGGAAATCGAAGAGTTGTTGAATATTACAGAAAACAAGCTCTCCCAGCTTTCTCGCGCCGACGATCTTCTGCGTAAAAGAACCGATCTGAACGAAAAACAAATGAAAGAAGAGATCGCGGATTTGAGCGAGAGTCTCGCGCACGAGCGCGACGAGCAGCAGGAGGCGCTTCGAAGGCGGACGCAGATTATTAAGGAAAACGTGAAACTCGGTTCCCCGGCGGATCCCGCCGAAATTCAAGCGACGCTCCTTGTCGGCGAGCGAATGTTAGTTTACTCCATGAACGATTCGAATAGTTACGTATTCGTCGTGCCGCCCGCCGGAGAAGAGATCAAGTTCTATCGTTTACAATGGAGCGACGGCGGCGCGGTGAAGGACGGAGACGTTCAGTCCTGCATTGCCGCCTATCTGGATTCGATCGACATGCAGCATGGCCCGGCGCGGGGATCCGACGCGGCACCCGCGGAACCGATTGTTCAAAATGCGGCGCGCGCGATTCCCGCGAAAGCGGCCGATCGCGGAAATGAATTGTTTCATGCGCTCGTTCCCGCGAATATTTGGAACGAACTCATTCGATGTTCGAAAGTTTATATCGTTCCGCACGGCGCGCTGCACCGCCTGCCGTTCGAAACATTGATAATAAACGCCGGCAACAGGCTCGCGGATAGTAAATTCTGGCTCGACGCCGGGCCTCCGATTGCTTATGAACCTTCGGGGTCGGTTTTGAAGCTGTGCAGGGAACATCGGGACCGGCAAAAACACTCGAGTACACAACTGGACGTCGCGGCGCTCGGCGGCGCGATTTTTTCACGAACTACAATTACGTCGCGGCCCGCGTCGGCAGTGCCGACGCCCGGACCGGCGAATGCCGCGATCCGGCGCGGCGACGGGGATCGACGCTACGGTTTGTTGCCGCCGCTGCCGGGCACGACGGTCGAAGTCGAGGCCATCGAAGCGGCTGTATTAAATAATAAAAAGGCCGGCGCCGCATCGACGGTCAGGACGCTTCTCGGCGAGAATGCCACGCGCGCGAAATTGTTCGAAGCGGCGGCGCAGGCGCGAATCTTACATTTGGCGACGCATCACATTGCTTACGAAACGGACTCGGCAAGTTACAGCGCTCTCGCGCTGACGGCGCCCCGCGGCGACTCCTCCGAAGACGACGGTTTCTTGAAGTTAATCGACCTCCTCGAACATTGGCGCGGAAGACTCGCGAATTGTGAACTCACCGTCCTCAGCGCGTGTTCGACCCAGCGGGGCCAGCTTACAAAAGACGAGGGCATGTATGCGATGCCGATCGGTTTTCTTTATGCGGGCTGCCCCGCCGTCATCGCGAGTCTGTGGCCCGTCGAGGACAAGAGCACCGCCGAATTGATGGGTCGATTTTATGGTAAACTAATGAAACAGCAGGACGCCGCGGCGCCGGGCGAATCGAAGCTCTCAGCGTTTACGGAGGCGCGCAGGGAAATTCGAAAGCTGTATCCCGAACCTTACTTTTGGGCCGCGTTCGTTTATATTGGCGATCCGCGCTAAAATAACAAATGCCCCCGCGTCAGCGCGGCCGGCTTTGCGGTCGCATCGACGCGGGGGCGTCCGCCACTATTTACAAATGTGATTACTAATGACGGACTTCGTTCAGCGGGAGGGGCTTCATCTTGCCTTCCCAGAGCGTCGCTCCTTTCGTGTCTTTCACGCTGAAGGGGTACACATTTTCGGCATTCAGGCGATTCACTTCGCAACTGCCGATTTTGTTACCATGTTCCTCCACGTCGTAGACATCGCGCTTCGAGTCCCACGCCCAAGTCTGAGGTTCAGTCTTGCCTTCTGGCGCTAACGTTCCGGCCTGTCCGTCGGTTCCGACCATTTTGAAGACCGCGGTTCCGCGATCCGAAATGATGCTATCCACTTTCTTTATCGAAAAGTCATAGTTTCCATCCGCCAACTTTTGACTTCCCGGATTGGAGAAATAGACCGCGGCCGCGACTGGAATCAGGACGACCACGCCGACGAGCATTCCTAACAAAACAGACTTTCGAGTTAACACTTCATTTACTCCTTGCCTCGGGGTCCCGGCGCAACGTCGAATTATAACTGTTAAGTCATGCGTCGACGTTTCGAGGAGGGAACGAGAAGCTTTGAGGAAGTGGCCCGGGGGACGATTGCAGGGTCAATGGGATGTACGTCCGACCGGCCGGGGATCAAGATAAAAAAAATATTGTGCATGCCGAACCGGGCGACCCTCCCGGGAAGGGTTGCTAAAATTCCGGAAAAAAAAATAAACACCGGCGCTTCGGTAGTCGTAATTCCGTTCGTTGTTCGCGAAGCCGCATTCGACTTTGGAACAATAAATAGATGCCGATGGTTGCGGCGACCCAGGAATTGGCGGGTGGTCCGTCCAACTCGCGGAATAGGCTTGGGACGATACATTTTGGGTAATTTCGCGGGTGGGTCGCCCGACCATTGGCATCGTCTATATACAGTTAGAAGTTAAATACAATACCGGCGCTCGCCGGCGGCCTCGAATCGAATATTAAAATATCGTTTCGATCGACTTCGATTGTTTGCAAGTTGCCAGCGAAGTCGCGGCGTTGATCAGACCCGCGTGCGTGTACGCCTGCGGAAAGTTTCCCAACATTTCCCCGGTCTTCGGATCCGCATCTTCGCTGAAAAGTCCAAGCGCGTTGGCGCGCGCGAGCAAGCCGTCGAATTCGGCGAGCGCCTGCTCTGTGCGGCCCGCAAACGCGAGCGCTTTCACGCGCCAGAATGCACACATTAGGAATGCGCTTGTCGTCACGCCGAAATCGTCGGGATTTGTATAACGAAGCACGAGGCCGTCGCGGACGAGGGCCTTTTCATAATATTCGAGCGTCGAAAGAAACCGCGGATCGCGGCCGCTGACGAAACCGACGGCGGGCATCAAATAATTCGACGCGTCCGCCTCGCGGTTTCCGTACGTTTGTCCGAACGCGCCCACATCCTTATGAAACGCGCGCTCCAGTATTTGTTGTCTCAGCGCATCGGCGGCCGATCGCCATCGATTGGATAATTCGGCGTGCCCGAGAGTCGAGGCGACGCGCGCGCCGCGATCGATTCCGACCCAGCACATTACTTTTGAAAATGTATGATGCCGCATCTCGCTTCGAAACTCCCAAATGCCGCTGTCCGGATGCGGCGCGGCTTCGATGGCGCGCTCCACGAGCCGCGAAACTAATGTAAATATTCGCGCGCGCTCGGCGGGAGTGCGGATGAGCCGCGGATCTGTTAACAATCGCGAAAGCGGAAGGACCGTCTCGCCGTAGACGTCGTGTTGATCGTGCGTGTACGCGGCGTTGCCGATGCGAACCGGACCCGATCCGTTCCAGCCGGACCAGTGATCCAAAGTGTGTTCGACGAGATCGGTCTCGCCGCCGATTCCATATAAGGGTTGAATGCGGCGATCGCCTACAAAAACAAGATCTGTTAAGAAGCGGAGGTATCCCTCCGCTTCTTCGATTTGTCCGAGTTGATCGAGCGCGCGAAGCGTGAACGCGGCGTCGCGAAGCCAACAATAACGATAGTCCCATGTCCTCCCCGAACCGCGCGCTTCGGGTATCGACGTCGTCGCCGCCGCGATGATCGCGCCCGTGTCGTCGAAGATATGTAATCGAAGAGCGAGTGCGCTGCGAATGACGGCTTTGGGCGCAATATCGGGAATCGAACAGTGCAGAACCCAGCGCCGCCAGAAAGCGATCGTGCGCGCGAGTTCCTGCGCCGCGCCTCCTTCGACACGCTGCGTCGCCGGCACGCCATGCGTTAATATAAACGATATTTCGCGGTCGAGAACGAATGAATTGCCCCCCGTAATACAAACCGCCGGAATATTAGCTTGTAAATAAACCGGCGCGCCCGCGCCAATGATAGTAATACCCTGCGACGCGGCCACGAGCGAGGCCGCCGTTCGTCCATAGTCGGGACGGGGATCGAATCGAACGCGCACGCGCGGCGCGCCCGAAAGCGGACGCAACAATCGTATGATCTGGGCCGCCGGGCGCGAAAACGGCTGATCTGTATCTTTCGCGGGCGCGAAATCGATGACTTCAAATGCCTCGCCGTTGCGCCGGTGAACCGTCGAAAGCACATTGGTATTTTCTAAATAATCCATCGAGCACTCGAAACCCTCTTCCGCGGCCTCAATGGAAAAAACGCCGCCGTTTTCCCTGTCGAGGATGCAACCAAAAAAAGACGGCGAGTCGAACCGCGGCAAACAGAGCCACTCGATTGCGCCGCGCGGACTTACAAGCGCCAGCACGCGGCCATTGCCGATGGCACCATGATCCAGCTTTGCGTCCATTGGATACGTACCAAATGAGGTCATTGCCGAAAATTCGGCGGACCGGGACTATGTATAGGTCACGATGATTTTACCCACCAATCATAACGATCGAAAAGACCGCGTGATACTGGTATCCAATCGCCTGCCCGTCGGCGTTCGCGCTTCCGGCGATAAATTGGAATTTACACACAGTTCAGGCGGTCTCGCGACGGGATTGAAATCATCCCATGAACAGGGAGACAGTCTTTGGATTGGATATCCGGGCGACCTCAAGGGTCTTACAGATGAAATGCGCCTGGAACTCGAATGCAAATTTGAAGACATGCGAATTGTACCGGTGCATCTCACGGCCGCGGATGCCGCGCGGTACTGTCAAGGGATGTCGAACGGAGTACTGTGGCCGTTGTTTCATTATTTGTTAGATCGGATTCCCAATCACTCGCGCGATTGGAAGTCCTATGTAAAAGCGAACGAGCATTTCGCCGATGTGGTCGCGTCGAAAGCGAATGAATCGGATCTTATTTGGATACACGACTATCATTTATTACTTTTGCCGAGTCTGCTCCGAAAGCGCCTTCCATCCGCGCGCATCGGATTCTTTTTACATATCCCGTTTCCGTCGTCCGACATCTTTCAAATACTTCCCTGGCGCGAGCATGTGCTCACGGGGCTGCTCGGCGCGGATTTGATAGGATTTCATACATTTGGATATATGCATCATTTCGCCATCAGTTGTCTTCGAACATTGGGAATCGAAGCGGAAATCGACCGGATCGAATACGACGGACGGACGATCCGGCTCGGCGCCTATCCCATGGGAATCGACGCGGCGCAATTCGAAAAGATAGCAAACGATCCCGCCGTGATCGCCGACTCCAAACGAATCCGCGCGGCGCATGGAAATGCAAAAATAATTCTCGGCATCGACCGGCTCGATTATACAAAAGGGCTTCCGCGGCGTTTGCTCGCCGTCGAGCGACTTCTCGACCAAAGACCGTCGCTCAAGAGTAAAGTTCGATTCATTCAACTCGCGATTCCGAGCCGCGAAGACGTCGAGGAGTATCAACGAATCCGCGCCGACGTCGAACAGTTAATCGGGCGGATCAACGGCATTCATGCGACGGTCGACGGCGCGCCGATTCATTATATTTACGGTTCGGTCACGCGGGAACAGCTCGTGGCGCTGTACATGGCCGCGGACGTCCTCGCGGTGACGCCGCTGCGCGATGGCATGAATCTCGTCGCCAAGGAATTTGTTGCATCCAGAGCCGACGGCGACGGCGTTCTCGTGTTGAGCGAATTCGCGGGCGCCGCGAGCGAACTCGGAGAGGCGCTTTTAGTAAATACTTACGATGTCGACGGCATGGCCGCGGCCCTTGCCCGCGCGCTCTCGATGCCCGAGAGCGAACGGCGGCGGCGCATGGCGAGCCTGCGATCGCGCGTCTGTACGCGAACCGTTCACGATTGGGCGAATACGTTTCTCGACGCGCTCGGAACCTCGAGAGAAGGAAATGCTAAGATTGCCACGCTTGCTACTGTTCCGATCGCGATCTCGGAAATAACAAAAGGTCTCGGAACGCACAAATCGCTCATTCTCGTCCTCGATTACGACGGCACGCTTGTTCCTTTCGGCACGAGTCCGGATCTCGCGGCGTGCGATCCATCGCTACAGAGTCTGCTTCGGCGTCTCGGACAGTTGCCCGCCACACAGGTCCATATTGTTAGTGGTCGGACGCGCGATGGACTCGAAGCCTGGCTTGGACAACTGCCGATTGCACTCCACGCGGAGCACGGACTCTGGTCGCGCGTCGGGCCCGCGGAACCATGGATACAAAACGCGAAACCGAACGCGGACTGGAAATCGCGCGTCCGGCCGCTTCTGCAGGAATATTTATCAAGAGTGCCGGGATGTGTACTGGAAGAAAAAAGCGCGGGATTCGCATGGCACTACCGCGGCGTCGAACCCCATCTCGGCGCGCTCCACGCGCGCGAAATCCGAACCGAATTAGTAGAATTGCTCGCGCAGTCGCCCGTCGAGGTTCTGGCGGGTTCGAAAGTCATCGAAATCCGGCCGACCGGCGTCAACAAGGGAATTGTAGTGCGCGCCATGGTCGAATCGGCGGGCCCCGACGCGCTATTTGTCGCCATCGGTGACGACCGCACCGATGAGGATTTATTTGCAGTATTGCCCCCGGGCTCGGTCTCCTTTCACGTCGGCGCGGCGCCGAGCCGCGCCGGTTATCGATTGGAGAGTCCGCAAAAAGTCCGCACACTGCTCGAACAAATTATTGCAATTCGGAGCAAGCAACAATTGACCGTCCGGCGGGATCGGCTCGCGGAGACGTGATCGGAAGTCGAGACTGAAAAGAAATAGTATATTGGGCGGGGCGCGGGCCGGGATTCCGCGCGCACAAACACTACTTTTCGATCAAATCGAATCCCGCTTCGAACTCCGCGGTCCATGTCGACGGCGCGAGCGCGCCGATGGAATTGTATCGAAGAAACGTCCCGCTCGATTCGCCGGTCGACGGATCGTTTCGATATCCGAATTGTTTGGTCCATGCGTCCGGCGCCGGAAGGGGATCGGACCATTTCGCGCCGCGTTTGAAAAAATAAGCGACATCCCACATGGGTTGCGTCTCGGGGTGCTCCATCCATAATTTAATTCGCGAACGCAAGTCGCTCTTGGGGGGCAGCGAGTTTACAAAAAGGTCCGCGAATTGTTTTTGGTAATGAACGGACCACGCGACCCCGCTGCACCGATCCGCGTCCCAGAAGTATGAAAGCCTCGGATCGCCGAATTGTCCGGCCGCGGCCCGCGCGGATTGCGAGTCATCGCCGCCGACCATCGGTAGAAATACAATTGCGACCGCCGCGTCGTCGCTTCGCCTTCTTAACCAATCTTGAGCCGCACGAGCCCCATTGACGCATCCCGTTCACGTGGGCGAAAGAAGTAGTAAGGAACGCGGACGCGCACTATTGTTATCAAACCAGCTCCGGATCGGATCGAGCGACCCCGAAAGCGAAATCACGCCCCGGCTCGCATCCGCCGGCCGCGGCGCGGCGCAACCGATGGACGCGATTGTTATTAAAATCGAGACTACGTGGATTCGCGCGGAGGATCGCATGTTCGGACTCTACTGTTTGAGTGCTTGCCGAGCCAGGGATACCTGTCATCCCGGGGACCGATTCGACAGAAAGTTGCCCTGCGGTGTTGCATCGCGCGTAGAATTGTACTCCCGCAATCCCCGGTCCGCGACTCCTGCGATGCATGATCTCGACGCAATGTATAAATACTGCCCCGTGCGCGGTCTGGTATTCGATTGTATGGGCCGGCGTTGAATTATGAAAAATCACCTCGCCGCATTCTTTATATTCGCGCCCGCATTCGCGGTTGCGTTTTTCGCGGCGAGAGCGCTTTGGCCCGCGGCCGGCGATTCCGGCGACGGCGTCGAAGCGGGTAAACCCTCCCGTTCCCCGCAACGGAATCCCGCGCTCGCAGTCGCCGAATCGGCGCCAATAAATAATATTAATGAAACGGCGCGGCCGCCCGAACCCACGATCATACAACATGCGAAGAAAAAATATGCGACGGTCGAAGAGGAAATTGCGGCGTGGCCGACGTGCACGATCACGGGCATCGTTTTGGATTATGATGGAACTCCCGCCGGGGGCGCGCGCGTAGAGCGCGTGGCAGCGAACGGCGGCCCCGTCAGTTATTCTAAAGAAGCGAAGTGCGGATCCGACGGGAGATTTCGTTTATCCCAGCCGACGTGGGATCCGCGCGAAATAGTTCTGCGCGTCCGGCACCACGGGCGATTTGATAAATTAATTCCAAACGTCCGCACCGAGCAAAATGTAACGATCGATGTAGGGGAAGTCAGATTGGCGGCCGCTGGGAGCGTTCGCGTCCATATTATAGATAAGAGCGGACGTCCCGTGCCGAATGTTGAAATTCAATATAAACCCGAAGGCGCGCCGGCGCCGTCCGCCGCGCCCCCCGAAACGCGCGCCGAAGGCGTGCCGCGCGCGCTGCGGGGGATGACGGACGAAGAAGGAAATTATACATTTGAACCGGTTTGCGCCGGACGCGCCGCCCTCGCCGCCGTCGTGGAATTCATGAACGGGCAGCGGGC
This sequence comes from Planctomycetota bacterium, assembly GCA_016200225.1. Taxonomy (GTDB): domain Bacteria; phylum Planctomycetota; class UBA1135; order UBA1135; family JACQFD01; genus JACQFD01. Next base: position 22,296 of record JACQFD010000018.1, read on the forward strand.
TCCGCAGGAGTCGCTTCGAATTTCGCGCGAAATCGTAAATATTGAAATCGCGCCCGGCGCGAGGGAATCGATCGAGTGGACGGCCGCGAGCGCCGGCACGCTCCATGGACGCGCGACGTTTCGAGGCAAACCCGTCGCCAATGTAATATTAACGCTCGACGGCCGCGGCGCGCGCGCGTCGTGGTGGCCCGTACGGACGCGGACCGACGCGGATGGAAAATATCAATTTCCGCCCGTGCCGGCCGGTGAATATTCCATTCAGAAAAAAGATGGAGCTTTGCATTTTGATATTGCCGCACGTGTTGCCGCGGCCGACGGCGCCGTCTCGATTTCGGAAAATGAAATATCGGTCGTCCGCGATTTGAACAGACCGCCGCTTGACGACGCATTGCATAAAACAACAATTCTGACGGGCGACAACGCGCTCGATCTCGACTTTGGCGACGCATCGAGTGCGGAAGTCCGCGTCGTCGACGAACTCGGGCGCCCCGTAATGAATGCTATAGTTCGGATCTTTCGAGCGCCGAAGCCCGGGACCGAATTCTCGCAGGGTTATGAAGCGCGCATGCAATGGCCTGCGAAAACTACAAAAGTGGAATTCGACCGGCAGGCCGTCTCCGACGCGGCTGGAATTGTACAATTCGAAGCCGTGCCGCGCGGAGTATTACAATTAACCACATTCAAACTTGAATACGCGCGGGCCCGCGGGCAATTCGAAATCGACGCGGATTCGGACAAATCCATTAAAGTACAATTACGCAAGGGCGGCGCGCTGTCCGGCCGCGTATCGGACCCGAATGGCGCGCCGATTGGCGGCGCGATCGTTAAAGTTCTCACGGGCGGCGCCGACGCGGATCCGCCCTCGTCCGGCCGCGGCTGGTGGGATATGTCGCCGCCGGCGCCGACCGCGATGTCCGACGACGCGGGCGGTTTTGTATTGAATGGCCTCGAGACGGGCGCGCACCGCATTCTGGCCTTCTCGAACGAAAGCGGCCCGGAGATCATGATTATTACTGTTCCCGAAGCGGGCGACGCCGGGTTCTTGAATATTACACTCGAATCGCTCGGAGGATTTCAAGTGTCCGTCGCGCGGCGGGGAGAACCGGCGACCGCCACCGCGATTCGGCTTCGCCTCGACGACCCGGGGTGTCCGATCGCCGCGGATCTCTGGACAGATGATACATTTTTTGCAATGTTAGGTTCCGGCGATTTCGCCCGAGCGGAAGGGCCGGCGGATGCGCGCGCAATGACACATATCGGCCGGGTCCCGGCCGGCAATTGGAAAATTGAAGTCGTTGATTTGCCGGCGGGCGACAAAGTACTCGAAACGGTTCGCGCGCGGGCAATCGCCGGGCGCGACGTGCCGGTTTTTATCGAACTCTCGAAATAATATTCATGAAAGTTTACTTATCTGCGTCTTTGCTTCTTGGCGCGGCTCTCGGCGCCGCGGCGGGGTTTGCGTTTCCGGCGCGTGGGATCTCGCGCCCGATTATGGATGGTCCGGCTATAAATAAAACGGCGGACGCGCCCGCCCTTACGCGATCGCGCGCGGTGGCGGGTTCTTCGCGCGAGAGCGCGGAAGCGAACGGTGAGAATATTACAGATCGCGGACGGTCCGATAAGCTCGAGCGGGCGAACGATATCGATCGTTACAAAATCGACGAACTCATTGCGGATCCGTACTGGAATCCCAAGAAAATCGAATTGGATGCCGCGCGGCGCGATGTGTTAAATAAACTGATCGAGGATGGGCGGCGCCGCGAGAAGGCCGCGAGATCGCAATGGAATCGATTGTCCCTGACTTCTACACAAAAAATGGAGTCGGCGGGACGTTATGCGACCGGAATCGCGATGCCCGCGTCCATTTATACAAATCTGAACGCGCCCGACGTCGCTACCGCCGTCGCCAACCTGACGTCCGGTCTGGAGGCGCCGCATTTTAAAGTATGGTATCGGATCGTCCTCCCCGCGAGCGATTTTCCGATGCTCACCGTTTCGAAACGCCGCCTCGACGACGCTCGGATTTTCTTGCACGACGCCGTCAAGCGTTATTTTTAATAATTAAAGTAATCGTTAACTTACTTTTTAACGCCAGCCGCGGCGCGCGGCCCAATATAAGTATCGAGCCAGTTGAATATTTCGTTCCACATGTGTTTCGTATTGGCCGGAGACTCGATTGAGTGGCTCTCGCCGAAGTAGCGGAGGAAACGCGCTCGTTTTCCCTGGCGATAAAGACTGGAGTAGAACTCCTCGCCTTGACTGATGGGAACGAAGTCAAGGTCGCCTTGGATGATGAGTAATGGCGTCTGTACTCGATCTGTATAGTTGATTGGACTATTGCGAAGATACCGCGCGAGGTCTTCCTCCGGCGGCGCTCCCATGCGCCCCTGTCCGCCTTCGATCCAGCGCATGCGCGAAATGCCTTCATTTGTAGAGTCGCCATAGCGGAAACGCGCGTCAAACGTGCCGAATGAACTTACGAGATTCGACGCGCCCGCGGCTGCAATAGCAGCTTTGAAGCGATTCGTATATGTAATCATACTATACGTACTGTAGCCGCCGTAACTGTGTCCGCCCACGGCAAGCCGATCCGGATCCGCAATCCCGAGTTCGATGAGGCGATCGACCGCGGGCAACACTCCCTTCGGCAGATCGATCATCGGATCCGACGCCTTGCCCTCCGGCGCGAGCGGCATGCTGGGCATGAGTACAACATAACCGCGCGCGAGCAGCGGTAACAAATTGAGGGAATTGTCGCTGAATTTACTAGTAATAACTTTTTCCGCGTCGATGTTGCGGAACACGGTGCCTGCGTACACCCAAGTTAAGACTGGATAACGCTTGCCGGCTTCGTAGTCGGTCGGCAAGAGTACAATTGCGTGCAAGGCCGCGCCGTCGACGCCGTTGTAGTCGATGAACATCTTTTTCGGCGATGTGACTTCCGCGACGTGCTCATTCAGTGCCGCGAGTCGGGTAACTTTACCGTTGGAGAGATTGTGTGCCCAAGCGAAGACGCCGTTCTCTTCTGTAGCATTGAAAACAATCGTATGGTTCGACGGCCAGTAAGCGTCCACGCTCGCGGATGTCGAAGGGACCTGCACGGGTTTGTTCGAAGGCGCGCGCGGAACCGCCGTGACCATATAGTAGAGTGTCTTGGCGCCGTCGGCCGATTTTACTAATAGTTCAGCGGACGTGGCGCCGTTTGGATACAATTGCCGCGGGCAGATCGCGCGGACCGGCAGCTCCATTTGTTTTGTAAGATTTACGGCCGCGCCGCGCGTGTCGACATGCCACAGTGCATCCGCCACGACCGCGAGAATCGACTCGCTGCCGGAAATTGTTAACGATGCGGGCGCCTCGGGCAACGACTGGGTCAGGTTGCTTTCTACAATGCACTTGCCATCGACGTCGAGCGAAAGCAGCCACCAGTCGTTCCGGGGAGTGTGCACGGCATCCATTCCACCGACGGAAATTTGCGCAACCAGCCGTTTCGCGTCGAGCCACATGAATTGTTGGATCGGCGAATTCGGCAGCAATACGCGGCGAACGGCGCCGCTGTCCAAATCTATCAAAAAAATCCCGCGATCCGCGCTACCTGTCGCCATCGGCTCCAGTGCCGCGAGGCGTTTTCCATCCGGAGACCACAATACGGAATCGAGCGTCGCATGATCGAACGCTTCAATCCAACGGGGAGCACTGGGGTTCGCTGTGAGTTTAATAATTCCCGCGCGCGTCGCGTTGGTTTCGCCGAATTTCATCCTCGAGGCCGGAGCCGGCGGCAGCGACGGCGATGTTTCAAATACGACGGCGTGAACGCCATCGGGCGCGATACTCACCTGCGGAGCGCTCAACTCGGACATCGCGAGATCAGTAATATGCGTCGACTGGCGTTGTACTATGTTTATCGTCTTGACGATCGCGACATTGTTAGACTTTCGAGCACCCGCGCCGCTGTCGAGAATACTAACACTCGGCTCGAGCCCCTGCTCCATGGCCTTCCATGCGCGCGACGCGAGTACTTGAGACTCTTGATCGCCGCCGAAGTCAAAGGGTCGCGCGCCCGGCGGCACGAAGACCGCGACCAGAGTGTTATTGTCGACCCATGTGTAACCAAATCCCGTCGTTGGCCCCATCGAAACCGCTGCGCCAACGTGTACACCGCCTTTGTCTACACGCGCCAGCGAACTGTCGCGTCGCGTCCATACAAATAGATGCGCGTTGTCGTTGCCTTCACTCGACAACATCGCGAGTTTCTCGCCATCCGCGGACCAGCTTGGCGACCAGTAACCACAGTTGTTGGCGGCGCCATTCGTAATGCGTCTGCGTTCGCCCGTCGAGAGGGATACTAACCAAATGTCCGCCCGGTCGTCGCCGCCGAGCCGGGTTCTACAAAAAAAACCGGTGTCGCGTTTCGAACGCTGTATCGCCACGGCGGCCCAGTCTCCGTCCGGTGATAGTACAATTGAACCCAAGTTTTCGATCGATAACACATCGTCGACCGTCATTCCGCGTTTTGCCTTCGCATCCTTCGCGGACGATTGAAACAATACAATCCAAATGACCAGAGCGTGCGCGATGTGTCGGCCAATCATGGGTTCCAATTTATCACGAACGGAGTCTTCCGCGGCTATGCCTTGCCGCTTTTTTTATCGCATTTCGTCCAACGGTAGAATGCAATAAAACACCAGATAATCTCGACGGCGCCGAAGGGCCACGCGCCCTGCAGGAATCCGTAGGCCGAACCGAGCGCGCATGCGACCGCGAATCCGAGCACGAACCAATGGCTTCGCCGTTCGAAGGCATAGGACACGACCATCGCGGAAACGGCGAACAGTCCAAAAATCGTGAGCGGATCCATCGTCAATGATTGTAATTGAGTTTATTTTATAAAAAACGGGCAGCGCCCTGGTTCTTACAATTCGGCGCGCGCCATTATTGTATTTGTATCGATCCGCAATTCTATCGGCGAACCGGTAGACTCGGAATTCTCTCGAGTATTTTCGCGGCGGTCTCCGCGGCCGGGCCGCCCGATCGGACGAGGCCGCGCCAGAGCGACGCGAGCGCGGCCCACCGCTCGGCCGGAACAGGCGTGCCGTCCGTCGCGCCGCGCGTTTGCAGGACCGCATCTAACAATTCCCACCGGCCGGCGTGGGCAAGCGGCGCAATCGCGGCCGTCCACTCGGCGCCGGCCGGCGGGTAAAATTGTTGCAATTTCGCGCGGTACGCGGCGGCCGACGGGGAGTTAACTAATAATTCGATCCGCGGACGGAGCGACGCGAGAGTAAATATATCAAATCCGGGCCATGCGAATCCGGCGCGGTCGAAATGGTATGATGCCGCCGCTTCGTCGCCGCGCTCGGCGGCCGAGAGCGCGGACTCGAAGGACCGGCGTCCGAGGATTCTCGGGTCGGCGCGGTTCCAACGGTGAATCCGTAACATTCCCCCGGATGTTAATTCCAGAATTTCGGGGTTTCCGTCGCCGTCGACATCGAACAAATGAGCGTCGGCCGCGCCCGACCCCGATGCGTCGCTCCACAGCATGGCGCCGTTCGCGTCGATTAATTGTATCGGGCCGCCGCTTAATCGTAATATTACGCCGTCGCCGTCGTTTGTAGCATTCGGCGCCGCCTCGATGCCAAAGGCGCGCGTCCGCGACTCGAGAATCCAGCGCGGCCGCCCGGTCGCGTCGAGCGCCACGGTTTGCTTATTGTAACTTGACGCGACCGCTTGCGACGAACCGTTCGCGAGCGCGCAGATCGTTAATAAACGGCAATCGCCGCCGAGAGTGAATTCCCAAACAGGATTGCCGTCGCCGTCTGCGGCCACGACGCTGTCGCCGCGGATAAATACAATCATCGGCGGCGCTCCGCCGCCGCGTTCCATGAGCGCCGCCTGCGCGATCGCGCGTTCATAATTATGTTTCCAGCGGATCGTGCCGTCTTTATCGATACAATACAAATTTCCCTGCTTGGTTGTGACGTACAGCCGCGTACCGCCGGCCGCGAGCGAAGTTGTTATATCGTTTTCGTCGAGCACGGCTTGAAAGCACTCTTTTCCCGACGCGTCGATGCCCGCGATTTTGTTATTATTCGAACCGAGAATCCATATTTCGCGCCCGTTCTCCTCGAAATCCGCCGCCACCGCGCGCGTCGGCGCGAGAGGAAGTTCAAAATTCCCCGCGGCGGATCCGTTCTCGTCGATTACGAACAAGTGCGAACCGAGCGAACCGACTCCCAGCAGCGGACGGCGCCCGCCGCCCGGGCGGGCGAGCGCGCTGACGACCCAAGTTTCATTTGTATGCCATTCGTTTGTAACAGTTCCATCGGCGCGCGTCAAACTTACAATTCCCGGATCGGATATGGATAAAAACTCGGGCGCGCCGCCGGCCCCCGTCCGCGCGAAGAGCGACTTGCCCGAGCCGCCGACCGGAGTTTCTGTAATCCAATCCACGCGCGGCCGGAGCCAGAGAACGTGGCCCTGATTCGTGGAACATATAATATTTTCGACGCCGCAACCGTCCGCGTCGCCGAGCGCGATCCTCTCCACGTCGCCGGGAACGTCGAAATGAAAGATTTCGCCGCCGCGGTCGTCGAGTCCCGCGACGCGGCCGCCGCCGAGTCCGGCGAGGGCGCGCACGCCGGAGACGCCGCGCGGTCCGTTCGCGAGCGCGAGAACGCGGCCCCCGAGATCGCCGGAATGGTAATTTAACGATCCTGCCGCGCTCCACGAGCGAATGGTATGATCCATGGCGCCCTGAAGAATACAATCATTTCCGCGCCCCGGTTCCGCGGCGAGATACAACCATTTTTGGGCGCCGCCCATGGCCTCGCCCTTCCATACAATTTCGCCGTCCGGGCGGACGACGTGCAACTCGCCGGTCGGAGCGCAAATCATCAATTCGTCGGTATTATTATGATATAAATCGACGGTGCCGAAATCGGAAATTCCCTTGTCGAACGGGCGCTCCAGATGGATTGAACCGTCTGCGCGGATCAACGACCAGCCGCGCGTGTGCGCGACGGCGATTTCCGATGTTGGCCCGTCGAATCGTATGCGATGAACCGCGATGGCGTTCCGGCGCGTCGAAATCTTCCATGCGACGCTTTCGTCGTCGTCGATGGCCGCCGCTTCGCCGTTGATAAATGTAACATATACGCGCGGAGGCGAATCGGGGCCGAGACTGAATTGTTGTATCGAACTGGCCCAGCCGCTGCCTTGCAGAATCCTCCGGCACGACGACGGAAACGTATAACTAACAAAATCGCCGTTCTGCAAACCGAAAAAAATTCGGGAGCCCGCTTTTTGTACATTCGCGACCGCCGCCGCGGCGCTCACGGCGGAATCGAGGCGCGCCGAACCGACTTGCGTTCCCAAGCGATTATATACAATTACATCGGTGCCTTCGACAACGATTACAATTTCGCGCTGACCGTCGCCGTCGAGATCGCACACGAGCATCCAATCGATGCGGCGCCCGAGCGAAACGTCCATGATGTGGTGTCCGTCGGGCGCCACGGCAATGAGCCGGCCCGTGGAGCTTGCCGCGAGCGTCTCGGGAATGTCATCGCCGTCGATATCCACACATTCGAGCGCGGTGATTTTTCCGCCGAGCGCCACGTCGGCGAGAGTCTCGATCGGCGCAAGCCAGAGGTCGATCCGATTTGTAGTCGTCGCGGAGAGTTGAATCGCGCGAGAGTGCTCTCGTAGTGTCATCATCTTGCCCGCCACCGTCGCGCGCAGCGCATAGTCTCCCTCCGGTAGCGAGATCGGTTCCGTGAGCGGTGTTGTTACAATTCGAACCGGAAGACCCGTCGCTTCGCGCCCTTTGTAGAGTTCGACGCGAACGCCCGGAGTGGCACTCTTCAACTCCAACTTTCCGATTTTCCACTCAACTGTACACTCAACGCGCGCGCCGCCGCGCGGAACGTCGACGACTCGTTCCATAGTTTCGAATCCCGGAAGTGTAAACTTCGCATGGTATCGGCCGTAGTGGAGATCGACGAGTTGAGGCGCGTTCAAGTGAACTGTAGACTTCGATGGATCTTCCGGTCGCGGCTCGTCCGGCGTGATTTCCACAGCGGCACCGGGCGGCGAGGAGTTGACGTGCAACACTCCGCGAAGACTCGGCAGCACTCTTTCGAGCGAGCGCTCTTCACCGCGGCCGACCCAAAGTTCCTCGTCGGTTGTAGTGAGGTCGTTGTCGAGTTTTTCGAAACGCACATGGTGTAGTCCCGGCGTCAACTCGATGCGCAAGGCGTGCTGTGGATCGGTCTTGCCGCGATGTACGCCGTCCACGATGAAGTCTGCTCCCGCGACGGGCGAAGTGACGACGAGCACGCCCGGTTGCAACCAATGGTAAATTGCAAGAATACACAGTGAGATCGAAGCGACAAACGCTATCGATAGGACTTTGCCGTGTCGCCGCGCGAACTTTATACATCGATGCGCGACGCCGCCGCGGCTTGCGGCGATCGGACGGTATGCTAAGAATGCGCGCAGGTCCTCGGCGAACGCATCCGCGGATTTGTAACGTCGGTCCGGTTCCTTCTCGAGCGACTTCAATACGATGGTTTCAAGGTCGCGCGGCAGATCGGGGGCGTGCTTCCTCGGGCTCGACGGTTCATCGCGAACGACTTTATCGAGGACATCTTTCGCACTCGAACCGACAAACGGCAATCTTAATGTTAATAATTCATACAAGACGACGCCCAGTGCGTACACATCCGTTCGCGCATCGATGGTCTGCTTGCCGAGCGCCTGTTCCGGCGACGCATAGTTGGGCGTACCCGTGAACTGGCCCGAAGCTGTCAAACTCGGTAGTGCTTCCTCGCGCGCAAGGCCGAAGTCCGTCAACACCGGCGATCCGTCGCGGCGCAGCAAAATGTTCGCGGGTTTTACGTCGCGGTGAATGACGCCCGCCGCATGTGCACATGAGAGTGCATCCGCGACCGCGGCCACGAGTTTGCATGTACTCTCGACACTCGATCGCCGCACCGGCGCGGCGGCCCGTTGCTCAGCCAGGGCCGATGCCAGCGACTGACCCTCGATCAACTCCATCGCGATGTAGTAGCTCCCCTGACCCTCTCCAACGGTATGTACCTCGACGATTCCGGGATGGCGGAGTCGCGCAATCGTCGTTGCCTCTCGACGAAAGCGCTCCACGGATGTTGGATCGAGCGCGGCAAGACCTGGCAACACCTTTAGTGCGATACGCCGCGCAAGCGAGATCTGCTCCGCCAAGTACACAATTCCCATTCCACCGCGGCCAAGTTCGCCAAGAATCTTAAAATCGCCCATCCTCTCGGGGCGGTCGGGCGCATCCGGTCGAATCGCTTCGCCGAGCAAACCCAACTTTTGCAGCGCGGCGACGCGCCGTCGGATCTCGAGTTCGCTCGCCGGATGTTCTTTACAAAAAACCTCCAGCGCCGGAGGTCCATCGCGATCGATTCGCTCGAGGCAATCCGCCAACAGGCGATCGATGGCGTCGTCTTCGCCGCCGGATGCGGACGCGAAATCCCGCGAATGTGGCGCGCCGGTCATTTGTAGTTTAATAAATCCAAGTGGAACCGTAAATTGAACGGAACCGCAAAAATTGACATCTTGCGCCCGAATCGGTTCAATTTGCAAATCGACAGCGACGTGAACGAACCTGGACGTGAATTATACGACAGCGCGGTCCGCGGCAACCATGCCGCGGTCGAGACTCTATTAATTAAGTTTCTGCCGGAACTGCACGCGTTCATCGCGCTGCGCTGCGGACGGCGGCTCCTCGAAATGGAGTCGGCCGACGATCTCGTGCAGTCGGTTTGCAAGGAGGTGTTGAAGGATGCCGGGAACATTCGTTATCAAAGCGAGGCGCATTTTAAGCATTGGTTGTACACGGCCGCATTGAACAAAATCGCGCATCGATATGCTTATTATCGCGCGGAAAAACGCGACATCGAGCGCGTGGCCAACGTCCGGGAATCGCCCGACGCCTCGCGTTCGCACGCCGAAGCCGGGCTTCTCGGAGTTTACAAATCCATCTGCACGCCGAGCCAACAGGCGATCGCGCGCGAGACATTACAACAATTGGAGGAGGCGTTCGCGACGCTTACGGAGGAGCAGAAGGAAGTCGTTCTCCTCGCCCGCGTGATCGGCCTGACGCACGCCGAAATCGCCGAAAAGCTCGGTAAGAATGAAGCCTCGACGCGCGCGCTGCTCTACCGCGCGCTCGCAAAACTCGCGGGGCGTCTGAGTTCATAAAAATTTGCGCGTCACGCGCGCATGCGGACCGGGACTGGAGGATGGCGGCCAACGCGCCGCGTCCAACCATGCGTCCAATGATACTAATTCTCGTCGCGATTTTTTCGCCCATCGCAACTCCGCAATCACTTATCAAATCCGCGCCGGGCGGCGCGTCGGGCGGGGGATTCGGCCCCGCGATTTGTATCGCCCTGTCGAACGCGTACTTCGGCGAGTCGACGCAATTTGCCGGCACGCCGCGCGACAATCACAATGGCGCCGATGCGGGAATGGTAACAATTTATGATTTCTTAATCGGCAAAACTACAAAAATCTACGGCGCGAATCCGGGCGATCAGTTCGGGACGAGTTTATTAACGATCGACGATTTGAACGGCGACATGACGCCCGAAGTCGTCGTCGGCGCGCCCGGCGCGGCGGTCGGCGGCGTGGTCAAGGGGGCGGTGTATATTCTCGACGGAATCACGGGCGCGATTCTCGCGACGCACTACGGATCGACGGCGAATAGTAATTTTGGCGCCGTGTTGGGCGGGGCCGGCGACGCGAATGGCGACCAAAAACGCGATATCGCGGTCGGCGCGCCCTTCGACACCACAAACGGTTTCGCGTCCGGAGCTGTATATATATTATCCGGAACGAATCTCGCGCTGCTTCGCTCGTTTTATGGCGACACTGTCGGAGACGAATTCGGGAGCGCGATCAGCCACGCCGCGAGTTATGATAATGAAATTGCGGTCGGGGCTCCGCTGAACAGTTTCTTCTTAAACGATCGCGGACAAGTTAAATATCTAAAAACGACGAACGGCGCCGTGAAATTCGTAATTTACGGAAGCGCCGTGGGCGATCACTTCGGCGCGTCCGTCGACGTCGTCAGCGACGTCAACGGCGACAATGTATCGGATATCGCGATCGGAGCGCCGCATCGTTCCGTAAGTTATTCGGACGCGGGACAGGTTATTGTAGTCAGCGGCACCGCCGGTTCGACATTGATGACATTCAACGGCCTCGCGGCCGGCGACGAACTCGGAACGGCGGTCGCGAACTACGGCAGTCCAGCCTACAGTTGGTACGGCCTGCCGCCGGCGCTGCCTCCGCAGTGGTTTGTCATTGGCGCTCCGAACCACGGCCTGAACGGCGCGAATTCGGGAATGGCCGAATTTATACAATGTCAACCGAATCCGAATATTATATTTACATATGGCTTGACCGCCGGCGAACGTTATGGAGCCGCGATCGTGCCATTGTATACATCCGTATCGGCGGGCATCTCCGGCCAAATCTCGGTTTTTACGGCCATCGCCATCGCCTCGCCGGGCGCCGACGACCCCGCGAACGGATCGAATATCGTCGATATCGGAAAAATCACGACGTCGCATCTCGACGCGAGCGGATCGACCGCAATTTACAGTACGGACGATATCTATTACGGGCCGGCCTACGGCGACCGCGTGGGAAGCTCCGTCGCCATCGTCGGCGATGTTAATAATGATGGTTATGCCGACTGGGCGGTCGGCGCGACCGACGCGGACACGGGAGCCGGCGACAGCGGGCGGGTTGTGTTAATATCAGGAAAAGACGGATCCGTAATTTACACTTGGAACGGCGGGTTTCCGGTCGGCAACTTCGGCGCCGCCGTCGCTGCCGCCGGAGATTACAATCTCGACGGCGTGCCCGACATCCTGATCGGCGAGCCGCACGCCAACAGCGGGCTTTTCGGATCGAATCCCGACACCGGCGCCGCTTATGTATACTCCGGAAAGACCGGGTTATTATTACATTCGATCACGGGGACGAACGCGGGCGACGAACTCGGGATCGCGGTCGCGTCCGGGGATATTAATAATGACGGATGGCCCGAAATCGTCGCGGGCGCGCCTTACTCGAGCGCGGCCGGAATCATCGCGGGGCAGGTCGTCGTCGTATCCGGCCACACCGGTTTTGTAATATATACATTCAACGGCGCGGCCGCCGACCACCTCGGCGCGTCGGTCGCGGTCGCGGGCGACGTCAACCACGACGGTTATAATGATATTCTCGCGGGCGCGCCGAATCACAACGGGGCGTTCAGCGGTGGAAATGCAAGATTATTCTCGGGAAAGACCGGAGCGATTCTTAGCTTTTTCTCGCCCGGTATCGGGACGTACGAATTCGCAACATCCGTCGGCGGCGGATCCGACGTCAACCGCGACGGTTATGTCGATATTATTATTGGATCGCCCGCGGATTCGAATGCCGGTCTCACGGACTGCGGCTCGGCGCGCGTGTACTCGGGCAAGACGTTCGCCAGTCTTTATGTCGAATTCGGCGCCAGCGCGGGCGACGGCCTCGGCACGTCGGTCGCGATGCCGGGGGATATTAATAATGATGGATACGCGGATTTCGCGGCGGGCGCGCCGAAACTGCCCGGATTTCTATCATTTACAAATCCCTACGTCCGCGTATATTCAGGAAAGGACGGCTCGTTCCAAATGGGTTTTGTGGGATCGACCTTCGTCGATCGTGAATTTGGCGCGTCGATCGCGGGCGGCGGAGATATAAATAAAGACGGTTTTCCCGATCTCGTCGTAGGCTCGCCGGGGTCGTTTGCGTATGGTAATAATTCCGGCGCCGCGTACGCTTACTCGCTCGTTCCGAAGGGCGTCGGATTCTACGGAAACGGCACGCCCGGATGCTCCGGACTCGAATTGTTAAGTACCAATTCGCCTCCCTCCATCGGCAACGCGGGTTTCGCATTCACGACCAACAAAGGGCCCGCGAACGCGCTCGGACTCGGCATTGTCGGCAATGCCGCGCTGCCGAACGGCGGAGATCCCTTCGGCATCGGCGTGTCGCTCGGCATCGATTTGATACTTTCGACCGATGTATATACATTCGATCATTATACCGATGCGCTCGGATATGGCGCGGGCGCGATCGGCATCCCTAACAATCCCGCGGTCGTGGGCCAGACCTATTACGCGCAGGTGCTGAGTCTTTGGCCCGCCGCGAATTGCACGCCGTCGCCGCTCGGGCTCAGCACCAGCCGGCCGGTATCGTTAATCATTCAACAATGAAGCCGGCACCGACCTTTTCCCGTTATTAGTTTGAATCTACCATTCCAATGTTAAATAAAAACTCGATGCTTTTCCTTGTTCCGCTCGCCTTCCTCGCTGTCCCGGCGCCGGCGCAGAATGTTTACGAGTCCGTCACGGGCCCGAAGTTCATGTGGTACGGCCATTCCGCCGCGATTCTCGGCGACGTCAACGCGGATGGTTACGCGGATTTCGCCGTCGGCGCGGATTATGACGATACGGCGGGGATCGACGCCGGGACTGTATTTGTATATTCAGGAAAAACCGGCGCTTTATTGTATCAATCCTTCGCGCAGCAGGCGAACGAGCACTTCGGCGGCGCGATGGCGCGCGTCGGCGACGTGAACAACGACGGAATCCCCGATTTCGCCGTCGGCGCGATCGCCACCGTCGCCAACTCGCAACATGTAGGATCTGTAACGATGATTTCCGGCGCGAACGGCGCGTCGCTGTATCGGGTGAACGGCTCGGCGTTCGGCGCCGGCAACGGATACGGTTTCGGCTTCGCCGTCGCGGGTCTTGGAGATATCAATTCCGACGGCGTTCCCGATTTCGCGGGCGGCGGATACAATTACTATATGCCGTTTCAGTCGCAGAACGGAATTGTAGCTATATGCGCCGGCCAGAATGGTAATATCATAAAAACGATCGTCGGCGCGAGCCAGTCGGCGCTTGGCACCTCCGTCGCCGGCCCCGGCGACGCGAATGTCGACGGCGTGAACGACGTCGCCTACTCGTCGGAGGGATTCCTGTCGCCGACGTTCTTTCAGGGGCAGGTCGCGCTCGTGTCCGGCGCGAACTGGCAGCCGATCTTTAATTTAACAGGAACGTCGAATAATCAATTTCTCGGAACGAATCTCGCGGCCGCCGGCGACGTCAATCTCGACGGCGCCGCCGATCTGCTCGTCGGCACGCCGAATTACTCCGTTAATTTTACGACAGTGGGGAAGATCGAGTCCTATTCGGGTCCGAACGGATCGTTAATATATCAAAACACCGGCGACAGCGGCATTACGCACATCGGATGGGCGATCTCGGGCGGCGCGGACGTCGACGGCGACGGATATCCGGATTATGCGTCGCTCGGCGTCATCCCTCCAAAACAAGCGGTGCGATTTTACTCGGGCAAAACTGGAAATATTATTTCAACGAAATTCGGCACGGGCGCGAGTTCCGCCGATTATGCATGGTCCATTAACATGTCCGGCGACGTCAGCGGCGACGGACTCCCCGACGTCCTCGTCGCGTCGGCGCCGCACTACTCCTCCGGCGACAATGGATATATTGACATTTGGTCGTTCACCCCCGCGGGAATCTCGATCTTCGGCACTGGAACTCCCGGCTGCTTCGGCGCACAAACATTAACATCGACGCTGCCGCCGAAAATCGGCACTCCGCAATATCCCTTCACCTGCAACCGCGGCCCCGCAAATTCTTTAAGTTTACTGATCGTAACCGACGTCGCGTACTTCCCGGGCGCGGATCCCTTTTCGTTAGGAATCACGATGTATAACGATTTTATTCTATCGACTCAATTGTGGGGATTCGACATGCCCACCGACATTTATGGCATCGGCACCGCGCACGCCGACATTCCCAACGATCCGACGCTCGTAGGTCAGTTGTTTTATGGTCAAGTACTGAGTTTGTTCGGTAATATTCCATGTACTCCCTCCGTATCGGGATTAAGCGCATCGATGGGGGTTGCGATCAAGATTCTTCAGTAATTTGGAGTTAAAATGATATTATTAAATAATGAGTCATGGCGGGTGGCGGGCTCCGCGGCGCGGCGCGTCGGCGACTTCGGCCGCGCGATCGCGACCCACACGCCAGCGCGAACGACACGCTCGGCGCGATGTGCGCCGCCTTGCCGCCGCCGTCTTGCGCCGCGGACCCGCCACCCGCCCAGTCCCTAACATATCACTAATATGCCCACCTATTATAATCATAGCCTGCTCGGCCGAGCCGGCGCGCGCGCATCCGCGCGCGCGTCGCGGCTCCGCCTCGCCCGCGGAGGTGACCCATTCTGATCAAACTCGACAATTAACATTACTAAACCAATGCTTGTGTCATGTGGCCACAATCTTCAACAGCGAGGCGATGTCGCGACGCGCGGTGTGGCCGCGCCGCGGAGCCCGCCGCTCGCTTTGACCTAACTAATTAGCATTAACGATGAATCATGTTGTAGACCTATTGGTTATGCAACTTTCTCCACCGATAACGCATCAGTGAATAATATAATACTGGAACTAACAAATCGATGACTTCGTCGGCGACCAGAATACCACCCAATATCGGAACCGCCATGGGCCGCATGACTTCCGCGCCTGTTCCCGTGGCCCAGAGCATTGGAACGAGGCCTAGAATTGTAGTTGCTTCCGTCAATAATTTCGGACGTAAACGATGGACGGCGCCTTCCATCAGCGCGGTCGCGAGTTCGGATTCGCTTTGGATTTTCGCGAGACCGCCGCGGTTGTCGATGGCTTCTCTCAAATAAACCAACATAACAATTGCGGTGCCCGTCGCCATGCCGAAACACGCGATGTAGCCGACCCAGACGGCGACGGAAAAATTGCAGCCCCAGAGCCATTGGCAGATTGCCGCACCGGCGATCGCGCCGGGGACCGCGAGCGCCATGATGCCCGTGGCGGCGAGGTCCTTGTACGTGATATAAAGAATCACAAAAATTAATAATATCGCCGCCGGAAACACGAGTTGTAATGTTTTGCGCGCGTGGACTTGATGTTCGAATTGACCGCTCCATTCGATATGAAAACCCGCCGGCATGGCGACGGCCGCGGCGACCGCGCGCTGCGCCTCGTCGACAAAACTAACAATATCGCGGTCGCGAACGTTGAGTTGAACGTAGGCGCGGAGTTTTCCGTCCTCGCTCTTGATCATCGTCGGCCCTTCGACGAGTCTTACGTCGGCGACTTCGGAGAGCGGGATCATGACCATCTGCGAATCGCCGCCCTTGGCCGATAGTAATATATTACGAATCGCGGCGGCGTCCTCGACGAAGTCGCGGCCGTAACGAACGCGGACCGGGAAACGCCGCCGCCCTTCGACGGTCTCCGTGACGGGTTTTCCGCCGACGGCAACTTCTATCAATTCGCCGACGTCCGCCATCGTGACGCCGTAGCGCGCCGCGCGCGCGCGATCGAAATTAATATCAAGATACATTTCGCCGACGCTCTGATCCGCGACGACATCGACCGCGCCGGGAACGGTTTTTAACGATTGGGCGATCGCGTTCGAGAGGTCCTGTATTTTTTGTATAGTCGAAACAGTCGACGCTCGATCGTCGCCGAAGACTTTCACTCCAACCATGGACCGCACGCCCGTCGCGAGCATGTCGACGCGGTTTATGATCGGCTGCGTCCAAATGTTGCCCCAGCCGGGCATGCGGACCTCGGTGTCGAGTTCTTGTAACAGATCGCCTTTCTGCTTTTGCCACAGAAAAAAAGTCTTTGTAAACTCCGGCGTGCGTTCGAGCGCGGCGGCGCGGGCTTCGGTTGCCGTGTCGTCCGGACCGGCCGTGAGCGCGGCGCGCCGCTGCGCGCCCAACAACAATTCCTCCGCGAGAAATGATAATAACTGATACGAGCCGCGTTGGATCAATTCGCGATTGATACCGTTTATAAACTCGACCGCCGCGGCTTCGCGCGCGCGACCGAAACGCGCGGCGCGCGCGAGCGCGGGAGATTCCGGTTCGGTATCGAACAGTTGAATCGCAGGATTTATGATTTGCGAATACCACGGTTCGGCGGCGTCGGCGTCGGAATCCGGGACGGCCGGCATCGCCGCGAACCGTTCGAGGCACAGTACGCGCGCGAATGCATCGAATCGGGCGACTGCATTCATCGCGGATTCATTAATAATATCCTTTCGTTGAAGATCGGTCAGCGTCGACGCGAAGCGGCCCCGCAGGCGCATCGAATCGAACAATTGCGCCGCTTCGGCGGCCGCATCATTAAATATAACTTTTCGTTTCGGCCATTGCGGTCGCGGTTTTAAGTTAATGATCGACTCCACCATGTCGATGGGACTCGGGTCCGTGGCCGTGTCGGCGCGGCCGGCTTTTCCGACGACTGATTCCACTTCGGGAAATCTCATTAATATCGCATCGCGGCGGACGAGGTCGTCGCGGACCTGCGTGACGCCCGCGCGGGGCACGGTCACGGGCATGTCGAGAATCGATCCCTCGTCGAGCGGCGGCATGAATTCCTCGCCGGCCGGTTTTCCGTAGTAACCGGCGGCGACGGCGATCAATAGTACAATCGAGGCGCTGACGAGTTTGTAACGCGCGACGAGCGCGATCGGCATGATCGCGACGAATGGTAATATATAAGGAAGGACGCTGTACGGAAAACTTTTCGGAAAGAGAGGTATCGAAACGACCATCAGTCCGCCCGTCGCGATCAGTAATAAGTCGGGATGTTTCAAAAAGAATCCGAGCATCGGCCGGTAAATTTCGAGAAACCCGCGGACGATCCAATTCGCGTCCGCGCGCCGGAGGCGCCCTCTTACAAATGTTGGAATCAGCGCGGGAATGAGCGTGATCGCGAGCACCGCCACTCCGAGCAGCGCGAAGCCTTTTGTAAATGCGAGCGGATGAAACATTTTTCCCTCGGTGCCCGTCAGCGACATGACCGGCATGAAGGAAATGAGCATGATCATAATCGAAAAGAAAAGCGGCGCTCCGACGGTTTTGCACGATGCGAGCACGATGTCCCTCGTGTCGCCGCGCACCGGCTCGTCGCCGAAGTGTTGTTGTAAACGATGGTGCGCGTTTTCTGTTATGACGATCGCGGCGTCGATGAGCACGCCGATCGAAATGGCGATTCCGGAGAGCGACATGATGTTGCTCGGAATCTTAAATATATGCATTAAAATAAACGAAAAGAGCACAGAAAGCGGGAGAATAATACAAATAACGAGGACCGACCGCAGATGCGCGAGCACGAGAAGAACCGCGATGCCCGCCACGATCATCTCTTCGAGCAGCGTGTGTCCGAGCGTTTCCATCGCGCTGTGGATCAGCCGCGTGCGTTCGTAGAATGGTACAATTCGCACGCCGTCGGGAAGTCCGGGCGCGAGCTCCTCGATTTTTTGATGAATTCTGCGCGTCACGGTGAGCGGATCCTCGCCGAAGCGCATCATAACAACTCCGCCGACGGCCTCGCCGCCGTCCTTCTCGAGCACCGAGCGCCGGAATTGCGGTCCGAGTTGCACGGTCCCGAGATCCTTAATTAAAATCGGCACGCCTTTCCGAACGGTTACAACCGAATTCTCGATGTCGGCCGTGTTTCGCAGCCAGCCGATGCCGCGCACGAGGATTTCCGCGCGGTTTTGTTCGATCGTGTTGCCGCCGACGGAATTATTATTATTAGCGACGGCGGAATAGACGTCGCCGATAGGTATATTATACGATCGGAGCGCGTCGGGCTTCAGATCGATTTGATATTCGCGGACGAACCCGCCGACCGACGCCACCTGCGCGACGCCCGCCACGGAATTTAATGCATATCGCACCTGCCAGTCCTGAATCGCGCGCAACTCGCCGAGATCCCTGCCGCCCCCTTCGACCGTATACCAAAAAATCTGTCCGAGCGCCGTCGCGTCCGGCGCGAGGCGCGGAAACACGCCCGAAGGGAGAAACGTGCCCGACGTCGAAAGACGCTCGAGGACGCGCGTTCGCGCGAAGTAAAAATCGACGCCGTCCTCGAATATGATATTAATCATCGAATAATTAAACTCGGACGTCGCGCGCACGGCCCTCACTCCGGCCAGTCCCTGCAAATTCACGGAAAGCGGATATGTAATTTGATCCTCGACTTCCTGCGGACTGCGCCCCATCCAATCCGTAAAAACGATGACCTGATTCTCCGACAGATCGGGAATCGCGTCGATCGGCGTGCGGACCATCGCGAAAACTCCCCACGCGGCCATCGCCGCGACGCAGAAGATCACGAGCATCCGGTTGCGAATCGAAAATGTAATGATCCAGTCGATCATATTATTTTTTCCCCGGCGCCGTCGTGGTGGAGTCGGGACGTTCGGCGCCCGCGTTGAGCCGCGTCTCGGCATCTAACAAAAACGCGCCGGCGGTGACGACCGTATCATTTAAATCGAGTCCGTCGAGGACGGGTAACCACTCGCCGCTGCGCGCGCCGACCGCGATTTGCCTCGCTTCGTAAACTCCGGGTTCGCGTTCGATATAAACGATCGTGCGCGCGCCCGTGTCGATCACGGCGGAGGCCGGAACGGCGAGGACCTCGGTGCCGCGGGCAGGCTGCGCGCCCGCGGGCCGCGACGCGGGTTGCGTTTGCGACGCGGCGGGACGCCGGCCTTCGACGGGCATTTGTAATGATACGGTTACAAACATTCCCGGCCGCAGGGCGCCCGATTCATTATTTACTTCCGCGCGGACTTTCGCCGTGCGCGTCGCTGAGTCGACGGACGGGTCGATGAAAGTAACGATTCCAGGGATCGAATTCGCGATGCCCGGTCCGCGGATTTCCATCGGCTGGCCATGGCGGATTTGTTTCAAATCAAATTCGTAAACATTCGCGGAAACCCAGACGGTTTTCAAGTTCACGATTTGATATAAACGATCGCCCTCATTGACATATTTGCCGGCGACGGCGTCGCGCATCGCGACCGTGCCCGAAATGCCCGAGCGGATCGAAATCCGCTGGAGCGGTTTCTTATCTTTTTCGATTGTTTGGATTTCCGCGGGCGACATGCCGAGACGAATCAATTTTTCCTTCGCGAATTCGCCGATATCCTTTGCATTCGGATCGTTGGAGGCGCTTTCCGTCAGTTGTAAATATTCCTGTTCCGCGTTGACGATTTCGGGACTATACAAATCCGCGAGCCATTCGTTCTCCGCCAGCGTTTCGCCTTCGAACGTGGGCCGGACCGCTTCGAGGCGGCCCTTCGCTTTAACTGTAATGTCCGAAACCCGCCGGTCGTCGCGTTCGACGACGCCGGGCGCCTTGTACGCGCGCTCCAGGAATTGATAGCTTGCTTTCGATGTATGAATTCCCGCGAGCGCGACGCGCGTGGGCGGGAGCAGGACGCGCGCGAGCACGCCGGGCGGAAGCTCCTGGCGCGGCGTTCGCGCGCGGCTCGAAAGCGGCATCCCGCAAATGGGACAATTGCCCGCGGCGTCGCGCACGACCTGCGCGTGCATCGGACAATAATATTCCATGGCGCCCGTCGACGTAAGATCCGGCGCGACCGGGTGGCGCCAGCGGTCCAGATGATTCTGAATGGCTTCCCATTTCGCCACGACGACGCCCGTGATCGCCATGATAAGAATAAATCTCAGGCGGATCTGTATAATGCGGAAGGCGAGTCCGAATCGTTTTAATATTTCCTTATTCATTGGAATCCTCCCCGGCGGGAATTTCGTTGAGATCGGCTCCGCAGCAGGCGAGGAGGTCGCCGACGGCCTTTTCGCGCTCGGTGCGCGCCCGCTCGAGGCCGCGCCGGATTTCGAGCAGGGCGCGCCGCGCCTCGATGAGATCGGTATATTGTACAGTTCCGGCCCCGAAGCGCGCCGAAAGCGCCTTCAGCGCGCCCTCCGCTTTCGGTAACAATTGTTTTTGATAATATTCACTCCGACGTTCCGATTCGCGAAACATCGTGATCGCTCCGGCCGTCTCGGCCGCGAGATCGTTTAATTTAGAACGGCGCAGCGCGACGGTTTCATGAACTTTCGCCTCGGCTTCGGCGATCGCCGCACGAACGCGGTCGCGGCGCAACGGCAGCGAAAACGACAACATCGGCATGTTGTCGGTTCCCTCGCGGCGGAATTCGACGCCGAGATCGGATTCGTTTTCGGCGTGCGCGACGGCGACGCCCTCGCGCGCCTCGCGAATGCGGCCCTCCACTTCCTTAATATCATGATTGCGCCGCGCGGATAATAAAAATAACTGTTCGTCGGTCGCCTCGAGCGCGAGCGCCATCATCGGCTCCGGAGGTTCGAGCGCCGCGAGCGGGTCTCGTGACATCAGAACATTAACTTTCGCCGCGGCGAGATCGAGCGCGGCCCGCGCCGCCGCGAGCGCGTCGCGGCTTTTGTCCATTTCGACCGTGAATCGCAGCCATTCGTCCGCGGACGCCGCGCCGGTCGCGATGCGCTGTTTCAGCGGGCGTTCGAGCTCGGCTATAAGTAATAAATCTTTTTTTGCAATTTCGACCTCGCGCGCGGCGAGGTCGAAGTCCGCGTACGCCGCGCGAAACACGCCCTTCCGCGCGAATCGTTTACTTTCGAAATTCTTATGAAGCGTGCGGGCCTCCTCGATCGCCTGCCGGGCGCGCGCGTCGAGCTTGCGCGGCGCGGGCAGCGCCTGCGACGCGGAGAGCAGTATATTATTAAATAACCCACCGATCGGTTCCGTTAACATCCAGCCGATGCCGAACACCGGATCCGGCGGCGTTCCGGCGATCACGGCGCGTTCGACGGCGGCGGCCCACTGGAAATAGTGCATTTCGATGTCGGGATCGGCCAGCAGCGCCCGTTCTAACAAATCCACGTAGGGCGAGTCCGGACGCACGTCCGGCAGCGCGCGCTGCTCGAACGGACGCGAATAGGCCGCGCCGGCCTTGTCGAGCGCCACGCGTTCGCGCTCCTCGCCCGGCGGGACCGAGCGGCAGCCGAAAATTACAAATAGCGAAACGCCGAAAAATAAATGAAATGGTGTACGTTGCACGGATGTGCCCTCCGCCGCGGGCGCGGCGAACGCGTTGTGGAAGTTAACAAAATCGCCGCCGAACGAACGGCCGGCGCACGCAACGCAGCCGCGGACAGGACTCGCCTTCCGCGGCCTGGTCCTAACAACGCAACATTAACATTCGCGGCGGCGCATGTCCGCGCCCGCGTTCGCAATAATTAATTTCTACAAATGACGGCGCGATCCTGCGCGACGCCAGAATTGTTAATTCAACGAACCACGCATCCAACCCGGCGCCCGGGGAATCCGGCAGCGCGGGCGATTCGTTGCCGACATGCGTCGCCGGTTCGATCGCGCAACACTCACAATCGGCGGCCGGCATCTTTGTCTTGCCGGGATTGCTGTCTTCGTGGCTGGCGCCGCGGTTGCAACACGACTTTCGCGTTTGCGTTTTCGCGGCGCTGAAGAAGCTGCCGAAACAACAAATACTGCAGCGCGCCGTACCGAGCGCCGGCGCGGTGAACGCCAGCACAATCAGCAGAAAAATGAGCATGCGCCGCATCTGGAGAGTATCGGCGGCGTCGCGGATACAAAACAAGGGCGAAAATCCGTCCACCGAGCCAGCGGGCGAACCTGTGACATCGTCCGGAACCCCGTAGAATTGCGCAATACCCGTGAATCAGGAAATCAATGGACTCGTCGACAAGGCGTCGCGCGGCGACGCCGGCGCGGTGGACGCGTTGCTCGAACGACACCTGCCTCAATTGCAAGCCTACATACGGCTTCGCGCGGGACGCCTTTTGTTATTAAAAGAATCGAGTTCGGATCTTGCGCAGTCGGTGTGCCGCGAGATTCTCACGCACATGGATCGTTATCAATTCCGAGGCGAAGGAGAGTTCCGCACATGGTTGTATTCGACCGCGCTCCGCAAAATCTGGAAACGTTATGAACACTACACCGCCGAAAAACGCGACGTTCGCCGGGACAAGGATCTGTTTAAAAACCAGTCGAATTCCGAACAGGCCTCCGCGGCGCTTTTGTTAAATTATCGAAAAATCGCGACGCCGAGCCAGGACGTCGGCGCGGCCGAGGAACTTGCGCGCATCGAAAGCATGTTGGCGCGCTTGCCGGACGATTATCGCGAAGTCATTTTGTTATCAAGAGTCATGGGACTGCCGGGAAAGCAAGTCGCAGAACTGTTAGGTCGATCGGAAACCGCCGCAAGGTCTCTCCTCGTCCGAGCCTTGGCCGCATTGGCGGAGGAAATTGATAAGAACTGGAAATAAAGAAAAATTTTGGAAAAGGGGACGGGTCCAATTATTTAATATATCTAATATGAGTGATATCAAATAGGTCAATGCGGGCGGCGGGCTCCGCGGCGCGGCGCAGCGGCGATGCTCCGGCCACGCCCTGTCGCGACCCACACGAAAGCGAGAACCACACGCTCGACGCGACGGGGCGTCGCCTTCGCCGCCGCTGTCTGTCGCCACGGACCCGCCGCCCGCCAGTACTAACGATAGCAGGTCACTAATAAAAGCGCGGCTGCTCGGCCGTCGCGGCGCGCGCGACCGCCTCGCGGTCATCGATCCCGGCCACATGACACAAACACCCAATTTTTATAATATCCCCCCGCTGGGCGCTCGTTGGGTTGGGTCGCGGCGAGTTGCGCAGGCAATATTAAGATTGTCGGCCGCGTCGCGGCCGACATTCTTACTATTGCCGAGCACTTCCATGA